>NZ_MUHH01000017.1:641307-668815 GCF_002217475.1 Flavobacterium tructae
TTAAAAACCTGTCGGATTTGAAAGATATAATTGAAGGAATCTAAAATCAGAAATCTTCAATCTAAAATTATTTAGTATCTGTAGTATTCTGGTTTGAATGGACCTTGAACTTCAACACCAATGTAAGCAGCTTGGTCTTCGCGAAGAACTTCCAATTCAACTCCTAATTTAGCTAAGTGTAGGGCCGCAACTTTTTCATCTAAATGTTTTGGTAACATATAAACATCATTTTTGTAAGCAGCACTGTTGTTCCATAATTCGATTTGAGCCAAAGTTTGGTTGGTGAATGAGTTACTCATTACAAAACTTGGGTGACCTGTAGCACAGCCTAGGTTTACTAAACGACCTTCAGCCAAAATGATGATGTCTTTTCCGGCGATAGTATATTTGTCAACTTGTGGTTTGATTTCGATTTTAGAAGCACCGTGGTTTTTGTTCAACCAAGCCATATCGATTTCGTTATCGAAGTGTCCGATGTTACAAACAACAGTTTTGTCTTTCATTTGCTCGAAGTGCTCTCCAAGAACGATATCTTTATTTCCTGTAGTCGTAATGATGATATCAGCATTAGCAATTACAGTGTTTAATTTTTTAACTTCATAACCGTCCATTGCAGCTTGTAAAGCACAAATTGGATCAATTTCAGTAACAGTTACAATAGATCCTGCACCTCTGAAAGAAGCAGCAGTTCCTTTTCCAACATCACCATATCCACAAACTACAACTCTTTTTCCAGCCAACATTAAGTCAGTTGCACGACGAACAGCATCAACAGCAGATTCTTTACAACCGTATTTGTTATCAAATTTAGATTTAGTAACAGAGTCGTTAATGTTAATTGCAGGCATTGGTAAAGTTCCGGCTTTTACTCTTTCGTAAAGTCTGTGAACACCAGTAGTAGTTTCTTCAGATAAACCTTTAATTCCAGGAACCAATTCAGGGAAACGGTCAATAACCATGTTTGTTAAATCTCCACCATCATCAAGGATCATGTTCAATGGTTTTCTGTCTTCACCAAAGAATAAAGTTTGCTCAATACACCAGTCAAATGATTGCTCATCAAGACCTTTCCAGGCATAAACCTGAATTCCTGCAGCAGCAATAGCAGCAGCAGCCTGATCCTGAGTGGAGAAAATGTTACAAGAAGACCAGGTAACTTCAGCACCAAGAGCAATTAAAGTTTCGATCAAAACAGCAGTTTGAATCGTCATGTGCAAACATCCAGCAATACGAGCACCTTTTAAAGGTTGTTCGTCTTTATATTCAGCACGAAGCGCCATTAAACCTGGCATTTCAGCTTCAGCCAATTCAATTTCTTTTCTTCCCCAAGCCGCTAGAGAGATGTCTTTTACTTTGAAAGCCACAAAAGGCGTAGTTGTAGTACTCATTTATAGTATATTTGTAATTGTAAAATTTTTGCAAATTTACGGAATAGGTTTTTAATTTAGACTACTTTCTGTCAGAATTGTGAAATGTTTAATTTCTTAATCTTTAGAATATTAGTTGATTACTATCGCTGTTATATGGAGCGTAGTTAAAATAAGAAGCTAATCCTGCTGTCCACTATATCTTTTGCAGCGAACCCCGCTGCAAAAGGATGCCGTTCCCATCAGGGCTAAAAGACGAGACGTTAAAATAAGAAATTTCGTTCTCAAATCAGAAAAACAACTCATAGCTAACAACTCATAACTCATAATTAAAAAAGAATGCCTTTATTTGAAACCATACAATTCAACGAAACGACTAAAATCTTAGTTTGGCACATAACAGAATCATTTGAAGAGTTAGTGAGCAATGTAGTTTTAAAAGAGAAAACACAGTTGAGGCTGAACGGGATGAAATCTGTAATGCATCAACGCGCCTTTTTGAGCGTTCGTATGCTGATTCAGGAAATGGGTTTTACAGATCAGGACTTGCACTACGACGAATTTGGGAAGCCCTATTTCAATTGTGAAAATCATATCTCCATCACACATTCACATGATTTTGCAGCGATTATAATTAGTGATAAAACAGTAGGAATCGACATGGAGCTGCAACGCGACAAAATCCTTCGAATAGCCGACAAATTTGTAGAGACCGAAAACAGTTATTTAAACACTCAAAATACTCCCGATTACATCAGGGAACTGACAGTAATTTGGGGAGCCAAAGAAGCTATTTTTAAAATCAGAAACGAAAAAGGAATCAGTTTTAAAGATCATATTAGTGTAGATGCATTTTCGTTAGATAAAAATCAGACCGAAGCCAGTCTTCATTTTAATGATCTCGCAGTAAATTTTGACGTGTACTATAAAGAAATTAAATCGAATACTTCAGGGCAGAACTTTACTCTGGTTTATGCTTTTGATAAATAAAGTTTAAATAAAATTCCAATAAAGAAATTCCAAATTCCAAGGTTTGATTTTGTCATTTCGCTCGAGTCTCGTAATCACAAAAAAAGCAATTTATTCAGCACTAGGTTCTGCTGTTTTCTTTCGATTTTCAAACATACTCAGAAACAAAAAAGTTCCCATTTTACGGGCACGTCGTTTTAACGTTTCGGCATTTTCGCCTTCAAAATGTTCTTCTAAAGTCTGAAACCAGTGATTCAGCCAGATTCCAAACTCATTAGAGGTGATTCTTCCTTCAAAATGCGAATCGACTTCATTGTGCACAGCAAGCGGATTACCATTATATTTTCTTACGGCAAATAAGTTAGTTTCCCAAAAATCGGTAAGCTTCTCTAAATGCGCATCCCAATCTTTAATCATAGAATTGAAATAAAAGCCGATTTCATTATCGGCTCTTATCTTAGCATAAAACTGATGGACTAAAAATTCGACATCTTCTCGATTCTCTATTTGTTTTTTCATAGAATAAAACTGTTTAACAGAATAAAAAATACACTTAAAAGGGCACTTGCAATAATAAGGTTAAAAACCGTTTTATGTTTCATTTGTGCCAATATAGAAGTATTTGCAAAAACACAAGCCAAAACAATAATGGCAAGTTGTATCATTTGTGGTATTGAGGTTCCGTTAGCCAGAACGTACATGGCCGCAGCACCACCTAAGCAGCTTTGACCAATTACTGCCATTGCAGCAGAACCCATATAGTTTTTATTGAAATTTTCGAATGTTGTTTGATATAGTGTCATGATATTGAGATTTTTATACTACAAAGGTACAGGCACTATAGGGTTGCATTTTATGATTTAAATCATATAAACTGAACTATTTTATCGGTATACTTTTCTGTTTATAATTTTTAAAACACCTTTTTTCTCCAGAGTTTTTATCGTTCTGATGACCGTTTCAACGCGTAAACCTGTTAGGTCTCCAATCTGTTGTCTTGTAAAATTGATGAGGTAGCCATTTGTGTCTTTTTTAAAATTGAAATAGACAATTCCATGATCGATTAATTTTAAAATCCGATGCTCCGGCTCCTGAGTAGACATTTCTGCCGCCATAACCGATTTATAGTACAGTCGCTGCGCCAGATTTTCGATTATTTTAAGACTGATGTCCGGATTCTCCCCCAGCAGTTTCATGAAACTATTTCTGTCAAGAAGAAGAATTTCCGAATCTTCAACAGCAATGGCATTTGCCGGATATTTTTGATTTAAAAATAAAGGAGGTTCTCCAAAAGGCTGTTCCTTGTAAAAAATACCCTGAATAAATTCACGTCCGTCATCGTTATAATTACTCATTTTCACTTCTCCGGAAACAATCTGATAATAGTATGCTGGCAAATTGTTTTCTTTAAAAATGATTTCATTTTTAGCGAAAGACTTTCTCAAAGCACCATATTTCTCCAACAGATCAATTGCAATCATAATTTTGTTTAACTATAACACAAATATAATTCATTCAAAATAGTTCTTCTACATCAAAAAACTTTTACTTTTACGCCCACTATGAGACAAAAATTACTCAGTATACGGCAGGAAATTTTAGAGGCTAAAAGTAATGGGCAAAAATTACTGGCCATATTATTAGATCCGGATAAAATTGTTTGGGAAAATTTAGATCATTTATTGCTTAAAATAAATCAATCTCCTGCCACACATATTTTTGTAGGAGGAAGTATTGTGCAGGCAACAATTTTAGAAGATTTAATATCAAAATTAAAACAAGAAACCAATTTACCCGTTGTTATATTTCCGGGTGATCCTTCGCAGATTTCACCTCAGGCAGACGCGATTTTGTTCTTATCTTTATTATCAGGCCGAAATCCCGATTATTTAATAGAGTATCAGGTTCAGGCAGCTCCAATTTTAAAAAAGACAAATTTGGAAGTTATTTCGACAGGTTATATTCTGATTGAAAGCGGCAATGAAACTGCCGTAGCCCGTGTAAGTAAAACAAAACCAATGGAAAGGGATAACTTTGATCTGGTGCTGGCAACAGCGCAGGCAGGAGAAATGTTAGGGAACCAATTGATTTATCTGGAGGCGGGAAGCGGTGCAAAAAAAGCAGTTCCGTTAGAGATGATACAGCTAATTGCTCAAAATGTTGAGATTCCTATAATTGTTGGTGGAGGAATTGTAGATTTGCATGGAATTCAAAAGGCTTATAATGCCGGTGCTGATTTAGTAGTTATCGGAACTGCTTTTGAAAACGACAGCCATTTTTTTGAATCATAAATAAAAATCCAACTCAAACAAACCTGCTCAATTATGATTGATTTTTTTCTGGACAGTTATAAAAATACTCCGTTATGGCATATTGCCCTGGAGTTTTTAGTTTTTATCTGTGGGATTTTGAGTGTGTGGTTTGCAAAAAAAGAAAATATCTGGGTGTATCCAACCGGTTTGATTGCCACCGTTATTTCGGTTTATCTGTTATATGTCGCGGGTTATATCGGAGATATGATCATCAATGGATATTTTTCGATTATGAGTATATATGGATGGTATGTATGGGCCAAAGGAGGAACGGTTGAAGACAATTTGCCTATAACACGAACAAATGCCAATGAAAAAATAATTGGAATAGTATTATTTTTTATAACTGTTTTTGTAGTTTTCGGTATCTATAAATACTTTGATTATGAAATTAGAAACGACAATTATGTCGATATGATTTCATCTGGAATATTTTTTGCAGGAATGTGGTACATGGCGAAGAAAAAGATCGAGAACTGGACGCTTTGGATCATTGGTGATATTATTGTGGTGCCCCTTTACGCTTATCGTGGTTTAGGGATGTTGTCACTTCAGTATTTAATTTTTACAATTTTGGCTATTTCAGCTTATTTAGAATGGAGAAAAATCTTAGACAGCAAAAAACAGCTATCATAAAAATTGCTTTATTTGGTCCTGAAAGTACAGGAAAAACGACCTTGGCAAAACAGCTTTCGGAATATTATGAAACCGAATGGGTTCCTGAATTTGCACGTGATTATTTGCAGGAGAAATGGGAAGAGAACCAGCACATTTGCGTAGCTGAAGATATGCTGCCTATTGCCTATGGACAAGTAGCTTTAGAAAATCAAAAGCTCAGTTTGTCTAAAAAATACCTTTTTTGCGATACCAACTTAATGGTGACAAAGGTTTTCTCTGAAATGTACTATGGTTTTTGTGATCCGCTTTTAAATGAGGCGGCATTAGAGCACGAATACGATTTGTTTTTCCTGACAGACATTGATGTCCCATGGGAAAAAGACGACATCAGGGATACTCCTAAAGGTCGTGAAACAGTATTTTCAGTTTTCAAACAGACTCTTATTGATACTAAAAAACCTTTTATTACCCTTTCCGGAGATAAAGAAAGTCGTTTGACTAAAGCGATAGCGATCATAGAGCAATTAGCTGTCGCAAAACAGCACGGTATTTCATCTGAAGATTTTGTTCAGATATACGAACATGGAATTTCTTTTGAAAAGATTTTACAGCAGCTGCAAATTTTTAAAAACGGAATAAACAAATCTAATTTGGTTAGTCCGGCTACAATTTCCAGTGGTATATTAAGTTTGTCAGAAGCAGAATTTGAAGAGAAAGCAGCCTTTTTTGATCTTCAAAAATCAGAAATCAAATTGAAAAAGTTTGTTCCGGCTTCGGGTGCAGCCAGCAGAATGTTTAAATTTTTAAGCGCTTTTCTGAACGATTTTGACATTCAAAAAGAAACTATCAACGCTTATATCAATCGTAAAAATGACAAAGAGCTATCTATTTTTATAGTGGCTATGGAGAAGTTTGCGTTTTTTAAAGCGGTTGATAAAAAGTTAAAAGAAATCTATCCGGATTTTGAAGCGCTTGACCGTGATCATAAAAATTATTATTTTATAAAAACATTGTTGTCTGTTGATCACTTTGATTTTGCAAATAAGCCAAAGGCAGTTTTACCTTTTCATCAATATAAAAGACATATTGCAAATCCAATTGAAGAACATTTAAACGAATGTGTCCACTATGCTTCTTCGAATCAGATTTCGAATTTGCATTTTACCGTTTCAGAAGCCCATCAAAGTTTGTTTGAGAATCAGATTAAGGTTCTTAAAGAAAAAATAGAGAAAGATTCAGGAGTTAAAATAGATATCTCCTATTCCTATCAAAATAAAAGTACCGATTCGATTTGTGTAGATGCTAAAAATAGCCCAATTCGGGATAAGAATAATAAATTAGTTTTTAGACCCGGAGGACATGGTGCGCTAATTGAGAATTTAAATGAACTTGATGCGGATGTTATTTTTGTCAAAAACATTGACAATGTAATTCAAAATCATTTGGATCAGATTGCATTATATAAAAAAGCATTAGCAGGGACTTTAATTAAAATACAGCAAAAAGTTTTTGGTTATTTAAATGCAATTGAAAAAGGGGAGATACAAGAGAAAGATCTTGAAGAGATTGTTATCTTTTTATCAAAAAAACTTAATGTTGAGTTGAATAGTGACTATAGTAAGTTTACTTTCGAAAATAAAATCAGTAAGATAAAAAGCTTATTAGACAGGCCAATTCGTGTTTGCGGAATGGTGAAAAATGAAGGAGAGCCCGGCGGTGGTCCATTTTGGGTAACGAGTCCTAAAGGATCAGTTTCGTTGCAGATTGTAGAGGCTTCGCAAATAGATCTTACAAATAAAAGACAACAGGAAATCCTGGCTTCGGCAACTCATTTTAATCCTGTTGATTTAGTTTGCGGAATCAAAAATTACAAAAATGAGAAGTTTGATTTATTGCAATTTGTAGATCAAAAGACTGGTTTTATTGTCGAAAAAAGTGTGGATGGCAAATTAGTAAAGAGTTACGAACTTCCGGGACTCTGGAACGGAGCAATGGCCAATTGGCTTACTATTTTTGTGGCAGTACCATTAATTACCTTTAATCCGGTGAAAACAGTAAACGATTTATTAAAAGCTGCACATCAGCCACAATAATGGATATCGAAAAAATCATATCAGAATTAAGTTTTAAAGCCGTACGAAGCAGTGGTGCGGGCGGACAAAATGTAAACAAAGTGTCATCAAAAGTGGTGTTGACTTTTGATTTGAATGTGTCTCAGGCACTTTCTGAAGAAGAAAAACTGCTTTTGCAAAAGAATATCGGAGCGCGTTTAACCACAGAAAACATTCTGATTTTAAATTGCGATGAAGACAGAAGTCAGCTTAAAAACAAAGATATTGTCATAAAACGATTCTTAGAAGTAATTAAAAAAGGATTGCATGTTCCTAAAGTTCGTAAAGCAACTAAGATTCCGAAATCGGTAATTAAAAAGCGTATCAAGGATAAAAAGAGCATTTCGGAAATAAAACAATCCAGAAAGAAACCTAATTTGGATTAAATACCAACTCTTTAAATTTCAAATTCCAATTAGAGTGTTTAGATTTCGATGTCAAAAATTGGAATTTGGAATTTGAAAATTGGATTTTTTAACATTACATTTGCATCGTCTCAAAGGGGTGCTCTAAATAACGAGCTGAGATCATACCCAAAGAACCTGAGCGAGTAATGTTGCTAAGGGAAAAACGACAAATTTTAGCGTGCACACTATACTTTGTCGTGAAACTTTTATTAATTTAACAAAAAGAATAATTCCCCCTTTTATTCGTAAATTTTTTACGGATGAAAACTTTTTTTTTAAGTACTAAGGTACTAAGTCACAAAGGTTCTAAGATTCAAAAGTCGAGCAGAACCAAATCTATTTTCTTACTTCTTTTTTCTATTTTCTTTTCTCAATTTTCTTTCGCGCAAGAACAGGATTCTACGAAAGTTAATAAATTGGATGATGTTTTAGTTTCGGCAGTTCGTGTTACTGCTAAAACTCCGGTAAGTTTTAGTAATCTTGATAAAAAGGATATTAAATTTAGAAATCTGGGACAGGATATTCCAATTTTAATGAACTATTTGCCATCAGTGGTAACTACTTCTGATGCAGGAGGAGGTATAGGATACACCGGGATCAGGGTGCGTGGTAGTGATGCTACAAGAGTAAACGTGACCATTAACGGAATTCCATATAATGATGCTGAAAGTCAGGGAACCTTTTGGGTAAATATGCCCGATTTTGCTTCTTCTGTTGAGAGTTTACAATTGCAGAGAGGTGTTGGAACCTCTACTAATGGTTCCTCTGCTTTTGGCGCGAGTTTGAATATGCTGACTGATAATTATGCTACGAAAGCAACGGGAGAAATTTCAAGTTCTTACGGAAGCTTCAATTCAAATAAAAATACCGTAAAATTCAGTACAGGCTTACTGAACGATCATTTTGAGCTGGCAGGGCGTTTGTCTACCATTAAATCAGATGGATATGTAGATCGTGCAAGTTCTGATTTAAAATCGTATTTTCTTCAGGGAACTTATATTGGTAAAACAACTTTAATTAAGGCGCTGGTTTTTGGTGGAACCGAAAGAACATACCAGTCCTGGAACGGAATTGATGCTGAAAAACTAAATTCAGATCGTACTTATAATTCAGCCGGAAAATATAAAGATGAAGCAGGAAATGTTCATTTTTACGATAATGAAACCGATAATTACAAACAAAACCATTATCAATTGCATTGGAGTGAATCAATTTCTGATAAATGGAGCAGCAACTTAGCTCTTCATTACACTAAAGGGCAAGGATACTACGAAAACTTCAAATATAACGAGCCAGTTAAAGGGTATGGGCCGATTCAGCCTACTAAAATGGTAGAAAATGACCTTGGGGAATTAGTTCCGGGAACTGATTTAATTCGTCAGAAATGGTTAGACAACGATTTTTACGGTACCACTTTTTCTGTAAAATATAAAGAAGAGAAATTAGACGTAATCGTAGGTGGTGGCTGGAATAAATATGAGGGAGCTCATTTTGGTAAAGTAATCTGGGCCAGAAATTCTTCTCAGGCGCTGCCGGGAGATCATTACTATGATGATTTTTCAACCAAAACAGATGGAAATATCTTCGCGAAAGCCAATTATCAGTTAACAGAAAAACTTAGTTTTTATGGCGATTTGCAATATAGAAATGTAACGTACAAAGCCAACGGAAAAGATACAGGATTGGTTGATGACAGTTTTAATTTCTTTAATCCGAAAGCAGGTTTAAATTACGCAATCAATTCAAAAAACACTCTTTATTTTTCATATGCAAGAGCCAATCGCGAGCCTAACAGAACCGATTATGAAGGTGGAAATGTAAAACCTGAAAAACTAAATGATTTTGAACTGGGCTGGAGATTCAATTCAGATAAATTTCAGTTGAATTCGAATGTTTATTACATGGCTTACAAAGATCAGTTGATTTTGACTGGAAGATTGGACGATGTTGGAGCTCCAATTCGTGCTAACACGGAGAAAAGCTACCGCTTAGGTTTAGAAGTTGATGCTACAATACAACTTTCTGAAAAGTTTATCCTTAGACCGAATTTCACTTTAAGCAGTAATAAAAATATTGATTTAGCTGTTGAAGGCACACATTACGGAACAACCGATATAGCTTATTCACCATCAGTTATTGCAGGAAATATTATTGTATATAGTCCGATCCAAAATCTGCACATTTCGTTATTGCAAAAGTTTGTGGGAGAACAATACATGAACAATATTGAATTACCGGCAGCGAAATTGGCAGACTATTTCGTAAACGATTTGAATGTGTCTTATGAAATCAAGCCAAAATCAGTATTCAAATCAATTTTGATTACTGGTCTGGTGAATAATTTTCTGGATAAAAAATATGTTTCAAACGGAGCAATGTGGGATGTTTATCCTTACTACTATCCTCAGGCAGGAATTAATTTCTTAGCCGGATTGACATTGAAATTCTAAAAAAGTAAGAAATCAAACGTAAAATGTAAAAAGCCTGAAAAGTTATTTTTTCAGGCTTTTTTTTAATTGTAAACGTGAATTATCGTTCCGGTAAATTCTACGCGATATTGTTTTAATGGATAATCTTTACCTCCCAATCCCGTAAATAAACTATAGGCTGTTTTATCGCACGAACAAACTGCATTTATGCCGTCAATTGTCATGGCGGTGCAGGAAGTTATGGGCTGATTTGGACAGGCGGCATCAAACGCATTGTAACCACTTCCGGTATTAAAAATGATAATTCCTTTTGCTCCGTAATTTGGAATAATCACGCCATTACTTACAAATTTAAGATTGGAATAAGCAGGCAGATTAGTATCAATAGACAGGTTAACTGCATAACTAGGAATGTAAGGGTTTTTGTCGCGTCTACTATTTTCACTACAGGAGAAAAGTACAGAAACAAAGAGGATTAAGTACCAGAATTTTTTCATTATTTTAATAAGAATTAGTGAAACAAAAATAAATTATTTACATTTGAATTCTATATGATTAACATATAATTATGTACTATTAAAAATAATAGTATATTTGTAATTAAGAAATCCCGTCCCGATGGGATTTTTTGTATTTATATAAACGACGAAGTTATGAGTAAAGTATCTTATTATACAGCAGAAGGATTAAAAAAATTAAAAGATGAGTTGGAGCATTTAAAAAGTGTAATGCGTCCAAAGGCATCTCAAGATATAGCAGAAGCAAGAGATAAAGGAGATTTGTCTGAAAATGCGGAGTATGATGCAGCAAAAGAAGCGCAAGGTTTATTAGAAATGAGAATTGCTAAACTGGAAGAAGTGTATTCTAATGCAAGATTAATTGACGAATCACAATTAGATGTTTCGAAGGCATTGGTTCTTTCTAATGTGAAAATTAAGAATCAAAGCAATGGAATGGAAATGAAATATACACTTGTTGCTGAAAGTGAAGCAGATTTAAAAACAGGAAAAATCTCTGTAACGTCTCCTATCGGAAAAGGATTACTGGGGAAATCGGTTGGAGAAGTAGCTGAAATTACGGTTCCAAATGGAGTTTTGAAATTTGAAATTCTTGAAATCACCAGAGACTAATTTTTTGTGTTTAATCGTTAAATCGGTTAGACGATTCACCCAATAAACAAAGAAATAATGCCATCAATATTTACCAAAATAGTAAACGGAGAAATTCCTGCTTATAAAATTGCTGAGGATGATAATTATCTGGCTTTTTTAGATGTAAACCCAAATGCAAAAGGACATACACTTTGTATTCCAAAACAAGAAATCGACAAGATTTTTGATATGGAAGAGGAGTTGTATTTAGGATTAATGAAGTTTTCTAAGAAAATTGCAGCAGCACTGGAAAAAACGGTTCCTTGCAAAAGAGTTGGAGTGGCAGTTGTTGGTCTTGAAGTGCCTCACGCACACGTACATTTGATTCCGTTAAACGAAATGGATGAAATGCGTTTTCAAAATAAAGTTTCACTTTCTAAAGAAGAATTTGAGGTTTTGGCCAAAGATATTCAGGCTAATTTATAAACAAACAAAACAAACTGTCCAACTGAGCCAAGTCGAAACGCAAGACTGAGCGAAGCTGAAATGTCAGACTGAGCGAAGCCGAAGTCTCTCATTTCAGGCATAAAAAAATCTCGATTCCGCTCGATTTGACAGTCGAAATAAAAAAGATAAAGTGTAGTAAAGTAATTTGCTGCACTTTTTTATTTAACGAAATCCGATGAATCTATAAAACACCACGTCAGACTGAGCGAAGTCGAAATGTCAGACTGAGCGAAGTCGAAGTCTTTTACTGCACTTTTTTGTTTAATGAGATCTGAAAAGTAGTTCCTTTTCCAATTTCAGATTGTAGAACTTTTATCTTTCCGCCATGATATTCTTCAACGATCCTTTTGGTTAAAGAAAGTCCAAGTCCCCAGCCGCGTTTTTTGGTTGTAAAACCGGGTTCGAAAATAGTTTTGAACTGCTTTTTAGAAATTCCCGTTCCGGAGTCTTTTACATTAATTTTTACATGATGTGCATCTTCTTCAATTTGAAGGTCCAGAGTTCCTTTTCCTTTCATCGCATCAATAGCATTCTTTACTAAATTTTCAATAGTCCAGCTGTGCAGCGTTGGATTTATCATTGCCTGTATGCTTTGTTGAGGTGCCCGATAAGAGAAAGTAACCTGTTTCGAAAAACGGGATTGTAAATATTGGTAAGTATTCAAAGTTTCGGTAACAATATCTCTTTCCTCTAAAACAGGGACCGACCCAATTTTAGAAAAACGGTCTGTGATAGTCTGTAAACGTTCAATATCTTTTTCAATTTCAAAAGTTATAGACGAATCGATGTCTTCTGTTTTTAAAATCTCTACCCAGCCAATTAAGGAAGATAAAGGTGTTCCGATTTGATGCGCCGTTTCTTTTGCCATTCCTGCCCAGAGTTTATTTTGGGTAGCCATTTTAGTACTTCTGTAAAAATTATAAATCAAAGCCCCAAACAAAAAGATAATCAGCAATAAGGCGATGGGATAATATTTCAGTTTATTAATCAATGCCGAATTCCCATAGTACAGTTCCTGATGTTTTCCGGGCGCATATTCAATAACGATGGGCTCATTCTCATTTTTCAGATTTTTGAGATAAGATAAGGTACTTTCGTTATTTTGCAGGACTTCTTCCGGAACATTCACAGAACTAATCACCTTGTCATACATAGTAAGCATAACAGGAACTGAAGTGTTGTTGTTGATGATTTCAAGCGGTAAATCTAAATCCGTATTTTCATCTGCATTGACCAGTGTCTTTTGTGCATTGGCCCAAAGATTCATCTTTAAGCGTTCTTCATTTTTAAAGATTTGGAAAAAAGTATAAGTGTTCCAGAGAATCAGGGAAATGATTAAAAAGGAAATGGTAATAATGATCCAACGGGTTGTATTTCTTCTCTCGGAAAAAGACATAACTATTTTTTTGTGGTATAAATATAACGAAATATACACATTTAATATTTTGCGTAACGATAAAGATTTTTTTGTTTTAAAGTCTGAAACTATTTCTTTGGATTAAACGATTTTTCTATTTTTGTAGCTACGGAAATGAGATTCCTTTAAAAAGAAAAATATGATTAGTATTGATCCAAAAGAAATACCAACGGCCAAATTGCAAGGCTATTTACAAAGTGCTGTGGGACCTAGGCCAATTGCATTTGCGAGTACAATTAGTGCTAAGGGAATACCCAATTTGTCCCCTTTTAGTTTCTTTAATGTGTTCAGTGCCAATCCGCCAATTTTGGTTTTTTCACCAGCACGACGTGTACGCGACAATACCATAAAACATACTTTAATTAACGCTGAAGAAACCCGTGAAGTAGTTATAAATGTTGTGAATTATGATTTGGTACAACAAACATCATTAGCCAGTACCGAATATGGAGATGGCGTAAATGAATTTATAAAGGCCGGATTGACACAAGTCCCGTCCGATTTTGTAAAGCCTTATCGTGTAAAAGAGTCTCCGGTACAGTTTGAATGTAAAGTCACTCAGATTATTCCGTTGGGAGATCAGGGAGGTGCAGGAAATCTGATTCTTTGTGAAGTGGTTAAGCTTCATATAAGCGAAGCTATTTTAGATGAAAACGGAGCCATTGATCAGCATAAAATAGATTTGGTTTCAAGATTGGGCAGTAATTGGTATTCCAGATCGAATCAGGGGCTTTTTGAAGTGCCTAAACCCTTGACAACTCTTGGGGTAGGAGTAGATGTAATTCCTGATTTTATTAAAGAAAGTCCTGTTTTTGATGGGAATGATCTTGGGAAATTAGGGAACATTGAAGCCTTGCCTACCACAGAAGAAGTTAGTATATTTGTGAAAGAAAATTTTTCGGTAAAAGGAGTTTTAAGCTCAGACGATCTCGAAAAAGTACATTTGGAAGCCAAAAAATATCTCAATAAAGATGATATTTCATCAGCCTGGAAAGTACTTTTAGCAAAGCAATAAGAATAGAAACAATAATTAATATAGAAAGAAGATGGAAGTTACAGGTAAAGTAAAAGTGGTGAACCCAGAGCAACAAGTTAGTGCTGCATTCAAAAAAAGAGAGTTGGTTGTTACCACAGATGAGCAATATCCACAGCATATTTTGATCGAATTTACGCAAGATAAATGCGATTTATTAAGTAGCTACAAACAAGGTGAGGCAGTAAAAGTTTCTATCAATTTAAGAGGAAGAGAATGGGTTAATCCACAAGGAGAAACCAGATATTTCAATAGTATTCAAGGTTGGAGAATCGAAAGACTGGCACCGGAAGGTCCTGGACAAACGCCTCCAATGCCAGCTTCAGAAGCTTTTGCACCTGCAACTAATTTAAACGAAGACGAACCGGACGATTTACCGTTCTAAGAAAGTTTAAACTTCAAAAAAATAATTCCAAATTCCAATTCATAAAATGTGTAATTGGGATTTGGAATTTGTTTTTGTATGGAAATTTAGTGCAGTAGTTTGTCAACTCTGAAAAAGGAAAGGTTGAAATACAATCTTGGAATTTGGAATTTTATAATTGATTTTTTTTTAAATGTATTACGTATTTAACGATTTGTTCTTTCCACCCGTTTCAGAAGCCGATGAAGAAGGAATTCTTGCCATTGGCGGAGACTTAGATCCGGAAAGACTGAAATTGGCTTATCAAAGCGGGATTTTTCCTTGGTTTAATGAAGGAGAGCCTATTCTTTGGTGGTCGCCGGATCCCAGAATGGTTTTGTTTTTAGAGGAATTGATTGTGTCAAAAAGCATGCGTAATGTTTTGAATAGGAAACAATTCACGGTTACTTTTAATAAAAATTTTAGAGAGGTGATTTCGAATTGTCAAAAAATAAAACGGGAAGGACAAGAGGGAACCTGGATTTCAAACGAAATGATTGATGCCTATTGTAAACTTAATGAGCAGGGAATCGCGAAATCTGTTGAGGTTTGGCAGGACGAGAATCTGGTTGGAGGTTTGTATGGGATCGATTTGGGCCATGTTTTTTGTGGTGAAAGTATGTTTTCGAAAGTAACGAATGCATCAAAAGTAGCTTTCATAGCTTTGGTAAATTATTTAAAAGAAGGGAACTACCAACTCCTGGATTGTCAGGTTTATAATTCGCATTTAGAGAGTTTAGGCTGTCGTGAAATTGATCGAGAAGCGTTTATATCTATTTTAAAAAAGGAATAAAATGAGTGCAGTTTATATTGTAAAAGAACTTTATATCTATCCTGTAAAAAGTCTGGCAGGAGTAAGCTGTCAAAGCGCCTATGCAGAAGAAATGGGGTTTGAAAACGACCGCAGATGGATGCTTGTTGATGCTGAAAACAAGATGCTGACACAAAGAGAATATCCTCTCATGAGTCAGTTTTATCCTCAGATTTCGAAAGGTAAAATCAGCATTACTTTTAAAGACCAAAAGCATGATTTTTTAATCGAAGAACATTTGGGTCAGTCCATTGCTGTTAAAGTGTGGGAGGATGACAGTGATGTCGTTGAGGTCAATAAAAGCACTTCGATCTGGTTTAGCGAACATTTGGGTTTCGAATGTAAACTGGTTAAAATTATTAGAAACGGAGATCGCAAACACGAAAGTTCAAAGCTAAAAGAAACCTTTAATGTAAGTTTGGCCGATGGTTATCCGTATTTAATGATCGGAACCGAAAGTTTGGATTATCTAAATGAAAAACTAGAAGAAAAAATTACCATTTTGCGCTTCCGTCCTAATATTGTAATCAGCAGCCAAAAGGCTCACGAAGAAGATGATTTTGTTACTTTTAAAATTGGAGAAGTTCGATTTAGAAATATAAAACCCTGCGGAAGATGTATTATGGTGAATAATGATCCGCAAAAAGGCATTGTAAAAAAAGAACCTTTGAAGACTTTAAGTAAATATCGTAATGTAAATAATTCTGTTTTATTCGGAACTAATATTGTAAGTCTGAATTCGGGACTTATCAGTGTTGGAGACGCGATTGTTTTTTAAAAGTTAAGTTTCATAAAGTTCCAGTTTATCGTATTAAAAAGTACTAACTCATTGTTTAAAGTTGGTAATTCCAGAATTATTTTGAGCGTTTCATGCGCCATCATCGTACCAATAATTCCGGGCAATGTTCCTAAAACACCATTGAGATTGCAATTCGGAACATCTTTCGGATCCGGCATCTCGGGAAATAAATCGCGTAAATTTTTACTGCCCTTATGGTTAAAAACGGCAATTTGTCCTTCAAACTTTAAGATACTACCGTAGACCAAAGTTTTTTGCAGCGCCACACAGGTATCGTTAACCAAATAGCGTGTTGTAAAATTATCCGAACCATCAACCACAATATCGTATTGCGTAATAACCTGTCGGGCATTTTCCGGAGTTAATTTTTCGACTATGGCTTCGACTTTTATTAATGGATTAAGTTCAGAAACAACTTCTTTTGCAACAACAGCTTTAAGTTTACCAAGTTCTTTTTCGGTATATAAAATTTGTCTGTGCAGATTGTGAATTTCGATAGTGTCAAAATCCATAATGCCAATGTAACCGACTCCCGCTGTGGCGATATATTGTAAAATGGGACACCCTAAACCTCCGGCACCAATTACTAAAACTCTCGCCTTTTTGAGTTTCTCCTGACCTTCGTCACCTATTTCGGGAAGAATGGTTTGTCTGTTGTAACGTAAAAATTCCTGTATGATACTCATTGTAATTTAAGTCTTAAAGTTAGAAAGTCAAAAGTCAAAAGTCAAAAGTCGAAAGTTAGAATTGAAGTAAAAGGATTTACTTTAAGACTTTAAGACTTTCCTCTTTATGACTATATATTTTATCCCAGTCTTTCCAGACAGGTTCATAGCCTGAATTCGTTATAATTTGTGCAATTTCTTTGGCAGAACGTTCGTCGCTGATTTCGAATTGCTCCAGAGATTGCGGATCAACAACATAACCACCGGGATTGGTTTTAGAGCCCGCACTCATACTGGTCACACCGATAGGGATAATATTGTTTCTGAATTTCTCATTCTCACGTGTCGAGATTGAAATTTCCAAATCCTCATTCCATAAGCGATAGGCACAAATGAGTTGTGTCAGATCTTTATCGTCCATAATAAAATTTGGTTCAATAATGCCTTCTGCCGGGCGGAGTCTCGGAAAGGAAACAGAATATTTAGTCTGCCAATATTTTTTTTGAAGATAATCCAGATGTAACGCATTAAAAAAGCTGTCGGTTCGCCAGTCTTCCAGCCCCAGTAAAACCCCCAATCCCATTTTATGAATTCCGGCTGTACCAATACGATCGGGAGTTTCCAATCTGTAATCGAAATTAGATTTTTTTCCTTTCGTATGATATTTTTTATATACTTCCTGATGGTAGGTCTCCTGATATACCAAAACGGAATAAACACCAGCCTGATGCAAACGTTCATAATCTTCGGTTGAAAGCGGCTGGACTTCCACAGAAATAATGGAGAATTCTTTTCGTATTAAAGCAATTGCATTTAGGAAGTAATTAATGTTTACGGTATAATTCGCTTCACCGGTCACCAATAAAACATGGTCAAAACCAATCTCTTTTAAAGCTTCTACTTCAATTTTTATCTCAGCATCAGAAAGGGTTTTTCGTTTGATTTTATTGTCTAAACTAAATCCGCAATACGTGCAGATATTTTGACATTCGTTGCTGAGATATAAAGGAGCATACATTTGTATGGTTTTGCCAAAACGTTTTTTGGTAATTTCATGGCATTTTTGTGCCATTTGCTCCAGATAATTTTGTGCAACAGGAGAAATCAAAGCTAAAAAATCATCAAGATTTAGTTTGGCTTTAAACAAAGAGTGTTCTACATCTTTTGATGTGGTTTGATATATTTTAGATTGAATAGTATTCCAATCATAATTCTCAAAAACCGATTTGAATGTTTTCATTGGATTGTGTTTTGTTTCACGCAGATTTTTGTGGATAGGTTAGATTTTGTTTACGACTCGATGTATGTTATCTAGGATATTTATACAATTAAAGTTGACCAATAGTCCCAGCTTTTTATCTGTTAATTTTAAATAAGTATTTAATTGTTTAAAGTGAATGGATTTTAATTCATCAACAGATTTTAATTCAACAATTACTTTGTTTTCAACCAATAAATCCAATCGAAAAGTGATATCTAATTCTACATTATCATATTTAACGGGTAGATTAATTTGTTTGATAGTATTTAGTCCATCCTTATTTAATTGATAATATAAAGCACTTTCGTAAACTGATTCCAACAATCCCGGACCTAGAGTGTTATATACTGTAAAAATAGCTCCTCGAACTCGATATGAAATTTCATTTTCCGACATAATAGTAGTTTTAGATCAAATTTAATGAAATTTCCTACTTTTTATAAAGTATTTTCTCGCAGATTTGGCAGATTGAGCAGATTTATCTGAATTAAAATGGGACAAAAACAATCTGCTTAATCTGCCAAATCTGCGAGAGATTAAAAACTACTCATATAAAAAAGAGGTCAAAGGACTCGAAGCCACAGCATAATTCTGTTGAGGAGCAATTTTAGCTTCAAAGGCTTTTCGGCCTGCAATGACAGCCTCTTTAAAGGCTTCTGCCATTAGTTTTGGATTTCCTGCAATCGCAATTGCAGTATTAACCAAAACAGCATCTGCACCCATTTCCATTGCTTTTGCAGCATCAGACGGAGACCCAATTCCGGCATCGACGATTACAGGAACATTACTTTGTTCGATAATAATCTCTAAAAAATCAATCGTTTTTAAACCCTTATTACTTCCAATCGGGGAACCTAGGGGCATAACAGCGGTTGTTCCGGCACTCTCAAGATGTTTGCATAAAACGGGGTCGGCATGGATGTACGGCAGGATGAGAAAACCAAGTTTAGCGAGCTCCTCTGTCGCTTTTAAAGTTTCTATCGGATCAGGCATCAGATATTTCGGATCCGGATGAATTTCAAGTTTCAGCCAATTCGTTTCTAATGCTTCTCTCGCTAATTGTGCAGCGAAAACGGCCTCTTTGGCGTTTCGTGCTCCCGATGTATTGGGTAATAAATGAATGTTTGGATGATTTAAGTGCGTCAAAATAGCATCAGTTTCGGTTTCGAGATCGATACGTTTTAGTGCTACAGTGACCAACTCACTTTCTGATGCCAAAATAGCATTCTCCATTTCCAGATTCGAACCAAATTTTCCTGTTCCTAAAAATAGACGGGAGGTTAAGGTTTTATCTCCTATGTTAAACAATGACGTTTGCATATAATTTTTCGTTTAATTGTTGAATGAGTTTTTCTTTTTGATTACTTTCTGTAAGCATTCCGGAGATCGCAATTCCATGAATCCCGGTTTCCATTAAAGGAGCGACATCGTTCAGAGTGATTCCTCCGATGGCATAAATAGGAATCTCCAGTTTATTGCGTTTTAACTCTTGAATAATTCTAAAATAACCTGACAATCCCAGAATTGGACTTAGTTTTTCTTTGGTTGTTGTAAAACGAAAGGGACCCAGACCAATATAGTCGCAGCCGTTTTTGATATGATTTTCAATGTCTTCATAAGTGTTGGCTGTTGCTCCTATGATTTTGGTATTTCCAAGTATTGCCCTTGCTTCGTCAATTTTCATGTCCGATAGTCCGAGATGAACTCCGTCTGCGGCGATTTGCTGAGCGAGATATAGGTTGTCGTTTACAATAAAATTAGCGAGATACTCTTCACATAAAAATTTTACTGCTTCTGCCAGAGTAAAAGTGTCTTTTTCAGTTTGATTTTTAAAACGGAGCTGCACCCAATCGCATCCGGCATCTAAAGCCTCATGGATATTATACAGCTGTTCTTCTATTGTTTTTCCCTGCGAGATATATTGCAATTTATGATACATAATGATGTCCGATTAAGGTTGGAGTGGAATTCAGGTATTTTTCTATGTAGGTTTTCGCATTCCTGCAAGCTTCTTTCAAAGATTGATTCCGTGCAAGATTTGCGGCGATTGCGGCTGATAATACACAGCCTGAGCCGTGTTTGGCAAAGCATTTTTTATCAGAGGGCAGAAGATTGATGATTTCGTCTTTCAGGAACAAACGATCGGTTCCGGTTGCCGAAGGATGATGCCCGCCTTTTAATAAAATGTTTGTCGGGATTTTATTCTGAGACTCAAGTTGGTTGGCGATAAAACCCGGAAACAATATTTCAATTTCGTTATAATTAGGCGTAATTAAATCAATTTTTGACAACGTATGATTTAATTCCAAACGATCTTCAATACTCATAAATTCAAATTGGGTAGACGATTTTAAAACCGGGTCCCAGACAATTAAAGTGTTTGGGGCTATTCGTTTTATGGTCGAAAGAATGTGGTTCAGATAATTCAAAGAAGGAACAATTCCAATTTTGACGGTACTGATCTTATAACGTTCAAAAAAGGTTTCAATAGAACGAATCACAAAACTCAAATCAGTCCATTGAATTTCAATAAATTGATCTTCCGTTTGAATGGTATTGGCGGTTAAAATGCCAAATCCAGTAACGTGGTGTTGTTCAAATGTTTTGACATCCGCTAAAACACCAGCGCCACCCGAAGGATCAAAACCTGCTATTGAAAGTGCGATTGGACGATTTGCTGACATAATTTGAATTGTTTTATAGGGTTTTCATTTTTCCAAATACTTCCTAGAAGAGCGACATCATCAAAGCCATTTTCGAGCGTTTTTTGGATGTTTTTAGCATCAATTCCTCCTAAAGCGATAACTTTAGTTTTATGATTTGTTCTTGAGTTTAAAGCTTCAAAAAGATTCGTTTCCGGATGATAATCTTCTTTGGAAATACTTTTAAATACAGGACTTAAGAAAGCATAGTTGAATGCAGATGATAAGGAATTGAAATCTTCAATTGAATGGGTTGCTGTCGAAAATGCCTTTTGATCCGAGTCAATTGAAAAATTATTTTTCCTTTCCCTTTCTGAAAAATGAATCTTAGTAATTCCAAAGTCTTCCGCCAAAACGTGATGACTGTGTAAGACTAAATGGCTTCGATATTCAGGTTTTATCTGCTGAATGAATCGAGCCATTTCATTTTCAGAAAAATCAGGCTTCCGAATATGAAGTAAAGCCAATCCTTCTTCAAATAGAGTATGAACGATATGTGTTTCATTTTTAATTGGGGAAGGATTGGTAATTACGATCATATATTTTCTTCTTTGTTCTATATTCTTTGTTCTATATTCTTTGTTCTATATTCTTTGTTCTATATTCTTTCTTCTATTTTCTTCACTAACTACATTAAATATAAATCTCTTTCCCCTGTTCAATAAATTCTTCTGATTTCTCCTGCATGCCTTTTTCGGCCGCGGCTACATCACGAATTTCCTGAGAGATCTTCATGGAGCAGAATTTAGGACCGCACATCGAACAAAAGTGAGCGACTTTTGCACCGTCGGCAGGAAGGGTTTCATCGTGAAACTCTCTGGCCGTATCAGGGTCAAGGGCTAAATTGAACTGATCTTCCCAACGGAATTCAAAACGGGCTTTGCTTAAAGCATTGTCGCGGTATTGTGCTCCCGGATGACCTTTGGCAAGATCGGCAGCATGTGCGGAGATTTTATAGGTGATTACACCGTCTTTCACATCTTTTTTGTTAGGTAAACCAAGATGTTCCTTTGGAGTAACATAACACAACATTGCACAGCCATACCAACCAATCATCGCCGCTCCAATAGCAGAGGTAATGTGATCATAACCTGGTGCAATGTCCGTCGTTAGTGGGCCTAAAGTATAAAAAGGAGCTTCATGACAATGTTCCAGTTGTTTGTCCATATTTTCTTTAATCATGTGCATCGGAACGTGGCCTGGACCTTCAATGAAAACCTGTACATCGTGTTTCCAGGCAATTTTAGTTAATTCTCCCAGAGTCTCTAGCTCTGCAAATTGAGCTGCATCGTTAGCATCTGCAATAGAACCCGGACGTAAACCATCTCCAAGAGAAAAAGCCACGTCATATTGTTTCATGATTTCGCAGATTTCCTCAAAATGAGTGTACAAAAAGTTTTCTTTATGATGAAACAAGCACCATTTGGCCATGATAGATCCGCCACGCGAAACAATTCCGGTAACGCGATCGGCAGTCAAATGAATATAACGTAACAGTACTCCGGCATGAATCGTAAAATAAGAAACGCCTTGCTCAGCCTGTTCAATTAAAGTGTCACGAAAAACTTCCCAGGTTAAATCTTCGGCAATTCCTTTTACTTTTTCTAAAGCCTGATAAATCGGAACCGTACCAATTGGAACAGGAGAGTTACGGATAATCCACTCTCGGGTTTCGTGAATGTTTTTACCTGTTGATAAGTCCATAATCGTATCTGCACCCCAACGGCAAGCCCATACTGCTTTCTCTACTTCTTCTTCAATACTCGAGGTAACGGCACTATTGCCAATGTTAGCATTTATCTTGACCAGAAAGTTGCGACCAACGATCATAGGCTCACTTTCAGGATGATTAATGTTGTTGGGGATAATGGCTCTTCCGCAAGCTACTTCGCTGCGAACAAATTCGGGAGTGATTTTACTCTTAGGGGTGTTAGCTCCAAAACTATGACCACCGTGCTGACATTGCATCGCTTTGGTTTGTTCGTTTAAAAGCTCTATTCGTTGGTTCTCACGAATAGCAATATATTCCATTTCAGGAGTGATAATGCCTTGTTTGGCGTAATATAATTGTGAAACATTAGCGCCCTTTTTAGCTCTTTTAGGCTGATGTAAATATTCAAATCGAAGATGATTTAAATTTTCGTCTTTCAATCGGCTTTGTCCGTAATCGGAAGTGATTTCATTTAGAATTTCGACATCATTTCGGTCTAAAATCCATTGTTCTCTCAGTCTTGGAAGCCCCTTTCTAATATCGATTTCAATATTAGGATCGGTATAGGGACCTGAGGTATCATAAACCGTTACGGGAGGATTTTTTTCAATTCCGCCATTTGAAAGTTTGGTGTCGCTAAGATGTATCTCGCGCATGGCCACTTTGATGGGGTGTATTGCTCCGTTGATGTAAACTTTTTTAGAATTAGGAAACGGGGTTCTGGAAATTTGTTCTTCTGTAGTCATAGCTTGTAGTTGTATTTTATGAGATGTAAAATGTAAGATGTGAAATGTAATTATCGATTGTAGAGGGGCAAGGCAGTACGCCTATTTCTTGCTTGACAATTGGAATTTGGAATTAAAAAATTGGAATTTTAACCTCCCTGAGTAGCAGAAATAATTAGAATTTCGTCAGTTTCGGATACAAGTTGTTCGTTCCAGTTGGATTTTGGAACAACAGTATTGTTGAGAGCAACGGCGATTCCGTTTTGTTTGTTGGGAATTTCAAGATCGAGCAATGACTGAATGCTTAACGATTCAGCATCGAATTTTTTGATTTGTTGGTTGATTTTTAGTTCCATTCCTTTAAGTTTAGTATGTAGTTATACTTTAGGAATGGCTACAGTCGCGCATAGAAATGCGCGCAGAAGTCATCTTACTTTTCCCTACGCTAGTGTGAGCTAGATCAGGTTCAGAGGGTAAAATCTCAGCCTACAAGTTGTAGACACCCCTAAAGTGTGAAGCAAATGTAATAAATTTTTATTGGAGAGCTGAAAAAAGTTTCAGGTTTCAAGTTTCAGGTTTTTGAAAAACTGAAAACTGAGACTGAAAACTGCGACTATTTCTTTCTCGTCCAGCAGTCCTCAACATGATCATTGACCATACCGGTAGCCTGCATATGAGCATAAATCACGGTTGATCCGACAAACTTGAAGCCTCTTTTTTTTAAATCTTTACTAATTTCGTCCGAAATTGGAGTAGTAGCAGGGACGTCTTTTAATGTTTTTGGATTGTTGTCGATCGGTTTTCCGTTGACAAATTTCCAAATATAGTCGGAGAAAGTGCCAAATTCTTCCTGTACTTTAAGGAATGCCTGCGCGTTTGAAACAGTAGCACGAATTTTAAGTTTGTTGCGAACAATTCCCGTATCCTGTAGTAAGGACTCTATTTTTTCTTCGGGATACTGAGCAATTTTTTTATAATCGAAATGATCAAAAGCGGCTCTGAAATTTTCTCTTTTATTTAAAATGGTAATCCAGCTTAGACCAGCCTGAAAGGTTTCCAGAATTAAAAATTCGAATATAGACGGGTCATCATAAATGGCAACACCCCATTCTTCGTCGTGGTATTTTTTATATAAATCGCTGGAAGAACACCAGCCGCAGCGTACTAGATTTTTATTCTCCATTGTTTATGTGTTTGGATTTTTCGTGAGCAGGATCTTTGTCTAAGTATTTTTTAATCAAATGATGTCCTGCATAAATTGCCGGTGTCAGTAAAACAGCTACGGATAGTTTGAAAATGTAACCTGTTAATCCTGATGAAATAAAAGTGTCGAAATCAATTTTTCCGGGTAACCAAAAGGCAATTCCAAGTACAATAAAAGAATCGAACAATTGTGAGATTACAGTTGATCCTGTTGTTCTTAGCCATATTTTTCGCTCTCCGGTACGTCTTTTGAAAAACCAGAAGATCCAGACATCAATCAACTGAGAAGCCATGAAGGCAATTAAACTACCTACGATGATCCACATACTTTGCCCAAAAACTGCCTTAAATTGTTCGTCATTAACAGGACTGATTCCTTTGGCGGCGGGTATCACGATAGCCATAAATAAGATCAGAAAAGCATAAGCAATTAGACAGGCTGTTATAAAGGACAGTTTTTTGACTCCTTTTTCACCAAAATATTCATTGATTAAATCGGTTGTTAGAAAGACAATTGGCCAGGGTAAAATACCAATGCTCATGACAAATGGGCCAATCTGAATTAATTTTCCTCCAATAAGTTCGGCTACAACAGCATTGGTTATAAAGATGCCAGCCAGAATTACAAAAACAATTTCTCTACGGGTTTTAAACATGTGGTTCGGTTAATGATGTTTCAAATTTAAACTATTTCTCTATAACTTTTTAGCGGAATATTTAAATTAAAGGGTAGTTTTTAGAGGATTCCAAAGTTAAAATTTCCAAATGAATACTGATTTTTAGTTACATTTGGAACCATAACCTATTTTAAAACAAATCAACGATAATGAAAAAATTAATGACAATTTTTCTCATGGGAACAAGCTTATTTGCGGCTAACGCACAGACCATTCCGGACAATCCGCTGGTTCAAAAATGGACAGGTCCTTATGGCGGTGTCCCTGCTTTTAATGAGTACAAGGTTTCACAGTTTAAACCGGCAATTGAATTTGCAATTCAGGAAAAACTAAACCAAATAGAGGCTATTGCTAACAATCCAAAAGCGCCTACTTTTGATAATACGATTGCCGCTATGGAGCGTTCAGGGGAAACAATGGACAGAATTTCTACTGTTTATGGGATTTACAGATCTAACTTGAGCAGTCCGGAATTTAGCGCTATTGACAGAGAAATGTCTCCTAAGTTCTCTGAGTTTAGTGATAAAATCAATCAGAATAAAAAGCTTTTTACAAGAGTTGAAACGCTCTATAATTCTAAAGAGAGTAAAAAACTAACCAAGGAACAGCAGCGTCTGATCTGGTTGTATTATACAAATTTTGTTCGTCAGGGAGCAAAGTTAAATGAAGCTGATAAAGAGAAAGTTGCCGCAATAAATAAAGAGCTGGCGTCACTTTTTACCCGTTTTAGTCAAAACTTATTGGCGGAAGAACAAAATCAATATGTGGAATTGAAAACAGAAAGTGATTTTGACGGGCTGCCTGAAGAGGTTAAGAAAGCAGCTATTGCTGAGGCTAAAGACAGAAAGCTGAATGTTATGGGGTGTATTGCTAATACACGTTCATCAATTGAGCCTTTCCTGACTTTTTCGACACGTAGAGATTTAAGGGAAAAAGCATTTGATATTTTTGTAAAACGTGGTGATAATGGAAATGCGAATGATAACAATTCGACATTGGTTTCTATTTTAGAATTACGAACGAAAAAAGCTAAATTATTAGGTTTTCCTACTTTTGCTCATTGGAGTTTATCGAACAAAATGGCAAAGGATCCTCAGAAAACTTTAGATTTAATGCTTTCTGTATGGGAACCTGCAGTTGAAAAAGTGCGTGAAGATGTAGCTGAAATGCAAAAGATCGTAGATGCAGAAGGAGGTAAATTCAAAATTCAGCCTTGGGATTACCGTTATTATGCTGAAAAAGTTAGAAAAGCGAAGTACGATTTAGATCAGAATGAAGTTAAACCGTATTTACAATTAGAAAAATTAAGAGAAGGAATGTTTTGGGTAGCGGGCGAATTGTTTAATTTGAATTTTAAGCAAATCACAAATGTGCCGGTTTATCATCCTGACGTTCGTGTTTGGGAAGTAAGTAATAAATTGACAGGTAAAACAGTTGGTTTATGGTATTTTGACCCTTATGCACGTGCAGGCAAGCGTTCAGGAGCCTGGATGAATGCCTATCGCAATCAGGAGCGAATGGATGGAGAGGTGTTGACGATTGTGTCTAACAACTGTAACTTTGTAAAAGGAGCTCCAAACGAGCCTATTTTAATCTCCTGGGAAGATGCTTCAACTTTGTTTCATGAGTTTGGACACGCACTTCACGGATTGTGTTCAAATGTAACCTACCCAAGTTTAGCAGGAACTTCTGTAGCTCGCGATTATGTTGAGTTCCCATCTCAATTATTAGAGCATTGGTTAGCGACTCCGGAAGTATTAAACAAGTTTGCATTACATTACAAAACGGGTGAGCCATTACCGAAAGCTTTGGTTGACAGAATTGAAAGAGCAGCTAATTTCGGGGAAGGTTTTTCAACTGTAGAAACCATTTCGAGCTCTTTAATTGATATGAAGCTTCATTTGGCAACCACTACTATTGATCCTCATAAATTTGAAAAAGAGACTTTAGATGCACTTCATATGCCGTCAGAAATCGTAATGCGTCATAGAATTCCACAATTTGGACATATCTTTTCAGGAGATGGTTATTCAGCAGGATATTACAGTTATTTATGGGCAGACGTGATCAATGCTGATGCCTGGGAAGCTTTTACAGAAGGAAAAGGGGCATATGACAAAGCAGTAGCAAAACGTCTTTACGAAAGTGTTTTTAGTGTTGGAAACACGATTGATCAGGAGAAAGCGTATGAAAACTTTAGAGGAAGAGCTCCAAAATCAGATGCTTTGATGAGAGCCAGAAATTTTCCGATCAAGAAATAAATAGTTAGATGTGAAATGTTAGATGTAAA
>NZ_MUHH01000017.1:668916-718322 GCF_002217475.1 Flavobacterium tructae
TTTACATCTAACATTTCACAAATAAACATTACATAAAAAAGCCCGAATAAATTAATATTCGGGCTTTTTAAATATTGAAATAATATATTAACCTAAAGTAACTCTTTTGAAACCTGTGATCTCAACGTTGAATCCTTTAACGTAATCACCAACTTTTTTACTGTCATCTTTGATGAAGTTTTGATCTAGTAATGCTTTTTCCTGATCTAAAGTAGTGTTGTCAGAAATGAAACGTTGAATTTTTCCAGGAATAATTTTATCCCAAATTTGTTCTGGTTTACCTTCAGCTTTTAATTCAGCTTTAGCATCTTCTTCCGCTTGTTTGATAACTTCTTCAGTTAATTGAGAGAAAGAGATGTATTTAGGAACATTTTTTAAAGTTTTTCCTAAACGTTTTGCTTCTTCATTATCTTTTTCGATTACAGCAATACGAGCAGCAAGTTCAGATTCAACGAAAGCAGGATCAAAATCTTTGTAAGATAATGTGTCAGCTCCCATAGAGGCAACTTGCATAGATACGTCTTTTGTTAAAGTCTCAGCGTTAGCGATTGGAGCAGAAATAGCTGTTAAAGCAGCAATTTTGTTAACGTGAACATAAGATCCAACGAAAGCACCTTCTAAGATTTCAAAACCACCGATTTCGATTTTCTCACCGATAACACCAGTTTGCTCAATTAATTTTTCAGCAACAGTAATTCCATTGAAATCTGAAGCTAAAAATTCTTCTTTAGAAGAGAAGTTGATCGCTTTTTCAACTAAATCTTTAGCTAAAGTTACGAAAGCTTCATTTTTACCTACGAAGTCAGTTTCACAGTTTAAAGTGATGATAGCTCCTTTAGTGTTGTCTGCATTGATAAAAGAAACAGCAGCTCCTTCAGAAGACTCACGGTCAGAACGGTTAGCAGCAACTTTTTGTCCTTTTTCTCTAAGGATTTGTATAGCTTTATCGAAATCTCCTTCAGCTTCAACTAAAGCTTTTTTACAGTCCATCATTCCGGCACCTGTAGATTGTCTTAATTTATTTACGTCTGCAGCAGTAATTGTTGCCATAATATTTTGAATTTTAATGTTAAAAGTAAAAATTCCATCTTCTAAATCCCAAACTCCAATTTTATTAAATTATCAACATAACGTTTTTAATTTTGTATTTGGAATTTGGAATTTAAAATTTGGAATTTAAAATTTGATTTATTCTTCAGTTGCAGGAGCAGCCTCAGCCTCAGCAGCAGGAGCAGCTTCTTCAGCTACTTCAACTTCTTTTTCAGAACCTCTGTCAGAAAGACCTTCGATTACTGCAGTAGTCACTAAAGATAAAATTTTGTCAATTGATTTAGAAGCATCATCATTTGCTGGAATTACGTAATCAACCTCTCTTGGGTCAGAATTCGTATCAACCATTGCGAAAACTGGAATGTTTAATTTTTGTGCTTCTTTTATTGCGATATGTTCAGCTTTGATATCTACTACGAACAATGCTGCAGGTAGTCTAGACATATCAGCGATTGAACCTAAGTTTTTCTCTAATTTAGCACGTAAACGATCAACTTGCAAACGCTCTTTTTTAGATAACGTCATGAAAGTACCATCTTTCTTCATTTTATCGATAGAAGACATTTTTTTAACTGCCTTTCTGATAGTTACGAAGTTAGTTAGCATTCCACCTGGCCATCTTTCAGTGATGTAAGGCATGTTTGCAGCTTTTGCTTTATCAGCAACGATGTCTTTTGCTTGTTTTTTGGTAGCTACGAATAAGATTTTTCTACCTGATGCAGCGATTTTTTTCAAAGCTTCGTTAGCTTCTTCAATTTTAGCTGCAGTTTTATATAGATTGATAATGTGAATACCATTACGCTCCATATAAATGTAAGGAGCCATGTTTGGATCCCATTTTCTAGTCATGTGTCCGAAGTGAACACCTGCTTCTAGTAATTCTTTTACTTCTATTTTGTTTGCCATTTTTGTACTAGTTTACGTTCTGTTGATTAGCAATGTGTCTTTTTGGATTTTAGATTTTAGATTTTAGATTTTTAGATTTTTCAATCTTTTAATCTTTTTAATCTTTCAATCTTTTTAATCGCTTAACCCATTTAGATGCTAAACTATTTCCTACCTCGATAGGAGAGCAACAACAACTGTGTTTTTTAATTTCAATAAATAATTGATAGTGTCCTGTACCAAATGTACAAGACAGGTAATATTAACGTTTAGAGAATTGGAATCTCTTACGAGCTTTCTTCTGACCGAATTTCTTACGTTCAACCATTCTTGGATCTCTTGTTAATAAACCTTCTGGTTTCAAGATAGCTCTGTTTTCGATGTTCACTTCACACATTACACGTGCTAATGCCATTCTTACAGCTTCTGCCTGACCAGTTGAACCACCTCCGTAAACGTTTACTTTTACATCAAAGTTACTAGCATTTTCTGTCATAGATAATGGTTGTAAAACTTTGTATTGTAAAGTTGCAGTTGGAAAGTAAGTTGCGAATTCTTTTTTGTTTACAGTGATTTTTCCTGTTCCTTCAGAAACATATACACGTGCAACAGCGGTTTTTCTTCTACCGATTTTGTGAATAACTCCCATTACTTAAGATCGTTTAGGTTAACAGTTCTAGGTTTTTGAGCTCCGTGAGTATGCTCAGCACCTACAACAACATTTAGATTTCTAAAAAGTTCAGCTCCTAATTTGTTTTTAGGTAACATTCCTTTTACAGCTTTTTCTACTAATAATGCAGGATTCTTAGATTGCAATACTTTAGCAGTTAAAGTTCTTTGTCCTCCTGGGTAACCTGTATGACGCATGTAAATTTTGTCATTCATTTTTGTACCTGTAAGGTTAATTTTTTCTGAGTTGATAACAATTACGTTATCTCCACAGTCAACGTGCGGTGTGTAACTTGGTTTGTACTTACCTCTTAAGATCATTGCAACCTTTGAAGCAAGACGTCCTAAGTTATGACCTTCAGCGTCAACAACAATCCACTCTTTAGTTACAGTGGCTTTGTTAGCTGAAACCGTTTTGTAGCTTAATGCGTCCATAATATTATTTTAATTAAACATTCCATCCCCAATAAAGGGGATGCAAAAGTACAATTAATTATTTTAAAACCAAATACCTGAAAAGAATATTTTATCTGCTGAAAATCAGGACATCAGTTTTCGATTTTAAACCATAAAAAAAAACCACCTTCACAAGTAGTGTAAAGATGGTTCAATATTTAGAATTATTTTGTACTAAACAATAAATATATTTGCAATATCAACGACCTGTTGTGTGCTAAGCGGCTCATCATAAGCTTCTGATCCTGCAGCAGCTCCAAAAGCAGCTGCGGTGTTGAATCCTGCCTGTACAGTAACGCCTTCGCCATCATAGACAGCTTGTGTTGCGGCGGGCATTCCTGCACCTCTCTCACTGTTAGAAATCCATCCTTTTAATCCTCTTAAGCGTCGTACTTCAGAAGCATGACGGGCTTCTACTGAGTGAATTTGTAATGCGGCAGTTAATAAATCCGGTGTAGTGATTAAATTTGCTGCCTGACCTTTGTAGGCTCTAACGCCTGTATCTTCAAAGGCTTGTGCTAGTGCTAAAAAGGTTGGGTAGTCATGAAACGGGTCAAAAGCTCCTCCAACGGTAAAGTCAAAAGTAGGTTTGGCAACAAAGTTTGCACTTGCTGGTCCGCCCAGTCCTGCAATCAAAAACTTAACGTGATCAGACTCATGCGCAGCTATTTGTTCAAAAACTTTTCGATCTCTTCCTCCATTTTCTGATGCCGGAATTACACCAGAATCTAATGCCATAGCATAAAATTCGTTTTCCAGATATTCTAAAGTTAAGGCAAATTGTAGTGCTCCAATTGGAGTTGCAGGAGTTGCGGTAATGTCTTTTGCTAATGCTTTATTGGCCATTGCAGATAATCCGAAAGGGATCGATGCATAGGCTAATGTTTTTCCAATACTTCCAAACTGATTAAAACTGTCTCTTCTTGAACCAGTGCTTCTCATCAAGCTATCATCAGTAAACGTTTCTATAAATTTTAAAATATTCATAATTTCTATGTTTTAGCTTGTTAAGATTAAGGTAAGTATTTGGCTGTGAATTTTGTAGTAATGAAGCCTCCTGCAATTGGTAGAATTTTTGAAGGATCCTGAGCAACATCCAAACCGGTGCTTGCGTTTACAATATCATCGCCGGCAAAATCCTTAGAGTTAGGATTGATTAAGCTTCTGATAGCTGAGGCGTGTCTGGCTTCTACCGAAACAATTTTTCCGGCCAAAAGTAAATAATCAGCACTTTTAATTAGTTTCCCTGCTCCGTTATAAGCAGCAACTCCGGTATCTTCAAGAGCTTTTGCTGTAGCAAGAACCTCAGTACGGCTGTTGAAATTTAAAGAACCATAATTAAAAGCCAAGGAGGGAAGCAGTTGTGAACTTGGGTCAGGAAGCGCTCCGGTTAAAGCGGCCTTGAAAAAATCCCTGTGAATAACTTCATGATGATACAAATCTGTTAATACCTGACGTTCGATAGGATTAAAAGTGACATTAAAGCTTGTTGAGTTTACCACTTTAGTATAAAAATCGGCTTCCAGCTGTTCCAGAGCATACGCATAGGTCAGTACTCCAAAATCACCGGACCCTAAATCAAAAACTCCATTTCTGATTCCGGGCAGCGTAGTGTCCTCCATATCATCGTCATTGTCATTATCGCTGCACCCAGCCATAAGAAGGCCTGCGCCAACTAATGTAAGGCCGCTGAGCTTAAGAAAGCTCCTTCTGTTGTTCAATGAAGGGTCAACTTCATGAATTTTAACTTCGTTTTTCATAATCAAGGATTTTAAAAGGTTAAAAGCATGTATTCAGGTATTAACGAAATTTTAAGGCTTGCGGTTTTGAAAAAGAAGTTAATTTTAAAAAACACTCTGAAATTTTAAATAGGATAACGTGTTTTTTGTTTTATTTTAGGTAATTCTACTATATTTGTATTAATTACATAAAATTTATTTTTAAATGAAAGCTAAAGCAACTCTAAAGCAAATTGCGAAGGAACTCGGTGTTTCTGTATCGACTGTTTCTAAGGCATTAAATGATAGCCCGGAGATCAGTGAGCAAACAAAGGTGAAGATTAAGGAGTATGCCAAACTCAAAAATTATAAACCGAATGTTATTGGTTTGAATTTAAAGAATCGTAAAACCAAAACAATAGGTGTAATTATACCTAATATACTTAACTCCTTTTTTGCAAAGGTTTTTAGTGGTATCGAAAAAGTAGCCGATAAAAAAGGATATAATGTAATTACTTGTATTTCGAACGAATCTTTGGAAAAAGAAGTTCATACGCTTGAAATGTTAAGCAACGGAACAATTGACGGATTTATATTGTCAGTATCTGAAGAAGCGCAAAAATTGGAAGATTATGGTCACTTTTCGGCGATCATTGCTGATGGAACACCTATTGTGATGTTTGACAGAATAGCTGACGGAGTAGAATGTGACAAAGTAATAGTCGACGATTTTGATTCTGCTTTAAATTCAACACAGCATTTAATTGATTTAGGATGTAAAAATATTGCTTTGATTTCATCAGTAGATAATTTGAGTGTTGGAAAATTAAGAGCCGACGGTTACTTAAAAGCATTAGCAGACAATAATATTCCGGTAAACGAAAATATAATTCTTCGTACCGATTCTGAAGAAGATATGAAAGCTAAAATTGACGCCATTTTCGAACATAAAATTGATGCGATTTTTGCTTTGGATGAAAATGATTCAGTGGCCGCTTTACGCGTAAGTCTGAAAAAAGGATATAAGGTTCCCGAAGATATTTCAATTATAGGTTTTGCGGATGGAATTTTAGCTTCAAGACGTTTGTCGCCAAGTTTAACAACGGTAAGCCAGCATGGAGTAGAAATAGGCGAGGTTGCAGCCAGACAGTTAATCAAACGTTTAGAGGAGGAATCTGAAGAAGAAACATCAGATTATGAAACAATCGTCATCAAAACAAAACTGAAAGAACGAGAGTCTACAAGAAAGAAATAAGCATAAAAAACATCCGCCATGGCGGATGTTTTTTTTTATGTTTAAAGTAAAAGTAAAAGAATAAATAAGATTAGAAAAAATAATAGTATTCTGAATTTCTTTTGTTGTTCTGCTTTACGCAAATACCCCTCTTTTTCTAAATCCCAAGCGAATATAATTTCTATAAGTGTTTCTCCTAAATTAAATATAAAGTCAAAAATGCTATAACTTTCTTTGGAAATTTTTAATGCCTCAAGATTTTCCTTTTTCTTTTCTATATATTTAGCCTGATCTATTAATTTAAAATTGACTTTTCGGTTGTAGAGTTCGTCAATTGCCAATTTGTATGCCTGAGGATTCCACTTTTTTGGAGCTCCTGCTATCGCCAGTAATTCTTTCGTTGTTCTGGTTTTAATAGGTGGCTTAAAATCGTCTGTCATGTAAATCTAAAATTATTAATGTGCAGCGAGCCAGTCTTTACCCATTCCAAGTTCAACTTCCAAAGGAACTGCCATCGTAAAGGCGTTTTCCATTTCGTGTTTGATCATAGGCTGAATTTTTTCGAGTTCATCATTGTGAACATCAAACACAAGCTCATCATGCACCTGAAGCAGCATTTTAGATTTCCAGTTTTCGTCTTTTAGTTTTTTATGAATGTTGATCATCGCGATTTTGATCACATCGGCAGCGCTTCCCTGAATGGGTGCATTTACAGCATTTCGTTCAGCAGCACTTCTAACCACTGCATTTGCCGAGTTAATGTCTTTCAAATAACGACGACGGCCTAAAATGGTCTGCACATATCCTTTTTCACGTGCAAATTCAATTTGCTCAGAAATATAAGATCTCAGTCTCGGGTAGGTTTTGTAATACGCTTCGATCAAAGCGGCACTTTCGCTGCGGGACAGAGAAGTCTGACTGCTCAGTCCAAAAGCAGAAACTCCATAGATAATTCCAAAGTTAACCGTTTTGGCATTGCTTCTTTGTTCGCGGGAAACTTCATCTAAAGGCACATCAAAAACTTTGGCTGCGGTTGCTTTGTGAATGTCTTCTCCGTTTTTAAAAGCGGCAATCATATTTTCTTCTCCGCTTAAAGCGGCAATAATTCTTAATTCTATCTGCGAGTAATCGGCAGAGATTAAAGTATAGTTTTCATCGCGTGCGACAAAAGCTTTACGAATCTGACGCCCTCTTTCGGTACGAATCGGGATGTTTTGTAAATTCGGATTGTTAGAACTCAAACGTCCTGTTGCGGCAACAGTCTGCATATAATCCGTATGAACGCGTTGTGTCTTTTTGTCCACCTGTTCCGGTAAAGCCAGAATGTAAGTGCTTTGTAATTTCACCATTTGACGCCAATCCAGAATTTCTTTTACAATTGGATTGTCGTTGGCCAAATAAGTTAAAACTTCCTCGCCGGTTGCATACTGACCGGTTTTGGTTTTCTTTTGTTTTGCTCCGCCAATTTTAAGTTTGTCAAACAAAATGTCGCCCAGCTGCTTAGGAGAAGCCAGGTTGAATTTTTCTCCGGCAGTTTCATATATCTTCTGCTCTAGCGATTTGATTTCAACATCCATTTCTTTTGACATCGCCTTTAAAAACTCAACATCCAGACGAATTCCTTCTGTTTCCATGGCTGCTAAAACGCTTACTAGCGGAATCTCAATTTCGTCAAACAGTTTTTTAGTCTCGGTTTTGTCTAGTTCTGTAGTGAAAATTTCTTTCAGCTGTAAAGTGATATCAGCATCTTCGGCGGCATATTCCTTAATGTCTTCAAGGGCTACATCGCGCATTGAAATTTGATTTTTTCCTTTTTTGCCAATCAATTCCTCAATTGGTTTAGGAGCATATTTCAAATAAGTTTCCGATAAGATATCCATATTATGACGCATATCCGGATTGATCAGGTAGTGCGCAATCATGGTATCAAAAAGTTTTCCTTTTACAGTTATGTCATAATTAGAAAGAATTTTTAAATCGTATTTTAAATTCTGACCTATTTTTTCGATGTTTTCATTCTCAAAGAAAGGTCTGAATTTTTCAATTAAAACCTGAGCTTCTTCCTGACTTTCCGGAAACGGAACATAAAAAGCTTTTCCTTTTTCGTAAGAGAATGCAATACCAACCAATTCGGCGTGCAAAGCATCTAAACCGGTAGTTTCGGTATCAAAACAAACAGAAGTCTGGTTTTGCAGATTCTGTAAAAGTAATTTTATTCCCAGATCACCCTGAATCGCCTGATAGGAGTGAGGGGTATTTTCTAAAGTATTGTAAAAAGAAGTTCGGGTTGCTTCTGTATTTTCCTCGCTGGAGCCTCCTCCAAAGAGATCAAACTGATCTTCGTTTTTAGGCTGTGGTTTTTTATACAATTTAGCGTCAGAAACCGGAGCTGAAGTTGTTTCATTCTCGCCTCCTGTTTTAAACAAATTATCGAATTGTTCCGCCATTCGTCTGAATTCCAATTCCTGAAAGATAGCTTCGGTTTTTTCAATATCGGGACGTGTTAACTCATAATCGTTTTCATCAAAAGTTACCGGACAGTCTAATAAAATGGTAGCCAGTTTTTTAGATAACAATCCTTTCTCTTTATTGGCCTCAATATTCTCCTTCATTTTTCCTTTCAGCTTGTCTGTATTCGCTAATAGGTTTTCCATTGTTCCAAATTCCTTAAGAAGCTTTTTGGCAGTTACCTCGCCAACTCCCGGAAGTCCCGGAATATTATCGGCAGCATCACCCATCATACCAAGAAAATCGATCACCTGTTCGGGGCGTTCGATTTCGAATTTGGCCAAAACTTCAGGAACTCCCCAAATCTCAATCCCATTCCCCATACGGGCAGGCTTGTACATGAAGATATTCTCAGAAACCAATTGGGCAAAATCCTTATCGGGAGTTACCATAAAAACTTTATAATTCTGTTTTTCTGCTTGTTTGGCGATAGTTCCAATTAAATCATCGGCTTCAAAACCTGACTCTTCAATAATCGGAATGTGCATGGCTTTTAATAATTCACATATATAAGGAACTGCAATTTTTATGGCTTCCGGTGTTACATCACGATTGGCTTTGTATTCCGGGAATAATTCGTTTCGCAAGTCACTTCCACCTTTATCAAAAGCTACAGCCAGATGATCCGGTTTTTCACGTTTGATAACATCCAAAAGCGAATTCATGAATCCCATGATCGCCGACGTATCCATTCCTTTAGAGTTAATCCTTGGATTTTTTATGAAGGCGTAGTAGCCACGAAATATTAAAGCGTAAGCATCAAGTAGAAAAAGGCGTTTTTGAGTTGACATAAAAAAAATATTAGTCTGTAAAAATAATCAATTGGGTTTTAAAAACGATTCCATCTGAAAATTAATTTGTTTGAACGGTTTAAGAAATGCAGGTTGATCGTGACAGAGAAGCATAGCAGTATTTTTTAGAATACGGGGCAATGCTTCTGTTGTTCCTAACATTAATAGGTGTTGTTTATTTTCAACACAGGAAATAAGAAGCCCTGATAGTTAATATGAAGTTAAAATGTCCGGGTTGGCTACTTTCTTCATTTTGTCTTCATATTACGAGGGTAAATTTGATCTGTAAAATAAAAGGTATTAATATAAAAATGTAGAAATCATGAGAAATTTATTGATGTTATTAGTAGCAGTTTTAGGAACCAGTGTTATGGTACATGCATTTCCGGCTAAAGATAGTAAAACGACTCCGGTCAAAGAAGTAAAAGCAACCAAACATCCTAAACACAAAGCGGATAAAAAAGTAAAATCAGCAAAAACGGCAGCTCCAAAAACAGAAGATCCAAAAGCAAAAAAATAATACTATAAAAGCAAAAAAAAGATAAATCAATTTAAATTAAAAGTTATGAAAAATCTAGTAATGTTACTCGTGGCAGTTTTAGGAACAAGTGTAATGGTTAGCGCGCAAACAGCTCCTGCACAGACAGCTCCTGCAAAAGAAGTGAAAGCAACTAAACATCACAAAAACAAAGCCGATAAAAAAATGAAATCGCTAAAAAGCGAAGCTCCAAAAGCAGAAACAACTAAAATGAAGTAGGGAAAATTGTTTTCGTTTTGCTTTCAAAAAATTGTACAGTGAGCAAAACAGAAGTAATGATTATGAGAATGCGGTTGAAGAGAGCCGGTAAAGAAATTTACTGGCTTTTTTTTATTCGTTAATTTTTTTAATAATGCGCAACAATACTTTTTATAATTGCTTAAATTTAGTTGCGTTTAAAAGTTGAATTATGAATATTTTGATTGTTGAAGATACGAAAGAACTTGCGGCAGAAGTTTATGATTTTCTGTGTAATGCAGGCTACATCTGTAAAATAGTTCACAACTGCAGTGATGCTCTGGAGGAGGTAAACAGTAATGATTATGATGCTATGCTGCTGGACCTTGGTCTGCCTGACGGAGATGGATTTGAAGTACTGAAAACAGTTCGCAAAACGAAATCGAAAATGGCAGTTATTGTGCTTACAGCCCGTGGAGAACTGGATGACAGGGTAAATGGCTTACATCTGGGCGCCGATGATTATCTAACCAAACCGTTTGCTCTCACAGAGCTTAGTGCACGATTGTTTGCGGTTATTCGTAGGATGCACGGTTTTACTTTGAATAATTTAAGCATTCATGGTTTTTTATTGCAACTTCAGGATTATAAGGTGAGTTATAATGAAACGCCCATTAATCTGACCAAAAAGGAATTTGATATTTTTCAGTATTTAGTCCTTAATAAAAACAGAGTAATTACGAGACTGCAATTGACAGAACATATTTGGGGAGACATTCTGGAAGTCAATTCCGACTCTAATTTTATTGATGTCCATGTTAGAAATCTTCGAAAAAAATTAGACAAGCATACAGAAATTGATTGGTTTGAAACCGTTAGAAATGTAGGGTATCGTATAAACGAATAAATAATACAGGTTGTGAAGATAAAACATCAATTGGCTATTTTTAATGCGCTGACAAGACTGTTGGTTATTTTTATTTTATGGCTGATGCTGCCTATTTTGGTAGAAAATGTGGTGTACAGACATATCAATAACGGGCTGCTCGAAAAGAAGCAGAAGTTTATTGAACATCTGAATCAGAATGAAATCGATGACTTTATTGAAAATTCAGGTGATTCGACCGAAACCTATTCACAGTTTTCAACGCTTCACAGCGAGTTTTTGGTGCTCTCAAAATCTTCTTTAAAACACGATCAGAAAAAACCTGTTTTTAGTAATGACTACCGAATTATTGAAGGAGAAGAAAACGAATACAGAATCTTGCAGTATCATTTTACCTTCGGAAATCAGGGATACCAGCTCGAAATTGGAAGCAGTTTGGGAGAAGTAAAAGACCTTACTTTTATCATTCGCTTTTTTATTATTATCGTTTTTGTGGTAATATTATTGATTACTTTTTTTGCAGATACTTTTTATATCGAATACTTATTAAAGCCTTTTTATAAAATTATTGATACCAAGATAAGGCGGGTCAATGAGCCTGAAGCTTTTGATCATACTCCAATCAAAGTCAGGTCTCATGATTTTAGAGAACTCGATTCTGTTTTAAACCAAATGATGGATCGTATTGCGGAGCTTTTTAAAAAGGAAAAACAGTTCATATCAAATGTTTCCCACGAGCTGTTAACGCCAATTGCATTGCTCAAAAGTAAATTTGAGAACTTATTGCAAAATGAATCTTTAGATGATAATGCCATTGATAAAATTGCAGGAGCATTGAAAACATTAGATATGCTGAAAAAAATCATTAATAATTTATTGTTGATTTCCAGAATCGAAAACAATCAATATGAAGCCAACGAGAATATAAATTTTCATGAAATGGTTACCGATTTGCAGGAAGACTTACAGGATCGTATCGACGACAGAGAAATTCAGTTTTGGAATAAAATGAACCATCATTATGTTTTTACAGGAAACAAAACGCTGATTCATATTCTTATTTATAATTTGGTAACGAATGCCATAAAATACAATAAACCTCAGGGTAGTATAATTGTTACGGATGGTTTTCAGGACCATAACTATTTTATTTCTATTGCCGATTCCGGTGTTGGGATGAATGATTTTCAAATAGAACAGATATTCAACAGATTTGCCAGACTTAGTTCAGATCAGGAAGGACAGGGGTTAGGGCTTGCTATTGCGGAGAGTATTGCTTCTTTTCATCATATTGAAATTAAGGTCACGTCTGAGATTGATAAAGGAACCACCTTTACATTATTGTTTCCCGGAGAGCAAAAACATAATTAAAAGTTAATTTTTTCAGACAGGCCTAATCTTCATTTTATCTTCATTTTGTGAGAATATCTTTGAGGTATAATAAATGAAGATAATAATAATCATAAAAACTAAAATCATGAGAAAATTAGTAATGTTAGCAGTAGCTGTTTTAGGAACAGTTGCTATGGTGAACGCTCAAACAACTCCAGCAAAATCAGCCCCTGTAAAAGAAGCAAAAGCTCCTAAAAAAGAGAAAAAAGCAGATAAAAAAGCGAAAAAAGAAGCAGCCGCTAAACCGGAAGCAGCAAAAACACAAAAATAAAAAGGTATAGTTTACTTCGGTAAACACATGTTGTGGATTTTAAAAGGTTTTAAAAATTTGGTAGAAAAAAAGCTGATAGAGTAATCTGTCAGCTTTTTGTCATTAACAGCGTTAAATTTTTGATAATAAAAAGTCATAAGATTTTCATTCTTTGTTACTTTGCTTAAAACTAAAAATAATGATCCTTAAGTTTCTAATTCTTTGTGCTCTTCTATTGTTTATTGAGTACTATTCTTATCAGGCGTTTCGGGCCTTAATCAAGTTAAGATGGGTTTTAATTAGTTATCAGGTTATAAGTTTACTAATTCTAATTTTTATCATTTATTCTTTTTCGCAAATTGACCGGTCTGTTGGACAAACGAAACAATTTATGTTTACAACAGGATTAATGCTATTGGTTTATGTGCCAAAAATTGTTCTTACGCTTTTTATGTTTGGTGAGGATATTTTTAGAATAGGGGTAAGCATCGTCAATTACTTCGTGTATAATGTTCCAAAAAAGGAAATGATGCCCGAGAGGAGAAAATTTATCAGTCAGATCGCCTTAGGATTAGCAGCAGTTCCTTTTCTTTCCTTGATTTATGGAATATTTGAAGGGAAATACAATTTTAAGGTAATCAAGCAAACTGTCTTTTTTCCGGATCTTCCGGATGCTTTTGATGGTTTTAAAGTTACTCAGATATCAGACGTTCACAGCGGAAGTTTTGACAATCCGGATAAAATAAACTATGCTATTGATCTGATTAATGCTCAGGAATCTGATTTGATTTTGTTTACAGGAGATATTGTCAATACACATGCTAAAGAAATGCATCCGTGGCTGGAGACTTTTAAGAGAATAAAAAACTATAAATACGGGAAGTTTTCTGTTTTAGGAAACCATGACTATGGCGAATATGTAACCTGGCCTTCCGAAAAGGATAAAAAGGAAAATTTTGAAGAAATTAAGGGCCTTTATGGGCAAATTGGATTCGAGCTTCTGTTAAACGAACACCGATACATTCAAAAAGGAGATGACAAAATTGCACTGATTGGTGTGGAAAACTGGGGGAAGAATTTTGCGAAGTACGGAGATATAGATAAAGCCTCTCAGAATGTGTTTCAGGACGATTTTAAAGTGGTGATGAGTCATGATCCGACACACTGGGAATACGTAATTAAAGATCATCCGAAAAATTTTCATTTAACCTTGTCAGGTCACACACATGGCATGCAATTTGGAATAGAAATTCCGGGTTATTTTAAATGGAGCCTGGCTCAGTATATTTATAAACAATGGGCAGGCTTATATGAAAATGCAAGTCGATATGTATATGTGAATCGTGGATTTGGTTTTCACGCATATCCGGGGCGTGTAGGGATTATGCCCGAAATAACCGTGATTGAACTAAAAAAGGGGAACAATGTGGCTTAATTCGTTAAAAATGCTACATTTGTATATAATTACCTCTTTTTAAAAGATTAAAAAAGAATTAAATTTTTGGTTTTATGTCAAAATTTGGAGAACTTATAAATGCTCAAGTTCCAGTGTTGATTGATTTTTACACCGATTGGAACGAATCATCTGTATCAATGCATCCTGTAATTAAGGATGTTGCGGCTGCACTTGGCGATAAAGCCAAGGTGATCAAAATTGATGTGGATAAAAATCAGGAATTAGCAGAAGCACTGCGTATTAAGGGACTTCCTACTTTAATGATTTATAAAGAAGGGCAGATGATTTGGAGACAATCCGGCGAACTGGATGCGAATACAATTATAGGAATTGTTCAGGAACGATTTAATTTATAGAATACTACTTCTTAAAGATATTATTTAGTGAATAATATCAAATGTATACCCATTTTCTTTTAAAAAGTGTAAGGTTTTAGGCAAGGCAAATTTTAAATTTGGCGAGGCTTTTATGCTGTCGTGAAATACAATTACGCTTCCTGATTTTACATTTTTTGTTACGTTTTCAAGACATTTTTCAGGTGTGATACTCTGGTCGAAATCAGCGCTTAAAACGTCCCACATGATGATTTTGTATCCTAATTTTCGAAGAATTTTAGACTGTGCTTTTTTGATCTTTCCATAAGGCGGACGAAAGATAAGGTTACATGTTTTTTCCTCTTCCAGAACAGCAGCACAATTTTGTACATTTTTAATATAATCATCGGTATGGCTTTTCCAGCCATTAACGTGGTTCATGGTATGGTTGCCAATAGAATGACCTTCTTTGATTAGTTTTTCAAACAAAGAAAGGTTTGCTTTTATGTTTTTTCCAATACAGAAGAAAGTGGCTTTTGCATCAAACTTTTTCAATTCAGAAAGGACCCAGTCTGTAATCTCGGGAGTTGGGCCATCATCAAAGGTGAGGTATATTTTCTTTTCGTTGTTTGGAATGTCCCAACAATACTTAGAAAACACCTTTTTGATGAATGAATTTGTTTTTACCCAATAAAAGCTCATTTTGTTTTGGTTTACAGATATGTAAAATTAAAAAATGCAGCGCTACTAATCAAGCGGCGCTGCATTTTTTTAATTGCTATGTTTTTCGTATCTTATTATTCTTTTTCTCTTCCAAAACGTTCGAAAACATTTACATAAGTATTAAATGTTACTTTGTGCTTTTCGTAGAAAGTGATATCGTTGTTTTCTTTCATCACTTGTAATAGACTTCTGTAACGTTCGATGTCAGTAATGATGTCAATCGCTAAGTCAGTTTGATCACCAGGAGTCAGAGTGGCATAATAGTTTAGTTCTTCTTTGTATTTCTGAACCAGTTTGTTAAGCAAATCATGTGCTTTGGCAGTTTCTCCCACTTTGTAATATCCTCCTGCAAAAGGTTCTACTAAAGAGTAATAACCGAATTTGTCTACCGGCATTTTTGTCATTGCCAGTTCGATCACTTTTTTGGCTTTATCAGTTTTGCCTTCAGCAATTAACTGATCCATTAAACGGGATAAATTAGTACGGTAGGTAATGCTGTTTCTTCTGGTTTCAGGATCGTGATAAATATTACCATTGCTATTACCCCAGTCCCATTTCATTACAATATCGTACGATTTATCAGCATCCATTTGTCCCATATCCATAGGTCCTCCGTCTTTTGAAGGTACATTTTTAATAGGGACTAATTTGTAAACCATTCCGTCCAATTGCAAATAGTTTTTCAACCATAAGTAATCTTCATCGTCAAAAGCTCCTCCGCTAAAATAAATAGGTCTTTTCCAGTTATTGTTGGCTAGAATGTCCAGCATCATTAAGCGATTTTTGTATAAAGCACTTCCTTTGATGTCGATATCCATATAAGGAACAATAGAGTCATTGTATTTCGAATTAACTACTTTGTTTTTGATAATCACATTTTTGTCAATAGGAACTCTGATTTTGTTCGTAGGATAGAAATGGATCGTTTGTCCGTTTTGTAAGCCTACAGTTGATTTAGGATTTTTAATAAAATCAATAAAATCTTTGATGTTCCAGCGTGTTTCAATTTTAGGGATGTGAGCCACATAATCCAATTTATCTCCCACATATTCATCATGGGTAAAAGATATTGGTAACGGATCAGATTCGTAAGCTTTTGCTTTCATTTGATCAATGTACCAATCGGTCATAAATAAGCTGGTGTTTACGATTTTAACATCAGTTCTGATGCCTTCAATTTCCTGAGCATACCAAAGCGGGAAGGTGTCATTGTCTCCAATAGTAAATAAAATAGCATCTTTATCGCACGAATTTAGGTATGCTTTTGCCATTGCCACTGCAGTATATCTTCCGGATCTGTCATGATCGTCCCAGTTTTGAGAAGCCATTAAAATCGGTGCAGCCAGTAAACTTGCAGCAATAATAACCGGACCGGCAATTTTAGGGGCAATATATTTTTGAATGCTTTCGTAAAGTGAATAAACACCAAAACCAATCCAGATGGCAAACACATAAAATGATCCTACTAATGCATAATCTCTTTCACGAGGCTCAAAAGGTCTTTCGTTCAGGTATATTTTTAAAGCAATTCCGGTAAATAAGAATAGAGCCAATAGTACATAAAAACTTTTTAAGTCCTTGTTGGCATGGTACATTAATCCGATAAGTCCAAGAATAAATGGCAGGAAGTAATAAACATTTCTTCCTTTATTGTTGGTAACATCAGAAGGTAAATTGTCTTGTGAGCCAAGGTGTAAAGAGTCAAGGGCTTTGATTCCGCTAATCCAGTTTCCGTCAATATTATCGTATTTTCCCTGAACATCACTCTGGCGTCCAACGAAGTTCCACATTAAATATCTCCAGTACATATATCCGAATTGATATTCAAACATGAAACTGAAATTGTCTACAGCAGATGGTTTTTCGATAATCAGGTAATCACCATAGCTTTTTAAGAATTTCACATAACCTTCGTTATCAATTTGTTTTTGCGCGTAAGCTTTTCTGAATTCTGAAATTGTTTTTTCAACTTCATTTCGCAATTGAGCTGTAGCTTTGTTGTATTCTTCTTCGGTTAACTGACTGGCGTCAATTCCGTATTTTCCTAAATCCTGCTCGTAGTCATAATTAGGGTTTATTCTGAAGTTAGGCGGAGTTGTAAAGTTGATATAGTTTTGAATGTGTCCCATTTCAGTGCTCCACATTCTAGGAAGAATCGTTTTTTGGTTATCGTCAGAGTTTTGCTGAGCGTTTTTGAAATTATTGGTAATGATGTATTTGCCTGTTTTGTAATCTCTTTCGTAGTTAGGAGCTTTGTCTGAATAAGGATTTTTTGCATCAAGACCTGCGAAATACTCCGTGTACTGAGGTCCGTAAAAAAGAGGATTTACTCCATATTGTTCACGATTGTAGTACGCCAGTACTTCTGCGGCATCCGAAGGTTTGTTTTCGTTGATTACGGTGTTGGCATTGGCACGTACAGGCAGCATAATCCAGGTAGAGAATCCAATAAATATAAAAAGAACACAAAGAATAATAGTGTTGTAAAAAATCAATCCTTTTTGTTTGGTGTATTTTAATCCAAAATAGAAGAAGGCAATTAGAAGCAGCGTTACGAAAATCGTTCCCGAGTTAAATGGTAATCCAAAACTATTTACCATAAAAACTTCAGTATCAGCAAAGGCTTCCATTGTTAAAGGTAAAAGCAATTTGAAGATGAAGAGAAGAACACCAATTACAACAACATTGGCAATAAGAAAATTTTTGATGGTAACTTTTTCGTAATGTTTAAAGTAGTACAGAAAACCAATAGAAGGAATGGTTAACAAAGCCATAAAGTGAACTCCAAACGATAGTCCGATAACAAGAGAAATGATCAATAACCATTTGTTTCCTTTAGGTTTGTCCATGTCCTGTTCCCAGCGTAAACCAAGCCAGAAAAGCAAGGCGATTAAAAGAGAGGCCATGGCGTAAACTTCTGCCTCAACAGCATTAAACCAAAAACTGTCTGAGAAAGTGTAGGCAAGAGCTCCAACAAAAGAACTTCCTAAAATAACAATTGAATTGTTTTGGTCGATTTCGGCAAAACGTGCTACAATTTTTTTCAAAATCATAGAAGAAGACCAAAACATAAATAGAATGGTAAAGGCACTTGAAAAAACCGACATCATATTAACCATTACCGCTACATGTTGTGCATCTGTCGCAAACATGGCAAAGAAAGCCCCCATCATTTGAAATAAAGGAGCTCCGGGAGGGTGTCCTACTTCCAGTTTAGCGGCTGTAGCTATATATTCTCCACAGTCCCAAAAACTCATCGTAGGTTCAACAGTTAATGTATAAGTAATTAAAGCGATTGCAAATGCAAACCAACCAATAATAGTATTCCATTTATTGAAATTGAATTGTGCCATATTTAGGTGTTAAAATTTCGTATTTTTTATATCCTACAAAGAAAATGTTTTTTTGTTTAAAGAAACGAGCATTAACAAAAAAATCTATAAAAGTATTTGGTTGTATTAAGGTGTTGTTTGTGAAATACTTGTGGATTTGCTAGCGATTTTGAAGAGAAAAAAACAGTAAAAAATGATTTTTTTTGCTCAAAAAGTTTGCACAAACTAAATAAAGCTCTAAATTTGCACTCGCTTAACAGCACTGCTGGTCTATGGTGTAATGGTAACACAACTGTTTTTGGTGCAGTCTTTCTAGGTTCGAGTCCTAGTAGACCAACATAAGAAGCCTCTCAATCGAGAGGCTTTTTTTATGCGCTGATGTTTCGGTTAATATAAGATTTTGTTAGGGATTTAATAGATTTTAAGTTTTTTTGTGTTGACGAGATAGTGGTTGGTTAAGTGTGTTTAGGTTTGAAAATAGAAAATTTAGTACATACTGATTGTTATTTGTAAGTTTTTTTGTGTATATTTGATGGTAGAATAAGTTTTTTTGTTATAGCTAATTAATAATTCTAAAAAATTAAAATTATGAAAACTATTAAAGAAATGAATTTTACAGAGTTGGATTCTACTCAAATGAAACAAGTAAAAGGCGGAGGCCTTTTGAGTGATGCTTTAGCTTTGCTGAATGAGGGTAAGACAATATGGGAGGTAGCACGAATTCTAGGTGTAACTGTTCAGCAATTACTTGCCGTACTTGTCTAGTTTTGTGAAAAAAAAGAAACGTTGTTGAATTTTTAAGTTCAAAAATGTTTGAAAATAAAAAGAGAAAGTTTTGCGTTGTGAAACTTTCTCTTTTTTTTATGTCTATGATGTTTAAAATGGGTGTTTGTTGTTTTGTTAGTGGTGTTTCTAGTGTTCCAAGTGTTGCATTTGCTTATCGGAAAAAGGGGGTGATGTGGCTGAAGTTTCTGAAATTTCATTTGTGATTTTCTTGATTTTTGGTCTTTATGAATGGATGTTTGTTGAAATGGCATTTCTGCTGAGAAAAAAAATGCTGAGGTGTGTGAAAAAAAAACAAAAAATTTGGCTTCGTTTTTTTTGGAATTAATAACTGGTTTTGTGGGGTTTGTGTGGTGTTTTAGGGTTGGGAAAACGGTTTGAGGATAGGAAGGCTGGGGGGTTACGATTTATTAATTCTGAAATATTGATATTTTTGTTGAGAAAAAGTTTGTGTAAACTAAAAAAAGGTTTAAATTTGCACTCGCTTAACAGCACTGCTGGTCTATGGTGTAATGGTAACACAACTGTTTTTGGTGCAGTCTTTCTAGGTTCGAGTCCTAGTAGACCAACGTAAAAAGCCTCTCAATCGAGAGGCTTTTTTTATGCGTTTATTTTTTTTAAATTTTAAAAGTAAGTACCGGTCTGATGGCATGATTTACAAGTCCTTCGCTAATACTGCCGTTGAAAAAATGAGCAAAGCCAGTTCTTCCGTGTGTACACATTCCTATAATATCGGCATTGATGCTGTTGGAGAAGTTGATGATTCCTTTTTCGATGTTGGTGTCATTGTAAATATGAGCAGAGTAATGGGTCAGGTTAAATTCGGTTACAAAGGCATCTATTGTTTTTTGTAATTCATGAGTTGGTTTGAAGCTGTTAGGGGTGCAGATAGTGACCAGGTGTATTTTTGAGTCAAAAGCCTTCGTGAATTTCAGGAATTTTTTGAAGGGTTTTTTGGCTTCTTCTGAGAAGTCTGAGGCGAAAACAATAGTGGAGGCATTGAAATTTGCAGTGTCTTTTTTGATCACTAAAACCGGGATTTCTGAATTTCGAACTACTTTTTCGGTATTGGATCCTATTAATAGTTCTTCTACGCCGGATGATCCGTGCGATCCCATTACGATTAAATCGATTTCATATTCTTTGCTTACCTGAGTTATGCCGTGAATGGGCTTGTCTATTTTTACAATTTCCGTAATCGGAATTCCGTCCAGATAGGGTCTTGATGAAACTTGGTCCAGCATTTCGTTGGCTTTTTTCATGAAAAGCATTGTTTCGGGGATGCTTGCGCCTCCTAGGACAGCATCGTTCATTTGGCTGGGTAATTCGAGCATGTGTAAAATGATTATCTCGGAATTGTTTTTCTTTGCAATTTGAGAGGCGACTTTTAAAGCGTCCTCTGCATGTTCGGAGAAATCGGTAGGTACTAGGATTCGTTTCATGGTGTTTTAGGGCTTGAATAGTTAAAAAATTGATCGTTTTGATGCTATTATAAAGATAAGAAATATTTTTAGGTTAATCTATTTATTTTGATTTATAAAAAAAACACTATATTTGCACCGTTATTTATTAAAATCTAAATAATGAGGGGACTAAGTGTCCCCTCTTTTTATAAAATTATGACATTTAAAGAAAAAGTAAACGGATTAATTACAGAAGCTCTTCTGGAGAAGCCATCGGTCTTTTTGATTGATCTGGCTGTGTCAGACTCTTTTAAGATTAGTGTTGGTTTAGATGGTGATAATGGAGTGGCGCTGCAGGATTGTATTGACATAAGTCGTGCAATCGAGAATAATCTGGATCGTGAAGAGCAGGATTTTTCGCTTGAAGTAGCATCTGTTGGAGTAGGGTCGCCTTTGAAAATGACAAGACAATACATTAAAAATATTGGTAGAACGTTGATTGTTACTACAAATACTGAAAAAATTGAGGCAGAATTGGTGGAAGCTAACGATGTTTTTATAATTTTGTCTTGGAAAGCAAGAGAACCGAAAAAAGTAGGAAAAGGAAAAGAAACAGTTCAAAAAGAGCAACAAATACCTTATACAGAAATTAAAGAGGCAATTGTTACAGTAACATTTTAATTAAAGAATTCGCATGGAAAATTTAGCATTAATCGATTCATTCTCAGAGTTTAAAGATAATAAACTTATTGATCGTGTAACGCTTATGGCAATTTTAGAGGACGTGTTTAGAAATGCATTAAAGAAAAAATACGGTTCTGATGATAACTTTGACATCATTATAAATCCTGATAAAGGAGATATGGAGATCTGGAGAAGAAGAGTAATTGTTGCTGATGAAGATCTGGATTTTGAAAACGAAGAGATTACTTTGACAGAAGCAAGAATGATTGAAGCTGATTTTGAAATCGGTGAAGAGGTTTCTGAAGAGGTAAAATTGATTGATTTAGGAAGAAGAGCTATTTTAGCTTTGCGTCAAAACTTAATATCTAAAATTCACGAACACGATAATACAAATCTTTACAAGCAATTTAAAGATATTATTGGTGATATTTATACTGCCGAAGTGCACCACGTACGCCCAAGAGTTGTAATTTTGGTCGATGATGAAGGGAATGAAATTGTGCTTCCAAAAGAAAAACAAATTCCGTCTGACTTTTTCCGTAAAGGAGATAATGTGCGCGGAATTATTGAAAGCGTTGAATTAAAAGGAAACAAACCTCAAATCATTATGTCCAGAACTTCCGAGAAGTTTTTGGAGAAATTGTTTGAGCAGGAAATTCCTGAGGTATTCGACGGTTTGATTACAGTTAAAAATGTAGTGCGTATTCCTGGAGAAAAAGCAAAAGTAGCGGTAGATTCTTATGATGATAGAATTGATCCTGTTGGAGCTTGTGTAGGGATGAAGGGATCTCGTATTCACGGAATCGTTCGTGAGTTAGGAAACGAGAATATCGATGTAATTAATTATACAAACAATATTCAATTGTTTATTACAAGAGCTTTAAGCCCTGCAAAAGTTTCGTCTATTAAAATCGACGAAGAAAACAAAAGAGCTGAAGTTTTCTTGAAATTAGAAGAAGTTTCTAAAGCAATTGGTAGAGGAGGTCACAATATTAAATTAGCAGGCCAGTTAACAGGTTACGAATTAGATGTTATTCGTGAAGGAGATGTTGCAGGAGCAACGGCAGATGAGGATGATGTTGAATTAACAGAATTCTCAGATGAAATCGAGGGCTGGGTAATTGAAGAATTTGCTAAAATTGGTTTGGATACAGCAAAAAGTATTCTGAAGCAAGAAGTAGAAGATTTAGTAAGAAGAACAGATTTAGAAGAGGAAACTATTCTTGATGTTATGAAAATACTAAAAGAAGAGTTTGACAGTTAGTTGTCTGCTCTAACAACACAACGAAAAAGGTAATAATAAAAAGGTTATATGTCTGAAGAGAGAGTAATAAGAATAAACAAGGTTTTAAGGGAATTAAATATTTCGTTAGAAAGAGCTGTTGATTATCTAAAAGATAAGGGAATTGCTATTGATGCAAATCCAAATGCAAAAATTTCTGATAGCGAATTTAATATCCTACAAAGCCAATTTGCGGGCGATAAGGGGAATAAGGAAGCTTCTAAAGAGGTAGGAGAAGAGAAAAGAAAAGAGAAAGAAGCATTACGTGTTGAACGTGAGAAAGAAATTGAGGACAAACGCAGACAAGACGAAGAGCGCCAAAAACAACAGGAGGTTATAAAAGCGAGAGCAGTTGTAACAGGGCCTGTTCAAGTAGGTAAAATTGATTTAAACCCGAAGAAACCTGCAATTGTTTCTACTACTTCTGAGGAACCGGCTAAAACCGAAGAGCCAAAAGCAGTTGTTACTCCAACTCAACCAGAAAAACCTGTTCAAAAAGAAATTGTACAGCCAGAGCCGGTAGTTGCTCCTGTCGTTTCTGAAGAGAAAAAGGTAGAAAAACCTATTATTACAGAGAAGAAAGAAGTAAAAGTAGAGTCTCCAAAAGTAGCGCAGGAACCGGTTGTTTCAACTGATCCTAACACTGCTGAGGAAATAATTACTACACAATATCAAAAATTATCTGGAACTACTCTTACCGGGCAGACAATTGACTTGTCTCAATTCAATAAGCCTAAGAAAAAGAAAGAAGATCCAAAGATAACTCCTAATAAACCAGGAGCTCCGGGAGCCGGAAATAACGCTAATAAAAATAAGCGTAAAAGAATCGCTCCTAAACCGGGAACTCCGGGGGCGCCAAAACCTGCAACAGGTAATGCGCCGGGAACTCCAAACCCTAATAAAATTACACCAAATACTGGTGGAGGAGGTTTTAATGCAAACAGAAGTGCAAGACCAGGTTTTGTTAAAGGAAACCGTCCTGCAATTGTAGCAAAAGTGGAGCCAACTGAAGAGGAAGTAAAAAACCAAATTAGAGAGACTCTTGAAAAACTTCAGGGTAAAGGTGGAAAATCTAAAGCTGCTAAATACAGAAGAGATAAAAGAGAAACGCACCGTCAGAAATCAGATGATGAGCAAAGAGCACTTGACGAAGGAAGTAAAACAATTAAAGTTACGGAGTTTGTTACAGTAGGTGAAATTGCAATCATGATGGATGTGCCGATTACAAAAGTAATTGGAACGTGTATGTCACTTGGTATCATGGTTACCATGAACCAACGTCTGGATGCTGAAACTCTAACAATTGTAGCAGATGAGTTTGGTTACGAAGTAGAGTTTATCACGGTTGATATCGAAGAAGCTATTGAGGTAGTTGAAGATAAAGAAGAAGACTTGGTGGTGAGAGCGCCAATTGTTACAGTAATGGGTCACGTCGATCACGGTAAAACCTCTTTATTGGATTATATCCGTAAAGAAAATGTTATTGCCGGAGAGTCTGGGGGTATTACACAGCACATTGGAGCATATGGAGTAACTTTAGATAACGGTCAGAAAATAGCATTCTTAGATACTCCGGGTCACGAGGCGTTTACCGCGATGCGTGCACGTGGAGCTCAGGTTACCGATATTGCTATCATTGTAATTGCGGCGGATGATGATATCATGCCACAAACGAAAGAGGCAATCTCTCACGCACAAGCTGCGGGTGTTCCAATTATTTTCGCAATCAATAAAGTGGATAAGCCAAATGCTAATCCGGATAAGATTAAAGAAAGACTGGCAGGGATGAATTTACTTGTTGAAGATTGGGGTGGAAAAATTCAATCACACGATATCTCTGCTAAAACAGGATTAGGAGTGAAAGAATTGTTAGAGAAAGTTTTATTGGAAGCTGAAATCTTAGATTTAAAATCAAACCCAAATAAAGCAGCACAGGGAACTGTTGTTGAGGCGTTCTTAGATAAAGGAAAAGGATATGTTTCTACCATTTTAGTTCAACACGGAACTTTAAAAATTGGAGATTATATGCTGGCAGGTAAGCATCATGGTAAAATTAAAGCTATGCATGACGAACGCGGACATATTGTTAAAGAAGCAGGGCCTTCAACTCCGGTATCTGTTTTAGGTCTTGACGGTGCTGCAACTGCAGGTGATAAGTTTAACGTTTTTGAAGACGAAAAAGAAGCGAAACAAATTGCTTCGAAACGTTCTCAATTAATGCGTGAACAATCAGTACGTACACAACGTCATATTACATTGGATGAAATCGGACGTCGTATTGCTCTTGGTCAGTTTAAAGAATTGAACGTAATCCTTAAAGGAGACGTGGATGGATCTGTTGAAGCATTATCAGATTCATTCTCTAAATTGTCTACAGAAGAAATTCAAATTAATATCATTCATAAAGGTGTTGGAGCAATTACTGAAACTGATGTTATGTTGGCTTCTGCATCTGATGCGATTATTATCGGATTTAACGTTCGTCCTGCTGGAAACGCGAGACAGCTTGCTGATAAAGAAGAAATCGATATCCGTTACTATTCTATTATCTACGCAGCAATCGATGACTTAAAAGATGCAATGGAAGGAATGTTAGCTCCTGAGATGAAAGAAGAAATTTTAGGAACTGCTGAAATTCGTGAGATTTTCAAAATTTCTAAAGTGGGTTCAATCGCTGGTTGTATGGTGATGGACGGTAAGATTATGAGATCTTCTAAAATTAGAGTGATCAGAGATGGAGTAGTGGTGCACACAGGTGAACTTGTGGCATTGAAACGTTTCAAAGACGATGTTAAAGAAGTTAGTAAAGGATACGATTGTGGTATTCAGATCAAAGGCTACAATGATATCGAAGAAAGAGACGTTATTGAGGCTTACCATGAAGTAGCAATCAAAAAGAAATTGAAATAATAGTCAATTCAATATTGATATTCAAAAGTCCCAACGAGAGTTGGGACTTTTTTTGTGAGAATATATAAACGAAGTTTGGAGTGTTTAAAAAAACGAGGTGTGATTAATATTTTCGTTTATTTCAATTTTAATGCTATTTTTGATTAAAAAATATTTAATTATGAGAAAATTTATATACGCATTCGTTCTTTCTGTGAGTTTTTCTTCAGTGTCTTTTTCGCAGGAAGCAGTTGAAAAGAGTGCTCCTCCGGCAGGAAATGCTGTAGTGGGAGATCATTACGGTGCCGATGTTTCGAAAATTTCAGAAAGCAAAGCGATCACGGTTGAGAAGTTGAAAAACGACTTAAAAACTACTAATAAGGCTGAAAATATATCAGTGAAAGGAGTTGTGACCGATGTTTGTCCGAAGAAAGGATGCTGGGTTACTGTTAAAACAGAAGATGGATCTTCCTTCTTTGTGAAAATGAAGGACTATGCTTTTTTTGTGCCAACGGCATTAAAAGGTAAAAATGTTGTTTTGGAAGGTACGGCCGAGAAGAAAATCACCTCTGTCGATGAGTTGAAACATTATGCTAAAGATGCTAAAAAATCAAAGGCTGAAATTGATGCGATCAACAAGCCGAAAGAAGAAATTCGATTTATGGCAGATGGAATTAAGGTGGTGAATTAAATGCATTTTTGATTTACTGCTCGATATTTATGTTTTAGAGTCCTGGCTTTTGCCGGGACTTTTTTGTTGGAGTAAAAAAGAGTTTGTTTTGTTTGGGTGATTGGAAGAAGAGTGTGTCTGTGGGAGTAGAGAGTCGGACTGAATGGGGACAAGGTCGTTTGTTGTTTGAAAGAATAAGTTGCTTAATAATTGTTTCAGGTCTGAGGATGGTTTTTTGAGTCCGGGTAATATTTTGTTTCAGTTCGTAAAATGAAACAAGGGTATAGGGGGGTAAATTGCAAAGTATGGATAATTGATTGAAGGCAATTTGTGTGATGAGGATGTGTTAAATCGTTTGATGTTGTTGACTCGTCTGCTTGTATCGGTATCTCGAGCTTTTAGATTTGATTTGAAATATGTCAGAAAGTAGTTAAAGTGGAATGATTGGATTTGCTTTCTGAGAGCTTTAAGTGATGGAGGATTATCTTTTCCGCATGGGGTGAAATCATTTGAATTCGTCATGCGTATGCATATTGATGTTGTTGAGAGTCTTGTCTGTATGGTGTGATCTTAGGTGTTGGCTAGCTACTGATAAGGGGGGGTAATGTTTGGAAAGAAAGATAAGAGGATGTGGAAGATTGTATTTTGTGATCAGAATAAGTTATGAAAAAAGGGCAGCTTCGTTTTGAAGCTGCCCTTTTTTTGATTGTTCTGTTTTAATGAAGAGTTTACTTTCCTGGCTTTAATAGAAAAACATTTTTGTGTCTCTTTTTGATGTCTGCCAGGTTTCTTTCTGCTTCTATTCTGGTCTTGAAATTTCCAACAATAACCTTGTAGTTTGGTGTGTTGAAAATTATGGTTCCATCGATGTTGCTGTATTCTCTTTTGAAATCCGATAACGTTTTCTTTGCTTCTTCGCTTTTACCACTGAAGATTTGAATTTTATAGGTATCGTTTGTACTTATTGATGTGTTAATTTTGCGTTTGTCATTCAATAATTGCTCAAATTTTGGATCTTGATTTAGTGTTAAATTTTGATCCTGAGCTTGAATGTTGTAAGCTAAAGTGATCATTGTTAGCGTGAAGAAAACTCTTTTAGATGGGGTTAAAATTCTCATAATGTGGTGGTTTTTGAGCAAAAATACTATTTAAAATTTGTATGCGAAAATTTGATATTATTTAGAATTGATATAAATTGATATTTAAGACTATTTTAAGGTTTTGAGAATAACACATAAGTCGTATTTTTGTGCAAGTTTTAAAAGAAGGTATTAGTTTTTTGTTGATTTACTACAGAAAAAATCATACCAAAAATTAGTAGATAATTATTATACTATATGAAAAAGGTGGGTAACCATAATTCGATCTCAAGAAAATTGCTGCTTAGCTTATCGCTAACGCTGATTTTCTCCCTAACTTCATTTGCTCAAGATCCAGCTGCTCCTGCGGCGACTGAAGCTGCTGCCGCTCCGGCTGCAACTGCTGGTGGTGATCCGGTAAAAGGGAAAGAACTTTTTAATGCAAATTGCGCTGCATGTCACAAATTAGATGCCAAATCAACAGGTCCTGCTTTAAGGGGAGTTGCTGGAAAGCATGATATTGCTTGGATCTACAAATGGGTTCACAACAGTTCTGACATGATTAAGTCAGGTGATCCTGTAGCAGTAAAACTTTTTGAAGAAAACAACAAGTCAGTAATGACTTCTTTTCCTCAATTATCAACAGGAGATATTGATAATATTATCGCGTATACTTCTGAAGTAAAAGCTGAGCCAGCTGTTGCAGGTGGTGGGGCTGCAACTCCTCCGGGAACTAATGTTGACGGTGGTGGTATTTCAAACAATATTATTTTAGGTGCACTTGCACTTGTAATGGCTATCCTGGTTGTGATGTTGTTCATGGTGAACAAAGTATTGACTAAAGTAGCTAGTAATAACGGAATTGTAGTTGCTCCTAAAGAAGCTACGACTCCTATCTGGAAAGCGTTCGCTAGAAACCAGTTCTTGGTATTAGTTACGGCAATATTCTTGCTATTGGCAAGTGGATATTTTGTGTACGGATACTTAATGCAAGTTGGTGTGGATCAAAATTATGAGCCAATTCAGCCAATTCACTATTCTCATAAAATTCACGCTGGTGATAACGAAATCAATTGTAAATATTGTCACTCTGCTGCTCGTGTAAGTAAGACTGCTGGTATTCCATCTTTGAATGTTTGTATGAACTGTCATAAAAACATCTCTGAAGTTGCTGAAACTACTGCTACTCCTGAGTACAGCAAGGCATTTTACGATGCACAGATCCAAAAATTATATGATGCAGTTGGTTGGGATAAGGCAAAACAAGCTTATACCGGAAAAACGCAACCAGTAAAATGGGTTCGTATTCACAACTTACCTGATTTTGTTTACTTCAACCACTCTCAACACGTTACTGTTGGAGGTATCGAATGTCAAACTTGTCACGGTCCTGTGGAAGAATTTGAAATCATGAAGCAATACTCTAAATTAACAATGGGATGGTGTGTTGATTGCCATAGAAAAACTGATGTTAAGATGGAAGGAAATGCATACTATGATAAAATTCATGCTGAACTTTCTAAAAAATACGGTGTAGAGAAATTAACTGCAGCGCAAATGGGAGGTTTAGAATGCGGTAAATGCCACTATTAATCGAATTATTAAGATTTTAATATTTATATACAATGTCATCAAACAAAAAATACTGGAAAAGTGTTGAAGAACTAGAAAATAGTTCTATTGTTGAGGCGCTTAGAAATAACGAGTTTGTTGAAGAGATTCCTACAGATGAATTCTTAGGGAATGCAGATGCTTTAGCTTCATCTGGAACTTCACGTCGTGACTTTTTAAAGTACGTAGGATTTAGTACTGCGGCAGTTACACTTGCTGCATGTGAAGGTCCTGTGCACAAGTCTATCCCTTATGTTTTACAACCAGAGCAAATCATTCCTGGTGTTGCAGATTATTATGCAACTACTGTATTTGATGGTTTTGATTTTGCTAATCTTTTGGTAAAAACTCGTGAGGGTCGTCCAATTAAAATTGAAAACAATGCAATCGCTGGTGCTAAATTTGCAGCCAATGCAAGAATTCACGCATCTATCTTAGGATTGTATGATAGCGCTCGTTTAAAAGAGCCAAAAGTAGATGGTAAACAAACTACTTGGTCAGCTGTTGATTTAAAAATTAAATCAAGTTTAGCTGAAGCAAAAGCTAAAAACCAACAGGTTGTATTATTAACAAATACACTTGCAAGTCCATCTACTGAAAAATTAATCGCTGAATTTATTGCTAAAAATCCAAATGCTAAGCATGTTGTTTATGATGCAGTTTCTTCATCTGAGGCTTTAGATGCTTTTCAGGCTGTTTACGGTCAAAGAGCTTTAGTTGATTACGATTTTTCAAAATCTAATTTAATTGTATCTGTTGGTGCTGATTTCTTAGGAGACTGGCAAGGTGGTGGGTACGATAGTGGGTATGCAAAAGGACGTATTCCTCAAAACGGAAAAATGTCTCGTCATTTCCAATTCGAATCAAATATGACATTATCCGGAGCAGCTGCTGATAAGCGTGTTCCAATGACTACTGCTGTTCAAAAACAGGCTTTAGTTCAAATATATAACATTATTGCAGGTGCTTCTGTTCCTGTTACTTTAGATGCTGCTTATAAAGCTGAAGTAGTGAAAGCTGCTCAGCAATTAAAAGCTGCCGGATCAAAAGGGGTTCTGGTATCCGGAATTGAAGATAAAAATGCTCAGTTATTAGTTTTAGCTATCAATCAAATATTAGCGAGTGAAGCTTATACTACTGCAGGAGCAAGACAAATTAGAAAAGGATCGAATGCTGTTGTTTCTCAATTAATTAAAGATCTGAATGCTGGAAGTGTTCATACTTTAATTATGAGTGGAGTTAATCCTGCTTACACTTTAGCTGATTCAGCTGCTTTTGTTTCAGGATTGAAAAAAGTTAAAACATCTGTTGCTTTTTCATTAAAAGAAGATGAAACTGCTTCAATTGTTACTGTTGCTGCTCCGGCTCCTCATTATTTAGAGTCTTGGGGAGATTTAGAAATAACAAGCGGAACTTATAGCTTAACGCAACCAACGATTCGCCCTATTTTTAATACCAAACAATTTCAGGATGTTTTATTGTCATTAAATGGTGCCGCAGGTACTTTTTATGATTATTTAAAAGTTAATTCTTCAGCATTTACTGCAGGATCTTCTTGGAACAAAGTATTACATGATGGTGTTGCAGTAGTTGGATCTTCTGCATTGTCTGGAGGTGCTGTTGATGCTGCTACCGCTGCAAATGCACTTGCAAAATCTAAAGCTGCTGGTGATTTCGAATTGGTATTATATACTAAAACGGGATTAGGAGATGGACAACATGCTAATAACCCTTGGTTACAAGAGTTCCCGGATCCAATTACCAGAGTTTCATGGGATAACTATGTTACTGTTTCTAATGCTGATGCTAAAAAATTAGGATTGTCAAATGAAATCGTTGCTAACGGTGGTTTGAACGGAAGTTATGCTACTATTACTACTGCTGACGGAGCTAAATTAGAAAATGTACCGGTAATTGTTCAGCCAGGACAAGCTGTTGGTACAGTTGGTTTAGCAGTTGGTTACGGTCGTAAGGCAGCGTTAAAAGAAGAAATGCAGGTAGGTTTAAATGCTTACGCTTTATATAAAAATTTCAATAGTGTTCAGTCTGTTTCTATTGCGAAAGCAAATGGAGAGCATGAGTTTGCTTGTGTTCAGGGACAAAAAACATTAATGGGTAGAGGAGATATCATTAAAGAAACTACCCTTGATGTATTTAACAAAGAAAATGCTGAACATTGGAATCCACAACCAATGGTATCTTTAGATCACCAGGAAGTTAAAGCTACAACAGTAGATTTATGGGAATCATTTGATCGTTCTACAGGACATCACTTTAACCTTTCTATCGACTTAAATGCTTGTACAGGATGTGGAGCTTGTGTTATTGCTTGTCACGCTGAAAACAACGTTCCTGTTGTTGGTAAAGCAGAGGTAAGAAGAAGCCGTGATATGCACTGGTTGCGTATCGACAGATACTATTCTTCTGAAAGCACTTTTGAAGGTGATAACGAAAGAAAAGAAGGAATTGCTGGTTTATCAAGTTCATTATCTACATTTAATGAAATGGAAAAGCCAGGAGACAATCCACAGGTTGCATTCCAACCAGTAATGTGTCAACACTGTAACCACGCTCCTTGTGAAACAGTTTGTCCGGTTGCAGCAACATCTCACGGTCGTCAAGGTCAAAACCACATGGCATACAACAGATGTGTTGGTACTCGTTACTGTGCAAACAACTGTCCATACAAAGTACGTCGTTTCAACTGGTTCTTGTACAACAAAAACAGTGAATTCGACTATCACATGAATGATGATTTAGGTCGTATGGTATTAAACCCAGACGTAAACGTTCGTTCTCGTGGAGTTATGGAAAAATGTTCATTCTGTATTCAAAGTACACAAGCTGTTATTCTTCAGGCAAAACGTGAAGGAAGAGTTGTGGCGAAAGATGAATTCAACAATGCTTGCGCTTGTTCTGCAGCTTGTTCTTCTGGAGCTATGGTGTTTGGAGATGTAAATGATAAAGAAAGCGAAGTTGCTAAGTTAGCAGAAAGCGAAAGAATGTATCATTTATTAGAGCATGTTGGTACAAAACCGAACGTTTTCTATCATGTAAAAGTTAGAAATACTTAGTAAAATTATTAATTAGAAACAATATAAAGGATTATGTCGTCTCACTACGAAGCACCCATTAGAAAACCTTTAGTTATAGGTGATAAATCTTATCACGATGTAACAGTAGATGTAGCTGCACCTGTTGAGGGGCCTGCAAACAAACAATGGTGGATTGTATTTTCAATCGCATTAATAGCCTTCCTTTGGGGATTAGGTTGTATAATTTACACTGTATCTACAGGTATCGGAACATGGGGATTAAATAAAACAGTTGGTTGGGCTTGGGATATCACGAACTTCGTTTGGTGGGTTGGTATTGGTCACGCCGGAACATTAATTTCTGCGGTATTATTACTTTTCCGTCAACGTTGGAGAATGGCTATTAACCGTTCTGCTGAAGCGATGACTATCTTCTCAGTAGTTCAGGCAGGTTTATTTCCAATTATTCACATGGGTCGTCCATGGTTGGCTTATTGGGTTTTACCTATTCCAAATCAATTTGGATCTTTATGGGTAAACTTTAACTCGCCATTACTTTGGGACGTATTTGCAATTTCAACGTATCTTTCAGTATCATTAGTTTTCTGGTGGACTGGTTTATTGCCTGACTTTGCAATGCTACGTGATAGAGCAATAACACCTTTCAATAAAAGAGTATATTCTATCCTAAGTTTTGGATGGAGCGGTAGAGCAAAAGACTGGCAGCGTTTTGAAGAAGTATCTTTAGTACTTGCAGGTTTAGCTACTCCACTTGTACTTTCTGTACACACCATTGTATCGATGGACTTTGCTACCTCTGTAATACCAGGATGGCATACCACGATTTTCCCTCCTTACTTCGTTGCAGGAGCGGTATTCTCAGGATTTGCAATGGTTAACACCTTGTTGATCGTTATGAGAAAAGTTTCTAACCTTGAAGCTTACATTACACTACAACATATCGAGTTGATGAACATCATTATCATGATCACGGGTTCTATCGTAGGTGTTGCTTACATCACGGAGTTATTCGTAGCTTGGTATTCAGGTGTAGAGTATGAGCAATATGCGTTCTTAAACAGAGCTACCGGACCTTACTGGTGGGCATATTGGTCGATGATGACTTGTAACGTTTTCTCTCCACAGTTCATGTGGTTCAAAAAACTAAGAACAAGTATCATGTTCTCCTTCATTATTTCGATTGTAGTAAACATCGGAATGTGGTTTGAAAGATTCGTAATTATTGTTACTTCTTTACATAGAGATTACCTTCCATCTTCTTGGACAATGTTCTCACCAACATTCGTTGATATTGGAATTTTCATCGGAACAATTGGTTTCTTCTTCGTATTGTTTTTATTATACTCCAGAACATTCCCTGTAATTGCTCAGGCGGAGGTGAAAACAATTTTGAAAGGAACAGGAGATAATTATATTAGAGAAAGAGCAGCAAATAAAGATTCACACCATGAGTAATAAAGTAATATACGCCATTTATAATGACGATGATATTTTGATGGATGCAGTAAAGAAAACCAGAGCTGCTCATCATCATATTGAAGAGGTTTTTACTCCATTCCCAGTTCACGGATTGGATAAAGCTATGGGCTTAGCACCAACAAGATTAGCAATTTGTGCATTTTTATACGGATGTGTTGGTATTTCTGTTGCAACATTCATGATGAGTTATATCATGATTCATGACTGGCCTCAGGATATTGGTGGAAAACCAAGTTTTAGTTTCATTCAGAATATGCCTTCTTTTGTGCCAATTATGTTTGAGATGACTGTATTTTTTGCTGCCCACTTAATGGTGATCACTTTTTACATGAGAAGTAGATTGTGGCCATTCAAACAAGCTGAAAATCCTGATGTAAGAACAACAGACGACCATTTCTTAATGGAAGTTGCTGTAAATGATAACGAAGCAGAATTAGTTTCTTTTTTCGAAGGAACAGGAGCTGTTGAAGTTAAAGTAATCGAAAAGAATTAATTGTAGCTATGAAAAGGATATATAAAATAACACTTTTAGTTGGTATAACTATTTTAGTTTCATCTTGCCACAATAATTCGGCACCAAACTATCAGTATTTCCCAAATATGTATGAATCTGTTGCTTACGAGCCATATACAGAAGCAAAAATATTTAAAGGAGGAAAAGAAGGACAGCTTCCTGTAGAAGGAACTATCAATAGAGGTTTTGAACCTTATGAGTATGAGAATTCAACGGCTGGTTATGAATTAGCGAAAGCAAATTTAAAATCACCTTTGACTGAAGCTGAAAAAAGTTCTGAAAAAGGAAAAGAACTTTTCGAAATTTACTGTATCAGCTGCCATGGTGCAACTGGAAACGGTAAAGGTAAATTGGTTGAAAGAGAAAAATTTCTTGGAGTACCTAGCTATAAAGACAGAGTTATCACTGAAGGAAGTATCTTTCACGTTGAGACTTATGGTTTAAATGCAATGGGTTCACATGCAAATCAATTAAGTGCCCACGAACGTTGGTTAGTTGCTGACTATGTTCTAAAACTAAAAAGCCAATTATAATTGTTGAACAAACTGATCGTAATAGATATGTATACATTTTCAAGTAAATTAAAAACTTTTTCTATCGTCCTAATGGTTCTTGGCCTATTAGGGATTGGGTATGGTTTTTTAAATGCACCTAAAGATATTCAAGAAGTTGAAAAAATACTAGCTGCAGATGCTCATGGTTCTCATGGAGCTGCACATGGTGAAGCTGCAGAGGCTTCTCATGAAACTGCAGGTCATGAAGCTACAGAAGCTTCACATGAAGGTGCTGCACATGCAGAAGCTCCGGCAGCTTCTCATGATACAGCAGAAGCTTCACATGATTCACTTAAAGGTGCAGCGCACGCAGAAACTCCAGCAGTTTCTCATGAAGCTGCAAAAGTTTCACATGATTCACACGAAGGTGGTGAGCATGCGAAAGTTGATGCCGCAGGTGAACATGAAAAACATTTAGAACACGTATTACACCAATTGCAAAACAAGCCTTGGTCAGCATTATATGTTGCCTCCATTTTCTTCTTGTTGCTTTCTATGGGAGTATTAGCTTTTTATGCTATTCAACAAGTGGCTCAGGCAGGATGGTCTCCGGTTTTATTCAGAGTAATGCAGGGAATCACAGCTTACTTACCAGCTGGTTCTGTAATATTCTTTATTATTCTGGTACTTTGCGGATTGCATTTTAATCACATATTTGTATGGTTAGGAGAAGGAGTTACAGATCCAAAACATGCAAACTACGATGCAATCATTGCTGGAAAATCAGGTTATTTAAACTTTCCTTTCTGGATCGTTAGAGCAGCAATCTTTTTATTAGGATGGAACATTTACCGTCACTATTCCAGAAAGAATTGTTTAGCTCAAGACGAAGCTAATGATGATCTTTACTACAAAAAGAACTTCAAAATCTCTGCGGGATTCTTAGTATTCTTTATTGTTTCTGAGTCTATCATGGCGTGGGATTGGATTATGTCATTTGACCCACACTGGTTCAGTACTTTATTTGCATGGTATGTTTTTGCTTCTTTCTTTGTAAGCGGTATTACTACAATAGCATTGGTTACTATTTACTTAAAATCTAAAGGATATTTAGAATATGTAAATACAAGTCACATTCACGATTTAGCTAAATTTATGTTTGGTATCAGTGTATTCTGGACATACTTATGGTTCTCACAATTCATGTTGATCTGGTACGCAAACATTCCGGAAGAGGTTACTTATTTCGTAACTAGAATTCAATTATACAACTTACCATTTTTTGGAGCTGTAGTTATGAACTTTTTGTTCCCATTATTAATATTGATCAATACAGACTTCAAACGTCTTAACTGGGTTATTGTAATGGCTGGTGTAGTGATCTTGTTAGGACACTATGTTGATTTCTTTAATATGATTATGCCTGCTACAGTTGGAGATAAATGGTTTATTGGAGTTTCTGAAATTGCATCTATTCTTTTCTTCTTAGGTTTATTTATTTTTGTTGTATTTACTGCATTAACTAAAGCTCCTTTGTTAGCAAAAAGAAATCCTTTCATTGAAGAAAGTAAACATTTTCATTATTAATATTTAAAGAAGTAAACAGATGACAAGTTTGTTGGTAATTATAGTTTTAGTTTTATTAGCAGTTGCATTGTGGCAATTGACCAAGATATTCGATCTTACGCAAGTGGGATCCGCTTCTTCGGACGATTCGCAAGTGGCATCCGATAATGATAATAATGTTCAGGGGTATATCATGTTTGGCTTCTTAGCTTTCATTTATATCTTTACGATTTACGGTTTATTGAAATGGGGTAATTTAGCACTTCATACACCGGCTTCAGAGCACGGGCTTTTAGTAGATAACTTAATGAACATTACATGGGTATTAATATTCACAGTTCAGGTTATTACACAAGGATTATTATACTGGTTCTCTTTTAAAAACAGAGGACATAAAGATAAAAAAGCTTTATTCTTTGCTGATAGTAATAAATTAGAAGCAATTTGGAGTATTATTCCATCTGTAGTTTTAGCTTGTTTAATCCTTTACGGATTGTACGCTTGGAACAACATTATGTTTGTTGATAAAGACGAAGACGTAATAGAAATTGAATTATACGCTCAACAATTTAAATGGACGGCAAGATATGCTGGTCAGGACAATGTTTTAGGAAAAGCAAACGTTCGTTTAATTGAAGGTGTAAATACTTTAGGAGTAGACATGTCTGATCCTAATGCTCAGGATGATATCGTAGTTAGTGAATTGCATATTCCAAAAGGTAAAAAAGTACATTTCAAAATGCGTTCTCAAGACGTATTACACTCAGCTTACATGCCTCACTTTAGAGCACAGATGAACTGCGTTCCTGGAATGGTTACTGAATTTGCTTTTATTCCAACTTATACAACTTCTGAATATAGAGAGTTACCGTTTATGGTGGAGAAAGTTGCACACATTAACAAACTTAGAGCTGAAAAAAGCGTTGAGTTAGTGGCTAAAGGTGGAACAGCTTTAGATCCTTATACATTTGACTATTTATTATTATGTAATAAAATTTGTGGAGCTTCTCACTACAACATGCAAATGAAAGTAGTTGTTGACACTCCGGAAGATTATAAAAAATGGTTAAGCGAAAAAACTACATTAGCTCAGGATATTAAAGCTGCCGCTGCTGCAGATGCTGAAAAGAAGGCTGGTGAAGAAGCAAAAGCGAGCACAGATAGCACTGCTAAAGATAGTGTGAAAGCAGTTATCGATACAGTTAAGGCAGTTGTAGCTAAAGTGGCTATGAGATAATATTTATTAAGAAAATTTAAAGTACACATATATGTCAGCAGAAGCGCACGGTCACGATCACGGACACGATCACGAGCACGAACATCATCATAAAGACACGTTCATTACTAAATATATCTTTAGTATTGATCACAAAATGATTGCTAAGCAATACTTACTTACAGGTATTGTAATGGGAGTAATTGGTATTGCAATGTCGTTGCTTTTCAGAATGCAATTGGCTTGGCCAGAAGAGTCTTTTAAAATTTTTAATGTTTTATTAGGAGATAAATTTGCACCTGATGGTGTAATGGCAAATGATATTTATCTGGCTTTGGTTACCATTCACGGTACCATCATGGTATTCTTTGTACTGACGGCCGGTTTGAGCGGAACCTTTAGTAACTTATTGATTCCACTTCAAATTGGAGCGCGAGATATGGCTTCCGGATTTATGAATATGATTTCATACTGGTTGTTCTTCTTATCTGCTGTAGTAATGTTATGTTCCTTATTTGTTGAAGCTGGACCAGCATCTGCAGGTTGGACAATTTACCCACCATTAAGTGCTTTACCACAAGCAATCCCAGGTTCAGGAACAGGTATGACTTTATGGTTAGTTTCAATGGCTATCTTTATTGCATCTTCTTTAATGGGATCTTTGAACTACATTGTAACGGTTATCAACCTTAGAACAAAAGGAATGTCTATGACAAGACTTCCATTGACAATCTGGACATTTTTCGTAACAGCTATCATTGGTGTTATTTCGTTCCCTGTATTATTGTCAGCTGCTTTATTATTGATCTTTGACAGAAGTTTTGGTACTTCATTCTTCTTATCTGATATCTATATTGCCGGAGAGGTTTTACACTACCAAGGTGGTTCTCCTGTATTGTTCGAACACTTATTCTGGTTTTTAGGACACCCTGAGGTTTATATCGTAATCTTACCAGCGATGGGTCTTGTGTCTGAAATTATGGCTACAAACTCTCGTAAACCAATCTTTGGTTACAGAGCGATGATTATGTCAGTTCTTGCAATTGCATTCTTATCTACAATTGTTTGGGGGCACCATATGTTTATTTCAGGTATGAATCCTTTCTTAGGATCTGTATTTACCTTCACTACCTTATTGATTGCAATTCCATCTGCTGTAAAAGCGTTCAACTGGATCACGACTTTATGGAAAGGTAACTTACAATTCAACCCTGCAATGTTATTCTCTATCGGAATGGTTTCTACTTTCATCACTGGAGGTTTAACAGGAATCATTTTAGGAGACAGTACTTTAGATATTAACGTTCACGATACTTATTTCGTAATTGCTCACTTTCACTTAGTAATGGGTATCTCTGCACTTTACGGAATGTTTGCTGGTATTTACCACTGGTTCCCTAAAATGTACGGAAGAATGTTAAATAAAAACTTAGGTTACATTCACTTTTGGGTAACAGCAGTTTGTGCTTACGGAGTATTCTTCCCAATGCACTTTATCGGATTAGCTGGTTTACCAAGACGTTATTATACAAACACAAACTTCCCATTATTTGATGATTTACAAAATGTGAATGTTTTAATTACAACATTCGCTCTTGTAGGAGGTGCGTTCCAATTAGTATTCTTATACAACTTCTTCGTTAGTATTTTCTACGGTAAGAAAGCGGTTCAGAATCCATGGAAATCAACAACATTAGAGTGGACTACTCCTGTAGAACATATCCACGGTAACTGGCCAGGTGAAATTCCTCACGTATACCGTTGGCCGTATGACTACAGTAACCCGAATCACGATGTAGATTTTGTACCGCAAAATGTACCGATGAAAGAAGGTGAAGAAGTTTTACACCACTAAAAAATACTTTAAAAGACTGTCTGCAAAGACAGTCTTTTTTGTTTTTATAAGCTATGCGTTTAGAGTGCGGATCTGATTATTTCATTTGCGTAGGAAAATATTTGAATCCGGAATTCAATTGTGACAGGATCACTATTGAAATCCGGATTTGCTTTGAAGGGCTATGGCAAAAGCATGGCGCGTAGGACTAGGAATGATGATGGCAATTGTGGGTTATGCCCTGAAATGACAAAAGTCCGATCGCAAAGAAAAGCATCCGGCATATTTTGTGTGAGACTCTCTATGAATGTCATTTTTTTATCGGGATTTGTTGGAGTTGAAAATTGCTTTTGCCCATTCAGGGCAATTCTACACCTTAATCTAAATTATAGCCCTTTGTATTATGATCGTGCGTTTCTGGCTTTCAGCTTTTTTCTCCCCAACTTTTGTTCCTGATCCGAAAAAGTTAATTGGCTGTAGTTATAATTACCCTTAGTTGAGTATGGTTTGTAAAAGTGAGAAAAACAGCAAATTAAATAATTGACAGATAGATAATTATTGTATATTTATATAGAAACAGGTTTCATTTTTCATAAGTAAATTATTCGGTGATAATATGAAGACACAAGTGATTTCCAATACAATTTTTAGTTTTTTTAAAGACAGAAAGGGAGTCTCTTATTTACGTGAGAATGATAAAATTATCAGGCAGTTTGTATTTACTATTTTTTTTATCGGAATCGGAATCTGGTTTATCAAACACGAACGTTCGGAATTAGTAGAAGTTAATACTGTAATTACCAATGCCAGCTTTTTTTGGGTTTCGTGTGGAATAGCTCTTGCTTTCTTGTATGTATCACTTCAGGCGTTAATGTATTTTGCCTCTTTTAAAGCTGTTCAAAGCGGGATATCTTTTAAACAGGCCATTATTTTATTTCTCAAACGAAATTTTGTAAGCGTTTTTTTGCCGGCGGGTGGAATTTCTTCTTTAGCTTTTTTTACAAAATCCATCGAAAAGAGTGGTGTAAAACCAACTCAAATTCATTTTGCTTCCGTAGTTTATGGTTTTGTCGGGATACTCTCGGTTATTATTGTGGCAATACCGGCGTTAATTTACTCTTTATTGGAGGGAACTGCGGGATCTGGTGAAGGATATGCCTTGGGAGCGGTTGTGATCTTGGCTCTATTTCTTTTTCTGATTTATGATTCGATAGTAAAAAAAGGGCCTCTGTACCGTCTCATTATAAAACTTCTTCCTTCTGCAGTTGTCTTTTTGGATGATTTACAGCAAAACAGAATCTTAAAAAAGAATTTTCTGCAAGTTGTTTTTTATTCCGTGCTCATCGAGTTTGCGGGAATAGCACATTTGTATATTGCGATGATCGCTTTGGGATTTGAGCCGTCATTGCCTGCCGCTATAATAGGGTATATTGTTTCGGTTATTTTTTTAATCGTTTCTCCTTTTTTGCGGGGGTTAGGAGCTATAGAAATCTCAATGAGTTTTATATTAATACAATTCGGGTTTGATAATGTTAGTGCTATCGCCATCACTTTTTTGTATCGTTTCTTCGAATTTTGGATTCCATTAGTTGCAGGGGCATTCCTCTTTTTGTTTAATGCGAATACCTTATTGATGCGGGTTGTGCCTTCATTTTTACTTTTTGTTTTGGGGTTAATAAATATAGTGTCTGTACTAACCCCGGCGATTTCAGAACGATTGCACATCCTGAGAAACATTATTCCCGTGTCGGCGATTAAAGCATCAAATGATTTTGTGATAACCGCAGGTTTATTCATGTTAGTAAATGCGACATTTATGCTCAAAGGTTTGCGAAATGCGTGGTGGTCTGCCATTTTCTTAAGTGGTATTTCTGTAATTGGACACCTTACAAAGGCGATTGATTATGAAGAAGCAGTAATCGCTTTGGTTGTTTTTATCAGTTTAATTATTACCAGAAAAGAATATTATATTAAGAGTAATGCGCACCTGCAGAGTATCGGATTAAAAACAGTTTTAATCACTATGGCAGCTGTTTTAATATACAGCATTCTGGGATTCTACTTTTTGGATAAGAAACATTTTGGTATCGATTTTCATTGGCAACAATCTATTAGATATGGCTTTCAGAATTACTTTTTGGTAGGGAGTTCTGATTTGGTTCCTCTTGACAGATTTGCAAGGCGCTTTTTACTTTCCATCAACATTAGTGGTTTTTTATCCATCGGCTTTTTGATTTTTGCCTTAATCCGTCCCTATACCATAAAAAAGGAAGCAATAGAAGATGATTTTTTATCTGCTAAAGATCTTCGGAGTCTGTATGGAACTTCTGCTTTAGACTATTTTAAAACGTATGACGATAAAAATATTTTTATAGCAAAAAGTAAAAAGTCTTTTTTAGCTTATCGTGTAGCGGATAGTTTTGCGGTGGTTTTAGAAAACCCCGTAGCAGCGTCGGAGGATGAATTTAAACAGTGTATTGTCGAGTTTGACGAGTATTGTTATGAGAATGGCTTGCGAAGTATTTATTATCGTGTTCCTGAAGAAAATTTAGAACTCTTTGCCTCATTACACAAAAAGAATCTGTTTATAGGACAGGAAGCTGTTGTGGATTTATCGGTATTTACGATGGAAGGAGGTGCCAAAAAATCATTGCGTAATGCGATAAGCAAAGTCAAAGAAAAGGGTTTTAAGACTACCATTCATACGGCACCGGTTAAGGATGGATTACTGCAAAAAGTTAAAGCGGTAAGTGATGAATGGCTTGCAGGTACCGGAAGAACTGAAATCGTTTTTTCGCAAGGTAAATTTGATTGGGAAGAACTCAAGCAGCAAACCATCATAACAGTTGAAAATGCTGAAGAGAAAATTGTGGCTTTTTTAAATGTGATTCCGGATTATGCTAAAGGAGAAGGAACATACGATTTGATTCGGAAAACCAATGATGCACCAAATGGGATCATCGATTTTATCCTTTTGGAACTTTTTGCTTATTTGAAAACTCAGGGCTGTACGTCAGTCAATTTAGGATTAGCTGCTATGAGTGGAATTGAAGACCCGGACACCTTTCCGGAAAAGTCAATGAAGTTTGCGTATGAAAGAATTAAGTATTTTTCACATTATAAAGGATTGCGTGATTTTAAAGAAAAATTCTCTCCAGTTTGGTACAACAAATACTTAGTGTACACGCATGATTACGATTTACTACAGGCACCGTTAGTTTTAAATAAAGTAGTAAAACCATAATTTAAGATTTCGTAATGTTAAAAAACAATCAAGATGAACAAAATTATAACACTTCTTCTGTCGGTTTTTATTTTTGGGACTAATGTTTATGCCGAAACAACGGATACTTTAAGGGTTGGAGCATTTGGAAAAATTATGATATACAAGCCTAAAATAACACCAACAGCGGTTGTTTTGTTTGTGTCAGGTGATGGCGGATGGAACAGCGGTGTCGTCGATATGGCTAAAAACATTGTTGACCAGGGAGCTGTGGTTGCGGGGATTGATATTCAGCATTATTTTAAGGAAATCAAAAAAGAAAAATCCAAATGTTATTATCCTGCCGGAGACTTTGAAGAGCTTAGTCTGATGTTGCAAAAAAAGATAAAGATGAAGCAATATCTAAAGCCAATATTGGCTGGATATTCTTCGGGAGCAACCTTGATCTACGGTATGCTGGCTCAGGCTCCCGCGAATACTTTTAGCGGAGCCATTGCTTTAGGGTTTTGTCCCGATATAGAAACTGACAGGACTTTATGTGATGGTTCCGGACTGACTTCACATGTCCTGAAAGAAGGAAAAGCTTATTTTCTGGAAAAAACCGAAAAATTATCGGCTCCTTTTATCGTCTTGCAAGGAATCACCGATCAGGTTTGTAATTATGCCAACACCAAAAAATACATGGAAGGCATGAAGCAGGGAAAACTAATCACACTGCCCAAAGTGGGACATGGTTTTTCGGTTACTAAAAACTGGCTGCCACAATTCACAGCTGCCTTCAGGGAGATTTTGAATACCCCAAATTATAGTCAGCAGAAATCAGAACAAAACCTTTTGCTGAAAGAACAGCACCTTGCACCTTTGCCTTTTGAAATGCCTTTAATCTTAATTCCGACAAAAAGTAAAGAGGAATCTTTGCCTGTCGCTTTTTTAATTTCAGGTGATGGAGGATGGACCAGTTTTGATCAATCTGTCGGGGAAACTTTGGCAGAGAAAGGAATTGCCGTAATAGGATTGGATTCGCAGAAATATTTTTGGAATGCAAAAACTCCTGTCGAGACTTCGAATGCAATTGCTAAAGCAGTTGAACATTATTTACAGCAATGGAATCGAAAAACATTCATACTTGCCGGTTATTCATTTGGTGCTTCTGTAATTCCGTTTGTAGCAGGTAATTTTCCGGCACCCCTAAAAGAAAAATTAAAAGGATTGTATTTGTTGTCTCCGGATGTAAAAGCTGATTTTGAAATTCATATTGCAGACATGCTGAGTATGGAAAGTTCGAAGGACACTTTTGATGTGATTTCCGAAATAAAAAAAATCAAGTCCTATAATCCAATTTGTTTTTTTGGAGATGAAGAAGACGCCGCAACCCGCAATCGTTTCTCAGAAGCCGGAATCAAAACTATTGCTTTGCCCGGGTCACATCATTACAACAATGACTATAATAAAATAGCCGAGAGTATTCTGAAAGAGATTAAATAACTAAAATAGCTGCATTGTTCCGTTTTTTTACGCAACAAAAGCACGCGTGAAGTACCGCAGATTATGGGATTCTAATTTATTTTTAAAAAAAAGTATTTTTTGAGGTAACAAATAGTATAGCACTGCATCAAAAGAGAAACTTTAAAAAATAACATTATGAAAACTAAATCAATTTTACTGATCGCATTAATGCTTCTTATCTCAAAATCTGTTTTTTCGCAAACCGCTTTTAAGGTCGACGTAAAAGGAAAAGGAGCACCTGTTTTATTATTTCCGGGTTTTGGCTGTACAGGAGAAGTTTGGAACGAAACTGTAGCCGAACTTTCTAAAAATTACGAATGCCACATTTTTACTTTTGCCGGGTTTGGAAATGTTCCTCCAATTGAAGGCCCTTGGTTGTCTACAATAAAAAATCAGGTTGTCTCTTATGTAAAGACCAAAAAACTAAAGAAAGCCACATTAATGGGGCACAGTTTAGGAGGAACTCTAAGTTTGTGGCTGGCTGCCGAAGAAACTAATCTGTTCAAAAAAGTAATCATCGTTGATGCTTTACCAGCAAGTGCTGCTTTAATGATTCCGAACTACAAAGGAGAAGTCATTCCTTATGACAATCCGCAAAGCAAAATGATGTTGGGAATGGATCAAAAAGCTTTCAATGCGATGAATTCTCAGGCAACGTCTTACATGTGTCTCAACAAAGAAAAGCAAAAAACAATCAACGAATGGATGAGTGTGGCCGACAGGAAAACTTATGTGTACGGTTATATCGATATGCTTAATTTAGATTTGCGTAAAGAAATTGCCAAAATTAAAATCCCGGTAGTAATTTTAGCGGCCACAAATCCCGATCTTGCTACCGTACAAAATACCTATAAAGCACAATATGAAAATATGCCGTCGGTTAAAATTTATTATGCAGCAAATTCGGCACATTTTGTAATGTACGATCAACCGGAGTGGTTCATGGAAAAAGTAAAATCAGAAATACGTTAAGGTGAATAAAAAAGAACAATTTAACGAGATCTATAACAAACATTATAATAAAGTGTTTCGTTTGTGCAAAGGTTATTTTTGTGGAGATATTGCATTGGCTTCTGATGCAGCTCAGGAAGTTTTCATCAAGGTTTGGGAGCATTTAGATACCTTTCGGAATGAATCAAGCATCAGTACCTGGATTTACAGGATCACCGTTAATACCTGTCTTCTTTATTTGCGAAAATCATCCGCAAGAAAAGAAGTTCGAACTGATATACTGCCTAAGGTTGCTTCGGAAACTTATTCGGATGAAAAAGAAGAACAGCTTCAGCAAATGTATCAGTGCATACAAAAGCTCGAAGAAACCAATAAAATGATCATTCTGATGATCTTAGATGGTATCGAATATCCCGAAATATCAGAAGTAATCGGAATCACTGAAGAAACACTTCGGGTTAGAATTCATCGAATTAAAAAAAGTTTAACGCAATGTGTACAAAATGAAAACATTTGAAGATTTACAAAACATTTGGGATCAGCAAGCAGCATCTAATATAAAACCAGCCGCCAACGATGTCATTGAAAAGGCCGAAGCACATACTAAAAAAATAAAACGCAATCATCTTTGGACCAGAATAATTCTGAGTCTGACGGCAATCATACTCATCGCCTATTACATTTGGGTAGGAGCCTATAAACAAACTGTATTCAGTTTCGGATTGGGAATTATGATTACCATGCTGATGGTTCGTATCGCTCTGGAGTGGAGTAGCGCAAGAAAATTTGAGAATTTAAAAACAGACGTTCCCTTAATCGAATACAGCAAGCAGGCTCAACGGTTTTATCAATGGAGAAAAAAAATACATTACATTTTTACGCCCATAATTTACCTGACTTATATCGCCGGATTTATCTTGCTTTTGCCCGTTTTTAAAGAAAATTTCTCCAAAGGGTTTTATCTATATATCCTTGTCAGCGGATTTGGTTTTTTACTGTTTTTTGGAGTAATGCTGGTAAGAATCATTAAGAGGGAAGTAAAGCTCTTAGACTTCTTAAAAAACATTTCCTAAAAAGAGTATCGGAATTCAAATGGCGGATAACGAAGAGGTGTTCGTCATTAGTCCGGCAAAGGAATGATTTAGAACTTGAAACTTGAAACCTGAAACCTGAAACCTGAAACTTGAAACTTGAAACTTGAAACTTGGAATTTGTTATTTGAAATAGAACTGTTTTACAAACTAATTTCTTTGTCTATCTTTGTAAAATGAATGAAAACTTAGATCCCACTACAAAAGGGTACAATCCGGAAGAATTAGATCTTGAAAAAAGATTGCGTCCACTGTCATTTGATGATTTTGCAGGACAAGATCAGGTTTTAGAGAACCTAAAGATTTTCGTTGCTGCCGCTAATCAGCGTGGTGAAGCACTTGATCACGCTCTTTTTCACGGGCCTCCGGGATTGGGTAAAACTACTTTGGCGAACATTCTGGCCAATGAGCTTGAAGTGGGGATCAAAATTACTTCAGGCCCTGTTTTGGATAAACCGGGAGATTTGGCAGGTTTATTGACCAATCTTGACGAAAGAGACGTTTTATTCATTGATGAGATTCACCGTTTGAGCCCTATTGTCGAAGAATATTTGTACTCGGCTATGGAGGATTTCAAAATCGATATTATGATTGAATCCGGACCAAATGCCAGAACGGTACAAATCAATCTGAATCCTTTTACGCTGATAGGAGCTACAACACGTTCCGGATTACTGACAGCTCCGATGAGAGCTCGTTTTGGAATCTCATCCCGTTTGCAATACTACACTACTGAACTTTTGACCACCATTGTAGAAAGAAGTTCTTCTATACTTAAAATGCCAATTTCATTGGATGCCGCTATCGAAATAGCCGGTAGAAGCCGTGGAACACCTCGTATTGCCAATGCATTATTGAGAAGAGTTCGCGATTTTGCACAAATAAAAGGAAATGGAACCATCGACATCGAAATTGCGCGTTATGCCTTAAAAGCACTAAATGTAGACGCGCATGGACTGGATGAAATGGATAATAAAATTTTACTGACCATTATTAATAAATTCAAAGGTGGCCCCGTAGGACTTTCGACTTTGGCAACTGCTGTATCAGAAAGCAGTGAAACCATTGAAGAAGTCTACGAACCCTTTTTGATTCAGGAAGGTTTTATTATGCGTACACCACGCGGACGTGAGGTTACGGATAAGGCCTACAAACATTTAGGAAAAATAAACACCAACATTCAGGGCGGATTGTTTTAATCCTGTTAAACATGTCTGAAAATAAAAAATACAAGTACCCGAACAAGCTTTCGATCGTAAGGTTCTTTTTAGATGCCGAAGGAGTGCGCAGAAACCCTATTCCTTATCATAAAAGATATTTTGATCAGTTTGGGGATTCTTTTTCACTTCAGATAGGACGTTCGAAACACTTGATTTTATCGCGTGATAATGAGATTGCCCAGCATATTTTGCAGAAAAATCAAAGGAACTATCACAAATCTAAATTTCAGTCCGTTTATCTTTCAAAATACTTGGGAAAAGGACTTTTGACCGTTGACGGTGATTTTTGGCTGAAACAAAGACGACTCATTCAGCCCGCGTTTCATAAACAGAAAATGAATCAGCTGGTTGAGAATATGAATGAGACAATCGTTTCAGAATTAAAGGAATTGGAGGAAGAAAAGCGAATTGATCTCTTTCCGGTTATGAGTCAGCTCGCATTTAATGTAGTGGCGAAGTCACTGTTTCATCTTTCGATTTCGGAAGAGAAATTAAATCGGATCAAATACATCATCGAAGAAGTTCAGAATTTTTTGATCAAAGAAATTCGGCTTCCCCATAAAGCATGGTGGTTTTCGGTGAGTGGTCAGGTGGCAAAACATTTGGAACTGGCCGAAGAGAACAACCGAATCATTCAGGAAATTATCGACGAGCGAACCACTTCTGGAGAGCCCGTAAACGATTTGCTTCAGCTGCTTTTAGAAACACGTTACGAAGATACCGGTGAAGGAATGTCAGTTAAACAACTGATCGATGAAATTAAAATTCTTTTTATTGCCGGACATGAAACTAGTGCCAACGCCTTAACTTTTACACTATACCTTTTGGGAAGAAATCCGGAGATACAGCAGAAAGTGTTGGATGAAATTCTGGAAATCGAAGCACAAACAGAGAATGTAACAGAACAATTGCAAAAGATGACCTATTTGAATGCCGTTATCAATGAAGCGATGCGCCTGTATCCGCCAGCCTGGATTACAGACCGGCAAAATGTTGAAGACGATACTATTGGACCGTATCATTTAAAAAAAGGAACTTTAATTGGAGTTTCTTTTTATGAGTTGCATCGAAATCCTAAATACTGGGAAAATCCCGAAGAGTTTATCCCGGAGCGTTTTCTTGGGGAACAAAAGAAACACTCGATGCAATATTTTTATCCTTTCGGAGCCGGACCAAGAATGTGTATCGGAGCGGGATTTGCGATCTATGAAATGTGCCTTACTGTGGCTCATGTTGTAAAAAAATACGTAATTAAATCGGAGACTGATATTGTTCAATTCAATCCGTTAATTACTTTAAAACCTGTTGGAATAGAAGTTTTATTCTCTAAAAGATGACAATCAATTCTAAAGAGACCTATTCAAAATTTATAAAAGCTGAAGCCAAAAGGCTCGGTTTTCTTTCTTGCGGAATATCCAAAGCGGGATTTCTGGAAGAGGAGGCACCGCGTCTTGAAAAATGGTTAAACAACAACCATCATGGGCAGATGGGGTATATGGAGAATTATTTTGACAAACGTCTGGATCCTACTTTATTAGTAGATGATGCCAAGAGTGTAGTGTCACTTTTATTAAATTACTACCCAACAGAAACCCAGACCGACGAAAGCTTTAAAATTTCGAAATATGCCTACGGTCAGGATTATCATTTTGTGATTAAAGAAAAATTAAAAGAATTTTTACACTCGATTCAGGAAAATATAGGAGAAGTATCAGGCCGTGCTTTTGTAGATTCGGCACCCGTTTTAGATCGAGCCTGGGCAGCAAAAAGCGGACTGGGCTGGATTGGTAAAAGCGGTAACCTGCTGACTCAAAAAGTAGGATCTTTTTATTTCATTGCCGAACTTATTCTGGATTTAGATTTAGAGTACGATCACGCTACAACAGATCATTGTGGGTCGTGTACTGCTTGTATTGATGCCTGTCCCACACAGGCAATAGTGGCCCCTCATGTAGTCGACGGCAGCAAATGCATTTCGTATTACACTATCGAACTCAAAGAAAACATACCTCATGAAATGAAGGGAAAGTTTGATGAATGGATGTTTGGCTGTGATACCTGTCAGGATGTTTGTCCGTGGAATCGATTCTCAAAGCCGCATTCCGAACCTTTATTCAATCCCAATCCGGAATTACTTTCCTTTTCTAAAAAGGATTGGATCGAAATTACCGAGGAAACTTTTCGGTTAGTTTTTAAAAATTCCCCTATCAAAAGAACCAAATTTGATGGCTTAAAACGCAATATTCTCTTTCTTGAATAAAACTAAAAACAGGATGTATTTTGTCTTGTTTTTTTGTTTTTTTAATGATTTTAGGAGCTCTAATTTAATTTTTTCATACAAATAAAATCCTTAAACGCATGTAATTTATTGATAATCAGTAAGTTGTGTTTTTTAATTGCTTTTATTTTGTAACTACTTAATAATCAACGCATTTATTGACTTGATAAGCTTTTTTTTATTAAATTTGTGTTAAGT
>NZ_MUHH01000018.1:0-62967 GCF_002217475.1 Flavobacterium tructae
TGTCGTCGCCTTTCTTTGAAAACCCTGTTCGTAATAAAACGGGGTTTTTTATTCTAATTTTGGTTAAATGAAGATTTAACCAAAAAAAGGTACCTTAGCTCAGATGGTAGAGCAATGGACTGAAAATCCATGTGTCCCTGGTTCGATCCCTGGAGGTACCACATAATGCTCGGATGGTGAAATTGGTAGACACGCTGGACTTAAAATCCAGTGAACAGCAATGTTCGTGCGGGTTCAAGTCCCGCTCTGAGTACTAAAAACTTCAACTGGTTTTACTAGTTGAAGTTTTTTTTCGAATAAAAATAAAGAATGCTGGTCATTTGTAATAAACTTTATAATAAGAGCGCATTATTTTAATCGAAAAAAAAAGTATTGATTAGCCTAAAGTTTTGAAAGAGCCGGTTAATTAGAAAATAATGGACGCATAGCTCAGCTGGATAGAGCACCTGCCTTCTAAGCAGGCGGTCGAAGGTTCGAATCCTTCTGCGTTCACAAGAAGCCACTCTAACTGAGTGGCTTTTTTGTTTTAAATATTTTTATTAACGCAGCTCAGCAGGATAGAGCATCCCGATTTCCAATCGGGACGGTCGAAGGTTCGAATCCTTCTGTGTTCACAAGTAGCCACTCTTACGGAGTGGCTTTTTTGTTTTAAGTATTTTTATTAAGGCAGCTCAGCAGGATAGAGCATCCCGATTTCCAATCGGGACGGTCGAAGGTTCAAATTCTTCTGCGTTCACAAGAAGCCACTCTTACCGAGTGTTTTTTTTGTTTACATAATTTTTGATAATCTAGCCCAGTTGGATGGAATAGTTTGACTTTTAATAGAGATGCTGAATCGCTCGAAATTTCATAGCTACTACAATCCGCTCAGATAGAATAATTTTTCGTTTAACTCCGTTTACATATTGTTTGTCAGGTAAGTTTAGCTTTAAATGGAAATAAACAGGTGTTTATACTTGGTTGAAAGAATTGAAGAATTCATATTTTTAAAACTTTCTTATGATAAATGAGATTGTCTCTACAGGATGAAGTGAAGGCACTATTTGAATAGTAAAAGATAGATTATGATTGTTAAACCAGGTGATTTTTTTTTCGGCTTAATGGAATTTTTGGCTTATATAGTTCCGGGTTTTGTCCTGTCTATAACGTTACCTATTTATCTAAATATTGGAATTCCTTGCTATTTGGATGTGAAAAGAGATGATCCTACAATATTTTCATGGATTGCATTTATTTTGATTTCATATATTGCCGGGCATTTTATTCATCATTTGTGTGCAATGTTATTGAATCCGTTGTATAAAATTAGCTACGAAAAAATCAAACAGAAAAAATATCATGAATTTTTAAATTTGGCAGAAAATGTAATTAAAGAGAGATTTTCTTTTCATTCTGATTATTTGAAAATAGCAGAAGGCTTCCTTAGGTTAAATCATTCCGGATTGGTAGCCGAAATAGAGGTGTATGAAGCCAATTCTAAGCTGTTTAGGTCTCTTACTGTATTAGGAATATATTTGTGTTTTTTCCCAAAGATGCCCATAGCTGTAGTCGTAATTTTGGTGATTGCATCGTTTTTCTCATTTTTAAAATTTGCCAACCAGCGATGGACCTATCGGTTTGTTGTTTATGAGTATTTCTTGCTTGAGAAATCAGATCAGTAAAATTTGTTGTGTGCATAGAAGTTTGTTGTGAAATTTTTTCAAGATTCAATTAGTGTGTTAAGTAAATGGTTTTGTTTATATTTACTTCTTTCAACATATATTTATCATGAAATTAAGTTCGTCTTCCGCTCATACTTTAGTATTTCTGTTTTGTCTTTTCTTTTATGGACTTTCTTCAAATGCTCAAAATGAATCTTATTCATCTGAGGATAATGAAGAAATTGCCGATACCACTTTTGTAAATTTAAGGGAATATAGTAGCGATTTCGTTTATGATATGAAGTATGCTACCGAAGATAATTTTTTGAAAGCTAAAGTCTACGATTGTGCTGAATGTTTGTTGCGCTATAAAACGGTAAAAGCTCTTATAGCGGCAAATAGAGATTTTATGAAGGATGGATGTAAAATAAAGATTTTCGACTGTTACAGGCCTTTATCGATTCAGAAAAAGATGTGGGAGATTGTATCGAATCCGGAGTATGTGGCAGATCCAAAAAAAGGCTCCATCCATAATAAAGGAGGAGCCGTTGATATAACTTTAGTGAATGCTCAAGGTGAGGAACTGGAAATGGGAACTAATTTTGACTTTTTTGGCATCGAGGCAAGTCATAATTATAGAAAATTTCCGGTCTCAGTTAAAGCAAATCGAAAATATTTGAAAAAAGTGATGTTGAAAAACGGATTCAATTCTTTTGATTCGGAGTGGTGGCATTATAATTTAAAGACAGGTTTAAAGGATAAAGTCTCGAACCAAAAGTGGAAATGCGATTAATTATTCAACACATCTTATGTTTTCCATAAAATAAGTATTCGGGTGGTAAACTTTACCGTTCAGTTCAGAGGTTAATTCTCTTTTTACAATGTAATCTTCTATATTGGTTAGATATTTTATACGCATAATTGAAACAGGGGATTTTTTGAGCTCTTCAAAACCTTCTTTCATGAACATAAAAATTCCCGTATTGATGCGATTATCGAACCCTTTTTCGTCATGGATAAGTGTTCCACAGCTTTCTTTATCAATATGAATTAATGTTACGATTTTCCCGTTTTCTAATTGTAAAAAAACTTTTGAATTTTTATCAAAGCAGTTGGCTTTTATAAAATCTTTACTTTTTTGGATAAGCTGCAAATTTAAGGTCGGCAGACCGTCAGTTTGTGCCAGCGCGAAGAAAACATAATCAAAAGTACCTCCAAAGTATTTTTCGCTGATCATGTAGTCGTTTGTTACTTTATAAGTCCCTAAGGAGTCGGTAACATTCGCACTATATTCACATGGTTTTTGTGCAAAGGCGGTTAAGGTTAGTAATAAAAAGGTTAGTGTAATTAGTTGTTTCATTTTTAAGTTATTTTTCTGCAAATTAAAACTATTTTGTTATCATTTTTATCAGTTGTAAAAAAACAATACAAATTTCCGCCGTTTTTTATTTTCCATTTTTTTCGAATGTTTTCTACCGTGTCCGGAAAGTTTCGTGTTGTGATATTGGCCTGCTGATTGGCAAGTTCAATTTTCATCTCATTCTTGCTGTATGAGATTGTTTTTTCGATTTCAAAACGTCGTCCGGGAAACTCGATTAAAGTTTCTGAGGTATAGAGATGAGAATGTTTATGAAGTTTGTTGATCTTAAAAATAGTACTTACTTCATCGAATCCTCCTGATTTCATAATAGCCGAATTGGGCTCGTAAACGTATTTTTGAGGAAGCTCGTAAGAGGGAAAACCAATTTCATTTCCTAAAATAAAATCAAAAGTCTCGATTTTATCTTTCAGAATATTGGCCGTTTTTATAGTGATTTCGCCGGAATAATTTTTATGAATCTCAAAAAGCAATTCTTTTACTTCGTTTTCAAGGGCAATAATATGGATGTTTTTAACAAATTGAAGTTCCGATAATCCTGCAGAAAGATCTAATAGCGGAGCCGTTTTTATTAAAATGGATTCTGTTTTCTCAAAGTAAAAATTGAGCAAATCAGGAACATTGGGTAAGCAGTCTTTCAGCATAAAAACTTTACCTTTAGCGTCGTTTCTACGGGACGGATCAATATAAATCCAATCCCACTTTTTATTGAATTGATTTAAAACTGAAGTAGAATCATCTGCATAAAAAGTACAGTTTTCGACTTTAAGCTGTTTGAAATTATGTTTTACAATTGCCGATAAATCGTTATTTATTTCGCAATGCGCTATGTTTTTGAATTTTTGAGAGAAATAGTAATCATCCACACCAAAACCTCCTGTAAGATCAATTAAACTTTCTCCGGAAATTAAAGATGCTTTGTAAGCGGCAGTTCTTTCGGATGAAGTTTGTTCAACCGATATTTTGGAGGGATAAATAATATTTTCGGCAGCAAACCAGGTAGGCAACTTGTCTTTTGCTTTCGATTTTGCTTCAATCTGATTTAAAATTACAATCCATTCTATTTCAGGAAATGGATTTTTCTGAAGCGCTAATTTTGTAATCGGGACACCACTATTTTGAGTTATGAATTCCTGAATGTTTGGGGCTAAAATAGCAGTATTCAATGTTAAATTCTTTCGGTTAATACAGAGACAATTTTGTTGTCAGGAAAAAATTCTTTTAAAATTACTTTCACCATGGTAAAGGCCGGAATGGCAATAATCATCCCAACAATTCCAAAAGTAATTCCGCTGATTAAAGTAATCAGGAATATTTCTAACGGGTGCGAATTTACGCTTTTTGATGAGATTATGGGTTGACTGATGTTGTTATCAATAGCCTGAACCAACAGAAACCCTATAAGTACATAGATTGTTTTAGGAAGTATTTCCGATTGAAAATCACTTCCGATCATACTAATCATTGTTAAAAGTCCTGCCAGTATGGTTCCTATAATTGGTCCTATATATGGGATAACATTCAAGATGGCACATAAAAAGGCAATAACAAAGGCATTTTTATTTCCAAAAATCATTAAAACAATTAAATACAGGATAAATACAACCGTTAACTGCAGTAATAGCCCAATAAAATAACGGGTTAGGAAATGGTTTATTTTGGTTATCGAATTTAAGATTTTGTCTTCATTGGTGTCAGGAAGGATTTTTCGGGCACTAACTTTAAAGGCATCCTGATCTTTGATAAAGAAAAAGGTTATAAAAAATACAGATACCAATCCCATTCCCATATTGGCCATGAACCCGATAATTGAATTCAGGAAACCAGTAAAGTAGCTGAAATCGATTATGGATGTGATTTTGGATTCTTTTAAAACCTTATCGAGATCCAGATGTTGTATATTAAAATAATTTTCAATACTGCGTTCTGTTTCGAGAAATTGCTGTTGCAGATTTTGAGTATCAAGTAAGGATAGATTATTGGCTTGCGAAATGATTAACGGCACAAACAGTAGAATAAAACCAACAATTGCAAGTATGAATAAGATTAGCGCTGTGGTTGCAGCCAGTGAATTACTGAACTTTAATTTATTCTTTAAAAATTGAATTAACGGATTGGCAATTAAACACAATAACAGCGAAATGCACAGATAGACAATTACAGTCTGGATTTGGTATAGAAAATACAGGACAGCCGCGACAATCAGGATTGTTGTTAAAGCTCGTAAAATTCCGTTAGATATTGTTTTCGATGTTATCATGATTCGGTTTTAGATGATAAATATAGGAAAAAAGCTTTTGAAATTTTGAAGTAAACGAAAAAAAGCGGGATGTTGCCATCCCGCTTTTCAGTTTGTTTTTTATACTTGTTTGGTATTAGATTCCAAAAGAAGCTCTTGGACCTCCGGTAACAAATATAGCAGCCATTCTGCTTTTTTGTCCTTGAGAGAACATATACATAGCGTTGTCATCAACGTAATCCATATAGTTCATTGTCATTTCAACAGGAGTTCCTGAACAAGTGCTATAGTGAGGATATGCTGGTACACCATAGTTTGCAGTGTTGTGTGTAGGAGTATCTGAAACTAAATCACTTCCACAAGTAGCATCTCCCCAGATGTGACGTAAGTTCATCCAGTGTCCTACTTCGTGAGTAGCGGTTCTTCCTAAGTTAAACGGTGCATTTGCTGCTCCGGAAAGACCAAAATATTTCGGGTCAACAACAACTCCGTCTGTAGCAGAAGCTCCTCCAGGAAATTGTGCATAACCTAAAATACCTCCTCCGATAGTGCAAGACCACATGTTTAATTTTGTTGTTGGAGAAGTTGGTGCAAGACCACCTTGAGCAGTTTTCTTCATAGCATCGCTTGTTCCCCATGAAGTTTTGGTAGTAGATTTTCTAATTACCTGATCTAAAACGAATGTAATTCCAACATTTGCTTTTACACCAGAAAAAAGAGCTGGTACACTATTGTAATCTGAATTTAATGCATTGAAATCTTTATTTAAGACATCAATTTGTGTTTGAATTTGCGCATTAGAAATGTTTTCTGCTGCAGTTCTGTAAAGAACATTAACTACGACCGGAATTTCAATTTTACCGTTTACAAGACGTTTGGTAAGGATTGCATTTTCAGTGAAAGCGTTGATTTCGTTCATTCTGATTGCTAAAGTTGGATCAGCTTTCAGTTGAGCTTCTAAAACTTCCTGACTTGCGCATCCGCGATGTGCAATAGCTTCAACTTTTGAATCCGCAGATTCTGATTGGTCGTTTTGGCAAGAAAACAGCACTAATGCTGTAAATGCAGTAACAATGATTTTTTTCATAATAACTTGGGTTTTTGTTATAAAAAATTTGTTTTGGTTAATTATAATGCAATTTTATAACAAAAAAATTATTGTAACAAAATATTTACATAATATTATTTGTGAGAATTTTACAAACCCTTGTACAATCTAGTTCTTACAAAAAAATAGCAAAAATAATTAAGAAGTAATTTCGTACAATGCTGTTTTTGAGAATGTTATTGTGTCGATTTTTATCGTTTATAGAAGATTTTTTTGACAAATATTACAAAGTGAAATTTTCGTAAGTATTTATACGTAAGAATAACTGTTAAATTAATGGTAATTTTGAATCAAATTAGCCATGAAATTCCATCCGACTGTCTTACATGTCAAACAATAATTCCTGGTATTTCTTCATTTGGAGTAAATCCGGAAGAAACAACAAAAGGTAGTATCAAAATAAGTTGTATACTTGAGATTTAAAATGTGAAAAAAATTAAAAAGAAGTAATTTCATAAAGGGCAATACTTGCCGCTTGTACAACATTCATACTGCTGTTCTTTCCAAACATATTGATGTGTACAATTTGGTTTGAAATTTTTAAAAGCTCTTCAGAGATTCCGTTAATCTCACTTCCAATTAAAAGTGCAATTTTTTGATTTTCAGGAATTAGAACTTCTCTTAGCGGTTTGCTGTTGCTTGCGATCTCTAAAGCAATAATTTCAAAATTATTTTGAAGCAGATAGTCCGCCAGATCGGCTGTTTCTTCAATGATGGTGTGGGCTACATGAAGATGTGTACTTCGTGAAGTTTTGTTGATTTTTCGGGGAGTTAACGGAATATCTTTTCCTAAAAAAATGATATTTTCCACTCCAAATGCCTCACTGATTCTAAAAAGAGAACCAATATTCTGCTGAAAATAAATGTGATCACAAACTAATGTTATCGGAAATGTTTTTCGTTCAAATTGATTTTCTTCGTGAGTAAGCTGCACTTTCTAAAATTTAATAGGTAAAAATATAATTGATGATGTTGGCTCCCATTTTTAAGGCTTTGTCTCTAACCGGAGCAGGGTCATTGTGTACTTCGGGATCTTCCCAGCCATCTCCTAAGTCACATTCATAAGTATAAAGTAATACCAATTTGTTTTCGACAAAGATACCAAAGGCCTGAGCACGTGTTCCGTCATGTTCGTGGATTTTTGGCAGACCATTTGGAAATGGGTAAGGTTTTTGGAATATGGGGTGATTTGCAGGAATTTCGATTAAGTTATTGTTTGGAAATATTTTTTTAATCTCTTTTCGGATGTATTGATCCATTCCGTAGTTGTCGTCAATATGCAGAAAACCACCACCATTTAAATAATTTCTAAGATTACTTACATCAGCATCGCTAAAAACAACATTTCCATGTCCGGTCATATGAACAAACGGATAAGAGAGCAGATCCGGATTACTCGGTTCAACTGTTGATGGTTTTGCTTTTATTCTCGTATTGATGTTAGCATTGCAAAACTTAATTAAATTAGGTAATGATGTTGGATTGGCATACCAATCACCGCCACCGCTATATTTTAACAACGCAATCTCCTGCGAAAAGGAAGAGATTGAAACCATTAACAACAAGAGAAATACTTTTTTCATATCATTTAAGTCGTGGGATGTGAGTTATGGGGTATGAGTTATGAGTTATGAGTTATGAATTATGGGGATAACTATAAGCGGTAAATTTAAACAATTTCAAATTTTCGGTTAAACAGCAAAACAAATAAACAATTAAACAGTTTAACAATACCGGGTTTAATTTTCATTAAAAAACACTACACTATGACAAGCTACAATTGCAGCAGTCTCTGTTCGCAATCGGGTATTTCCTAAAGTAACGGGTTGGAATTTGTGTTCTAACGCCAGTGCAATTTCTTTTTCAGAAAAGTCTCCTTCCGGGCCAATAAGCAGGGTAACACTTTCATTGGGCTTCAAAACTTCCTTTAAAGATTTTTTATCGGTTTCTTCACAATGCGCTATCAATTGCAGACCATCGTTTTTTTGTTTGATGAATTCTTTAAACGAAATAGCTTCATTTAATTTAGGCAGATAGGTTTCGTTGGATTGTTTCATTGCCGATAAAATAATCTTTTCAAAACGCTCCGGATTAATTACTTTTCTTTCTGAACGATCACAAAAAATAGGGGTGATTTCCTGAATTCCTATTTCCGTAGCTTTTTCCAAAAACCATTCAAAACGATCATTCATTTTGGTTGGTGCAACCGCTAAATGCAGTCTGAATTTTGGAGCAGACGATTTTTTGATCGAAATGACTTCTACTATACATTTATTGTCTGATGCTAAAGTAATTTGGGTTTCAAACAACAAGCCCGAACCATTGGTTACGTGTAGAATATCGGAATCTTTTTTGCGTAAAACTTTTATAATATGACGGCTTTCTTCTTTGTCAAAAGAAAAGCGTTCTGTAGATTCGTCGATATCAGGATTGTAAAATAATTGCATAATTAAAATTGGATTCGCGCTTTCGAAACTACTGCTGAAGTTTCGAAACGTTTTGATAAATATTTTTGATACCCCACAATTCCTATCATGGCGGCATTGTCGGTAGTATATTCAAATTTTGGAATGAAGGTTTTCCATCCGTATTGGGCTTCGCTTTCTTTCAATCGGGTTCTGATGCCTGAATTAGCTGAAACTCCTCCGCCAATGGCAATTTGTTTGATTCCGGTTTCTTTTACCGCTAATTTCAATTTGTCCATCAAAATTTCGATAATGGTATGTTGAATAGAAGCACAAATATCATTAAGGTTCTCTTCAATAAAATTAGGATTTTCAAGTTTATTTTTTTGAATAAAATACAAGATGGCCGTTTTTAGTCCGGAGAAACTAAAGTCAAGTCCCGGTACTTTTGGTTTGGTAAAAGTAAAGGCTTTTGGATTTCCTAATTTTGCATATTTGTCGATCAGCGGCCCGCCCGGATAAGGAAGTCCAAGGATTTTGGCACTCTTGTCAAAGGCTTCGCCAACGGCATCATCAGTAGTTTCACCAATAATTTCCATATCAAAAAAACCGTTTACTTTAACAATTTGAGTATGCCCCCCGCTAATGGTGAGCGCCAGAAAAGGAAATTCCGGTTTATCAAACCCTTCTTCATCGATAAAATGTGCTAAAATATGGGCATGCATATGATTTACAGCAATTAGCGGAATTTTGAGCGCTAACGACAATGATTTACTAAAAGAACTGCCTACTAATAAAGATCCCATTAAGCCCGGACCTTGCGTAAAAGCGATAGCAGTTAGTTGATCTTTTTGTACATTTGCCTTACGAAGCGCGGCATCAATTACCGGAACAATATTTTGCTGGTGTGCTCTTGAAGCTAATTCAGGAACAACACCTCCATATTGATTGTGAATTAACTGATTGGCCACAACATTTGAGAGTACTTTGTCGTTATGTAGGACCGCGGCAGCAGTATCATCGCATGAACTTTCGATGGCTAGAATAAAAACCTCTGAATTTTGCATATAAAAGCACGATTTTTGAATTATATTTGACGAATCAAATATTTGATTTTCTTTTATTATAAGGAGAAGCCAAAATTAAAGAATTTTTATCAAAAACAGCCGTTCTTTGTCTGTTCAAAGTAAATTTAAAAGAAAACTAAAATATAGCAGCTATCAGAAAAGTAAAGAAAATAATATCTCGAACCCTAATTGGTTTAATTTTACTTTTGTTAGCACTTGCTATCATCTTGGCTTTACCTGTGGTTCAGACCAAAATAGCGAGATACGTTACAGAATCTTTAAATACTGATTTTAAGACTGATATTAGTGTTGAAAAAGTTGCCATAAATATTTTTGGAGGTGTAAAACTCAAGAAGGTTCTGATCCGCGACCATCATAAGAAGACTTTAATCTATTCTGATATAATTACCACTGATATTCTTAGCATTAAAAGATTATTAGATGGTGATTTGCTTTTTGGAGATATTAGGCTGACCGGTATGATTTTTAATCTCAAAACGTATAAAAACGAAGACGAGAATAATATCAACAAGTTTATTAAGCTGTTTGAAACAGGAAAAAAAACACCAAAAACCAACAAGCACTTTTTGCTGACAGCCAAGAATGCTTACATATCTCAGGGGGCTTTTTCTGTTGTGGATGAGAATAAAAACACGCCAAGATTTCTTGATTTTAAAAAGTTGAATGCGTACATCAGCGAGTTTAAGTTATACGGACCGGATATAAATACAAATATTCACCGATTTTCATTCTTAGATCATCGTGGCTTGTATGTGTCAAACTTTGCAGGGAAGTTCAGTTACACTAAAAAGCAGATCAAGGTTGAAAATCTGGCGATAAAGACTAAAAGATCTTCTATTTACGGAAAAGCGATTTTGAACTATAAAATAGAGGATTTTCTACATTTTACCGATAAAGTAAAGTTTGATGTAGCTTTAGATTCTGCTTCCATTGCGTCAAATGATATTCGCTATTTTTATGATGGCTTGGGAAAAAACCAGCATTTTAAAATTAAAACAAAAATAAAAGGAACCTTGAATGATCTTAATTTAAGACGTCTTAGATTGAGTGATACTAATGGTTCAAGAATCTTTGGAACAATTAACTTCAAGAATCTTTTAGGAAGCAAAACACAGAAGTTTTCTATGGATGGTAAGTTCGAAAAACTGGTTTCGAGTTACGATAATCTGGTCGTTTTATTGCCGGGTATTTTAGGTAAGACACTTCCAAAGGAATTACGACGAATTGGTAAATTCAATATCGTTGGAAAAGCGAAAGTTTCGACCACAGCCTTAGAAACCGATTTTAAAATGATTACCGATTTAGGTAACGGTCAGGTCGATTTGCACATGAATCATATCGATTTTATTGACAAAGCTTCGTATTCCGGAAATGTAATTCTGGAGAATTTTAATATTGGTGCGGTATTGAATCGTAAAGATATTGGAAGAACGACTTTGAATGTAGATGTAGACGGGGTAGGGTTTACCGAAAAATACCTCAATACCATTGTTAAAGGAGATATCGCAAAATTAGATTATAATAAATACACCTACAATAATATTGTTGTAAACGGGAATTTTAAATTGCCTTATTATAAAGGACAGGTTTCTGTAAATGATCCAAATTTAAGTTTACTGTTTGATGGAATGGTCGATTTAAGTAAGCGTGAAAATCGCTATGATTTTCATATTAACGTAGACAATGCCGATTTACGTAAACTTAAATTTATAAGCGATTCTATTTCACATTTTAGAGGAGATGCCGTTGTAGCAGTGACCGGAAATTCCATAGAGAATTTACAGGGAACGATTTCGATCAAAGAGGCTGTGTATCAAAACCCTCAGGACACCTATGTTTTTGATGATCTTACAATCAACTCACATTTTGATGCCGATAAACTGCGAACAATTACTATTGGTTCTAATGACGTAGTAAAGGGGGAAATAGTAGGTAAGTTTCAGTTTGCACAACTGGACAAGCTGGTCATGAATTCAGTGGGAAGTTTGTACACCAATTATAAACCTTACAAACTTAAGAAAGGGCAATTTTTGCGTTTCAACTTTCATGTGTACGATAAGATCGTGGAAATGTTATATCCGGACATTAAAATTGATTCAAGTACCACAGTGAGAGGAAAAATTGATTCGGATCTTCAGGAGTTTAAATTTAAGTTTAATTCTGAAAAAATTGTCGCTGCCAAAAATACCTTTGACAATATTCGAATTACGATCGACAATAAAAATACGCTTTATAATGCTTATGTAGAGCTGGACAGTATTAAAACACCTTATTATAAAGTACGTGATTTTAATTTGATTAACGTTACGGCTAAAGATACTCTGTTTGTAAGATCCGAATTTAAAGGAGGGGATAAAGGGGAAGATTATTATAATCTGGATCTCTATCATACTATCGATAAAAATAAAAACAATATCATAGGGATTAAGAAGTCTGAGATGAAATTTAAAGACTATTTATGGTATTTAAATGAAGATGCTGAAAAAGACAACCAGATTGTTTTTGATCAGTATTTTAAAAATTTCACTATTGATAATATTGTATTGTCTCATGAGAATCAGAAAATAGATTTGAATGGTGTCATAAAAGGGAAAGATTATAAAGATTTGGTGTTGAATTTTGAAGATGTGGATATTAATAAAATCACACCTTTTAATTCTAAGTTCGTATTTAATGGTAATTTAAATGGAAATGTAAATTACAAACAGAATAAAGACGTTTATCAGCCCACGGCCTCTATTGTGATTGATCATCTGAATCTGAATAAAACGGATTTAGGTACGCTTAATTTTGATATTGCGGGAGATGAAAGTTTTAAAAAATTCACTATCAATTCTTCTATTCAAAACGGATTCACAGAGTCGTTTAAAGCAGAAGGAACTTTTGCGGTTGAAAATAAGGAGACCTTTTTAGATTTGAGTTTGAAACTTGAAGGATTTAATCTGGCGACCTTAGGAACAGTTGGAGGTGATGTGCTTTCTAATGTTAGAGGATCGGTTTCAGGGAATGCCGCCGTGGTGGGGAATCTGAAAAAACCTGAAATTAACGGACGTTTGTATGTGGAGAAAGCCGGGATGACCATTCCATACCTGAATACAGATTACGAATTAAGCGATCGTACCGTGATTGATTTAACAGATGAAAAATTTCTGTTTAGAAACAATCAGCTGACTGATACCAAATATGGGACAAAAGGGTTGTTGAACGGTAGTATTGAACACCATAATTTTGGCGACTGGAAGCTGGATTTAAATATTACGTCTAAGCGATTGCTTGCTCTGGATACTAAAGACAGTGAAGATGCCGCTTATTTTGGTACGGCTTTTATAAATGGTACTGCCAGTATTAAAGGTCCTACAGAAGGATTGTTTATAAAAGTAGAAGCGAAATCAGAAAAAGGAACTCAGGTTAAGATTCCTATAAACAATGCCCAGAGTGTTGGAGAAAGCAACTGGATTCATTTTGTAACACCGCAGGAAAAGTACAATCTGGCAAATGGTATACTTGAAAAGACTAAGAATTACAACGGATTGGAACTGGAGTTTGATTTTGATATTACTCCCGATGCCGAGGTAGAGGTAATTTTAGATCGAAGTTCCGGACATGGTATGAAAGGAAAAGGATACGGATCGTTATTATTTAAAATTAATACACTGGGTAAATTTAATATGTGGGGGGATTTCCAGGCATACGAAGGAACTTATAATTTTAAATACGGTGGTTTAATTGATAAAAAATTCTCCGTTAAAAAAGGAGGATCTATTATTTGGGAAGGAAACCCAATGAAAGCACAATTGAATCTGGAAGCTGTCTATAAAACAACTGCAAATCCGGCTGTACTGTTAGACAATACTTCTTCATTCAATAAAAAAGTACCGGTCGAAGTGGTAATTGGATTACGTGGAGATTTGGCCAGTCCGGAACCTAATTTTGACATACAGTTCCCTTCTGTCAGTACCGTGCTTAAATCAGAGATACAATATAAGTTAGACGATAAAGACATTCGTCAGACTCAGGCTTTATATTTACTTTCTACAGGCTCGTTTATGAGTACAGACGGATTTAGTCAGGGTGATTTTTCAGGAACCTTAACTGAAACCGCTTCCAGTTTGTTAGGGGGTATAATAAAATCAGATAATGATAAAGTCAATATCGATCTGAACTATATCTCAGCTGATAAAAGACTTGGGCAGGAGGCCGACGGTCAGTTTGTAGCGAATATTTCTTCTCAGATCAATGAAAGAATTACAATCAACGGAAAACTTGGAGTTCCTGTAGGTGGAGTAAATGAATCTGCTATTGTTGGAGATATCGAAATCCTGTATAGAGTTAATGAGGACGGATCAATGAATCTTCGTTTGTTTAATAAAGAAAATGATATTAATTATATAGGACAAGGGATTGGTTATACACAAGGTGTTGGTATTTCGTATGAAGTAGATTTTGATACTTTTAGCGAGCTGGTCAATAAACTTTTCAAAAATCATAAGCTGGAAAGAGCGATCAAAAATTCCACAAACGATTTGCAGGACAACAACCTAAATCCTGATTTTGTTAATTTCTCGAATAAAAAGAACACAGATAAGAACAAAAAGAAGGAGGAGAAGAAAGAGAAAAAAGAAGAACCAAAAGTTCCTCCACCCATAAATAATGAAGGATTAATTCCTGACAATGACTTTTAGAAGATTTGTTAAAAAGATACAGATAAAAAACCATTCGTTACTGCGAATGGTTTTTTTGTTTTAATTTTAGAGACTTGCTTATTTTTTGCTAATAAGGATTGCCGTCAAATTTTATAACACTTCAGTAATGTATTGTTAATTTTAAATATTCAATTTAAATAGGCGACATTTATTATGGAGAATGAAATTTTTACTTTAGAAAAACTTATTAACGAAAACGTTTGAATTTAACATATTTTGCTAATTTATTATAAAGATAACCCGATAAGTGGTGAATGTTTGCTAATTTTACACTTTAATACTTAAATAATGCCAAAAACGATAAAAAAAGTTGGTGTTCTAACATCAGGAGGTGACTCACCAGGAATGAATGCCGCAATACGATCAGTTGTTCGAACATGTGCTTATCATAATATAGAATGCATAGGGATTTATAGGGGATATCAAGGAATGATTGAAGGTGACTTCAAAGAAATGGGACCCCGTAGCGTAAATAATATTGTGAACAAAGGCGGAACGATTTTGAAATCAGCTCGTTCAGTTGAGTTTAGAAGCCCGGAAGGTAGAAAAAAAGCGCACGAAAATCTTTTAAAAGCCGGAGTAGATGCTTTGGTTGTTATTGGAGGAGACGGAAGTTTTACCGGAGGATTAATTTTTAATTCAGAATACGGTTTTCCGGTAATGGGAATTCCAGGAACAATTGACAATGATATTTTTGGAACCAGCCATACTTTAGGTTATGACACAGCCTTAAATACTGTTGTAGATTGTATCGATAAAATTAGAGATACTGCAAGTTCGCATAACCGTCTGTTTTTTGTAGAGGTAATGGGTAGAGATGCAGGTCATATTGCTCTTAATGCCGGAATTGGAGCCGGTGCAGAAGAAATTCTTATTCCTGAAGAAGATTTAGGTTTAGACCGATTATTAGATTCTCTTCAAAAAAGTAAAGCTTCAGGAAAATCATCAAGTATAGTAGTTATTGCCGAAGGAGATAAAATAGGTAAAAATGTTTTCGAATTAAAAGATTACGTTGAAGCCAATCTGCCGGAATACGACGTTAGAGTATCTGTATTAGGACATATGCAGCGTGGTGGTTCTCCATCTTGCTTTGACCGTGTTTTAGCAAGCCGTTTGGGAGTAAAAGCGGTAGAATCTTTAATAGAAGGTAAATCAAATTATATGGTCGGTTTGCAGGCTGATAAAGTTGTTTTGACACCTCTTGAACAAGCAATTAAAGGTAAATCTGAGATTGACAGAGAATTGTTAAGAGTGTCCGATATCATGTCGACATAAAAAAAGTTTAAAAAAGGAAAGAAGTTTATTGTGAGGAAATTAGACTTTGAATTAGTGTAATAAAAAACAAAAAATTAAGTAAAATGTCAAAAGTAAAATTAGGAATAAACGGATTTGGACGTATCGGAAGAATCGTTTTTAGAGAAACTTTCAATAGAGATAATGTAGAAGTAGTAGCAATCAATGATTTGTTAGATGTAGATCACTTGGCTTACTTATTAAAATATGATTCAGTTCACGGACGTTTCAACGGAACTGTAGAAGTAATAGACGGAAAACTTTTTGTAAACGGAAGAAACATCCGTATCACTGCTGAAAGAAATCCTGCTGATTTAAAATGGAACGAAGTAGATGTAGATGTAGTTGCTGAATGTACTGGTATCTTCACAACAATCGAAACTGCAAACGAGCACATCAAAGGTGGTGCTAAAAAAGTAATTATTTCTGCTCCGTCTGCTGATGCACCAATGTTTGTAATGGGAGTAAACCATGAAACAGCAAAAGCTACAGATTTAGTGGTTTCTAATGCTTCTTGTACAACAAACTGTTTAGCTCCTTTAGCTAAAGTAATTCACGATAACTTCGAAATTGTTGAAGGTTTAATGACAACAGTTCACGCAACCACTTCAACTCAAATGACAGCTGATGGTCCTTCAAGAAAAGACTGGAGAGGCGGACGTGCTGCAAGCATTAACATCATTCCTTCTTCAACCGGAGCTGCAAAAGCAGTTGGAAAAGTAATTCCGGCTTTGAATGGAAAATTAACAGGAATGTCTTTCCGTGTTCCTACTGCTGACGTTTCTGTAGTAGATTTAACTGTAAAAGTGGCTAAAGAAACTTCTTATGAAGAAATTATGGCTGTTTTGAAAAATGCTTCCGAAACTACAATGAAAGGTATCTTAGGATATACAGAAGATGCAGTTGTTTCTCAGGATTTTATTTCTGATAAAAGAACTTCAGTAGTAGATGCAGGAGCTGGAATCGGTTTAAATTCAACTTTCTTTAAATTAGTATCCTGGTACGATAATGAGTACGGATATTCAAGTAAATTGATTGATTTGTCTGTGCATATCGCAGGTTTAAAATAATAATATATATTTTTGCAAAATCCCGTTATTGAATAGTAATGGGATTTTCTTATTTTGTTGCTTCTTTAATTAAGGTAAAAACACATTTTTTATTTAGCTAAAGAAAGACTAATCCAAAAACTAAATAAAATGAAATTAATAGTTGATAGTGGATCTACTAAAGCCGATTGGATTGCAATTGATGATAATGGAAAAGTATTATTCACCACACAAACTTTAGGATTAAATCCTGAAATTCTTGACGGTCCGGAGATAGTAGAAAGATTAAACGATCGTTTTGATATTCTGCAAAATAAAAAGAACGCGACGCATTTGTTTTTTTACGGAGCAGGTTGCGGAACAGAGAGAATGAAAATAGAACTTTCCCGAATATTTCAGGAATATTTTGAGAATGCAATTGTAGAAGTTCAGGAAGATACTTATGCAGCGGTATATGCAACTACTCCAAAAGGAGAAGCTGCGATCGTGAGTATTTTAGGTACCGGTTCTAATTGCAGCTTTTTTGATGGTAAAGTATTGCATCAAAAAGTTCAGTCACTTGGGTTTATCGCAATGGACGACTGCAGTGGAAATGTTTTTGGAAAAGAATTAATCAGAAAGTACTACTTCAATAAAATGCCAAAAGAACTGGCCGTTGAATTTGAGAAAGAATATAATTTAGATCCTGATTTTATCAAAAATAAATTGTACAAAGAACCAAATCCAAACGCCTATTTAGCGACCTTTGCAAAGTTCCTGATCAAGCATAAAGACACTGAGTTTTGCAGAAAAATTATCTTCAAAGGAATGAAATCTTTCGTGAAAAACTACATCAAGCAATTTGACAATTGTAAAGAAGTTCCTGTTCATTTTGTGGGGTCAATTGCTTTTTATTTAAAAGACGAATTGCAAGAAACTTTTGATAAATATGGACTTCAATTGGGTAATGTTTTAAGAAGACCAATTGATGGGTTAATTGCTTACCACGTTGCAAATCAATAAATAAAAATAGAATATGGAAATTGCTATCATAGCTCATGATGGGAAAAAAGCAGACATGGTTCAGTTTTTGAATAAAAACAAGGCCTTACTGCTTCAGGAAAACATTAAATTAATCGCAACGGGAACTACGGGGAGTAAGGCTGAAAACGCCGGTTTTAAGGTGAAAAGAATGCTCTCAGGACCAATGGGAGGTGATGCGCAAATTGCTGCGAGAGTGGCAGAAGGAAAGACGAAAATGGTTTTCTTTTTTAAAGATCCGCTGGCAAGCCATGCTCACGAAGTAGATATCAATATGCTGATTCGTGTTTGTGATGTTCATAATGTACCTCTGGCAACTAATGAAGCTTCGGCGCAGTTACTGCTTAATGCCATTGCGCTGCAATTATAGAATTTCTAATTTTAGATATAAAAAAAACCGTTACAAGTTGTAACGGTTTTTTTGTTTCAGGTTTCAAGTTTCAGGTTATGCTCAAAGTGTCAAACTTGAAACTTGAAACTTGAAACCTGAAACTTGAAACAATTTTTATTGTACTGCAATTATCGAAATTTCAACATTTACATTTTTAGGTAAACAAGCAACCTGAACAGTTTCACGAGCAGGAGCCGTTTTTTCGTCGAAGTAAGAACCGTAAACGGCGTTTATAGCGGCGAAATTATTCATGTCCATGATAAAAATGGTAGCTTTTACTACATTTTCAAAAGACATATCGGCAGCTTCTAAAATGGCTGCAATATTTTCCATTACTTGTTTAGTTTCATCATTGATATTGTCTGTTACAAGTTCGCCGGAAGTCGGATTGATCGCAATCTGACCTGATGCATAAAGTGTGTTTCCTGATAATACTGCCTGATTGTAAGGACCAATTGGAGCCGGTGCCTTTTCGGTAAAGATGATTTTTTTCATAATAAATTATTTTTATTCGATGGTTTATCGATTTGAAGTACTACGCTTGTTCCATTTAATATCACTCAACATTCCGGATTTAATTCCAATAAAGAAGTTCCAGTTGGAGTTCGGACCAATTGGAGTCCAGTTAAAGGCCATTCTCCAGCTTAATAAGTCTCTTTCAAAACGAAATTGTGTAAAAGTAACCCCTTTTTGTACAAAATCGTAACCTGTAGAAACTCCGCCTTTCCATTTAGGAGTAATATCCATATTAGCAGATATCATGATCGAGTTTCCACTAATTTTATTTTCCCTAGCGGCATTCGAGTAGGTTAGGGAATATGCCAAAGTCATATCCCACGGAAGTTTAGAGCGGAAAAATTCAGTTATCACATCTTTATCGTCATCTTTTTCGTTGGCAAACTGACTATTTCTGCTATCGTTTAGATCCGTATTTGTTCCGAACAAGTCGTCATTACGACCACCATTTCGCTGGCTTTGTGTGTTCTTTTCCTGTGCATTGCCTCCCTTGTTCGAGAAGGAATAGTTTACGGTAAGGTTGGCACTCGTTAATCGGAATAAACTTCCTCCATTATCAATATTAAAGACATTCATTACGTGCCCTGCATTGTCAATCGCATACGGGTTTAAAACAGCTCCGAAATTCAGGTTCATTTTGTTGTCCAAAAGCTGCGTTCCACCACTTACAATCACCGGCTGCCAGGCTAAAGTTTGCTTTCCGTCAGCATTGAAATTATAACTGGTGCTGAAGTTTAAGTTGTTTAGTAACATGATTTTTTTCGGCTCTGTTTTTGTGCTGTCACGATCTCTTACCTTGGCTTCAAAAGTATTACTTAAAGCAAACGACACAATATTAGAATTGCTGTTTCCGGGAGCGCCAAAAATACCATTGTCAAATCTGGAGTATGTATTGATTTTTCCGGTTGCGTCTACTGTATAATTGTCGTAATACTGATCAAAACTTGGCGTGTAAGAATACGTCATAGTGGGTCTCATGACGTGACGTATGGATTGAATTTTTTTGTTGTCACCAAAATTAAAAGTACCGTAAATGGTAGTTCCTAAATTGGTACTGAAATTATAAGTTCTGTAAGCATCAAAACCATTAACAGTTGTGGTTACGGCCTGCCCTTTAGTAGCATCGTATTCTCTCTTTTCGGTTTTAGTTACCCAGGTTTCCTGATAATTGGTAGAGGCTCCGGCACTAAAGTATTTAAACAATTTAAAGTTAGTACTGATAGGAATACTGTGTTGCATTCCAATCTTAGCATCTCTAAACATCTGTGGTTTGAAAAACAGGGAATCTGTTGTTGAAATACTGTTTTTCCCGCTTAAATTATATTGTAAATTGATGTTTTTTATGAATCCTTTTTTAACGCCGTCTTTTCCAACAAAAGGATATACACGATCCACACTTGCCTGTAAGGTTGGTAAGGTCATGTCGATTTTTTCCGTTTGAGTATTTTGCGAGTGCGTGGCAGTTAACGAAATACGTGCCTGAGGAATTGTATTGAATGTTTTGCTGTAGGAGATGGAAGAGTTTAAAGTGTTATTTAAATTAGATCCTGCGTTCGCCTGATTAATAGATCGCTTGAAGTACTTACTACTACCCATGTTTACAGAGGCAGAAAAAGTAGAGTTAGGGTTTGATTTTGTATCTTTTGAATGCGACCACTGAATGTTGTAGATTTTTTCTTTAGAATAATCAGGATAACCACGCTCACTGTTGATTAGATTTTCATAACGAATGTTAAGATTTCCTCTGTATTTGTACTTCGCTGCATATGTCGATTCGAAACGCATGGCATAACTACCATTGGTATAATAGTCACCCAGAACCGTCAGATCATAATTATCACTCAATGCAAAATAATATCCTCCGTTTTGTAAAGAGAAACCTCTTGTGTTTGAGTCGTTGTAACTAGGTAAAATAATACCCGAAACACTTTTTTCCTGACTCATCGGGAAATAGGCGAAAGGCAATGCCAGAGGGGTAGGAACATCTGCAATGACCATATTGGTTAAACCGGTAATTACTTTTTTACCAGGTATAAATTTTACTTTATTGGTCTGAAAATAGTATTCCGGATTGTCAATGTCTTTTGCGGTTGTAAAACGGGCACCGCGTAAAAAGTAAACCGAGTCGTTTTCTTTTTTGGTAATGGCTGCTTTAATCTTAAACTCACCTTGTTCTGTTCTCGAATTATAGATCAGAGCCTTTTTTGTTTTAAAATTAAATCGGATAGAGTCGGGCTGAACTTCGCTGGCTCCTTGTTTGAAGTTTGGATATTGTATCAAAACACCTGCCGAATCCCGAATACGTCCGGCATAAACCTCTTCCTTCTCCATGTTTAAAACAATGATACCCGATTTTAATTCGACATCTTTGTAATAAAGTTCGGCTTCATTATATAAGGTAAGAGTTTTTGCTTTTTTATCGTATTTAGCGTAATCTTTAGCTTTATATTTGGTAACAGCGTCCAGAAAATTCTTTTTTGCCTTAACCGTATCCAGCTTTATAGTGTCTGAAACAGTAACCTCAGGTTTCTCTGTTGTAGTGCTTTTGGGTTTATCTGTTTGTTTTACAGTAGGTAAAGGCTTTTTTTTGTTTTTTATCTCTTGCGAATATAAATTACCACATCCTAAAGTTAGGAAAAATGATAATAAAACGATATTAAATAAGTTTGTATGCAAAGGTTTAAATGCTATTTTTGTAAAATTATGGCTTGTTTTTTGACATGTCAAACTTACATATAATTTTTTGTCAAAAATAATCAATTGTAAAAATTATAGCTGTAGCGTTTTATTAAAATTAACTTTTAGATTTATGAATGGATTTAACAAAATTAAAGTAATATTTACTTTTTTTCTAACGATATTGTCTTTTTGTGCTTATAGCCAGGCAAATGTTTTTAAAGTAACACTTGATGCTGGACATGGTGATCACGACTTTGGAGCTGTTTACAGCGGACGGATTGAAAAAAATATTGCTTTAGCTATTGTTTTAAAAGTGGGTAAAATCTTAGAGGGAAGTCCGAATGTTAATGTAATATATACTCGTAAAACGGATGTTTTTATCGATTTGGTCGAAAGAGCCAACATCGCAAACAGAGCAAATTCGAATATTTTCGTATCAATTCACTGTAATGCAAATAAAAACACAGCTGCTGACGGAACAGAAACCTATGTAATGGGTTTGAGTAAAGTAGCGTCGAATCTTGAAGCGGCGAAAAAAGAGAACTCTGTAATTACTTTAGAAAAAGATTATAAACGTAAATACGAAGGTTTCGATCCAAATTCACCTGAATCAATGATCGGAATGACTTTAATGCAGGAAGAATATTTAGATAACAGTATTTCTTTGGCCAGTAAAATTGAAGACAATTTTGATAAACTTGGAAAAAAATTGAGACATGGAGGGGTAAAGCAAGCGCCTTTCATGGTACTTCATAAAGCTTATATGCCAAGGGTTTTAGTAGAAACCGGGTTTGTTTCTAATCCGACAGAAGGAAATATTCTAAATTCAGAAGAAGGACAAAATGATATTGCAAAAGCGATTGCCGAAGCAATTTTAAGTTATAAAAGCGAATATTTTGGTTCAGGTATTCCTGAAATAGTAGATTCAAAACCGGCAAAAGATACTTCAACTCCGGTTAGAACCAAAGAAGTCGAAACTCCTGCGGCAGTTAAAAACGCTCCAAAAGGTACATTCTTTAGAGTACAGCTTATTGCCAGTATTAAAAAGACACCATTGGAACCTAAAAATTTTAAAGGACTTAAAAACGTAACTATGCTGTACGAAAATAATATTTATAAATATTTCTATCAGGAAACTTCAAGTTACGATGCTGCCAAAAAATATTTGGAAGAAGCTAAAGATAAAGGATATGGCGCTGCCTTTTTGGTTGCAACCAAAGATGGAGAAAAGATCAGTATTCAAGACGCCATTAAATAATAGCTTCTAGTTCGAATATTTATATTAATTTTGTACAAACACTAAGAATTTTGAAACTAACAAGAGAAATTAAAACGGCTATTTTAGTCATCGCGTCAATTTTATTATTTATTTGGGGCTATAGTTTTTTAAAAGGCAAAGACCTTTTTACAGATTACCAAACATTATATGCAGAATATGATAATGTGGAAGATTTGTCAGCATCAGCTCCCGTTACCATAAACGGACTTACAATTGGTAAAGTAACTAAAATTACAATCAATGAAGTAACAGGGAAATTATTAGTTGAACTTCAATTAAAAACAGATTTTCCAATTTCTAAAACAAGTCAGGCATCTTTATATTCTCCAAGTTTAATTGGAGGAAAACAGATCAAGATTGTTCCTAATTTTGCAGACAAAGAACTGGCAGTTGATGGTCAGACTTTAGCTTCGGTTGTTGAACCGGGACTAAAAGAATCTTTAGGCGGAAAAATTGAGCCAATTCAGGTGAAATTAGAAAAAATGTTGGTTAACATTGATAATCTGGTTTCAGGATTAAACAACGTTTTAGATAAAAAAGGACAAGAAGACCTGAAGAAAACTTTAGCTGAATTGAGTCAGACTATGGAGCAGTTTCATAAAGCTTCAGGAAGCATCAATACTATTTTAGATACCAACAAAGGACAGATTAACGGAGTGGTAAGCAACTTTAATAAAATGTCCAGTAACTTCAATAAAATCTCTGATTCTTTAAACAAGGCAGATTTAGGAAAAACAGTTCGAAACTTAAATCAGACTTTGGCTAAAGTGGATGGTATTATGAGTAATTTGAACTCAGGAAAAGGTACTGCGGGTAAATTATTGAATGATGATGCGTTGTATAATAATCTGGCAAAAACTTCAAAAGAGCTTGAATTATTGTTACAGGATGTTCGTCTTTACCCAACACGTTATGTAAATGTTTCGCTTTTCGGAAAGAAAAACAAACCTTACGTAGCACCAACAGAAGACGCTAACACAACCACTAAAAAATAATCAGAATGAGTTATTTAGATAATATTTTATTCGCTATACTTCTTATAATAGGTTTTGGCTTTTTTGCATCGAGCGTAAAAAAGATCATCCGAAACATTAATTTGGGAGTAGATGTAAATCGAAAAGATAATTCTAAAGCACGTTGGAAAAACATGGCATTGATTGCTCTAGGGCAGTCAAAAATGGTGAGACGCCCTGTAGCTGGAATACTTCATATTTTTGTATATGTAGGTTTTATAATTATCAACATCGAATTACTCGAGATCATTATTGACGGACTTTTTGGAACGCATAGAATTTTTGCGCCTTATTTAGGTGTGGTTTATGATGTTTTAATTGCTTCATTTGAGATATTGGCAATATTGGTAATTTTTGCTGTTACTGTTTTTTGGATTAGAAGAAATGTAATCCGATTAAAGCGTTTTGTGAACAAAGACCTGGACGGATTTCCAAAAAGCGATGCGAATTACATCTTGTATTTCGAAACCGTTTTGATGCTATTGTTTTTATTAATGAATGCTTCCGATCTTCATTTGCAAAATGTTCCTGGAGGGGTTTTTCATAAAGCAGGAAGTTTCCCGATCAGTCAGTTTATAGCGCCAATTTTTAACGGAATGTCGAATGATTTGGTAGTGTTGTTATTTGAAGTGTTTTGGTGGCTGCACATAGCAGGTATTTTAGTTTTCATGAACTATTTATACTTTTCTAAACACCTGCACATTCTTTTGGCTTTCCCAAATACTTATTTTGCGAACTTGAACCCTGAAGGTCAGTTTGATAATTTAGAGTCAGTAACTAAAGAGGTAAAGTTGATGATGGATCCAAATGCAGATCCGTTTGCAGCAGCTCCTGTTGACGAAAATGCTGCTCCTGCAAAATTTGGAGCAAGCGATGTTCAGGATTTGAACTGGGTACAGCTTTTAAATGCTTATACGTGTACGGAATGTGGTCGTTGTACATCATCATGTCCGGCAAATCAAACGGGTAAAAAATTATCTCCTCGTAAAATTATGATGGACACAAGAGACCGTTTGCAGGAAGTTGGTAAAAACATCGATGCAAATAAAGGAGTTTTTGTTCCGGATAATAAAACATTATTGAACGATTATATTACACCTGAAGAATTGTGGGCTTGTACCTCGTGTAACGCCTGTGTAGAAGAATGTCCGGTAAACATCAGTCCGTTGTCTATTATTATGGATATGCGTCGTTATTTGGTGATGGAACAAAGTGCTGCTCCAATGTCACTGAATGCCATGATGACTAATATCGAAAACAATGGAGCACCTTGGCAATATAGCCAGCAGGATCGTTTGAATTGGAAAAACGAAAATTAGAAATAAAAGTTTAAAAGGTTATTGGTTTAACCGTTTAATCGATTTGAATAAAATAGTAAGGTTTTTTAGTAAGGTTACAGCAAAGAGTGCGATTAACCAAATAAACAATTAACCGATTTAACAACAAAAGAAGATGTCAGAAAGTTTAGTAGTGCCAACAATGGCTGAGATGCTAGCCCAGGGAACACAGCCTGAAGTTTTATTTTGGGTAGGTTGCGCAGGGAGTTTTGATGATAGAGCAAAAAAAATTACAAAAGCATTTGTGCGAATTTTAAATCGTACCAATGTATCGTTTGCAGTTTTAGGTACTGAAGAGAGCTGTACCGGAGATCCTGCAAAACGTGCCGGAAATGAGTTCTTGTTTCAAATGCAGGCCATGATGAATATCGAGGTGCTTAATGCTTATGAAGCAAAGAAAATAGTTACTGCTTGTCCGCATTGTTTCAATACTTTAAAAAATGAATATCCGGAATTAGGAGGTCAGTATGATGTTATTCATCATACAGAATTCTTAAAATCATTAATTGATGACGGTAGACTAACCGTAGAAGGAGGTCAGTTTAAAGGAAAGAAAATTACTTTTCATGATCCTTGTTATTTAGGAAGAGCTAACAAAGTATATGAAGCACCAAGAGATTTGATTCAGAAACTGGATGTTGAACTAGTGGAAATGAAGCGCTCAAAAGCAAACGGACTTTGTTGTGGAGCGGGTGGAGCACAAATGTTTAAAGATGCCGAGCCTGGAAATAAAGAAGTGAACGTTTTGCGTACCGAAGATGCTTTGGAAGTACAGCCGGATATTATTGCAGCCGGGTGTCCGTTCTGTAATACCATGTTGACTGATGGTATCAAACATCAGGAAAAAGAAGGACAAGTGAAAGTAATGGATGTTGCGGAGCTAATTGCGAATGCACAGGATCTTTAAAAAAAAGGTTCTGAGTTACTAAGATGCTAAGGCGCTAAGGTTCTGAGTTTTTTAACTTGAAACCTGAAACTTGAAACAAAATAAAACAAAAAGAAAAAATGTATATACCTTTTGAAAATTTACCTGGTGAATCCAGAGTTTGGATTTATCAATCAAACAGAAAGTTTTCTGAGGAAGAATTTTCTGAAATAGAAACCGACCTGAAAACTTTTGTAGAAGGATGGGCGGCACACGGAACAAGTCTGGAGGCTTCGTATCAACTAAAATACAACCGATTCATTATTTTGGCTGTAAATCAGGAAGTACAGGCGGCAACAGGCTGTTCGATCGATAGTTCGGTAGAGTTTATCCAAAGTTTAGAGAAAAAGTACAACGTTGATTTGTTAGACAAAATGAACGTGACTTTTAAACTGGGGGAACATATTGCACATAAACCTTTAATCGATTTCAAGAAAATGGTTAAAGATAAATCAGTTTCCGAGAACACTATTGTTTTTAATAATCTGGTAAACAATATTGAAGAATTCAACGAATCATGGGAAGTTCCTGCTGCCGATAGCTGGCACAGCAGATTTTTCTAAGAGAAATTTATAATATTCGAAAGGTGCAAAATCTAAATTTTGTGCCTTTTTTGTTTTTATAAACCGGACAGGTTTTTGAAACCTGTCCGGTTTGAATAAATAGACTTTTTGTTGTTGTAACCTCTGAGGTTTCAAAAACCTGTAGGGTTTAGAATCGAAAAATCTGAATCTATATATTCACAAAAATCTAACAGTTTAAAAGAGCAACTAAAAGCTATTTTTAAGTACTTTCGTAGTTACTAAACTTAATACATGAAAATAGCAATAGTTTGTTATCCGACATTTGGTGGTAGTGGTGTAGTTGCTACGGAATTAGGCCTTGAATTAGCCAGACGCGGACACGAAATCCACTTTATTACCTATAGTCAGCCAGTTCGGTTGGCACTTTTAAATCCTAATGTTCATTATCACGAAGTAAACGTTCCTGAATATCCTCTTTTTCATTATCAGCCTTATGAATTGGCATTGTCCAGTAAATTGGTTGATATGGTGAAATTGTATAAAATAGAAGTACTTCACGTGCATTATGCCATTCCTCACGCGTATGCGGGTTATATGGCAAAGCAAATGCTGAAAAATGAAGGAATTAATCTTCCAATGATTACCACACTTCACGGAACAGATATTACACTAGTGGGGAATCACCCCTTTTATAAACCTGCGGTGACCTTTAGCATCAATAAATCAGATTATGTGACTTCAGTTTCTCAGAGTTTGAAAGATGATACTTTAAAGCTGTTTAAAATCAAGAATAAAATTAAGGTTATCCCTAATTTTATCGAATTGGATAAAGTTAGAAAAGATCCTCAGGCACCTTGTCATCGTTATGTTATGGCGAAGGAGGACGAGCGCATTATCACGCACATTAGTAACTTTAGAAAAGTGAAAAGAATTCCGGATATTATTAAGATTTTCTATAATATTCAGAAAGAGATTCCGTCTAAACTGATGATGGTAGGTGATGGCCCGGAAAAAGAAAAAGCTGAAGTTTTGTGTATGGAACTTGGTATCTATGACAAAGTTATTTTCTTTGGAAATAGTAACGAGATTGATAAAATTTTATGTTTTACCGATTTGTTCCTGCTTCCATCAGAAACAGAGAGTTTTGGTTTGGCAGCTTTAGAAGCAATGTCAAGCGGAGTTCCTGTGATTTCAAGTAATTCAGGTGGTTTGCCAGAGGTTAATTTTGATGGCTTTTCAGGATATTTGAGCAATGTTGGTAACGTTGAAGAAATGGCTGCCAATGCAATCAAAATACTAAAAGACGACGACGTTTTGAATCAGTTTAAAGCAAATGCATTAGAAGTTGCCCGTAAGTTTGATATCAAAACAATATTGCCTAAATATGAGGCGTTGTATCAAAAAGCGATTGATGATTATAAGCATGAGAAACACGAGAAACAATAATCTTAAAAGTTAACGTAAATGAAAAAAGTAATTTCGGTACTGGTGATTCTGGTTTTAGTTTCTTGCGGGGTTAAGAAAAACTCTGACGGAACCTCTAAAATTTTGTATGAAGTTCTCACAGAACAATCTGACGGAGGAGGAAATATCAAATTTTTTGAAATTCTGACGGAACCGAACGAAATCAAAATGCTGGAAAACGATCCCCATTTGAAAGCAAAAATGAAACAGGACGATATCAGTAATTCAAATTATGTAATCCTGAATATGGGAGAAAAAAATACCGGTGGCTATTCTATTGGTGTTGAAAAAGTAGAAGAAACGGATAAAAATATTATCATCACCGTTAAAGAAAATAATCCCGCTGCAGATGCTATGGTAATGCAGGCTATTACTTATCCGTACACTGTAATCAAAGTACACTCTAAAAAAGAGATTATTGTGAAATAAGTTATGAGTTGTGAGTTGTGAGTTGTGGGGTGTCAGGCTGAGCGAAGTCGAAGCGAGTGTCCGGCTGAGCGAAGTCGAAGCCCCTATGTGCAAAGCTTCGACTTCGCTCAGCCTGACACTCATTTTCAATGTAAACATAAAAAAACCTGTCGCATTAAAAACGACAGGTTTCTTTTTATAATTATTTTTGTCTTTAATTAGAATCTGAATTTTACTCCTAAGCCTACGTCAAATCCAAAATTGTCATCGTCATAATATCCGGAACCAACTTCAGGTCTCGCGTCTAATGATAAAGTAATTGGTGCTTCTTTAAATCTGTATTCTATACCAATATCTCCCGCAGCAAAAACATACGTTCCGTTATCTTTGTATCTGTTGTTGTTGGTGTAATAGTCGTGATTCCAGGTTGCAAGTCCACCTCCAACACCGGCATACCAGTTGAAACCGCCATCAATATTCCAAACCCATTGATAAAGCGCTACACCTTTAATGGCATCAACGTTACTGCTGTTTCTCCATCCTAAATCAAATTCCAGTCTGTTTTTTTGGTTTAATCCTAACTGATAAGATACTTCTCCGCCAAAACCGTTATTATCTCCTAAACGGATACCCAGGGCATGTTTCGAAATTTCTTGTGATTGTGCCGTAAACGCTAAGCCTAATAGCATTAGGGCAGATAAAATGATTTTTTTCATAAAAAATGGTTATTAATTTTTGCCAAATTTAATCCTCACTATAATTTTGAAACGTATAGGATTATTAAAAATTGTTATATAATTCACATTTTTAGAAAGCAAGAAAGCAGGTTTAAAGTAGTTTTATTTGCGATAGGCAGTGTGTTTAGAGGTTTATTTGTTTAGAATAATAGTAGAAATTAATTGAGAGCTTAACGTGTCCTCCATTTCAAAGAGATTTTCTTCTTCGGTAAAATTACTTTCGGCATAAGAGTATAATTTCCATCGCTTTTTATGGTATTCCAATGCGGTAAGATTTTCCACCCAATCTCCCGAATTAAGGTATAAAGTCGAGCCGTGTTTGTTTTCTTTGGTAACGATTTTCGGTTCGTGTATGTGTCCGCAGATGACGTAATCGTATTTTTTTTCAATAGCCAGATCAGTAGCAGTAGTTTCAAAATCAGAGATAAATTTAACGGCTTTTTTCACGCTGGCTTTTATCTTTTTAGAGAAGGAGTAAGGTTCTCGTCCTAGTTTTGCAAGGCACCAGTTGGCAAATCGATTGCTTAGAATTAAGTAATCGTATCCTAATCCGCCCAGTTTTGCAATCCATTTGGAGTGTTGAACAGAAGCATCAAAGACATCTCCGTGAAAAATCCATGCTTTTTTATCGTCCAGTTCCAAAACTAATTTATCGACCAGTGCAAAATTCCCCATGTTCATATCGCTGAATTTCCGAAGAATTTCATCATGGTTTCCGGTGATGTAATATACTTTTGTGCCTTTAGATGCCATGCCGATAATACGCTGAATGACTCTTAAATGTGCTTTTGGAAAGTATGATTTTCTAAATTGCCAGGCATCAATAATGTCACCGTTCAGGACTAAAGTTTTAGGCTTTATGCTTGATAAGTAGTTGTTTAGTTCTTTGGCGTGACTTCCGTAAGTTCCTAAATGGACATCTGATATAATGACCAATTCAACATTTCGTTTTTTCAATTTTTCTTTTTTTGAAGTTTAACAAATGAAAGAAACTCTTGTGAGATAAATTTTATGAAATGGTTATCAATTTGGCTGCAATTTTAATAAATTGTGATTTTTAATCACCTTAACCTTTGCTTAATAATACCAATTTTAAATTTTTTAATTTAATTCATAAAACTTACATTTGCTCAAAACTAATTACAATGGCAGGAAATAGCTACGGCAATTTATATAAAGTTACAACATTTGGAGAATCTCATGGTGAAGCTTTAGGCGGAATTATAGATGGTTGTCCATCAGGAATTGAACTTGATTTAGATGCAATTGAAGTTGAAATGTCCAGAAGAAAGCCCGGACAGTCGGCAATTGTAACACAACGTAAAGAACCGGATGCAGTTCAGTTTTTATCTGGTATTTTTGAAGGTAAAACGACTGGAACGCCTATTGGATTTATTATTCCGAATACCAATCAAAAATCAGACGATTACTCCCATATAAAAGACAATTACAGACCTAGTCATGCTGATTACGTATACGATCAGAAGTATGGTTTTCGAGACTATCGCGGTGGTGGAAGAAGCTCTGCCAGAGAAACGGCAAGCAGAGTAGTTGCGGGGGCGATAGCAAAACAAATGCTTCCTGAAATAAAAATTAATGCCTACGTTTCGTCGGTTGGTCCAATTCATTTAGATACACCTTATCAGGATTTGGATTTTTCTAAAATAGAGAGCAATCCTGTTCGTTGTCCGGATGAAAAATCGGCAGCGATTATGGAAGAATATATTCGTGATATCCGCAAACAAGGAGATACCGTTGGAGGAGTAGTTTCTTGTGTCATTCAAAATGTTCCGGTTGGATTAGGAGAACCGGTTTTTGATAAGCTGCATGCTGAATTAGGAAAAGCCATGCTTTCGATCAATGCCGTAAAAGGTTTTGAATACGGAAGCGGATTTTCAGGTTCTGAAATGAAAGGAAGTGAACATAATGATTTATATAATCCTGACGGAACTACAAAAACAAATCTTTCGGGAGGAATACAGGGTGGAATAAGCAACGGAATGGATATTTATTTCAGAGTAGCCTTCAAACCTGTTGCGACTATCATGCAGACTCAGGATTCATTAGACAATAAAGGAAATATTACACCAATGACCGGTAAAGGCCGCCATGATCCGTGTGTAGTGCCTCGCGCAGTGCCAATTGTTGAGGCAATGGCTGCGATTGTTTTGGCTGATTTTTATTTGATCAACAAAACGTATTTATAAAAGTTAAGACAGTGAGGGTTTTAACATTTTAATTTAAAACAAACAAATTAATGCAAGAAGTTACAGAAACTAAAAAGAAATCTTTTCTTAAAGGATTAACAGGGCAGATTATTATTGCAATGGTTCTTGGAGCCACTTTGGGAATAATTTTGCACAATTCGATTTCGCCTGAGGCAGCACAATCTTTTAGTAATAAAATAAAAATGCTTGCAACGATCTTTATCAGATTGGTGCAGATGATTATTTCTCCGTTAGTATTTACCACTTTAGTTGTAGGTATTGCAAAACTTGGAGATATTAAAACTGTGGGAAGAATTGGAGGAAAAGCCCTTGGATGGTTTTTTACTGCTTCTTTTATCTCTTTATTGATTGGATTGTTTTATGTGAACATTCTGGAGCCGGGCGTAGGTTTAAAACTGGATCACGTTGATATGGCTGCAGCTTCGGAAGTAACTGCTAAAACAAAAACATTATCTGTTGAAAATTTTGTAGAACACATTGTACCTAAAAGTATTTTTGAAGCAATGGCAACCAATGAAATTTTACAGATTGTTGTATTTTCAATCTTCTTCGGGTTAGCTGGTGCCTCTTTGGGCAGTACAGTAAAACCAGTAATCAATGCTTTAGATAAGACTTCGCATATCGTTTTAAAAATGGTGAACTATGTTATGAACTTCGCTCCAATTGGAGTTTTCGGAGCCATTGCGGGAGTATTCGCTATTAGAGATGCCGAAGAGTTGGTAATTACCTATTTTAAATTCTTCGGATCGTTTTTAGTTGGAATTGGTACTTTATGGGTGGTTTTAGTTGCGGTAGGTTATCTTTTTCTGAAAGGAAGAATGACAGAGCTTTTAAGACGTATTACAGGGCCTTTGGCGATCGCTTTCGGTACAACGAGTAGTGAAGCTGTTTTTCCAAAATTAACGGAGGAATTGGAAGATTTTGGTGTAAAAGACAAAATTGTAGCCTTTATGTTGCCGCTTGGATATTCGTTTAACCTCGACGGAAGTATGATGTACATGACTTTTGCCAGTATTTTTATTGCTCAGTTTTATGGAGTACATCTGGATTTAGGGACTCAAATGGTGATGCTTTTAGTTTTAATGTTGACAAGTAAAGGTATTGCAGGTGTACCAAGAGCCAGTTTGGTTGTAGTTGCTGCAACTTGCGGTATGTTTGATATACCGGTTGAAGGAATTGCATTAATCTTACCAATCGATCACTTTTGTGATATGTTCAGAAGTGCTACAAACGTTTTAGGAAATGCTTTGGCAACATCAGTTGTGGGGCAATGGGAGGATGATAAAGATTCTGAAATTGCTTCCGAAAACTTATAATTATTTTTATTCAGGTAGGAAAAGACTTTGAAAACTTTTAAAGTCCAAATAAAAAAGAAGCTGTATTTTTAATAGAAATACAGCTTTTTTTTATTTTTGATGTATATTTGGTCAAATTAGCCTGTTTATGCCCCGAATACGGATTCTTTTGCTGCTACTGCTGGTATGTCTGAATTGTTTTGCCAATTCAGCCATTGTGCAATCTGAAACGGTGCCGGAGGCAAAGATTAATAAACTTGTAGAGGAAGCCTGGGGAGACTACAGGAAATCAAATTTTGAAAAGTCACTCATCACCTCGCGAATAGCATTAAACTATGCTACAGCTGCTAAGAATAATAATTTAATAGCAAAATCGTATAAAATAATTGCCGGGAATTACAATGAATTGTCGGAATTTGATAAAGCTATTTTTTTCTATAAAAAAGGATTGTTTTACGCCGGTAAAACCAATAACGATTCCTTAAAATACAGTCTTCATAATAATCTTGGTAATATTTATTGTTTCGAGAAAAAACAGTTCAACCGGGGAATTAATTATTACAAAAAATCCATAGCCTACAGTTTAAAATTAAACGAGATGGGGCAAGTATATTTTACAAATGTAAATATTGCCTGGGCTTATTTTGATATAGGAAAATTTAAAGAAGGATATCCGTTTCTAAAATTTGTAAACAGCAATAAGAGTAAATATGGTGACGAGTCTACAGAGATCGTTGTAAACATGCTAAACGGGATGTATTATAGTTACCATAATGATTATGAGTTGGCCAATGTTTTCTTTCTTAAAGCAATTCAGGCGGGTAAAAACAGTGACGAGCGATCGGATTTGTCATATTCACATCAGGAATATTCTAAGTTTTTAAATAAGATAGGGAAGTATGAAGAGGCTTATGTGAATCTGGCTTCATATAATAAAATAACGGAAGAATTGTACAATGAGGAAAAACTCAAAAAAGCCTCTATTGCCGGTTTTAATTTAGAATTAGACGAATACAAAAGGCAGATTGATAAGATAGAAAGTGAGAAAGATTCACAGTATCAAAGTCTTAAAAAGTCAAGGATTATTGTGATTTTATTTGTTCTGATTTCGCTGATTCTTTTGGTTCTCATTATCACTCTGATTAAAAACATCAGGTTTAAGAAAAAACACAATGCAGAGCTTTTAGAAGCCAAAGAAATTGCAGAGGAAGCCTCACTTCTTAAAAGTCAATTTATTTCGACTATAAGCCATGAATTGCGTACACCATTGTACGGTGTGGTTGGAATCACCAATATGCTGCTGGAAGAACACAAAGAACTGTCCAGAAGTCAGCATTTGAGTTCGTTGAAATTTTCGGCCCGTTATTTATTATCCTTGGTAAATGACATTCTTCAGATTAATAAAATTGAGGAGAATAAAGTGGTATTGGAGAATTTGACATTCAATATTTCCGATGAGATCATGATGATTAAGAATTCGCTGTCTTTTTTATCGCAAAAAAACAATGATAAAATCACGGTTTCTATTGATCCCTGCATTCCCGAGTACCTTATTGGAGATAAGTTGCGACTTGCTCAGATTTTAATGAATCTGGTGAGTAATGCGCTTAAATTTACAAAAGATGGTGAAGTTGAAATTATCGTAAAACTTAATCGCTTTGAAGGAAAGATGTATTTTCTGGATTTTTGGGTAAAAGATAACGGGGTGGGAATCGCAGCTGTAGACCAGGATAAAATTTTTGAGAAATTTGTACAGGTTGGAAGAAAAGATGAAGATTATCAGGGAACTGGCTTAGGATTGAGTATTGTAAAACGATTGTTGGGGCTTTTTGGCAGCACAATTGATTTGAAAAGTGAAGTAGGCTTTGGGACTTCATTTTCATTTACCATTCCGTTTGAATTCGATCCTCAAAAAACAAAACTGATTATTGAAGAAATAGAGGTTGATCTGAGTTCAAATGAGGTGTTTAAGATTCTAATTGTAGAAGATAATCTCATCAATCAGCTGGTCACGAAAAAAATCATCGAAAAACACAATTATGTCTGCAAAGTTGTTGATGATGGTTTTGCGGCTTTAAAAATGTTGGAGAGCGAAAATTTCGACCTGATTTTAATGGATATCAACATGCCTTTGATGAATGGTTTTGAAACTACGAGAAGGATTCGTTCAAAAGGGCTTAAAACTCCTATTATAGCGCTTACTGCTTTTGATAAAGACGAGATTACAGATGAAGCGATTTCTTCAGGAATAAATGATATTATTATCAAGCCGTTTGAACCGGTACGCCTTTTTAAGATAATGAATTACTTAATATTGGAAACGAAAAACGCCGGTTAATACCAGCGTTTTTTATTTTGTTTAGAAGCATTTGATTTTCTCGATTTATGAGCACCACCGCTTCGGTTTGAGTTTTTAGGTTTTTCATCCGTTGCTCCCGGGCTTCCTGAGTGCCATGGGTAAGGATGATCGGTAATGGTTTTTACCTCTACTTTTATAAGTTTCTGAATGTCTTTCCAGTAAGGCTGTTCGTCTTTACCACAAAAAGAAATAGCAATTCCGCCATTTCCGGCACGCCCCGTACGTCCAATCCTATGCACATAAGTCTCCGGAATGTTGGGTAAATCAAAATTGATAACAAAAGGCAATTGGTCAATATCGATTCCTCTTGCAGCAATATCGGTCGCAACAAGAACGCCAACTTCTTTGTTTTTAAACGCATCTAAAACACGCTGTCTGGCATTTTGAGATTTATCTCCGTGAATAGCCTCGGCAGGAATGTCTTTTTTACGAAGCGCTTTTACCACATTGTCAGCACCATGTTTGGTTCTTGAAAAAACCAGAACATTAGACAGATTTTCATTTTTGATTAAATGATACAATAAATTTCTTTTCTCTGTTTTTTCTACAAAGTAAATGCGCTGCTCAACCGTTTCTGCCGTTGATGAAACAGGTGAAACTTCTACCTTTTCGGGATCTTTCAAAAACATTTCAGCCAGTTCGCGGATAGCAATCGGCATAGTAGCAGAGAATAATAGAGTCTGTCTGTTTTTAGGAGTCAGTTTTACAATTTTTTTGACATCATTGATAAAACCCATGTCCAGCATTTGGTCAGCTTCATCCAGAACTAAAGTGTGTAAATGATCGAGATCCAGGAATCCCTGTTTGTGTAAATCAAGCAAACGGCCCGGGGTTGCAACTAAAATGTCAACTCCATTTTTTAAAGCGTCTACCTGAGGATTTTGTGAAACCCCTCCAAAAATGGTCAATTGTGTTAAGTTGGTATATTTGGCATAAGTGTCAAAACTTTGGCCAATTTGAACCGCTAATTCACGTGTAGGAGTAACTATAAGAGCACGGACTTGTTTGGCCTTTTTAGAAGAACCAACAATTCGGTGTAATTGATGTATGATTGGAATAGCAAATGCTGCTGTTTTTCCGGTACCGGTTTGTGCACAGCCAATTAAATCTCTTCCTGACAAAACGATCGGGATCGATTGTTCCTGAATAGGAGTAGGATTTAAGTAACCTTCTTCAAATACGGCTTTTTGTATACTTTTTGAGAGTGACAGATCTTCGAATAACATATCTTGACTTATTAAGAATTTAGTTTTAAGTACTAAAATTCAGTGCAAAGATAGGTTTATTCGTTTAATCCTTTATTTGAATATCGCTTTATTTGGCAAACGCCTATTTTTTTGATTAGTAAAGTTTCTGTTGTGATTAGATTTTTTCGTTATTCGCTTTAATAAAATCTGTTACTAAATAGCCTATTAGCTTGCCAATTAAATTGTTGTTCGGAGAATCGGCCAGATCCGGCGCGCCTTCACAAATATGCAGATACGTCGCATTTTTATGTTGTCCGAAAAAGGAAATAAACTGACGTACTTGTTCTACCGAAAAACCGCTGATGGTCATCGCGCTGCTGGCAATGTTCGGAAGAGCATCCAAATCGATTTCGATTCCGAAAGAATCTGTTCTGATGAATTCTAAAGCCAGAGCCATTTCTCTGTCGAAATCTTTTTCCCTGCGAATGCTGACGCTGTCGTACGTATTATAGCGAACGCGGTCTTCCAGTTTTTTGATGATGTCTAAAACACTTTTAGAAGTATAGTTTTCATGCAGACCAAAAATGAAGTATTTTTTTAAGAAACCTTCTTCATAGGCATACGAAAAACCGTTGCCGCTATGACGTCCTTCAAGGATTCTAAAATCAGAATGCGCATCGAAATTGATAGCGTTAATTGGTTTTCCCTTGGCCAAAGCAGATCCTTTTATATTTCCGTAAGCATTGTTATGTCCGCCTCCAATAATAATAGGTGTTTTTCCTGCTTTTATAAGAGTAAAGATAATGTGTGAAACTTCTTTGTCTATTTTTTCGACTAATTGACTAAGTTTTGACCGGTCGTCGATATCGTTGAAATCAAGATTTTCAACATCGCGCATTTCCGCAGCAACGTCCAATTGTCCTAAAACAATAATCTGACTGCCTTTAGAAAAACGATTGTGCTGAATGTTAGCAATGCTTTTCATAGCGCTTTCCCATGCCGATGCTGCTCCCGGTCTGCCGTAATTGGCACGTACGCCAATATCTTCCGGAATTCCGAAAAGGACATATTTAGCTTCGCTCTCTTTTAGAAACTGAATCTTATCAACTCCTTTAGGGATGACGATCATTTTCTCTCCGAATTTTATTTCACCACTTCTGTGATTGGTAATTTTTGCTAAATCGTTAACAGTAAAAGGAATTAGTTTCTCCATGAAAAAAAAAATTTTTCAAAAATACTATAATTGTAGAAACTTACGTTAATACCTTTATATTAATTCTTAAATTTGTTTTAAAGAAAATTTTTTAAATATGGAAAACCCAAAGAACAACAACTCAAGTCTAAAGGCGGTAATCGCAGTTTTAGCAGTCCTACTGATTGGTAGCTTAGTGTATATTTTTAAATTATCATCTGATACAGATGTAGTTAAGACTGAACTTACAACGACAATGACAGAAAAAGAATCTGTTATGAAAGATTTACAGGAGTTAAAAGCAACTTACGATGCTGCAATTGCTGAGAATACTTCAATGTCTGATGAGTTAATTCAGGAAAGAGATAAAGTAGTCGCTCTAATGGATGATTTAAATAAATCTAAAGGAGATGTATCTAAGTACAGATCACAAGTTCAGGCAATGCAAGGTAAAATGAAAACTTTAGTTGCTGAAAACGATGAGTTGAAAAAACAAAATGGTGTTTTAACAGTTCAAAGAGACAGTACAATTGTAGTTTTAGGAGAGTCTAAGAAATACAATGAAGTTTTGGTTGGTCAAAACGAAGAATTGGCTAAAACAGTTGAAAAAGGAGCTAAATTATCAGTATTGAATACTAAAACTATTGCTTACAAAGTAAGAAGTTCCGGTAAACAAATTGAAACTGATAAAGCAAGCCGTGCTGATGTATTGAAAGTAAGCTTTACAATTGCTGAAAATCAAATCGCAAAATCAGGAGATAAAACGTACTATGTTCAGGTTATTGATTCTAAAAACAATGTTTTAGGAGAAAAGAGAACAGAAAGTTTTGGAGACAATACTTTAACGTACAGTTTTAAAACTACTGTTAAATATGAAAATAAAACAGTAAACGTTTCAGAGGATTTAATTGGTAAAGATTTCGAAAAAGGAACTTACTTTATTAACGTTTTTGACAATGACGAATTAGTTTCTAAAACTAGTTTCACTTTAAGATAATACGCCGTCTAGGACAAATACCACTAAAAGTAAAAAAGGTCTGTGATTTTTCACAGACCTTTTTTTTATGTTTTACTATTTTAGAATTTTTCCTTCCAAAAAAACACTTTCGATAAGATTGCTTCCAAAAGCGTAAGGAATCTGATAGTAAGAGGAAACGGGTTTTGTAAGGATCAGATTGGCTTTTTTACCTTTGGTGATACTTCCGTGTGTTTCAGAAATTCCCATCGCGTACGCGCCATTTATGGTAGCAGCATTTATAGCTTCTTCAGGAGTCATTTTCATTTTAATACAAGCCGTTGCAATCACGAAATTCATGTTTCCGGATGGAGTAGAACCGGGGTTAAAGTCTGTAGCCAGGGCAATTGGCAGGCCTGCTTTTATCATTTCACGAGCCGGAGTGTAAGGAATACTTAAAAAATAAGAACAGGACGGTAACGCAACAGGCATTGTTTCTGTGTTTTTTAAAGCCTCAATGTCTTCCGGGTTCATAATTTCAAGATGATCCACTGAAAGGGCGTTGTATTTGATTCCGGCCTGTATTCCGCCAATAGAATTGAATTGGTTGACATGAATTTTTGGTTTCAGTCCATATTGTATTCCGGCTTCCATGATTTTTTCTGTTTCTTCAACAGAGAAATAACCAGTTTCACAAAAGGCATCCACATAATCGGCCAGTTTGTTTTGGGCAATCTCAGGCAGCATTTTAGTGGTGATTTCATCAATATAACCCGCTTTGTTTTCTTTGTAATGCAAAGGGAAGGCGTGTGCTCCTAAAAACGTTGCTTTTATGGCAATGGGATAATTCTGGGCTAATTTTTGAATTACGCGAAGCATTTTAAGTTCACCCTCGATAGTTAGTCCGTACCCTGATTTAATTTCTACAGCTCCGGTTCCCAAATGCATGACTTCTTCTAAACGAAGTTTCGACTGCTCGTAGATTTCTTCTTCAGTAGTTTCATTGAGTTTTTTAGCCGAATTTAGAATACCACCGCCACGATTGGCAATTTCTTCATATGAAAACCCATTGATACGGTCTACAAATTCCTGCTCGCGATTTCCTGCGTATACAATGTGTGTATGACTGTCGCACCAGGTAGGCAATATAACTCGTCCTGTCGCATCGATTGTCAGATCGGCATTGGTTTCTGGAAGATTTTCCATCAGGCCGTAATCCTGAATAAGATCGTCTTTTAGAATTAAATAGGCATTTTTCAGTGTCGGAAGTATGGCCATTTCTGTTCCTGATACTTTGGCTATTGAAGTTTCGCGAACCTGAAGCAGTTCTTTTATGTTGGTTATAAGAGTTGTCATTATTTTGAGGTATAAAGTAAAAAGCACAAATTTCACAATTATCACACAATAGATTAGTGAAATTAGTGAAATCTGTGTTTGAAAATTTGTTCTTAATTGTCTTATTCTGAAACGGTTATTTCGAACATTTTGCTCCAGTTTTTACCGGTAACAAAAATAGTTTTAGTTTTTGGGTTGTAAGCAATTCCGTTTAAAACATCATCTTTAGTTACATCAGTCATAAGTTTGCGTAATCCTGACATGTCTAAAATTCCTTCAACGGCTCCGGAAGTAGGGTTTACAACAGCAATAGCGTCCTTAAACCAGACGTTGGTATAGATTTTTCCGTTAATCCACTCCAATTCATTAATGGCTTTAATTTTTGAAGTTCCTGAGTATACGTTGATATAATCTATCATTTTTTGCGTTGCAGGATCCATTTTCCAGATTTTTTCGGTTTTGTCCGTTTGATAAATGTATTTCCCGTCATTCGTCATTCCCCAGCCTTCGATATCTTTCTCGTAAGTAAAGGTTTTTTCTAGTTTTAAAGTGTTGGCATTGTAGATGAAACCTGTTTTGTTTTGCCAGGTCAGCTGAAATAATTTGCCGTTGATGAACGTAATTCCTTCACCAAAGTATTTTTTATCTAAGTCAATTTGCTTGAAAACTTTTCCGGTTTTATAATCGTATTTTCTTAAGTAAGAAGCTCCTTCCTGACCGGTGCTTTCGTATAAAGTGTCTTTGTAGAACTCTAATCCTTCAGTAAAAGATTGTTTGTCGTGCGGATAGGTGTTGATTATTTTATATTTTAATAATTTAGGTTCGATATTAGAAACCAGTTCCACACGTTTAGTAGCATCTGAGGAATCTGAACCAAAATAAACGGTAGCTTTTAGGTACTGATACCCTAATCTTTGTTCTTTTAATTCAAATTTGAATTTTTCCGCACCTTTAGTGCTTCCCACTTTTTTATCGTTTACAAAGTAAGCAATGCTGTCGATTTCTTTCGAATTTGGGTTCAAAACACCGATCGAAATGGCTTCCTGAGGTAAAAAATGTGCCGGAAAAGCCGAATCATCGATAGTAAACAAAGAATTTTCACCTTTTTTTGTATCTCCACATCCAATTAATGTGATTCCTAATAAAATGACAGTTAGGAAGTTATAATTTTTCATAGTTTAAAATTTGAATAAGCCAATATACGATGATATTTTTATAGCAACAAAGCTCTTGCAAAAATATAAAAAGATTGTATATTTGCACCGGCAAGTCCTACACGACCAGCTCCTGCAGACTCCCCCAGGATGGGAACATAGCAAGGGTACGTGGTTGAGCGGTGCGATGTAGGTCGCTTGCCATTTTTTTTTTTTTTTTTTAGTTCCCGATCTTTCGGGATTTTTTTTAGAATTAATTTAAAAGTAGTCTTCCTTATGGAGGATTTTTTTATTTTTGACCCTTTTGAAAGTTAAAGTTAAGTGATGGAAATTAAAAATTTCTCCACATAACCCATAACTCATAACTCAAAACTTAAATAATGAGTAAAGTTGTTTTAATTACCGGCGGATCTTCAGGAATTGGAAAGTCAATTGGAGAGTATTTACATCAAAAAGGTTTCGTGGTATACGGAACGAGCCGAAATCCTGAAAAGGTACAGAGCTCTGTTTTTCCTTTGGTTGCTTTGGACGTTCGTAATACAAATTCTATACAGTCGGCAGTAGCTCAGATTATTGCTGCTTCCGGAAGGCTGGATGTTGTCATTAATAATGCCGGGGTTGGAATTACCGGACCTTTAGAGGAGATTCCGACGGAGGAAATCAAGAATAATTTTGAAACCAATTTTTTCGGACCAATTGAAGTGATGAAAGCGGTTTTGCCTCAAATGCGAGAGCAAAAATCGGGTTTGATTATCAATATTACTTCGATTGCAGGTTATATGGGATTGCCGTATCGCAGTGTGTATTCGGCTTCAAAAGGGGCGTTAGAATTAATTACAGAGGCTTTGCGTATGGAAGTAAAATCGTTTGGAATTGAAATTACGAATGTGGCGCCGGGTGATTTTGCTACAAATATTGCAGCAGGTCGTTATCATGCGCCGGTGGTAAAAGGTTCGGCTTACGAAAAAGTGTATGGCGATATTCTGGCAACGATGAACGAACATGTTGACGCAGGTGGAAATCCAAATGAAATGGCTGAGGCTGTTTGTAAAATCATCCAAAAGGAAAAACCAAAAGTACATTATAAAGTAGGGGCTTTTATGCAGAAGTTCTCCATTGTTTTAAAACGTGCATTACCGGATAAAGTTTATGAAAAAATGCTGATGAATCATTATAAGTTGTAATTTTGCACGAAATTTTTAAACACACAATTAAATATAAATAGATTATGAAATTTTTTATTGACACGGCTAATTTAGCTCAGATTAAAGAAGCACAGGCTTTAGGAGTTTTGGATGGTGTAACAACTAACCCATCATTGATGGCTAAAGAAGGAATTACCGGAAAAAACAACATTTTGAAGCACTATGTTGACATCTGTAATTTGGTTGAAGGAGATGTAAGTGCTGAAGTGAATGCGCTGGATTTTGACGGTATGGTTAAGGAAGGTGAGGAGCTGGCTGAATTACATGACCAAATCGTGGTAAAATTGCCTATGACGAAAGAAGGTGTTATGGCGGCAAAATATTTTTCTGATAAAGGAATTAAAACGAATGTAACTCTTGTGTTTTCAGTAGGACAAGCTATTTTGGCTGCAAAAGCTGGAGCAACTTATGTATCTCCGTTTGTAGGTCGTTTAGATGATGTTTCAACTGACGGATTGAATTTAATCGAAGAGATTAGATTGGTATATGATAACTACGGTTACGAAACTCAAATTTTAGCAGCTTCTGTGCGTCACACGATGCACATTGTAAATTGTGCTAAGATTGGTGCTGATGTTATGACTGGGCCTCTTTCTGCAATTTACGGATTGTTGAAACACCCATTAACAGATATTGGATTGGCTCAGTTTGTAGCTGATTTCGAAAAAGGGAACAAGTAGTCCTTAGCTAATAAAAACGTAAAAACGCCATTTTTCAATAGAAAGATGGCGTTTTTTTATGTTGTATATATAAAACCGACAGATTTTTGAAACCTGTCGGATTTATTGTGATTGTAAGAAAGTAGTACTAAAAAACAAATCTCAAATTCCAAATTCCAAACCTTTAGTGAGCGTTTGGAATTTGGAATTTGAGATTTGGATTTTAAAATTTTACCCGGTTTAGTGACCTCCGCCTCCGCCTTCAACGTGGTTGATCCCTTGTCTTTTTAAAATTTTAGGGCAATAGAAGCCATAAAATCCTAAATAAGCAAAACCTAAAAGAGGAACGATGTAGGAGAAGTGTGTCCATGTGATTCCGAAAATTCCGTTTGGACTTGTAAGGTCGATATCGCAGATGCTTCCCTGAATTAAAGGGATAACTCCTCCACCAAGAATCATCATGATTAAGAATGAAGATGCTTTTCCGGTGTTTTTACCTAAGCCGGCAATCGCTAAATCAAAGATAGATGGCCACATGATAGATAAGAATAAACCTCCGGAAATGAAGAAGAATTTAGCAATTTGCGGATCAGGGTAAACCAATCCTGCAAACATCATTAATACTCCTGAAATTCCGAAAAGCATTAATGTTTTACCTGCATTTTTACCTCCAACAAAACTTACTGCTATAAATAATAAGATCCAGATTGGGTAAATGTAAAAAGAAGAAACATCGTGTGCGGCAAAAAGGTTAGCACCAATGATTACTCCAAATGCCAAAGCAGGAACGATAAATTTAAGTGCTGTATTTACTAAGTTTGAAGTATTGAAAACGTTAACACCACCATTCCATCGGCCAATCATTAAACTTCCCCAGTAAAGGGCAATAAACGGGGCGATAGCATCTTCCAGGATGTTTCCAAATTCATGTGTATGTAATAAGGCAGGAAGGTTACTGATAATGGTTACCTCTGTACCTACGTATATAAAAATTCCTAACATTCCTAAATAAAGCTGAGGGTAGTCTAGTATGTTGAATTTTTCGTGAACTACTTTAATTTCTTCTTCGTCCTCTTTTGCAGGATCTTCAATTTTGGAGAAGTTCATGAAAACGGCTACTATGATAAAAGCAAGTCCAAGAATAATAAAAGGCAGTTTAATATCCTCTAAAGAAAGAGCTGTCTTTTTGTTATCTCCCATTCCGAATAAAGCGATTCCCAGTAAGATAGCGCCAATTGTAGTTCCGAAAGAGTTAATTCCACCCGCTAAAGTCAAACGGTGAGCACCTGTTGCAGGGCTTCCCATTTTAATGGCAAGAGGATTGGCAACAATTTGCTGGATAGAAAATCCTAATCCTACCGTAAATAAAGCGGTTAAGAAGAAAGGGAAGCTTTCCATTGTTGCAGCGGGAATGAATAAAAATGATCCAACGGCAGATAGGAGTAAACCGGCAGAAAGTGTTTTTTTGTATCCAAATTTTTGTAAAACATCTAATTTTAAGGACACCAAAAAGAAAATCAAGGAACCGACGAAGTATGCTGCATAAAAGGCCCAGGCTACTAATTGTGATTGTACTTGCGATAAGGTGAATACTTTCTTGAAAACAGGAATCAGGATGTCATTGGCAGAACCAACAAAACCCCAAAAGAAGAAAACAATTATCAACGAGATAAACTGTCCCCATTTGGTTTGAACATTTTCTGAACTCATAATTTAAGAGGTTAATTTTTTATTTTATTGTTTTTTGAAGACCGTAAATATATTTGTTAAGAGTATCAAAAAAAAATAAAAACCCACAAATAATGTTAAATTTAAACCAACGACATTATTTTTTCAACAATGTGTTAGTTTTTACTGAGTTACAAAAACGATTTAGGAAGCTGAATTTATTCCAGAATTTTGTTTTTTACTTCTTTGCTGTAATTTCTTCCAATTGGAATGGTGTAGGATTGTATTTGAATACGATTACCCTCTATAGATTTTACTTTGTTGAGTGCAATTACGTATGATTTGTGAATGCGCAGGAATCGGTCAGCCGGTAATTCTTCAGATAAAGAAGTTAGAGATTTGTGTGTAATGTAGGTTTTGTCGGAAGTCACCACTTTGATATATTCTTTCATGCCTTCAACAAAAAGAATTTCTTCAATATTAATTTTCATCATTTTTTTATCGACTTTAATAAAAATATGAGAGTCTCCTTTTACGGTTTCGACTTTAATATTGTTTTTCAGGTTGTATTCGGTGGTGATTTTATTAATGCATTTTATGAATCTTGGAAGCGGGATAGGTTTTACTAAATAATCCAGAACATCCAGATCGTAACTTTCGGCGGCAAATTCTCTAAAAGCGGTTGTGATGATAACTTTGGTTTTGTTTTCGATTAAGCTAATAAGTTCGAACCCTGTCATCATAGGCATGTTAATGTCTAAGAATACAGCATCGACAGTGGTACTGTTTATAAAATCAAGCGCTTCCAAAGAATTATTAAATGTGCCGATTACTTCAAAATCTGTAAAATTGGTAAAATAATTTTGCAGGACTTTGATTGCTAATGGCTCATCATCAACCAACACACATTTAATTTTCATTATTAAGAGGTATTTGCAAACGGATTATATAGTAATTTAATTTGATTGTGTTTTTTAGACTAAAATCGTTCTTGTAAATCAGTTTTAATCTTTTTTTGGTATTCGCCAAGCCAATACCACCTTTCGAGTTAAGATTTTGTGAAATTACAAAATTATTTAAGATTTCAAAGTCTAACATTTTATTGTCGATAACTTTACAATTGATTTTGATTTTGATATTGTTGTTATTGACTCCGCCATGTTTAAAGGCATTTTCTACCAATGAAATAAAGATCAGCGGAGGCACTACAATATCTTCGATATTCGATTCCAGATTGATTGTAACTTCTACATTTTCAAACCGTAACTTCTCGATTTCGATATAATTTTGTATGTAATCAATTTCTTTGATTAAGGGAACAGATTTGGTTCCTTTGACATCATATAAAACATACTCCATCAAATTAGACAGTTTTAAGATTACGTCCGGAACTTTATCGGAAGATTCTAGTGATAAAGCGTACAAGTTATTCAGCGTATTAAAAAAGAAATGAGGCTGAATTTGATTCTCCAGATATTTTAGTTTGATCTTAAACTGATTTTCTCTTAATGATCGGTTTCTTTCGCGTTCTCGCAACCAGGTTAGTGTAAGGTAAACAGAAGACGCCATGGCAACAACGTACAATTCTCCAATGCAGACTGCCAGTACGTGGTTAATGTCGAAGGTGTGATATTCACGGTTTGCCTCGGGCCAAATATTTTCGGATATAATATAATAGGTAAGACCGGTTTTTATTAAGTAGACACCCAATAGGCTTGCAACCATCATAAAGGTATACTGAATGTACTTTTGTTTTAGCACCAAACGAGGAACCAGTACGAATAAATTAAAATAGACTAATGGAATGTGTAAAGAGAATTCTATCAGGTTTGATTTGAATGAATAGGAGTAGTCATTAAAGTAGGCTCCCCATCTTAAAAAGTTAAGAGTAAAATAGCAGCTCCAAAACCAAACATGATTTTTAAGTTTAATGTCAAATTTCAATTTTCGTATTTCGTTCAACTTTTGATTACTAGTTTATAGGGATTTTCTTTAGCTTAAATATGATGCAACTTTAAACAATTACTTTTTAAAACGCAATTCTTTTAAATAAAATTTTATGATAAAAGAAATGTGTTGAGCTTTTTTGATGAGGTAACGTTTTCGTAAAGCATATTGTGAAGTATGGGCTAAAGTTTGATCATAAATGCCCTTAAGATGTTAATGATTATTAAATGATTGTTTAATAAAAGTGATTTTTTTTGTAGTAAATATTTATTTTGTTGTAAAATTTTACCAGAAAATGGCTAGAAAACGTTTTCGAATAGCATATTATTGATTGTTTTATGTCGTTGGTTTAAAATTTAATGTTGTTTGTATAAATTATTTTTTTTAACAATCCCTTAAGAATAATTTTACCCTATAACTAACAAAATAAATTAACATGAAAAAAATTTTCTTAATCTTTATGATTGTTTTTACGGCGCAAGTTTCGCTTGCTCAGGTAAAAAGCATTAAAGGTGTGATTACAGATTCTGATGGAATGCCATTGCCAGGGGCTTCCGTTGCAGTACAAGGAGGTCAAAAGGGAACTACTTCCGATTTTGACGGAGTGTACTCAATTGAAGTTCAAAAAGGACAGACTTTAGTTTTTACTTATGTTGGACTTGAAACACAATCAATTGTTGTAGGTGATGCTGCTACAATTAATGTTAAAATGCTACAAGCAGCGTCAAATGCACTTACAGAAGTTGTTGTAACTTCATTAGGTATCAAGAAAACAAGAAAATCTTTAACTTATGCGGCTCAGGAACTTAAAGGGGAAGAGCTAACACGTGTAAGAGACGCGAACGTTATCAATACAATTGCAGGTAAAATTGCGGGTGTTGCTGTAACAAAAAGTTCTGCCGGTACAGGTGGTTCTACAAAAGTAGATATTCGTGGAAGCTCTTCAGCAACAAACAATCAGCCTTTGTATGTTATTGATGGTATTCCAATGTTAAACTCTGGTTCAGGTCAGCCAAATGATACTTTTGGTAGTTTGAATGGTGGTAACCGTGATGGTGGAGATGTTGTATCTTTAATTAACCCGGACGATTACGATGGTATGACGGTTTTAAAAGGAGCAGCGGCTTCTGTATTATATGGATCGCAAGGAGCAAATGGAGTAATTTTACTTTCGTCTAAAAAAGGAAAAGTTGGACAGTCAAGTTTTTCAGGTTCGTCTGTAACTACTTTTGAATCGGCTGCTTATTTGCCAAAGTTTCAAAAAGATTATGCTGCAAGAACAGGGGAAGATGAGTCTTGGGGAACGAAACAAAACATAAAAGATCATGTTAAAGATTTCTTTCAAACCGGAGTTACTCAAATTACATCTGTAGGATATTCTGCAGCAACTGAAAATTCTTCTACAGCATTGACTTATGCTAATACATCAGGATCGGGGATTATTCCAGGTAACGGAATTAAGAGAAATAACTTTGGAATTCGTCAAACTGCAAAGTTTTTTGATAACAAACTTACAGTGGGTGTAACTGGAAATTATACTACACAATCAATTGCAAATAAGCCGGTAAATGGTCTTTACTTTAATCCACTTACAGGAGTTTATTTAATGCCAAGAGGAAATGATTTCAATTATTATAAAAATAATTATGAAGTTTTTAATCCGACTAGAAATTTAATGGCTCAAAATTGGATGACGAACAGAGATATTATGCAAAACCCATATTGGGCTATTAACAGAAATAAATCTGAAGACACAAACACTTTCTTCAACGGAGCAATTTCGGCTTCGTACAAAGCAAATGAATGGTTAACAATTGCTTCAAGATATAGTTATAACAGAGTTGACAGTGGATTTGAAAAGAGAATTTTTGCTACTACTCAAGGAACACTTTCTCACGCTAATGGTAGATATATTAGTAACGATGCTGTAAGTACACAACGTTATGGAGATTTAATTGCTACGATCAATACAAAATTTAGTGATGATTTTTCATTTAATGCTAATATTGGTACAAGTATTACGAATACGATGACAAATGACAGAACAATTTTAGATTCTGGAATTGGTGCCGGATTAAAAATTACAAACTGGTTTACACTTAACAATTTTGTAAACAATACAGGGAATTATCAGACAATTGACTCAAAAAGAGAAATACAGTCTGTATTTGCAGCTACTACATTGGGTTACAAAGACATGTTGTTCTTAGATGTTGCAGCTAGAAATGACTGGTCTTCTACATTAGTGAATACAAATAAAGGATCTTATTTTTACCCGTCTGTAGGTTTGACAGGTATACTTAGTGAGATGTTCAAAATGCCGGAGTCAGTTAGTTTTGCAAAAGTTCGTGCAACTTACGCTCAGGTTGGTAATGATGTTGCTGCTTTTGTTACTACTCCTGTAGATTTATATGTTCCGGGGAATAACAGTACACAACCTCAGGTTGGATTACAAAGAGGAACTACTTTAAAACCAGAGTTGAAATCAGAGTATGAATTTGGTACAGAATGGAGATTCCTTAACAATAGATTTGGTATTGAGCTTTCTTACTATAATTCAACAACAAAAAATCAATATTTCCAATCTGCTGCGCCGGACGGAAGCCCTGAGGGAGTTAGATTTTATGGATTCAATGCCGGAAGTATCGAAAATAAAGGTTTTGAAATTGTAGTAAATGCTGGTATTGTTAAAGGAGATAAATTCTCATGGGATTCATCTGTGAACTTTTCTCAAAATAAAAATAAAGTAAAAGAACTTCCAGCTTCATCTAAAGGAATAGTGAATTTGACTGTTCCTGGAGTTAATAACTACCAATACTCTTTAATTGAAGGAAGACCGTTTGGTGTTATCATGGGGAAAAACATTCTAAAAGATGATCAGGGTAGAATTTTACTAGATAAAGATGGTAAAATTCAAGGTACTGAAGGTTTTACTGAAGTAGGTAATTCAAATCCTGATTTCATGTTAGGTTTCTCTAACACTTTCAAAGTTGGTTCTTTCTTTGCAAATGTTTTAATTGACGGACGTTTTGGTGGTAATGTTATGAGTATGACTGAAGCTCAGAATGATTTCTTCGGAGTTTCTAAAGCAACAGGTGATGCCAGAAACGCAGGAGGAGTTCCCGTAAATGCAATTAAACCAGACGGGACTGTAGTAACAAATATACCTGCTGAGGATTATTATAAAAAAGTTGGAGGTAGAGATGGAATTACAGGCGAATATGTTTATAAAGCGACAAATGTAAGTGTAAGAGAGATTTCTGTAGGATATACTTTCAATCCTAAAAAACTTCCTGTTTTCCAAACAGCTTCTATTTCATTAATTGCAAGAAACTTATTCTTTATATACAAAGACGCTCCTTTTGATCCAAACATTGCATTAAGTACAGGAGAGGGACTACAAGGTATTGATATCTATGGTTTACCTTCTACCAGAAGTATTGGTCTTAATTTAAATGTAACTTTCTAAATTAAAAAAAATGAAACTAAATAACATAAAAAAAACAGCTATCTGTATGTCATTTCTTGCTGCAGTAGGTTGTACAGGTAATTTTGATGAAATTAATACTAACCCTAATGGTTTCAGCAATGATCAATTAAAGGATGATTTTAATGATATCAAAAAAGGATTCGCTCCGATGTTTAACAACATTCAGGTTTTAGGGGATCAGCTTGAGTCTCAGTATCAATTACAACAGAATCTAAATGCAGATATTTGGTCAGGTTATATGGCTACTCCAACCCCTTTTAGAGGAGGAAGTAACAATACAACTTATGACTTAATTGACGGATGGAACAATGCTATTTGGACAAATGCTTATCCTACTGTTATGTTTAATGCATACGATATTGCGAACAAAACTAAAGGGAAATTTGACCATTTTTATGCACTTTCTCTTATCTTGAAAGTAGAAGGAATGCACCGTGTTACGGACATCTTTGGTCCTATCATCTATTCTCAATATGGTAAAAATGCACCAATTGCTTATGATTCTCAGGAAGAAGTATACAACCAAATGTTTAGCGAGTTGGATTTTGCTGTAGATGAATTAACAAAAAGAGCAGATGCCGGAGAGCCTTTTGTATTTAAAGATGCGGATTTATCAGGTTATGAAGGTAACTATGCTTCTTGGGTTAAATTTGCCAACACTTTACGTTTGAGATTAGCTATGCGTATCGTAAAAGTAAAACCTGCTTTAGCAAAAGCTCAGGCTGAAAAAGCGGTAGCACAAAAATTCGGAGTATTTACAGCTAAAAAAGATGCGTTTAGAATTGTATCTCCAACTTTCACAAACCCTATTGCTACCATTAGTGGTTCATGGTTAGACATTAGAATGTCTGCTGATATGGAATCTATATTAAAAGGATACAACGACCCTAGAATGCCAATTTATTTTGATAAATCAGCTCAATTTACAGGTCAGTATAAAGGAATTCGTACCGGTATAGCCATTGGAGGAAAAGGAGACCGTGAGCGTTTTTCAGGTATTGGAGAAGTGGTTAGATCTAAAACCATTTATTTAGTTACTACTGCTGAAGCTTATTTCTTAAGAGCAGAAGGAGCTTTAAGAGGCTGGAATATGGGAGGTGATGCTAAATCATTATACGAAGCAGGTATTCAGGCATCATTTGATCAAAGAGAAGCTTCTGGTATTGCTAAATACTTAACGGATAATACTAGTTTACCTGTAGCATATGTTGATCCTGTTGCTGCTGTAAACAATTCAGCTCCGGTAAATAATATTACTATTGCCTGGGATGATGCAGCTACAAATGAGGTGAAATTACAAAGAATTATTACTCAAAAATGGATCGCAGGTTTCCCGGAAGGACAAGAAGCCTGGTCTGATTACAGAAGAACAGGATATCCAAAATTATTCCCTGTAGTGGTAAACAATAGTGGAGGAAAAATTTCTACTGCACTTGGAGCCAGAAGAATCAACTTTACTTCAAATGAAGTACTGAATAATAAAGAAGGTGTAGCAACTGGTGTAGCTAAGTTAGGTGGTCCGGATAACGGAGGAACCAGACTTTGGTGGGATGTTAATGCTCCAAATTTCTAAAAAAAATAATCAAAGAATTAAAAGAATTTAAGTTTGGTTAGTAAATGGCGTAAACAGCGCGAGTTGTTTATGCCATTTCATAAACCAAAATTGTAAATGTTATAAAAAGAAAAGAAATGAAAAGTGCTTTAGAAATAAAACCTGATATCAGCTATAAAAGCGCGGGGAAATTTGAAGAGACACGATTTGAAAAAATCCACAATGAAATCTTCAGGAATTCCGCAGAAGCTTCGGTAATTGTAGCACAGGAAATTGCGCAATTAATCCGATCTAAACAAGAAAAGAATAAATCTTGCGTATTAGGTTTAGCCACAGGTTCTTCTCCTATAAAAGTTTATGAAGAGTTGGTGAGAATGTACAGAGAAGAAGGCTTAAGTTTTAGCAATGTAATCACTTTCAATCTGGATGAGTATTATCCGATGAGCAAAGAGAACAATCAGAGCTATCATTATTTCATGCATCAGCATCTTTTTAATCATATTGACATCAAACCTGAAAATGTAAATATTCCGGACGGAACCGTTGCCATTGAAGAACTTAATCAATACTGCATCGATTACGAAATGAATATTAAAAATGCAGGAGGACTGGATTTTCAATTATTGGGAATTGGCCGTACAGGTCACGTAGGTTTCAACGAACCTGGATCCCACATCAACTCGGGAACCAGAATCATTACACTGGATCACATTACAAGAGTGGATGCTTCTTCCGATTTTAACGGAATCGATAACGTTCCAAAAAGAGCGATCACCATGGGGGTTTCTACCATCATGAGATCCAAACGAATTGTACTAATGGCCTGGGGACAAAACAAAGCCGATATCATCAAGAGAACCATTCAGGGCGATATCAGTTCTGAAGTTCCGGCTACATTTTTACAAAACCACCCTAATGCGACTTTCGTATTAGACCAGTCAGCAGCTTCAGAATTAACCCGTTTCAAAACGCCTTGGTTAGTAGGAGAATGTATCTGGACACAAGAATTAAAAAGCAAAGCGATTGTTTGGTTGTGCCAAAAAACAAAACAATCTATTTTAAAATTAACAGACCGTGATTACAACAACAACGGAATGTCTGATCTTTTGGCGCAGGAAGGTTCTGCTTACGACTTGAACATCAATATGTTTAATGTTTTGCAGCATACCATCACCGGATGGCCGGGAGGAAAACCCAATACCGACGATTCGCATCGTCCTGAAAGAGCCAATCCGGCAAAAAAACGAGTGATTCTTTTTAGTCCACATCCTGATGATGATGTGATTTCTATGGGAGGAACTTTCTCAAAACTGATCAAACAAGGTCATGATGTACATGTGGTATATCAAACCTCCGGAAATATAGCCGTTACAGACGACGAGGCACTTAAATTTGCCGAAGTGGCTAAGGATTTTCTTGGTGATGCTGCCTCGGGAATCAACTTTAAAGCTGTAATTGAATTTTTGAATAACAAATCAGAGAACCAAATTGATTCCCTGGAAGTTCGCAAATTAAAAGGACTTATCCGAAGAAGAGAGTCGTATGCAGCGACCCGATACATTGGTTTAAAAGATGAAAACACCCACTTTTTAGATCTTCCGTTTTATGAAACCGGACAGGTAAAAAAGAATCCATTGGGTCCTGAAGACATTGCTATTGTAAAGGACATCATTGCACAAATCAAACCTCATCAGGTATTTGCAGCGGGAGACTTAGCAGATCCGCACGGTACTCATGAAGTTTGTCTGAATGCCATCTTTGCAGCGATGAAACAACTGAAACCTGAAAAATACATGGACGACTGCTGGTTGTGGTTGTATCGTGGTGCATGGCACGAATGGGACATTCACGAAATTGATATGGCCGTTCCGCTTTCTCCATCAGAAGTATTGCTTAAACGCCATGCGATTTTGTACCACCAGTCACAAAAAGACCGCGTAATGTTCCAAGGAAATGACTCAAGAGAATTTTGGGTAAGAGCCGAAGACCGTAACAAAAATACTGCCGTCTTATATGACGAACTAGGATTGGCAGAATACGAAGCCATTGAAGCTTTTAAACGTTTTGATTATTAAGAATACCATATAAGATCCGGGTGAGAGTGGATCGCAATGCAAAATTCAGATTGATTTCATTAGGAGTAGTGAGGGTTCAATCGAAATCATTCTGAGTTTTGCTTCTATTATTTATTATTAATGTTGTGTAAAAGCAACATCTTTCCAAAAACAAAAAAAATGAAATATTTATTAGTCCTACTATTAGCGGGTGTAACTGCTAGTGCTCAGATTAAAAAAGAGCAGTTAAATCTTATGCCCTGGCCTCAAAGCGTTGTGTTAAATGATGGTAATTTTGCGTTAAACAAAAATTTTAAAGTAAATATTACCGGAAATCCAAATCCCCGAATTTTTGGCGGAGTAACTCGCTTTTTGCGTCGACTAGATGGTAGAACCGGTATTTTTTTCGAACAAGGATTTATTACCAAATTAAATGAAGTTCCAACAGCTGAGCTTCAAATCAATTGTACCAAGAGTGGGAAAATTGGTTTGTATGAAGATGAAAGCTATCACCTGGATATCAAACCAAACAAAATTACAATCAATGCAACAAGCGATTTAGGGGCCCTGCATGGTCTTGAAACCTTATTGCAAATGTTGCAGAATACAAACAACTCCTTTTATTTTCCGGTATCAAAAGTCTCCGATTTTCCAAGATTTACCTGGAGAGGTCTGATGGTCGACGCGGCAAGACATTTTCAGCCGGTAGATGTGATCAAAAGAAATATTGACGGATTGGCGGCTATGAAAATGAATGTTCTTCACTGGCATTTGGTGGACGATCAGGGTTGGAGAATTGAAATGAAAAAACATCCCAAACTAATTGAAAAAGCTTCGGATGGAATGTATTACACACAAGAGGAAATTAAAAATATCGTAAAATATGCTGATGAGCGCGGTATTTTAATCGTTCCGGAAATAGATGTTCCTGGTCACGCATCTGCAATACTTACCGCTTATCCTGAGATTGGAAGTAAAGTAATCACACTGACAGGAGGAACTTCTGAAAAAAATATTCAGGGAACCGCAATTGCGACCTATGGAATTGAAAGAAATGCGGGTATTTTTTCACCAACATTAGATCCTTCAAATCCTAAAACATATCAATTATTAAGTGAGTTATTTGATGAGGTTTGCCCGTTATTTCCAGGCGCTTATTTTCATATCGGAGGAGATGAAAACGAAGGAAAGGACTGGGATGCAAATCCAAAAATTCAGGAGTTTAAAAAGAAAAATAAGTTAACAACCAATCATGAGCTGCAGACTTATTTTACTATGCAGTTAATTCCGATGCTTAAAAAACATGGGAAACAGTTAATGGGCTGGGAGGAAATTTTGACTAAAAATATGTCAAAAGATGCTATTATTCATGCCTGGAGAGGTCCTAATGAAGGAGTAGTAGCAGGTCAGTCCCTGATTGAATCCGTAAAAAAAGGATATAAAACCGTAATGTCCAATGGGTATTATATTGATTTAATGTATCCGGTGGCAAGTCATTATTTGAATGACCCTATGCCAAAAGGAGCCAATTTATCCACGGAAGAAAAAGCAAGAGTATTGGGAGGTGAAGCAACAATGTGGACAGAGCTCGTATCATCAGCAACAATTGATTCCAGACTTTGGCCAAGAACAGCTGCAATTGCAGAACGACTTTGGTCAGCCGAAGATATAACCGATTTGGCCAGCATGCGTAAACGTCTTGATGTAGTTTCTTTTAGATTAGAAGAACTAGGATTGACACACATTCGTAATAAGGATGTGATTTTAAGAAATATATCGAACAATCAGAATACAGATTTCGTTGAGGAATTTACAAATGTTTGCGAGCCTTTAAAGGGGTATAAACGAAACAAAGGAGGAACCGAATATCAAATGTACTCCCCGTTAACTCTTTTTGCTGATGCCTGTACACCGGATGCTAAAGATTCTTTGGCTTTTGACGATGCAGTAGCACAATATTTAGCAAATAAGACTCCGGAGAATAAAGCAAAAGTAACAGCATTTTTCAACAAATGGATTGCTGTAAACAAAGGACTGGTAGAATTGAGTGCAAATGCACCTTTGATACAACACTTTTTACCTCTGTCTAAAAAATTGAATGATGCATCACAAGAACTATTACTTGTTTTAGATAACAAATCAACTTTAAAAGGAGATGATTTGAAAAATTTAATCGAGCAATGTAACAGTAAAGACCACGCTGATGTTGAGTTGTCAGTGTATGAAAGTCTTAAAAAATTAATTTAAAGATTTGTTTGAGTTAGTATTTAGTATGTTTTTTTACCATGATTATTTAGTAATTCGTTATCTCTGCCATACAGGTTTTTGGCAGAGATAATTATGGTAGACTTCACTAAATCTTTAACTCCTGACCAAAGAATAAGCATACAATTATAACCATATAAAGAAGTATTAACATTTAAAAACCAAATAGTAAGTCGCATACCACAAACATGACAAAAAGTAAAGTATTTAGATTGATGAATCCCAAATTTATCTTCTGTGTTTAAACTAATTTTTTTAAAAATTAAATAAATATCAGTCACTACTATTCACTAATGATTATGGCTAGGATCAGTAATAGTAATATTTATTTTTAGAAGTAATGAATTAAAAATCCAGTGTGTCGTGATGTTATTTATTCGCGGTGTATTGAACCCCGGTTATCGTATTTATTTGCCGCATTTTGGCAGGTAAGGTATTGTAATTGGAATATTTATTATCTATTAACCAATATTTATTAACTATGAAACATTATTACAGATTACTCTTTATGTTACTGTTTCCCTTACTTGCGTCGGCCCAACCAGCCCACGGCAAAAAAGTAGTAGGGTATTATGCGCAATGGGCTATTTATGCCCGGGATTTCAACGTTCCCAAGATAGACGGGAGCAAGATAACCCATTTGAATTATTCTTTTTACGGGACAACTTTTGACCCAGCCCGTCCGGAGAATACAAAATTAAAATGTTTGGATACCTATGCTGATTATGAGCATACGGAAGGCGGAATTCCATGGGATGCTCCTGTAAAAGGGAATTTTTATGACTTGAAAAAGTTAAAAGAAAAGTATCCGCATTTAAAAATTTTAATCTCTGTTGGAGGATGGACCAAAGGTCAGGATCTTTCTCCAATTGCCGCAAGTCCGGTGGCAAGAGCTGCTTTAGCTGCAGATATGGCAAACTTCATTGTCACTTATCCGTTTATTGACGGATTTGATATCGACTGGGAGTATCCTCTTATGGGAGGAACAGACGGTACCGAAATCGTGAACGGAATCCCGGTTCCTCCACAAAAATACCACCCGGATGACAATAAAAACCTTGTACTTTTATTAAAAGCCATGCGTCAGGCAATGCCTAATAAACTGGTAACTATTGCGGCCGGAAACAATGTTCGAAATGTACCTAAACAATATTTAGGACCAAACAACAGGGCAACGTATGGAATGACCGAAGATATTTCAACGTATTGTGATTACATCACGTACTTTGGATATGATTTTGGCGGAAACTGGTATGATAAAACATGTTATAATGCTCCTCTTTATGGAAGCGGAAACCCGAATGATCCATTGTATGGTGCAACTCAGTCAGAATCACTTGATGAGTTAACGAACATCTATTTGAATGTAGTTGGTTTTCCTGCCAATAAATTAATCATGGGATTACCTTTTTACGGCAAGAAATTTGACAACGTTGCCAATAACGGAACCAATCCAAACTTTCCCGGTTTATTTGTTGCTGCACCAAGATATAATGTTGCAGGCTGTACAAATCCGCAAAACCCAACAGGAACCTGGGATGGACCGGCAGCTTGTGAGAAATCCGGAAGTATCGAAATTTGTGGCCTGGTTGGAAATCCGGTTACCAATTCACATGCTTTTTTAGATCCAAATACCATGTTAGTTACGCCAACGGCAGCTGCTGCAGGTTGGGTAAGGTATTTTGATAACACGACTAAAGTTCCTTATTTGTACAATAGTAGTTTGAAACAGTTTATCAGTTATGAAGATAAACAATCAATGGATTTAAAAGTACAGTACATCAAATCTAAAAATCTGGCCGGTGGTATGATTTGGGAATTATCTCAGGATACCAGAGGTTCTATCCCTAATTCACTTTTAACTCAGGTAGATACTTCGTTTAAAAGTATCGTAGAAGGTACAGTGAGTATTGGAGGTTCTGTGAAAAATGGAACAGCTTTGGTTACTAACGTTACCGTAGAGATTAGAAATGCAAGTAATGCAGTTATAGAAAGTGTAGTGTCTCCGACAGGTAATTTTACATTTTATAATTTACCAAAGAATCAAAACTATACCCTTACAGCGATAAAAGCTGCTTATACTTTTACACCGGTTAGCTTAACAAATGTTGCTGCTGATCAGACAGGAGTTGTGATCCAGGGAACACAACCTTTGTACACAGTAAGCGGAACTATTGTAGTTGGTACTAGCACTACACCAGTTTCAGGAGTTACAGTTACAGCAACTTCCGGTACGACTGTTTTAACTGCTGTTTCCGGTACTAATGGAACCTACAGTATTACAGGTTTAACTGCCGGGCTTAATTTTACAGTTACGGCTGCCAAAACAGGCTTTCCTTATACACCAGCTGTGACAACTTACAATGCAATTGACAGCAACAAAACGTTAAATTTTGCTCAGGGTGATCCAATTGTATATTATAACGTTAGTGGTACAATCTTAAACGGAACTACACCTGCTGTGGGGGTAACTGTTACGGCAACATCGGCAGGACCAACTGTTACAGCAGTTTCTACTGCAAGTGGTTATAGTCTTAGTTTGCCATCAGGAGGGAACTATACCATAACGGCTGCGGCTGCCGGTAAAACCTATACTCCGGCTTCAACAGTTTATAGCAATTTAATAGCCCACAAAACTTTAAATTTAATCGAGTATAACGTTGGAACCAATAAAATTAGCGGAACGGTTAAAAACGGTACAGCTCCGGTTGCAGGAGCTAAAGTAGAAATCGTCTTACCTTGGACTGACAATACACACGGATGGAAAAGCGTTTTGGCGACTACAGATGCACAAGGAAATTATAGCTTTGCCAATTCAGTTGTAGACGGATATACTACTGTTTCTAGTTTGAAATTGAATGCGTGGCAAAATAACGACGTTAATTATTTTCCAAATAATTTGACCAGTTTTGCTGTTCCGGCAACCCCTACGGTTTATAATTTCAATACTGCCGCTACCGCAAGAACATCCTCTTATGCAATGAGCGGAAAAGTGCTAAACGGAACTACTCCGGTATCAGGAGCTGTAGTTTCGGCAGTTTCAGGTACAACAGTTTTAACTGCGACAACAGATAGAAATGGAGCTTATTCTTTTGCAGGTTTAACTTCAGGATCAGATTATAAGGTATCTGTTGCTAAAACCAACTTAACATTTGCTCCGGTTTCAGCAGTTTCGACAACAGAGTCTGGGAACAAAACTCTTGACTTTACGCAAAATTTGGTAAGTGCTAATCTAATTAGTGGTACTGTTAAAAATGGTACAGCTCCAGTTGCAAATGCAAAAGTAGAACTTATTGTGCCTTGGACCGATAATACGCATCCATGGAAAAGCGTTTTGGCAACAACAGATGCTCAGGGGAACTTTAGCTATGACAACACAGTTACAGCGGGTTATGCGCAAGTTTTAAGTTTGAAATTAAATTCTTGGCAAAATGGTGAAGTAAGTTACTTCCCAAATAATCTGGCAAATTTTGCAATGCCAACGACACCAACAGTTTATAATTTCAATAGAAATGCGGTTACACCACCTCAGGTTGCCATTACAGCGCCTTCTGCAGCAACGGTAGCTATTGCTCCGGGAACTGCGATACAGCTAAAAGCAACTGCAAGTGTAGATGCCAGCTTAACTATTTCATCAGTGGTGTTCAACATCAACGGACAAAATATTACAGCAGCGCTTTCAGGAACAGAATACGTAGCAAACTGGACGCCGGTTTTAGCAGATTTCAATAAAAATTATACATTAAAAGCAACCGTAACTGCATCAAGCGGTACGACTGCAGAAAATACAAAAACGTTTGCTTTACAATGTTCAGGTACAAATTGTCCTAATTCATTGCCTGTAATTACCTGGAATGCACCGGTGAACACTACTATAAATCAACCTTCTTTCCAGGTTGTACCAATTTCGGTAACAGCTGTTGATAGTGACGGATCGGTTTCAGGTGTTACGATTACAATCAATGGAAGTACTTTCAACATGACAGCGGGCACAAATAATACTTATACTTATAATTTTACGCCATCTGCTCATCAGGCTTATCCGGTTGTAATCAAAGCAACCGATAATAAAGCTGCTGTAACTACATTAAACAATACCATCAATATTACTAACAATGCTCGTGTATTCATTCCGCTTCCCTCCACTAATATTATTTTAGGATATGCACATTCCTGGGAAAATGCCGGTGCTCCGTTTTTATATTTTTCTCAAATGGTAGGAAGTAAGTTTAACGTAGTAGATTATGCATTCGTAGAAACGGTTAACCGTGACGGTTATACACCGGTACTAACTACAAATGATGCCAGATATTTGACCAATGGAGTTTTCAATAAACAATTATTGAAAAATGATATCAAATCTTTAAGAGATAGCGGCGTTCCTGTTATTGTTTCTATTGGAGGTCAAAACGGTCATGTTGTTTTAGAAAATGTAACTCAAAAAAATATTTTTGTTAATGGTCTGAAAGCCATTATTGACGAGTATCAATTTGATGGAGTTGATATCGATTTTGAAGGTGGATCGATGAATTTTAGTGCAGGAGGTTTAAGAGATATTTCTTATGCGGGTATTTCTGCTTATCCAAGATTAAAAAATGTAGTAGATGCTTTCAAAGAATTAAAAGCTCACTATGGACCTGGATTTTTATTAACTGCAGCTCCGGAAACACAATACGTACAAGGAGGATATTCTACCTATAATGATACTTTTGGTTCGTTCCTTCCAATCATTCAAAACTTACGTAATGAGTTGGATTTGTTAGCCGTACAATTGTATAATACAGGAGGAGAAAACGGATTAGACGGTCAATATTATGGTTCAGCTAAAAAAGCAAACATGGTAACTGCCCTAACCGATATGATAATAAAAGGGTACAACATTGGTACAACAGGAATGCGTTTTGATGGTTTACCACCTTCAAAAGTCCTTATTGCATTACCGGCTTGTCCAAGTGCAGCAGGAAGTGGTTTTTTAACGCCGACAGAAGGAATTAATGCAATGCATTATTTAAGAACCGGAACTACTTTCTCAGGAAGAACCTACACGATGCAGCCAGGTGGACCATATCCTGCTTTGAGAGGTTTAATGACTTGGTCTGTAAACTGGGATTTTTCTTCTTGTGGTAATTCAGCCGAATTATCTAAAGCGTATGCCGCTTATTTTGCAGGACAAACAGCTGCAAGAGCGTTGCCTGAAGGAATCGAAACAAAAAGCACGACTATCGCTTACTTTAAAAACGATGCTTTACTGGTGACAACTGACTCTGAAGATATTGTTAAGGTAGAAGTTTTCAATACCATCGGACAGCCATTGGTAAGTCATAGAAATGTTCATCAAAACAAAGAAGTGGTGCTTCATAACTACAGCTTTACCACTAAGCAATTATTTTTAGTTGTGGTGACGGACAAAGCAGGAAATAAAAAATCATTCAAAGTAATGAACTTTTTGAACTAAAAGGACAGTATGGAAGAATGAAAAATACAGAAATAAAAAGTTGGAATGGTTAAAATTGAGTTTGGTTATTTATTTTTTAATCTAATTTTTATTTCGAATAAATGCTGCAAATTGAGGTGATTTGTTATTTGGTTTTCACCTGAAGGAAGCGCATTATAAACCCGACAATTGTATTGTCGGGTTTTTTTGTTTAAAATGATTTAATCTTCATGTTGATATAAAGGACACGGATAAAACGGATTTGCTATCGCAAAGACGTAGATAAAAAACGGACTTTTAAAATCAGCGTAAATCCGCGTTTTCGTGAAACGAATCTGTTTCATCCGTGTCACAACCTTAAAAAAAACTTTGCGAACCTTGCGAAAACCTTGCGTCATTGCGGTTAAAAAAAACTTTCACAAGTTTTGATATCAAATGCAATTATTTAAGATCGAGGTAAGGATCTAAAATTTCTGCCAGTTTATTGAACCAGTAAAAATTATCGGCAATATCCTTTATTTCAGATCCCATGGTTTCACATTCTCTTAGTACAGATAATGAAAGCACATAATTTACTTCCCGTATCATTTTCGCCATATCTTTTGCGGCAATACTATCATTAAAAAAATGGTTTAATCTGGATTCAACTTCGGGTGAAAGCTTTTCTGTAGTCATAGTCTTATGTTTTTAGCAAATCTAAAAAGTAAATATTTATTATGTGACACAGGTTTGTGTCAAAGTATTGTAAATGTTTGTGTTAAGGTTATGACGCGGATGAAACGGATTCGTTTCACGAAAAGGCGGATTTACGCTGATTTTTAAAATCCGCTTTTATCTGCGTCTTTGCGATAGCAAATCCGTTTCATCCGCGTCATAACTTTTTTTGAAGAAAGCTTTGTGCACTTTGCGTAAAAACCTTGCGTCATTGCGGTTAAAAAAAAACTTTCACTACTTTTGAGATCAAATACAATTATCTTAGAATACATGCAGAAATTTGTCAGCTTTATTATAATTTTTCTCTTTTTCGCCATAAGTACCGCACAGAATAGATTCGGAGCTCCGGAAGTTGATCCTGTTCAAATTCAAAAAACCTACACAGACTGGTCTGCTTATCAGAGCAAAAAAATCATGCTTTCCAGAGATTTTATTGCTCTGGATTCTTCAAAAGAAATTTCAAAAGAGACATTTTTAGATCAGCTGGCAAACGGAAATTTCATCCCAATTCGATTAGAATCAGAACCCGAAATGTATGTTTATAAATTATTCGAAATTCAGCCCGGGACTGATAGCAGTATAAAGGCAACGATGAATCAGATTGGTTTTGACGCTCTTAAGAATTACAAAATGGAAGGAACCACTTTTCCTAAATTCTCATTTAAAGATCTGGATGGAAATTTGGTTAGCAATGAATCGATGAAAGGAAAGATAGTGGTCATCAAATGCTGGTACATTCATTGCACACCCTGTATCAGAGAATTTTCGCAAGTCAACAAATTAGCCGCAGAATACAAAGACCGAAAAGACATCCTGTTTGTAAGTCTTGCAGAAGATGCTGCAGCGCAGTTAAAAACATTTCTGGCAAGAAAACCATTGTCCTATTCCGTTATTCCCGATATGAAAGCATACATGAATGAAGCCTTGCAGTTAAATTCATTTCCAACGCATTTTATTTTAAACAAAGAAGGCATGATTGTTAAAGTGCTTCCTAATTTTGAGAGTTTAGAAGTCGCTTTGGCGAAAGAGAGCAGACAGTAAAATGTAAGCAGTAAAATGTGAAATGTAATCTGTAAAA
>NZ_MUHH01000018.1:62989-97990 GCF_002217475.1 Flavobacterium tructae
TTTTACAGATTACATTTCACTATTGTCCCCTTTGCAACTCTGAACCTTTTTTCATACTTTTGCACCAAATTAATTAAAAAGACATTCATGTTAACAGTCAATAATTTATCAGTTCAGTTTGGCAAACGAATTTTGTTCGACGAAGTAAATACTACTTTCACTCATGGGAATATTTATGGAGTTATTGGAGCCAATGGTGCTGGAAAATCTACTTTTCTAAAAATCTTAGCAGGAGATATTGATCCTACATCAGGACATATTCATTTAGAACCGGGAAAACGTATGTCGGTTTTGAACCAAAATCACAACATGTTCGATGAGCATACGGTTTTGGAAACTGTTTTGATGGGAAATAAAGTTTTGTATGCTGTTAAGAAAGAAATGGATGAACTTTATGCCGACTACAACGATAAAAATGCAGACAGAATTGGAGAACTTCAGGTTCAGTTTGAAGAAATGAACGGTTGGAATGCCGACTCTGATGCTGCGGCCATGTTGTCTAACTTAGGAATCACAGAGGCAGATCATTATACTCTAATGGGTGATTTGGAAGGAAAAATTAAAGTACGTGTGCTTTTGGCGCAGGCACTTTTTGGAAATCCGGATTTACTTATCATGGATGAGCCTACCAACGACCTGGACTTTGAAACCATTGCGTGGTTAGAGAACTTCCTTGCGAATTATGAAAATACTGTAATTGTAGTATCTCACGACCGTCACTTTTTAGATGCGGTTTGTACACATATTTCTGATATTGATTTTGGAAAAATAAACCACTACTCAGGAAACTATACGTTCTGGTACGAGTCCAGCCAATTAGCGGCAAAACAACGTGCACAGCAGAACAAAAAAGCAGAAGAGAAGAAACAGGAACTTGAAGAATTTATTCGTCGTTTTAGTGCGAACGTTGCGAAATCGAAACAAGCGACTTCTCGTAAAAAAATGATTTCGAAATTGAATATTTCTGAAATTAAACCGTCAAGCCGTCGTTATCCTGCGATTATTTTTGATCAGGATCGTGAAGCAGGAGATCAGATTTTGAATGTTGAAGGTCTGGCAGCTTCTATCGATGGGGATCTTTTGTTTAAAGATGTTGATTTGAATATGGCAAAAGGCGATAAAATCGTTCTTTTTTCTAAAGATTCACGTGCTACAACAGCATTCTACCAAATTTTAAACAACGAACAAAAGGCAGATGCCGGAACTTTTGATTGGGGAATTACAACCAATCAGGCTTATTTACCGGCTGAGAATCATTCTTTCTTTGAAAATGATCTGACTTTGGTAGATTGGTTACGCCAGTACGCCAAAACAGAAGAAGAGCGTGATGAGGTTTTTATTAGAGGATTCTTAGGGAAAATGATTTTCTCCGGAGAAGAGGCGTTAAAAACAAGCCGCGTATTATCAGGAGGAGAAAAAGTACGTTGTATGCTGTCCAGAATGATGATGGAGAGAGCCAATATCTTAATGCTTGATGAGCCAACCAATCACTTAGATTTGGAGTCCATTACAGCTTTTAATAACTCATTGAAAAATTTTAAAGGTTCCGTAATTTTCACCACACATGACCACGAGTTTGCACAAACCGTTGGTAACAGAGTAGTGGAGTTAACACCAAACGGAGTCATAGACCGTTACATGACATTTGACGAATACCTGGACGATGAAAAAATTCAGGAATTAAGAAAAAAAATGTACAACCTGTAATTTTATAATTTATAATAAGAGAAATCCCGTTCGCTAGCTGAACGGGATTTTTTTTTATTTATTTTTTGCCAAACAGTTTAGCGAAAATGAAGATAATTATCGCAATAATAAAAATAACGATAAAGATACCAAAGCCCATTCCGGCTTTAAAAATGTCTCCGATAACTTCGCAGCTCGTAAATAAAAATAATAGTACAAATACCATTAACAAACGTTTGATTTTATTTTGCATGACTTTGATGTTTTAAGAACTTGCTGTTCTGATTCGTATAACTTAAAATTAGACCAAAAAACAAGAAAGATCTTATATGATTTAATTAAAAAGTTCTATGATTTAGATTAAAATCAACTAGGTGTAAAAGGTTAAACAACTTTACAATAAAGAGAAGTAAAGATAAGGGAAAGGTAATGTTGTCTTAAAAGCTATTACGTTTTCGAACAATACTTTTGTTCGATCTAAACAAAAAAACGTATGAAAAAACTTTACTTATTATTTATGCTTCTGGGGCTAAGTTATGCTTCAAAAGCGCAAAAATTATTTCCTTATCTGCAAAACGCGACACCAACATCTATCTACGTTAACTGGAAAACGGACAGTAATCCGGAATCTATCGTAGAGTACGGAACAACAGCATCGAGTCTAAATGTTACTGTTACCGGTAATACAAATGTTTTTACAGATTCAGGTTATCCGGGTAATTATTTCTACCATAGTGCAAAGCTGACGAACCTTTCGCCTAACACGAAATATTTCTACAGAATAAAAACCGGAGCAGATGTGTCTTCGGTTTATTCTTTTAAAACATTGCCCAATCCGGGACAGGCAGCAACAGCTAATGGACACATTCGGTTTTTGATTATGGGGGATAATCAACTGAAAGCTGTTCCGCGTTATGATTCTTTAGTGTCAGCGGCCAAAAGAAAAATAAAACAGAAATGGGGAAAAGACGCATCTCCTGATGATAATATCTCTATGACTTTTATGGTGGGAGACCAGGTTGATGTGGGAACTTTAGATCATTACGAAAATGTGCATTTTAAAAAGAACAGAGGTTTATCGGGTAATGTACCTATTCAGACCACAGTCGGAAATCATGAAACCTACGGGACACTTGGAATGAACTCCTATTACGATCATTTTTATATAAGCGAGCTTTCATATAAAGGCATTTCATCAGGAACAGAGAATTATTATGCACAGCAGGCAGGTAATGTTTTGTTTATCAGTTTAAGTTCAGAACATACAGGGGCAGAACAGCTAAGCTGGTTGCAAAAAGTTCTTACCGCTGCAAATGCGGATAATACTGTAGAATGGATTTTCTCTTTAAGCCACAGACCTTATCAGGCAGAGCAATACGTAGGTGATATTTCGACCTGGGTTCGTAATACAGCCGTGCCGTTATTGGTAACTTCTCCAAAATATTCGATGCATATTGGGGCGCACCATCATTTGTATCACCGCGGACAATTGAAAAATACACCTACCTATAATATTATTTCGGGGGGTACAGCCTGGGATCAATATTGGGGATCTTCTACAGAGCAGGATTTTGATGATGTACAGAAAACCATTTGTAACTGGATTTACCAAATTGTAGATATTGATGTGACAAACGGAAAAATGGACATTGAAAGTTATTCTATTGGAAGTGTTGATAAATGGAAGAACAACCAGTTAATGGATGAATTTCATCGATATAAAAACAAAGCGGCACCTGCCAAACCTTCGATTACGAATACTTTTACTGCGACAAATACATTGCCGCTAACCGTTTCCGGATCGACTTATACGACAACTACAGATGAGAAGTTGAATACCAGTCAGTTTTTGATTTCTCAAACACCAACATTCGATATTGTAAAGAAAGAAGTATATCGAGATTTTGAAAATTTATACGGAAAGTATGGCACTAAGAAAGATTCGACTGTAAACATCAATCTGGGTGTAGATATTACTAAAATGGATCTGGCTTCTAATTCACTTCCAAATGGTAAATACTATGTGAAGTTAAGATACAGAGACCGTAATCTTGAATGGTCGCCATGGAGCGATGTTCAGACTTTTACAATTACAGGAAGTAACAATGTAAATACGGCAATAGTTACAGATGCTCTGACCTATTCGTTGAACACACCTATAAAAATTGATTTTACGGATGCTCCGGCCAGTACTTCAACGTGGATTGGTTTATACAAAGAAGGGCAGACTCCGGGAGGTTCTTCGCCATCGCAAACCTGGAAATATACGGATGGAAGTGCCAGCGGATTTATCACTTTCTCTAGCGGGCTGGCTACTAAAGGACGTTATTATGCTGCAATATTTTCAAATGGAGGATACACGGAAATTGCGCCGCGAAAATACTTTTATGTAGGGCCGGTACCGACCTTAACGACTGATAAAACCGAGTATTCTGTTGGAACTCCTATCCTTATTAATTATACAAATGGTCCGCAACTGGCAAAAGACTGGATTGGTATTTACAGAATGGGGGTTAATCCCGGATCCGGAGTTACAGCAACAAGCTGGCAATATGTTACAACAGCTGCAGATGCTAAATCTTTCACAGGACTGCCAAAAGGTTATTATTATGCCGAGTATTATTTACAGGACGGATTTAATCCGATTGGAAACAAAGTATTTTTTAAAGTAGGAGCAGTCGTTACCGAATTATGGATCAATAAACCGGTTTATGATTTGGGCGAGCAGATTACCGCTTCGTGGACAGATGCTCCGGGAATTGTAAAAGACTGGTTGGGGATTTATCATGATGGAGATAATCCGAATGAAAAACCACTGGTGAGCTATACCTATTTTGAAGGACTTTCTGAAGGAACAAAAAATATTGCAGCTACAGAATTGCCAACAGAAAAAGGGAAATACTTTTTGGTAATGTTTACGAACGATTCTTATAATGAAGTTTCAAACAGAGTTTCTTTTGAAGTGATCGATCCGCATCTGAACAATGATGAATTTAAAATCGATAATGGTTTGAGAGTGTATCCAAATCCAACAAAGAATGATACGGAAACCTTTATTCAATCTGAATATCCTATTGATGAAATAGAAATTTACAGCATGGAAGGGAAATTATTATATGCTACAAAAAATGTAAACAATAATAAGTTTTCTCTAATCAATCAGGATTTACCAAAAGGAGTTTATATTCTAAAAATACATTCCCGTAAATTGTTTACGGCTAAACTAATTGTGAAGTAGTTTTTTTTTTTTTCGAAACCCCATTTGCGTCTGTAAGTGGGGTTTCGTTTTTTAGGTCATGACAGTTCGTGTACGGGAACTGTCTTTTTTATTGACTCTTTTATGGTATCAATTTGATTCAGATGTCGCAGGATATGATGAATAAAAAACTGAAAAGTATCTCCTAGTTTTAGTCTTAGTAAACGGGATAAAGAAGTGGGGATTTTTATACGATTTAAACTCACCTTTTTGGATTGTTCCAGTAATGCTAATAATTCAAATTGTTGATTGATGAATTTGTCAATTACACTTTTGTCAAGTTCAGAGTTTAATGGATTTTTGTCTTTAAAGGTTTTCATTTTGTTCAGCTTTTCTTTCGGAAGCATACTTTTGGCAAAATAGCCTCCTAAAAATCCGCTATTAAAATGAGTTTCAGAAGAGGTTTTCGAATTCTTTATTTTGTCTTTTATCTCAGGCAGATAATAATCACCATACAAATTCAAGTGCTCCAGACATTCCAAAATGTTCCAGGAAGCAGGATTTTCTCTCCATGTCAAAGTTTGTATAGTATCATTCTTAAGTTTTTCAGCCTGATTGATACTATCTCTCGTGTGATCCATTAGTAATTGTATGAGTTTTTCTGATTGCATAGGTTTAATTTTTGAAGCAAAGTTTCAAAAAGTTTTTCCGGAAATGATTGATCGAAATCAAGACTTTTTTAATCTCGATAATGTCTCAGGTGTCATTCTTAGATAGTTGGCAATGTGTTTGTTTGGAACTTCCTGAAAAAGCTTCGGACTTCTCCTTAAAACTCTTCGGTATCTTTCTTTTGGAGAAGTGGTTAAAATATCAATTTCGCGTTCCATTTGCTGCACTACTAAGTTTTCTAAAATAGTAATCCATAGGTTTTTATTGGCTTCAATTTTTAAAAACTGATCTATTTGCTTCTTTGTTATAATCTTTACAACTGTTTTTTTAATCGCCTGAATGCAGAGGTCAGAAGGCTTTCCTGTTAAGAAAGAATCCAGTGACACAATTAAATTTTGTTGGTAACCAAATCGAATGATTTGTTCTTCATCATCGTCTAAAACAAAAAGCCGTAAGCTTCCGCTCTCGACAAAATAGATATTGTCGTCTATGCTTCCTTTGACTTTAAGAAATTCATTTCTGCTTATTGTTATTGTTTTTTCAGAAAGTGCAATGATTTCTTTCATTTTTTTTGAGCAATTAGTATAGTATGAATCTCAATATTTTCGGATTTTGGATATTTAACTTCAAACGATTTAATGATTTTGAAATTATGTATAGAAAGCTGTTTTTCTATGTTCTTTAAATTATGATAATAGAAATATGTTCGGTCGCCGGTGCTTCCCGAAATGAAACCTGATTCAGTGGAATGCCCTTCAACAAAACTAAGATAAAAAATACCACCAGGACAGAGTATTTTATCAATGCTGTTGATTAGTTTGGAACAATCTTCTTCGGACAAATAGGGCAGACAAAAACCACAAATAATGGCATCAAATTGTTGATTTACTTTGTTGAGGTCTCGCGTATCCATTACTTCAAACTGGGCAGAAGGATTGTTCTTTTGTGCTAATTCAATCATTTTGGGAGCAATGTCAATTCCTCTAATTTTTAAATTAGGTTTCTTTGATAATAAATATTTTGTAATGTTTCCCGGACCACAGCCAATTTCAAAGATATGGAGCTGTTCGTTTTTCAAAGCATCGCAAAAGAAGTCGTAAGTTTCATTATACAGCTTTAAATCCATGAACTTGTCTTGATAAACAGTTGCGATTTTATCCCAGGTTTCGAAAGTTTCTTTGTATTGATCCATAGCTTTAATCTTGTGTTTGGTCTGTAAGCAAGAAGTATAGGTAAGTGCTGTACTGCTAAAATATAATTTTAAATTTAGAGACGGAAATAGTTTTTTGATGTAGACTTTTAGTCCGGTCTCCAGCTTTAAGGTTTCTTTTGACAGTTTATGGCCGGCTCAAAATGATTAGGCAATGGTTCCGGTAAAATTTAGTTAGCGGGTTATTTTTCGCATAAGAGCTTCAAATGGACCGTTCTGAAAGTGTCTTGCCCAAAGTTTACTAAAGTAGTAACTGAGTACAAAGTACGCAATTGAAAACAGTAAAATATAAATTGGTTTTGTTGCTTTCTGATCTGCTGAATATTGGACCAGATCATTACCTGTTAGTGCAGAAAATAAAATTAAACCAATGGTAAGATGTGAAATGTAATGCGTAAGCGTCATTTGACCCGTTGGCGCAAAACTTTGTACATATTGGTTATTTCCGTTTTTTTCTCCGATGTACATAAAGAAGGCGATCAGCATCAGAGCAAATCCGGAGGTGCTTAGCATAAAAGGAAGGTACGGAGGGAGATAATCGGCATTGATAAATAAATGTAAATTCTCTGAAAGTACAAATTGTCCGGACAATAATTGAAGTAATGCTATCGATACATAGAATAAAAGTCCAATAATAAACATCTTCTTCTGAATCTTTTTACTGCTCCAGTTTAGTCTTCCGAGATACATTCCTAAAAGAAAATAAGCAATCCAGGGGAATACAGCATTCCAGCCATTGTAAAAAGTATTTCTGATAAACCCGTTCAGGGTATAAAAATCTTTGTATTGAAAAGTGGCAATGTTCCAGCCCGTTTCATAGGGAACAATAAAAATTAAAAAGTGAAAACTAAAGACCGCCACAGCCGCCAGAAACAGAAAAAACCTTTTATCTAAAAAGATTATAAAAGCAATTATGAACATATAGCAACCGTAAAAGTGCAAAATATCGGCAGGCCAGATCAGGTTAAGCAAAAGTCCGATGACAAATAAAAAAACAGCCCGTTTGAGGATGGTATTTCTCAGCTTGTTTTTCTCGGCAGGAGTATATTCCACTCTGTTGGTCATAAGCGCAATACCCATTCCGGCCAGTATCACAAAAACAGAGCTCGAATTGCCGCTAAAGAGAGACATAAATTGTGCAACAGTATTTTGGTCGTTATGGGAGCCAAAAACCATATTGAAATTAACGATAAACATTCCGAAGATGGCATATGCTCTTGCCAGATCAAATCCTATAATTCTTTGTTTCATTTTTTTATATTTTATGAAACAAATGTCGAAATGAAAAATCGCGGGAAATTTGACTTAAGTCAAATAATACATTTAAATTTTGGACCGGATCCTGCTTAGAGTTTCCAAAGATATTCCAAGATAAGAAGCGATATGTGTAAGCTGGATGTTTTTAATAATATGCGAATGCTCTTTAATTAATTTAAGGTAGCGGGTCGTAGCATCCAGTGTACGAAACTGAAACAAGCGGTCCTCCAGCCAAATTGCGTAATACTCGGTGAGCATCAAGTCTAATTCTGTCAATTTTGGGAATTGCTTTTTTGCATTCTGAAATCCTTTAAAGTCAGTTTGTGAAACGGTGATGTCTGTCACGGCTTGAATAAATTCGTTACTTGTCGTTTGCAGGCAATAACTATTAAAAGATACCGCGATATCATCTTTAAAGTATAATTCTGTCGTGATTTCTTTTCCATCATCGAGGTAGTACTTTCTAACAATTCCTTCTTCTATAAAATAGCTTTTACTGCAAATTTCATCTTGTCGTAATAAAAACTCCCCTTTTTTTAAACTCCTGGTAGTGGAGATGCTATTTAAAGCGGCTAAGGTTTCCTGATCAAGGCTGTTTATAAAAGTATCTATTTTGATGAGATAAGAATTCATTTTTTAGGTATGTATTCGGTTTTTAAAAGTAATCATAGCCAGGATGATTATTTTTCTCCTAATCTTATGTGTTTTGGTTGGTCAAATATAATAAAATAGCAAAAAGGATCTGATTAAGTTAAGAGATGTTGATGACGTTGTACGAAAGGTTTTTTTAAACTTGTATGGTTTCATAAGCGACAAATTGAAATTTGCTGCCGTACTATTATTCATTTCTTCGGGATTTAAAAGAATGCTTTGTGCTATTACAACGCTAAAAATTTATTCAAATATTTGTATTTAGAAAGAGACTACAAATAAATTCTGATTTTGTATATTTGCCCAACCAAACATTATACTTAATTATGAGCCAAAAAGTATTACTTAATTCAAAAGAAGTTACTATCATACTCCATCGTTTGGCTTGTCAGTTAATCGAAAAACATCTTGATTTTTCAGATACTATTTTAATCGGAATTCAGCCAAGAGGTGTTTTTTTAGCCGAACGTTTGAAACAAATATTAGAAAGCGAGTACAAAACACCCGAAATTTCTCTGGGTTATTTAGATATCACCTTTTTTAGAGACGATTTCCGCCGCACCGAAAAACCGCTTGAAGCGAATAAAACCCAAATCAATTTTATAGTCGAAAATAAAAAAGTCATTTTTATTGATGACGTTTTGTTTACCGGACGAAGCATTCGTTCCGCGTTAACTGCTATTCAGTCTTTTGGAAGACCTTCAGAAATTGAATTGTTAGTTTTAATTGACCGACGTTTTAGCCGCAATTTACCTATTCAGCCCGATTATCGTGGTCGTCAGGTAGATGCTATTAATGACGAAAAAGTTAAGGTAAGCTGGAAAGAAAATGAAGGTGAAGATGTGGTCTATTTGATAACAAATTAACGATTAAATAAAAAAGGATGACAGAGAATGAAGCTTTTATTTATGAATCAATTTTTAACCAAGTTAGAATGGGGTTTCTGTCTCTTGATGAGATTCAGGAAAACATTCTGGAAGAAATTGAAGACAACGAATTTGAGGATGAAATCTCTGAAGAGTGGGCTTTTGATAAAATAAGAGAAGAAAACCAAAAATTACTTTCAGAAAGTAAACAATGGAAAAGTCCAACAGATACGGAAAGATTAATAAAAGCGTTTGATGAATTAGCCGACAGAAATATTATTGCACTTCATAATGCGGGGTATACCACATCGGATGGGGAGTATGAAGTTGTTGAGGTAGAAAGAGCGTTGCGTGAAAACGAAGTAGAATCTGATGGATATTGTTTTTATCACGAACAAGATTTAGCAAGAGGTGTAGCTATAGAAGATTCAAGTTTGTTTATCGCTTTCCAGAAAGTAGATAATGGTGATGATGCGACAACAATAGAAGTAGGTAAAATAGTTGCCGAGGTTCTAAGAGATAACGGCTTCACTCTGAATTGGAATGAATCTGCAAGAACAAAAATAGAAATTCCAGGTTTCAAATGGCAGCATCTTTTTGATGAAGATGCCAGAGATTTGCAGGACTACAGCGAAGTTGTAGAAAGAATGATTCAATAAAGGAGTTGTTCTTTGTAGCAGTATTAAAAAACTGAGCATGTCAGGAATTCATGAATTTGACAAATAAATATTAAAGAAATAAAAATGAAAGAATTAAGCGTAGATCATTTATTGGGAATTAAATATATCAATGAAAATGATATTAACCTGATTTTTGAAACGGCCGATCATTTTAAAGAAGTCATTAACAGACCTATTAAAAAAGTTCCTTCATTACGAGATATTACCATTGCCAATATTTTCTTTGAGAACAGTACAAGAACTAAACTTTCCTTTGAATTGGCACAAAAAAGATTATCGGCTGATGTGATTAGTTTTTCGGCAGCCCAGTCTTCGGTTAAAAAAGGGGAGACCCTGATTGATACTGTAAATAATATCCTTTCAATGAAAGTTGATATGGTTGTAATGCGCCACTCCAATCCCGGAGCGGCTTATTTTTTATCCAAAAATGTCAAAGCCAGTATCGTGAATGCCGGAGACGGAGCACACGAACACCCAACTCAGGCTTTATTAGACAGTTATTCGATTAGAGAAAAATTAGGCGATGTGGCTGGAAAAAAAGTGGTCATTGTAGGAGATATTCTGCATTCGAGAGTAGCTTTGTCTAACATATATGCTTTGAAGATGCAGGGAGCTGAGGTAAAAGTCTGCGGACCAAAAACACTGATTCCGAGATATATTGAATCACTTGGTGTCACAGTTGAACCCAATTTGCGTAAAGCTTTAGAATGGTGTGATGTTGCTAATATGCTTCGTGTTCAAAACGAACGTATGGATGTGAACTTTTTTCCATCGACACGTGAGTATGCACAGCAATACGGAGTAGATAAACCATTACTGGACTCCCTTGGGAAAGAAATCGTAATCATGCACCCGGGACCAATTAACAGAGGGGTAGAGATTACTTCCGAAGTGGCTGACTCCGATCATTCTGTTATTTTGAATCAGGTCGAAAACGGAGTAGCGATCAGAATGGCGGTGATTTATTTGCTCGCATCTAAGATTCAACAGTAATTGATATAGTCTTCAGTCGTGGTTTTTAATCTCAGTCTTGAATGTAAAATTTCTCTGAGACTGAAAACTGAGAACTGAGACTGAGAACTGGGAATAAGAACTGAAAACTAAAAAAACTTCGTACCTTAGCTTTTCAAATCAGAAGTGTATATAGTAAAAAAATGAAAGTAGATCAAAAAGGACATACCGTTACAATTAAAGATACCCAGGGAGATTTTAATGCTTTTTTGGAAAGGGTAACGCAACAGTTTAAAACCTTTGAAAAACAAAACATTATAATCGATTTATCAGCAGATAGTAAAGTGTCGGAAAAAGAGGTAAAACTTTTTTTACCCCTTGCCAAGCAGCAGAAGAAAGCCAAAAAATCATTTGTAATAGTAGTTTCAGATCTTGACTTTAATGCCATTTCAGATAAATTAGTCGTTGTTCCGTCACTTTTGGAAGCGCATGATATTATCGAAATGGAGGAAATAGAAAGAGACCTTGGATTTTAAAATAAGTTTAATTGTTTATTCGGTTAACGGTTTAATCGATTTGAATTAGTTTTAGCCGATTAAACGATTTACCAAATAAACGAATAAACAGTAAAATTGAAATTAACCATACTTGGCTGTTATGCCGCTACTCCCAGAACAATTACGAACCCTACTTCGCAGGTTTTAGAAATAAGAAATCGTTTATTTTTAATTGATTGCGGTGAGGGAACACAGGTGCAGCTTAGAAAGAATAAGATTAAATTCTCCAAAATAAATCACATCTTTATCTCGCATCTTCACGGAGATCACCTTTATGGATTAATTGGAACTATTTCTACTTTTTCTCTTTTAGGAAGAACGACCGATTTACATATTTACGGACCGAAAGGGATTAAAGAACTTATTCTGCTTCAATTAAAATTGACGGAATCCTGGACGACCTATAAATTGTTTTTCCATGAATTAGAGTCAAAAGAAAGCGAAGTTATTTTTGAAGACAATAAGGTGATTGTAAAAACGATTCCATTGAAGCATCGCGTGTATACAAACGGATTTTTGTTTCAGGAAAAACCCGGTGATCGCAAATTAAATGTAGAAGCGGTTCAGCAGTACAATATTCATACGGCCTATTTTCAAAAAATAAAAGGTGGTGGTGACGTTACACTTGACGATGGAACCGTAATAAAGAACAAAGAATTATCCTTTGATCCTATTCCGTCAATGAGTTATGCGTTTTGTTCTGATACCGTGTATCACGAAGACGTACTTCCTATAATTAAGGATGTTGATGTTTTGTATCACGAATCTACCTTTTTGGAATCAGAAGCCACTTTGGCACTGAAAACGTTACATTCAACTGCAAAAGAAGCGGCAACAATTGCGCTTAAAGCAAATGCAAAGAAGTTAATTCTGGGGCATTATTCAACACGTTATGATGGTATCGAACGTTTTAAAGAAGAAGCCGAAACCGTTTTTCCAAACACACTTTTAGGAGATGACGGGAGGAGTTTTGAGTTTTAAAATGTGAAATGTGAGTTGTACGGATGAGTTATAAATGATTAAAGCCGTAAATTGTTGATAATCTAGGAATATGTAATCAAAAAAATCTACAGTCTAGAATCAGCGATCTGCAATCTAAAATATAAAATCATGAACGATTTAAGCAATTATAGAAAATCTTACGAAAAGAGTGAATTATTGGAAACCAATATTCCCGAAGACCCAATCAATCTGTTCAACCGATGGTTTCATGAGGTAGAAGATTTTGGCGGAAATGGAGAAGTTAATGCGATGACAGTTTCGACAATTGGATTGGATGGTTTCCCGAAATCCAGAGTGGTTTTATTAAAGAAATTTTCAGAGGAAGGTTTTATTTTTTATACCAACTATGATTCGGAAAAAGGGAAGGCGATAGCCGCAAATCCGCATGTTTGTTTGTCTTTTTTCTGGCAGGAGATGGAACGCCAGGTAATCATAAAAGGAATCGCTGTAAAAACATCAGAGAACATATCAGATGGTTATTTTGATTCTCGTCCTGATGGAAGTAAATTGGGTGCGATGGTTTCGAAGCAAAGCGAAGTGATTCCGTCCCGAACTTTTTTGGAAGAAAATTTGAAAAAACTGGAAAAAGAGTTCGAAGGAAAACATATTCCGAGACCTGAAAATTGGGGTGGTTTTTTAGTAACTCCTTTAGAGGTAGAATTTTGGCAGGGGAGACCCAATAGATTGCATGACAGAATTCGTTACCAAAGCCAATCTGACTTTTCATGGAAGATTGAAAGATTATCCTCTTAGCTTGTAGGATTATTACATTTGATTGTAAAATTATTGCGTATTTTATCGATATTATTTGTAGTTTAACGATAAATTGAATAAGTTTGAGAAAGAAACAAGTCAATTTATTTTAATAAATATTTAAAGGATTTGCCCCAACATCTACTTTAAAAATTAAACTACTATGTCATTATGAAAAAGATGATGCGTAACATGAGGTTCGTTGCAATAGTTACCCTACTTGTTGCAATGAGCTCCTGTTCAGCGGACAGCGCAGAGGGTAGCGAAAGCCCTGCTACAGCCGAGGCTGTCGTTGCTAACTACAATTACAATGATTCTGAAATCGAATCGATGAAACTTATCAATGATTATCGGGTAAGTATTGGTTTGAATACTCTGAAAGGAATCAATCACGTTTCATTTAAGTGCGAAGAACACAACAAATACATGATCGCAAACAATGTGGTTGATCATAATGATTTTACTTCACGTTCGAATAATATCATGAGTGTTTTAGGTGCTAAAAAAGTAGGCGAAAATGTTGCTTACAATTATAAAACTTCTGAGGCTGCTTTAAGAGCCTGGCTGGATAGCCCCGGACACAAGGCAAATATTGAAGGAGACTATACTCATTTTGGTTTGTCAGTTTCGATTGACCCTAATACCGGAAAGAAATACTATACTAACATCTTTGTGAAGATGTAGAAAAAATATTGGACTGGTTAGTTTTTTATTGGTCGTTGCAATTCAGGGAATTGCAACGATTTTTTTTGGACTATGTATGAAATTAGTCCTTAAGGTGTACTGATGTAAAAGTGGGTTAGTTGTTCTCAAAGAGTCTAAACAAAGCATTAGGTTAAACGCTATGAGTGACGAAAACTAGGGTTTGTGTAAAGCCTAATCCGAAATAAATAAAGAAGACGAATCATACAGATTCGTTTCACGAAAACGGAATTTTAAAGGAGTTATTTACAAGTTTTTTTAAAAAAAAATCCAAATTCCAATCAGTGTTTAATCTGTTTTTGGAATTTGGAATTTTAGAGTTTAAAATATTACGTTTTTTTAGAATTATTTGAATTTGGTTTTTTTATAAGGCTGTGATAATAAATTCGCTTCTTCTGTTCATTTGATGTTGTTCTTCTGTACATGGTACACCATCAGAACAGCCATTTACCAGTTGGGTTTCTCCATATCCTTTTCCGGTGAGTCTGTTTTTAGCGATTCCGTTTTTAACGAGCCATGCAATTGTTGATTTAGCTCTTCTGTCGGATAAGGCTTCATTGTATCGATGTGTAGCACGACTGTCTGTGTGGGAACGAATATCAAGTTTCATTGTTGGATGGCTGTTTAAGACATCAAGTATTTTTTCTAAATCCAGAGCAGCTTCTGTACGGATATTTGATTTATCCAGATCAAAGTAAATCATTTTGATACCAAAACATTTTCCTAAATCATCGCCAATGGTGACTTTGCAGGCGGATTTATCCAAAGCAATAGGAAGACTGGTTTTTCCGGTTAGTTTTCCAATGGTAATATTGATTTCTTTGGTTGTGTATTCTTCTTTTTCTGCTCTTACATTATACGTTTTTCCACATTCAACAGGGAAACTGTAAAAACCGGTTGCATCTGAAATAGTCGTGTTTTTTATATTGCCCAGATTGTCATATAAAGTTAATTTTGTGTTTGGCAAAACAGCTAAGGTTTCAGCGTCAGTAATGATTCCGTTTAGCTCTTGTATGCATTGTAGTTTTCTTGTTTCGAGAAATTTGTAGATATCATCAGAACCTTGTCCGCCATCTTTATTAGAGCTAAAATAGCCTCTTCTGGATGCAGGATCAATAATGTAGGCAAAATCATCTTTAGGTGAGTTAACATCCGCTCCAAGATTCTGAATATTGCTTATGGTTCCGTTATCTTCAATTTGGCCTACAAAAACGTCCAGACCGCCTAGTCCGGGATGTCCGTCAGAAGCAAAATAAATTTCATTATCGCTGGTAACAAACGGAAATGTTTCTTTTCCTTGTGTATTTATGACTTTACCTAAGTTCATAGGTGTACCATAACTGCCATTGCCATTAATGCTTATTTTGTAAATATCAGACTGTCCCACTGTTCCGGGCATATCTGAGGCGAAATACAGTGTTTTTTCATCAGGACTAAGTGCGGGATGTGCCGTACTGTAATTATCACTGTCAAAAGGAAGTTCGGTTATGTTGGTCCATTTTCCGTTTTCAAGAGTGGCTCTGTATATTTTGATTAAAGTAATTTTGTTGTCATCTTTTCCTTTTTTACCGTTTATATAATTGTTTCTGGTAAAGTAAACCGTTTGTCCGTCTTTTGTAAAAGCGGGAGAAGACTCGTGAAACTTTGTATTAAGAGATGTTTTGAATTTGTTGACTTTCACTGTACTGTTGGCAGGAGGGTCCGTATCGGCAAAATACAAATTCGTAAAATATTCTCCGGTCCATTTGTGTTTACGTTGTGAAAAGTTTCCGGTATCCCGGGCAGAGGCAAAGTATATTTTACCGTTGTAAACATAAGAACTGTAATCAGAGTATTTAGAGTTGATTCCGGCATCTTCAATTTTGTATCGGCCGGAATTGGCTTTGATTTTGTTCAGATAGTTTACATCCTCGGCATATAATTTTGCTCTGTCATCGTTTTTAGATTTAGCCAAAAATTCAGTCATAATTTTATTGGCCTTATCGGTTTGTCCGCTTGATTTCAGACATTGTGCATATCGATAGTAATACTCTGGCTCAACAACGGTGTTCATAGCAAATAATTCACCGTACCATTTTGCAGCAGCTTCAAAGTTAGAGTTGAAGTAGTATGAGTTTCCGAGCTTCTTAAACAAATCTTCCGATTTGTATCCTTTATCAGCTACACGTTCATAGGTTTTAATAGCGTCGATATACGCATAATTATCGTAGTTCTTATCGGCAGTATTAATTTTCGATTGTTGCGCATAACTGCCGGCTGAAAAAGAACAGATAATTGTTAAGCAAAGGAGTATATAATTTTTCATAATCGTTATTTTTAGAAGAAACGTGGCGTTGTCATTTTACCATTGTTTTTGAAGAATTCGTAACGCAGGAATATCTCATGTGATCCTGAATTATAGTTGTTTAAACGTGTGGTTTCGCGATCGTAACCATAACCAAGATAGAGGCCGTCAGTAATCTGGAATCCTACCATAGCACTAAGTGAAGCGCTCCATCGGTAGGCAACTCCCACCACAAGTTTATCCATGAACATAAAGTTGGCAGAAACATCTACCTGAAGTGGTGCTCCTTCGACCATTTTGGTCAGTAAAGCGGGTTTGAATTTGATGTATTGAAGTCTATCAAGATCAAACACATATCCGGCTATTAAATAATAATTGATTTTATCTTTGTAAATGGCGTAATCATTATCATCGTACCGATTGGTTTCGATAAAATTAGGTACTGATAACCCAATGTATGCTTTATCAGAATGCCAATAGACTCCGGCTCCCACATTCGGCGAAAACTTATTGTTTAAATCCTGAAACTGTGGATCTCCCTGACTCTCCGGATTTAATTTGCTGACATCCAAATTGAACAGGTTGGCTGTTCCTTTGATACCAAACGAAAGTTTAAAATCGGCTGAGGTTTGAACAGTATAGGAAAGGTCAACAGAAAAGTTGTTTTCGTTAGTTGGGCCAATTTTATCATTTACTAAAGAGGCTCCGATTCCTAAATTACTATTATTTATTGGGCTATTGATTGAGAAAGCGCTGGTTTCAGGAGCCCCGTCGAGTCCAACCCATTGGGTGCGGTATAATCCAAAAACACTTAAAGCTCCTCGCGATCCTGCATAAGCCGGATTAATGTTTATGGTATTGTACATGTATTGCGTAAATTGTGCATCTTGCTGTGCATAGCTCGCAATTGTTACAAACATAATGACGAAGAAAAATAATTTTGTTCTCATAGTGGTATTTATTATTTTCATTAGTACTACTTTTTTCAATTTAAATTGTAAAAAAGTCTATGCATTTGTATATTCAAAAATAAGGATTTTTTTATTAATTAATTGTAAATTGTTGCTTTATGTGCTTGCTATGCAATGAGATATGGTCTTTTTTTATTTCGATAAATAAAGATATCCGTCTTTTTTATTATTCTGTAATACATTATTTCCGTCCAGTGATTTGTAGTTAATAATGTAGAAATAAGTTCCCGTTGGTAGTCCGTCAGATTGTTTCACTGTGGTTCGGCCTCTTGAAATTCCGTCGAAGGCATTGGTTTGATTGTTGTAATTGTGTGTTTCAAATACTAATACCCCCCAACGGTTATAGATTTCTACATCATTCTCAGGATAACAAGTGGTATCGCCAATACTGTCTATAGTGAAGACATCGTTGATTCCGTCACCATTTGGAGAGAAAGCATTGTGAACTACTATACTTCCACAGGCAAGTACTTTACAATCATCATTTATTGCCATATTCAGTACAATACTTCTTGGACAGCTGGCATCAGGTATTTTGTATTCGAATGTATAATTACCTATTGCCAGACCTAAAGGATTAAAATTGTTTCCTTGTATGCTGTTGGTATTACTGTTATCTACCCAGATTCCGTTAGTAGGAGTGTTTTCAGGTAACAATGATAGCAAGTTAATAATGGTTGAATCATCGTTACAGGCTGTACTACTAACAGTCGTTGTTTCGTTAGGAGTTGCTGTGATTGTAACAGTGGCAGTTGCAGTACAGGCTTGATTTCCTTTGTTTACAGAAGATGTTGCTGTAAGAGTGTATGTACCGGCCGGTAAATTGGTATTTCCAACAGTTTCATTTTTTTCATTTTTAATGATAACGGTCGAACCTGGGCTACTAGTTACCTGGATTGAACCAGTTCTTCCGTTCGAACAGTTCACATTTGTAGCAACTCCGGATACAGAAACTTTGTTTTCTACAGTAAAGGTTTGAGTCAGTAGTGTTTTATTACCGGCACAATCTGTTAAAGTATAAGTTCTTGTTAGGATGTAAGGACTTCCATCACAACCGCTTCCTCCATTATTGGCGTCACTTACAGTAATGTTTACCGTACTGCTGCAATTATCCACAGCATTGGTTATGTCGCTCGGATTTCCAACTGGGATATCAGCAATAGTTTGCAGATTTGCTACATTTACCGGAGCTGTTCCTGTAGGTGGAGTAGTATCTCTAACGGTTATGATCTGAGTGTAAGAAATTGTATTTCCACTACAATCACTGGTGGTCCATTTACGGGTTAAAGTATAATTTGTACTACATTGATTTTCAGTACTACTTTTTGTTTCGCTGAAAACAATTGGTAAGTTACCACTACAATTATCGGAAGCTTCCATATTTGCCGGTTGAGGTACTGCATCACAAGAAACAGTAATATCGGCAGGTAGTGTTCCGGTAAAGGTTGGTTTTGTAGTATCCTGAATAGTAATCACCTGAGTGAAGGTATCTGAGGTATTTCCACAATCGTCTTTCACAGTCCAGGTATTGGTATACGTTCCGGCATTAGAACAACCTTCAGAAGCTAGAAAAGCACCGCTTACTTTTACAATATTCGAAACATTAGTATCACATGCGTCTGTAGCGGTTGGGAATAAAGCTTGTGCGGCAGTTAAAGCTGCAGTATCGCTACATTCTACTGTTTTGTTTAAAGAAGCAGTTTGTGTAGACCATGTTGGTTTTGAAGTATCCTGAATAGTAATTACCTGAGTAAAAGTATCAGAAGTATTTCCACAATCGTCTTTCACGGTCCAGGTATTGGTATACGTTCCTGCATTAGCACAACCTTGAGAGGCCACAAAAGCACCGCTTACTTTTACGATGTTTGAAACATTAGTGTCGCAAGCATCTGTAGCCGTTGGGAATAAAGCCTGTGCGGCAGTTAAAGCTGCTGTATCGCTACATTCTATCGTTTTGTTTAAAGAAGCAGCTACAGTAGACCATGTTGGTTTTGAAGTATCCTGAATAGTAATCACCTGAGTGAAAGTATCAGAAGTATTTCCACAATCGTCTTTCACGGTCCAGGTATTGGTATACGTTCCTGCATTAGCACAACCTTGAGAGGCCACAAAAGCACCGCTTACTTTTACGATGTTTGAAACATTAGTGTCGCAAGCATCTGTAGCTGTTGGGAATAAAGCCTGTGCGGCAGTTAAAGCTGCTGTATCGCTACATTCTATCGTTTTGTTTAAAGAAGCAGCTGCAGTAGACCATGTTGGTTTTGAAGTATCCTGAATAGTAATCACCTGAGTGAAAATATCAGAAGTATTTCCACAATCGTCTTTCACAGTCCAGGTATTGGTATACGTTCCGGCATTAGCGCAACCTTGAGAGGCCACAAAAGCGCCGCTTACTTTTACGATGTTTGAGACATTAGTGTCGCAAGCATCTGTAGCTGTTGGGAATAAAGCCTGTGCGGCAGTTAAAGCTGCTGTGTCACTACATTCTATCGTTTTGTTTAAAGAAGCAGTTTGTGTAGACCATGTTGGTTTTGAAGTATCCTGAATAGTAATCACCTGAGTGAAAGTATCAGAAGTATTTCCACAATCGTCTTTCACAGTCCAGGTATTGGTATACGTTCCGGCATTAGCGCAACCTTGAGAGGCCACAAAAGCGCCGCTTACTTTTACGATGTTTGAGACATTAGTGTCGCAAGCATCTGTAGCTGTTGGGAATAAAGCCTGTGCGGCAGTTAAAGCTGCAGTATCGCTACATTCTATTGTTTTGTTTAAAGAAGCAGCTGCAGTAGACCATGTTGGTTTAGAAGTATCCTGAATAGTAATCACCTGAGTAAAAGTATCAGAGGTATTTCCACAATCGTCTTTCACGGTCCAGGTATTGGTATACGTTCCGGCATTAGCGCAACCTTGAGAGGCCACAAAAGCACCGCTTACTTTTACAATATTCGAAACATTAGTATCACAAGCGTCTGTAGCTGTTGGGAATAAAGCCTGTGCGGCAGTTAAAGCTGCTGTGTCGCTACATTCTATTGTTTTGTTTAAAGAAGCAGCTGCAGTAGACCAGGTAGGAGCAGAAATATCTTGTACAATGATCACCTGACTAACGGGAAGAGAGATATTTCCACAGGCATCAACAGCAGTCCAGGTTCTGGTTTGTGTATAGGAACCCGCACATCCACCAGGTGTAATAACATCTTTGTAAGTTAAGGATGAAATCACTCCATTATTATCTGTTGCGGTGGCAGTAGCAAATACTGGTGTCGCAGGACAATTAATAGTAGAAGTTTGTGGCAGAGGGTCAATTACTGGTTTAATAGAATCGCCGTCGATAATAGTAACTGATTTAGATATAGTACAAGAGTTTGCATCTGTAACCGTTACAGTATAAGTTCCGGCAGTAAGAGCACTTGCTGTAGCTGCTGTTCCACCAGATGGAGACCATAGATAAGTATATCCTGGAGTTCCACCGGAAACATTTACAGTAGCTGATCCCGTATTATCACCTCCACAACCTACATTCATTTGTGAAGTAGTAGCGGTTAGAACTGTTGGTTCAGTGATCGTAAAAGTTTTAGTGATGGAACAAAGATTTGCATCTTTTATGGTCACGGTGTATGTTCCGGCGGCTAAATTAGAAGCCGTTGCTGCAGATCCTCCAGATGGAGCCCAGGAGTAAGTATAGGCTCCGGTTCCTCCTGAAACTGTTACCGTTGCAGAACCATTTGTTCCGGCATTACAAGACACATTCGTTTGTGAAGTTGTAGCAGTCAATGCAGCTGCAGGTTCGGTGATGGTTACAGTTTTAGTAATCGTACAAAGATTAGCATCTTTAATCGTCACAGTGTAAGTTCCGGCTGCTAAATTAGAAGCGGTTGCTGCAGATCCCCCTGATGGTGACCAGGAATAGGTATAAGCTCCGGTTCCTCCTGTAGGTGTTACTGTTGCAGAACCTGTTGTATTTGATTTACAAAGTATATTGGTTTGTGAGGTGGTTGCAGTTATAGCGGTTGGTTCTGTGATGGTAAAAGTTTTAGTAATCGTACAAAGATTAGCATCTTTTATGGTCACGGTGTATGTTCCGGCAGCTAAATTAGAAGCTGTTGCTGAAGATCCTCCAGATGGTGCCCAAGAGTAAGTGTAGGCTCCGGTTCCTCCTGAAACTGTTACCGTTGCAGAACCTGTTGTTCCTGCATTACAAGCTACATTGGTTTGTGAGGTAGTAGCAGTTAGAGCTGCAGCTGGTTCGGTAATGGTTACGGTTTTAGTGATGGAACAAAGATTAGCATCTTTTATGGTCACAGTATACGTTCCGGCTGTTAAGTTAGAAGCCGTTGCTGCTGATCCTCCAGATGGTGACCAGGAATACGTATAGGCTCCCGTTCCTCCTGTAGGTGTAACTGTTGCAGACCCCGTTGCATCTGATTTACAAAGTACGTTGGTTTGCGAAGTAGTAGCAGTTATAGTGCTTGGCTCTGTGATCGTAAAAGTTTTAGTAATCGTACACAGATTAGCATCTTTTATGGTCACAGTATAAGTTCCGGCTGCTAAGTTAGAAGCTGTTGCTGCAGACCCTCCAGATGGTGCCCAGGAATAAGTGTAGGCTCCGGTTCCTCCCGAAACTGTTACCGTTGCAGATCCTGTTGCTCCTGAATTACAAGACGCATTGGTTTGTGAAGTAGTGGCAGTTAAAGCAGCTGCAGGTTCGGTAATGGTTACTGTTTTAGTAATTGTACACAGATTAGCATCTTTTATGGTCACGGTATACGTTCCGGCAGCTAAGTTAGAAGCGGTTGCGGCAGATCCCCCAGATGGTGCCCAGGAATAAGTATAGGCTCCGGTTCCTCCTGTAGGTGTTACTGTTGCAGATCCCGTTGCATCTGATTTACAAAGTACGTTGGTTTGCGAAGTGGTAGCAGTCAATGCAGCTGCAGGTTCAGTGATGGTAAAAGTTTTAGTGATGGTACAAAGATTGGCATCTTTAATGGTCACAGTATACGTTCCGGCTGCTAAGTTAGAAGCCGTTGCGGCAGACCCTCCAGATGGTGCCCAGGAATAAGTATAGGCTCCTGTTCCTCCTGAAACTGTTACCGTTGCAGATCCCGTTGTATCTGATTTACAAAGTACGTTGGTTTGCGAAGTGGTAGCTGTTAGAGCGGCTGCAGGTTCTGTTATGGTAAAAGTTTTAGTTATACTACAAAGATTAGCATCTTTAATGGTCACGGTATACGTTCCGGCAGCTAAGTTTGAAGCCGTTGCTGCTGATCCTCCAGATGGTGACCAGGAATACGTATAGGCTCCGGTTCCTCCGGTAGGTGTAACTGTTGCAGACCCCGTTGTATCTGATTTACAAAGTACGTTAGTTTGCGAAGTAGTTGCAGTTATTGTGCTTGGCTCTGTGATGGTAAAAGTTTTAGTAATCGTACACAGATTTACATCTTTTATGGTCACGGTATACGTTCCGGCAGCTAAGTTAGAAGCCGTTGCTGCAGATCCTCCAGATGGTGCCCAGGAATAAGTGTATGCTCCGGTTCCTCCCGAAACTGTTACCGTTGCAGACCCTGTTGCTCCTGAATTACAAGACGCATTGGTTTGCGAAGTGGTAGCAGTTAATGCAGCTGCAGGTTCAGTGATGGTAAACGTTTTAGTGATGGTACAAAGATTGGCGTCTTTAATTGTCACGGTATAAGTTCCCGCTGCTAAGTTAGAAGCGGTTGCAGCAGATCCCCCAGATGGTGCCCAGGAATACGTATAGGCTCCTGTTCCTCCTGTAGGTGTCACTGTTGCAGACCCTGTTGCATCTGATTTACAAAGTACGTTGGTTTGCGAAGTAGTAGCTGTTAAAGCAGCTGCTGGTTCAGTGATGGTAAAAGTTTTAGTGATGGTACACAGATTAGCATCTTTAATGGTCACAGTATACGTTCCTGCTGCTAAGTTTGAAGCCGTTGCTGCAGATCCTCCAGATGGTGCCCATGAATAAGTATAGGCTCCTGTTCCTCCTGAAACTGTTACAGTTGCAGACCCCGTTGCATCTGATTTACAAAGCACGTTGGTTTGCGAAGTAGTAGCAGTTAGAGCGGCTGCAGGCTCGGTGATAGTAAAAGTTTTAGTGATGGTACAAAGATTGGCGTCTTTTATGGTGACAGTATAAGTTCCTGCTGCTAAGTTAGAAGCCGTAGCGGCTGATCCCCCAGATGGCGCCCATGAATAAGTATAAGCTCCTGTTCCTCCCGAAACGGTTACCGTAGCAGATCCCGTTGTATCTGATTTACAAAGTACGTTAGTTTGCGAAGTAGTTGCAGTTAATGCAGCTGTAGGTTCTGTGATAGTAAAAGTTTTAGTAATCGTACAAAGATTAGCATCTTTAATCGTCACAGTATACGTTCCGGCAGCTAAGTTAGAAGCCGTTGCCGCAGATCCTCCCGATGGTGACCAGGAATAAGTATAGGCTCCGGTTCCTCCTGCAGGTGTAACTGTTGCAGATCCCGTTGCATCTGATTTACAAAGTACGTTGGTCTGAGAAGTAGTTGCTGTTAAAGCAGCTGCAGGTTCAGTGATGGTAAAAGTTTTAGTGATGGTACAAAGATTTGCATCTTTAATGGTCACAGTATACGTTCCGGCAGCTAAGTTAGAAGCGGTTGCGGCAGATCCTCCGGATGGTGACCAAGAGTAGGTATAGGCTCCGGTTCCTCCAGTAGGCGTTACCGTTGCAGAACCAGTTGTGCCTGATTTACAAAGTACGTTGGTTTGCGAAGTAGTAGCCGTTATAGCCGTTGGTTCTGTGATCGTGAAAGTTTTAGTAATCGTGCAAAGATTGGCGTCTTTAATGGTTACGGTATAAGTTCCGGCAGCTAAATTAGAAGCCGTTGCTGAGGTTTGTACCGGAGTTGTGTTCCAGGAATAGGTATAAGGTGCAGTTCCTCCGGCAGGAGTTACCGTCGCAGAACCTGTTGTTCCTGCATTACAAGCCACATTAGTTTGTGATGTGGTAGCGGTTAAGACAGCAGTCGGCTCCGTAATAATGATTTGTTTGGTACCAGTACATCCTTTGGAATCAGTAGCGGTTACAGTGTAAGTTCCGGCAGCTAAGTTAGAAGCCGTTGCTGAGGTTTGTACCGGAGTTGTATTCCAGGAGTAGGTATAAGGCGCAGTTCCTCCCGAAGCAGTTACCGTTGCAGAACCTGTTGTTCCTCCTTTGCATTTTACGTCAACATGAGAAGCGACAGTTTCGGTTATCACAATGTTAGTTTGACTTACAACAACTGGTTTTGTATCGGAACAACCGGATTGTGTGTTTTGACCTTTAATGTAATAAGTTCCTACCGGCGCTGCAGTTGGCGTATTGTACGGAATAGTGGCAGCGGCATCTTGCCAATAGGTGTAAGTTAGCCCCGAAGTACTTCCTGCGGTAACGGCTGGTAAAGTAAGGTTTGCAGTTCCATTTACACATACAGGCGCAGGATTAGTGATAACCAAAGTGTTTGTAGCAAAACTTTTTGCTTTTAAAAATACACCGGCATCCCATTTTTGATCTGAGGCATCGGCAATAGCCATTTTTATTTTATAATTTTGTCCAGGTGTAACAGCATAAGTAGCAGTAAGAACAACTGTTGAGCCGTCATATTCCATGGTTGTAGAAGCAGGAGGGTTGTTTACATAGTACGAGTCGTTTACTGCCGGGAATGCCACATTGTTTACATTGGTTCCGGCTGAGTGTATGTTGTTTATGGTTACGGCATCACCGTTTGGCAATTGCGCAAGATTGATCGCGTTGTTGGTATAGGTTCCGGTAATTCCAGGACCACTTAAAAAGAATCCGAAAGCATCGTTAAATTGTGTGTTTACATATTCCAGATATTCTTCCGATGCAAAAACGAATTTGAATTCTACAAGATTTCCATCCGGAATAAAATTGAATTCTAATATAGAAGCATCACGCATCGTTCTACCAGAGATGGCACTCAAATCCTGATCATTTGCTTCATTTACCATCTCGTCTGATTTGTTGGTGTACGTATTCGGCCCCATGGCAGAGCTAATTTTACCTGTCGATAAAAGAAGCCCTTCGTCGATAGGAAAGGTTGAGGTTCCCTTACTGAAATAACCCAATTGGCGGTCTCCGGCAGTGGCAGACCAGGTGTGGTTGACCCAGGTCCAGTTGTTATTGTTATTTCTGTAATAACCGAAGCGAACATTACTGATGGTCAAACAGCCGGATGTTAATATATTACGAACAAGCTGATCCGCATTATAAGCATTATAACCTGTTGAGGGATTGGCGACATCAATAGAGCCGGCAACAGCTGCCAATGCACTAACGGCCTCTGTAGAAGCTGTTGTTTTCGCTGTCTTTGAGGTTGCCTTGCTATAGGGAAGAGTATTTCCATATCTAACAGGAATTTCCTGAGCAACAACTGCCGAAGAGTACATGGCTAATCCTAAAATTAAAATTAAAAATGATTTTAAACTAATTTTGGAAAAGGCATCTTGTTGAACATTTTTGTGAAACGGGAAAAAATAGGTACCACATTTAATGAAATTTCCCACTTCTTGTAGAGTAGTTTTAGTTTTCATATTTTAGGATTTTGTTTTTTGAAGTACTTGTGATATTTTAACAGAACCAAAGTTATAAGGTGTAATTAATTTTGATTTTTTTTCTCCGTAACTAACCTAAAAACTCGTTGAAGTGTATTTTTTTTGTTAAATCAAGCGTTAAAAAACACTTTTTTTAGACATTTTTGACAAATAAAAAAGAGTATAAATTTTATATTTTCCATTAAAAACCGAATTTTATAAAAGGTTTAAATATTTAATATTCAATTATTTAGCTTGTTTTTTGAGAATAGTAGTACTATCGACTAAGTGCTTGATTTAATAGATGAAGAGCACTTTTTTCTAAAAAGAGTGATTCTGCTTTTTTTGATTTTTGAGATTTTAGACTTAGGTGTTCGCTGTTAAAATTTTGTTTAAATGTTAACAGAAATAAAAAAATGGAAAGGTTTAGAATTTCTTTTGTAAATTAGAAGTTCAATAAAAAAATCATCTTCACTTAAGAAGTTTGTAAACCTTTTGCTTATGAAAAACTTAATTTTAATACGCCATGCAAAATCAAGTTGGGAAGCTCCGTTAAAAGATTTCGACAGACCTTTAATGAAAAAAGGCATTTTAGATGCACACGATGTATCGTCTACAATTTTAGAGTTTCTTCCTAAAACTTATATAATGTGGAGTAGTACTGCTGCAAGGGCCCTGGAAACAGCGCTTATTTTTGCACAGAATATTTCTTATCCTCTGGAAAGTATCATTTTTAAAGACGATCTTTATACCTTTGATGACAGACAACTCGAAAAAGTTATCAAATCATGTGATAATAGTTTTGAAAGCGTTATTCTTTTTGGACATAACGAGGCTATTACAAATTTTGTTAATAAATTTGGGGATGTTTTTATCGAAAATGTACCTACGTCAGGCTTTGTATCACTACAGTTTGATGCCGAAAGCTGGGGCAGCATTCATAAAGGTAAAACTCATAAAACAATTTTCCCCAAAGATTTAAAATAGATAAAGTGTACGAACAGAAATATATCGATAGAGAAAAAAGTTGGTTAGCGTTTAATGCAAGAGTACTTCAGGAAGCCGGAGATAGTTCAGTTCCACTTTTAGACAGGTTGCGTTTTGTTGGAATTTTTTCAAACAATTTAGATGAATTTTTTAGAGTTCGTTATGCTGCAATTCGAAGATTAAGCCTTTCAGGGATTTCCGGTGAAAAATATTTAGGAGGAGTTTCAGCGCACCAGTTAATTAAAGATATTACCGAAATTGTTATTCAGCAGCAATCTGAAAGTTTGCGTATTTTGGGAAATATCGAAGCAGAATTGGAAGCCGAAAATATCTTTATTATCAATGAAGATCAAATTACAAGAGATCAGGAGAGCTATCTGAAAGACTTTTTTGTTCAGAAGTTAAGCCCTGAATTGGTAACCATCATCTTAAATGATCTGGCAGAATTTCCTGTTCTTAAAGATACCTTGGGATATTTGGCAGTTCGCCTGGAAATGAATACCAATGACGAAGTTCGCTATGCTGTTATCGAAATTCCTAAAACGATAAACAGGTTTGTAGTGCTGCCGTCAGAAGATGATAAACAATATGTGATACTGATTGATGATGTGATCCGTTACAATCTGAAAAACATATTCAATATTTTTGATTACAAAAGTGTTTCGGCACATATGATCAAAATTACGCGTGATGCCCAGTTGGATATCGACAGCGATTTGAGTAAAAGTATGCTCGAAAAAATTGCATCATCTGTAAAAGACAGAAGAATAGGAGAGCCCGTTCGTTTTATTTATGATAATTTGATTGAAGAAGATACATTGCGTTTCTTTTTGGATAAAATGAAAATCGTTGAAACCGATAGTATAATTCCGGGAGGGCGTTATCACAACAGACGTGATTATATGAGTTTTCCTAATTTAGGCCGATACGATTTACTGTACAAACCAAACGAACCTTTGCCAATTCCGGGCTTGAGTCTGGAGGGAAGTATTTTAGAAAAGATCAGTAAAAAAGATTATCTTCTGCATGCCCCATACCAGTCATTTTCTTATCTGACGAAATTTTTGCGTGAAGCTGCCCTGGATCCAAAAGTTACCAGTATAAAAATCACTTTATACCGTTTGGCAAAAAACTCACAGATTATCAGTTCTTTGATTAATGCTGCGAAAAATGGTAAAAAAGTAACGGTTCAGATCGAACTTCAGGCGCGATTTGATGAGGCATCGAATATTTCCTATGCCGAGCAAATGCAAACAGAAGGAATTGATTTGATTTTTGGAATAAAAGGTCTAAAAGTACACAGTAAAATTTGTGTGATCGAAAGAGTAGAAGAAGGAAAAACACGTCGTTACGGGTTTATTTCAACCGGAAATTTTAACGAATCGACGGCTAAAATTTACACCGATGTAACCTTGTTTACCTGTCATCAGCAGATCTTGAAAGACATTTCTAAAATATTCGAGTTCTTTGATATCAATTACCGAGTACACCGATACAAACATTTAATAGTATCACCACATTATACCCGAACAAAATTCATCAAATTAATCGATCGTGAAATTCTGCATGCGCTTGCCGGCAGAAAAACACATATTAAATTAAAAATGAACAGTTTGTCCGATTTTAAAATGATCGATAAATTGTATGAGGCCAGTAATGCAGGAGTTAAAATTCAACTTCAGGTAAGAGGGATTTGTTCGCTAATTCCGGGAATTCCGGGAATGAGTGAAAATATTGAAGCGATAAGTATCGTTGATAACTATCTGGAACATTCAAGGGTTTATATTTTTGGAAATGCCGGGTTGACCGAAGTATACATTTCATCAGCCGATTTTATGACTAGAAATCTTGACGGAAGAGTCGAAGTTACCTGCCCAATTTATGATCTTCAAATAAAGAAAGAACTAATAGATAATTTTAATATTGCGTGGAAAGGGAATGTCAAAGTGAGATATCATTCCTATAAACTCGATAATAAATACAAGCCCAGAAACCATCATGCCCCATTTAGAGCACAGTTCGAAACGTATAAGTACTATCAGAATAAAATAACAGTTCAGGAAGAAGTGGTGTAGCGTAAGCGATTAATTAAAAAACAATAAAAAATAAAATCATAAGTGAGCATGATTAATATAAGGAAATTTGCAGCGATAGATATTGGATCGAATGCCATGAGGCTTCTGATATCGAATGTTGTAGAACAAGATGGAAAAGAACCCCAATTTAACAAAAGTTCGCTTGTTCGTGTGCCAATTCGTTTGGGACAAGATGCCTTTACCGTAGGAGAAATTTCAGCAGAAAATATAGACCGAATGGTGGATGCCATGAAAGCATTCAACCTTTTGATGAAAGTACATAAAGTAGAACGTTATATGGCGTTTGCAACTTCGGCAATGCGCGAGGCTTATAATGCAAAGGAAGTTGTGGCATTAATCAAGAAAAAAGCCGATATAAAAATAGAAGTTATTGACGGTAAAAAAGAAGCCGCAATTATTGCTTCGACCGATTTACACCATCTCCTAAAAACAGACGAAACTTATCTTTTTGTGGATGTGGGTGGCGGAAGTACCGAGTTTACTTTGTTTTCTGACGGGAAAATGATCAATTCCAGATCTTTTAAAGCCGGAACCGTTCGTTTACTAAATAATATGGTACATGATGTGGTTTGGGATGAAATCGAAAAATGGATCAAAACCAATACCGCCGATTATGAAGAAGTAACACTGATTGGTTCAGGAGGAAACATCAATAAATTGTTTAAAATGTCCGGGAAACAACAGGAAAAACCACTTTCGTACATTTATATCAATTCACAATATGCTTTTCTGAATTCCTTAAGTTATGAGCAAAGAATCGCCGAATTGGGATTAAACTCAGATCGTGCCGACGTAATTATTCACGCTACCAGAATTTATCTGAATGCTATGAAATGGAGTGGTGCACGCCAAATTTACGTTCCTAAAATCGGACTTTCTGATGGAATTGTAAAAGCGATGTATTACGGTAAGATTTAATTTTTTTGCCACTGATTTTACGGATTAGAACGAATTGTTTTTTAATTAGGAATAGAAAAGTATTTTAAATCAGTAAAATTCAGGCAAATTTTTTTCAGAGTATTACATATTAAGTAAAACGTAATAAAGAAAATCTACTAAAGAATCTGTGGAAATCTTTTTAATCTGTGGCAAAAAAAAAATGTCAACCAACAAACACAATAAATGAATAAAACCAGACTTGAGGCTTTTAGTGATGGTGTTTTGGCTATCATTATAACCATTATGATTTTAGAAATTAAAGTACCGGCAGGTTCTGAATTTGCCGATTTAAAACCATTGATTCCTAAATTTCTAAGTTATGTTCTGAGTTTTATTTATGTGGGTATTTACTGGAACAATCACCATTATTTAATTCATAGTCTGGGTAAGGTTAATGGAAAAATTCTTTGGGCCAACTTACATTTGCTATTTTGGCTTTCCTTAATTCCTGTTGCAACCGGATGGATGGGCGAACATAACTTTGCCAAAGCATCTATGGCTTTGTATGGAACTGTATTGCTTTTGTGTTCCATTGCTTACTTTATTTTGCAACGTATTATAATTCTTAATGAAGGAGTAAATTCCACGTTGGCAAAAGCGATAGGGCGTGATTTAAAAGGACATACTTCTTCGGTTTTGTATATTTTTGGAATCGTATTTTCATTTTATAACGAATGGATTTCAGGAGCGGCTTATTTTATTGTCGCTTTAATATGGCTTATTCCGGACAAAAGAATAGAGAAAGTTTTTGCCTCTAAAAATTAATCTATTTGGAGTTTATAATGAAATCAGTTTTTCAATCCATTAAGAATTTACCGCAGGAAATATTAGATCAGTTGGATGATTTAATTACAGTCCGAAAACTTAAAAAAGGTGATTTTTTATTGAGAGAAGATCAGGTTTGCAGTGAAATTGTATTGATCAAAAAAGGAATTTTAAGATCCTTCTTTTTCAATCACCAAGGCAATGAGATTACCAATTGTTTTGCTTTTGAAAACGAATTTATGGGATCCTTTTCGAGTTTTATTACACAAAAAGTCGCCGAAGAAAATATTCAGGCACTTACCGATACTGAAATTGAAGTCATCAGTAAAGATGGGATAGAGAAACTATATCAATCCAGTATTTATTGGCAGGAAGTAGGCCGTAAAATTGCAGAAATGGAGTATGTGGCGTTGCAAAAAAGAATGATTTCTTTTCAAAAATTATCAGGGACTCAGCGTTATGAAGAACTTTATCAAAATCATAAAAATTACATTCAACTGATTCCGCTTCAATATCTGGCCTCTTATCTGGGGGTTACTCCAAGGCATCTAAGTCGAATTCGTAAAGCAATTTTATAGGACATTTGTCCGGTTCCCAAGAGAGGTTTTCCTATTATTTTTGTTTCAAACAAATATACAAATGGAGAAAAATATTCTTATCATCAACGGCCATCCAAACTCATCCAGTTTTAATTTTGCGATTGCAGAATCTTATCTTAAAGGGGCAATCGCTTCGAAAGCCACAGTGGATACAATTACAATTGCAAAGCTGGATTTCAATCCGAATTTACAATTTGGCTATCAAAAACGTACCGAGTTGGAACCTGATCTTCTGGCGTCTTGGGAGAAGATTAAGAAGGCAGACCATTTAGTGTGGATTCATCCGGTTTGGTGGGGTGGTTTGCCGGCAATTATGAAAGGATTTATAGATCGTTTGTTTTTACCGGGGATGGCTTTTCAATATCGGGAAAATTCGGTTTGGTGGGATAAATTATTAAAAGGAAAAACGGCGCATATTATAACCACTTTAGACCAACCCGGTTGGTATTACAGATTGTTTTACGGAAGACCAAGTGTCAATCAGCTTAAAAAAGCTACGCTCGAATTCTGTGGTATCAAGCCGGTAAAAGTAAGCTACATCGGAATTATAAAAACAGCCGATGAAGTGCAAAGAAAAAAATGGCTTCAAAAAGTATACAACTGGGGATTGCTTACTAAATAGGAAGTTAAGAAGGTAAATCTAATCCAAATGTTGAACGTAAAAGTTCGATGTTTGGATTGATTTCCAGGAAGCGATTGTATCGGTCCTGATCGTTAAGACTTCGTTTAATTTGAATGGTTTCATTAACATGAGCCTCAATGGTAATGTCATGATTGTGTAAATGTCCTTTTAAATGCCCTAAAAGGCCATACATCTGACCTTCAAAATCCAGTTTAGAGCCTTCGTTGGGTAATTCAAAAGTAATTACTGTTCCGTTTAATTTAGGGTCATTGATCAACAATAAAGACTGCATAATTTTATGACCTTTATCACCCAAACGCTGAGCATATTTGTTCCATTGCAGCAACATTTCCGTCTCTGTAAATTCTTCCGTAGGCAGTACAGTAGTTGTTTTTACAACAGTTTTAGTGTTGGCTTCCAGTTCTTTTTTCTTGCGAATACTGGATAAAGAAAAGGCAGAAACCTTTGGTTCTGTACTTGTTTCAGGCTGAGGAGCTGCAGGAGCTTCTGTTTTTGGTGCTGAAGTTGTTCCTTCATTTTGTGAAGTTACAGTTTCAGGCGTTTGAACAGTTTCTGTTTTTGGAGTTTTAACTTCTACTATAGAATATCCTCCATTTTTATAATAAGTAGGGGGGATTATGAATTGCTCAACTTTTTTTTTTCTCCATCAAAATTGATAGAGGCCAATTGCATCAAACACAGTTCAACTAAAAGACGTTGGTTTTGACTTAGTTTGTATTTTAAATCGCAGTCGTTAGCAATGTCAATGCCTTTTAGTAGAAAATCCTGTGAACATTTTTGCGCCTGAACACCATACATTTGCTGCGCCTGTTCGCCTACTTCAAGTAAAGCGATTGTTGCAGGAGTTTTACTTACCAGTAAATCTCTGAAATGCGAAGCCAGTCCGGCAATAAAATGATGTCCGTCGAAACCTTTTGCAAGGATATCGTTGTACGCCAATAAAAGATCCGGAATTTTATTTTCTAAAAGTAAATCGGTAATGCTAATGTACGTTTCGTAATCTAAAACGTTTAGGTTTTCGGTTACCGCCTGACGTGTTAAATTAGTTCCGCAATACGAAACCACACGGTCAAAAATTGATAAAGCATCACGCATTGCGCCATCGGCCTTTTGAGCAATAATGTGCAAGGCATCGTCTTCAAAATTGATTCCCTGACTTGCAGCAACGTCAGCTAAGTGTTCTTTAGCATCTTTTACCGTAATTCTTTTGAAATCAAAAATCTGACAACGAGATAAAATCGTTGGTATAATTTTATGTTTCTCTGTTGTTGCAAGAATGAAAATAGCATGTTTTGGCGGTTCTTCCAATGTTTTAAGAAAAGCATTAAAAGCGGCCGAAGATAACATGTGGACCTCGTCAATGATATACACTTTATACTGTCCGGTTTGCGGTGGGATTCGAACCTGATCAATCAGATTACGAATATCATCCACAGAGTTGTTCGAAGCAGCATCTAACTCAAAAACGTTAAAAGCAAAATCTTCATTTGGATCATCATATCCGGGCTGATTTATTTTTCGTGCCAGGATACGTGCACAGGTTGTTTTTCCAACACCACGCGGTCCGGTGAATAAAAGAGCAGAAGCAAGGTGATTACTGTCAATAGCATTCAACAAAGTGTTGGTAATGGCTTTCTGTCCCACTACATCTTTAAATGTTTGTGGACGATATTTACGTGCCGATACTACAAATTGTTCCATATTCTATTTTATTCGTTAGCAAATATAGGGTATAATTTAGTGATTTAAAAATTTAAAAATTCAAAGATTTTTAAGTGTTTGAGTTACTGTAGGTTTTATTGGCGGTGTTTTTTCGCGTCACTTAGAGGAAGTGTTTTGATCTTCAGATTGGATTGTTTATTTGTAAAGAAAAAGGACTAATTTTAGGAACGATAAAATACCGTAATAATCTGTTTTGATTTGAATCTGACTTTGGAAATTAATTGGAATTTAAACTATGAAACGACATTTTTTGATTTTAATAGCATTGATAACCTTTACTGCAAAAGGACAAAATAAAACTACGGACCCTATTTATCAGCTTCGTGTTTATGAAATTTTTGAGTCCAATAAAAATCAGTTCCATGAACGTTTTCGCGATCACGCCATGCGTATCATGAAGAAGTATAATTTTAAGATCATCTCCATCTGGGAATCCAAATCGGACAAAAAAACAGAGTTTGTTTATTTTCTGGAATGGCCGGACGAAACTACTATGAAAAAAGCCTGGGAAGGTTTTAAAAGTGATCAGGAATGGATCGCGATTAAAAAAGAATTTACAGCAAAATATGGTGATGTAGTGGGGAATATTGAAGACCGGATTTTGACAAAGACGGATTATTCCCCAAAATGATTGTCCTGCTTTTTTTAAGTTGCTTTTGCTTAAAGATATTCAAAACGTGCGTCTCGTTGGTAAATTTAGCCGCAATCTCATTTTAACTCCTTAATTTTTATGAAAAACTATTTATTGGTAATTGCATTTGTATTTTTTTCGTCTGCTCTTCAGGCACAAACCGCTCAGGATACACTTGATATTAAACGTGTTGCTTTGGCTTACATCGAGGCGCAACACAATCCAAATCCGAAATTGATGGAAAGCGCTTTGCATCCCAGATTGGTAAAACGATCTGTCTTTAGAAGCAAAGCCGCTCAGAAAGATTATTTCTCAGAATACTTTGCAGAGAACATGGTGATTCTGGCAGAGACTTATAATGCAAAAGGAGATAAGTTTCCAAAAAATCCAAGAAAGGAAGTGAAATTACTGGATGTCTCAGCACGTACAGCGTCTGTTAAATTGATTGCTGATGCCTGGATTGATTACATGCACGTTGTAAAAACCAATGGAGAATGGAAAATCATAAATGTGCTTTGGCAGTACAATGATGTGTCGCAGCATGAGTAGGGAGGTGATTGTTTCTTTTGATTAATGTTGAGTCGGAAGACCAATTTTTTTGTTTAGAGTAAAA
>NZ_MUHH01000018.1:98023-215058 GCF_002217475.1 Flavobacterium tructae
TTTTACTCTAAACAAAAAAAGCATAATTGTTGTCTGAGACTAAGTGCCCTAGCCCTGATAGAAGCGGTATCCTTTTTCCTGCTTCTTTAGCAGGGAAAAGATAAAGCGGATAGCAGGATTGGCTCCTTAAAATTACCTTCCCTTAATACTTAAATCAGATAAAAACTTTACCGTTTCCTGATCGGAATCGGCAGAGAAACCTGCGACGTAAACCCCTTTTTTACCTGAGATTGATTTAATTCCGTATACAACTGCCTCATCGCCGGGGTCTGAATTCCCTTCGTATCGATACACATGAACAATTTCAAATTTTTCAGGATTCTTTTTTATCAAGTCTGAGTTTAAGTTAAAATCAAACGTAAATCCTTTTTCATTCAATTGATCTAAAGCTTTTGAAACAGTTGCGTAGTGATACATTCTAGTCATGATAATTGAATTTTAAAATTATGGATTTTAAAGATAACCAATTTAAAATTAAATTGTTATGAAAATGGAGCGAAAATCAAAAATTTAAAATCATTATTCTTAGTAGATAAAGTGTTACTTTTGCCCCGCAGACCGCCTTATCGTCGTTCCGATTCATCGGAAGGGAGGAAAGTCCGGACACCACAGAGAAGCATAGCGGGTAACACCCGTCGGCGTTAGCAATAGCGCAAGGACAAGTGCAACAGAAAGTATGTACAGGTAATGCTGTAGTGAAACCAGGTAAACTCTATGCGGTGAAATACCAAGTATATCAGCATTTAAGGGCTTCTCGTCCGTTGTTGAAGGGTAGGTAGCTTGAGTTCCGCAGTAATGCGGAATCTAGATAAATGATAAGGCCCTGATTTATCGGGGACAGAATCCGGCTTATAGGTCTGCATTTTTTATATATTTGTGAAACTCTCTAATCTACCTTCATGAATATAACTACTCCAAAACCGTCAAATCAACCCAAAAAAAGTACTTTTAGGCTTATAGTTACGAACCTTACTTTTTGGGTCCTTATTGCCATTATTGCCGGAATTTTGCTCGGTCATTTTTCGCCCGCAAATGGTGTGAAAATGGAAATACTGGGGGCTAAGTTTATTGCATTGATCAAACTTTTTATAGGTCCGATTATATTTCTGACAATCGTTCTGGGAATTTCCGGAATGGGAAATCTAAAAAAAGTGGGCCGAATTGGAATTAAAGCCCTAGGTTATTTTGAAGTGGTTTCGACTGTAGCTTTGGCCATTGGTGTGGCTGTGGCCTATTTTTTTAAACCCGGCAAAATCGACAAATCCAGTTTGACTTTAGGTGATGCGAGCCAATATACAACGCATGCTGCGGAGCATTTCTCATGGCTGCAGTTTTTCTTGTCCAATTTTACACTCCAAGTTTTATTGGCCGCTATTGTTTGTGGTATTGCATTGAATTTTTATAAAAAAAGAGAACAGACGATTTTGGTTTTAGAACGTTTTTCTAATGTTGTTTTTCTGGGATTAAAATATGTGATGTATCTCGCTCCTGTTGGTGCTTTTGGCGGTATGGCTTACACAATCGGCAAATTTGGTTTGCAAACACTTATTCCGCTTGGGAAATTGATGTTGTGTGTGTATCTGACGATGGCACTTTTTGTTTTTCTGATTTTGGGAAGTATTCTGAGATATTATAAAATCAGGATTCTCTCTGTTTTGAAATATATTAAGGAAGAGCTTTTACTGGTACTCGGGACCTCCTCTTCTGAGGCAGCTTTACCAAGTATTATGGTGAAACTGGAACAAATGGGATGCAGTAAATCGGTTGTAGGATTGGTGATTCCAACAGGTTATTCTTTTAATTTGGATGGAACTTCAATTTATTTGTCGATGTCGGTGATATTTCTGGCGCAGCTGTATGACGTGCATTTGAGTTTCTTTGAGATTTTAAGTGTTATCGGAATTTTGATGATTACTTCAAAAGGTGCTGCCGGAGTAACCGGAAGCGGATTTATTGTGCTGGCTTCAACTTTAACGGCCTTGCATAAAATTCCGGTTGAAGGTTTAGCTTTTTTACTGGGAGTCGATAAGTTTATGAGTGAAGCGAGAGCGATTACCAATTTGATTGGAAATACGGTGGCAACAATTATTATTTCGAAAACAGAACGCGATTTTACAGAGCTGAACCTGGATCCTGTTGTAGAGGAATAGTATTGTGAGACGTGAAATGTGAAATGTGAGATGTGTAACCTGAAACTTGAAACCTGAAACTTGGAATTTGGGATTTGGAATTTGGAATTTGGGATTTGTTAAATTGAATTTTTATGAAAAGAATTGGAATTTTAGGACTCGGTGGAGTAGGTGGTTATTTCGGCGGACTTTTGGCGAAAGCTTATTATAAATCTGATGAAGTCGAAGTGATTTTTATTGCTCGTGGCGCCACACAAAAAGCTATTGCTGATAGCGGATTGAAAATTGTAACCGATGAATCAGAAATGATTGTGCATCCAAAACTAGTTTCAAATAATCCGGAGGAAATTGGTGAACTGGATTATTTAATTTGTGCTACCAAAACCTATGACATTGAGGAAAGTTTACTTTCGCTTCAAAGCTGTATTGTGGCTAAAACAGTTATTCTTCCATTGTATAATGGAGTCGATGCTCCGGAACGCATTCAGAAAATATTTCCTAAGAACGATATTTTGCAAGGCTGTGTCTATATCATTTCGATGATTACTTTACCCGGAACCATCCGAAAAATGGGTTTTTATGAGAAGCTGTTTTTTGGTTCTAAGACGGTTTCTGCTTCAAAATTAGAAGAATTACAGGGAATTTTTCAGCAGGCCAGAATTGAAAGTTATTGGGTAGAAAATATTGAAGAAACAGTATGGGAGAAGTTTATTTTTATTTCAGCATTGGCCACAACTACTTCCTATTTGAATCAGAATATTGGTGAAATTCGGGACAATCCGGAAGCCATGTCAGTTTATGTAGAACTTGTACAGGAAATTGATGCAGTTGCTAAAGCAAAAGGATTAAAGCTGCCGGATGATATTGTAAATCAGACTGTACTTAAGTTAGAAAAATCACCGCGAGAAGCTACATCATCGATGCACAGAGATTTATTAGCCGGTAAGAGCACAGAAGCACTTTCACTTACTAAGTTTGTGTTGAATGAAGGGGTTAAATATGACGTAAAAACGCCGCTGTACGAAAAAATATCTAACGTATTACTACCATAGACCTTGTTGTTTTATAGTACTGGATTAGTTGTTAATGAGTTAGAAGCTGATTTAATTGTAGGAAAATATGTTCTTTTTATTGTTTTGGTTTTATGGTTTTTATTCTACTTTTGGCAAAATTAATTTAACAGCCAAAATGAAGAAAAATTATTTGCTCTTATTGTTATCCGTTTTTATTGTCAATGTGATTCAGGCACAAGATGAAGTACCGTCAGTAGAAAAAAATCAATTCAAAATAAACATGATCTCTCCCGGATTCGTTTATGAGCACGGTTTTACAGCTAAAAACACCCTTTATTCAGAAATTAGCGTAGGAGTTGGTTACAGTTATAACAGTTTTTATAACGAGTCAAACGTCTATTTTTCCCCGTTAATCAGTGAGCAATTTCGCCATTATTACAATTTAGAAAAGAGAGCTAAAAAAGGAAAAAGAACAGCTCATAACTCGGCTAATTTTTTTGCTCTAAATGCCCAGTATAATTTTCGAAGTATTTCTACCAACGAGCGATATCGAGAATATGTACCATCAACAACCATTGCAGTACTTTGGGGATTGCAACGTACTTACAAACGAAAATTCAATATGGAATTTAATCTGGGGCCTGGAATAAATATTGATAAATACAATACAGAGTTTGTTCCGGTAGCTAATTTTACATTAGGTTGGGTTATTGGAAAATAAGAACAAAAAAATAGAAAAACCTTGGCTTGGTCAAGGTTTTTCTATTTTAAATTCCAATCCAATATTTCGGGTGCTTTCAATGCTGATTTTCGGATCGGAATTAAAGTATTTTCTAAGTCTGCTAATGAAAACATCCATGCTTCGGCCTGAGAAATAATCATCCTTTTTCCAGACCGACATTAAAATTTGGTCCCTCTTTAATAACTGGTTGTGATTCAGATATAAATACTCAATAAGAGAAGCTTCCATTTCTGTAAGCTGCTGGACATGATTTTTGTTATTTAGGGTTAGTCTTTCGTTATCAAAAATATAAGAACCAATTTCGATTATATTGTTTCCATCCAGACTCCTTTTTTGTTCGATTCTTTTTAGAATATTCTGCAAACGCAGAATAAGTTCGTCTACTTCAAAAGGTTTTATAATATAATCGTCTGCACCTAATTTTAATCCGATGATTTTATCTTCTTTTAACTTTCGTGCAGTTAGAAAAATAAATGGAATCTCAGGGTTGATTGTAATTATTTTTTCGGCCAGTGAAAATCCGTCTAATTTTGGCATCATGACATCCAAAATACAAATATCAAAAGTCTGATTTGAAAAATAGTCTAAAGCTATTTCTCCATTTTCTGCCCAGATGACTTCGAATTGATGCAATTCTAAGTATTGTTTTAAAATTGCAGCAAAATCAAAATCGTCCTCGGCTAAAAGTAATTTTTTCAAAATAAGGGAATTAAACTTTTAATAAAATAGTAAACTGAGTTCCTTTTCCAAGATCACTCACCACGCTAACAGTGCCCTGATGCGCTTTTATAATTTGATCAACATAATACAATCCTAAACCTAAGCCTTTTGTATTGTGAAGATTTCCTTGTTCTACGCGATAGAATTTTTCAAAAAGAAGAGATTGTTTGCTCTTTTCAATTCCAATTCCGTCATCTTCAACACTAATCGAAAATTGATTTTGATTCAGTTTTGTTTTTAATGTAATGGAGTTCGAACCATATTTTACCGCATTTTCCAGAACATTCAGAAGAGCAGTAGTCAAATAGAATTTATCCAGAAGCAAGTTTGTTTTCTGTGTCTGAAAATTGGTTTTAATGTCGATTTTAGGATAGGTAATTTTAAAATCATTAACGATGGTCAATAGAAAATTTTCGGTTTCGATATTTTCTTTTTGCAATTCGATGCCGTTTTCTGCCAGCGAATTGGCCATAACCTGATCAATCAAATTCTGTAAACGATTGTTCTGACGTGAAATTGTATTGACGATCGCATTAAAGTTCTCGTCATTATCCCGAATGTCTTTTCGCTCTAATATTTTGGTCGAAATACCTAAAGTCGTCAAAGGAGTTTTAAGTTCGTGAGTAATATTATTGATGAAATCGGTTTTAACATCGTTGGCCTTCTTTTGTTTGATTAATGCTTTTATGGCAATAAAAAAAAGAGTTATTAGAGTTGCTATAGAAAGTAAAGATAAAATGAGAACGAAAGTCATTCGTTTTAAAATGATCATTTCCCAGTCAATTACAGAAACATACATCGAATCCTCAGTCAATAATTTGTAATTCTTATTTTCAAAAGTTCCGTTGGTAGTCCCAACATAATTCCGAACTAAAAAGGCATGATTTAATGAGATCAGATTTCCGTATAGTTTGTTTTGGATAAAAGGTTTTTCAGAGAAAATGGTGTCTGCTTTTGCGTGGTTTTGGTACAGAACAAATTTATTAAGGACAATCGCAAAGTCAATTTTTAAGTCGGGTAAATCTCTTTTAAACTTGCTCTGAATTTTTTGTGTCAAAGCGTCGCTATATTCATTTTCCAAAATATACTTTTTGATCTCAAACTTGTTGTTTTTTCCCTCAATGTAATTTTCGGATAATTGCTGGAAAAGTGCTTCTTTTTTGGCGACTATTACCGAGTCTATGTCGCTATAATCATTAGAGATACCAGCAATTTTATTTTTAATTTCAGTGTGAAACTGCGCCACTTTATAATCGTAGGTTGTTTTTACCAAATAACATTGCACTGTTGATAAAACAATCAGAGCGATAACAGAAAAAGCTATTAGTAAATTGATTCTTTGTTTCATGAGTTGTTTTTATTGCCACACTGATACGACAGATTAAACTGGTTTACACGGGTTTGTTTTGTTAATACATAGAAACATAGTTTTGTTTGCTTAAAAAAATACGTTTCGCTTATTTAAAATACGCATCGTTTATGTGAAAGAAAGATATTTCTTTTTTACCTCCTTTAGGACAACTAAAGGCTATGTATTTATGTGTTTTATAATTTTTTAATGACTGCAATGTGATTTATTAAACGGGTATAAATCTCCGGGCTATTCTTCATTCAAAAATAATCCTTTTGTCAGACAATAATCACATTAACGCCGCATTAACCTTCAATTAACTTTCGCAATTCTTTTTTAGAAGCATTTTTGCAGGACTATAAACTAAAATCAAACTTAAAATGAACATTAACTTGCTGGTTAAACTTTTTTTAATTCTCTTTTTGTTCTTATTTTCTTTAGCGGGATATGCACAAAGCGAGACCCCAAAAGACAGTCTTTCGAATACGCTAAATGAAGTTGTGATTGCTCAGAATAAAAAGACTTTTATCAATACAAACGGAAATGTAAAAGTTGATGTTGCCAATTCTATTTATAACGTTATTTCCAATACAGTCGATTTGCTGGCAAAGTTACCAACTGTTCAAATCAGTTCAGATAGAGAAAGTATCTCTATTGTGGGCAGAGGAAATCCTTTAATTTATATCGACAATCAAAAAGTAGGAATGAGTGATTTGAATGCTTTGGCTGTAGCCGATATTAAAACTATCGAAATTATTCAGAACCCATCTTCTAAATATGAGGCCGAAGGACGTGCTGTAATTTTGATTACAAGGAAATTTAGTAAAAAAGACCGTTTTAAAACGGAGATTTCTGAGGTTGCTTCTTTTAAAAAAAAGTACAATAATTATCTCGGATTTAATACCAGTTTTAAAAAGAACAAGCTGGAATGGAAGGCTAATTTTAATTACAATAAATTACAGCCCTGGGAAAATCACAGTATTAATTACCAAATTCCCAATGCCGAAATTGCTTCTAAATATGATGTGGAGGCCTATTCTAAAAAAAGGCAGTTTATTTTTGGAGTAAGTCTGTTTTATAAGATAAATGAAGAGGATTATTTTTCGTTTAGTGTTAACAGTAAGCTTCAGAAAGATATTTTCCCTATTCATACCATAACTTATAATAAGAATAAAGAGATAGAAAATAACGTGTTAACCTACAGTGATAATGATACCCGAAAGAATTTTGTAAACTCTTTTTTGAATTATAATAAAAAAATAAAAGCTATTGATGCACAGGTTTTTACTGGCTTGCAGTGGTCTAATTTTGATCAGGCATTGTGGAGTAATGTTAAGAATAAGTACAACGAAACTCAATTTGAATGGGCACAGCTTCGCGATCAAAAATTTAAGGTGAATGTCTTTTCGGGTAGAATTGATGCTGAAAAGAAGTTTAAAAATGAGATGAAATTTGAAATTGGAGGATTGTATTCTTCTGCTGGTTCCAAATCAGATTTTGATTTGTTACATTATGAAAATGACGAAAGGGAGTTTAGTCATTATGATTTTAAAGAGCAAAATTTAGCAGGTTACAGTCAATTTTCGGGAAAAATTAAGAAAGTAGAATTCTCCGCTGGAGTAAGGGTTGAAAATACAAATGTGGACGGGAAATTTAAAGCAGATTTGACGCCTCTAATCCGTAAAAATTACACTAATTTTTTTCCTAAAGTGCAGCTTTCATTTGCGATAGACAGCTTAAAGAGTATTAGTGTTAATTATGCCAAAAGTATCTCGAGACCTAATTATTCTTCTTTAAGTCAGGGAACAACCTATATCAATCCGTACTTTTTATATGCCAGAAATATTAATTTAGATCCTACGATTGTCAATGAGATTTCGTCTACATTTCAATATCATGATAAATCGGTGAAGCTAACGTATTATCAAAATACAAACCCTGTTTATAATAGTTTTTTCTTTGATAAGGAACTCAATATCATGACTTTTAAAGATGTGAATTTTGAGAAAGAGTCCGCCTTGATTCTTGATTTTGAATTGCCTTTCACTTATAGATTCTGGACTACTACAAACTCTTTGGTTTTGGTTTCAGAGAAAATTGAAGACTCTTCGGCCGTATTCAGGTCTTCCAAACCTTATTTTTATTATTACTCCAATAACGAATTTAGACTTCCAAAAGATTATGTATTAGTGGTTGGTTTCAGGACAATTGCAAAGCAGTACAAAGGAGTTTTTGAAAGAAATGCAAGAACGGTCGTAGATGTGGCTGTTTCTAAAACGTTCTTTAAAAATTGGAGTTGTGTGTTAAGTTTTAATAATGTGTTTAAAAGTATAACGGAAGCAGAAGTTTTTGCAATTAACAATATCAGTTCGAAATCAAGATATTTGATCGATGAACATGAGATTTCAGTTTCTGTAAAGTATTCTTTTGGAAAAGTAAAGGAATCCGAATTCAAAGGAAAAAGGATGGAGGAGAGCTCAGATCGTATAAGATAAAACAGAGTTGTGAAATTGTCTTTCTGAGCGAAGTTTTAAACTTAAAATGTTCTGACTTCGCTCGATATGACAGTATTGGCAGAGCGAGGTTTACCCTTCGTCTTCTTCTGTTATTTTAGTAGATGAATCGTCCGGCAATTCTTCATCGTCATCAGTGGAGTTCAATTCGAAGAAACTAAAGAAAGATCCTCCGTAACTTTTTTGAAAAGAAAAATTACTCAAATGATCCATTTTGGTGTATTTCGAATGTTCGATAATCATCATACCGTCTTCGTGAAGTAATTCTCTTTCGAAAACCGTTACTACAATTTTTTCGAATGCAGCCTGGTCAAATCCATAAGGCGGATCGGCAAAAACAATGTCGTAGGATGTTTTACAGTTTTCCAGAAATTTGTAAACGTCACTTTTAGTTGCGGCGATGTCAAAATCGTATTCTGACGAAACCTGCTTGATGAATTTTACGCATCCAAAATCACCATCTACTGAGGTAATTGGAGCACTTCCGCGGGAGGCGAATTCAAAACTGATGTTACCGGTCCCTGAAAACAAGTCCAAAACCTTTAAACTGTCAAAACTAAAATGATTGTTCAAAACATTAAACAATGCTTCTTTACTCATGTCGGTTGTTGGTCTTACAGGAAGGTTTTTTGGCGGAAAAATGCGGCGTCCTTTGTATTTCCCTGAAATGATTCTCATGATTGGAATAGGATATAATGTTTTTGATTTTCGGTTGTGGTGAAGCTATTTCTTTGCTGTAAGGTGCTTACATCCAAAAAGGATATATGACGAATGTATTTATATGCAATGGCATAAAACGCATCGTTTTGGTCGATTGTACCTAATAATTCAAGCGGAAAACTTTCAGGATTCAAACTTAATTGTTCGGCAGTAAAAAGCAAATAATAAATAAAATCTTCAGGTGTTTGATATTCAAATGAATTGAATAATAATAGTTTTTGATTCTGGACTACAATCACTTCAAAATGACCGGGGTTGAAATTAACGACCATTTTTTTATCGTCATTGTTTCTTGAAGCGTCCAGAATTTTTTCGACTAAAATACTGTTGGCATGTTTGTAATCAAAAGTGCCAAACTGATCGATGAAAAAATTGTTGATGTTAACATACGGTATATAAACCGCATTCATTTGGTATTTTGAAATCTGATCGTAAGCAAAAAAATCAGTTTCGAAAACTTTTGTATTGTATTGCAGGTAACTTCCAAGGTAGTTTTCATCAAACAAAGCCGTTGGAACAAAAGTAGAAAGATTGTTATTGTGAATCACTAAAACTTCGTCGTAAGTTTCCGTTAGTTCCGGGTGATTTCTAAAAGCATCTCCAAACAATTCTTCAACTTTAGTCGTTTTGTGAAACGTATCGAAATGAATTTCTTTTAAAGAAGTAATCGTATTATTTAAAGTGTCAAAACAACAAAATGACAATCCGGTCAGAGAAACCTGAATAGAAAGCTTTTTGTAATTTTTTGAAGTGATGTTAGTGTTTTGTAATGACATATTGATTTACAATTCGTTACCTGTTTTACAAGAAGGAATTTTAGGCGACCACAAACTTACAAATTAAAAAGGAACAATAATAATTGCAATTTCAAAAAACAATTTCACATTCATTTTAAAAGAAAGTTAAGAAAAGTTTTTTTTGAAAAATAAATTTAGGGTTCTTTATGAATTCTGCCGGGGTTATAATTTTAAATTGGCATTGCCATTTAAAAAGACGAACTTTGGATCTTAAATTGACCCTATGAATTCAGCATTGTTTTACGGCGTTTTGCAAAAAAAATTTCCATTTGCACCAACTTATAAGCAGGATATTTTTTTTCAAAAAATCGCTATTTTTTTAACCGAACCGGCTAACGACACCATTTTTGTTTTGAAAGGATATGCAGGAACGGGAAAAACAACTGTGATTTCGACCATAGTGAACAATTTAGGGGATATTAACAAAAAGTTTGTCTTGCTGGCGCCAACGGGACGTGCAGCAAAGGTAATCGCCAGTTATTCAAATACACCCGCATTTACGATTCATAAAAAAATATATTTTCCGAAAAAATCTTCCGGTGGAGGTGTAGCTTTTACCAAACAGCTCAATAAACATAAAAACACCATTTTTATCGTCGATGAGGCCTCGATGATTTCTGATAATAATTCCGATTCAAAATTGTACGATAACGGATCACTGCTGGATGATTTGATTACCTATGTCTATTCGGGAACCAATTGTAAAATGATTCTTTTAGGAGATACTGCTCAGCTTCCTCCTGTAAATATGGATATTAGCCCGGCTTTGGATACGCATACTTTAGGGATTCACTATGGTAAAGAAGTCGAACATATCGAGCTGGACGAGGTAATGCGTCAGGAAGAAAGTTCGGGAATTTTGTTCAATGCAACAGAACTAAGAGAATTGCTGAAGGAAAGTTTTATTACTGAGTTTAGATTTAATGTTAGAGGATTCAAAGATATTGTTCGATTGACGGACGGGTATGACATTCAGGATGCTATCAATATGGCTTACAGTAATTATAGTATTGAAGATACCGCTTTTATTGTTCGCTCGAATAAAAGAGCCAATCAGTATAACGAGCAAATCCGAACCAGAATTTTATTTAAAGAAAGTGAACTGTCGGCAGGAGATTTCTTGATGGTGGTTAAGAATAATTATTTCTGGCTGAAAGAAACAGATGAGGCAGGATTTATTGCCAATGGAGATATTATCGAAGTTCTGGAGCTTTTTGGAATCAAAGAATTGTACGGATTTAATTTTGCAAAGGTAAAAATCAGAATGGTCGATTATCCGGACCAAAAGCCTTTTGAAACGGTATTGATTTTAGATACCATAAAAAGTGAATCTCCATCTTTAACCTACGAAGAATCCAATCGTTTGTATGAGGAAGTAATGAAAGATTATGAAAGTGAAAGTACCAAATACAAGAAGTTTCAGAAAGTAAAAGAAAACGAATATTTTAACGGTTTACAGGTGAAGTTCTCCTATGCGATTACCTGTCATAAATCGCAGGGTGGACAATGGAATACTGTTTTTATCGAGCAGCCGTATTTACCAAACGGAATTGACCGCGATTACATCAGATGGCTGTATACGGCTATGACACGTGCTAAAAATAAGTTATATTTGATAGGGTTTAAAGACGAGAGTTTCGAGGAATAAAACACGAATTTTACTAACTGTCACGAATTTTTTAGATTTAGTATTGGTAAGATCTGTGAAATTCGTGTTATAACCATTTACTATGACAACACTAAACGACTTACATTCGATTTCATCTTCGTTTTCGAATACTGATAAAATGCCGGTTTTGTTTTTAGGACACGGAAGTCCCATGAATGCGATTGAAGAAAATCAGTTTGTGACCGGTTTTCGAAATCTGGCAAAAACATTGCCGCAGCCTAATGCCATTTTGTGTATTTCGGCTCACTGGTTTACCAATGGTACCAAAGTGACTGCGATGCAAATGCCCAGAACGATTCACGATTTCGGAGGATTTCCTCAAGCTCTTTTTGAGGTGCAGTATCCTGCAAAAGGAAGTCCGGAATTGGCTCAGGAGACAAAAAAAATATTAGAACCTGTTCATGTCGATTTAGATGAGCACTGGGGACTGGATCATGGTGCCTGGAGTGTGATCAAACATCTGTATCCGGAAGCGAATGTTCCCGTAATTCAGTTGAGTATTGATTATACGAAGTCAGGACAATATCATTTTGAGTTGGCACAAAAGCTGCAATCGTTACGCCGCAAAGGAGTTTTGATTATTGGAAGCGGAAACATTGTTCATAATTTGCGATTGGTCGATTTCCGGAACTTTGATAAAGACAATTACGGTTACGATTGGGCAATTGAGGCGCGGGAAACCATCAACAGTTACTTATTGGACGATAATTTTCAGCCTTTGATTGACTTCGAAAAAATGAATAAAGCAACTCAATTGGCAATTCCTACTCCTGAGCATTATCTGCCATTACTATATACTTTGGGATTAAAAGAAAAGTCGGAAGAACTTAGTTTGTTTAATGATAAACTATTGGCTGGTTCTTTGAGTATGACATCGGTAAAAATAATATGATGTGATTTTGTGCATCTCTGCGGGTTATTACGCAGAGATGCACAAAGATGCCACGGAGATTCGCTAAGATTATTTTCTCTTCTTCTAGGTTATAGTGATCGAAATAACTGTCGGCGATTCTCAAGTAATTTGTTGCTAAATATTATATAAAAAGGTTTCTCGCAGATTTTGCAGATTTAGGCAGATTAAATTTGGAAAAATCTATTACGCATTCTATGATGAAAAATCTGCTGGATCTGCAAAATCTGCGTGAGAAAAATTACGCAGCACAAAAAAACTCTGTGAATCTCTGTGGCATCTTTGTGAAGCTCTGTGGTATCCTAATTTATGATTCTTTTTCTAAGTTATACGCATACAGATAACCGTCAGCACTTCCGAAGTAAACCGTATTGTTGCTGATAAATGGCGAAGAAACAATCGATCCCAGTTTGTACAATTCATCCATTGCTTTTTTATTGTTTTCATATATAGAAAGGTCTGTATAGTGCGCAGCGTGACCAGAATCTAATAAATCATTTTTTAAGACAGAAGCAGCAAATTGCTTACGGTTCTCAGTACTTATGGTTTTAGATTTTTTCCCGTTAGAAAGAAGGTCCAGACTAAAGAAATTGCCTGTAAAATCACCAAAATAAATTGTACTTCCGGCTATAGCGGGAGAATCATAGATGTAGCCATTCGTTTTAAATCGATATTTTTCGGCGCCATTTCTGGCATCTAGAGCCAGTAGGGCATAGGTGTCTGAAGTTCCTACATAAACCGTATTATTCTGAATAACTGCAGTACTTAAAACCCAGGAATTTTCGGCATCGTATTTCCAAACCAATTTTCCGGTTTCGGCTTCAAGAGCAAAGAAGAATGGTTCTCTGGCTCCAAAAAAGACTTTTCCATCTGCAACAGCTGCCGACGATTGGATTCCTTTAAAACCTGGTTTTGTTCCTGTTGCAAAGCGCCAGATCTCCTTACCGGTTTCTATGTTTAAGGCGTAGAGAACAGCATCCCAGCCGCCAACGTAAATTTTATTCTGATCGATTACCGGAGTTCCGTGTACGGGGCCATTGGTTTTAAACTTCCATTTTAAACTTCCTGTTTTGGCGTCCAGCGAATAAACATTTCCGTCACTGCTGCCAAATAACACAACGGCTTGTTTTTCTTTTTTGTAAACTACAGGAGACGAAAGATAAAAACTCCATAAATCTTCCATGTATTGGGTTTCCGGCTTCAGTCCAAATATGCCTTTTTCTCCAAACCAATGTTCTCCACCGGTTTTAAATTTCCAGATTAATTTCCCGTTTTGAGTGTTTACCGCGTAATAGTTTCCGTCAAAACTTCCAAAGAAAACAGTATTTTCAAAGATGCCGGGAGTGCTGTGGATAGCTCCGTTAGTTTTGAATTTCCACTTTGTTTTGCCTGAGTTTTCTTCAACAGCGTAAAGAAAACCATCTTCGCTGCCAATATAAACAATACCGTTTTTTGCAACCGGTGAGGAGAAAATTTTACCATCGGTTTTAAATTTCCATTTCAGGCTGGAAGCAGGCTGATATCCCTGTCCGTTGAAAATACGATCTGTAAAGGCATTGTTTATAGTAGGTTTTTTTTGGCAGAAGGCCGAGGGAATAAAAGTTAAGTTTAACAAAAGCAAGAGCAAAATCAGGTGTTTTTTCATAGTGGTTTTTTCTGATAAATATAATGCATTTTTTAAGGGGCTGTTCTTCAGATTTGTAAATTGCGACAAAGAATATTTTTTTTAAACTTATTAGTTTTGAATAGTTACATTTGTTTAGAAGTTTATAAAAGAAAAATAAAATGAAGATTATAGCTGTAATTCCGGCACGATATGCATCAACACGTTTTCCTGCTAAACTAATGCAGGATTTAGGAGGGAAAACCGTGATTTTAAGAACGTATGAGGCAACCGTCGCTACAAAATTATTTGACGATGTATTTGTGGTAACTGATTCCGATTTAATTTATAATGAAATTGTAAATCAGGGCGGGAAAGCTATTATGAGTATTAAAGAACATGAATCGGGAAGTGATCGAATTGCAGAAGCGGTTGCGGGTCTTGATGTTGATATTGTGGTAAATGTACAAGGAGATGAACCTTTTACTGAAGCCGGACCTTTAGAACAGGTTTTGTCTGTGTTTAAAGACGATAGAGAACGCAAAATAGATCTGGCTTCTTTAATGCGTGAGATTACCGATGAAACTGAAATTAACAATCCGAATAATGTAAAAGTGGTGGTCGATCAGTCGCAGTTTGCTTTGTATTTTTCGAGATCAGTAATTCCGTATCCAAGAGATAAAGATGTTGGGGTACGTTATTTTCAACACATTGGAATTTATGCTTTTAGAAAACAGGCTTTATTGGATTTTTACAGTCTGCCGATGAAATCTTTGGAAGCTTCTGAGAAATTAGAACAATTACGTTATTTAGAATTCGGGAAACGTATTAAAATGGTAGAAACCACTCATGTCGGAATCGGAATTGATACTGTTGAGGATTTAGAAAAAGCAAGAGCTATTTTAAAGGATATTTGATTGAAGCAGGTTAAGCAGGAAGCTTGTAAAATGTGAGATGTGGAACCTGAAACTTGAAACTTGAAACATGAAACTTCAAACCTGAAACTTGAAACATGAAACTTCAAACCTGAAACTTGAAACTAAAAAAAACTCCCCAAACGAAATATTTTCTTTTGGGGAGTTTTTGTATAATGAGCTAAATTCTTAGTATAAAGCTGGATATTTAGAAGGGTTAACTTCGTGCATCATGCTGTAGACTTTTTCAAAAATATCTTCTGCAGAAGGTTTTGAGAAATAGTCACCATCAGTTCCGTAAGCCGGTCTGTGCTCTTTTGCAGCAAGCGTTTGCGGTTTACTGTCTAAATGATGGTAAGCATCCTGTTCTTCCATAATTTGCTGTAAAATAAACGCTGAAGCTCCACCAGGAACATCTTCGTCAATTACAAGCAAACGGTTGGTTTTGGCAATACTTTTTACAATATCCTTATTGATGTCAAAAGGAAGAAGAGACTGAATGTCGATAACTTCACAGTCAATGCCTAAATCTAACAATTCAACAGCTGCCTGCTCTACCAATCTTAGAGTCGATCCGTAAGAAACAAGTGTAATATCTGAACCTTCTTTTAACGTTTCAACTACACCAATCGGCGTTTTGAATTCACCAAAGTTTAAAGGTGTTTTTTCTTTTAAACGGTAACCGTTCAGACATTCGATTACTAAAGCCGGTTCATCACATTCTAAAAGGGTGTTGTAGAATCCTGCGGCCTGAGTCATGTTTCTTGGAACCAAAACGTGAATACCACGAATGGCATTAATAATCATTCCCATTGGAGAACCTGAATGCCAGATACCTTCTAAACGGTGTCCACGGGTTCTGATGATTAACGGTGCTTTTTGCTTTCCTACTGTTCTGTATTGTAATGTTGCCAAATCATCGCTCATGATTTGGATGGCATATAGTAAATAATCTAAATATTGAATCTCAGCAATCGGACGCAGACCTCTTAAAGCCATACCAATTCCCTGACCAATGATGGTAGCTTCACGGATTCCGATATCGGCAACACGAAGTTCTCCGTATTTTTCCTGCATACCTTCCAATCCTTGATTTACGTCACCAATGTTTCCAACATCTTCACCAAAAATCAAAGTCTCCGGATATTTGGTAAACAAGGCATCAAAGTTATCACGTAAAATCATTCTTCCGTCCAGGTCCGCTTTCGCGTCTTCGGCGTATTTTGGAAGTACTTTTTCAACTGAAAATACATTTAAATCAGAATCAGAGTATAAGTTACTGCTGAATCTTGGTTGTGTAATTTCAATATAATTTGTAATCCAGTTGGATAATAAAACCTTACTGTTTGGTACTTCGATAAAACGCAATATCTTTCTTGCTATGGCAAGCATTTCCTTTTTTAAAGGTGATTTAATAGCGCTTAATTCCGAAATATATTTTTGTATTCTTTCTTTATGATTGATGCTGGCTTCAGCAATTTGCCCTAATAAAGCCAAAAGATTTTTCTGATCTTCAATAATTGGATTGATGAAAGAATTCCAAGCCTCTTTTTTAGCTTCAAGAACCTCTTTTTTCAAGTCAAAATCAATTTCAGCTAATTCTTCCGGAGATGCAATGTTGATGGCAATCATCCACAAACGCATTTGGCGAATACAGTCAAAATCTTTTTCCCAAGCCAGTCTCTCTGCGTTTTTATAACGTTCGTGTGAACCGGAAGTAGAATGTCCTTGCGGTTGTGTTAATTCGTTTACGTGAATTAAAACCGGAATATGTTCTTCACGTGCAATAGCACCGGCTCTTTCGTAGGTCGAAACCAATTCAGCATAATCCCAGCCTTTAACTCTGAAAATTTCATAACCTTTGGAATCCTCATCACGTTGGTATCCTTTTAAGATCTCAGAAATATTTTCTTTTGTGGTCTGATGTCTGGCGTGAACCGAAATTCCGTATTCATCATCCCAAACACTCATTACCATTGGAACTTGTAGAACTCCCGCAGCGTTTATAGTTTCAAAGAACAAGCCTTCAGATGTACTGGCATTTCCAATAGTTCCCCAGGCAACTTCGTTTCCGTCTACTGTAAATTTATCTTTAATAGTAATTCCGTCAACATTTCTGTAGATTTTGGAAGCCTGAGCCAATCCTAATAACCTTGGCATTTGCCCGGCTGTAGGAGATATATCTGCGCTTGAATTTTTTTGTTTTGTTAAATCTTTCCAGGAGCCGTCTTCGTTTAAACTATGTGTTACAAAGTGTCCTCCCATTTGTCTTCCGGCAGACATTGGATCAAAATCTAAATCGGTATGACCATATAAACCTGCGAAAAACTGTTTTGGAGTCAATTCGCCAATAGCCATCATAAAAGTCTGATCGCGGTAGTATCCGGAACGAAAATCTCCATTTTTGAAGGCTTTCGCCATAGCAAGTTGCGGAACTTCTTTACCGTCTCCAAATATTCCAAATTTGGCTTTCCCAGTCAATACCTCTTTACGTCCTAAAAGACTACATTCACGGCTCGTAACCGCAATTTTATAGTCGTTCATTACTTCAGTTTTGAAATCTTCGAAAGTAAGTGTAGTATTATTTTTTTCTTTAATCATAATCTCAAATGGGTAATGTTTCGGAGCAAAAATAATTAAAAAGTATCAATAATCATAATTCATTAAAGTAAATATAATTTAATTATATGTAATTAAATTGCTAAAACAGGGTGTGTTTTTTAAGTGATATTTAGTTTTTTTGTTTTTTTAGTGCGAATAATTTATGTTTTTATAACTAATTCATTCGATTAAAGCCATTTTCTAGTAAAAAGATTAAGTAATGTTTTTGGTGAAAATGTGACAATAAATCGTATTTTTTCACTGTATTTATTTTGCGAAATCTCCCATCCGTTATTAGAATAAACCGGAAAGTACAATTCAAAATAATCCGGAACTAAATTTAACCGGATACCACTATCATATCTGAAATTTTCGCTTTGATGCTTGCTTCTCATTAAACCTACATCTCCGTAAACCTCAATCCAGTTCCAAATAGCATAGCTCGCATTTAGGGTAGCCATCCATTGATTGGCATATCTTGGTGCTATTTTAGATTTAAAACCACCTTCGGCTATTATATATTGCTGACTGAAAATTCCGGTACTTTCTGATCTGCCGAAAAAATTGTAATCAAACATATAATCAGAAGGTCGGTCTAAACCAAAACTAAAATAATCAGAGTTTGTTCGATTGTATAAAAAGCTTCCGGCGTACAATCTTAAATTTAGTTTGCGATTGTTTTCAAAAAGTCTTCTGTATTCAATTTCTGCAGCTACTTTTCCAAATTTTCCTGAGAACTGAACATCCGTCATAAAATTAAAATGATTTACCAGCTCCATTTTTGTATTAACGTAACGGGCATTAAAAACAGAATAATTTGGAGTGGAATTGTCTTTGATGTAAGTACTTGCTTCACGATTTACAATAACCTGTCTGAACATGATCAGTTGTTTTCGGTTATCTCTGAAATTTTCTTCACGTATTCTAAACTGTACCATCGGATTCAGCCTCAAATAGGTGGCATCAGGAGCGTAGTGGTAATAATTTTGGCTTAGGGAATAGCGTACATTATATAAGGTGCTGTTTCGATAGTATTGATTCCAGGAAAATGAGGAAGAACCGGAAAAAGTTTTCGCATTAATGGAATAAGCCGGTTCGATATCAAACGTAAAAGGTTTGTCTAAAATTGTTTTGTTGTGAAGACGCATACCGGGAGTCAGACCGTCGTAATAGTTATAATTAAGAGTCGGTATGTATAAAATTTGATTGTAATAAGGGTCTTCGAGATCTTTGGCAAAATTAAACTTGATAGGACGATTAGTAATAACCAAGCTTTTTATAGACCTCCAATTGTTTCTTTGATTGTATTCCGGAACCTCATTGTCATAGTTGATGACAATTTTGTCGGCATTTTTTCTTTCAAAAATATAGGTTGAATCGGCAGTTTTTGGTTCGACCCATTCTTTAAAAACAACTTCATTTTTATTAATTCCATATATAGGAATAGGAGCATAGATGCCGGTTCTGTTTTTAATTCGAAAAGCGACAGTGTCTTTCGTTCTAGAAACATGGGTGAACTTATAATCGATGATGTCACGTGATCCTATAATGGTGTTAAAAAACCAGTCAATCTTTTTTGGACTTTTTTTGGTTAGTATTTTTTCTAAATCGTATCGGTTTGTTTGTTCCGTTTTATTTAAATCGTAGAATTCCTGCACACTTTCGGGAACAATATTGTGATTTAAATAATCATCTAAATAGCTAAAAATTAAACCTGCACGATATTTACTCGCGATTTGTTCGTTGAATTTGATTAAAGTATTTTTCGGATCACCCAAAGGCTGATCCAGATTTTTACGAGCCATTAACATATAGTAATAGCTGTATTGCTCGTTGAAAGTCAAATTAGTGATGTTAAAACCAGAAAAGAGTTTCATGTCAGAGAGCCTTCCAAGCATTTTTTGATCCAGATGATTTTCTTCGATGTACTTCATCATCGCATAAATCTGAATCCCGTCATAAACCCAGTTGTCTTTTCTGGGGTCCAGACGCAGACTGTTTTTAAGGTAGTTATTCAGATAGGTTTTCAGGAATGTAATTTCAAAAACAAATTCATCTGAAAACGGACTGATAAACGAAGGCAGCTGGTTCAGTCCGTAGAATGGATTTCGATCGTAATCTACCTGAGAAACAGTGATTCTTTGGTGTGGATACTTTCCAATAAAAGAGTTCGCAAAAGTAACTACTTTATTGATGATAATCGCACTTTGAATTTCGGTTAGTCTTTTGTTTTTAAGATTTGTAAGTACCTCAAGTGATCCGTTATCGTAACTTGTGAAACCATTTTGTTTTTCGATGAACAGACTAAAATCAGTTCTGTTTTTTCCTGAGAACTGGTACGTTTTAAAGGAAGAGTTAGTAGTGTCTTTCGAAACCGGATTCAAATCAGTCGTTATAGCATACTGGTTGGGGATTTTTATTTCAAGTTCGTAATCTGTACTTGCATTGGTAATATCGTCCAAATTGAAATTGTCGTATTTCATAAAACGGTGATTCTCAAAACGGGCAGGAGTTATGAACCAGTCTTTTAAATTCATTCCTCCATTTTGATCAAAACCATAACGAGTAAACTTGTCACTTGGTATTTTGGCAATATAAATTAAGTGCAAGTCAATTTTTTCTCCCGGACGTAATTTTTTATTTAGTTTTACTACGATATAATCGGGATTTTTTTCAGTTCTTTCCCATTCAAGTGCGGAATTGTCTGAATCAGTAAGCCCCAAAACAGTTGTGCTCCCTCTTTCAGAAGTTTTTGCTAAGTGGAAACCTCTGTAAAATTCATCAGAAAATCGTCTGGCTAATGGTGTGTTTTTATCAGAAAAAGCATTGTTCCAATCGTTAAGAACTATTGAAATCAAAGAATCATTTGAAGTGTTGTGATAAGTGATATCCTGTTTGATATTCAGGGTTTTGAGTTCTATGTTAACAGCGACTTCCATCTTAGACTGATGTTGCGCATATTGTTTTATCGAGCTTAATAGAACAAAAAGATAGAATATAATTTTATAAAATGATTTCAAGGATAGAGCAAATGATTAGAATTATAAATAAACTCACAAGTAAATAATGATTCTGGTTTTTTGTAAAAATAGTATAAAAAAAGCTGTTTAAAAAACAGCTTTTAATTTTTGTAGTATTTTATTTAACTGAATCATACACAGTACTATATTTGTCTCAGTTTTTAACGGCTAAGTGCGAAATTTAAATTTTCAAATTCGTTTAAAAGACAGATGTCTCTATTAGAAATTTGGACTCAAATCGTACTTTTTGTAGAATTTATCCAATACGTCAACTACTTCGTCTTCAGTGTCTACAATTTTAAATAAGTTCAAATCTTCAGGGCTAACCGTGTGCATTTTTTCTACCAGTACAGTTTTAACCCATTCGATTAATCCTGACCAGAATTCAACTCCAACTAATATAATAGGGAATTTTCCAATTTTTTTAGTTTGAATCAAAGTGATGGCTTCGAACATTTCGTCAAGAGTTCCAAAACCTCCCGGCATTACCACAAAACCTTGTGAATATTTTACGAACATTACTTTTCTCACAAAGAAATAATCGAAATTAAGGTTTTTATCGTGGTCGATATAAGGATTGAAATGTTGCTCAAAAGGCAATTCGATGTTTAATCCAACCGAAGTTCCACCACCTAAGTGAGCTCCTTTGTTTCCGGCTTCCATGATTCCGGGACCACCTCCTGTGATTACTCCATAACCTGCTTTGCTGATTTTATAAGCAATTTTCTCGGCTAATAAATAGTATTTGTCTTCTGGTTTTGTTCTTGCTGAACCGAAAATCGATACGCATGGACCAATACGCCCCATACTTTCGTAACCGTTTACAAATTCAGCCATGATTTTAAAAATCGCCCAGCTGTCATTCGTTCTGATTTCATTCCACGTTTTTTGTTTTAAACGGTCCTGAATTACTTTATCCTCATCATTATCAAAATCTTCTAATCTCATTTTAGGTATTTTATAATTTATATTTTTTTAAAATTGTTCTCTTTTTAGCATGGACAAAAGAGTGGTGCCTGTTTACATATTTTTGATCGAATTGTTGTTTTTCTATCAAAAAAAGCACTGTCAAAATTTGAGATTTTGACAAAAAGGCTAGCTAAATTAAGCCTTTTTTTGTGAATTGGTGCAAAAAATAAAATTTATTAATTTAAATATAGCATCTAAATAAAAGGGGGTATTGAGTTGTTATTCATTATCAGTAAATTAAGACGGTTTTGTGGTAATTCTTTATCTTGTCTTAAAAGGTTTTGATTTACGGATAAATATATATCGTTCTGATGGAACTCTCTTTTGTGATGGTTTCTTTATTTCAACGGATTAAAATCCGTTGTTACAAATATGTTGTTCCTTCGGAACTTATTTTGTTGTGATTTTTTATTTCAACGGATTGAAATCCGTTGCTATAAATAGGTCGTTCCTTTGGAACTTGTTTTGATGTGATTTTTTATTTCAACGAATTTAAATTCGTTGAAATAAAAATATAATTCCTGCGGAATTTCTTTTTCCACGCAAGTAGAGCCATCGGCTCGATCCATTTTGTAGAGATGGATTTTAATCCGTCATATAAATCAAACGAAATAATAGATAGAACCGTAGGTTCGGTCAATAGTATTTTCTGCAATTATATCAATTGACAAAAGAAAAATCATTGCCAAAGTGACAAACCTTGACAATGATTTTATTATTCTAATTCCTTTTTCAAGAATTTAGCGGTATAACTTTTTTTGCTTTTCGCAACTTCTTCCGGAGTTCCTTTGGCGATCAATTGTCCACCGCCTTTTCCGCCTTCAGGACCAATATCGATAATATAATCGGCAAGTTTAATCACGTCCATATTGTGTTCGATTACCAGGATTGTATTTCCTTTGTCTACCAATTTATTAATCACGTCCATCAAAACACGAATGTCTTCAAAATGCAATCCAGTCGTAGGTTCGTCCAGAATATAAAAGGTGTTTCCGGTATCTTTTTTGGATAACTCACCAGCCAGTTTGATGCGTTGTGCTTCTCCGCCGGATAATGTTGTGCTTTGTTGTCCGAGTGTAATATATCCTAATCCAACATCCTGAATAGTTTTTACTTTTCGATAGATTTTCGGAATGTTTTCGAAAAATGGAACTGCCTCATCAACGGTCATGTTTAAAACATCTGAAATTGATTTTCCTTTGTATCGAATTTCGAGTGTTTCTCTGTTAAAACGCTTGCCCTGACAGGTTTCGCATTCTACGTAGACATCTGGTAAAAAGTTCATTTCGATAGTTCTAACCCCAGATCCTTCGCAGGTTTCGCAGCGTCCGCCTTTTACGTTAAAACTAAAACGCCCTGCTTTATAACCACGAATCATACTTTCGGAAGTCATAGTAAACAGGTTTCTAATCTCTGTAAAAACTTCGGTATAGGTCGCCGGATTCGAACGCGGAGTTCTTCCAATCGGACTCTGGTCGATATCAATTACTTTATCGATATGTTCTAATCCCTCAATTTTTTTATACGGTTGCGGTTTTTTAACACCATTAAAATAGTAAGCGTTTAAAATAGGATAGAGTGTTTCGTTAATTAGAGTTGATTTTCCACTCCCCGAAACACCTGTCACGCAAATCAATTGTCCTAAAGGCAATTCGATCGAAACATTTTTCAGGTTGTTTCCGGTCGCTCCTGTAAGTTTTAGTGATTTACCGTTTCCTTTGCGACGTTCCTTTGGAATCTCCAGTTTCATTTTACCGTTCAGGTATTGAGCGGTAATAGTATTAGATTTTAAGGTTTCTTTTGGAGTTCCAATGCTGATGATTTCACCACCATATTTACCGGCTTTTGGACCAATGTCAATTACATAATCGGCAGTTTCGATCATGTCTTTATCATGTTCAACCACAATAACCGAGTTCCCGATATCACGTAATTGTTCTAGTGATTTAATCAATTTTTCATTATCTCTCTGATGCAAGCCAATACTAGGTTCATCCAGAATGTACAAGACACCAACCAGCTGTGATCCAATTTGAGTAGCCAGACGAATACGCTGCGCTTCGCCTCCTGAAAGTGATTTTGAACTTCGGCTTAAAGCCAGATAATTCAAACCAACATTCATCAGGAAGTTTAAACGATCCTTGATTTCTTTAACGACCTCTGAAGCAATCAGGATTTGTTTGTCAGTCAGATGGGTATGTAAATCCAGGAACCAGGTGGTTAAATCAGAAATATCCATATCACACAAATCAGTGATATTTTTTTCATTAATCTTGAAAAACAGAGCTTCCTTTTTCAGACGGGAACCTTCACAAACGGGACAATTAACTTCGTCCATGAAATCTTTTGCCCAACGTTTAATCGTGGTGGAGGCACTTTCATCATATTGATTTTTGATGAAATGGGAAATTCCTTCAAAATCTATTTTGTAATCGCGGGTTACGCCAAGGTCTTTAGAATTTACGGTGAATTTCTCTTTTCCGCCATGTAGAATTGTATTCATGGCTTCTTCAGAAATTTTCTCAATAGGATCTGTTATTTTAAAACCATACTTTTCACCAATAACTTCTAATTGTTTAAATATCCACGAAGATTTGTATTCGCCAAGGGGAGCAAAACCTCCCGCTTTAATAGATAATTTCGGATTTGGAATAATTTTTTTGACATTGATTTCGTGTACCGTTCCTAAACCGTTGCAATGTGGACAAGCTCCTTTGGGAGAGTTGAAGGAGAATAAATTGGGTTCAGGATTTTGATACGAAATACCCGTCGAAGGGCACATCAGATTTCTACTGAAATAGCGTACTTCATTAGTATCCTGATCCAAAATCATCAAAACGTTTTCTCCATGGTGCATCGCCGTATTGATGCTCTCAGAAAGACGTTTCTGATTGTCTTCGGTATTTTCAATCAGCATTCTGTCGACTACAATTTCAATATCGTGCGTTTTGTAACGGTCGAGTTTCATTCCGGAAACTAAATCCTGAACTTCACCATTGACACGTACTTTTAGAAAACCTTGTTTGGTAATTTGTTGGAATAACTCTGCATAATGACCTTTTCTGGCCTTAATTACAGGAGCTAATATATTGATACGTTTTCCGTTAAAATCCTGTATGATTAAATCTTTGATTTGCTCGTCAGAATAAGAAACCATTTTTTCTCCCGTATTGTAGCTGTACGCGTCGGCACCTCTGGCGTAAAGAAGTCTTAGGAAATCGTAGATTTCTGTAATAGTTCCAACAGTGGAACGCGGACTTTTACTGGTTGTTTTTTGTTCAATTGCAATTACGGGAGAAAGTCCGTCGATTTTATCTACATCGGGACGCTCCAGGCCTCCTAGAAACTGTCTGGCATAAGCCGAAAAAGTTTCTACATAGCGACGCTGTCCTTCGGCATAAATAGTATCAAATGCCAAAGATGATTTTCCTGAGCCCGACAGACCGGTAATAACTACCAGTTTTTCACGCGGAATTGAAATGTCTATATTTTTTAGATTATGAACTCTTGCACCAAGAACTTCAATAGTATTGTCTTTTTCTAACATAAATTTGAGCAAAAGGCAAAGTTACCACTTTGATTTGTTCTTTTTATACTGGATTGTAAAAGTTTATGTTACAAATAGTAACAAAAAACGCTAACCAAAGTTAGCGTTTTCTTTTGCGTGTAAGCATATATTCTTCGATGGCTTCTTTGGTAGTGTACCAGTTTCGGCCTTCTTTATAAGCATCTATTTTACCTGTTCTGGCAAGTAAACTTACATATTCCTGACCGTATGGGGTTTCAGGTTCGCTTACAATATCAGATATTTTTTGATAATCGTAATCGTTGCCCGGCATTGCATTTAGATAGATATTTAAAGTTCGTTCTAAAGCTTGACACATCAAAAGAGTTAATTTCTGATAATTGCCATTGTTTGCCTGATTAAGGGCTTCGTAATATTTCTTTCGGTCATTTTTTAGGATAATAGCCGGAGGAAAGCCACAACGCATTAGCAATAAATTCATACTTAAGCGCACTGTACGGCCATTTCCATCAAAAAAAGGATGAATCCAGACCAACTTATGATGATAAATCGTAGCCAATTCAATATCGTTGAGATCTAATGGATTTGTATTGATAAAATCAATTAATTCATCGAGATAATCTGAAACTTTGTTGGCATTGGGCGGCATAAAATTTGCTCCGGAAATTCGAACTCCGCCATTGCGCAAACGACCGGCAAAATCATCTTCAATAGAACGCAAAACTAATCCGTGAATCGACAAAATATCAATGCTTCGGAGTTTGTAGGTATCGTCTATAATTTCATACAGATAATCAATCGCCTTATCATGATTGTGGGTTTCAAAATGTTCCCGAAGCGATTTTCCTTTGATGGTAATGCCTTCCTGAATGACCATTTGTGTTTCGCGTAAGCTCATAGTGTTACCTTCGATGCTGTTCGAATTGTAGGTCCACTCTAAAGATAAACTTTCTCTGATTTTATGCAAAGCAATGTTGGGCAGTGGTCTGCTGTTTTGCAGATCGAGCCTTTTTTGATACAATCGATCAAAGGTAGATTGAAATTCAGTTCTATATGTTAAGTCGATATCCCACATTACCCAACAAAAGTACTTCTTAATATCGGATAATCCAAAAAATTAACCTATCCGATATTAAGACTACTCAATTGTCATAGAACGCAGTTTGGTTCTATAGGCTTCAAGTGCTATCGATTTGGAAATGAATCCATAATATTTTTCGTTGCGGATAACGGGAAGAAAGGCTGTTTTGGACTGTTCGAATTTACTCATCACAATTTCCATACTGTCAGAAGAAGAAATAGTGACTAACGGTGTTTTCATTACATCTTTAATGGCAGTATATTTAACACGATAAGCATTAAAAATAATTTCACGAATATCATTAAAATGAACAATACCAACGAGTTCCTTCTCATTGTTTACGACAGCGAAGACCACTTGGTTGGAGTGTGAGATAAGATCGACCAATTTGCCTAAATTTTCATCCGGATGCACCGTTAGGTAATCACATTGGATGATCGTATCAATATCTAAGGTAGATAATATATTGGAATCCTTATTACTTGTAAAAGCGTGTCCTTTTTTAGCTAGGCCCTTAACGTCTAAGGAATATTTTTCAAAACGTTTTGAAATGGCGAAACTGATTGAAGATACAATCATTAGCGGAATCATTAAGCTGTAACCACCCGTAATTTCGGCAATTAAGAAAATGGCGGTTAGCGGAGCATGAAACAACCCACTTAAGATTCCGGCCATTCCAACCATTGTAAAATTACTAATAGGAAGTTTTGACAGACCAATTAGACTAATAAACTTAGAGAAAAAGTACCCCAAATAGGACCCCAGAAATAGAGAGGGAGCAAAGTTACCACCATTTCCGCCGCTTCCGAGGGTAAGTGCCGAAGCAAAAACTTTGACCATCATGGTGCATCCTACAAACAACAGTAAAACCCACTGATTGTTTCTGAAATCTTCAAATAAAGTATTGTTTAATATTTTCCCCGGATCAGTTTCAGATAGCGTTTTGATACTCTCGTAACCCTCACCAAATAATGTTGGAAAAATAAAAATAAGTAAGGCCAATAGCGAAGAGCCTATTAAGGCTTTTTTATAGGCTCCTATTTTTAGACTGGCAAAATAATGTTCAATTTTTTGAAAATTTCGGGCATAATAAACAGCCATGAAACCAGTTAGTATCCCTAAAAGAACATAAAACGGAATATTATGATAATTAAAAGCTTCCTGTTTTTTGAAAGATAATAGAATGGTTTCGTCTAAGACGATGGCTGAAACTAAAGCGCCTGTCGCAGCCGAAATCATAATAGGAGTAAAGGCAGATATGCTTACGTCTACTAACAAAACTTCGATGGCAAAAAGAACTCCTGCAATAGGAGCATTAAAAGCCGCGGCAATTCCGGCAGCAACACCACAGCCAATGAGCAAAGTCCTATCCTTATAAGGGAGTCTGTAATTTTGGGCGAAATTCGATCCAAAAGCAGCTCCCGTAATCACAATAGGACTTTCCAAACCAGCAGAACCTCCCAGACCAACCGTTAACGAACTGGTAACGATTTGTGCATACATTTGTTTTCTGGGAATTATACTTGCTTTTTTTGCAACGGCATATAGTATTTGTGAAGTTCCTTTTTCGATACTTCCGTTCAAAACCCTTTTGATCACAAATACAGTAAGTACAATACCGATAATCGGCAGGATACTATTAATAAAGCTTAGTTTTAAAATTCCGTTGATATAAGTGGCAAATGAAAAAACGCTATGGGCAAAAGTTTTTAAAACAATTACCGCCAAAGAGCAGGAAATACCAATTAAAACGCTTGACAGGAAAATAAATTGCTTCGGGGTCATTAACGATTGTCCTAAAGCGATAATGTTTTCTAGTTTTCTAAAATATTTTTTTAGCATGCCGTTTGTAAATGGTTAGGGAAATACAAATTTAGTCTATAATGTTATAAATAAATACAAATAAAGAACTAAATTAAAAACCTACTGCTGTATCGTCTCCACGAAAATCAGCCCCGCCTTCAAGAGAATTGTCCGGAAGAATCAAAATACAATCCAGTTTACCAATTACGGGAGCGTTTTTTTCATTGATCAGATATCCTTTTGCTTTTAGCTTGTCAATTGTAACGTTGCTAAAGGCACCAGGTTCAAATGTAATCAGATCCGGAAGCCACTGATGGTGAAAACGTGGAGCATTAACGGCTTCCTGCATGCTTAAATTATATTCATATACATTCAAAATTGCCTGTAATACCGAGGTGATAATAGTCGATCCGCCCGGAGTACCTACTACCATAAAGAGTTTACCGTTTTTTTCGACAATTGTTGGAGTCATTGAGCTCAGCATTCTTTTTTGAGGTGCAATACTGTTGGCTTCATTTCCTACTAAACCAAACATATTAGGAGATCCCGGTTTTGCACTAAAATCGTCCATTTCATTGTTTAAAAAGAAACCTAATTCATCACAGTAGTATTTTGATCCAAAGGCATCATTTATGGTTGTAGTAGCAGCAACGGCATTTCCTTGTGCATCCACTATTGAATAATGAGTCGTTTCGGTACTCTCATTGTACGTTACTTTTCCTTCTTTAATTTCAGAAGATAAACTCGCTTTTTCAGCATTGAAACTCGACATTCTGTCTTTTAAATAGGCATCAGACAATAAAGCATTCATCGGAATTTTTACAAAATCCGGATCGCCTAAAAACTGACTTCTGTCCGCATAAGCTCTTCGTTCAGCTTCAACGATCACCTGAATGGATTCCGGTGTATTGTGTCCCATTTTGGATAAATAAAAAGGACTAATCATTTTCATAATTTGAGCCAGACAAATTCCGCCGCTGCTTGGTGGCGCCATGGATATTATTTTCAGTTCTTTATAATCAAACTGTAATGGTTTTCTCCATTTGGCTTCGTATTTTTCTAAATCTTTAAGAGTTATGATTCCTCCTTTTTTCTGGATATAATTTACTAATGTTTTAGCAGTTTGACCTTTGTAAAATTCATCTTTTCCGTTCTTTTGAATACGCTTTAAAGTGCTGGCCAGAGCGGGATATTTGATCGTATCATTTTCCTTAAATTTTCCTGCCATAAGCGTATTCGGACCATTTACTTTTACAATAGCGTCATGATAAGCCTCCAGTTGCTTTTGCTGTTTTAGGGTTACGATCACACCTTTTTCGGCAAGGGCAATAACAGGTTTTAAAATTTCGGACATCGGAAGAGATCCTAGTTTCTTATGAACCGCAAAAACTCCGGCAACAGTACCCGGAACCCCAATCGCTAAAGCTGTTTCGGTGCTTTTTCCTTTAATGACATTTCCGTCTTTATCAAGGAACATGTCTTTTGTTGCAGCCAGTGGTGCTTTTTCACGATAATCCAATGATCCAACTTCACCATTGGCTTTTCGGTAAACCATAAAACCGCCACCGCCAATATTTCCTGCATACGGAAAAGCAACAGCCAGTGCCAGTTCGGTACCCACCATTGCGTCAAAGGCATTACCGCCTTTTTTCATGATATCTGCCCCAACTTTAGAAGCTTCTGCACGTGCCGAAACCACCATCGCTTTCGAAACTACGAGTCCGGTTGGCTTTATTGGGTTTTGCTGTGCAGTACAGCTAATATAGATCAGCGTAAATAAGAAAGTTATTTTTTTCATGTTGATGTAAAATTAAAAGGTATTATTTGGTGCTTTTGTTTGGTAAAAAGCAGTATTAAAGAGAAAGTAATTTTTGATTGGCCTGGCTTTTCATATCCTCAAAGAAGAGCGTAAATTCACGTTCAAATTCCGGATAGAATTCCTTTAGTTCAGCAGTGGCAAATTGCATGTTGGATTGGTTTTTTGATCTCCTTCGGTCCATCTGAGTTAAAATCTGATGTATTCCTTCAACAGTCTGATAACTCAAAAGCCAGTTTTGTTTGATCATATACGGCATCATATCTTGTGTTTTTTCAGTCAGGATAGGATAGTTTTCATGCAGCGATTTGTAAAATTGGTTCACAAAACGATCTAGTTTTTCATCAGAATACTTTTCCCAGTTTTTGGCTAAAAAATGGTCGTAGACAATATCAACAATTACGCCTGCATAATGATGGTATTTCTCATGTAAACGTTTGGTGCTTTGTCTGAAAATATCATGAGAATCTGTATAAGTGTCTATAAAACGATGTAAAAGAATTCCTTTTTGAACATCTTCCGGAAAATGTTCAAACTGTTTACCGCGAATTCCATCGGCCATAAAGTTGCCAATTTTAATCAAATCATTTTCACCTGAAAGATAGATATGAGCTAGGAAATTCATGTGTTTTTAAAGTTTGTGAGGTTCTTAGTTGTGAAGACACTGCGTAATTTTAGTAAAAGTATAAAAACTTTTTGACATCGTTTTAATGAATGACAGATAGCTTCATGTTTAAAATCTGAAAACTTAGAATCTTAGCACCTTAGAATCTTAGTAACTTTTCTATATTTGTGATAAAAAAATAACCATAACTCACAAAAATGACTTTAATAAAATCAATTTCAGGAATACGAGGAACAATCGGTGGAAAAGTAGGAGATAACCTGACTCCTGTTGATGCTGTAAAATTTGCATCAGCCTACGGTACTTTTTTGAAAAACAACACATCAAAAGAAAAATTAACGGTGGTGATTGGTCGTGACGCAAGAATTTCAGGACCAATGATTCACAATCTTGTAGTTAATACGCTAATAGGTTTAGGAATTAATGTAATTGATTTAGGACTTTCTACAACACCAACAGTAGAAGTAGCTGTTCCGTTAGAAAAAGCAGACGGAGGGATTATTTTAACGGCTTCTCACAATCCGAAACAATGGAACGCTTTGAAATTGTTGAACGCAAAAGGTGAGTTTTTAAGCGGAGAAGAAGGTGCAAAAATTCTTGAAATTGCAGAAGCAGAGGCTTTTGATTTCTCAGATGTTGACAGCTTGGGTGAGATTACAATAAACGATGCTTATATGGATATTCATATCGACGAGGTTTTGAATTTGCCTTTGGTTGATGTTGAAGCTGTAAAAGCGGCAAAATTCAAAGTAGTTGTTGATGGTGTAAATTCATCAGGAGGAATTATTATTCCAAAATTATTGGAACAAATGGGTGTGGAGGTTGTAAAACTATACTGCGAACCAAACGGACATTTTCCTCACAATCCGGAACCATTAAAAGAACATTTAACGGATATTTCGGAATTAGTAGTGAAAGAGAAAGCGCATTTAGGAGTAGTTGTTGATCCGGACGTTGATCGTCTGGCTTTTATCTCTGAAGATGGGGAAATGTTTGGGGAAGAATATACTTTGGTAGCCTGCGCTGATTATGTGTTGAGTAAAACTCCGGGGAATACAGTTTCGAACATGTCATCATCCCGTGCTTTGCGCGATGTAACTGTTGCTCATGGTGGGAAATACGAAGCAAGTGCTGTAGGTGAAGTAAACGTGGTAGCGTTAATGAAGAAAAACAATGCTATTATTGGAGGTGAAGGTAACGGTGGAATTATTTATCCGGAATCTCATTACGGAAGAGATAGTTTGGTGGGAGTTGCTTTATTTTTAACCCATTTGGCAAATAAAAAGATGTCAGTTTCGGCATTGCGTGCTTCTTACCCGGAATATTATATGAGTAAAAATAAAATTGAATTAACACCACAAATCGATGTTGATGCAATTTTAGAAGCCATGACCGAAAAATACAAAAACGAAGATATCAGTACAATTGATGGTGTGAAAATTGATTTTGCTACAGAATGGGTTCATTTAAGAAAATCAAACACAGAGCCGATCATCAGAATTTATACAGAAGCTCCTTCTCAGGAAAAAGCCGACGTATTGGCACTTCGAATTATTGATGAAATAAAAGCGATCGCAGGAATTTAATGTGCATTCTTATAACAAACAAAAAACACCTTTTTCATATTGAAAAAGGTGTTTTTTTATTTTGAAGACTCAAAAGTGAAAAGCGAAAAAGTATTTTAGGTTTGAACACCAAAAACTCACAAGTCACATTTTACATCTCACATTTCATAAAAAAATTACTCTATCCTGTGTTTCCATCTTTTGTGCGTCCATAAATAGAATTCAGGTGCTTCATAAATTTGTTTTTCCACTTCTCTTAAGTATTTCTCCGTAATGTCAAAATTTTTATAATCATTTGGATTGTCTGCGATTGGTACAAAGGTCGCTTCGTAATACCCTCTGGCTACTTTTTTTACTTTTACAAAAATAACACTCAGATCGTATTTTTTGGCCAGCATTTCGGCACCTGTATGCACTGGAACTTCAATTCCCATAAATTTCATCGAATGGAAAATTCGGTCCAGTTTAGGCGATTGGTCGCTGGCTAAACCGTACATACTTAAAATTCCGTTACGCTGGTTTTGAGCCATTGTTGGAATCGCTTTTCTGGTTTCGACTAGTTCCGTATCGTATTTAGAACGTATTTTTCGAACCAATTTATCAAAGTAGGGGTTGGCCACTTTTTTATAGACTGCTATACCCTGAAAAGCAATTTTAGTGTTCATGGTTAAAAGCCATTCATAACTGGCGTAGTGCGCAGCTACCAGAATGGTACTTTTACCTTTTTTCGCATACTCGTTTACAATCTCAATATTCGTAGTTTTAAACCTTCTTTCCATTTCTTCAGGTGAAATGCTCATCGTTTTGATCATTTCCAGAAACATGTCGCACATGTGACTATAGAATTTCTTTTCGATTTCTTTTCGCTCAGCATCGTTTAAATGCGGTAAAGTAAGTTTTAAGTTTTCACGTACTACTTTTTTGCGATAGCCTACGATTCTGTAAATCAGAAAACAAACAAAATCAGAAAACCAGTAAAATATTCGGAATGGGAGAATAGAGATAAGCCATAGAAAAGGATAGGCTATTATATAAACGAGAAATTGCATGTATTGTTTTTTTTACAAATATAAAGCAAAAATGAATTACGAGCGATATTTTGAATTGATGCTAACATATGTTTAAGAATGATTATATTTACAATTCACATTAAAAGTTTTTTATGAATACCATTTTGATTGGAATTATAGTTGCCAATGTTTTGATTAGTTATCAGGGTTTCAACAATCTTGCTTTTTTTAGAAAATATGAGTTTCATGTAGGAAGTATTCGCTCAGGAGAACAAATAAGAATGCTTTCATCCGGTTTTTTACACGCCGATATGATGCATTTGCTTTTTAATATGCTTACACTTTGGTTTTTTGCTCCGGTGGTACTGCAATGGCTGGGTAATTTTTCTTTTCTGTTAATTTATTTCGGGAGTTTAATTTTCGGGAGTTTATTAACGATGCTGTTTCATAAAAACGATTATAGTTATCGTGCAGTAGGGGCATCTGGTGCGGTGACAGGAGTTTTATATTCCGCCATATTGTTACAGCCGGATATGATGTTGGGAATCTTTTTTGTTATACCAATGCCGGCTTATTTATTTGGAATTTTATATTTATTGTATTCGATATACGGAATGAAGGCGAAAAATGATAATATTGGACATACAGCACATTTTGGAGGTGCAATTGGCGGATATTTCATAACTTTGATTAAAGAACCTTCCTTATTTGTAGATCATAGCTTAATGGTAATATTGTTGGCAATTCCAATTTTGATCCTTTTTGTGATGGCTAAATTGGGGAAATTGTAACAATGGCACAACTTTTGAAAGGTCACTAATCAAATAATTTAAATATAATAAAAATGAAGAAAGTAGTATTATTTTTAACCATCATGTTTATGTCTATGTCTTACGCACAAGAAGTCAAACAAATTCCTCAAATCAATGTAAGTGGTGAAGGAAAAGTAAAAATAGCACCAGATCAGGTTTGTATTTCAGCTACGGTGGAAACAAAAGGGAATAATGCTAAAGATGTCAAAAAACAAAACGACGAAAAAATTGACGCTGTTTTGAAATTTATTAAAAAAATGAATGTTCCTGTTGCTGATTATAAAACGAAACAAGTTTCGCTTAATCCGCAATACGATTACGAAAAAAAGAAAACAAGTTATAATGCTACTCAGACTGTAGAAATTGTATTGAAAGATTTATCTAAGTACGATGAAGTAATGGAAGGTTTGGTACAACAAGGAATCAATCGTATCGATAATGTTTCTTTTGAATCTTCTAAATTAGCACAACACCAATCAGAAGCTCGTAAATTAGCGATTAAAGATGCTAAGGCAAAAGCGGAAGACTACGTTTCAGTTTTAGGACAAAAAGTAGGTAAAGCGATTGCAATTTCAGACAATTCTCAAGTATACAATCCTAGACCGATGTATGCAGCTATGAAATCAATGGCTATGGATACTAACGGTGGTGCTGAACATGAAACGCTTGCAGTTGGAGAAATTGAAATTACAGCAAACGTAAATGTAAGTTTCGTTTTAGACTAGATCTGATAAAAGAATAAATTTCAAATCCCAAATTCCAATTTAAAACTGGAGTTTGGGATTTTTTGTTTTAACTAGCTCTTAGATATCATAGCAAGATATTTTTCTATGCCAGGAGTTTTATAATTTAAAAAAGCTTTGCGGTAAAGGAAGTATTGCATAACCTGTGTAATACCATCTATCGCTCTGAAAGAGCCTTAACTCTAGCATAGTGCGAAGCACTATGAAAGGGATATTGATAATGATTGTTTTAGCCCTGAAAGGGCACAAGCCTAATCCCAAAGAAGAGAAATTGATTTATATTATGTTTTCGGAAGAGATTTTTCTCTACTTATAGCTGTAATGAAGGTGCATCAACAAAATTTGTTTTCAATTCTTCAGGCAAATATGGTCTGCCTCTGGTAGCGGGAATACAGGTTCCTGTAAATACAGCCGTGGCCATTGTTTTTCCATTTTTGATAATCGATTGTTTGAAATGCAAACGCGGTAATCCCTGAGCATCGGTATAAACAGCACAAGTAACATCAAAATTGTCGTCTTTTTTTAGCGAGCGGATAAATTTGATACTGTATTCGGATAAAACCATAAATACGCCATTTTGAGCCTGTTGCACAAAATCAAAACCTAAAACCTCCCGAACAAAGTCATGACGGCATTCTTCCATATAAAAAGGGTAATATAAACCGTCCATAATTCCTTGTATGTCTATGTGTGCATCCGCAGCAGTGTAATTTTTTGAATATTCCATAATGTAATTAAAGTTAGAACTGTTTGAACGTATTTTCTTATTTTATATTGTAGTGTTTGAATCATTTTATCAGATTAGAATCCCGGATTTATAAAAGTGAAAATACAAAGCATTCAAAACCAATTTGTAAACTTCATTTAGGGGCTCTTTTTTAGTGTTCGTGATAAAAAAAACTTCTCAATTTTTAAACTGAACTTTGAAAAATAGAAGATAAGTTGTGTTAAAAAATCGTGTCACCCTGAAAAACAATAATATAATATCATTTCATACTAATATAGCATAAAGATAACATTTGGGTTAAAGTTAGATTTGAAAAGTTAATTCATATAATAAGTGGAGTATTTTAATTCAAATCGTAATAAATTAAGATTTAAATTATGTGTGCTGTAAATAATTAACAAAATAACAAAACTAAACCAAAACAAGTATTATGAAAAAACAACTACTTTTATTAGTATTGTGTTGCCTCTGGAGTATGCAGGGAATTAAAGCACAGGATCTAATCGAGCCTTCACACAGCTGTCGCACAAAAGAGGTCAATGAATTACAATTAAAGAACCACCCCGGTTCATTGAAAGAAAGTAAAGCGTTTAATTTTTTTAGTAAAGAATACGCTAAAAAGCTGAAAACCAATAAAAATTCGGTAAATACTACTTATACCATACCGGTTGTTTTTCACGTGTATGGTACATCGTTTAATGGTAAAACAGTTACTCTTGAAAAAATACAAACAGCTTTAAAACATCTTAATGAGGATTTTCAGGGTCTGAATGATGACTTCAATACTGTAGAGCCCTTTTTTCAGGCAAGAAGGGGAACTTTAAATATTGAGTTTAAACTCGCACAGATAGATCCCAATGGAAAATGTACTACTGGTGTAATTTTTGAAAGAAAAAAAGACGGATATGGTAACGGGAGTGGGTACGATAGCCAAATTCAGGCAGATGCCTGGGACAATTACAAGTACATGAACGTTTACATTCAGAATGATTTGTATGCTGATGGAGCTACCAATAATTCAGGAGTTTGCTGGTACCCGGATTCGTGGATGTCCGATAATAAATTGGCAAGATGCGTTTATAACGGAGCTTATCTGGGAGAAAATACCAATAAAGAATTTGCCTCGGTACTGACTCACGAGTTTGGTCATTTCCTGAATTTGATCCATACTTTTGATGGTGGCTGCACAGGGACTGATGAAGTGGATGATACTCCAAAAGAAGACGGAAAACATTCTTTAGGCTGTGTACCGGGAACGAATTGCGACGGTGACAAAGTAAATATCGAGAATTATATGGGGTACAATGCTGCACAAGGATGCAGTAAGATGTTTACACAAGGACAGGTAGCGAGAATGCTTGCCGCTTTACAACACGCTGCAAGAAAAACATTATGGTCAGCACAAAATTTGATCGATACCGGTGTTAATTCAACCGGAAGCAGTGTAACCACAAATGTTACAAGTTTTAAAGAAGATATTGCTAATAACGGAACGGTTACAGGCAACGCTGTAATTACTTTAAATGGAACCGTCTTTTCGAAATCGTCGGGAGCTTTAACTTCCGGGGTAGATTTTAGTTCTAATCTGCCCGCTGGCTTAAGTGCTGCGATTGTTATAAACAGTAGTAATCAGGCTACCGTTACTATAAGCGGAACGGCAACGAATCATAACGCCAGTAATACTGTCAGCGGTGAAATTACATTGTTAGCCCCTGCATTAAATGGTGGAGTGAGTGGTATGCTTTGTGATGGTTTGAGTTGGAATTTTAAGTTTAGAGATCCTTACGGTATTTTCTATGTGGATATACCCGATATGACAGTTACGTCAACGTCTACCTGGAAATATTTTGCGCTTGAAAAAGGAGATGATGTAAAATATGGTGCCTGGCGATTCGCAGCCAATCATTTAAAAGTTGAAACTTACGGAAAAAGACTGGTAACCAATACAGGAACTAATAATATTACTCCTCTCGGCTTTAATGCCGCAATTAATGCAAGCAGTAATTTTACAGCGCCGGGAGCATATCCGAACCAATTAGATCTTAGAACCTCTTCTTATAAGGCATGGGACGGAAAAACGGATTATTTGGGTTTCGAATACACCATTGATGGAGAAAAATGTTACGGTTGGTTAAAAGCGGTTGTTGCTGCAGACGGTTCAGGATACAGTATTGTAGAATATGCTTATAATACACAACCGGGCGGAACCATTTATACCGGAATCACAGATAAAGTGGCGTTAAGTGTTTCGCCGGCTTCTCTTTCGGAGAGTGCTGTTAATAATGGAAGCATTTCTCAAATTTCTTCTATTAAATTAACGACGAACAATGGAACTTTTGTCAAAAATTCAGGAGTACTAACTCCCGGAGTTGATTATACGATCACAGGTGTTCCGGCTGGTCTGACGGCTAAACTAAATGTAATAAGTACTACCGAAGTTCAATTGGCTTTTACAGGAAATGCTGCGGTGCATTTGAAAGAAAATAGTACTCAGGTAGCAGTAACCTTTTTAAATCCTGCTATTACAGGTGGGGTGGCAGTATTGTCAACTTCTGTTGCAGCTGTTAAAATTAATTTCAGAGATCCTTATGCGATTGTACATGTGAAAGATCTGAATTATACCGTGGATGCTGAAAATACATGGAAATTCTTTAGAATTACAGCGGATGCCGATCAACAGGATTATGGAGTTTTTGTGGATAAGGGTGATCTTAAATTAGAAACCTATACAAAGTCTATTGTTTGTGAGGGTAATTCTTTAAACATGAGTTTGATCGGAGCCAATCAACTTATTGATGGCAACAGTAATTTTATTGAAGGGGGCAGTTATCCTGATCTGCACAATTTAAGAAATGCGGGTTATAAATCATGGGATGGTAAGACGGGCTATATTGGTTTTAAATTTACAATAGCTGATGAACCATGTTATGGTTGGTTTAAGGTGAAAGTAAATGCTAAAGGAACTGCTTACACATTATTAGAATATGCTTACAATACAGAACCTCTGGCAGGCATACTTACGGAGGATATTCCGGCAGATCTTTCTGTTCATTTAGCCACCACACCGGATGAAATCAATGAAAATGCTGTAACTAATGATGGAAGTTTTGAAACAAAAATCACAATTCAGTTAACAACAAACGGTGGGACTTTTACAAAAAGCTCAGGAAATTTAGTTCAGGGAACAGATTTTACCGTTACAGGATTGCCAGCAGGTTTGACTCCTGTAATTACTTTATTGAACAGTACAACAGCTGAGTTGAGTTATACGGGTAAAGCGACGGCCAATGAAGCTTCAAATACAGCCACGGCGACTGTTACTTTTCTGAATCCTGCAATTACTGGAGGAGCTGCGATTCTTGATACGGATTATTTTACAACTAAGTTTATTTTTAAGAACGCTTATAAAATTATTTATGTTGATCTTCCAACTCCTTTAACAGTATCTGTTACAGGTTCCAAATGGAATCCGTTTAATATTACGGCAGATGCAGATCATACCAGCTACGGGTTATTTATTGACGGCAATGACTTAAAGTTAGAAAATTATGATAAGGATTTGGTTTGCGAATCAGGAATTAATAATATCTCGTACTTAGGCTATAACGTTACAATTGGTGCAGCAAGCAATTGGAACGGGATAAGAGTTCCTACTTTAAGAAGCAGTACTTATACAGTTTGGGACGGCAAAACAGGTTTTATAGGTTTTAAATATACGAAGAATGGAGTGCCTTATTATGGTTATTTTGAAACGGTTGTAAGTGCCGATGGCCAGAGTTATACGATCAGTAAATATGCCTATAATACAGCTCCTACAGCTTCAATTACTACGCCTCTCCAGTTGGGTGTGGTTAAGATGAGTAACAATCCGACAACAATCGCTGAAGATAAATTAACAAATAACGGAACTTTTACAACCACAGTAACGGTACAGCTGACAACAAATGGTGGAACTTTTACAAAAAGTTCAGGCAATTTAGTTCAGGGGACGGATTTTACTATAACAGGTTTACCATCGGGTTTAACTGCCAGTGTGAGTGTAGTAAATAACACTACGGTTCAGGTAAGTTATCAGGGCAAAGCCATTGCTAATGAGGCAGCCAATGTAACTACAACCACAATTACCTTTTTAAATCCGGCTATTACCGGGGGATCAGCAGTTTTAGAAAATAAATCGTTTACTACTGATTTTACTTTTACAAATGCTTATGTGGTGGTTAAAGTAGATTTACCGACCCCGATAGTAGTTTCGGCTGCGAGTCCTTCGGGATCCTTCAGAATTACTGCCGAGGTAGATGGAAACGATACCGAATTTAAGCTGCAGTATGGCGAAGAGGGCGTGAAATTTTTGACCAATAACGGTTTAGTAAGTGAAACAGGAACAAGTTCAATTAGTTTTATTGGAACCAATCAGACAATTGGAGGAAGCAACAACTGGAATTCGTCAGGAGATGCAATGATTAGCAGTCCTGCTTATAATAACTGGAATGGAAAAACGGGATTCATTGGATTTACATTTGTTAAAAACGGCATTCCTTATTATGGTTATTTTGAAGCAGCCGTAAGTACAGACGGAAAAAGTTTTGCAGTAATACGATATGCCTACAGTGCAGGACCGCAAGCTTTAATTACAACGCCCGCTACAGTTAATCCTTTTACTTTTCCTACTTTGGGCAGTGTTGATTTTGAAAACAAAGTAGCTTTTAAAGCTTATCCAAATCCGTTTAATGATGTCATAAACATTAGTTCTGATTCATTTTCAGGGAAAAAAGTAGAGGTGTTAATTTATAACAGTTTAGGACAGAAGATGTTTGTTAAATCATACGATGCCAATGATGACACTATAACTGTAGATGGCAGTAATCTTACCAACGGTTTCTACTTTTTGAAGGTGAAAGTAGACGGTGTGGCACAGCCTGATAAAAAGATAATAAAATAGTAGATTTTAAATAGAAATTGATTGAAGGGAAGGCTGTCTGAAAGGACAGCCTCCTTTGTTTTGTGTCTTTAAATAAAAAAGGAGAATACTGATCTTGTTATAATAATCCCAGCGTTTTAGCCTTTTCAATTAGATCTTTGTCGCTCCCTTTTCCTTTTAATAACTGATCTTTTATGTTGGCTTTCCTTTTTTCTATAGCGCTCATTGAAAGAGGGATATATTCCGGAAGATTTACTGTTTTTACGCCTTCAGAGATTAGAATTAAAATTTGATTGTCGTGATTGTCCCAATTTATATTTTTCTTAAACAGTTCTCTTTGAGATTCAACAATGGTATCACTTCTGAATATTTCGCCCTTAATAATGTTTTTACAAATTACAGGAAACTGTTCAAAATTGATGTCACTTTTGGAAATAAAACCCTCAGGCCGAATTCCTTTTATTATTTTGTCGACAGTCAAAGGTTCACTGCGCATAGTAAGGAGTACTATTTTGCAATTCGGAAATTTTTCCTTGATTAAATAGGCCAGATCTATACCGTCATTAATATTAGATGGTTTGTAGGGCGGCAGATTAATATCAAGTAAAGCAAAATCGATATTAATATTTTGCTTGTGATGAAGAATGATTTTATTGTAAGCATCTTCACAATTATGACTTTTAATAAAATTTGGTAAATTTTGCTGAAACTCACCATCAGATAAGAGATTGATATAGCTGTCCACCGTCATTGGATGGTCGTCGACGATCAAAATATTAAGATTCATAATTTGTTTAATTCTATTGGAAACAAATGTAAGAAAAACTACGGTTTTTCCGTAATGGAATTTTGATTGTTTTACAACTTAAGAGATTAGTCGAATGGTTGATAATTAGTGTAAGTCCCAATTTTAACATGAATTAAATGAAATATTACGGATTTACCGTACATTTTAATCCGGAGTTTAGTGTTTTTTTGTTTTAATAATCAATTAAAGTTATTTTTATGAAAACGAAGTTATTTATTCCGGGATTGCTAATTGCTGTTGCATTGTTAACTTTTTCATGTACAAATGATGATTACGAAACGCCGAAAACTCAGAGTAGTCAATCAAAAAAATTGCATGAAAAATTAGATCCAAAAACAAATAGTATGGTAAATGGAACGACTAATTCGGATATTGACTTGTTAAATACTGAGGGTGATCCCGAAATTACAAGACCAACCAGAAAAGACTAAATGTTTTTGTGTTTATAAAAAAGACTATTTGATTTATTTTTAAATCTTATAGTCTTTTTATTTCAAAACCCTATATTTGAAATTGTAAAATAATACTTAAACTTTTGACGACACCTTTTAAAATAGTTTGCTTATTACTTGTGCTGACTTTTTTTTCCTGCAGGAAAAATGAATTCGCGAATGCTAATGATAAAATCACTATTTCCTTTGATGGCAAGCATTTAAATGGTAAGGAGAAAGAAAAATATTTAGATTCCATATTTAATTTATTAAAGGATCAGAATAATGATTCTGTTACCAGAAATCTTCATTTTAAGCTGTCCACAGAATATTACTACAATAAAAAACCAAAGAAATCTTTAGCGGCCAGTTTAGAGGTTTTGAGATTGTCTAAAGAGGTTGACGACAAAGAAGGAATCGCAAAAGCATTTTATTATATTGGCGACAGCTATGGAAATGTAAAAAAGGACAGCGCTTATTTTTATTATTTGCAAGCCGAAAAAGTATATTCTACATTGTCGGATTACGATAATACGGGACGGATGTTATTTAACAAAGCTTATGTTTTGTTTTATGATGGAAATTATATTGAATGTGAGGTTGAAATCTCCAAAGCTTTGCAGTATTTAAAAGAATCTAAAGATCAACAGTTGCTCTATTGCTGTAATGCCCTAATGGGGAATTGCCTGGAAAAGCTGGTCAATTATGATAAAGCATTGTGGTACCATCGTATGGCTTTGAATAATCTGGAAAAGATAAAGCTGAATCATATTGACAAAGATGAAATAACCAATTACAATGTTACCGCTACGATTAATATTTGTAATCTATATGATTTAAAAGGGGAATATTTAAAGTCTATAGCAAAGCTGCAAGGTTTACTTTCAAGTGATTTAGAGAAAAATTGGCCTCGTCTGTATGCTAATGTTCTGAGTAATCTGGCCTATTCTAAAATGAAAATCGGGGAATACGACAATGTTTATGAAATGTTCTCCAAATCATTAGAGATTTTGAAAAATAAAGGAGATGAAGCAGATATTTTATATAAAAAGATCCGCATTGGAGAGTATTTTCTAACACAAAAAGATACTGCTAAAGCAATAGAAGTTTTGAAAGAAGCCAATTTGTTAGCTACGCGAATTAAGAACAGTAATGAAATTTTAACGTCATTAAAACTGCTTTCTACTCTGGATAAGAAAAATAGCCTCTATTATGCAAATGAGTACATTAATTTGAGTGATAGCATCAATATTGTTCAAAAAAATGCACATAATAAATATGCAAGAATTGAGTATGAAACTTCCAGAATTGAAGACGAAAATAAGATTCTGACGAAGAAAAATTTCTATATTTTAATCCTCTCATTTGCGTCAATTTTTGTATTGCTGATTGTTGTTATTTTAAGATATTCCAAGTATAAAAATAAAGAATTTCAGTTCCTTAAAAAGCAAAAGTCTGCAAACGAGGAAATCTACTTATTGCTGATGGAACAGCATGAAAAAATAAACAATGCAAGAGATAATGAAAAATCTAAAATTGCAAAAGAACTTCATGACGGAATTATGAATAGAATTTATGGCGTCCGAATGAATCTGGGCTTTTTTAATTCTAAGGTAGAGAAGGAGATAATTGAAAAAAGGAAGGAATATATTTTTGAACTGCAAAATATAGAAAATGAGGTTAGAATGGTATCACATGATCTGAGCCACAGTTCTTTTTTAGATGGTAATGACTTCAATGTTTTACTGTTAAGTTTAGTCGAAGGTCAAAAGGGTATTAGTGATACTGAATTTAGCTATACAACCGACGAAAATTTTGAATGGTCGGCTATTCAAAACATTTATAAGATTAATTTATACCGCATTATCCAGGAAGCGATTTTAAATATCAACAAGTATGCGAATGCCACAAAATGTGAAATTAAAATTCAGTTTGAGGCTAATAGTGTCCTAAGAATGTCAATTACTGACAATGGTCAGGGATTTGATACTTCAACTAAAAAAGAGGGCATTGGTTTGAGCAATATGAAAGAAAGAACCAGTTCGCTAAAAGGTAAATTTAGTATTGAATCACAAATTGGAGAAGGAACCAAAATTGAAGTCCAGTTTAATATTCGGGAGCTGACTTGACGCTGAAAAACGACTAATTTTTGACTTATATCGTGAAATATAAACCCGACAGGTTTTCAAAACTTGTCGGGTTTGTTTTTTTTAAAATAAAATACTTCTCCGTCCCCCGATTTTTTTTAAACCAAAATATTTAAATCGACTTTTTTCTTAGTGGTTGGTTTTTAGAGGGTTATAATCGTTTTCGCTTTCCACACAGAAACAGTGAGTATTTGATTTATTATCAGTGTTTGATGCTTTTTAATATGAAAGCCCGTAGTTTTTATTTAAAAAGTCCGTAATTTTTATATATAGACTACTACTATTTTAGCCGTAAATAAAATGTGTTTTAATTTTTCAAATCCGCATTAAGAAGAGTATCCTCGTAACCGAGGACAGCGAAGCTATTAAAAAAATGGAGTGTTATTTATGAAGTCAATTCACAATGGTTGGTACGTTTTATATGTTAAATGTCATCATGAAAGAAAAGTATTTGATATGCTTGGATATCTGTCTATTAAAGCTTTTTTACCAACCATTCAGGTACAGAGTGCACGTACGGACAGAAAAAAAAGTATTCAGAAATTGCTTTTCCCTTCTTATGTTTTTGTAAAGATAAATTCTTCATTAGATTTTTATAAAACGCTTTCCGTTAATGGGGCCTGCATGTACATCCGTTTTGGAATGGAGTATGCCAAAGTCAGTGATGAAGAAATGCGAAAAATTGAACTTTTGCTTTTAAATAATGACGTTACTGAGGTCGAAACGCATGTTAAAGAATTTAGTGTTGGAGATTTTAAAACGATCTCTTACGGTTCTTTAAAAGGATTAGAATGTGAAGTACTAAATACAAACAACACCAATAAAATTGTGGTTAGAATTGATTCGCTGCAGAAAAATATCACCGCTACAATTCCATCCTATTATTTGCAAAATTAACATTATGGAGCGTAAAAAGCCCGGCTTTCGATTATGATAGAGTTAAACTCTGAATAAGAACGAGCTTTTTCCTGCAGAAGAGTAATAGTTTAAATATCTATAGCATCCATATAATTAATGGAATTATAGCCGATAATGATTTAGATCTTTTTTATTAAAAGACAATTTTTATAACTAAACAGAATTCTTATACTTTTTTCATCACATCTTGAAGAAGTAAATGTCCATCAAATTATTAGAGTTTTAAATGACAACCATCGAACAAAAAAGTATTTCGAACTATTGGGTAACAAAAGTTAAGAATAAATCCCTGATTAATAGTGTTAAGCCCCAAAATGGGAATAGTACGAACATACAAATTGATACCGACAATCTTTCGTTTTTAAAAAAAATTACAGGTGAGAATGCAATAGCAGAACTAACCGTTTTAATTGCGGTTTACACTGCTTTACTGCAACGCTATTTTGAAGTGGAGAGTTTCATTTTTACGTCGAAACCTACTGATGCTGAAACTGCATTATTGTTTAAAAGTATTTCCGCATCTGGTCAATCATTTAAAGATTATTTGGGAGAGGTTAAAAATGAACTACAGGAAGTTTATAAACATTCGGATTACGACGATACGTTACAGGGAAAATATCCTTTTGTTGAATATGCGCTTTTTGGCTTTTTCTACAATTCAAAATCGGCGCGCACAAAAAATAACTTTCCGTTTTCATTATCAGTAAACAAAAACGATACAGAATTCGAGTTGTCTCTTTCCTACGATGTTTCGTTTGTGGAGGATTATGTGGCAGCTCATTTTTTAAGGACTTATGCAAACTGGCTGTTGCAACTTGAGCATTTTATGAATGATTCGGTTGATCAAATACCGGTTGTTACTCCGTTGGAAAAAGAAGAATTGTTAAACTCTTTTAATCCTTCTGCAAAAAAATATCCGACTAAAACGCTGGTTGAGTTATTTGAGGAGCAGGCAGCAAAAACACCAATTCATACAGCCGTTATTTTTAAGGACAGGGAATTAACTTATAACGATCTGAATCAGCATGCGAATCAGTTGGCCCATTATCTCAGACAAGAGTATGATATTCAGCCTAACGATTTAGTTGGAATAAAGCTTGAACGAAACGAATCTATAGCAGTTGTTATATTAGGGATTCTTAAATCCGGTGCGGCTTATGTGCCTGTCGATGTTAATTATCCTGAGGAGCGAATCAAATATATTGAAGAGGACAGTCAGTGTAAAGTGCTTATAGATGAAAATGAATTTCGAAATTTTCTTAGTCGTAAAGACAATTATAAAACAGGCAATCCTGAAAGACTAAATCAGTCTGCGGACTTAGCGTATATCATTTATACTTCGGGAACCACCGGAAACCCGAAAGGGGTTATGATTACGCATCATAATGCAGTTGTTTTACTTTATTGGTCTCAGGAGGAGTTTAACGCTGCCGTTTTTGATGTGGTTTATGCGGCAACTTCTTATTGCTTTGATCTTTCGGTATACGAATTGTTTTATCCTTTATCTATTGGAAAAAAAATAAGAATTCTGGACAATGCACTCGAAATTGGAGAAGCGCTTCAGAACGATAAAAAGGTATTGATCAATACCGTGCCGTCGAGCATTCGTAATACTATAGAAAGTGGATACCGTTTAGAAAATGCTGCGATAATAAATTTGGCAGGTGAGCCTTTTCCGGTTGATATTGCTAAGAAATTATTACAGACTAATGCCGAGATACGAAATTTATACGGCCCATCGGAAGATACAACGTACAGTACAGTTTATAGATTATCAGCGGGAAAAGAGTACACTGCTTCAGTTTCGATAGGCAAACCACTAGCGAATACTCAGGTTTACCTACTGGATAAAAATTTAGAATTAGTTCCTGTTGGTGTAGCAGGAAAATTGTACATCTCGGGTGATGGATTGTCAAAAGGATATTTGAATCGTCCTGAACTAACTGCTGAAAAATTCATACCGAATCCGTTTAAAGAGAAATCTTTAATGTACGATACCGGAGACATGGCCAAATGGCTTCCGGATGGCACTATTGATTTTCTGGGAAGAAAAGATTATCAGGTAAAATTAAGAGGATATCGCATCGAATTAGGAGAAATTGAAAACGCAGTGCTCTCTTTTTCAGAAAATATTACACAAGCCGTTGCTCTGGTATTGTCGAAAAATGAGGTGCAGAATTTAGTGGTGTATTTCACTAAAACTAAAGTGACAGATCACGAAATTTTAAAAAATTACCTTAAGGAAAAGCTTCCGGCTTTTATGATACCGCATTATTTGATTGGCGTGGATAAAATTCCGTTGACACCAAACGGAAAAATTGATCGTAAGGTTCTTGAAAATTTGCCGTTGAATCAGGTATCAAATGCAAATTATGCAGCTCCGAAAAGTGAAACAGAAAAAACACTGACTACTATTTGGCAGGAAATTTTAGGGATCGAAAAAGTAGGTATCGAAGACAACTTTTTCGATTTGGGAGGACACAGTTTAATGATCGGTCAGGTGATCAATCTTATTTACAAACAGTTGGAGGGATCTATTTCTTATAAAGAGTTTTTCTTAACGCCTACTATTGCACAGATAAGTCAAAAAATACAAAAAGGAGGTTATAAGGTAATTCCCAAAGCGAAAGCGCAGGAATATTACCCGTTAACCTCTTCACAACATAAAATTTGGGTGCTGAGTCAGTTCGAAGGCGGTAATAGTGCGTACAACATGCACGGAGCCTTAAAATTTAGAGGAGATTTGGAAGTTTCAAAACTCGAAAAAGCTTTTCGTCTTTTAATCGCTAAATATGAAATTTTAAGAACGTATTTTAAAGCGGGCTATGATGGCGAAATAAGTCAGTACATTTTAGAAGAAGGCGAATGGAATTTTGCTCTTACTCATGAAAATTATCTGAATAAGAGCACAGAAGAGATTTCTCAATATTTAAAGGAACAACAAGCGGCTATTTTTGATTTAACGAAAGCACCATTATTAAAAGCAGCACTATTAAAAACAGAAGAAAACGAACATATTCTGTCATTGGTGGTACAGCATACCATAAGTGATGGCTGGTCGTTAGAGCTTATGTTTGCTGAGATTGTAGCTGCTTACAATAATCTGATTCAGGAAAAACCGGTTGATTTTTCACCTGCGGCAATTCAGTTTAAAGATTATGCGATATGGTTACAGTCACAGGAAAACGAAGAAGCAGTTTTAGATTCAGAAAATTATTGGCTGTCTCTATTTAAAGAAGATATTCCTGTTTTGGAATTGCCAAGTTACAGAAGTCGTCCGGTCAGACAAACTTATAAAGGCAATACACTTTCGCATCAATTTTCGGAGGCCTTTTTATCAAAATTAAAACATTTTTCCAAGACGAATACTGTTACCCCGTTCATGACCTTAATGGCCGGAATCAACGCTTTGTTGTACCGCTATACAAATCAGAATACGATCGTTCTGGGCACTCCGATAGCCGGAAGGGAGCACCCGGATCTGGAAAACCAGCTGGGATTATTTTTAAATACGTTAGCGATTAAAACCGAAATAAACGGAACGAATAGTTTTTCGACCTTACTAGAGCTGCAAAGAAAGATCTTAATCGAGGCTTATGAACATCAAAATTATTCCTTCAGTACTTTAGTCAACAAACTTAATTTAAAAAGAGACGCTTCAAGATCGGCCTTGTTTGATGTGTTGGTCGTACTGCAAAATCAGGCACAATTAAACACCCTATCGACCAATGTTCCAATGCTGGGAGTTGAGATAGAGCCTTATGAAGTGAAACGAAATACTGCTCAGTTTGATCTTAGTTTTATTTTTACGGAGCAGGAGGAAAGGTTGTTATTAAGTCTGGAATACAATACCGATTTATACGATGCCTTTTGGATTAATGCGATCTTCAAACATCTCGAGAATTTGTTGACAACTGTATTCAATGATGCAAACGTTACGATTGATGCTATTGAATATTTAGAAGAAACAGAAAAAGAATTGTTACTTAAAACATTCAATGCTACTGAAATATACTTTCCGAAAGAAGCTACTATTGTTGATCTGCTGGAGTCTCAGGCAGCCAAAACACCAAATGATTGTGCCCTTATCTTTAATGATGTACAGTTGACTTATAAGGAACTCCACGAGCAATCCAATCAATTGGGCGATTATCTGAGAGAAAATTATGGGATCAGACCTAACGATTTAGTTGGTGTTCGTTTAAAAAGAGATGAGCGCTTGCTCCTAACCATTTTAGGAGTGCTTAAATCAGGAGCAGCTTATGTTCCGATGGATGTTAATTATCCTGAGGATCGCATAAAATATATTGTAGAAGATAGTAATTGCAAAGTTGTAATTGACGAAAACGAATGGAGTAAATTTCAGGTAAAGAAACACCACTATAGTACCGAAAATCTTCTAAAAATAAACAAAGCCGAAGATTTGGCTTATGTTATTTATACTTCGGGAACAACAGGTAAACCAAAAGGAGTTCTGATTACCAATAAAAATGTTACAGCACTCTTGTACTGGGCTAAAAAAGAATTCAATACAGAACGTTTTGATTTGGTCTATGCCGTAACCTCACATTGTTTTGATCTTTCGGCCTATGAAATGTTTTTTACATTATCTGTTGGAAAGACTATAAAACTGCTTAGCAATGCTTTGGAGATAAGTAAAGAACTAAAAACCGATAAAAAAGTTTTACTGAATACAGTTCCTTCCAGTATACGAAGTCTGATGGAGGAAGATTTTTCTTCATTAGAAAATGCCAGTATCATCAATTTAGCGGGTGAACCATTTCCGGTAGATATCGCCAGAGAATTGCTGCACACTACAGCAGAAATCAGAAACCTGTACGGACCTTCTGAGGATACAACTTATAGTACGTATTACCAGTTAGAAAAAGACAAGATTTATAAAACAATTCCGGTTGGAAAACCTATTTCCAATACACAGGCTTATGTATTAGACAAAAATCTACAGCTTGCGCCACTGGGTATTGTTGGAAAACTTTATCTAGCCGGAGAAGGAGTAGCTCTGGGATATTTGAATAAAGAAGAACTTACGGCAGCTAAATTTATTAAAAACCCATTTGTTGAAGGAAGTATTTTATACGATACAGGCGATATGGTTAAATGGTTTCCGGACGGGAATATTGAATTCCTGGGCAGAAAAGACCATCAGGTAAAACTAAGAGGTTATCGAATAGAGCTGGACGAAATAGAAAATGCTCTCTTGCAATTTTCAGCGGAGGTAAAACAAGTTGTGGTGGCGGTAAAACCGTTTAAAGGCGCTGATACTTTAGTGGCATACTACACAGTTGCTAATGCTATTTCTAAAGACGATTTAAAAGCCTATCTGCAAAGCAAACTGCCTGCTTATATGGTACCGCAATACTATGTTGAGGTTCCTTTTATTCCTTTATCTCCAAATGGAAAAACAGACAAAGAAGCACTTCCGAATATCGATGAAACTAACGAGACGAATAGTGGTTATGTGGAACCAAAAGGAAGGATTGAAAAAATAGTAGCACTTATCTGGAAAGATATTTTAGCAGTAGAGACCATCAGTGCGATCGATGATTTTTTTAATCTCGGAGGGCACAGTCTCAAGCTGGGGCAGTTGATTAATAAAATAAACGAACAGTTACAGGTTACCGTTCCTTTTGAAAAGCTGTTTGAACATTCCGTTTTAAGAGATCAGGCCGAACTCATAAAGAGATCATTCTCCAAGAATTTTGAACCTCTTGCAGCAGTTTCTGCGGCGGCTTCATACGAGATGTCGTATGCACAAAAAAGTCTTTGGATGGTAAGTCAGTTTAAAGGGAATGAAGTGGCTTATAATATTCCGGCCGTATATCATTTTCACGGAACGCTTGACATTATTGCGTTTAAAGAAGCTTTCTATCGGGTTATCAAAAAGCATGAAATCCTGAGAACTGTTTTTAAAGAAGATGACGAAAAAAGTATCAGACAGTTCATTACGCCATCAGAAGAATTTAAACTTTCGATTGGATGCGAAGATTTTAGCGACTTTAATGACAAAGAGCTGTTACTACATCAGGAAATTAAGCAAATAAGCAATTTTGAATTTGATTTGTTCAAAGGGCCTTTATTCAAAGCAAAATTAGTTCGCATCGATTCCCAACATCATGTTTTGTTATTTGTAATTCATCATATCATATCCGATGCCTGGTCATTGCAGCTTCTGATAGAAGAGATCAGTAGTAATTACAATTCAATATTGAAAAAAGAGGCGGTTCTGCCTTCTTCTAAATTAGACATTCAGTACAAAGAATACAGTCATTGGCTGAAAACTCAGATTGAAACAAACGCTATAACCAATGCTTATTGGATGAAGGAGCTGCAGGGGCATTTAAAACCGCTACAGTATAAATATGAGTATATGCTTCCGGATGATATTGAAGATCAGGATAATAAAATTAATTTTTTCCTGAATGCCGAGGTCAATTCAGCCATAAAGAAAATCGCTAAAAAACTTAATGTCACTGAATTTTCGTTTCACTTAGCCGCATTTTTCAGTTTTCTGCATCTACAAACGGAGCAATCGGATATCGTATTAGGAGTTCCGTTTGCCGGAAGGGCTCATGCCCATCTCGAAGATCAGCTGGGGTACTATGTTAACCTGCTGCCCATACGAGTTAAACTTCATCAGAATGAAACTTTTGAAACCATAATCAGAGGGGTTCAGCACAAATTGTCAAAAGCTTTTGAGCACCAAATGTACCCAATCGATTTAATTCTGAGAGATTTAGAATTTGAAAGAGGAGACAGAGGAAGCAATTTTATCAATACCGGTTTTACCTGGAATGAGCTTACTCACGATGAATTTACGATCAATGAAAATCTTAAGGCAAAAGCACAAAGTGTAGCTACAGAACAGGTTAAATATGACTTGTGGGTAATTTCAAACGGTTCCAATTTCACCCTTGAATACAGAAAAGAGGTTTTTAGCAAAGATACCATAGACCTTTTTGCCGAACGTTATCTGGTATTTCTGGAAGAACTGTCAAAAGGCATAGAACATGAAATAGGAGCCTACAGTTTTAAAACCGAACGTGAAAAACAACTGGAAGCTTCCAGAATCAATATCGAAATCAATTTTTAGTGATCCTGTAAAATCAATACAACATTCAAATAAACCTTTTGTAATCCCTACAATATAATCAGACTACAGCATGAAAGATAAAAAAATCATACAAGATTATTGGTTGAACAAAATAAAGCAATACAGTAACGACAGCAGTTATTTACTGAGCAGATATGAGCAAGTTCCTTCCGGTCAGTATAGCCTTTTATTAAAAAAGAACAGTCTGGATAAGATTGCTAAATTATCAGGTGGGAATGCCATTGCTGCGGCGACTATTTATTTGTCTGTTTTTAATACACTATTAAAAAGATATACTAATAACGAAAGTATCTGGGTAGCTTCGTCCCCTTTCGTTTTGGAGGGAGTACAGCCAGAAAAAGATACCTTACTGTTTTATAATACTTCTATATCCAATATCTCTTCATTGAGAGATGCGATAAACGCAACCAAACAGGAGATTGAAGATACTCTGCTTTATGATACTATCGATTTTGAATTAATTGAAAAAGAATTTCTAAATATTGAACTGACTTCTGAAGATTATCTTCAATATGCTTTTGTATATCAGAAATTAAATCGCAGAAATAATCTATTGGCTCAGGCCAAACTTTGTCTGGAAATAGAAGACACCACTGCGGGTAAGGAATCAATTACCATACATTTTGATACTGCGAAATACGATGCACTTTTCATTCAAAATATGGTGGAGCATTTTACGTATATACTTGAAAATAGTAGTGAGCTGATTGATACTAAGGTTGATGATATTGAATTCATTACGGCTTCTGAAAAACAGCAGTTACAGGAGTTTTCAGGTGAATCTGAAAAGAAGATCGATGCAAGTGTTATCGGGATTTTTGAACAGCAGGTAAAAGCAACACCTGAGACCATTGCTTTAGTTTATAAAGAAAAAAAATACACCTACACAGCCGTAAACCGAAAAGTGAATCATCTGGCGAGTTTATTGCAAAAAGAGTACGGAATTACATCCGGGGATATTATCGGGATCATGACTGATTATTCGGATAATACCATTTTCTCTTTTGCTGCGGCATTAAAACTGGGGGCTACTTATTTGCCTCTGGATTATAATCTTACAACAGAAAGACTTGATTATATCTTGTCGGACACACAGCCCAAAGCGATCATCACTCAAATCGAGTATCTGAACGACCTGCTTCATTACGATATTCCGTTATTTAGTATAGATGTAATGCTTAATGAAGAAAATATTTCCGATGTAAACTGGGAAAACAATAGTAAAGGAGATATCGCTTACATCATGTACACTTCAGGATCAACCGGAGTGCCTAAAGGTGTTGTGGTAAAAGACAAAAGTATCGTACGCTTGGTGAAAGAAACCAATTATATCGAAATTGATCCTCAGGACCGTATTCTGGCCATCTCAAATTCTTCGTTCGACGGTTCTACTTTTGATATTTGGGGAGCATTATTAAACGGAGCGACTTTACACATTCCGGAGAAAGATTTAGTACTCAATTTTGAACTGTTGTTTCAGGCTATTACCGCAAATGAAATTTCGGTTGTTTTTATGACAACGGCTTTGTTCAACTCCATGGTGGATACAGACATTGACAGTCTTAAAAAATTGAGAAAAATTCTTTTTGGCGGAGAAATGGTTTCCGTTTCTCATGTGCGAAAGTTTGTCAGTCATTTCGGAAGCGGAAGACTGGTACACGTTTATGGCCCAACCGAGAATACCACTTTTTCGACCTTTTACCCTGTTGAAGAAGTTTCAGAAGAAGCGCCAAGCATCCCGATAGGAAAACCAATTTCCTATACCCAATGTTACATTCTTAACGAGAGTATGAAATTACAGCCTGTTGGTATTGCGGGAGAATTGTATGTTTCCGGCGAAGGCGTTGCAGCGGGCTACTTAAACCAAGAAGAACTGACCTCAAAAAGTTTTGTTGAAAATCCTTATCAGGAAAACGCTCTGTTGTATAAAACCGGAGACATCTGTAAATGGCTGCCTGACGGTACAATAGAAATTTTAGGAAGAAGAGACAGTCAGGTGAAAATTCGTGGTTTCAGAATAGAATTAGGTGAAATCGAACGAAAGATAACGAGTTACAATGGTATTACCGAAGCTGTAATTCTAGTAAACAAAGACAGTCATGATGTGAAATTTTTAGCAGCGTTTTTTGTTGCCGATACTACTATTAATACTGAAGAGCTTCGTTCTTTCCTGACACAAAAACTGCCTAATTATATGGTTCCGGCTCATATTACTCAGGTGCCACAAATTCCATTAAACAGAAACGGGAAAGTTGATCAGAAAGAATTAAACAAACTGGCAAAATCAAATACGGAAACGACCAGAGAGCTTGTTTTACCAACAACCGAAATCCAAATAGCCCTGCACAACATCTGGAAAGAACTGTTTGATAAAGAAGATATCAGTATAACCGATGACTTTTTCGACATTGGCGGGCACAGTATTAAGGCAATGAATCTGGTGTCGACCATTCATAAAAACTTAAATATAAAAATAGATATCGGAAACGTTTTTGAAGACCGAAACATTAAAGCGCTCTCAGAAACGATACTGCAGGCTCAGGAGAATGTATTTCAGGAAATAGAAGCCCTGACAGAGCAGTCAAATTATGCAGTGTCATCATCGCAACAGCGCTTTTGGGCATTGAGTCAGTTTCAGGAAGCCAACAAAGCCTACACAATTCCAAGCATTTACACCTTAACGGGAGATCTGGATCAAACGGCCTTAGCTTTTGCTTTTCAAACCATAACCAAACGACATGAAAGTTTCAGAACCACTTTTAAAGAAGATGAAAATCAGGAACTAAGACAATTTATTTTGCCTGAAGCGGAAAGTAATTTTGAGATTGATTTCGTTGATTTTTACAATCGTTCAGAAAAGGAATTAGAAGAGACCATTAACAACCTCATTCAGGTAGTATTTAATTTATCGGAAGGACCGCTTTTAAAAGTAAGTGTATTGCAGGTAGAAGAGTCCAAAGCAATACTGGTAGCAGTGATGCATCATATTATTAGTGACGGACTGTCTATGGAGGTCTTTATTGAAGAGCTGCTGTATTTGTACAAAGCCCGTAAAAATAAACTTGCTGTAGATTTTAAACCGCTCAGAATACAATACAAAGATTTTGCCGCCTGGCAGAATGAACAACTGGAGAATGAATCGTTGCAGGTTCATAAAGCCTACTGGACGGAGAAATTCTCAGGAGAGCTTCCGGTGCTCAACCTTCAAAAAAGTAAAATTCGTCCTAAAATTAAATCCTATAATGGCGAAACAATTACCATAAATATTGATAGCAGAACATTAAAGCATTTTAAAAATATACTGGATCAGGAAAATCTGACTTTGTTCATGGGGTTGCTAACCGTGGCAAATGTCCTGATTTATAAATATACCAATCAGGAAGATATTATACTGGGAACTACAATTAGCGGTAGAAATCATCTTGATTTAGAGGGGCAAATTGGCTGTTTTATTAACGTATTGCCATTGCGCAGTCAGTTTTCACACAAAGATTCCATAATTGATTTATTCCGAAAGGTAAAAAAAGTAACTCAGGAAGCTTACGAACATCAGATTTATCCTTTTGAACAATTAATTGGTGATTTGAATCTGACACATGATATCAGCAGAAATCCTTTATTTGATGCTACAGTCGTTTTACAAAATGCCGATTTAGATCAAAAATTAGAAGTTCTCAATACTGAAGGCCTTGAAATAGCCCTCTATGAAAAAATAAAAGCGACGGTAAGCCGATTTGACATTTCATTCAATTTTGTAGAAACGGTAAAGGGACTGGAATTTAGCTTAGTCTACAATACGGACATTTTTGATACCATTTTTATTCGTCAAATTCAGAAACATTTTCACAACCTGCTGAATGCCGTAATTGCAAATCCGCATAATTCTATTGCTTCCCTGCCTTATTTATCGGTAGGCGAGATACAGCTTTTTACGTCAGATTTTAGTGCCGGAACCTTTAATTCTCAGGTGTGTTTGGACATTGTCGAAGCCTTTCAGTATCAGGTTAGAAAAACGCCTGCACAAATAGCCGTTGTATATAAAAACCAACAATTGACTTACGAGGAATTAGATCGTAATGCAAACAAAATTGCGCATTTGCTAACCACAGAGTATGGAGTAACTAATGGAGAAAAAGTAGGAATCATTTTAGATAAATCAGAATTTTTGATCAGTACCATACTCGGGATTTTAAAAGCCGGTGGAGTATATGTTCCAATCGATGTGGAAAGTCCTAAGATCAGAAAAGAATTTATTGTCAATGATATTGGCGCAAAAGTCATCATTACCCAGATGGATTATATGTTTGATCTTGACTTTTTTGAAGGAAGTATTATCGCCATAGACGTTCAGTTAGACGCTTTAGAAAATCATTCTCCAGCCCCGCAAATAACGAACAGTCCTGATGCTCCGGCATACATCATGTACACTTCCGGCTCTACCGGAAATCCAAAGGGAGTTTTAGTACCGCATAAAGGGGTTACCAGACTGGTTAAAAACACCAATTACATCGATTTTGATAGGGTACACGCCATCTTGGCTACAGGTTCTGTTTCTTTTGATGCTTCGACGTTTGAGTTTTGGGGAGCATTGCTTAATGGTGGAAAATTGGTTTTATGCGACAAAGAAGATTTGTTAAACACAACCAAACTTGCTTCGCTAATAAAAACAGAAAAAGTAGATACCATGTGGTTTACATCGGGATTGCTAAACCAGTTTATCGATCAGGACGTATCCCTTTTTGAAGGATTAATCAATGTACTGGCCGGAGGTGAAAAATTATCAGCTAAACACATCCGTAAATTGCTGGAAGCCTATCCGGAACTGAACCTTATTAACGGTTACGGACCTACTGAAAACACTACGTTTTCGGCAACCTATAAAATTACAGCACCGGTAGAAGAGGATATTCCGATTGGTAAACCGATCAACAATTCGAAGGCTTACATCTTAGATCAAAATTTAGAACTATGTCCGCTGGGAGTTGTTGGAGAAATATATCTGGCAGGTGACGGACTTTCATTAGGCTACTTAAATGCAGAAGAATTAAATGCCGAAAAGTTTCTGAATCCGAGGAGTTTGAATAGAGAAAGAGTTTATAAAACCGGTGATTTAGGATTGTGGCTGCCGAATGGAAATATCAAATTTTTTGGAAGAAAAGACAGTCAGATCAAACTTCGCGGTTACCGAATTGAACTCAACGATATTGAAAAAACTTTAGATGCACACCCGGATATCAATGGTGCAGTAGTGGTATTGAAACAATTATCAGAAGCATCAGACGAAAAATTTATTGTGGCTTATGTTAAGTCCAATCAGGTTATGAATCAAAAGGAGTTAAAGGCTTATCTGGCAGAAAGACTTCCTTTTTATATGATTCCAACTTATTTTATCGAAGTGGAAGATTTCATTTTGAATAAAAATGGAAAGATTGACAAAGAACTTCTTCCTGAGATTGATTTGTCGCAATTAGAAAGAGAATACATATCCTACCGAAATGAAACGGAGAAAACCCTCTCTGAGATTTGGAGCGAAATATTGTTGATCGAAAAGATCAGTGTAACCGATGATTTTTTTGAAATAGGAGGACACAGTTTGAGAGCCGTAAAATTAGCCAATATGATTCAGGAAAGCTTTGGCGTTGAGGTGAGTATCGGACATGTATTTCAATTCAGAACTATCGAAACGATGGCCGAACAGCTCAGGTTTATTCAGAAACAAGAAGAGCTGACAGCAAACAAAAAAGACCTTCAGGAAATCGATATCGACTTATAATACAACTGCTTTACTTTAATAATTGAAATATCCTCTGAAAATTAAAATAAACCAATGAAAGACTTAATTGATAAACTACAGGGAGAAGGAATTTTACTTGAACTCATAGATAATAAACTGAAGGTTTTTGCTGAAAAATCTACTATTGCTCCCGGTTTAATTGAAGAAATAAAAAAGAACAGAGAAGAGTTGACTCTTTTTTTACTGAACAGTCAAAAGCTGCAGGCATCAAAACCTGTATGGCCAGAAATACTAAAAACAGCCGATTTAGAGTATTATCCATTATCTTCTTCACAATACAGAATGTGGGTTTTAAGTCAAATGGAAGAATCCAGTAAAGCCTATAATGTTCCGGCTTTATACACTTTTGAAGGGAATCTGAATGTTAAAACATTGGAGCATGCTTTTCAGTTGATTATCGAGCGTCATGAAATTCTAAGAACCAGGTTTGTCAATAAGGAGAATACCGTTGTACAAAAAATAATCCCTGCCGCAGCAATACAATTTAAGGTAGAAGAAATAAATCTAAGAAATCAAACAACAAGTGCAGAAGAACTAATCAACAAAGAAATGTCCTATTCTTTTGATTTAGAAAAAGAGCTGCTGCTAAAAAGTATCGTTTATCAAATAGAAGATCAAAAGTGGATATTCTTCTTTATGATTCATCACATCATCAGCGACGGCTGGTCGATGGGAATACTTATAAATGAGTTATTAGAAAACTACACGGCATTAGAAAAAGGCGAAAATGTTGCTAAAGAACCCTTAACGATACAATACAAAGAATACGCAGTTTGGCAGCAAAAATTATGGAGCGATGATTATTTTGCAGCGCACAAAGAATACTGGCTGTCGCAGATTTCAGGTGAAATCCCTAAAATCCAACTTCCTTTCAGTAAAACAAGGCCGGTTTTAAAAACCTATAACGGAGATACCGTTTACAGAACGATAAATAAAGAAATAAGCATGAAGTTCAGGAGAGTTTGTCTGGACAACGAGAGTACTTTATTCATGGGATTGCTGGCCACTTTAAAAATAGTACTTTACAAATATACCAACCAGACAGATTTAATTGTGGGTTCGCCAATAGCCGGGCGTGAGTTACAGGTACTTCACAATCAGTTGGGACTGTATTTAAATACCATTGCTTTAAGAGGAGTGATGAATCCGAAAGACAGTTTCGAATCTTTTCTTAAGAACATTAAAGAAAGCACTTTTAAAGCCTATAACTACCAATCGTATCCTTTTGACAAACTGATAGAAGAAGCACAGTTGGAGACCGATTTAAGCAGAAATCCATTGTTTGATATCTTCCTGATTTTACAAAACAACGAAAGTACGAACGTAAAAAACATCGGAGATCAATTAACTGTTCAGGCTTTAGAGACAGAAAACAAAACCAGTAAGTTTGATTTGCTTTTCAATTTTGTTGAGGTAGATGAAAATTTAGAATTGAGTATTGTTTATAATACCGATTTGTATGACCCATTTTTTATAGAACAAATCACGGTACATTTTGAGCATTTATTGAATCTGGTGAGCAGCACTCCATCAGAAACAATAGAGAACCTTTCTCTGGTAACTGAGATTGAAAAGAAAAAACTGGTTTTAGATTTCAATGCTACACAATTCGATAATCAGGTATGTGCTCCCTTGAATGTTTTATTCGAAGAACAAGTAGAGAAATTAGCCAATCACACAGCACTTCGTTTCAAAGAGAAAGAATTTACTTTTCAGGAACTGAACGAAAAAGTGAATCAGCTGGCTCATTATTTACGTAAAGAAAAAAACATCAAACAAGGTGATTTCGTTGTCGTAAAACTTCCAAGAAGTGAGCAGATGATTATCGCACTTATGGCCATCATAAAAGCAGGAGGTGCTTATATTCCCGTAGAACCGCAATATCCCGAAGAAAGAATCAATTTCATTATAGCCGACAGTCAGTGTAAATTTTTAATTGATGAGGAAACTTTAGAAAACAGCTCAGAACAGTTGGCTTCTTTGCCTAAAAGCAATCCTGAAAATCACAATACAGTTACCGATTTGGCTTATGTACTCTATACCTCCGGATCAACCGGAAATCCGAAAGGCTGTATGATTACCCATGAAGGAGTAACCAACAGAATTGACTGGATGTGGAACGAATACCACTATTCTTCGAAAGACGTTATTCTGCAAAAAACCACTTTTACCTTTGATGTTTCGGTATGGGAAATTTTCATGCCTTTGTGCTGGGGAACCAAAATGGTACTTTGCGAACAAGAAGACATTTCAGAACCGCATCGCATTCTGAATTTAATCCAAAACAATGACGTAACCAGTCTGCATTTTGTGCCAAGTATGCTCAACACTTTTATTGCTTCAGTGGCTAACACAGAACAATTAGCGGGCAAATTGTCTAGTTTGCGTGCCGTAATAACCAGTGGCGAAGCTTTAACACCATTGACCGTTAAGGAATGGTATAATAAAGTATCGGCTGCACCCATTTACAATCTTTATGGCCCGACAGAAGCTTCTATAGACGTTACTTTCTTTAATACTAATGTAGACAATGAAATAGTCCCGATTGGAAAACCAATCTGGAACACACAGATTTATATCTTAAGCGAGTCAGATGCCGTTCAGCCGATTGGTGTAGCGGGAGAAATCTGCATTGCCGGAAAAGGACTGGCACTTGGTTACCTAAACAATCCGGAGTTGACTCATCAGAAGTTTGTACCGAATCCGTTTCAACCCGGAGTGAAAATGTACCGAACCGGAGATCTGGGCATGTGGCTGCCTGATGGGAATGTAGCATATTTAGGCAGAAAAGATTTTCAGGTAAAAATCAGAGGATTCAGAATAGAGCTGGAAGAAATAGAAGCGGCATTAAACCAACATCCACAAATACAAACGGCTGTGGTTTTAGACCATACTAATGAAAACAGCGGAGATAAATATCTGACAGGCTATATTGTAGCAAATAGTGAATTGGTGAAGGAAGAACTCAACTTATGGCTGGGAACTAAACTTCCTGTTTATATGATCCCGTCAAATTTTGTGGTAGTAAATGAAATTCCATTAACCAATAGCGGTAAAGCAGACCGAAATAAACTACGTCAAAGTAACGGACTAAGTCTAAAAACAGCCATTGCCTACGTTCCGGCACAGAACGAGCTGGAACAAAAACTGGTAGTAATTTGGGAAGGAATACTCAATCAGACCAAGATTGGGATACTCGAAGATTTTTTTACACTGGGCGGTCACAGTTTAAGTGCTACACATTTAGCGAATAGCATCAACAGAGAATTCAATGTGAAAATCAATCTGAGAGATATTTTCGAAAACAGAAACATTCAAAGTCTGGCCAAAAAAATAGCAGGGACAACTACGACTGTTTATCAGGAAATTAAAAAAGTACCGGAAAGCAGCAGTTACCTGCTTTCGTCAGGGCAAAGAAGATTATGGCTGTTGTCGCATCTGGACGATGCGAGTATAGCGCTCAACATGTACAAGACTTTTACGTTTACCGGTGTATTGGACATTTCGGTATTTGCAGCAGCTTTTTTGGCTATTCTGAAAAGACATGAAAGTCTGAGAACGGTTTTCAGACTGGATGAAAATGGAATCGTGAAGCAATATATCAAACCCTTTACTGAAAATTTACTGAATTTAACGATTGAAGATTTCAGACCAAATCAATATTATCAGGAGGTTATTGATGCCAAAATCAACCAGGAAATCGATAAACCTTTTAATCTGGAAGAAGATTCTTTGCTGCGATTGAAATTGTATCAGATCAAAGACGATCAGTGGATGTTTTCTTTTGTAATGCATCATATTATCAGTGATGGATTGTCTATGAATATTTTGACGAAAGAATTTGTTTCGAATTATCAAAATCTATCCCAGGGAAAAGCAATTACAGCTCCGGATTTAAAAATTCAGTATAAAGATTATGCGCAATGGCAAACAGAGCAATTTCAGTCGGAGGAATATAAAAATCAGCTGCAGCATTGGTTAAAAAAGTTTGAGGGAGAAGTTCCGGTATTAGATTTTCCAACAGATAAATCAAGAGCAGCAATCAATGCATATGACGGAGATTCAGTTGATTTTACAATTGAGAAAGAGACTTTTTCAAAATTTAAAAACTTCTGTGAGAGCCACTCGATTACCGTTTTTACCGGACTTTTATCACTGGTTAAAACGTTATTATACAAATATACCCACCAACAGGATATTACCATCGGTACGCCTATCGGAGGCAGAATACATACCGATTTAGAAGACCAGATTGGACTTTACATCAACACTGTTCCTTTGCGAACGGTATTCAATGAAAATCACGATTTTATAAGTTTACTGCATCAGGTAGAACAAAGTGTTATCGATGCACAGGAAAATCAAATGGTCGCTTTTGACGAACTCGTTCTTAATTTAGATCTTCAATTGAGCCGTAACCGCCATCCGTTGTTTGACGTTTGGTTTGTACTGAGAGACAATTCGATAGAAGCCGATAAAGAATCACTCGAAATAGATGATTTGCAAATTGCAGAATACGATGATGTAACCCTGAAAAAATGCCTGTTCGATTTAGTATTCAACTTCATAGAAAGCGAAGGACAGTTAGAAGGTAAAATTGAATATAAATCAGGATTGTACATTAGAGAAACCATTGTGAGGTTAATCTCTAACCTAAAAGTGTTGTTGCATCAGTTAGTAGTAAACGCAGATCAAAGTTTAACTGCATTACCATTCCTGAATGCTGAGGAAGAAAATTTACTACTTCATGTCTTTAATAATACGACTAGAGATTATAGCACACAACCCAACACCTTAATTGGACTGTTTCAAAAACAGGTATTAGAAACACCGGAGCAGACTGCATTGGTTTTCGAAGATAAAAAAATAACATATCAGGAATTGGATGAGGTATCCAACAAACTGGGGAATTATTTAAAGAAAAAATACGGCATAAAGGCAAATGAATTTGTAGGCGTTAAATTAGATCGAAGCGAGTGGAATGTTATTTCATTGCTTGGGATTCTAAAAAGCGGAGGAGTTTATGTACCCATTGACATTGCTTATCCCGAAGAGCGAATCGATTATATCATTGAAAATAGCGATTGCAAGCTGGTCATCGATTCTGATGAAATTTATGATTTCAGATCGATGGAAAAGCTCTACAGCAGTGTTATGGAGAAATCGAATAGCAGTGCCGATGATTTGGCCTATCTGATTTATACTTCCGGTTCAACCGGCCTTCCTAAGGGAGTTTCGATAAAACAGGGCGCCATTTCGAATACAATTTTATCTCAGATCGAAATTTTTGGCAATGAAAACAAAGAAAAAGCCCTTCAGTTGGCCTCGTTTTCATTTGATGCTTCGATTTCAGAAATCTTTACGGTTTTGGCTTCGGGCGGAGAATTGCACATCATAACCGATGAGGTAAAAAAAGACACCGAAGAGCTGGAAAATTACATCGAAGAACACGCAATTCACTTCGCAACCATTTCTCCTTCTTACCTGAAATTATTGCAGCTGGACAAAATTAAAAGTTTAAAAAAGCTGGTAACTGCAGGAGAAGCAGCCCCGACCGAAGAAGTTAAAAAATACCTGACTTATGGCGGTACCTGTTTTAATGCTTACGGCCCTACAGAAACCAGTATTTGTGCTACGATTTATAAGGTGAATGAAAATGAGCTACAGGAACTTTCTAATGTTCCGATCGGATTTCCAATCGCCAACACTAAAATTTACATCCTCGGAACCAACGAAAAATTACTTCCTCTTGGAGCCATTGGTGAAATTTATGTAAGCGGAGCCGGTTTAGCCGAAGGGTATTTGAACAAGCCGGAATTAACCAATCAGAAGTTTATCGATAATCCATTTGCTGAAGGCGAAAAACTATACAAAACCGGTGATTTAGGAAAATGGCTCCCTAACGGTACGATTGAATATGCCGGACGAAATGACGATCAGGTAAAAGTGAGAGGATTTAGAATCGAACTGGGCGAAATAGAAACCGTTATCAAAGAACACGAAGCAATCGAAGATGCCGTAATAGTGGTGAAAGAAGACAGTTTAGGAATTAAAGAAACTGTTGCCTTTTTTGTGCTAAAAGCCGATTCGGTTTCAGACAGTGATGATATTAAAGAATTTTTAGAAGACAAACTGCCGGAATATATGATTCCGTCTCACTTTATAAGCTTGAAAGAATTTCCGCTAACTCTAAATGGAAAAACTGACAAAAAGAAATTGTTGCAGAACAAGTCTTTAACCGAAAATGTTTCCCGAAACTACCTGGCGCCCCGAGACGAAACAGAAAGTAAACTTGCCGCATTGTGGGAAGAAGTGCTGGAGATCGATAAAGTGGGAGTACTGGACGACTTTTTTAAAATAGGAGGTCACAGTTTAAAAGCCACTTATTTAATCACGAGAATAAAAGCGGAATTTAACGCAAAACTCGATCTGATTTCGATTTTCAATAATGCCACTTTAGGAGAAATGGCAGCAGAAATAAAAAAGGCACAGCTCGTGAATGCGGAAGTCGTGATTACAGATGATTTTGAAAATATCTCCCTATAACCTAATCCCATTTTTTAAAACTATAAAATAAATCTAAATGGCTACTCCAAAAATATATCTGAAAAATAACGTACAAGTTGAACCGTTAATTTCAAACTGGTATGCATGGCATCACATTATCCCGCCAATTCTAACGGGGTTTAATGTGGTAAACCGATACATTCCGATTATGGAATCGTACATCAACGACCCAAGCATACATGAGACTGCCGTGAAAGATCCTGCTTTTAGAGGAGGTCCTTTCATCGATTTAGACAAAAAACATGTTGATGAAGTAGCAGCTTTGTTGGAAAACACAAAGAAAATGGCAGCCCCGCTTTTTGAGTTTACAGATGCCGTAAAAGAACTGGACAAATTGCTTAAGAAAAAAGCAACCGGACATTTGATGCAGCCGCTGTATAAAGAAGTTCCATCAGCAATTAGAGGGTATGTCGAATTGTATTATGACAGGCATCACAGACCGGATTTCAGATTTTACGAGCCTCTTATTTATGCCAGTCCGTATTATGTAGAAGATTTTCAGACGGTGAAGCTGTCTTTAATTAATAAGGATGCCGACCGGCCTTTTATCTTCTCCACGCCAAGATTGTCTAATCTGGAAGCAGCATTGGAATTAAAATTACCTTTTAAATCGAAACAAATCGACGAGTTGTTCAAGATGAAACGTGAGCCTCAAACTTTCGAATACATCAAAGAACTTTTGAATATTGAACAAAATGATGAGGCACTGTTTAGAGATTTATTTACTACAGAAGAGCCAAAAAAGTATGAAAAATATACCGGAGACAGTATGCGCATCCGATACTTCGGACACGCTTGTATTCTGATCGAAACCAAAGAACACTCCATTGTGCTCGATCCGGTTTTAAGCTATACTTACGAATCTGATGTGTCACGATTTACCTATGATGATTTGCCGGACGAAATAGATTATGTATTGATCACCCACGGACATCACGACCACATATTGATGGAAACGATGCTGCAAATACGACACAAAGTCAAAAATATAGTTGTGGGTAAAAGCATAGGCGGTGCCATTCAGGACCCGTCATTGAATTTACTGTTAAGAAATCTGGGATTTGAGAATATTATAGAATTAGAAGAATTGCAAACCATTTCGGCTATCGATGGTATTAAAATTACCGGAATTCCATTCATCGGGGAGCATCATGACATTCACATCAACAGTAAACTTTCGTATCACGTTGAATTAGACGGTTATTCTTTATTGGCAGTAGCAGATTCCTGCAATCAGTCGCCGGAATTGTACGAACATGTTCATGAGATTATTGGTGATGTAGACGTGTTATTCATGGGAATGGAATGCGATGGTGCACCGGCTTCATGGGTGTATGGTCCCATTTTTACCACCAAACAGGAACGCGAAAAAGACTTCAGCCGAAGAGGAAGAGGCAGCAATTACGACGAAGGAATCAAAATGGTAAACTGCTTTAATGTCAAAGAAGTTTATGTGTATGCCATGGGAGAAGAACCATGGGTGCGACACATTTTGGATGTTGAATATACAGATGAATCCAACCCAATTGTGCAATCGAACATGTTAATCGAAGACTGCAGAAACAGAGGTATCGTAGCAGAAAGACTATTTGCCGAAAAAGAACTGTTTAAACAAGCGGTACTGCTGTACTAATTCCCTTTAATCCTCCCCAAAACAAAGACTACTATCCATTTATTTTCTTAAATAATTCATCTTATGGCATCAGATTTATATTTAAAATTAAAAGAACAAAACATTCACATTGACGTAAAAGACGAGAATCTTGACATTAAGGCTCCTGCAGGTGCATTGACTCCCGATATTATTGACGAGATTAAAAGAAACAAAGCCGATTTAATTCGTTTTATTAATCAATACAAATACGACAAAGCAGTTGCCATTCCGAAAGCTGCTATAAGCCCTGATGCAAAATATGCCCTGTCTTCCTCACAGTTACGACTTTGGATTTTAAGTCAGTCCGAAAAAGGAAATGTGGCGTATAATTCGGTTGGAGGATATATTTTTGAAGGAGTACTGGATCAAAATACGTTAAATGAATCTCTGAAGGAAATCGTATCAAGACATGAGAGTCTGAGAACTGTTTTTGAAGAAGACGGTAACGGAGGAGCAAATCAGATTGTTAAAGGAATAGAAGCAATCGATTTTTCAATTGAACATGCGGATTTACAAAACGTTTCAAATGCCGATGAAGTTTTAAAAGAACAGGTTGCCAAAGAGGCTTTAATTCCTTTTCACTTATCAAAAGGACCGCTTTTTAAAACGAAGCTTTACCAGTTAGCACAGAACAAATGGGCTTTCATTTATACCATACATCACATTATTGTGGATGCTTTGTCAATGAATATTTTCATTGCCGAAATACTGGAACTCTACAATTCTAAAAAGCAAAACAGAGCTAATGCATTAAATGCGTTAAGAATACAATATAAAGATTACGCCAGTTGGGAAAATGAACAGCTTACCGGTAAAAAATACGAAGAGTTAAAAAATTATTGGCTCGATCAGTTTCAGGGAGAGTTGCCGGTTCTTACGATGCCGGTGGATAAAAAAAGACCAATTCTGCAAACATTCAATGGCGGAACAGTAGAAAAAAGAATCGACGCCAAATTATCAGAAGACCTTGAAAAACTGATAAGAGAAAACGGTGCCACCATGTTTATGGGATTAACCGCCGTAATTAATACGTTATTATACAAATTCTCTACTCAGGAAGATATCATTATCGGAACCCCGGTTTCCGGAAGAGAAGACGAAGATCTGCAAAACCAGATAGGGTATTATGGAAACACGCTGGCCATTCGAATGCAGTTTAAAAAAGAAAATACTTTTTTAGAATTATTAGAATACACCAAGAAACAGGTAGTAGGTGCCTATGAGCATCAAATGTTTCCTTTTGCCACACTCGTGAAAGAGCTAAACTTAAAAAGAGACCCGAGCAGAAATCCGCTTTTTGACGTTCAGGTGATCTACGGAGAAAATGACAATTCTAAAAAAAGCGAAAGTTTGGAAGGCTTGCAGGTTTGGGAATATGAATTTGAAGAAAAATTAAAAACCAGCCGTTTTGATATGGTTTTCAGTTTCTACAAAGACGGAAATCATTTAGTGCAGAACATTCAGTACAATACGGATGTTTTTTCAGAAAAAATAGTACATCAGATTGCAGACCATGTTTCGGTTATCATGAATTCTATTGTAAAGAATCCAAAGGAACAAATTTATAAATTGGAACACATCGGAGAACAGCAAAAAGAAGCACTTCTGCAACTTTCTAAAGGTGATGTCCTGGCGTATGACCAAAGCAAAACAATACTCGATTTATTTAAAGAGCAAGTACAGGAAAAACCCGAAGCTATAGCAGTGGCTTTCAAAAATAAAAAAATCACCTATAAAGCGCTGGACGAAGAATCGAACAGATTAGCCAATTATTTGTTAGCCAATCACACCCTCAAAAAGAACGATTTTATAGGATTAATGATTGATAATTCTGAAAATGTATTGGTCTGCATTCTGGGAATTTTAAAAACAGGAAGTGCTTATGTGCCGATCGATCCGGAATATCCAAAACAAAGAATTCAGCATATTATTGAGGACAGTGGATTAAACGTTCTGCTCACGCAATCCGATTATCTTTTTGACCTTGACTTTTATACAGGAGAGTTTTTTGCCACAGACATTCAAATGGATTCGATTGCGGCCGAAAGTACTGTATTCGGGGCACAAGTGAATCCTGCTGATGCGGCTTACATAATTTATACCTCGGGTTCTACAGGTAATGCAAAAGGAGTCGTTATCAATCACGAAAATTTAATGTTTTCTACTATCGCAAGACTGGAGACTTATCCTGATGCAGCGGCATTTTTATTGCTGTCTTCGATTTCATTTGACAGTTCTGTTGCCGGAATTTTCGGGACAATTACGGCAGGAGCTAAATTGGTTTTTGCCCCTAAAATCAGAGTTTCGGATGTCGATACTATAATAGATATTCTGGTAGAAGAAGAGGTTTCTCACTTACTTACCGTTCCCTCTTACTATCAGCTATTGCTTAACCAGTTAGGAGAGCATCCAAATAATTTAAAAACAGTAATCGTAGCAGGGGAAGAATGTACCAAACAACTGGTTGATCTGCACCAGAAGGTGACTACACTAAAAAACTGTAAACTTTTTAATGAATACGGACCTACAGAATGTACCGTTTGGGCCAGTTATTATGTGTATGAACCGGCTGTGGAATTTATCCCTTCTATCGGAAAACCAATAGCCAACAGCTCGGTTTATATTCTGAATGATAACAATGAATTGTCCATTGACGGTCTGATTGGAGAAATTCATATTGCCGGTAAAGGGCTTTCAGGCGGTTACTGGAATAATCCGGAGCTTTCCAAAGAAAAGTTTGTCGATAATCCGTTTGAAATTGGAACAAAAATGTACAAGACAGGAGATTTGGCCAAGAGATTTTCAGATGGTAATATTGAGTTTTTAGGTAGAAAAGACAATCAAATCAAGATAAGAGGAAATCGTCTGGAATTAGGCGAAATCGAAAATGCGCTCTTGAATTTTAAAGGTATTGACGGAGCAGTTGTTACCTACAGTGAAGGTACTTTGGTAGGGCATATACTAACCGACATTGTAATAAATATTGACAATCTTAAAAAGCACCTGAAAGAACAATTACCAATATACGCAGTACCAACAAGCTATACGCAGTCCAATGAATTTCCGTTATTGCCGAATGGTAAAGTAGACAAAAAGGCCTTAGTCGTTTTAGCCAATAAACATACCTTAAAGGGAGACTCGTATGTACCGCCTTCTAATGAAACAGAAGCTGCTTTGGTACATGTATTTCAGCAAATTCTGCAAAAAGAAAGCATAGGTACAGAAGATGATTTTTTTGCATTGGGAGGAGATTCGATAAAAGCCATACAAATTATCTCCAAATTGAAACAGCTTGGTTTTGTATTAACAGTACAGGATGTTATGCAATTTACTGCCATACAGGAATTAGCACTTCATGTAAAACTGGCAAAGCAGGAGATCGATCAAAATGCAGTAGAAGGAACCATTCCGCTTACGCCAATTCAGAAATATTTCTTTGAGGTGACTTCACAGCATAAAAATCATTTTAACCAATCGATCTTATTAAAATCATCGAAGTCTTTGTCTGAAGAAGGATTGACAAAGATTTTTCAAAAGCTTACCGTACAGCATGATGTTTTAAGAGCGGTATTTAAAGAGGAAGGCAACGAATGGATTCAGGAAATCAAAAATGATGGATTTGAATTCCAACTGCACGTTCAATCCAATGTTACTGCTTCTGAATTTGAGACCATTTGCGATGGGTATCAATCTTCTTTCGACTTAGAAAAAGGCCCCTTGTTTAAAGCAGTTTTGTTCAAAAGAGAAGATACTGATTATTTGTTGCTGCTTTCTCATCACCTGGTGATTGACGGTGTTTCCTGGAGAATTATTTTAGAAGATTTAATGACTTTATACGGGCAGTACGAAGCAGGAGCAGCATTAGAATTACCTCTAAAAACACATTCTTTAAAATACTGGCAGGAAAAACAACTGGAATACGCCAATTCAATGACCATGATGGAAGAAGAAGTGTATTGGTCTTCTATAAACGAAGCAACACAGTTCAGCACTTCCGAACTCCCAAAAGATTTTGATTATGAAGGCAATAATTTTTATAAAGATTTTGAGACAAAAGTATTTCAACTCGATCCAAGCTTTACCGAAAAATTATTGACAGAAGCATACAAAGCTTATAAAACCAATATAAACGATGTTTTAATAGCAGGTTTATCGCTTGCAATTGGTAAAAATTTTGATATCGATAAGGTAGCGATTCAGCTCGAGGGTCACGGAAGAGAAGATATCAACTCAGAGATAGATATCACCAGAACGGTGGGGTGGTTTACCACGATATATCCCGTACTCATCACTCTTAAAAAGAAACAGGATAACATTGGTCAATTAGTAGAAGTAAAAGAAACGCTGCATCGAATTCCAAACAAAGGCATTGGATTCGGGATTTTGAAATACTTAAAAGATTGCGAATTAAATGTAAAAGCAGATGTTTCCTTTAACTACCTGGGTGATTTTGATTTAGGAAAATCAAACCAAGAAGATCAAATTTTTCAGTTCGCAGATATTCCAAAAGGAAGAGAAATCGCAGCGAATACCGAAAGAACGGGAACACTCGATGTATCGGGAATTTTAGTCAATGGCCAGTTGCAGATTATGCTTTCATTTAATACCAACTATTTCAGAAATGAAACCATAGAAAACTTAAAAGAAGCATATAAATACGAATTGGAATCTTTGATTTCCAGTCTTTCCGAAGAAAAAGAAACCCATTTAACCCCAGTCGATTTTACCTATAAAGGTTTGGACCTGAGCAGTCTGGAAGAATTAAACAAAATGCTGTAACCGTACTACTAAAAAGCTATGAAAATTAAAGATATATACCCGTTAACACCATTGCAGGAAGGAATTTATTTCCATTGGAAACTTTCTAAATCCATGTATTTTGAGCAGTCATCTTATAAAATACAAGCTGAATTGGATCTCAATTATCTTAAAGAAAGTTACGATCAGCTGATTGCAAGACATGATGTGCTCAGAACTTGTTTTCGGGATAATGTAGGTGAAGATCTTTTGCAGATTGTTCAAAACGAAGTGCCTTCCAACTTTACTTTTCTGGACATTACCGGAAATACAAGCGAGACCATAGCCTCAGTAAAAGAGCAGGATATTGCAAAAAGCTTTGATCTGACTGTAGGTTCACAGATGCGTCTTACCGTTGTAAAAACGAGTGAAAACCAGTATGAATTAATTTGGAGCCATCATCACATTATCATGGACGGCTGGTGTATTGGTATTTTGATTGGTGAATTTTTTACGCTTTATGAAGGTTTGCTTCAAGGGAAAAGAAACATTTTGCCTAAAGCAACTTCCTATTCAGACTATGTGAAATGGTTGATGAAAAATGACAAAGAAAAATCTTTGCAATACTGGAATCATTATCTGGAAGATTTTCAGGGCTTAAGTACGTTACCTTTTCCAAAACAGCATACAGAAACCTTTAGTCCGGGAGAAATTTTTTATACCATTAGCGGAGGTTTAAGAGAAAAACTGGCTGTTTTGTGTCAGGAGAATAGTAGTACTGAAAATGTCTTTTTTCAGACGATTTGGGGAATTTTATTAGCCAAATACAACAATACAAATGATGTGGTTTTTGGTGGAGTAGTATCAGGAAGACCTGCAGAAATTCATGATGTTGCCAATATTATCGGACTTTTTATCAATACCATTCCGGTAAGGATTTCCTTTGACGATAAGACTACCGTAAAGCAAATCTTATTGCAGACACAAGAGCAGGCCATACAAAGTTTGCCTTATCATTATCAGGCCATTAGTGACATACAGCGTAGCGTAAACAACGGTCAGTCGTTGTTTGATCATATCATTGTTTTTGAAAATTATGGGACTGCCGAAGTGATAGCCGAAAGTGAAAAAACAAATATAAAATTGTTAGAAGCGGCATCTTATGAGGGAGAAAACTATGATTTTTCACTGGCAATTGTACCAGGAAAAGACATCAGTATCCGTTTTACTTTTAACGACAAAAAATATGATGAAAGTGATATTACAGCGCTTAAAAATCATTTTGAACAAGTCGTAAATACTATAGCAGAAAACTTTGATATTCCGGTTTCTGAAATAGAACTTTTGCAAGAATCAGAAAAAGAAGCCGTGTTGTCTTTGTCCGGTCATGACATGCTGAAAGAAGCTTCTGCAGAATACAATTTGGTGGAGTTATTTGAAAATGTAGTGCAGGAGAATCGGGATCAGATTGCATTAGTTTATGGGGAAGAGCAGTACAGCTTTACCGGGTTAAATGGAATTGCAGATCAGTTTGCAGACTTTCTTATTTCAGAATATAAAGTACAGCCCGGAGATTTTATTGCCATGCAGCTGGATCGAAATGACTGGCTGGTTATTGCGCTGTTGGGAATCTTAAAAGCCGGTGCAGTATACGTTCCGCTGCATATTAATTTACCACAGGACAGAGTAGATTATATATTGGAAGATAGTAACAGTTCGATTATTATTGATGAGGATTTTATCAATCGTTTCAAAGTACATCCTAAAGCAAATACGACGATCTCAAAGGTCAAAATTTCACCATCCGATTTAGCCTATCTTATTTATACTTCAGGGTCGACGGGAAAACCGAAAGGAGTGCTTGTCGAGCATAGAAACATTTGTGCTTTGCTGGTCAATACAAAAAACAGTTTTGTCATTTCTCAAAAGCCCGTACTGCCTTTGCTGGCCTCCAATTCGTTTGATATTTTTCTTTTTGAATTGTTTCATCCCCTGTTGGCAGGAGGAAAAGTAGTGATGGTATCCAATGATGAAATAAAAGACATGGAGGATCTTTCAAAAATTCTCAGACAAACCAATAGTTTTCATGCCGTACCAACGCTGATGCGAGCGGTTATTGATCATATAAAAACGAGCAATACCCAGCAATCCTATCCCCATATAGAATCGATTTTTATAGGAGGAGATAAAGTACCTGTCGGGATTCTCGAAGAAATAAGAGAAGTATTTACCAATGCAGTCATAAACGTACTGTACGGTCCAACCGAAGGATCTATTTTTATCACCTCTGAAAGTTATTTGCCTAACGTTAAACAATTTCCAAATGCAGTAATAGGGCAAAGTAACGCCTATAATGCAACTTATGTACTGGATGAACATTTAAAACTATGTCCGATTTACAGTATAGGAGAATTGTGTATTTCCGGAAATCAGGTAACAAGAGGCTATCTGAACCAAGAAGAAATAACAGCCGAAAAATTTGTCGTAAACCCTTTTAAGACCGATGAAAAGCTCTACAGAACAGGCGATATGGTCAAAAGACTTCCAAACGGCAAAATAGAATTTGTCGGACGTAAAGACAATCAGGTTAAAGTAAGAGGATACAGAATTGAATTAGAGGAAATAGAAAATGCTCTATTGTCAAATGAATATGTAGATTTTACCATTGCCAAAACAATTACAGTCTCAGGCGGCGAGAAAGAAATTGTAGTCTATTTAAAGGCCACAAAACAAATGGATGCACAAGAGCTGGTACATTTTCTGAAAGGAATATTGCCTTCTTTTATGATTCCCGATTATTACGTACAACTAGAGGAGATTCCGTTAACGGTAAATGGAAAAGTAGATGCTAAAAAACTACCAAATCCTTTGGATACCAATGCCGTAAGGAAAGCAGATTACGTTAAGCCTGTAACGGAGACCGAAATAAAACTAACCGAAATATGGCAGCGCATTCTGGACCGAAAAGCGGTTGGAATTCAGGACAACTTCTTCCATTTAGGCGGACATAGTTTAAAAATGATCAAGCTGTCCAATCAGATTTTTGTGAATTTCGGCATGCACCTCAACATAAAAGAAATATATATACATCCTACTATAGAAGAACAGGCTGCCTATATTGATCGTTCTTTAAACCGCTACACCCTAACAATTCCACAGGCAGCAATAGCACCAAGTTATCCTTTGTCCTCTTCTCAGTATCGAATGTATAATATATGTTCTATAGACGCTCAGGTAAATAAAGCTTACAATATTAGAATAATAGATATTAAAAATGAAGCTGTAAACCTGGAATTTTTTACCAGAGCAGTATACGATTTAATAGAGCGACATGAAATCTTAAGAACCGCTTTTGTTACCAATGAAAATGGTGAACCGGGACAAACCATCATCCCGATCGAAAAAACCGAACCTTTAAAAATTCAATATTTGGATTTGCGTAACAGCGAAACCTTAGAAAAGGATTTACAAAAAGCGCTTATCGAAACAGCTGATGTCTCTTTTAATTTAGAAACGCCTCCTTTGATGAAAGCTGCATTGATAAGCGTTAAAGAAGATAAATGGATCATTAGTATTCTTTTTCATCATATCATTTTTGACGGATGGTCAACCGATGTTTTTGTAAAAGAACTGTACGCCTTATATGAAAAGTACAGCAAAAACAGCGCAATTACTTTACCGCCTTTAGCCATACAGTTCAAGGATTATGCAGCCTGGGAGCAAAGTACTATTAAAAGTGAAGCAATTGAAGCAGATAAAAAGTACTGGCTGAAACAATTTGAAGGCAATCTGCCAATAGTAAGTGAATTGGGAGATCAAAAAAGACCCAACATCAAAACACATAACGGCGCAGTACGATCAAAAGTTCTGGAAGGCAGTATTTTGAAAGGCCTAAACAGCTTATGCGAGAACGAAGAAGTTTCGCGTTTCATGGTCTTTTTAGCCGTAACCAATATTTTAATCTATAAAAATACCGGAGATCAGGATATCATTACAGGAAGTCCAATTGTAAATCGCGACTATCCGGAATTGTTTGATCAGATTGGTTTTTATGCCAATACCATTCCGTTGCGAACCCATTTAAATGAAAGCGCTTCGTTTACAGCAACTTTAAAACAAGTAAAAGAGAATGTAATTAAAGCCAAAGAACATCAAAAATTTCCGCTTGATGAGTTAATTAAACTTTTAGACATTAAATACGATGCCGGCAGAAATCCATTGTTTGATATCATCGTTACCGCCAGAGAAGAAAACAATCAGACATCAGATTTAGAGTCATATGATGCAATTATTGATGCTGTAGGAAATGGAATCTCTGCCAAATTTGATTTGACTTTCGATTTTTTAGTGACCGATTCGACACTTACCCTAACATTAGAATACAACACTGATATATTCTCTTCAGAAAAAATCACGGCATTGCTTAACCATTTAGAGCAGATATTAGTACAGGTTACCCAAAACGGAGACCAAAAAATAAGTGCGATCGATTGTCTGACAGCAGCAGAGAAAAAACATTTACTGGAAGAATTAAACGGTCATCAAACCGAGTATCCGAAAGATTCATCGATTATCGAATTGTTTGAAAAGCAGGTCGCTCTGACACCCGAAAAAACAGCTCTGGTATACAAAAAACAAAAGTACACCTATCACGAACTCAATAATGTTGCCAATCAGCTGGCCAATTATTTAGAAGAAAATTACAAAGTAACAGGAGAATTGGCAGCTATTTATTTGCCAAAAAATGAATGGCAGATCATAAGCATTTTAGCCTTGTTAAAATCGGGTTGTGCTTACGTACCCATTTCGGCCGATTATCCGCAGGAACGAATCAGTTACATCATTAAAGATGCGAATGCCGAATGCCTGATTGCGGTGGATCTAATCGAAGATTTTGTACAATCACAGGCTAATTATTCGTCTAAGTTTGAAAGTATTTATGCGAAAGCAAACGATCTGGCCTATGTCATGTACACCTCCGGTTCTACCGGAGAGCCAAAAGGCGTTTTAATAGAACAGCAAAGCGTTGTCAGGCTAGTTAAAAATAACAATTTCATACACCTTACCGGAGAAGAAGTATTACTGGCTACAGGAGCTTTTTCGTTTGATGCCAGTACTTTCGAGTATTGGGGAATGCTTTTAAACGGAGGAACTCTGGTCATTTGCGACGAGAATACGCTACTGTCTGTAAGAGGGATGAACGAGGTTGTTGCAAACGAAAAAGTCACTATGATGTGGTTTACCGCAGGCTGGTTGCATCAGTTAGTAGACGAAAACCTAATCTTATTCAAAAACTTAAAAACAATACTATGCGGAGGAGATGTTTTATCTCCACATCATATTACGAAACTGAAAAGTACTTATCCTGAATTAGTAGTCGTCAATGGATATGGGCCTACCGAAAACACAACATTTTCGATAACCCATACCATTGACTTACCAATAAAAACATCCGTTTCGATAGGTGTTCCGATAAGTAATAGTACCGTTTATATTATGGATAAAAACCATCAGCTGGTACCTAAAGGAGTCATTGGTGAAATCTGTGTAGGAGGTGACGGTCTGGCAAGAGGTTATCTGAACAATGCCGAACTGACCCATTCAAAGTTTATAACAAACCCTTATAAAACAGAGGAAAGACTCTACAAAACGGGTGATTTAGGCAGGTGGACCCATAACGATACAATTGAGTTTGTGGGAAGAAAAGATAATCAGGTAAAATTACGAGGTTACCGAATCGAACTCGGAGAAATTGAAAATACCTTATGTACCCACAAATTAATATTTTCATCATTGGTGGTCATAACAGACGGTACAGCAGCAGAAAAAAAATTAATTGCCTATTTGGTTACCGATGAAGATCTTGAAAGTAACACTTTAAAAAACTGGCTCAGAACCCAATTGCCAAAATACATGATCCCAAATCATTTTGTCTTTTTACGAGAGTTTCCGTTAAACATCAACGGAAAAGTGGACAGAGCTAAACTTCCTGAAATTACCGAGCTGGAAACAGAACGTGCAGCCTATACGGAACCCGTGACACCTACTGAAAAAACACTGGCAAAAATATGGGAAGCTGTTTTAGAAATAGAAAAAATAGGACTCGCAGATAACTTCTTTGATCTGGGCGGACACAGTTTAAAAGCTGTAAAAATGTTCCACCTTATCAACAATCAGTTAGAGGTGAAACTTACCATATCTGATTTGTTCAACAATCCAACCATAGAGAGTCTGGCGAACGAAATTGACAATGTCATTTGGGCCAATAACGAAGAACTGGAAGATGTCGAAAGCGAAAACATCACCATCTGATGCAATAAAAAACAAAAACAATAAAACCTAAAGCCCCCTTAAAATCGAACCGTATTTAATCTATGAAAATAAAAGAAATATATGCACTGAATCCTCTACAGGAAGGAATTTTTTTTCGCTGGCAAATATCAGAAAATGAATATTTTGAACAATCCTGTTACCACATCTATGGGAAAGTTGAGGTTGAGTTATTACAGAAAACATTTGATTTTTTGGTGTCAAGACACGATACATTAAGAACCTGTTTTAACAACACTACCGTAAATGATATTTTGCAAGTGGTATTGGACAGTGTTCCTTCCGGTTTTTATTACCGGGACGAGAGCGCCAATGAAAACTTTTCTTTAGAGAATTTTAAAAAATCAGACAGAGATAAAGGATTTAATCTTTATAAAGGCTCACAAATAAGATTAACTGTTATTAAGCTGCAGGAAAATGTATTTGAGTTTATCTGGAGTTACCATCACATTATTTTAGATGGCTGGAGTATCGAACTCTTAATAAAAGATTTTTTTTACGCCTACAAATGTTTATTGGCAGGTCAGGAGATTAAGCTATCCGCACCGCCAAGTTATTCAGCCTACAGCAAGTGGCTGATGGAACTCGATAAAAAAAGTATAGCGGCTTATTGGGAGGAATATCTTTCCGGATTTGAAACTAATACCGGAATACCATTTTTTAACCCCGACAATCAAAATCGTCAGGAAACGGAAGTTAAAGTACTTCATACGCTATCCGAAAAAAATAAAGGGACTGTTACAGCACTCTGCCGGGAATTAGGAATTACCGAAAATATCTTTTTTCAAACCATTTGGGGAATACTGCTTGCCAAATACAATGATACCGATGATGTTGTTTTTGGGAGTGTAGTGTCAGGCAGACCTTCAGAAGTAGATCGAATAGAGGAAATGTTGGGGCTCTTTATTAATACGATTCCCGTAAGGATAAAATTTAATGCAGAAGAAACGATAAAGAATATCCTGATTGATACCCAAAAAGAAGCCATAAGAAGTATTCCAAATCATTATATTCAATTGGCAGAAATACAATCCAATAGTAATCTCGGACAGCAGTTGTTTGATACTTTGGTGGTTTATGAAAATTATCCTTCACAGGAATATGCAGAAGATGAGTTGATTAATTCGGCTCAGGACACTTTAGAAGTAGTGGCGGTAGAAGCCTTTGAAAAAACAAATTATAATTTTTCACTGGCCATAGTTCCGGGGATTAATACCGTGTTAAGGTTTACCTATAATGCTCAAAAATACAGTTCGGAATTTATAGAAAACTTAAAAAAATGTTTTGAGTACCTCTACCTTCAGGTTCTGGAAAATCCCGACAGTTTATTTTCTGAGATTGATTTAGTTGCGGGAGAAGAAAGAAACAAATTATTTTTTGATTTCAACAGAGAGACTTTTGATATTACAGCAAACCATACGATCATTGGTTGTTTTTCTAAACAAGTCTTAAAAAATCCAAATAAAACGGCTGTAAAGTATAAGGAAGAATCTCTTAGTTATCAGGAATTAGATGAAAAAAGTAATAAACTGGCACATTTTCTCATTCAGAATTATGATATAAAAGAGCACGATTTTGTTGCAGTCGCATTAGAAAGATCAGAGATGTTAATCGTAACGATTTTGGCCATTTTTAAATTGGGTGCCGTTTATGTTCCAATTGACATTCATTTTCCGGAAGAAAGAAAAAAAATCATAACAGAAAGCAGTCAATGTGTAGTAGTAGTCAATGAAGATACGATCAAAGAATTTGAAAACTCTACTCAGAATGACACTGCGATAAACAGAGAAATAGAACTTTCTCAAATTGCTTATGCGATCTATACCTCGGGGTCTACAGGAAAGCCCAAGGGAGTGATGGTAACACATCGCAATTTCAGTGTGCTTTTGACCAATTGCAGAAAAAAATTCGGAACAGACAGTAAGACACATTTTCCGGTTTTAGCTTCAAATTCTTTTGATATTTTTTTCTTCGAAGTTTTTTATCCTTTAACGATAGGGGGAACCATCACGATATTAAATTCTGAGACCATACAAGATCTTGCGCTTTTGAGCAAAGAAATTGAAAAGGTCAATGGCTTCCACGCCGTACCGGTTTTAATGAGACAGTTATTGGATTATAGTATTGATTTTGACGTGGCAGATCGTTTCTCACAGGTCACAAAAATATTTATGGGAGGAGAAGTTTCTTCAAACGAAACCTTGGAAGATTTGTCAAAGATATTCCCTAATGCTTCTCTTCATGTACTGTACGGACCTACCGAGGGAACCATTTTTATAGCAGGACAAACTTATTTGCAGAAACAAAAAAGTTACAATCCGCAACTCATAGGGATACCTAACAAAGGTTCGAAAATATACCTGCTGGATACCGCAAATAATCTGGTGCCAATAGGAGTTCCGGGAGAAATTTGTATTGCCGGGGAGCAAGTTGCAAACGGATATGTAAATGATGGAGGCATTGGAAGAGAGGTTTTTATGACTGATTTTTTTTCCAGAAAGAAACTCTATAAAACAGGCGATTTAGCCCGCTGGCATTTTAATGGAGTAATTGAATTCATTGGCCGAAAAGACAGTCAGATTAAATTAAACGGGTATCGCATCGAACTTGGTGAAATTGAAACGGCACTTCAGGAACAGGAAACCATCAAAAAGGCCATAGTTTTAGTGGACAACCAAAAAGTAGATCAGAAAAGAATCGTTGCTTTTTATACCGGAGCCGAAGAACTGGACGAAAAGTCATTAAAAAAACAGCTGCAGCAAAAATTGCCGTCGTATATGATTCCTTCAAAGATAATTTGGGTGGAAACCTTTCCCGTTTTGATCAATGGAAAAACAAATGTGAAAGCCTTATTGACTTTAGGGCAGCAAACCAGCAAAAGCGAACAGTATACTTTGCCTAAAACCGAGTTGGAAGCCAAAATACTAAACATCTGGAAAGCGATCCTGTGTAATGAAAATATTGGCATACAGGACAACTTTTTCGAAATAGGAGGTAATTCTATTTCCCTTATGAAAATGGTACGGCTCATCAACAAAGAATTGGATATAAATTTAAAAGTACTCAATGCATTTAAGTTTAGCAACATTGAGGCACTTACCCATCATATTACGCAAGATGTAGAGCCAGGTCTTGAGCTAGTAGACGAAAAAAATTCCAAATCGGTTGACATCGCCAATCAGACCCTGTCAATTTTAAAAAAGAAGCAGCAAACAAATTAAGAAGTATCTCAATAAAGTAAAATCAAATGGCAACAAACGATAATACAGGTTTAGAAATTGCGATAATAGGAATGTCCTGTCACGTGCCGGGAGCAAATGACTGGAGAACGTTTTGGAACAATATTTCAAAAGGAGAAGAGTCCGTTTATACCTTATCAGAAGAAGAACTTCTTAAAAGAGGCTTTGTTAAAAATGAAACCAGCAAAAATAGCCACATTCCGGTCATAGCAGAATTAGGGAATAAAGGAAGTTTTGATGCTGCCTTTTTCGGATTTACACCTTATGAGGCAGCACTTATGAGTCCGGTACATCGTATGTTTTTACAATCGGCCTGGGAAGCTCTGGAAGATGCCGGATGCCTGTCAGAATCAGCAATCAGTATTTATGCGGGCAGTGGAGGTGATTTGCCTTGGAAAGCACATGTTGCCCTAAATAGCGACGGCAGTAAATTAGATCCTCTTACGCTTGATTTTATAACCAACAAAGATCATTTGCCCACTTTAACGTCGTATAAATTAAATCTGACTGGCCCTTCATTTTCAATCAATACGGCTTGTTCGACTTCACTTTCAGCCGTTCATCTGGCTTGCCGCGGGCTCTTATTTGGAGAAGCGAAAGTAGCTTTGGCCGGAGGTATTTCTTTAATGCTGGAGCCCAGATTCGGTTACGAATACAAAGAAGGATCTATTTATTCAAAAGACGGACATTGCAGAGCATTTGATGAAAAAGCAACAGGAACCATTGGCAGTGAAGGCGTTGGAATTGTAATACTTAAACGACTGGAAGAAGCCCTCGAAGACAAAGATCATATTTATGCCGTAATTAAAGGAAGTGCGGCCAATAATGACGGGAACAGAAAAGTAGGATATACAGCCCCAAGTATTGAAGGAGAAATGGAATGTATAAGATTAGCGCATAAAATGGCCGGAATAGCACCTGATAGCGTGAGCTATGTAGAAGCACACGGAACGGGTACAACCTTAGGAGACCCGATTGAAGTAGAAGCACTTAACATGGCTTTTGAAAATAATAAAGAACACAACTGTTTACTGGGTTCAGTAAAAAACAATATTGGGCATACCGATACGGCAGCAGGAGTTGTAGGCTTAATAAAAGCAGCACTTAGTTTAAAATACCGTCAGATACCGGGAACGATAAATTACAGCGACCCAAATCCGAAAATCAATTTTAGCGAAGGCCCTTTTTATGTCCAAAAAGAGCTTCACAAATGGGAATCGGTCAATAATAAGCCTCGTAGAGCCGGAGTAAGTTCTTTTGGAATAGGAGGAACAAACGTGCATCTGGTTTTAGAAGAAGCCCCGGGAAAAGATAAAAATGCGACAAAAGAAAGATCCAATCTTTTCCTTTTTTCGGCCAAATCAAAGAGTTCACTTCAAAATTACCTTTTAAAATTTAAGGAGTTTCTAAAAAATGAAAGCGACATTGCTTTGGACGAAGTTGCTTACACCCTTCAGACCGGAAAAAGACATTTTGATTACAGAGCCGCAATAAGCTGTACGAACAAAGAAGAGTTATTCTTGTATACCGATATTTTAAGCAATGAAGAAAATATAGGGAAGGTTGATGAAAAGAAAAAAACGGTACTCTTATTTTTTCCTCATACAAACCATACAGATATCCAATTCTACAGTAATCTCTACAAAGAAAATGCAGGCTTTAGAAATAAAATAGACCAAAGTATTGCAACAGTGGAGCTAGGCAATTATGACCTGAAAAAATGGATGAATGAAACAGCGGTTAGTGGTAAATCAAAAGACAAGGTACTCACCAAAGTGTTTACGGTACTATCCGGTTATACTTTAGCCAATTTGCTGAAAGAATATGGAATACGGATCAATTTTACTTCAGGTGTTGGAATAGGAGAATATACTGCAGCCTGTGTTTCCGGAATATTACAGTTAAACGAAGTACTCGGGATGATGCTGTACGATGAAAAGGAATTAAGCATACAACCTGCTCAGATTCCTTTTGTACAAGCAGCCAAAGACATCACTATAAATGAAGGAATTTTAACTCCTCAAAAATATTGGGTGAATGGCAGAAGTCTGAAAATTAACGCATCGAAATCCTTCAGTGATATTGTACAAAACAATTCAGCTGTGCTTTTGGAAATGGGCGACAGCACAAGTCTGACACAGTTTTTAAATACCATTTTGGCTGAAAATTTTGAGGAAAATAGTCATGTCACTATTTCCTTATCGCAAACGGATAAAGCAATTCATGCAGATGATATCCTAAAAAATACTTTAAGAAAATTATGGCTCGCGGGAGAAAATATCGATTGGGAAGAAACGTATGATGACAATCACCCCGCAAAAACCACCCTGCCGGTTTATGAATTCGATAAAAGCGAATATCCGCATGTGGTCAATCTTATCCCCGAAAATTTTAATTTTTTGGCTAAAAAAGAGGAAAAAATCGAGGTTGGAGAGAAGGTGAATGTTTTGCAGAAAAAAAAGGAAACTACTTCAGAAATTATTCAGTCTGTGTTTGTTGAATTTCTTGGAGAGAAAAAATTCGATTTGGATAAAGACCTTTTCGAAATAGGCTGTGATTCCCTGAAAGGAATGTTAATCCTCAATAAAATTAAAAATGAATTGCAGGTCGAGTTGTCTCTGATGGATTTTATGGAGCATAGTTCCGTAAGAGAGGTAATCGAAACCGTTGAGGAAATTAAGAACAAAGCATACCAACAAGTAAAAACAATTACCATTTAGCCCCACTATTATGAATCATAGAATCGTAAAATATTCTTAGGACAATTTACTCTACTTACTTAAATCGAATTGATTATGGATACACTACAGTTTTTGAATTATTTAACGGAAGAAAATATTACTATTCAGTTATCTGAAGATAATCTTAAAATTTCTTATACAAGTGAAGAAATTTCAGAGGCCGTTATGGAGGAGATAAAAGTGCGAAAATCTGAAATCGTAGAATTTTTAAAACAGCAGCAGGAAACCGGGATTGTAGCAAGCATACCATTGGCACCCGCAGATCTGATGTACTATCCGCTCACACCTTCTCAGACAAGATCATGGATTGTGAGCCATAATTGGGGCGATAATTTTGCTTACAACATGTCAAAAAGCTTTCAGTTTGAAGGAGAATTAGACATTACAGCGCTTGAAAAAGCCAGCCAGAAATTGATTTCCAGACACGAAAGCCTTCGAACTGTTTTTGCTGAAAATGAAAGCGGTGAAATATGCCAGTGGATCAAAAGTCCTGAAGAACTAAATTTTAAGATCAGTCACATCGATTTTAGAGGTCAGGATATCTCCGAAGAAAGATTAAGCAAGTTCATTAAAGAGGAAAGGGCAATACCTTTTGACCTGCAGACCGGTCCTTTATTGAAATTTTACTTAATTCGTTTAGAGGAAGATAAATGGTTGTTTTATAGTATCATTCATCATATCATTTGCGACAGCAGATCATTCAATATTCTGATACGTGATTTATTCTTTTTCTATAAAGCCGAAGTAATGCAAGTGGATGCTTTAGTACCGGAACTCAGAATACAATATAAAGATGTGGCGGTATGGAAAAGCAAACGTTTTGAGGATATAAATTTAAGTAAAGAAAAAGAGTATTGGATCAATCAGCTGGGGGGAGAATTGCCTTTGCTGCAATTACCTGAAGATTATACCAGACCGGTGATTAGAAATTCTGAGGTAGGTATGCTAAGACGCACCATTAAAGCCGAATCGGTAAAAGAGTTTAAGACGTATTGCAGAAACGAAGGCGGAACCTTGTTTACAGGATTGATGACTTTGTTTAACTTATTGTTCTATAAGTTTAGTGAACAGAAAGATATTATTTTAGGATTTCCCGTGTATGGAAGAGATTTTTCTGAATTGGAAGATCAGATAGGTTTTTACGCAGATACAATTGCTTTGCGAACCCGTTTTGAAGCGCAGAATACCTTTAAGGAACTTTTTAATATTGTAAACACCAATGCTTTCAATGCCTATGAAAACAGAGAGTATCCATTTGAAGAAATTGTAAATCAGCTTCAGGTAGAAAGAAATCCGGGCAGAAATACTCTATTTGATGTATTTGTCGTATTGCAAAATTTTGACACTGATTCTCTAGAAGATGATTTTCTTCCGGGAGGATTAAAAGTGGTTGAATTTGCAGAACTGAAAGAAGGGTATTCAGCTTATGATCTTACGTTTAATTTTGCAGAATCAAAAGATGGAAGCCTTTTTTACGAAATCGAATACAACTCAGCAATCTATCAGGAGGAAACAATAAAACGTCTGACCGATCATTTAGAGTATTTAATGACGGAAACCATCGCAAACGATAAAATTGCGATAAGTGTTCTGGAGAGTATCGATTCCGGTGAACGTAAAAGAATTTCAGACTGGAGCAGAAATCAATCTAATATTATTTTTTCTGATAAATCAATAGATGATAGCCATAAAACGTTAGATTTTGGTCTCTATTATTTCGGAAATACCGGAACAGAAGAAAATCAGTATGAAATACTAATGATTGGAGCGGCTTATGCAGATCTTAATGGTTATAGTGCAGTCTGGACACCTGAACGACATTTTAATGAATTTGGCGGACCTTTTCCAAATCCAAGTGTTTTGGGAGCAGCCGTAGCAGCAAGAACCAAAAATATAGGCATACGGTCAGGAAGCGTTGTAGCAGGACTTCATCATCCCATTAGAATAGCCGAAGAATGGTCGGTAGTTGATAATATTTCGGGAGGAAGAGCAGGCATCTGCTTTGCTTCAGGATGGAATGCTAATGATTTTGTTTTTTATCCTGAGAATTTTAAAAACCGAAAGGATATCTTACTTCAGACCATAGAAGAGGTTCGCTCACTTTGGATCGGAAATTCGGTAAATTTTAAAGGAATTGATTCGATAGAGAAACCTTTTAAAATATTACCAAAGCCCGTTCAGAAAGAAGTTTCTGTTTGGATTGCCTGTACCGGAAATATAGAAACCTATAAAAGAGCAGGAGAAATAGGAGCAGGAATTTTGACAGGATTGTTAAATCTTAGTTTTGATGAACTGGAAGAAAAAATTGCGGTATACAGAAAGGCTTACAAAGAAAATAATCATAAAGAAGGTGGCGACAGAGTGGTACTCATGTTACACACTTATCTGGATGAAACGGTAGAAAAAGCACAGGAAAAAGCAAGACCATCCATGAAGAAATACTTGCTAAAATCTCTTGAAATGAATGGAAAAGAAGCTTTGGAACAGAGTAATGATCCGTCACTTCAAAAAATAACAGAAAAGTCAGTTGACGAAATGCTGGATTTTTCGGTTAGCAAATATTTTAAAGAAGGCAGCCTTATCGGAAATTTAGAAAGCAGTTTACCGATTTTAAATAAAGTGGTAAAAGCAGGAGTAAATGAGATTGCCTGTTTAATCGATTTTGGTATTGATAAAACAAGTGTGCTGGAGGGATTACCCTATATCACAAAATTAAAAGATTCTTTTAACGCTGTACGAAAAGAGATTGGTGCAACTAAAAAGGAGGACAGCAGTAAGAGTATTGAGACTTCGGTACTAAAACTTTTTAAAGAACAATATCTTTTGCATCCCCATAAGATTGCAGTTTCGGACGGTGCTGATTCGCTGACCTATGAAGTGCTTTACCGGAAATCAGAAAATCTGGCCCGATACTTACAATCAAAAGGAGCTAAAAAAGGAATGATCATCCCGTTGTGCATCAACCGTTCTGTTGATCAATTAGTGGGGATTCTGGGCATCCTGTTAACCGGAGCTGCTTTTTTACCCATTGATTCCGGTTTTCCAATTAAAAGAATTGCGCAAATTATAGACGAAGTAAATCCTGAATTACTGGTAGCTCAAAAAGAAAACACGAGTCTTTTTTCTTCCGAAATAGTAAAAGTAGATATCCATGAAGTTCCCAATGTTAGGGACGGTATTTTCGAAGCGGTAGAAATAGATTCAAGTGATTTAGCTTACGTTATTTTTACTTCGGGCTCAACAGGAAAACCAAAAGGAGTAATGATCAGTCATCATGCGCTTGAGAATGTAATCGTTTCATTGTCTGAGCAATTAGAATTGGATCAAACCATAAAATTTGTGGCAGTTACTCCTCTGATATTTGATATTTCACTTTTAGAAATCTTCCTGCCTTTAATTACTGGAGGACAGGTTGTAATGACAAACGAAAAGGAAGGAAAAGACATTTATCATCTCAATAATTTTCTAAAAGAGAATACCGTAACTCACATGCTTACGACGCCAACAAGATGGAAAATGCTTTTGGACACAGGCTGGAAAAATACAGAAAATCTGGTGGTTATGGCTGCCGGAGAAGATCTGGATCAACAACTGAAAAATAATTTGGTCGCACTTACCGGTACCGGTATCTGGAATCTTTATGGCCCAACTGAAACCGCGATCATCTCCAGCTTGCAATTTTTGGAACAAGACGATATCGTAAACATCGGAAAACCAATTGATAAAACTGGATTATATGTTTTGTCTGAAGAAAAAATGCTAATGCCACAAGGCGCTGTCGGAGAGCTTTACATTGCAGGAAGCGGACTTGCTTTAGGCTATTTTAAGGATAAAGCACTTTCAGACGAGGCGTTTGTTCCCAATACTGTTGATCCTGAGATGGGCGATTTGTTATACAAAACGGGTGATTTAGTCAAATGGCTGCCGGACGGGACTTTGAAATATATGGGACGAAAAAAGAATCAGATAAAAATCAGAGGTTATCGTATTGATTTAAAAGAAATCGAAAATGTTCTGGAACAATATCAATCCGTAAAAAAAGCAATATTGTCCCTGAATGAAGATGAAAATGGTGAAAAAGAATTGACAGCCTATCTGCACAGCAATGAAAAAATAGACTATGTGTCACTAAGAACATTTCTGAAAAGCTATTTACCGGATTATATGATTCCCGAAAAATTTAAGACCGTAAAGGAAATCCCGGTAACCGTAAACGGAAAAGCAGATCTCAAAAAATTGCAGCTTCTTAAAAATAATCATACCATAAGCAATCAAAACACTTTTGTATTGGCGAGAAATGAGACGGAAAAACAGCTAACGGAGATTTGGAAGGACTTATTAAAACTGGAAGAAATAAGTGTAAACGATAATTTCTTTTTCCTGGGAGGAAGCAGTTTGAAACTCGCAAAAATGAAAAATGAAATCTATAAACGATTCGGTATACCACCAGTTTCTTTAACCTTATTGCATCAGCTTACTATAGCCTCTTTCTCGGTTGAGGTAGAAAAATTACTCAGACAGACGGAGGAAGTTGACGAAGTGGAATACGAGAAATTCAATATTTAAGATACTCTTTTACTTTTCTAAAATTAAAACCAAATAACCCTTTAAAAATTCAGAAATGATTGAAAAAATAATTTCGCAACCGTCAATCGATGTTGTAAACCCATTATTGTTTTCTATGGGCGAAGATGTGATGGGATTTCTAAACGAAGTTCAGTTGCAATATCCTGAGGCAATTTCATTTGCATCAGGCAGACCAGACGCTAAATATTTCAATATGGGGCAATTTTCTGAATGTCTGGACTATTTTGTGCAGCATAATGTTCGTGAAAAAGGGATTGAAGAAAATATAGTTTTGGAAAATCTGGGACAGTACAATAGAACCAAAGGAATCATAAATACAGAAGTTGCAAAATATCTGTTTATTGATGAGTTTATAAAAGTAAATCCGGAAGATATCCTTATCACAGTAGGAGCACAAGAAGCCATCGCCATTGGAATAACAACGCTTTGCGATAGGGAAAATGATGTTATTCTGGTAGAAGATCCCGCTTATATTGGGATAACACATTTTGCTAAAATCAATGACTACAAAATTGAAAGTATTCCGGTTATTGCAAATGAATCTTCCATAAAAGCAATTGAGGATAAAATTTTGGAGCATCAGGAAAAGGGTAAAAAAGTAAAAGTAGTTTACGTAATTCCCGATTTTCAAAATCCTACCGGAAACAGCATGTCTTTGTCCAACCGCCATAAACTTCTGGCGTTAGCACGTTTATATGATTTTGTGATATTTGAAGACAATGCCTATGGTGATTTTTATTACGAAAACGAAAAAATGCCTACTCTAAAATCGTTGGATGAAAATGATACTGTAATCTACTTGAGATCCCTTTCAAAAACGATATATCCTTCTTTACGTCTTTGTTTAATGGTCGTTACACAAAAAGTAAAAGTGCAGGATAAAATTTTTGCCCTAAGCGATTTAATGGCGAAAACGAAAGGATACGTCACTGTAAATACCCCATCAATCATGCAAGCCATGTTTGGCGGTTTATTACTAAAAAACAAATTTTCGCTCGAATCCTTAAATGCTGAGAAAAGGACGGGTATGAAAGAAAAAAGAGATCAGCTTTTAGAAAGTCTGAGTCACTTTTTTAATAAGGAAACACAGTACTGGGCAGAAAATATCAGTTGGAATTTACCTGCAGGAGGTTTTTTCTTAATTCTTAAAGTGCCATTTAAAGTGACCAAAGAAGATGTTATAAGATGTGCAGAAGTCAATAAAATAATTTTTACCCCTATGTCTTTTTTTTACATGAATGAAGGAGGAGAAAATGAGTTGAGGCTGGCCTTTAGTAATGTTACCAAAGAAGAAATCATAAACGGAGTGCAAAGATTGTCTGAGTTTATAAAATCGAAAGTAAAAAACCAATAAAAACTATAAAAATGGAAAACAACAATGAAATAATCGTATCTGATTTTTTTAATATGGAGTACGATTTTGTCGAGTATTATGTGGGTATGGCTAAAATGGTAGTATTCTGGCACGTTAAAGCATTAGGTTTTGAAGTGATAGCTTACGCCGGACCGGAAACAGGTGTTTTAGATCGTTGTTCTTATTATATCGTAAAAAATGATATAAAACTGGTGATCACCTCAGCATCACAGCCTAGTTCGTACAAAATAGTTTCTTTCGTAGATCTTCATGGGAACGGTATCAAGAGACTGGCCATAAACGTTGATAATGTTAAGGACTTCTTCGAAAGAGCCATGAAAAATGGGGCAATACCGGTAGAACATCCTCATTTAACCTCAGATGAAAATGGTTTTGTAGAACAGGCATCTTTAAAAATGTTTGACGATAATGAAATTGTACTCATCAATTACGATAATTATAATGGAGACTTTCTTCCGGGATATAAAAATGTACAGAGCGAATGGAACTTTGAAGGAGAAGATACCGGTCTGCAAAAAATTGACCACGTAGCTTGTGCCTTAAGACTCAACGAAATCAATTTATGGGAAAAGTATTTTAACAACATCTTCCTTTCTAAAACCGTAGTTGAATTTGATGAGAGAAAAGTAAAAGGCGAAAAGAAAATCGGGATGTTATTGAAAGTACTTCAATCCGGTAATAAAAGCATTAATAACGTTTTGGTTGAACCGGAACATGGAGTAAAAAATCAGGTACAATTGTTTATCGATCAAAACTACGGAACCGGAATACAGCATATCGCTTTTGAATCAAACAACATTATTAAATCAGTAAAAGCATTGAGAGAGTCCGGTGTGAAATTTACCAGATATCCGGATTCTTACTATGAAAAATTAGCGTCGAAATATCCTGAATTGGATGTAGAGCCTTTAAAAAAGCACGGGATCTTGTGCGATGTTTTAGAGGGAGCCCTACTCTTTCAAATCTTTACCACACCTATAGGAGACAGAGCTACATTTTTCTATGAAATAGTACAAAGAGTAAATGATTATCAAGGCTTTGGTTTAGATAATATCTACGCTCTGTTTGAAGCAATGGAAGAAGAACTGACACTTTCGAATAAAATTTAACAAGGATGACAGGCTGCAAGACCGATATTATAAATGCTATAATTGAAATAGTGGGGCATGACTATGTATTAACAAATGCAGAGTTATTGTACAATTATTCCAGAGACTGCACCTCTGATGAAGAGAGTATACCCTCGGCAGTAATCTTACCTAAAGATGAAAAAGAGATATCAAAAATTCTTAAAATCTGTAATGAAACCAAGACCAGTATCACCGTGAGAGGCGGTGGTACCGGAGTCAGCAGAGGAGCATTATCCCATACAAATGGTCTGATACTTTCGTTGGAACGGTTGAATAAAATCATCGAGATTAATAAAATCGACAGGATTGTTACAGCAGAGTCGGGAGTGATCACTCAGGATTTGCGTAATGCGGTTTTAAAAGAAGGTTTAAATTTTCCACAAAACATCAGCAGTGCCAACGCTTGTTTTATAGGTGGAAATATAGCAGTATCGAGTGGCAGTCCAAAATCATTGAAATATGGTACGACTAAAGATTATGTCATCAATTTAGAGATCGTTTTACCTGATGGAAGTATTATATGGACAGGAAAAAATGTAACTAAAAATGCAACCGGTTATAATCTTACCCAATTGTTTACCGGAAGCGAAGGAACACTGGGCATCATCACTAAAGTAGTATTAAAACTAGTTCCTCCCGTGAAAGAACTGCTTCTCATGATTCCCTTTACTAAAATAGAAAAGCTGTTTGAAGGCGTACAGCAGTTTTTTGTAAAAGGATATGACGCTTCAAGTATTGAATTTATTGATCAGAAAGGAGTAGAGCTGGCCTCGAAATTTCTGGATAAAAAACAATGGAATTCTAAACGTATTGAAGGGATTTTATGGATCGAACTTGAAGGCACAGATTCAGAAAAACTAATGCAGCAGGCTATTGAAATCAGTGAATTTATCAGTGCTTATACACCAGAAGAAATTAGCATAGCAGATACCCAAAACGAAGTGAAAGCACTATGGGAAATGCGTTCTAAAATTGGAGAAGCGGTTATTCATCATGTGTTTTTCAGAGACATCGACATTGTTGTACCCCGCTCTAAAATTGATGAAATGTATGAATCAATCGCAGGGATAGCCCAAAAATATGATTTTGAATACACGGTTTTCGGACATGTTGGGAATGGAAATTTTCATGTCAATATTTTTCAGGACAAACAAAGCAGCAAAAAGCAGTGGGAAGACCATCTGGCAATTTGGGTGAAAGCCATTTTCCTAAAAGCACTAGAACTAGGCGGAACCATTTCAGGAGAACACGGAGTAGGTAAAATTAATCTTCCCTATTTAGAAGATGCCATGACCAACCATCAGATCCATATAATGAATGGCATCAGGGAGCTATTCGATAAAAACAGAATAATAAATTAAAATTTTTGCACAGGACCATTTAACTAACATGCACTATACCATTTAGTGTACACGAAAAAATATTATTATGGGTTACGATTTATTTACAAAGCTGAAAAAACTTAAAGTTACTGTCAAAGTAATAAACAATAATCTGGATGTTAAAGCTCCCAAGGGTGTTTTAAATGAAGAACTATTAAAGGAAATCAAATCAAAAAAGGAAGAATTAATTGATCTGGTGAATAAATATGCCAAAGATCAGGTTAACGAAAGCCATGCTATTCCCGTCGCACCAAAAAGCGAACATTACCCGTTATCTTCTTCCCAGCTTCGATTGTGGGTTCTAAGTCAGATTGATAAAGCAAACTTCTCTTATAATATTCCCGGAATTCAGGTTATTGATGAAGCATTGGATACTAATGCTTTTATGTTGGCCATTCGTGATTTGATTCATCGTCATGAAGTTTTAAGAACTGTTTTTAAAACCGTGGAAGAGGAAGAAGTAAGACAGTTTATTATAGCTCCGGAAGATTTTGAATTTCCTTTTCAGCAAATAGAAGTAAATGGTGATGAAGAAAAATTAAACGAAATCCTGACCAGTATAAGTAATACTGTTTTCGATCTTGAAAAAGGTCCTTTATTCAAGGGAGCTCTGGTAAAAGTTACTGATGACAGATTCGTTTTTGGATATAACATGCATCATATTATCAGTGATGGCTGGTCTATTGGGATCATGATTAATGAATTGCTTAAAAATTATGATGCCAGACGAAAAGGAGAAACAGTACAGAGTCATCCTTTACAGATACATTATAAAGATTATGCTGTATGGCAGCAAAAGCAATTAGCAGACGAAGTGTTCAATAAAGAGAGAAAGTATTGGCTGACTCATCTTGAAGGTGATTTACCGATACTATCGCATTTTGGAGATTTCCCCCGTCCGGCTATCATGAGTTATAATGGAAATGTGACAAGAAAGGATATACCCGCAGCTTTGTATCAAAAGTTTAAATCCTTTTGCAGAGAAAATTCAGGCACTTTGTTTACAGGCTGTCTCAGTCTTATCAACGTGTTATTACACAAATACACCGAACAGGAAGATTTTATTGTCGGGAGTCCGGTTTCAGGCAGAACACATAAAGACATGGCCGACCAGATTGGATTTTATGTAAACACCCTGGCACTTCGAACACAATTCGGAGCCGCTAATTCTTTTGAAGAGGTTTTTCAGAAAAATAAAAAGGTAACCTTAAATGCAATTGAAAATCAGAATTACCCTTTTGATGAATTAGTGAATCATCTCAACTTAAAAAGAGACCTCAGTCGTAGTGCTTTATTTGATGTTATGATTGATATTCAGAACGAAAATCAGAGCAACGATCAAAAAGCAGGTACATCCTATAACGAATTATTAAACGGAGGGGTTAGTAAATACGATTTAACCTTTACGTTCATAGAAAAGTCTGATTCACTAACGGTTGAATTGGAATACAATACAGACATTTTTACCGGAGAAACAGCAATCGGATTCTTAAAAGATTTAGAAAATATAGTAGAAACAGTAGTTCAAAATCCGGTAGAGAAAATTGGCTCTCTTCCTTTGAATATAAATAGAAGAACAGCTCATTCTAAATTAGAATCTCCTGAAGAAATTGTGACAAACGAAGAGATAACGTATACGCTGCCTTCAACTCCGCTTGAAAAAGCATTGGCCGGGTTATGGGAGGAAGTTTTAGGAATTTCGCACATCAGTATGGAAGATAACTTTTTTGATTTGGGAGGGCATAGTTTAAAAGCTTCCAGGTTAATTAGTAAAATTCATAAAGAGTTTCGTGTAAAACTACAGCTAAAAGATTTGTTCATTCATACAAGTTTAGCTTCTCAATACGACTTAATAACCAAAGAACAGGAGGTTGATTATAGTGAAATTCCTGTACTGGAGAAACAAAATGGTTACCCGCTTTCAATAATGCAGCGTCGTTTGTGGATCCTGAGTCAGCATGAAGCAGCCAATATTGCCTACAATATGTCCGGGGCTTATGTATTTGAAGGCGAGCTGGATTTCGATGCGTTAGAGAATGCATTTGTACAGCTGATAGAACGTCATGAAATTTTAAGAACCAGCTTTAAAGAAAATGATCAAAAAGAAGTGTTGCAGTACGTTACGCCGATTGAAGACATTCTTTTTACAATAAAAAATACAGATCTGAGCCAGACCAACGAAACAATTCTCGAAAAACATTTGTTTGAAGATTTGTCAGCTCCTTTTGATTTGTCTTCAGGAACTTTGTTAAAAGCCAGTATCTACAAACAATCTCAAAACCGTTGGGTATTTAGTACCGTAATTCATCATATTATTAGTGATGCCTGGTCTATAGAAATCATTGTAAAAGAGTTGTTGCAGCTCTACAACAGTCTGGTAACCGGTGTTCCGTCAGCATTAACTCAGCTGCCTATTCAATACAAAGACTATTCGTCATGGCAGCTTACAGAACTAAGCGGTTTTAGATTGGAGTTGCATAAAAACTATTGGCTGAATCAGTTTAAAGGCGATTTACCTACTTTAGATTTATCAGCAGGAAAGCAGCGTCCTCTTATAAAAACATACAATGGAGGGCTCTATACTAAGCTGATTCCCCGTTCTTTAAGTGACAAATTCGATGAGCTTCTTAAAAATAAGGAAACTACGTTGTTCATGGGATTATTAAGTGTAGTCAATGTACTGTTTTACCACTATACACAGCAGGAAGACATTGTGATCGGAAGCCCTGTTGCAGGAAGAGACCACGTTGATTTAGAAAATCAGATTGGTTTTTATGTAAATACATTGGCACTTAGAACTCAATTTTCGAAAAAGGACAGTTTCAATACGATCTTGTCTAATGTGAAAAAAGTGGTTCTGGGAGCACATGAACATCAGTTATATCCCTTCGATGATCTGGTTTCTTCTTTGGATATTCCAAGAGATATGAGTCGTAATCCTTTGTTTGATGTACAGGTTATTGTTCAAAACCAACAAGTATCAAACTCCAAAGGGATGGAGAATTTATCGGTTAATGAATATCAGGGAAAATTACCGGATTCCAGTGTGTTTGATTTGGTTTTTAATTTTGCTGATTCTGAAAATGGTTTAGCGACAAGTATCATTTACAATAGTGATGTTTTCGACTCAGAAAGAATAGAACAATTTGGAAATCACCTCGAGCAGCTATTAACAGCTTTAGTACAAAATGCAGAACTGCCGGTACAGGAATTGAAATGGTTACTAAAAGAAGAAGAACAGTATTTACTTGATTTTAATTCAGAAACATTGGACTATGATACATCTAAGAACGTCTTAGATAGGATCAGAGAGCAAGTCGAAAAAAATCCGGAAGCCATAGCGGTATCTTTTGAAGGAAATCAATTGAGTTATTCCGAATTGGACAAACGTTCCAATCAACTCGCTCATTATTTATTGGAAGAGTATCAGATACAACCTAATGATTTTGTTGGAATGATGCTTGATCGTTCCGAATCGATCTTCATTGGTATTTTAGGAATATTAAAGACAGGAGCAGCTTATGTTCCTATAGATCCCGATTACCCGGTTTCGCGAAAAGAATATATCTTGAAAGATACCAACGTAAAGGCCCTGCTCACACAATCCGATTATATGTTTGATCTGTCATATTATGAGGGTGGAATATTCGCCATGGATGTACAGCTGGACAGTCTGGCAAATCCAACAACTGCTCCTGAAATAACAGTTTTACCGGATCATTTGGTTTATATCATTTATACTTCGGGATCTACTGGAAATCCAAAGGGAGTTATGGTAACCCATGGCAACCTCCAGCATTCTTTGGCACCACGAGGCAATACCTATTCGCCAATAAAATGCTTTTTGTTATTGTCTTCAGTTGCTTTTGACAGTTCAGTCGCGGGGATATTCAGTACATTAACTACCGGAGGAACATTGTGTATCACCAGTAGCTCAGATATTGCTAATGTTAATTTCATCGCAGCTCTAATTGTTTCTCAAAAAGTAAGTCATTTATTAACAGTGCCTTCGTATTATAAACTGCTTTTGAATGCCTTATCAGATAAAGAATCTTCTATTGAACAAGTTACGGTAGCCGGAGAAACTTGTCCTATAAGTTTAATCGAAGACCATTTTAAAAGCAAAATAGGCCAATCAGGCTGTGATTTGTTTAATGAGTATGGTCCAACAGAATGTTCGGTTTGGAGCAGCGTTCACCAATATGAAGAAGGAAAACCGGTGACAGCAACTATAGGGAAACCTATTGCCAACACCCGTATTTACATATTAAACGAAAAAGAAGATTTAGTTCCGCTTGGTGTGATTGGTGAATTGCATATTGGAGGTAACGGCGTAACCAAAGGATATTTAAACAATCCCGATTTAACGGCCCAAAAGTTTGTAAAAGATCCTTTTAGTGAAGCAGGTTTAATGTATAAAACAGGTGATTTAGGCAGATGGAATTCTGCCGGGGAAATCGAATTTTTAGGCAGAAAAGACAATCAGGTAAAAGTGAGAGGATATCGTATCGAACTGGGCGAAATACAATATGCTGTTGAACAGTACAGCCTTGTAGAAGCTGCGGTTGTTTTAGTAAAAGAAAATAAAACGGGTGATAACGAATTGTATGCTTATTTGTTAGAAAAGGAAGCCATAAATACTTCAGATTTAAAACACCATTTAAAAGATTTGCTGCCTTCTTATGCCGTACCCGCTCACTTTATTACTCTGGCTGCATTTCCGTTAACACCAAACGGAAAAATAGATACCAAGGCATTATTAGAAATTGGAGGCTCAGAAACAGGAAGAGGAGCAGCATATGCAGCTCCGCAAACAGCAGAGGAAATAGCCTTAGTAAACATATGGGAAACCGTTCTGGACAAGAAAAAAATTGGTATAAACGATCGATTTTTTGATTTAGGAGGAGACTCTATTAAAGTGTTGAAAATTGTAAATGGTATTTATAACGAAATGCAGTTGGAAATTACGATTTCAGATATCTATACCAATGATTGTATCTCTCAATTATCAGATTTTATAAGAAATAACAGAGCGTCACTGGAAGTCAAAAAAACGACTGTTACAGGAACCGGGAATCAGGGATTAGAAGCTATTGATTTCATAAAGAACAGCGTTTTAGCATCTTTAAATGAAAATGATGCTGATGCCGTTGAAGACGTTTACCCAATGAGCGACATTCAAAAAGGAATGATCTATGAGTCATTGAAATATGAAGGAGCAAGTATATATCACGATCAGATGATCAATCACCGTGAATTTAAAGATTTTGATGTTTCGGTTTTCAGAAAAGCTATGGAATTAATGACTGAAAAGCATGAAATTCTAAGAACAGGATTTAATTTACAGGATTACGATCAGGAAGTTCAAATCCTATACAAACAAGTTGAAATACCGGTTGTGTATGAAGATTTGTCTCAGTTGCAGTCTTTAAAAGAACAGGAAAATGTTATAGCGGCCTTTCTGCAGTCAGAATTGCTCCATCCGTTTGATGTGACTCAGGCACCATTATTTCGTATGGCGGCTTTTAATCTGGGCAATGATACAATTGTTTTTGTTTCGCAATGTCACCATGCTATTATAGACGGCTGGAGTGATTCATTACTACTGACGGAAATCAATAATGTATACCTTAAATTACTTGAAACTCCTTCGTTTAAACCGGCTAAATTACAATCGAGTCATAAGGATTATATGCTGCATCAGTTGCAGGACAAGCGAAAGGAAGAGACTGCAGCATTTTGGACTAATGAATTAAACGATTACAACAGACTGGATCTGTTTACCGAAAAAGAAACTGATGATTTTAAATTGTTCAGCTTTGAAAAAGAAGAGTTAGCAAAAATTGAAAGTCTAAAAAAGGCTTACGGTGTTAGATTAAAAGAACTGGCTCTGGGTGCCTTTGTGTATACTTTAAAATTATATTCGTACAGCAACGACATCACAATTGGTCTGGTTGTAAATACAAGACCTGCCTTACCGGATGCTGATGGAATGTTAGGCTGTTTTCTAAATACAATACCTTTCAGACTTGAAGTGAATCGGGATTTAAGTGGCGAAGATTTACTGTTGTTAGTAAAGCAAAAACTGATCGAAGTAAGTAATTTTTCGGATATGAGTTTGGCCAGTATCGCTTCTGTTACTAATGAGATTAAAGGAATGAACAATCCTTTCTTTGATATCATTTTCAATTATGTTGATTTTTATTCTTATGATGCATTAGAAGAACAATCTAAGGAAAAAGAAGCGTCGTATCTCGAGAATCGGGAATTAACCTTAAACGGAAAAGGAGTTACCAATACATATTTCGATTTTACCGTTAACAATACCAATAACGCAGCTTTGTTTGACTTTGCACAAACCAGAGCGCTCGTTAACAAAATTGAATTGTCTGAAATAGAGTCCGTTTACAAAAAAGTTTTCAGGCACATTGTTGAGCATCCGGAATCTTCATTAAAAGAACTGGATCATTTATCCGATGAGGAAAAGGAAATTTATGAGAATAAAAAGCAGCATGATTCTGTAACCGAAAACGAAGATCAGACCGTATTGGATTTATTTAAGAGACAGGTTCTTCTAAACCCGGGGTATCCGGCGCTGCACCATAATGGTATAAATATCAGTTATGCCGAATTAGATCAGAAATCGAATCAGTTAGGAAACTATCTTAAAAAACAAGGTATAGGGAAGGAAGATTTTGTGGCAATACTACTGGACCGTTCTATAGAAATGCTGGTTTCAATTTTTGGAATCATAAAAGCAGGAGCAGCCTATGTTCCTTTAGACGAGGGGTATCCACAGCAAAGAATTGATTTTATTCTAAAAGATACAGCCGCAAAAGCTATAATTTCTAAGCCGTCTCTTTTAGAAAATTTTTCAGAAGAATCCTTTCCAAAAACGATATTAATTGACACAGACTGGGATACAATTTCTCAGGAAAGTGTAGCAGAAACAGATCATAATCTTACTTCAAATACTTTAATATACAGTATATACACCTCTGGAACAACAGGAAATCCAAAAGGGGTTTTTATTGAACATAAAGGAGTAGTAAATCTGGCAAACTCGTTAATAAAAAGATATAAAATACAGAAGGAAGAGAAAATTTTAGCCTTTTCTAATTATGTATTTGATGCTTCAGTAGAACAAATTTTTATTGCACTAACCAGTGGAGCAACTTTAGTGTTATGTGATAAAGAGGATTTACTGGATAATGAAAAATTTGCGGACCTTTTGATGGAAAAAGAGATCACACATATAGATGTAACGCCAACCTACCTCGAAAATGTGATCCCAAATAAATATCATCTGAACAGAGTTGTGGTTGGAGGTGAAGAGTGCTCAATAAGTCTAGCCAGGAAATGGGCAGCTCACACTGACTTCTACAACTCTTATGGTCCTACTGAAACCACCGTATCTTCGACGATATATGCTTACGACAAAGAAAATGATAAAGATCTAAATCGCCTGCCAATCGGAAAACCAATTGATAATACGACTATTTACATTTTAGACAATGCTTTGCAGATTGCAAAAACCGGAGTCGTTGGTGAAATGTATATTGGAGGTATCGGAGTTTCCAGGGGATACATCAATCAGGAAGCCCTTACCAAAGAGCGTTTTGTGACCAATCCTTTTGCCAAAGAAGAAACTTTATATCGAACGGGCGATTTGTGCTGCAGGCTGTCGGATGGGAACATTCAATTTTTTGGCAGAGCCGATGATCAGGTAAAAATCAGAGGTTACAGAATTGAATTAGGCGAAATCGAAAATGCATTTCTTCAACAAAAAATAACAATTTCTGTTGCGGTACTGGCCAAAGCAAACAAGTTAGGAGAAAAAGAAATTGTAGCTTATCTGGTGCCTGATGAATATTATGATGTAAAAGATATCCGAACCAGGTTAAAAAGCATTTTACCTTATTTCATGATTCCTTCTTATTTTGTTCCGGTAGAAGAAATTCCATTCACAAAAAGTAGAAAAGTAGACCGAAATAAATTATTAGCCATAGAAATACACAAAACGGATAGCCTCAGAGCGCTTGTTCCGCCGGAAAATGAAACCGAAAATACGATACTTCAAATATGGCAGGACATTCTGGAAAAAAGAGACATCAGTGTCATAGACAATTTTTTTGAAATTGGCGGATATAGTCTGAAGGCGATTAAGCTAAAGGCAATGTTACGAAGAAAATTAGGCTTAGACATTTCGATAAAAGATCTTTATAATGCGCCAACGATCAGAGAATTGGCTCAGGGTAAAAAAACACCCAATACTGCAGTGATCCATTTACATGCGGGAGACCCTCAAAATACAATTTACTTCATACCGCCAATTCTGGGTAATTCTATAATATATCATCCTTTGGCAAAAGTATTAGGGAGTGAGTTTAATTCGATTGGTTTGCAATACAAAGGATTAGAGCCTAATGAAGAGCTTTCTCAGTCTATCGAACAAATGGCCGGTTATTTCAGCGCAGAAATTAGAAAACGTCAGAGCAATCAGCCGTTTGTGGTTTTGGGATATTCAATGGGCGCTTCAATTGCCTTTGAAGTAGTTAAAGAACTGGAAAAACAATATGATGCCATTGAATTGGTTTTGGTGGACAGACCAACGTCTCTAAATGAAAGCAACGATACGGAGCATATTGACCAACAGGCCAATTGGCTGCTTGACGAATATCAGAAGGGTATTGATTTAAGTAAAGACCAAAAAGCAAGTGTTTTGTCTTTTATGAAAAACAATCTACAGATGGACAATCAATATACACTTCAAGGTAAAATCTCCAGCACTATATATGTTCTTGAATCCTCTGAGAATGAATTAAAAAGTAATATGAAGGACTGGCAGGATTATACCAATGGAGCGCTAGTGCACCATTATCTGCCAGGGACACACTGGGAGGCCTTCAATGGGAATAATTTTGACAAGTACGTTGAAATTTTTAAAAGTATCATTCAAAAAACAAGTATAGAAACCAACTAAAACTGTAAAACTAAATAATCAAACAGAATGGAAAACACAGAAAAGTATTATTTTAAACCAAATGTAATTATTGGACCATTAGTAGATAAATGGTATGCATGGACACACTTAATTTCTCCTGCCACAGCAGCAATGAACATTGTCGAAAGGCATTTAAAAATAATGAACTCCTATATTCAAGCTCCCGCAATTCATGAGGCTGCCGTAAAAAATCCTAAAATGTTAGGAGGACCTTTTATGGATTATGAAACCCGAAGAGTAGAGGAAGTCAAAGAACTAAAAGCAGAAATTCTTGAAAAGCAGGCAAACGCAATACAATTATCAGACGCTATAAAAGAATTGGATCAGTTGCTAAAAACCAAAGCAAAAGGAGCATCTTTAGAACCTTTGTACAAAGAAGTTCCGGAAATATTAAAAGGATATGTAGAATTGGTTTACGATTTAAACAATCATCCGTCGTATCGTTTCTTTGAATCCTTATTATACAACAGTCCATTTTATTCCAAACATTCTCAATCTATTTCTTTATGGGAAACACTAAATGATGAGCGTCCATTTTGTTTGAGTACCCCACAATTAGAAGATCCTAAAGTATTACAGTTGGATATTCCGTTTGATCATAAAGGAATTGATACGTTAAGCAGAATGAAGAGAAATCCGGGATCTATTGAGGCCGTTGCCGAAGAATTGGGTGTTCGCGAAGATCAAATGGAACTGTTTAAAACTTTCTTCACCAAAAAAGAACATCCTGCTTATCAAAAATACACAGGAGACAAAGCCAGAATGCGCTATTTGGGGCATGCCTGTATTTTAATTGAAACCAAAGACGTGAGTATCCTTGTAGATCCTTTAATCAGTTATTACGGCTATGAATCTACAGTAGAACATTTTTCAGATATTGACCTGCCGGATGTTATTGATTACGTATTGATTACACACAATCATCAGGATCATATTGTTTTAGAAACTTTACTGCCGTTAAGACATAAAATCAAAAATCTAATAGTTCCCGTAACCACCAGTGGAGCACTTCAGGATCCAAGTATCAAATTAGCGTTTCAAAGTATCGGATTTAAGAATGTCATAGAAATTGATGAACTGGAAGAAATAAAATTTGAAAATTGCACCATTACCGGACTTCCGTTTACAGGAGAACACAGTGATCTTAATATCAGAGCAAAATCATGTTTCCATGTTGCGATCAATGAGCTAAGCTTCTTGTTTGTTGCCGATTCGAGAGTAATGGAACCTAGATTGTACGAACATATTCATAGAGTTAAAGGCGATGTAGATGTCTTGTTTTTAGGAATGGAATGTGCCGGAGCACCGTTAAGTTGGCTATACGGCTGCTTAATGACAGAGGCGATTAATAGAGAAGATGATCAGTCCAGACGACTGGCGGGCTGCGACAGCGAAAGAGGTTTGTCGTTAGTTGATATTTTTAATCCAAAAGAAGCCTATGTCTACGCAATGGGAATGGAGCCTTGGTTAGAATTCATCAGCAGTATCAAATACACAGAAGAATCTCTTGCCATTATTGAATCAAACCGATTGATAAATCACTGTGCAGATAAAGGAATCATCGCTGAAAGACTATTTGGAGAGAAAGAATTGTTATACGATTATGAATTAAAAAATGAATTAGTGACAAGTTAATTCCAAATTGAAGCATAACAGCATAACCCATGTGAGACCTTCTTTTGATTTTTTTAAAGAAGGCTCTCACTAACCAAATTATAAAAAGCAGATGAATAAAAAGCAACTATTCTTATTACACTTCGCCGGTGGCAGTATATATTCCTTTGAGTTTCTGAGATCATTATGCACCGATTTTGAAATGATACCGCTGGAGCTTCCCGGAAGAGGAAAAAGAATCAAAGAAAAACTATTGACTTCCTATCCGGACGCTATTAAGGACCTGTTCTCACAGATAACTGATAAGCTTAACGGGAGCCCGTTTATCGTTTACGGGCACAGTTTAGGTTCGTCTCTGGGGTTGGGAGTGACCGATTTATTAGAGAAAAACAACACTCCGCCCCAATGTCTGATCGTAAGCGGTAATGCCGGACCCGGAATTGCAACAGAAAACAACAGATCTGATCTGGAGCGTGACGATTTCATCAGCATGCTTACCGAATTGGGTGGGATACCGGATGAGTTATTAAAAAGTAAAGAACTGCTCGATTTTGTATTACCCATACTTAAGGCCGATTTTAAAATAGTAGAAGAAGATTTTTTCATTGAAAATACCATTGTAAAAGCTCCGATTGTGGCCATAATGGGGAACTCAGAGAAATATGTAGATCGGATAAACAATTGGAGAAAACACACGTTTTCCGGTTTTAACTCCTATGTACTAAAAGGAAACCATTTTTTTATACTCGATCATGGTGATAAATTGAAAGAAATTTTTGATATTAGTTTTAAGGAATGTACAAGTCTTAATTATAATAATGTACAATAGCCTTGCTAAAAAACAAACCAATTATGAAAACAACCAAAATCCTGATTACCGCTGTTATGATACTATTAATTTCAATTGGCAGTATGGCACAAAACAAGAAAAAAGAACAGGCCGAAAATCAATTGACGATTACCGGAATTACCGGACAATCTATCAAAGAATCTGCTGATGTAAATAATGTTGGAAAGCTAATTGCAGCAATCAGCGATCAAATCGTAAAAGAAAAGTTGGCACCGGCCAATACGAGCAGTTTGTCTTATATGCTCAACAGCAAAGAGTTTATAATAAACGGAGTGAAGCAGAAGCCGGAAGTACAATTGAGATATAAAAATAAATATATCGGAGACCATACGAAATGGAATATTTGTAAAAACTTCAAGACAAAATAAAATTTATCATTAGCTGAGTTTTCTTCTTTAGTATACATTCTGCTTTTACAATTCAGAGTGATTATCCTATTCTTGAAATATTGCGATCCTTTAAATTTCTTAAATTTTATCAATTCAAAAGAGCTTGAGTTTACATATTGTATCCCTCACAGGCAATCTTATTAAATACATTAAAAAAATAATGAAGTATAATTATATGCATTTAAAATATATCGCTTTACTATGCATGTTTGTTTTTCTGGGTAATTCAGTATACGGACAAAGTTCAAAAGCAGCGGGTAACGAAATATACAAACAAGTGTCAGCAGCATCCATTTCAGGAACCATTATTGATGCTGAAAATAAAGAGCCTGTTATTTTTGCAACCATTCTTTTGTTGAACGAGGAGCAGGAAACATTAGTAAAAAGCGAATTGTCTGAAACTAAAGGAGAATTTAATTTTAAAAACCTGAAAAACGGGAACTATAAAATTAAAATTACCCATGACGACTATAAAACGTTTAGTACAGGAATTATAAGCATTAAAACAGACAATCAAAAAGAAGTACTGCCTATAGAATTGTTCAAAATCACTAAAAAGGAGAGCTTAAAAGAAGTCGTAATACTTAAAAAGAAAAAGTTTGTTGAGACTAAAATCGATCGTACCATTTTAAATGTTGACGCTTTAGAATCTAACTCAGGAATTACCGCTTTAGAATTATTAAAGAAAGCCCCAGGAACCAGTATAAGCGATCAGGGAGTTGTAAGTCTGAATGGAAAAGCAAATGCGACCATTTTTATCGATGACCGTCCAACCTATCTGTCAGGTGCCCAACTTGAAAGCTATTTAAGCGGATTAGCTTCAGATAATATTGATAAAATTGAAATCATGACCAATCCGCCTGCGAAATATGAAGCAGCAGGAAATGGCGGAGTGATAAACATCAAACTAAAAAAGAGCAAAAAAGAAGGAGAAAACGGAAGTGTTATTTTGGGGCTAAGACAGCATAAATTTACAGAATACAATGCCACGTTTGCGTTGAACAAAAAAAAGGAGAATTACAATATTTTTCTGAATGGAAATGCAGGTTACAAAAAACGCTTTCAGGATCTTTATATCAGCAGAAACTATACCGATACAGGCAGTTACAGCAAACAAGAAAACAATAATGTAGGAGATGCTATAGCAACGAATCTAAGGTTTGGAGCAGACTATAATTTGTCAAAAAATACGGTGATCGGAGTCTCTGCAGATGCTTCAATCTGGAATGGAAATGATCTTGATAATAGTTTGAATTACCTTTATAACAGAAAACAAACTACAGATTCCATTGTAAAAACATTAGGCAGCTCAGATGCTAAATCTGTAAACAGCGGAATAAATCTGAACATTAATCACAAGCTTAACGAAAAAAGCGATGTGAGTGCCAATTTAGATTACTTACTATACGATTCTTTTCCCTATCAGGAATTTAAAAATTCGATCATTTTTTCGGACGCAAATAAAAATTATTCCGATATGCTGGTAGGAGGAGCAGCTTCTAAGGTTTATATTTATTCAGGAAAAGCAGATTATTCCAATCAGCTGACTAAAAAAACAAACCTGCAGACCGGATTCAAATACAGTAATATCAAGACCAACAATAAGAGTGAGTATTTCGATATCGTAAATGATATATCGACTCCAAATTTAAATCAGAATAATAAATTTCTATACAACGAGAAAATAACAGCTTTATACGTAAGCTCCAACACAACTTTAGACAGACTTTCGGTACAGTTAGGACTCCGCTATGAAAGTGTAAAAATTGTCGGAGATCAGTTAGGAAACGAAATAAAACCGAGAACAAAAAATACAACCAAGTACGACAATTTATTCCCAACCTTATACTTGTCTTATAAGCTCGACTCTTTGGCTAATAACACAGTAGGAATCAATTACGGAAAAAGAATCGACAGACCATTTTATCAGGATCTTAACCCTATGGTTATTCAGGTTGATAAATTGACATTTTACAAAGGAAATCCCTATCTGCAACCTTCAATTACAAATTCCGTTGAAGCTTCTTACGCACACAAAAGCTTATTGAATTTTACTCTTGCCTACAGTAAAATTGACAATCAGATCATGGAAACTATAGAAATTATAAACAATGTCTATTACAGTATGCCCGGAAACATAGGAAATACTCAGGTAACCAATCTTAGTCTTAGTTCTACATTTAATATCGCTCCATGGCTAACCTTTACCGGAAATGCACAAGTATCGTATACCGATACCAAAAGTGATTTCTTTGGAGGTAAACTCCATACGTACGGTTATAATTTTAGAATCGATCCCGTATTGCAAGTAAAACTGAAAAAAGATTACAGTCTAGAACTTTTTGGACGCTATGTTGGGAAAGCTTATGTAGCTCAATTTGCGCTGGATCCTTACTGGTTTCTTGATGTGACAATCAGCAAAAAACTTTCAAACAGAAGTTCACTTAAAGTAATAGGGATGGATATTTTCAGAACCTATATCACCAAAGGACAAATTAATAATCTGGTCAATGCAAATGCTGACTTCAGGACATTATCGAATACAAGACAGGTCAGACTATCGTTTACCTATAATTTTGGAGATAAGATGACTACTCAGGAGAGAGAAAATAACAGTATCGATACCGAAAAGAACAGAATCAAGTAAATCATAATCGTCTGTTTTTTCTAGTTGCTGATATTGACTTAGCATCTAAAAACAGAATTTAATTTTCAAGTTAATTTCAGAATCCGAATTTAAAAAGGGATACAATCTCTTTAAGACTTTATCAACCACAACAAAAACTTTTAAGATGTTTAAAATATCACTAAAAAATTCAATTCTTCTGGCAGCCTATGCTTTGCCAAATACAATTCTTAGTTTCGGAATAGTGTACATTATAAACAATACTTTGTCAGGCAACAAGTCGTTTATGACGGATTATACCGGAATGGTTTTTTTTGCAATTGTAGTATATACCTATCTTCTGAACATCATTTTTCAGAAAGGACTTAATGAGTTTTCCTTTAAAATGTTATACGACAACGAAAAAACAATATTCTCAAAAATACTTCAAACCTCACTGATAAAATTAGAGAACTTAGGTTCCCAGCGTTTTTTTACCGTTGTTGAAGATTTGCGGGTATTTGGGCTTTTACCTTATACCGTAACCCATACCGTAAATTCGGTTTTAATGTTAGTGCTTTGTTTGATCTATATGTTTACCATCTCGGTAAGTTCTGCTCTTATTGTGGTAGTATTAATTATAGCCGTTGCCGCTTCCTATTTTGTAGTAATCAACTCTATGTCTAAAAAAGTAACCAGTCTCAGAGAATACAATGACGATTATTACAAGTACGTGGACGATGTTATGAAAGGATTTAAAAAATTAAAGCTGAGCTTTTTCAGAGCTGAAAATCTAATGAATAGATTTTTAATTCCGAATAGGGATCAGGCCGGTGAATTAGACTTTAAAATCAGTTATATCTTTTTGTCTATAAATTTGATTAGCCAATATGGTTTATATGCCATTATCGCAACTATTTTGTTTGTATTACCGTCATGGGGATTATTGAGTCAGTCTGATGTGATAGCATATGTAGTAATTGTTTTATTCATCTCAGGACCTATAAATAACCTGATCAATCTGCAGCAAACCTATACACGTTTTATCGTGGCCAATAAAAGAATCAAGGATTTCTTAAAAGACTTTGAAGTAGATGAAGATGTAAAAAAACAATTGCCAATAGACAACACTTCTTTTGAAAGTATCGAATTTAAAGACATACATTTTTCATACAATAGCGATTCCAACGACAGTGCTTTTGCATTAGGGCCAATAAACTTAGAAGTTAAGGAAGGAGAGACCATTTTTATTGTTGGCGGAAATGGTTCCGGAAAAAGTACCTTCATCAATACCTTCACCGGATTATACACACCTTCAAAAGGAGAGATCCTTTTAAATGGAAAAGAAACAGAGTCCGGTCAGGAAAATCAAAATTTAATTGCAGCCGTGTTCACAGACGATCATATATTTTCTCATAATTATGAAGAATATACCGTTGAAAACAATCCGGAATACAAACAGTTATTAGAAATGATGAAGCTGGACAAAGTCATCTTAGATGATAAAGAAAGTTCTGCCAGAAGAAAATTTTCTAAAGGACAAAGTAAAAGAATGTCCTTGATTTTTGCCCTAATGGAGAAAAAACCAATCCTCGTTTTAGATGAATGGGCCGCCGATCAGGATCCTTATTTCAGAAAATTTTTCTACGAAGAACTAATCCCAAAGTTAAAAGCAGAAGGCAAAACAATCATTGCTGTAACACATGATGATGCTTATTTCCATCTGGCAGACCGAATTATAAAATTTAATTACGGCAAAATTGATGCTGAGGTAAAAGTAGATAAATCAAAAGAATACAGTAAAGAGCTTTTCTGGGCATAATAAGGTGTGCAAAGATAGCACACGGATTAAACAGATTCGGTAAAGCGAAAACGCGGATTGACGCGGATTTTTTTATTTGTTTTTGATAATCTATAATACAGTGTAAAATAGAGCTCCAAAGGAGCAAGATATATATATAGCAAAATTATCCATTACCATAAATAAGTTCCAGAGGAGCGAAATATCTATAGCATCCGGAAGAGCAAGGCAGGTATAGCTCCAGCGGAGCATAATATTTATAGCAAAATTATCCATTACCATAAACAAGCTCCGGAGGAGCGAAATATCTGTAGCTCCCAGAGGAACGAAATATTTATGGCATCCGAAGGAACGATATATTTGTCGCGTTATATTTCATTCAGAAACATTGATTTATAAAATTCTGAATAAAATGTACAATGTATTTCCTTACACCAACCCTACGTTAAATAATACCTCTTTTTTTAAGTTCCGGATTGGAAAAATCAATTTGTTTAATTCCTAAAAATTAAACGAAACAAAATATCATTTAGTTCTAATTGCGTAAAAATATTGTAAAATGAAACTCACCCTTCCTCAGCAAGATGTTTATTTCGAGCAGTTATTATATCCCAATGAACCCATCTATAACATTGGGGCTAAGATTAAAATTAAAGGCCAAATAAACCATGATGCATTTCAAAAAGCATACATTGCCTTAATTGATCAGCATGATTCGTATAGAAGTATACTTACCAGCAAGCACGAAAATGTTCGGATTAAAATTGTAGAAGATCATAATTCAGCTCTGGGATTTGTTGATTTTTCTCCATCTGCAGAACCTTTCGAGGCAGCAAATGTGTACATGCAGGAAGAGTTTGCAAAGCCGTTTGATTTATTTGGAGAGCATCTTTTGCATGTTTTTACCCTCGTTAAAGTTCAAGAAAATTTTCACTATTTATTTTCCGTTTACCATCATATTATAACTGATGGCTGGGGTACGTCGTTAATGTTTCAGAGATTGGTACAAAATTACAATGAGATTCTCGAACATGGGAAAATTCAAACCGTATATCCGTTTAGCTACAAAGACTTTGCAGTTGATGATGCCGCTTATCAGCAATCAGAATCGTATCATCAGGACAAAATTTACTGGACCAAAAAGTTTGAATCCTTACCTCAGAATCTGTTTGATAAATTAGAAGATAACATTCAGATCAATGAAAGTGATCGCAAGGAGCTAATTATCAAAAGAGAGGTATACAATCAGTTAAATTCGTTAGCAGTACGTTACAGATGTTCTACTTTTAATGTCATTCTGGCTATCTTGTACGCCTATTTTGGCAGAAAACATCAGAACAATGATTTTGCCATCGGACTACCGGTTTTAAACAGAAGTAAAGCCAGTTACAAAAAAACAGTTGGTCTTTTTATGGGCGTTTCTCCTTTAAGAATTTCGATCGATTTTAACGCCACTTTCGAGAATTTAATTGCAGAAATAAAAACTACTTTAAGACATGATTATCGCCATCAGCGATTCCCGTTAGGAAAGTTAATTCAGGAGCTTCAGGTTTTTAGTGAAAAAGAGAGACTGTTCAATATTACACTTTCTTATGAAAAACAGAATTATTCTAATGATTTTCTTCATACCCACACACAAGTAATTCCGCTCACACATAAATCCGAGCGGGTAGCTTTGGCCATTTACATCAGAGAATTTGATGAAGATGAGGACGTGAAAATTGATTTCGACTACAACTTAAATTATTTTACAGAAGCACAGATCACACAGGTCGTTCATCACTTCGAAAACTTAGTTCACGCCATTTTAGATACTCCTGATCAGGTTCTAAAAGAATTAAACTATCTGGGAGAAGACGAAAAACGTCATATTCTCGAAACATTCAATACCACAAAAGTTGACTATCAGAAAGAGAACACAATTTTGGATGTATTTCAGGATCAGGTGATAAAGTTTAGTACAAAAGAAGCCCTAAAAGACAATTACAAAAGTTATACCTATGCCGAACTGGACCAATTATCTGGTCAAATAGCCGAATACCTAATAATCAACTATGGACAAGAGGACAAATCACCAATAGCCGTTTTATTAGGACGTTCGGCAAATATTGTCATCGTGTTACTGGGAATACTCAAAGCGGGCAGAGCTTATATTCCGTTAGATCCGTCGTTCCCCGGGGACCGATTGAATTACATTGTAGAAAACAGCCAGATTAAACTGCTTATCAATGAAAAAGGCTATGTGTTGCATACAGACGATGAGGTGCAGGTACTATCTTTAGAGACAATCTTAGAAAAAGCAGCGGGATTAGAAGGAAAACTATCCCTGAAAGTTTCCCCTCATGACACCGCTTATATCCTTTACACGTCAGGTTCAACAGGCAATCCGAAAGGTGTTGAAATAGGGCATCAATCCCTGTTGAATTTCCTCAGCAGTATGCAGCAGGAGCCGGGTGTGAGGCCAAGCGATGTGTTTTTTTCGGTTACAACTTACTCTTTTGATATTTCAATTTTAGAATTCTTTGTACCACTGTTGTCGGGAGCTGCTTTGTATATTGCCAATCAGGAAATTTTAGGGGATCCGGTGGTTATTATCCAAAAAATAGAGGAAATCCACCCCACAATAATCCAGGCAACGCCAAGTTTTTACCAAATGCTCTTCAATGCCGATTGGAATGGAGACAAACGCCTAAAAGTACTTTGTGGAGGTGATTTGTTAAGTGAAGCATTAGCCGAAAAGCTAATCAGTCATAGTTTAGAAGTCTGGAATATGTACGGTCCGACGGAAACCACCATTTGGTCGAGTTTAAAAAAACTGGAACATGCAAAAGAGGCGTCAAATATTGGAAAACCAATACACAACACGCAAATTTACATACTGGATTCGTTTTTAAGTCCAAAACCAATCGGAACTCCCGGAGCAATTTATATTGCCGGTGATGGACTGGCAAAAGGATATTATAAAAATACTACACTAACTCAGGAAAAATTTATAAAAAATCCGCTTCAGGCGAATGGTTTATTATACGAAACCGGAGATGTAGGCAGATGGAATGACAAAGGAGAAATCGAATTTTTAGGACGAAACGATAATCAGGTTAAAATTAGAGGATATCGAATTGAACTGGGAGATATCGAATCGCATTTGAATCAAATTTCCGGAATAAAAGAATCGGTCGTAATTGCAAAAAAAGGGAATCAACAGGAAGCTTTTTTAGTAGCGTATGTAGTAAAAACGGAAGAAAGGACAGATACAGGAGAAATTGTAGCCACATTAAAAATGAACCTTCCGTACTATATGATTCCAGGCACAATTGTTTTTCTGGAGGAGTTTCCGCTAACACCGAATCAAAAAATTGACCGTAAGAACTTAGCGCAAAGAGCCATTGAACATCATACAGTAAACGATGATTTTAAAACACCTGAATCTGATCTGGAAAAAAAGTTAGCCGGATACTGGAAAGAAATTTTAAACAGTAAAAAAGAAATCAGTACCAATGACAATTTCTTTGCTCTTGGCGGACATTCCCTAAACGCAGTTAGATTGACGGGGGCAATAGCAAAAAATCTTGGGTACGATGTTAACCTTAAAACGGTTTTCGATTATCCCACGATCAGATTAATGGCAGATTATTTAGTGACTTTAAAAACCAATGACAAACAGGGCATACCATTTACAACTTTAAAAACTGATTTTGCAATAACACCTTCACAGCAAGAATTATGGGTAGCTTGTCAGGATCGGCAAAAATTGATTGCTTATAACATGGTAGCCGTTTTTGAAATTAATGGGACCGTATTTCCGGATAAAATCAACAATGCAATGTCTCAGTTAATTTTTGAAAATGAAATTCTCCGCACCAATTTTGTGGAAAGCAAAGGAGCCGTTTTTCAAAAAATAGGGAAACAAGAGGATATCGATTTTAAGATCACTCAGCTGCAGATTGATAACGAGCAAAAAGAGCAGACTATTCAGCGATACATAGAAACACCGTTTGATTTAGAACATGATGTATTGGTGAGAATGCTGCTCGTACAAACGGGTGAGACATCATCATCATTGGTTTTTTGCACCCATCATATTATTATGGATGGAGTTTCATTAGAATTTTTTACCAAAGAATTTATTCAAAAATACAATCATCCTGATTCCGTAATTAAAAACTCAGGTATTCAGTTTAAAGACTATACGGCATGGTTAGCTTCTGAAAATGACGACAAAACCACTTTCGATTTTTGGCAAAGATATTTGGATGGGTACAGTATCAAAGAAACGATCAATAGAGATTTTAATCTAAACGGTCCATTGCAAAATGGAGCGTATTATGATGATGAGTTTACCATTGAAGATACTAAAGCGTTAAAAAAATTCGCTCAGGAGCAAAAAAGTACACTTTATAATACGATTATTTCGCTTTTAAATGTGCTCATTCATAAAATTAACGACCATAATGATATTGTGATTGGAACCGTTAATGCGGGAAGAAACAATGCTGATATCGCAACAATGATAGGAATGTTTGTAAAAACACTGCCGCTTCGTGTTCGGTTAAATGAAGATATAAGTTTTTTAGAACTCTTAAAACAAGTTCAGGAAGACGTTATCTTACTAAATACACATCAGGATTTTCCATCACAACTCAAAAAAGAAGCGCTGTTTGATGTTTTAGTAAGCTATCAGAATCCCGATTTTTCTTTTCAGGAAACGATTAAAATGGATCATGCCGAATTAAAATACGTGACTTCCGATACCAATTACAGCAGATTTCCTTTATTGTTTAATTTTTTTGAAAGCGGCAATGCTCTAAAAGTCAGCGTTTCATACGATAAGAATAAATATGAAGAAATTAGTGTACAATTTCTTCTGGCCACTTTTAAAAATTTGTGGTCTCAAATAATAGAAAACCTTTCCATTAAAGTATCAGAAATTGAATACCCTTTAGTGAATATAGCGAAACTTCAGGAAACCGATTTTGACTTTAATTTTTAAGCGCTTTTAACGATTAAAAACCAAATACTTTTGATACATATTTATTATTCCTATCTGTCCGAAGAAAAACATCAGAGTTTGCTGCAGAATGATTTACCGAAATTTCCAGCCGATTATCAGGATAAAATTAAGCGTTATCGAAGATGGCAGGATGCACAATTATCGCTTTTAGGACGGATACTCTTGTTTAAAGGAATCGAGGAAACGTATAAGCAGAAGCCTGATGCGAAAGAGATCATGCAAACCCTTTATAACAAACCCTATTTTGAAGATAATCCGGTTCTTTTTAATATTTCACATTCAGGAGATATTGTAGTTTGCGCCTTAAGCGATCAGCATGAAGTTGGGATCGATGTGGAGATTATAACCGATATTGAAACAGCTGATTTTAAATCGCAAATGACAGAAATAGAATGGAATAAGATCGTCCTGTCTGACAATAAAAAAGAAGCTTTTTTTGAGTATTGGACACAGAAAGAAGCCGTTCTAAAAGCCCAGGGACATGGTTTGATCGTTCCGTTGAAATCATTTGAAGTTTTAGATAATACAACCGAAATCAACGGAGAAAAATATTATTTAAGCGAAGTAAAAATAGATAAAAACTACAAATGCCACATCTCTTTAAAAACAGACGGCACAAAAATTTACCTGAAAAGAATCATACTATAAACCTAACAATTTAATTCAACCAAAATGAAAAAAATAATAAACCTGTTTTTATTACTATTGATTGTACCAAACTTTGCATTTGCTCAAACAAAAGCTTTTACGTTAGAGAAAGTAAAAACCTTTTTTCCCGAAGATCAAAATCTCTCCAAAGAAAATATAGAATGGGCATTTTTAACTGTTCCTGAAAACTGGGATAAACCAACAGGAAAAACAGTTAAAATTGCAGTGGCTGTTTTAAAAAGCATCTCAAAAAGTAAAGACTCAAACCCGGTAGTATACATCGATGGAGGACCAGGATCAGGTGGTATAGAAGGAATATGGGCCTGGCTAGACCATCCGTTAAGAAAAAACAGCGACATTGTCTTGTTTGATGTGAGAGGAACCGGACGCTCCCTGCCAAAATTCTGTCCGGACCTGGGGAAAAAATTCTTAGAAATATTAGCAAAAAATCAAAACAGTACACAGGACGAACAGCAAAAAACGATTGCATCATTAGAATGTAAACAGGATTTACTCAACAGAAATATCGATATAAGCGCTTATAACAGCAGCTCCATCGTAAAAGATTTAAATGCCTTAAAAAATGCTCTGAAATATGACAAATGGAATGTTTACGGGGTTTCGTACGGTACTTATACCGCACAGATTTATGCAAATGATTTCCCTGAGGACATTAAATCATTAACACTGGATTCTTCCATTTCAGATATTTCTCAATATTACAATCGCAATACAGAGAATTATATGAGCAGTCTTAAAAAGGTTTTTAGTGCCTGTGCGGAAGACCCAAATTGTAATCAACAATATCCTAATCTTCAGGCTGCTTACTATGAAACCATTGAAAAACTGGAAAAAAAACCTGTCACCGTTAAGGTCGATCAAAGAATAATTTCGAGTGGGACGTTTACTTATAATGCAGAAGATTTTAAAATTGCAATTCAACAGTCCCTTTATCAAAAAAGACTGATAGAAGTAATTCCATTATTAATTACCGAATTTAATAAAGGAAACAAAAGTACTTTAAGCTCGTTAGTGGCAGCTTTTTCAGGAGCTTTAGGCTTAGATTATGGGCAATATTATTGTGTGAGCTGTAATGAAGCAGTGCCAAACAATTCGATTTCAGAATTTAATAAAAATGCACGTAATTATAAAGAACTAAAAGGAGGACTATCCTTTTACAAATCAGATTTCGTAGTATGTGATAAATGGAATCTGGGAGTAAATAAACGGCCTGCCTTGGTTAATTTATCCAACCTGTCCAAATTAACGATCCCTGTATTAGTATTTGCAGGAGCATTTGATCCGATAACACCTGCCTTAAATGGTAAAATTACAGTTGACAGGTTTAAAAAAGCATTTTTGGTAAACGCCCCAATTTCAGGTCATACCCCGGGCTTTTCATTAGTGGGAGTTCAAATCGCCGAAGAATTTATAAAAAATCCACTTCAAAGACCAGATACCAGGGAATTTGATACAGACAATAAAGTTCATTTTGTGACCAATATAAAAATCAGTGCAGGAATTTCGAATTTTGCCAATAGTCTAAACGAGTTTAATTTACTCTTTTTTGCGCCTTTTTTCACCGCTTTGATTATCGTCTTACTTTCCATCTTTATTTTTGCATATGTACTAATTAGAAAAAGAGAAGAGAAAACGGCCGATAAAATTTTGAAATCCCTAATTATAATCACCTCTTTATTAGGTTTGTTTACTTTCATTGGATTTGTTTTAGCGATAAACCATACAGCCGAAAATAATTTCTATATACTAGCGTTCGGAATACCAGATCAGTTTAATTACCTATTTATAATACAATGGATCTTTATAGTGTTTACCCTGATTTCGACACTTTATTTTATTCTTAAACTTAAGTTTATTTCGAATACGGGAGTTATGGCGACAATTTTGTTTTCGTTACTATTGGTAGGTATCTACTTTCAGTATTGGGGATTCCTACTTTAATAAAAGAGGTTAAAGTTTCACGCAGATTGAGCAGATAATAGAGCAAAAAAAATCTGCTCAATCCGCAAAATCTGTGTAAAAATAAACAGAAGAGGTTGTCAGATACAATTTGACAACCTCATTTTTTAATAATACAGTTAAAAAGATTTTTTATAATTTCGTTTGCTCGACAATTGTATTCTTGGAATATTGACGCTGATCGAAGGCAGTGATACAATCAATTATTATTTTTAAAAACAAAATAAAAGAGAGAGGATTAAGTTTGATATAGATTGATTTCTTAGATTTGTATAGCACCGTAAAACTATTTAATCATGCCATTAATTGAACAATCAGAATATAATCTGCCTTCTATTATGCATCGCAACAGGCATATTTCTACCATTTATGCTGCTTTGTTTAAAAAGTATGAAGTTCCCGAATATACAAGAGAAAAGCATGAATTAAGTGACGGAGATTTTATAAACATCGATTTCCTTATAAACAACTCTAAAAAAGCAGTCATTTTATGTCATGGTTTAGAAGGTGATTCGCGCAGAACCTATAATAATAGTTGTGCTGCTTATTTTCGAGAGAAAGGCTTTTCTGTTTTTGCATGGAACAATCGCACGTGCGGAGGCGAGATGAATCGTCTTCCACGACTTTATCATCATGGTGCCATAGATGATCTTGATGAAGTGGTTCGGTTTGTTTTTCAAAAAGAATTTGAAGATGTCTATTTGATAGGATATTCAATGGGAGGAGTGCAGCTTCTGAATTATTTAGGCTGGACTAAAATTGATAAGCGTATAAAGGCAGCGGTTTCAATTTCGGTACCTACACATATTGCGACAAGTGCCGCTGTACTCAAACAAGGTTTTAACAGAGTTTACTTAAAGAACTTTACAATTGATATCAAAAGAAAGCTGAAATACAAGGCAGCTCAGTTTCCTGATTTTATAAACCGCGATCAGATAGATAAAATTTCGTCGTTTGACGAAGTTGATCAGTACTTTACAGCACCGTTGCATGGCTTTGCAAGTCGTGATGATTATTATCAGCGTGTTTCTCCTGAATTCTCCCTTCGAAATATTACCACCCCAGTTTTAATTATTAATTCATTAGACGATCCTTTTCTGGGAGAAAGATGTTATCCCAGAGCCATAGCGCAGGACAGCGCCTATGTGTATCTGGAAACACCAAGATATGGTGGGCACTGTGCTTTTCCATTACGTGACTCAGAGTATTCCTATGCAGAGAAAAGAGCTTACGAGTTTTTTGAGTCGTGCAGAGCACTTACATAGTATTTTTATGAATCTTAATTGAGTTTCGATAATTCATTTAGTGTATCACTTAAGAAAGATTAAGTATATAGTAGTAGATTCGTTTACGATTCAGATAATATACAACCCGACAGGTTTTCAAAACCTGTCGGGTTTGTTTTTTACTACCTATATATAAGGAGTGATTCTGTCCAGCTGAATATAAGAGTAGTTTCTGTCCAGCAGAGCGAAGTCGAAGCTTGGTATTTGAGATTCTATACTATATATAAGAGTAGTTTTTCTGTCCAGCTGAGCGAAGTCGAAGCTTTATCCCGCTATCCGCTTCAATCTTTTGCTTTTTAAAGGAAAAATCAAAAGGATTTCCACTACTATCGGGGCTAGGGTATAGGTTTTCAAAAGAAATAAGACAAGAAAAACAAAAACTTCGCGCCTTTGCGTCTTTGCGAGATTAGTAAAAAACCAGTAAAAATGGGGCTTTGTATCTAGTAGTTTCATTTGAACGAAGAAAAACCTTTCAAAGCTGAAAATAGTTTAATTTGTAAAAGAGGTGTTATCAGGGTGTTAAGATAAAGTTTCGAAAAAGATTAAAAATAAGTTTAGAAAAAGCTTGTAAAAGCGGA
>NZ_MUHH01000019.1 GCF_002217475.1 Flavobacterium tructae
ATTTTTAGCTTGTTTGTAAAAAAATACTTCTTTTTTTATGGTTTTTATATTTTTTCTAAATTCGTTCGTACTGTTATTTAATGTATTTGTTTCATTTTTGAATAAGTACGATGAGAATTTTACTTCTAAAATAGTGCTCAGTGTTTCAATTAGAGCGAATTAAAACTTAAATGTACCTTTTAGTATTTATAAAAATCTACGGTATTTTGCAGGAAAAATTACGGTTATTTGCATGAAAAATCTGATCAGTTGTATTTGGTGATCTCTATCGTTAACAAAGAAAATTGTTGTTGCTGGTATTGAGTTGGAATACAGTAAAGTAGAGAAAGCTTTCTCTCGTGATTGAAAAATAAAGGGATTAATTCCTTCGTAAAAAAGTTTTGAAGCGAAACTTTTAGAGGTTTATTTTACAGGTTTTCTGTTTTATAAAGTTGTGATGAGAGGACTCGAACTATAAGGTTCATGGTCCTGTCTTTGGGGTATCTTTATTACTGCCTTGAACCTTAATGTACCAATTCTGCACCGAAATTCATTTTAAATTCAAAGGCTATCTTTAGAAAAAGTAGAGTAAGCCCATATTTTTTGTGGATTTTGTATTTAAGTATGCAATAGAGGGTATAACATAGTGTCGAAATTTTTTTCACTATATAAATAACTGTACTTATATAATTAGCAACAAATAGAAAGTTTTTAGAGTAGTTGAAAAGCACATTTACATTTGCCTGAAAATGTCTTTTTTTTATGTTTTTCTAAAATTTCCTCATAAGTGTAAATCTCTTGCAGTCGAACACTTTTTTTTAAATTTCTTTAACCATTTATGTAAGATATTAGTTAATATTCTACTACATTTGGGCCTTAATATTAACAAAAAAACGCCTATGAAACTAAGATTACTCTTTGTACTTTTTTTAGCTAGTTTATCTTCCTTTGCTCAATACACCCAGATCCCCGATGCGTATTTTGAAGCAGAATTAATCCGTCAGGGAATTGATTCCGGCACACCCGATGGTAAGGTTTTGACTTCAAAAATAAACACCCTGACTAGTTTGAATGTTAGAGGAGTAGGCCTTATTGAGGATTTAACCGGGATTCAGGATTTTACTGCTTTGAAATTTTTACTTTGTGATTCCAATCGATTAACAGCTTTAGATGTTTCCAAGAATACTTCGTTAACATACCTGAGTTTTGGAAACAATTTCTTAATGACGATAAATGTTTCGAAAAATATCGCTTTAACAGAGTTACGTTGTAATCATAATCAATTGACAACTTTAGATGTTTCCAGGAATACTGCTCTAGCTACTTTACATTGTTATGATAATCAATTAAGAGTTTTAGATTTTTCCAATAATACTGCTTTAACCTACTTAGATTGTTCTGCCAATCAATTGATAGGACTGAATTTGAAGAATGGAAATAATTCTAAGTTATCGACGAATAGTTCTTTTCGAGGCAACCCCGACTTAAGTTGTATTGTGGTAGATAATGTGGCTTATGCTAATACAAATTGGGCTGCGGCCAAAAATGCTACGGCGAATTACAATTTAGCTTGTGCAGCTGTTATTCAATATACCCTTATTCCTGATGTCAATTTTGAGAAAAAGTTAATGTCGTTAGGGCTTGACTCCGGTATAATAGACGGAAAAGTGCCAACAGCTAAGATTTCTGGGGTAACTTCTTTGAATGTTTCCAAGAGTTCTATTACTAATTTAACCGGAATTCAGGATTTTGCGTCTTTAGAGGTATTAGATTGCAGCGGTAATTCATTAACGACTTTAGATCTTTCTAAGAATATAGCTTTAAAAAATTTAGTTTGTTATTCTAGTCAATTGACGGCTTTAGATGTTTCTAAGAATACTGCTTTAGAACAATTAACTTGTTATTCGAATCAGTTAACAACTTTAGATGTTTCTAAGAATACTGCTCTAACATATTTATCCTGCTATTCTAATCAATTAGCAGCTTTAGACGTTTCTAAAAGTATCGCTTTAAAAAAATTAGATTGTTATTCTAATCAGTTAACTGCTTTAGATGTTTCTCAAAATGTTGCTTTGACCGAATTAAATTGTTATTCTAATAAATTAATTAGTTTCGATATTTCTAAGAGTATTGTTTTAACAAAATTGTATTGTTATTCGAATCAATTATCTGCTTTAGATGTTTCTAAGAATATTGCTTTAATCGAACTATATTGTTATTCTAATCAGCTGACAGCTTTAGATGTTTCTAAAAATACTGTTTTAAGACATATAAACTGTAGTTCAAATCAATTAACGAGTTTAAATGCGATGAACGGAAGGGATTTTAGCACGTACAATTTTAAAAACAACCCTAATTTAGATTGCATTCAGGTGGATCACATTTATTATTATGATAATTCTTATAAAGACACTGTGGCAACTTACAGCAAAGATTGTTCACGCGTTCTTATTCCTGATGTGAATTTTGAAAAAAAGTTGATCTCTTTAGGAATTGATTCCGGAACAGTTGATGGACAAGTGCCAGGTTATAAAATAAACACATTGACTTCTTTGGATGTATCTAATAGTTCTATTGCTGATTTGACCGGTATCCAATCCTTTGTGGGTTTAAATGCATTAGATTGTAGCGGTAATCAATTAACGGCTTTAGATGTTTCTAAAAATATTGTTTTAGGTTCTTTAAACTGTAGTTCAAATCAATTAACGAATTTAAATTTGAAGAATCGAAACTATCTTAATTTTAGAACCAAAAACTTTAAAAACAATCCTAATTTAAGTTGTATTCAAGTAGATAATGTTGTTTATGCGAATACAAATTGGCTCGCAGCTAAAGATGCTGCGGCAACTTACAAGGCAGACTGTGCTGATGTTGTTCGATACACCCTTATTCCTGATGTAAATTTTGAAAAAAGGTTAATTTTCCTTGGTCATGATTCTGGAGCTCCTGACGGAAAAGTGCCAACAATAAATATTTCTTCGTTAACTTCTTTGTATCTCTTCGGTAGTGATATTACTGATTTAACCGGAATTGAGGATTTTGTGGCTTTAAAATCATTAACTTGTGCAGCTAATAAAATAACTGCTTTAGATTTTTCTAAAAATATTGCTTTAAGCGAATTAGATTGTGGCCGTAATCAATTAACGACTTTAAATGTTTCTAAAAATACTGCTTTAACAGTTTTTTCATGCGATTCTAATCAATTAACGGCTTTAGATATTTCTAAAAATGTTTCGTTAACATATGTACGTTGTTATTCTAATAAATTAATCAGTTTAGATGTTTCCAAGAATACTGCTTTAGAATCATTATATTGTTATTCTAATTTAATAACAGCTTTAGATCTTTCCAAGAATAAAGTTTTAACAGAATTTGAATGTAATTCTAATAAATTAACAAGTCTAAATGTGCAGAATGGAAACAATAATAATTTTGTAACTAACAGAACAGATTATAGAAAAAATCCAAATTTAGAATGTATTCAGGTAGATAATGTTATTTATTCTAAGGATAATATGTCTTGGGCAAAAGACGCGACAGCAAGTTATAGTACAAGTTGTCCTGCTTCCGTTGTCGCCCTTAGTAGTGCGTTTGAAGACCAATTAATCGCTTTAGGAGTCGATACAGATGGAAAAAACGGTTCGGTTTTATTGTCCAGTATAATAAATGTAACCAGTTTAAATGTGTCCAATTCCGGTCTCACCAGTTTATCAGGAATCGAATATTTTTCAAATCTAGAAACCTTAAACTGTCAGGGAAATTTATTGACTTATATTGATATGTCTTACAATCCGGCACTGAAATATTTAGATTGTTCAAAGAATCCTTTATCGACTTTGGATGTTTCTAAAAATACCCAACTTACAGAACTGTATTGTGATGGTATTGTGACAAGTGGTAAAAAAGGCAATGCCAAAACCAGTGCTGTCAATCAACTAAAGGTTTTAGATGTTTCTAAAAATTTATCGTTGACTAAATTGAGTTGTTCTAATAACCAGATAGTAAGTTTAGACTTTTCTAAGAATACTCTTCTTACAGATCTAAATTGTTCCAATAATAAATTGACTTCTTTGAATTTGGACAATGGAAATAATAGCAAGCTGGTGAATGTCAATTTCAAAACGAATGCTTCATTATCCTGTATTTTGGTATATGATGTTGCGTATGCCAATGCCAATTGGTCAACTGCCAAAGATGCGGCGGCAATTTATTCGAAAACAAATTGTACTTTAGGATTAGAAGATGTGGTTTTTAACAAAATCACCGTTTACCCTAATCCTACCAAAGGAGAATTATACATTGACAATATTGTGCTGGAAAAAGCAAGCGTGTATGACTCGTTAGGAAAGTTGATAACAGTTACGAAATTTACTAATGGTTCAAACACTAATAGCATCAATTTTTCAGGATTCTTGAAAGGGATTTATTATGTGTATTTAGAAAGTGAAGGGACAACTGTTGTTAGAAAAGTAATGGTCGAGTAAATTAAAAAGCATATATAAGTTAAAAACCACATTTTCATTCGTTTGAAAATGTGGTTTTTTATTTTTTACTTATCAAGCTTATACAGGCATTGTATAGATGGAGATATAGTTCCATTAACAAAAGAAGGTTTAAAAATAAGAAGCGCAGCAAGAATGCTATTATAAATTTTGATAGTAAGGCTTAAAGATTGAAAAGCTGTAAATTAGTTAGAAGTTTTTCTTTTGTTTTCATGGTGAGAGCAGGATTCGAATTGTATGTTGCGATAAATGCAGAAATATTAGAATACTACAAAGCAGTAATTAAATTTCTTTAAGATTGTCCTTATAAGTTCGGCCTATTGGCAACTCTCTGCCATCTCTGAGCTGTACCATGCGTGAATTGAATGATTTTACGTGGCTTTTTAAAACCAAATACGACTTATGTATTCTGATAAAACCCAGGTGACGGTGCATTTCTTCAAACTTTGCCATGCGTTCCAATACCATGTGGTTTTTGTAGCGGGATACAATTTTAAGGTATTCGCCAAAACCTTCTATCCAAAAAATATCATCCAGCTTTACCTTATTTACAATATAATCTGACTTAAACATAATATAGTCTTCGGCAATGTCTTTAGACTTTATAAAATGGTGGTATTCTTTGGCCTTTGTAATGGCTTTTTCGAACCGTTCAATACTTATAGGTTTTATAAGATAATCTACTACATCAAGTTCAAATGCTTTGGCTGCATGTTGTTCTTCAGCGGTTATGAAAATGCAGAGTGGCTTGTTGGGTGTATTTTGCAGCAACTCTATGCCGTTGATGCCCGGCATATTAATGTCAAGGATAAGTAAGTCAACTTCATTTTGCTGTAAAAAAGTGATGGCTTCCTGTGGATTGCTAAAGGTAGCGAGCAGGTTGACACCATCAGTATTGGCACAGTAGTTTCTTATTAGCTCCAGCGCAAGGTATTCGTCATCTACGCCCACAGCCTGCAATTGTTTCATAATTTAATTTTGAGAGTAGAAAAGTACGTCTTATTTAATAATTCGTCAAACAATTGATAATTTTCTGCATATTTCATGGTGAGGATTTTTTTCAGTGCAACGAGCCCCATTCCGTTATATCCGTTATGGTTATTAAAGTGAATCTTGTCCGGTACAGAATTTTCTATCCTGAATACGAAGGTATCATCAACCTTATCAAAGTTCACCTTAATATAGGCTTCTCTATCCGCTCCAATACCGGAGTGTTTTAGTGCATTTTCAAAAAGTGTAAAATATACAGAAGGAGGAACCTCTACCTGTTCCTGTACTTCACTATCATTTAGTTCAAATAGGATGTTCAGCGCATTGTTGTACTTAAGTTGATACAAACCTGCAAGAGCTTTCATCATTTCGAACTCTTTGTGTATCGCAATAGTTTTTTTATCGGTTTCGTATATAACATATTGCAACAGCTGGCTTAGCTGTAGTATCGCTTCGGTTGTATTGCCATGCTGGTTGTAACTGCCCGCGTAAATGTTATTAAGGGTATTGAGTAAAAAGTGAGGATTTATCTTTGACTTCATGAGGTTGAGGTCAGTCTCATTTTTTTTCACCTCAAGGTCGAGATAGTCATATTCGATTAAGAATTTATGTCTTGATATTCCTAAAAAAGAAGCAACTAAAATTACGATACTCTGTGAGCTGTATACGCTGATCAAAAACAATGTCTGGTCTTGTACTGCATCGCTCTCCTGAGAAAATTCAGGTTCAACAAGCAGTCTTAGCAACGTTGTTGATATAAATAATATCAGTGCATATAGCAGATATTCGGGATATTTATTGGTTTGGTAATAGGCGGGAACTAAATAGGAATAACAAACAAAATATAATACCGTATTGACAGCCATAGTGAAGAGTATTTTGTACAACGCAAAAGGCATTTCCGTAAAATAAAGTGTCGAAATTACCAGAAAGGTGGTGTATATCACAAAAAACAGGATGTGTTGAAACCTAATCAGGTTTGTCCATTGCTTCTTCATGAGACTGCCTATAATCTTTTGTTCAAACAGTAATCGGAAAGCTACAAGGAGGATAATGATGTTTATTAGTAAAACCATACTTTTTTGTGTTAAAAATTATTCACCCTTTAAAATTATATCATTAAAAATACAAATATCATTATTTTAAAACAGGCACTTTGCGTTGTTTGTTTATTAAATGAGTCGTTCGTTGAAAATTACTTTTTTGAAAAAATCAATCGTATACTTTTACTTCAGACAAATAAATTAACGATTTATCAAAATGTATAGAAAATATATATCAATCCTGTTTTTTTTAATGATTTTTTCTACGAAAGCAGTAGCGCAACAAGATAATTTTAACATGTGGCTGCAATATACAATGTCCGCAAAATTAAGCGAAAAGTACAGCTTTACGGCGCTTTCTCAATATCGGGCATACGATTTAGTAATGGATTCACGTCTTTTTTTAGTTTCGACCTACCTGGAAAGAAAGTTAGATCATGATCTTTATCCGGCTGTAGGGTATATGTTTTTGGTACTTCAGCCCTATACAAGCGACACCGATAAAAAGCTGCGTTATGAAAACAGGCCGTTTCAGCAGTTAACAATCAAAAATAAAATTGGCCGTACTACCTTATTACACCGTTATCGTGTCGAAGAACGTTTCTTAACCAACCCGGATGATTTTGTGGTGAGATTGAGATATCTACTATCGTTAAAAATTCCATTGGGTAAAGAAGAAGGGAAGAATCTATTATATGGTATTCTGAAAAATGAAATCAGGATGAATGTAGTAAAGACGGAACAATTTGACAGCAACAGGATCACTGCCGGATTAGGGATTAATGTGGGCAAACAATCAGCCATAGAACTTTCATTTGTCAATCAGGTTAGTCCGGACGATACTAGTAATTATGTGTTGGCGGGCTATAGAAACTCATTTGACTGGTCGTCAAAAACAGAAAATAATTAAACTTAAAATATACCGTCATGCTTACCATTTTAGGATTTTCAATGATCATTGTATTTATGTACCTGATCATGACCAAACGTTTGTTTCCGTTAACAGCGCTCATACTTATCCCTATACTTTTTGCCATTTTTGGTGGCTTTACAGCCGATCTTGGTTCTATAATCATGGAGGGTGTAAAAAATATTGCTCCAACCGGCATCATGCTCATTTTTGGGATACTGTTTTTCAGTATCATGATTGATGCAGGATTATTTGATCCGCTGGTAAACCTGATATTAAAGTTTGTAAAAGGCGACCCGGTTAAAATAGCTTTAGGAACAGCTTTCTTAACGGTATTGGTTTCGCTTGATGGCGATGGTGCGACTACCTATATGATCGTTGTAGCCGCAATGTTACCGCTATATAAAAAACTGGGTATGAATCCGCTTGTACTCTCGTGTATTATAATGCTTGGCGGCGGGGTAATGAACATACTGCCTTGGGGCGGGCCTACAGCACGTGCGATGACTACCCTTAAAATGGATGCATCAGAACTGTTTATGCCTATGATACCAGTCATGGCAGGTGGTGTACTATGGGTAATATTTGCAGCATTTTGGCTTGGTCTCCGTGAAAAAAGAAGGATTGCCCGTGAAGGAGATATGAACAAGCATCTTATAAACGAGGAAGAAACTGTAATAGAGCGCGAGCTCAAAAGACCTGGTCTGATATGGTTTAATCTGCTGCTTACCATACTACTGTTGGCTTCAATGATGTTTGATGTATTGCCGCTGGCTGTTTCCTTTATGATTGCATTTTGTATTGCACTGATCATCAATTATCCGAAAGTCGATGAACAGCAAAAAGTACTAAAATTACATGCAGGCAATGCCCTTTCTGTAGCATCGATGATATTTGCAGCAGGTATTTTTACCGGCATACTTTCCGGAACGGGAATGATGGATGCTATGGCAGCTTCGATGATATCGGTGGTACCGGATACCTGGGGAAATGCTTTTCCTGTGCTAACAGCGGTAAGCAGTGCACCGTTGACCTTCTTTTTGAGTAACGATGCTTACTATTTTGGTATACTCCCACTGATTACCGAAACGGGATTACATTTGGGGGCTACAAAATTAGAAATAGGAGCGGCATCACTTATAGGTCAGGGAGTCCATTTGTTAAGTCCGCTGGTACCTTCTACTTATCTTTTAGTAGGATTGGCCGGAGTTGAGTTTTCTGATCACGTAAAATTTACTATAAAATGGGCTTTGGGTTCATCACTTGCCATGCTCATTGCAGCATTGCTTATCGGGTTAATAACTTTTTAAAACTACCTTTGTATAGCAACTTAATGAGTAAGGTTTAAAAAGATGAATACCACACCACAATATCCGGAAAGCAGCAGAATACCACAAAAGTATTTGAAAAATCTAGCAGCTTATGTTACTATAGCATTGCTGTTAGGAATTGCTGTAGGACACTATTATCCTGAAAAGGGTATTCAATTGGATTTTTTAGGCAGTGGATTTTTATATCTTATTGAACCCCTTATACAGCCCATCATATTTTTAACGATCATTATAGGGGTAAGCAGTATTGGCAATCTTAAAAAAGTGGGTCGTGTAGGGCTTAAGGCGTTCGTTTATTTTGAAATAATAACGACTATTGCCATGATCATGGGGATAATGGCAGCGTTGTTTATAGAGCCCGGTAAGATCGAAAAAAGACTCATAGACGTAACTCTGCCCAAACATTTTACAGCTACCGAATCACTTGATAGCGGCTGGTTTAATTTTATAGTGCTTAACCGCCCCCTGGTATTGCTGCTGTTGGCTGTTGTAACAGGTGTTTTGCTTAGCCTTTCGCCGGGCAGGGCAAAGTATGTAGGGATCTTGCAGAAAATTATGACCTTTTTGTATAGCGTACTCCTGTATCTGTTTTTACTTATACCAGTTGCAGCTTTTGGCGGAATGGCTTATGCAGTATCGCGATTTGGTATACATAGTCTTTTGCCTTTGGGAAAACTGCTGGCTACGACTTACATCACAATGGCATCTTTTGTATTTATAGTATTGGGGCTTTTGCTGCGTTATTACAACATCAGCCTTTGGAAGTTTCTCAACTATATTAAAGAAGAACTGCTTATTGTTTTTAGTACATCATCATCGAGAACAGTGTTTCCTTTGATTGTTGCAAAGCTGGAACAGGCGGGGTGTGGTAAAGCTGTCGTAGGCCTTTCAATACCGCTGGGTTATTCTTTTAACCTTGCAGGCGCATCTATATTTTTGCCTATATGTACGTTGTTTGTTGCTCAGTTGTTTAACATTCCGCTTACGTTTCGTGATATCATCACTATAGGGTTGGTTATCATGGTGACCTCAAAAGTAGCATCGGGAATACCGGGATCCGGTTTTGTAGCACTAACCATAACTTTTACAACACTTAATAAATTTCCTTTAGAAGGCTTGGCGTTGCTTTTCAGCATTGATAAGTTTATGAACGAAGCCCGTACTATAACTAATTTTATAGGCAATGGGGCGGCCGTTATACTCCTTTCGAAATATGAAAATGACTTTGAACCCAATCCAGAAATAGACCTTTCCATAACAAAATAAATAAGCCATTAAGGCACCATACTTTAAAATAATAAATATGACTGATTTGATTACTACTTTTAATAGTCTTTGGCAAGATATTATTGCGCATCCGGGTACATCACTGGCAATTATTGGAAACCTTATTCTCATTGAGAGTCTACTCTCTGTAGATAATGCAGCTGTACTAGCTACAATGGTAATGGATTTACCGGAAAACCAGCGTGAGCGTGCGCTTAAATACGGTATTTGGGGCGCTTATATTTTTAGGGGTATTGCAATGGTATTTGCTTCGGCACTTATTGCTATTTGGTGGCTTAAACCTATCGGCGGACTTTATTTGCTCTATCTCGTATATTCCTGGTACAAAGACAAGCAAAAAGAAGGCAGTGAAGAGGAAAAAGTAAATAAGGAGGGGAACTGGTTGTATCGTCTTACAGTGAATACGATAGGTCATTTTTGGGCTACAGTTTGCCTTGTGGAGCTTATGGATATGGCTTTTTCAATAGATAATGTATTTGCAGCGGTAGCCTTTACACCAAACATCATATTGGTATGTATTGGAGTATTTATAGGGATACTGGCAATGCGTTTTATAGCACAGAGGTTTGTGAATCTTTTAGAAAAATATAAGTTTTTAGAAACTGCAGCTTTTGTAGTAATTGCCATTTTAGGGATCAAGCTGGCCTTATCTTTATACGAACATTTTTATCCCGAAACAGCATTCAGTAAATTCTTGGGAAGTCATGCTGCAGATATTGGGATCTCGGCCCTTACCGTTGCCATATTTTTTGTGCCCATACTGACCAGTACCTTTTTTGATTTTCCAAAGAAAACTAAATCTGTTGTGAGATAAATTTCATTATAAAGGATAACAGATAAAGTCTATCATTACGCCGCAAAGTTACTCTTTGCGGCGTAATGACGACTAAAATTACATAGACTGCAAAACTTTCTTCAATTGCAGACAAAGCAGGATCAATATTACACTTCCAGGTCCATAATCCGGTAGAAACTATTTATTGAATTACCCTCCAGCGCCTAATAATTTAAATAAAAGCAAAGAATTCCGGTTTTATATTTTCATCAGTATTTCATTTCGAAATAATTAAATGCAGATTTATAACTAACCTAAAGCAGCGACGTCATGTTGTGAATGTCACAATATTAACAAATTATTAAATGACAGAATTCAAAAATTAACAATTGAGGTTTATCATACATTTGTAAGGGTCTTCTTTAACAGTTGAAATTTTTATTATGAGTTCTAATTTAATTATAAGGTTACGTGCTGGTGATGATTCATGCTTTAAAGAAATATATGATTTATACCATTTTAAAGTATTTTGTTTTGTTAAAAAATACACCTCACAATTAGCAGATTCAGAAGATGTAACACAGAATGTTTTTATTCATCTTTGGAAATATCGTACCAAATTAGATCCTCAGGTAAGTCTTGAAGCTGTTCTGTTTAAGAGTTCTAAGCAGGAAATTTCCAGATGGTATAAAAAGCAAAACCGAATCTTTTCGGTTGAAGATAATGCACTGATTCTGGAATTGGATAGTAAAACACAGTCTGAAGAAGAAGTGAGTTTACAGATGGAAAGAATTGAATACCTATTGGATAAAATCCCTGCTAAAAGAAGAAAAATATTCAGCCTGCACAAGTTTGAAGACCGCAGTTACAAGGAGATAGCCGAAGAAATGGAGATGTCTCCGGGGGCTGTTGCCAATCAAATTTCTAAAACCTTACAATTTCTTAAGAAAAACTCTGTACATAATCATGAACTCTATTGGTTTGCTTTATTCTTTGTATATCAGACAGAATTAGTATTGTAGATACATTCAGAAGATAAAACTCGTTGGGTGTAATTGATAAAAAAAATCACTTAGCACACAGAGACATTGGTTTAATGCTCATAAAAGAGTATAAAAAGAAACAGGTTTCTTACTTATAGTAGCCTTTTTGTGTTTACAATAAGTGAAACGCCTTTTGTGAGAGCGTTAAATTATTGCTTCTATGGGTTTAAAAAAAATTGCCCCCAATGGGTTATGTAGGCATTTTTAAGGTATTTGCGGATTGATTTTGTTCTAAACTCTTGTTGTTAAATCTTTATTCAGATTAAGAAAACGTTAATAGTAATATTGCACCGTGATATTTGCCGAAGTGAGAATCTAATGTAGTTGAATTGATAGCTGTACGTAAATTTCAAATATTAAATGTTAACTCGAATGAAATCCAAAAGAATGAAAGAAGAATGGAATGTGATCCCCAACCGTGGTATACTTCCTGACAATATTGAGGCAAGAATGTGGAACAATATACGCAGGGTTACGATTGATAAATATAAAAGACTGTATAACTGGATGGCTGTGGCCTGTGCCGTATTTGTAATTTCAATTGGAAGCTATCATTTTTTCGATTTACATAAAAAAACAGATATTGAAATTACTTCAACAAGTACATTTAAAAATGATATCCGACTTATAAGTTTGCCTGACGGAACAAGGGTATGGCTGAATCAAAACTCTCAAATTGAATACCCGGTACGCTTTTCAGATAACGAAAGAAATGTGAGCTTAAAAGGAGAAGCTTTTTTTGAGGTAAAACGGGATCCTTCAAGACCATTTGTAATTACTTCAGGAGTTATAAAAACAACCGTTTTAGGAACTTCATTCAACATTAAAGCCTACAATGAAAAACAGCCTGAGGTAAATGTCAGAACCGGAAAAGTAAAAGTTGAAGGTGAAACAAATACGGTATTGTTGCTAAGAGGAGATAAAGCAGTCTATACTGTGGTATCTTCTACTGTAAAAAAAGAAAAGACAGACATGCTGGAACCTGAATGGAAAAAAGCATTACTGTATGTTGACGGATTGACTCTGGAGCAGGTTTTAAATAAATTAAAAGAAGAAAATGATTTTAAGGTAAATTATTTAGAAGAGGATTTAAAAAACCTCACCATTCAGGGTACACTCGACAGCAGGCAGGGGATTTACGAAATGCTGCAGACTGTTGCATTTGCTTTAGAAATAAAAATCAGACCTACCGGTAATAATACCTATTTGATCAGCAGGTAAAAAGAATACACCATTTTAATGCGATTTTTTGCAGCCTATAACTTTTGAAAAACAAGGTTTATAAGCAGCCGGGGATTTTTATGCCCAAACTTAAAAGATTTAACACGTACATCATATTCAAAAACAAATTCTAATAAACTAATAATTATCAATTATGAACAATGATTTTTCCAGGCAGTTTTCTTTTGTCTTATGGATTTTATTTTTTGGAGTTTTTCTCGGAACAAATACTATTTATTCGCAAACCGGAACTGTATCAGTTGATTTTAAAAATTCTTCGCCTCAAAAAATTATCGAGAATTTAAAATCACGCACACCTTACCAATTTATCTATCAAAAGGATTTAGATCTTAGTCTGCCCCTTATAACACTAAAAAAAGACAACGTTTCCATCGATGAAATTTTAAGTGATTTACAAAAAATGACCAACTTAAATTTTAGAAGAAACGAAAATAATATAGCCGTAAATAGTAAGGATGCGGACAAAAAAAAAAAGAAAGGAAAAATTACAGGTAAAGTTGTAGACACCAATGGACTTTCACTTCCGGGAGTTAACATAAAAGTAGTGGAGTTAAATTACGGAGTACAGTCTGATATCGATGGTAATTATATTTTAGAATTAGAACCTGGAGAATATACGATTGAAATCAGCGCTATCTCTTTTCAAACACAGAAAATTACAGGTGTAAAAATAACGGAAGGAGGAGAAACACCTTTGGTTGTTTCCTTAAAAGAAGCCGCTCAGTCACTCAAAGAAGTTGTAATTGTGCAAAATTACAAACAGGCAACAGCTTCAATTCAGGGATTACTGTTACAGCAAAAAAAAGCAGCACAGTTCTCTGATGGTATTTCTGCAGAACAAATTGCGAGAACACCGGACAGAGATGTGGCAAGTTCACTAAAACGTATCACAGGTGTAACAACCATCGATAATAAATATGTTGTAGTTCGTTCTATGGGAGAAAGATGGAATCAGGCCGTTATGGACGGAATTACACTTCCCAGTACCGATGCCTATCAGCAAAACTTTTCTTTTGATATTATTCCAACCTCCATGGTGGAAAGTATTGTAGTCAGCAAATCAGCAACCCCGGACATGTATGCCAATTTTGCGGGTGGTTATGTAGAAATTAAAACAAAAGATATTCCTAAAGAAAACTTTAATAGTTTCTCGATTAGTACTTCATACAACAGCAGAAGTACTTTTAAAGAAAGACTTACGAAGCAGGAAGGTGCTTATGATTATTTAGGTTTTGATGATGGCAGAAGAGATTATCCAACGAATTTGACAGCCTTACCAATACCAACAAATGAAGCTGATTCCGGGCTTTTTATAGAACAGTCTAAGAGGTTTACAGCAGATAATTTTACGACTTATAAAACTTATGCTGCACCGGGAACAACACTTCAATACGCGATGGGAAGAGCGTATAAATTAAAAGACAATAACAAGTGGGGTTTTGTAGGATCGCTATTTTTTAAAAATACTCAGGATAAACTGGATATTGAGCATACACAAAGAGCAAGTAATGCTGATAATTCACTTTTTGTTCCGGAGACGGATAAAGCATTGTATTCAACATTTACCAAATACGGATTCAGAAATTCAGGAGCAAACTATACGTTTAATTCAACTTTGGCAGGAATGTTTAATGCGGGAATTCAGTTTGGGAATCATAAAATAACGGCACGTAATACAGTGATGCACATTTACAACAATCAGCTTACTCAAGTAACAGGATGGAGTGATAGTGATGCTATATCTGAAATTATGAATGGATCGATACTTCCTTCTACTTCAGAAACAGATTATCCTGTTTATCAGACCTTGCTGCAAAGTAAAATAGAAGGGAGTCATAAGTTTGGTAAGCTGGATGTCAATTGGTTCGGAGCTTACAATACCGTTTCAAAAGATACTAAAGACGCTACTTTTTTGGATACCTACAGAAAAAAAGTGGGTGATGACACTTTGCTTTATCACTATGTATACAACTCAGAAACAAGATTTCCTTTCAGCAGAAGTAACTTTACAAATGATGAAACAGATTATAATTTCGCTATAAATTTTAAGTACTCTTTTGACTTTAGCGATACGTACACCAATGATATAAAAGCGGGATATTTTGGGACCTATAAAAAAGCTACCAACCAACAGGAATCGGCAAAGGTTGTGGTAATTGGTACAGGTGCGGATAAAGCGGAAATTTACGAACCTCTTTCCAAATTTTTAGACGGTTCAAGATACCATTATGGAGGTTTTGGATGGCAGGATTACGGAGTATACGGTAACAGATACGTAGGTGATGTAAAAGTACACTCGCCCTTTTTAATGCTCGATGATAAAATTGGACGTTATGTAAGATTAGTGTGGGGAGTAAGAGCAGAAAGCTATTTGTATACCGAAATTGAAAGCCAGTCTGAAGCAGCCGGAGATTTTGGAAAAGATCAAAAAGACGATAAGTTGTGGCAGTTTCTGCCATCGGCAAGTTTGGTTGTAAGTCCTACCAATAAACTGAATATCAGGTTGGGATATAATAAATCAGTTTTGCGTCCTCAATTTGCAGAACGTTTGAGTATTCCTTATTATGATCCTATTCAGTCTGCTAAAATTTATAATTATTCAGGCGGAATGATTTCCAGTGTTTCCAACAATTATGATTTGAAATTAGAATGGTTTCCATCGGGGGGTGAAATTTTATCTTTTGGTGTATACCATAAAAATATAGACGATCCTATGGAATCAGTGGGAAGTTTAAATCCATCAAGAATCAGAAACATTTATAACCTTAATTCAGCCAATGCTAAACTTTGGGGAGTCGAAGTAGAGCTGTATAAAAGTCTTTCTTTTTTAGGGGAAGGAGAAGCCCTTAAAGATATTTTTATCTCCGGGAATGCTTCTATTAACAGAACTAAAGTAACCTCTTATGTCGCCATTGATGGAACAGGAGGACTGTATGAAGCAAACAGACCGCTTTACGGACAGTCGCCCTATACTTATAATTTAGGATTAGACTACGTGGGAGATCGTTTAGGATTTAGTGTGAGACATAATGCTATAGGAGATCAGTACATATTAGTAGGATTTGATTATCAGTCTGAAGAAATCAGAATGCCTTATTCTATTACAGATGCGCAGATTAGTTATAAGTTTTTTAAAGAAAAAAATCTCGAATTCAAATGCAGTATGAAAAACTTGTTTGATGCAGCAATTAAAACCTACGATAATTCAAACAGTTATTCACATATTGAAAATGTGCCGGTAGGGTCAAATCCACGAGACCGATACAGCTTAGGGGCAAACGCCACAAATAAATACGACGAAGATATTGACAAAGTATTATTTAAAGCTAAAAGCGGCAGAACGATAAGTGTTTCCTTAAGTTATTCATTTTAAATATACAATTCATTAAGAAGTTTTATCGGAAGGAGTAAAGGATTACTTCGCACGAAATAAATTGGGAGAGAGACTTTTATTTGTCTGAGAAAAAGAGTGGTTTAAGTCAGAAAGATCCTCGACATTAAGAAACCGTTAACAATAAAAATAGTGGTGATATTTTGTTCTTATGAAGTCTAATATAGTTGTAGTAAGATTAATTTTTTAATTCTTCACTAGTATTAATCAAGGTCTATTGTTTTTTTTTTGCAGTCCCTGTATGGTCTTTTAAATACTTACAGCGTTATAAAAAGACCTGCAGTGATTGCATCAAAAGATCAGGAAGAATGGAAAGCAATCCTTTCATTGCGTTGGAAATCCTAAGAATGAAAGATGGAGTTTAGGTATAAACCTCCGATGGTAAAGCGGAAAAAGTTTATCAAAAAGATCTTTGCCAAAAACGAGAAAGACCTAAGGAAAGATATTTTGCTGCTCTCTCCAAAGGCCTAGTTTGATTAGCAGCAAATATAGCAATAATTAAATTATTATGAAAAATTTTTTTCTATTTGCAATGGTAGCTCTACTTTTGGGCTCTTGCCAAAATGATGATTCTACTGTAGATTCTTCTTTTTCAATGAAAGCTTCAGGTGCTGATTATGCTCATCCACCTACAGTACAAACCGTAAGCGGTGCTATTACCTCTAATACAACATGGACAAACGACAGAGTTTGGGAAATCGATGGTGTTATTACAGTAAAAAATGGCGCAAAATTAACTATTCAGGCAGGAACTTTTATTAAAGCAAAACCTTTGGCACCAGGAGTTGCTACAGGAGTTTTGGTAATTACTAAAACGGGACAAATTGATGCACAGGGAACTGCAGAATCTCCAATTGTTTTTACAAGTTATAACTTATTAGATGACAATGCTAATACTTCAGCTCTTCCGGGAGATTTTGGAGGAGTTGTTATTTTAGGAGATGCAGAGGTTAATACAGGTTCTGTAACTAACATTGTTGAAGGATTAGACGATCAGTCTAATTTCACTGAATTTTATTATGGAGGTTCAAACAACAACCACAATGCGGGAATCTTAAGTTATGTACGTATTGAATTTGCAGGACGTATTTTAGATACAGATGTTGAAATTAACGGTTTAACATTGGCTGGTGTTGGAAGCGGAACTACTGTTAACCATATTCAGGTATCTTATGGTAAAGATGATTCATTTGAATTTTTTGGAGGTAAAGTAAACGCTACTCATTTAGTTTCTTTTGCTGCAGATGATGACAACTTCGATTTCGATTTTGGTTACACAGGAAGCATCACAAAAGCTATCGCACTTGCAGACAGTAATTCAACTCACAGTTTAAGCGGAGGAAATCCTGATTCTAATGGTATTGAATTAGATAACAACGCTACCGGAACACTTACTACCATTATCACACGTCCGGTTATTTCTCAATTGTCTATTATTGGTGTAAGCTCTTCTACAGTTGCTGATTTGTATGAAAATGCCATTCACGTACGCAGAGCTGGTAACATCAGCCTTACAGATGTAACTGTAACGGGGTACAACACAGGAATTAGATGGGATTCACCTTCACTTCCATCAGGATCTTCTTACTTAAGAGTTTCAATCCACGGATTTGATAATGTTGCTCTTCCGGTAGGAACAACTTTAACAGGTTTTGGTACAACTACTTCTACTGTTGACCCGGCTACAAAATGGAGCTTAAACCAGCCTTTCTTTAATAATGGTGCTCTTAATTTTACAGGAACAACAGGAGCCTTTAAAACAGAATCTAACTGGACTAATACCTGGACAAAGTTTTCTAATTTCTAATTAGAAAAAAACAGCTTACTAATTAAATACTGCATGGGCAGAGAAATCTGCCCTTGTTTAAAATAAAAAACATGAAAAAAACACTACTTTTTTTTGCTTTTATAATGATTACAACGATATCATCTGCTCAATATACAATCTGGGAAGATGATTTTGATGATTCTAATGTTTCAGACTGGAATTTACTGGACAGAGATGGAAATGGAAGTAACTGGATGGCCAGAAAAAACATTCAGTTGGATGCGAGCACCGGAAGTGTAATTGACGGAACTATTGATGTTCTGGGAACCTATAATATTGATTTTAAAACAGGCGGACCGCTTGAAGGATTAGAAAACAATCTGGCCATCAGTCCGGTTTTGAATATTTCTTTTTACTCCGGAAAAATTAGTTTGACCATAAAAGCACAACCAAGTATTTACGACAGTAATCAGAATATTGCTATCTATGGTTCTACCTCTGCAGATCCCGCCTCTTTTAAACTTTTGCATACCATTACCCTGGAAAGAAATACTGTTGAAGATGCAGAATTTAAAAATTATACGGTAGATATTTCGCAGTTTGCCGGCAAAGCCGAAGTGTATCTGGCATTAGGAAATAATCTTTCAGGCCCTTTTATTGGTTACGAAATAGATAAAATTTCAGTAATGGCAGAAGCTTTATTAGGAACAACTGATAATACATTAAAATCATCCTTATGTTATTTAAAACAAAATCCTGTTCAGGATAATCTGGAGTTAGAAATAGCAGAAGAGTATAAAAATGAAGAAACAGTTTTAAAAATTTACAATACGAGCGGCGTTTTAATAAAAGAGTCTTCTTATAAGCCTGAAGGTTTATCTGTTAGTGATTTAATGCAGGGCATTTATTTCCTTTCTGCAAACAATAATGGAGCTTCCAAAAAAATAAAATTTATTAAAAAGTAATCTGATTTTCAAATCAAATTATGCAAACAAAAAAACAAACATGATGAATTTATTGCCAAAGTTATTCGTTTTTTTAATTTTAATTACTCTTGTAACATCTTGTTCTACGGATGAAAAACTGCCTTTTTACAGCAATGAAACCAATCAGCCGGGAAGAGTAACCATTAGCGGTTACAGTGCTTTAAATGATTCACTGCAGGTAAGGGTTAACGATAAAATTATTGAAATTAATAAAGACAAAAAAACGGCCTTCGTCAAAAAAATAGAAAAAGAGTATGACTTTGTATATTTCGGCAGTCAGGGAAAGACTATTTCTATACTAAACAAAAACACTAAGGCAGTACTACATACCTATCAGTTTAATGCACAAAAGGTTAAGGATACCATTTCCTTTTTTGCAAAAGATAACTTCTGGATTGATAATGTTTCGCGTATAAAGCCGGGTGTTTTAAGTAAAACGGCTAACAGTGGTTATAAATTTATTTTTCCCAATCAAAATTTGTATTCTAAAAATAGTTACACAGGTAATCTTGACGGAATTATACGCAAAATCAACGGGCAGGTTTTAGGAACCGTAGAAAATATAAATAAAGAAAAGTTTAGTTCTTTTATTGAATTTCCATTCAGCTCGCCTCCAACCATTTTAATGGAATTGGTAAAACACGGTACAACAGAATCGTATATCCCGGGACAAAAAGTAACGGTTATTATGACCATGTCTGTTAATAAATCAAAATTAATTGTACTGGAAGAAAAATTAGATGCAAATGGTAATTTTTCGGGTGTAGAAGGAACTTTAAACCTAACCGATTATTTCGTTTTTAAATAATAATAAATCTTCACTTGCGGGAATATAAAATCATTACTAACAATCAAAATCAATAAATGAAATATTCAACTATTTCTGTTTTATCGTTATTTCTTTTTTTATCTGTTTTTCTATTCTCTTGTTCAGATAATGATTCTCCCGCTCCGGTTTATGAAGCAGGCACAAATGAGTATGTTAATGAGTGGATGTACCAGCAGATGAAGAAATATTATCGCTGGAACAGCACGATGCCGGAAAAAGGCCGCTTAGATCTTTCTCCCAAAGAGTATTTTGCAGGTTTACTGCAAAAAGACGATCGATATTCGTATGCTATGCATCCGGAACAGCCGGAAACGGCACAGCAAAGTCTCAGACGTAAATTTGGATTCGAAGTTTCTTTTTTTGAATTTGAATCGAAATTTTATGGCGTAATTCTGTATGTATTAGAAGATTCTCCTGCCAAAAGAAATGGTTTAAAGAGAGGTCAGCTGATCACAAAAATAGAAGGAACAACACTGAACCAAAATAATTATGATGCATTATATACTAAAATGACCGCATCAACACAGCTGAATTTGCAGACCGTTTCTTATGCGGTACAATCAGGGTTTTCTAATGTAAAAGAAATTTCGATACTGCAGGGCTATAGCTTTTCGCAACCCATCAATTATACTATTATTGAAGCTAAAAGCAAAAAAGTTGGTTACGTCGAAATTTCTCATTTTGATGCCGGACAGGCGCAGGCGTATTTTCAGACTTTTCAGGAACTTAAAAATAAATCAATTACAGAACTTGTTGTAGATCTGCGGTACAATGGAGGAGGAGATATCGCAGCTGCAACAGCTTTAAGTATAATTCTGGCTCCTAATATTCAATCCAACACTCTTTTTATAAAATTTGAAGGAAATACGAATGGCGGAAATGTAGACCAATCCTTTAAACAGGCTTTAGAAAGCAATGAATCAAAAATAAGTTTTGATGCACTCCGCAATGCTCATCCATCCATAAACAGAGTCTATATTTTATGTGGTCAGCACACTGCATCTGCCTCAGAGCTTATTATAAATAATCTAAAACCTTATATGGAAGTTATAACCATTGGAAACAAGACCTTTGGTAAAGATGTAGCCGGTTTTCCGCTTATAGACGATAGAATATCAACTAAAAAAGGATGGACTTTGTATCCTGCCATATATAAATTATTTAATTCCAGACATGAAGGCAATTATTCAAAAGGAATTGATCCGCTCATTTCCTTAGATGAAATTCAGCAGCCGGAAGTTTTTCCTTTAGGAAACAGTTCTGAGGTTTTATTAGCCAAAGCTTTAAATTTTATTAACGGAAATACTGCTAAAAATAGTCTGGCAACAGCGAAGACGTTTCCTTTATCTGCAAATGAAGCAGACGCTGATTTCTTAATGACAATTCACTAATTCAAACACGATTTTTACTTCATTATGCAGGGTATCGATAAAAGAGAACATCGGAGAATGGAAGAGGTTTTTAATAAATATAAAAACAGTTACAGCAATTCTGTAATTAAACAAGAAGAGGATAATATCAAGATCTGTCAAAATATGGAAGAATTGGATGTCTTGTATAGCAGTTTTATGATTCTGCTGACTGAATTGCAAAGATGTGCCAGAAATTACGAACAGAAAAAAATAGTGACTCGAAGCATACTTCATAAAAATCTAAGAAAGTTGAATTCTGAAGCTTGCCGAAACAGATAAAGTAGAAAAATGCAGTAATTCCAATAGAAAGTAAAAGCCATGAGACTTTACACAGCCGGAGTGTTTGTGTATGTGACTCATGGTTTTATCTAAATAAAAAAATGATATTTCACCTGGTTAGCATGATAAAAACAATACTAAACTCTAACAGCGTTGGAATAGAATCAATTAGTTATTTTCGTTGGCTACTACTTTACTTGCGACAGAATTGACCGGCGAATAATTAAATTTTACTATGTTGAATTCATAGTTAAACTTGTCTAAATCGTTACACCCACAGTCTATTTTGTCAAATTGATCTTTGGTCGTTGAGGTGGCGGTAACATAAGTAAATGTAGTTACAGTTGTTCCTGTTAGTTCAACATAACCTACAACGCAAGTTAAAATGCCAATCGTTTCTGCTGTTACCCGTTTTGCATCTTCTTGTATAATTTTCATATATCGTAATAGATTTGATTCCAGGTATTTTAGTTTATCATTCGAAATCCCTAGTACATCTTCAAAGAATTGTAAATTCACGGCAGAGGGTGTACCGCTATACGATTTTGTACTGGAGTATGCTGATGTTTCCCCCATTCCATTTATAGTTATCATAGCGTTCTGCATTTCGGTGCCGTCTACCAGATACAATCCTCCAATAAAAGGTGTTGTATGGCATGTTTTTTTTAGAGCGGCTTTTATTTCAACGAATAATGCGAGCGCATTCTTAAATGTTTCCAGAATGATTGTTTCTGTTTTGTTATCTGTGTCCTTTGACAGCGATGCCAGCAATAAATTTTCATTACAGGTGTGCAGCCACGCGCCATCAGGGGTGGGCGTAATGCAATATGGTATAGATTTGTTCATGGGTATGTTTTTTTGTTGTGTACGAAAAGGTCCTTATTGTAATTTAAAAACTTGTTCGAAAACTGTTTTTTCTATTGCAGCAAAAACAAATTTGGCCATTTTATGCACTCTTTTCCATTGAATAGAGTAAGTATTCCTTTCAAAGAAGTGCATAAACTGACACAAATTAATTTCTCTTTACGAAACAGGAGTTCCGAAAAAGTTTTGTTGTTGAACTAAAGAGGTTCTACATAGGAATAACCAACTTTTGTATAGTCTACATTATAAGAAAATTTGGTTGAATCACTAGAGCATTTATGTTTGATCAATACAGCAGCAGAAGAAGCTTTTGAAACTGCATATACAACAGACGTTGTAGGTATATTCAGACCAGGTACTAAGGATAGAAGAGTGATAGTGGTACCAAAGTTCTCAGCTGTTGTGTTACCCGCAGCCGCAGCCTGAGTTGCCGCCATCGCTCTATTAAGATAGTCGCGCATTGGGTTTACTGAACCACCCACACCTGATAGGATATCGTTGAAGAGCTGTTCATTTGCCTGCTGTATAGTACCATTACCAATTAATGCTCTTTGTACTACATTAGTTTGTGACATTCCTCTTATGGAATTCAAAGCTTTTACCATAGCATCTTGATTTAGGGTATAAAGACCATCCACCACTGTTTGCCCCGAAGTTGCCTTTACAGCATCTTTTATTTTGTTTGGAACTTGCAAGGCTCGTAAGAAGGCATTTCCCATTATTCGGTTTTGCTCATCAGTCCATATGTCTAGTTTATAATAAAAGATGTAATCAGTTCCTTCTGTGTGTATCCATGTACCGTCATTAGTAACACCACGTGTTTCACGTATAACATAATCATGTTGCTCGAATTGGTTATTATCAATAATAGTGCTCATTTTTTTTTGTTTTTGGGGTTGCAATCATTGCTACAAGAATTTATCACTACCTGTAACAACTAACCTCAGACCACCAGACTTTCTGGCATTTCTAAGGTATTTGTCTTACTCATGAGGCTTTTCAGTTTCCGCCCCTGTAATAAAAACCTCTACAGGAAGGTTTGTTTAAGTGGGTAATGCAGCATTGTTTTTTTCTACTAATAAACGAATTAAGCAAGACCATAAATCCGTGTTTTTTTATTTTACTTTTTAGAATATCGTATTCTAATTACGCTTGGTATTGTAAAAATTAGCTTACTGATAGTTTTTTGTTTTGTAATATTACTCTTCAAAATTACTTTTTTATAAAATCATGAGATAGCGTATAAATACTTGATTTTTAATAAATTAGTATTTTTTTTCTGTTTGTAAGGCCAATCAACAGTTTATGCTAAAAATAGGTTGAAACAAAAAGTCCTGATTTTCATCGGGACTTTTCCTTTTGCGGCAAAAATGATATCTCTTTCAATGCGCTGTTGTAATGTATTTCGAACTTCTTAAAATCAAAAGAACTTAACAGGGCGCTTTCATTAAAATGAAGCAGAGTGAATTATGGATGGTTGGTCTCTTACGAGGGAAGTCCGTAATTTTTATGTGAAAAATCCGTAATTTTTAGGTAAATGTTATTGCTATTTTGGTGAAAAATCTGTCATCTTTTGATTTAGACATAAGGGATGGCAAATAAGAAGGATTAAAAAAGGATAACATAGAAAAATTTAGTCTTGTAACATCCTTAGTGCTTGTTAAATAAGCATTAGAAAGGAATACTGGTTCGGATTAAAACACACGAATGTGAAATTTATGGATAGAAACATAGAATCAAAGAATATTTATTTAGTTTCAAAATATTGGAAGAAAAAAATATTGAACAGAGAAAAAGTGCTTGGGTTGCAACAGCAACAAAATAGTCTTCCTTGTATTACTATTAAGGCCCAAGAACTAGATTATTTTAATAGACTTACCAATAAAAACGAAATAGCTCAATATACAGTTATAAGTGCGATCTATTCTTTTTTGTTAAAGAAACTGATCCATGAATTTGATGGTTATCTGGTGTCAAACTATAAAGAGCAAGACAATTCTTTACTTCTGTCATTTCCTGTAGATTTAAAAATTTCATTTAAAGAATATCTTCAAAAAGTAAAGCTTGAAATTTTAGAGACCTTAAAAAATTCCGATTATAATAATGCTCTTATAGCTGAAAAAACAAATGTTGATGATTTAAGTCTTTTATCTCATTACGGTATAAATTTCAATTCAGCCTCTAAGTTAGATTGTAACGGTATTTTGTTTCATGTAAAAATAGAGGATACTATAGAAATTCACGCTTCTTATTTAGAAGGTTTTGTAAAGCAAACCATAGTGGAATATCTGGTTCAGCATTTGAATTATTTTATCGTTAATTTAGAGCAGAATGTAGCGTTTAATTTATCAGAATATCCACTACTATCCCCAAAAGAGAAGCACCAAGTAGTAGTAGATTTTAATGATACTAATGTAGCTTATCCGAAAGATAAAACAATAGTAGATTTATTTGAAGAGCAAGCAGCAAAAACACCAAATAATGTTGCTGTTGTATTTGGAGCAACAGAATTAACTTATAGCGCATTAAACGAAAAGGCAAACCAGCTGGCCCATTATATTTCTTCAAAACATACTGTAAATAACGGAGATATAATTGGAGTGTTCCTGCCTAAATCAGATACAGGAATCATTTCGTTATTGGCAATAGTAAAGCTAGGCGCAGTTTATCTGCCTATAGACACCAATTATCCTCAGGAAAGAATAGATTATTTAATAAAAGACAGTGGTTTAAAATTGTTAATTGTTAATGATGCCACTTTAGCTATTGATAATTGCGAAACAATAGCTATTGAATCAATCCATTTTGATACTAGTAGCAGTGATACTATCAATGCAGTCATTTCATCCGAAGATTTAGCTTATGTAATTTATACTTCAGGTTCTACAGGGCATCCAAAAGGGGTAATGGTAGAACATCAGAGTGTTCTAAATATGGCATTAGATCAAATCAGATCTTTTGAAATTTCCGAAAGCGATACAATCGCATGGTTTGCTTCGGTTTCTTTTGACGCTTCTATATCGGAGATTCTGATGAGTTTGTTTAGTGGTGCGACGCTATCTATTCCGACAGAAGAAATAATTAAAGACCAGAATCAGTTTATAAACTTTTTAAAAGATACAAAAGTATCAGTTGTAACTTTTCCTCCAAGCTATTTAGGATTATTGACAGAGAATGATATTTCTGGACTAAGATGTATCATTACAGCCGGTGAATCTGCTAATCCGGGTAAAGCAAAAGCAATTGTAAAATCAGGAATTGATTATTATAATGCATACGGGCCTACAGAATGTGCTGTTTGCGTATCGATATACGAAGTAAAAAAAGATTTTGATAAGTCTATTATTCCAATTGGCAAACCAATCTCCAATACTCAGGTGTACATCTTAGACGAAGCCTTACAACTGCTGCCAATAGGAGTTACAGGAAAGCTGTACGTATCAGGAGCGGGTGTTACCAGAGGGTATTTGAATAAACCTGAACTTACAGCAGAAAAATTTATATCGAATCCTTTTATCGAAGGATCCCGAATGTATGATACAGGAGATTTTGGCTGTTGGCTGCCAGATGGTACCATTGAATTTTTAGGAAGAAAAGACCATCAGGTCAAAATTCGCGGCTACAGGATCGAACTGGGGGAGATAGAGAATGCCATTTTAGAATCTTCAGAAAATCTCCAACAAGTTGTTGTAGAAGTAAAAGAGCACCAGCAGGAGAAAGTTTTAGTGGCCTATCTGGTGGCAAAAAACAGCATTGATAAATCAGAACTGCGAGGTTTTCTACAAGAGCGTCTGCCGGATTATATGATTCCGGGTTTCTATGTGGTGTTGGATGCTTTACCCTTAACCCCAAATGGCAAAATAGACCGTAAATCGCTGCCGGCTGTTGAGGGAGAAGACTTCATACGAAAAACATATGTCGCTCCAAAAAACGACATTGAAAACAAACTAGCAATTATCTGGCAGGAAGTACTGGGAATTGATACCATCGGAACAACCGACAATTTCTTTGAACTGGGCGGACATAGTCTGATCATTTCTCAGGTAATCAACAGAATCCATAAACAATTAGGCAAGACCGTATCCTTTAAAATATTTTTTGCCAACCCTACAATCGAAGGACTAAGCAAACAATTGCAAAAAAATGAATATAGCGCCATCACCAAAGCACCGGAAGCAGCATCCTATCCATTGACCGCGTCCCAAAGCAGATTATGGACCTTGAGTCAGTTAGAAGGTGGCTCCTTAGCTTATAATATGCCAGCTGTAGTTAAACTAACAGGAATTGTTGCCATTCATAAACTTGAAGAATCGTTTAGACGATTAATTCATCGCCATGAAATTTTAAGAACCTGTTTTAAAACAAACGATGAGGGAGAAGTCCGTCAACATATACTACCTGCAGCACAAGTGCACTTTGCAATCACAGAGAAAGATTATAGTTCAGTTGAAAATCAGGAAGGAGAAATTGCGGCTTATTTGCAAAATCAAAACAACGAACCTTTCGATTTAGAACAGGCACCACTGGTAAGAGCCTCTTTAATCAGGTTAAAAGAGAACGAATATCTATTTTTTCTATCCCTGCATCATATAATTGGGGACGGATGGTCAATAGAAATACTACTATCAGAAGTCATAAAAACCTATAACGCACTCACACAAGGAAAAGCAATTGACTTGCCGGAACTAAGTCTGCACTATAAAGATTATACCCTGTGGCTAAATGAGCAGCTCAATCAGGAGAGACAGCAGGCATCAGAGCAATATTGGCTGCAGCAGTTTCAAGGAGAATTACCCGTTTTGGACTTGCCAAGCTTTAAAACACGCCCATTAATTAAGACCTATAACGGACATAATCTCACGCATCACTATTCAAAAGCATTTTTAGAGAAACTAAAAACATTTTCAAAACAACAGGATGTCACCTTATTCATGACCCTAATGGCAGGGATCAATACCCTGTTGCATAAATACACCGCTCAGGATGATATCATCATTGGAACCCCAATAGCAGGAAGAGAACATCCGGACCTGGAGAATCAATTGGGATTATATTTGAACACCCTTGCCATACGCACTAAACTGAACGAAAAAAGCAGCTTCTTAGATTTAGTAGTACTGCAAAAAGAAACCTTGTTAGGCGCTTACGATCATCAAAATTATCCTTTTGATGCACTGGTAGGGAAATTGAATCTAAAGAGAGACACCAGTCGTTCTGCTTTATTTGATGTCCTGGTCGTATTACAAAACCAGGGACAGTTAAACAATCTCAATAACGAAGAACTGATAAACTTCGAAATAAGCGATTACGATTTTAAGAGTAAAACAGCTCAGCTTGACATGAGCTTCACCTTCGTTGAAACAGAAGGATTAAACCTTAGAATTGATTACAACACCGATATTTATGAAGAGAGTCTCATCGAAAGAATCTTTCTTCATTTTGAAAACCTGCTTACAGCATCAATAGAACAGCCGGAAAAAAATATCCGGGAAATACATTATTTAACCGAAAAAGAAAAGCACCAACTACTGGCTGATTTTAACAACACAACAGTAGCTTATCCGAAAGATAAAACCATAGTAGACCTATTTGAAGAACAAGCAGCAAGAACCCCAAATACCATTGCAGTGGTATTTGAAGAAACCGAATTGACCTATCAGAAACTTAATCAAAGCGCCAATCAATTAGCCAATTATTTAAGAGAAAATTATTCCATTGAACCGAACGATTTAGTTGGACTCAAATTGGAAAGAAACGAGAAAATGATAGTCGCAATGTTAGGGATATTGAAATCCGGAGCAGCCTATGTGCCCATAGATATCCATTATCCCGAAGATCGAATAGCCTATATCGAAAAAGACAGTAACAGTAAAGTCATTATAGACGAAGCAGCATTAGAAAGATTAAGTGAAATTCAGGAGCAATATGCAAAAGAGAACTTAGAAAAAATCCATACCTCTCAAGACTTAGCCTACGTCATTTATACCTCAGGAACCACAGGTAATCCAAAGGGAGTGATGGTAGAACACCGCAATGCCTTTGAATTGATTAACTGGTCTGACCTGGAGTTTGATGCGTCAAAATTTGAAGTGATGTACGCCGTAACATCCTATTGTTTTGATTTATCGATTTATGAAATTTTCTATCCCTTATCGATCGGAAAAAAAATAAGAGTTCTAAAAAACGCCTTAGACATCAAAAAACATATCCATAAAGAGCACAAAATCTTATTAAACACAGTTCCTTCCGTCGTTAGAAAATTAATAGAAGAGAACACAGATTTAAACAACGTATCCTTTATCAATATGGCAGGAGAAATAGTGCCTGTTGATATTGTTTCCAAACTTCAAGCAGAAAAAGCAGAAGTTAGAAACTTATACGGTCCGTCAGAAGACACCACCTACAGTACCAATTATGTCATACAAAATCAGGAATACAGATCAATTCCAATTGGCAAACCGATCTCCAATACCCAGGTGTACATCTTAGACGAAGCCTTGCAGCTGCTGCCAATAGGAGTTACAGGAAAGCTGTACGTATCAGGCGCAGGTGTTACCAGAGGGTATTTGAATAAACCAGAACTTACAGCAGAAAAATTTATATCGAACCCTTTTATGGAAGGATCCCGAATGTATGATACGGGTGATTTTGGCTGTTGGCTGCCTGATGGTACCATTGAATTTTTAGGAAGAAAAGACCATCAGGTCAAAATTCGCGGCTACAGGATCGAACTGGGCGAGATAGAGAATGCCATTTTAGAATCTTCAGAAAATCTCCAACAAGTTGTTGTAGAAGTAAAAGAGCACCAGCAGGAGAAAGTTTTAGTGGCCTATCTGGTGGCAAAAAACAGCATTGATATATCGGAACTGCGAGGTTTTCTGCAAGAGCGTCTTCCGGATTATATGATTCCGGGTTTCTATGTAGCGCTGGATGCTTTACCCTTAACCCCAAATGGCAAAATAGACCGTAAATCGCTGCCGGCTGTGGAGGGAGAAGACTTCATACGGAAAACATATGTCGCGCCAAAAAATGATATTGAAAACAAATTAGCAATTATCTGGCAGGAAGTACTGGGAATTGATACCATCGGAACAACAGACAATTTCTTTGAACTGGGCGGACATAGTCTGATCATTTCTCAGGTAATCAACAGAATCCATAAACAATTAGGCAAAACCGTATCCTTTAAAACATTTTTTTCAAACCCTACAATCGAAGGACTAAGCAAACAATTGCAAAAAAATGAATATAGTGCCATTACCAAAGCACCTGAAGCAGCATCCTATCCATTGACTGCCTCCCAAAGCAGATTATGGACCTTGAGCCAGTTAGAAGGCGGCTCCTTGGCCTATAATATGCCCGGTGTAGTCAGGTTAACAGGACAGGTTAATGTCAATACATTCGAAGAATCGTTTAGACGATTAATTCATCGCCATGAAATTTTAAGAACCTGTTTTAAAACAAACGATGAGGGCGAAGTCCGTCAACACATACTACCTGCAGCACAAGTAAACTTTACCATCACAGAGAAAGATTATAGTTCAGTTGAAAATCAGGAAGGAGAAATTGCGGCTTATTTGCAAAATCAAAACAACGAACCTTTCGATTTAGAACAGGCACCACTTGTAAGAGCCTCTTTAATTAAACTAAAAGAGAACCAATATGTATTTTTTCTATCCCTGCATCATATAATTGGAGACGGATGGTCAATAGAAATACTACTATCAGAAGTCATAAAAACCTATAACGCACTCACACAAGGAAAAGCAATTGACTTGCCGGAACTAAGCCTGCACTATAAAGATTATACCCTGTGGCTAAATGAGCAGCTCAATCAGGAGAGACAGCAGGCATCAGAGCAATATTGGCTGCAACAGTTTCAAGGAGAATTACCCGTTTTGGACTTGCCAAGCTTTAAAACACGCCCATTAGTGAAGACCTATAACGGACATAATCTCACGCATCACTATTCAAAAGCATTTTTAGAGAAACTAAAAACATTTTCAAAACAACAGGATGTCACCTTATTCATGACCCTAATGGCAGGGATCAATGCCTTGTTGCATAAATACACCGCTCAGGATGATATCATCATTGGAACCCCAATAGCAGGAAGAGAACATCCGGACCTGGAGAACCAGTTAGGATTGTATCTGAACACCCTTGCCATACGCACTAAACTGAACGAAAAAAGCAGCTTCTTAGATTTAGTAGCCCTGCAAAAAGAAACCTTGTTAGGCGCTTACGATCATCAAAATTATTCTTTTGATGCACTGGTAGGGAAATTGAATCTAAAGAGAGACACCAGCCGTTCTGCTTTATTTGATGTCTTGGTCGTATTACAAAACCAGGGACAGTTAAACAATCTCAATAACGAAGAACTAATAAACTTCGAAATAAGCGATTACGATTTTAAGAGTAAAACAGCTCAGCTTGACATGAGCTTCACCTTCGTTGAAACAGAAGGATTAAACCTTAGAATTGATTACAACACCGATATTTATGAAGAGAGTCTCATCGAAAGAATCTTTCTTCATTTTGAAAACCTGCTTACCGCATCAATAGAACAACCGGAAAAAAATATCCGGGAAATACATTATTTAAGCGAAAAAGAAAAGCACCAACTACTAGCTGATTTTAACAACACAGCAGTAGCGTATCCGAAAAATAAAACCATAGTAGACCTATTTGAAGAACAAACAGCGAGAACCCCAAATACCATTGCTGTGGTATTTGAAGAAATCCAATTGACCTATCAGGAACTTAATGAGAGCGCCAATCAACTCGCCAATTATTTAAGAGAAAACTATTCCATTGAACCGAACGATTTAGTTGGACTCAAATTGGAAAGAAACGAGAAAATGATTGTCGCAATGTTAGGCATATTGAAATCCGGAGCAGCCTATGTGCCCATAGATATCCATTATCCCGAAGATCGAATAGCCTATATCGAAAAAGACAGTAACAGTAAAGTCATTATCGACGAAGCAGCATTAGAAAGCTTCAGTGAAATTCAGGAGCAATATGCAAAAGAGAACTTAGAAAAAATCCATACAACTCAAGACTTAGCCTACGTCATTTATACCTCAGGAACCACAGGTAATCCAAAGGGAGTGATGGTAGAACACCGCAATGCCTTTGAATTGATTAACTGGTCTGACTTGGAGTTTGATTCTTCAAAATTTGAAGTGATGTACGCCGTAACATCCTATTGTTTTGATTTATCGATTTATGAAATCTTCTATCCCTTATCGATCGGGAAAAAAATAAGAGTTCTAAAAAACGCCTTAGACATCAAAAACTATATCCATAAAGAGAACAAAATCTTATTAAACACAGTTCCTTCCGTCGTTAGAAAATTAATAGAAGAGAACACAGATTTAAACAACGTATCCTTTATCAATATGGCAGGAGAAATAGTGCCAGTTGATATTGTTTCCAAACTTCAAACAGAAAAAGCAGAAGTTAGAAACTTATACGGCCCGTCAGAAGACACCACCTACAGTACTAATTATGTCATACAAAATCAGGAATACAGATCAATTCCAATTGGCAAACCGATCTCCAATACTCAGGTATATATCTTAGACGAAGCCTTACAGCTGCTGCCAATAGGAGTTACAGGAAAGCTGTACGTATCAGGAGCAGGTGTTACCAGAGGGTATTTGAATAAACCAGAACTTACAGCAGAAAAATTTATATCGAATCCTTTTATCGAAGGATCCCGAATGTATGATACAGGAGATTTTGGCTGTTGGCTGGCTGACGGTACCATTGAATTTTTAGGAAGAAAAGACCATCAGGTCAAAATTCGTGGCTACAGGATCGAACTGGGCGAGATAGAGAATGCCATTTTAGAATCTTCAGAAAATCTCCAACAAGTTGTTGTAGAAGTAAAAGAACACCATCAGGAGAAAGTATTAGTGGCTTATCTGGTGGCAAAATCCCATATTGATAAATCAGAACTGCGAGGTTTTCTACAAGAGCGTCTGCCGGATTATATGATTCCGGGTTTCTATGTCGCCTTAGACTCTTTACCCTTAACGCCAAACGGTAAAATCGATCGTAAAGCTTTGCCGAATGTTGAGGGAGAAGACTTCATACGGAAAACATATGTCGCCCCAAAAAATGATATTGAAAACAAACTAGCCGTTATCTGGCAGGAAGTACTGGGAATTGATACCATCGGAACAACCGACAATTTCTTTGAATTGGGCGGACATAGTCTGAAAGCCATAAAAGTCATTAATAGGATAAAAACAGAAATAGGCTCTGGAATAGAAGTTTCGGACATCTTTAAATACCCTACAATCTCCTCACAGGGGGGGCGTCTCGATGTAGCCTTCAAAAAAGTGTATTCACCAATCGTTTCGATTCCTAAACAAGATTTTTATGAGATGTCTGATATGCAAAAGAGACTTTGGATTATTTCAAGCATGGAAGAACAGGCAGTTTATAACATTCCTTTCGCCTGCATCTTATCAGGATCTCTAAATGTAGAGACGTTTAATGAGTCTGTAAAAAGATTAATCCAAAGGCATGAAAGCTTAAGGACCAGGTTTGTTTTTTTTGAAGGAGAGCCTAAACAGCAGATCATAGCACCCGAAAACTTAGAGGAGAATCTGATCCATTTTATTAACCTGTCGGAAGAATTCAATAAGGAAGAGATTGCAGAGACCCTTACCCGTCAGGAATTAACGCTCTCTTTTGATCTGAAAAAAGGGCTGCCTTTAAGAATAAACATAATCAAACTAAGCGATAACGAACACATTCTAAACATCACATTAAACCATATGGCTGCAGACGGCTGGTCTCTAAAAATACTTTTTGAGGAACTCATCAGGTATTATGACAGTCTGGTGAAAGGGGAAGATATTTCTTTACCACCATTGCGAATTCAGTATAAAGACTATGTATCCTGGAAAAAGAATGATGAGGAACAACTGGCTAAAGACCAGAAGAGCAAAGAATTTTGGCTGCGGCAGTTGCAGGGAGAACTACCGGTATCTAATCTTCCGGCAGACTATCCGCGCAAGAGTACGGTTAAAAATTATGCAGGTGGAAATGTTTATTTAGAACTCTCTAAGGAACTGACCGCAAGTATAGAAAAACTGGTAATCACGAAAAACTCAACGCTTTTCTCTTTCCTACTATCGGTATTAAACATAGCTATTTTTAGGTATACAAGGAATCAGGACATAATTGTCGGCACAGTTGTTTCAGGAAGAGACATGCTCGAATTGGAAGAACAAATTGGGCTTTATATCAACACTATAGCCATCCGGAATATATTCGATCAGGATATTGATTTTACGGCACTGTACGAACAGGTACACCTTAATAATCTTCAAGTTTTTGAACATCAGAACTATTCTCTCGATTCGCTGATAGACGAATTGTCCTTCAAAAACGACGCCTTAAAAACAGCTTCAATGTTTAATATAATGTTAGCGGTACAGAATTTTGACATTATCAAAAATAGAGAAGTAGAGGGATTAGAAATTATTTCTTATGACGGTAAGTACTCGGAAGGAATAAGTAAATATGATCTGACTCTCGACGCGATGGTACAGGACAACAATACCATGCTGATTAACTTCGAATTTAATTCCGGTTTATTCAAGCCCGCTACCATTAAGGCATTTTCTAATTCATTTATACAAATTATGGAACAGGTGCTGCGTAGCCCCGATATAAAAATTTCAGAAATAAATTTATCCAATACAATCAAGTCAGAACCTGAAAAAGTTAGTAAAAAAATAAGTTTTAATTTTTAAAGTAAAAAGTATGTCGCAAACAAAACCTATTGTAAGTTCTTACAATGAATGGGACCCGTTAGAAGAAGTAATTGTTGGAACAATGGAAGGTGCATCAGTACCGCCATGGCATGTTACCCTGAAAGCAACAATGCCTGAAAACCACTGGGATTTTTATAAAAAAAATGGAGGAAAATTATTCCCTGCTGAGCAGATAAAAGCCGCGCAGCTGGAACTGGACAACCTGGCTCATATATTGGAACAGGAGGGAGTAATCGTTAGAAGACCGGATCCGGTAGATTTTAACAGACCTTACAGTACCCCTGACTGGAAAAGCGAAGGCGGGTTATATAGTGCGATGCCACGGGATGTTTTATTGGTTATAGGTGAAAACATCATTGAAGCTCCGATGCCTTGGAGATCAAGACATCATGAAGTGAATTCTTTCAGACCTCTGATAAAAGAATATTTTAATAAGGGAGCAAAATGGTCGGCAGCTCCAAAGCCGCAATTGCTGGATGAACTTTACGATTATAATTATCAGGAAGGAAGCGGCAATGACCCTATTAATTATGTTATAAATGATTTTGAGCCGGTATTTGACGCCGCTGATTTTACCAAATGCGGTAAAGACATCTTTGTGCTTAAAAGCCATGTAACCAATGATGCAGGTATTAAGTGGCTCCAGCAGCACATTGGGGATGACTATACAATTCATAAAATAGATTGTAATGACAGGCACCCGATGCACATTGACACCACTTTTGTACCGTTGGCACCAGGTAAACTGCTAATCCATCCAGACAGAATGAACAAAATTCCTGAGATGTTCAAAAGTTGGGATATTATGAAAGCCCCTGCACCGGTTATGCCGGACAGCCAGGTTTTGTATATGAGCAGCAAATGGCTTACCATGAACACTTTTATGATTGACAGTGAAAGAATTCTGGTGGAGAAAAACGAAAAACCAACCATCGAAGCACTGAAAAAATTTGGAATGAAACCGATACCGTGTAGTTTTTACAATTTCAACACTTTTGGCGGAGGTTTTCACTGTGCAACATTGGATATACGAAGAACGGGCGAACTTAAATCCTACTTTTAATGCAAAATGAGCAAATAATTAGTACCGAAAAGGAGAAATCTTTTGCCCAATCGTATCGGCATCCGGAATGGAATGATGTTCCCGATGAGAAGTGGAACGATTGGAAATGGCAGTTAAGCAACAGGCTAAATAGCTTTGAAGAAATATCAGAAATTATCAATCTTACGCCTACCGAAGCTAACGCTTTAAATCAGAACTCGTTGTTTAGAGTTGACATTACACCTTATTTTTTGAGTCTGGTAGACAAAGACGATTTCAACTGCCCGATAAGGAGGCAGGTTTTGCCGACCGAGAAGGAAATGTATGATTTTAGTGGTATGAACGAAGATTCTTTAAGCGAAGATGAGTATTCACCCGTGAATGGTATCGTACACCGGTATCCGGATCGCGTTTTAATGCTGGTCACTACCCAGTGTGCATCTTATTGCAGATATTGTACAAGAAGCAGGTTGGTAGGAGACAGTTCAAAAAATTACAACTCTACTGATTTTGACAATCAGATTGAATACATAAGCAACAATCCACAAATCCGGGACGTACTGCTGTCGGGGGGTGATCCTTTACTGCTGCCAATTAAAAGACTGGAATCGATCTTAATGCGATTAAGAGAAATTCCTCATGTCGAAATTATTAGACTTGGTACCAGAACACCAGTATTCAACCCCAATATTATAACTCAGGAGTTTTGCGATATGGTCGAAAAATACCATCCTTTTTGGCTGAACATCCATGTGAATCATCCTAAAGAAATTACTCCGGAGTTACAACAAGCCTGTGACAAGCTGTCGAAAGCCGGAATTCCTTTAGGCAACCAGACTGTATTATTAAAAGGGATCAATGACACTGTCGAAATACAACGTAAACTATGTACCGAATTAGTAAAGATGCGGGTAAGACCTTATTATTTGTATCAATGTGATTTAGTAAAAGGAGCAGGCCATTTTCGAACTCCTATATCCAAAGGCATCGAGATTATGGAGGGACTAAGGGGGCATATTTCCGGATATGCCATTCCAACTTTTGTAATTGATGCACCTTACGGTGGTGGTAAAATTCCCTTGGCTCCAAACTATGTTTTAAGTCAGTCCCCAAACAAAGTTGTTTTAAGGAATTATGAAGGTTTTATTACCGTGTACACAGATTCGGATCAGGAACCGGATCAGGAAATTACTTCAGGCAACAGGAAAGGCAAAGACATATCCATTATGGATTTGATTCAGGGCAATGAAAAATTTATAATGCCGCAAAATTTTAGAAACTCAAAAAGAGAAGATTAATGGAGAATACCAATACCACTTTAGACACCGTTTTAACTCTTACATCTGCAAAGTTCCTTAAACAAGAAAAATATTGGTCTGAAAGAATCGCTCAAATAGCAGAGAAAACGCACTTAGTATTTACTAATAATACCACAGTTTCTGATGATTTTGAGAAAGAGGAATACGTTTTCAGTATTGATGAGCAAATCAGTGAAAAGATTTTTTCCCTGGCGAAAGGAAATGATCTGTCTGTTTATGTCCTATTGGATGCTGTTCTGAAAATCATGCTTTATAACTATCTGGATCAGGATACAATCACTACAATTTCGTCAGTTTTAATAGAAAATGCCGATGAAGAAACACTCAATGATTCGGTTTATATATCCGGAGAAATTGATGCTTCAAATTCTTTTAAAGAGTTTGTAATGCAATTGAGTGAGACTGTTGAGCTGTCTTATGAGAATCAGGATTATCCCCGGAATGTTTTAGCCGAAAAAATCAGTGGTAACAGCAACGACCTGTCCAACGTGTGGCATGTATTTGAGCCAATCCATGGTAGAGCTGAATCGACCGGCGATGATATCGTTTTTACATTTGAAAAAACAGGCAATGTGCTTGAGGGGAAAATAGAAGCCAACCCGGCTGCTGTACCAGGCATCTATCTTAAGCAGATGGGGATTCATTTCCTGAATGTAGCGAGGTTGGTAATAAGCAACCCCGAAATTCTTATTCAGGATATTAGCCTATTTTCTGATAGTGAAATAAAATATTACGAAGACGGATTGAATCCACCTGTGAGTTTATCGGCCTTTTCGGCTGATACGATTCATGCTGTTTTTGAAAGTCAGGCGGATAGTAACCCCGATAATTTATTTTCAATCGATTCCCAAAGCCAGCTTACTTATAGACAGGTAAACGAAAGGAGCAATCGGTTGGCACATTATCTATTGGAAAAAAAGGACACTAAAAATGCTGTAATTGGAATCTATTTAGAAAGATCGAATGACCTTATCATCTCCATATTGGCCATACTAAAGGCAGGCGGTACATTCTTCATGATAGATCCTACACTTCCTGCCGACAGGATTGAGGTGATGCTTGCAGAAGTAAAAGTTCCGATCATAATTTCAAAAGCTCCCTACAGTAATGCTGTAGCAGATGAAAGCAGAACAATAGTAGATCTGGATCATTTGTCCTTAGAGCATTATCCTGTTGGAAATATTAAAGCTACAGCGGGCCCAAAAGATCCGGCATATCTTATGTTCACTTCCGGTTCAACGGGTAGCCCGAAAGCAGTACTTATTTTGCATGAATCTTTCGTTGCCAGAATGAGCTGGTTAACAAAACAGTACAATTTCACAGATCGCGATGTGACCATTCAGAAAACACCTTTGTCTTTTGATCCTTCCATTTGTGAAATGTTTCGTGGTGTAGCTTCAGGAGCAAAAATTTATTTTTTACCCAATGGTGAAGAGAAAAATCCAGAAGCTATTCTTGAGGCGGTAAGTACCTACAAAGTAACCACTATGGATTTTGTTCCATCCATGCTTTCTGTTTTTTTGGATTATATCAATACGTTTGAAAATCATATTGAAAAACTGGCCACTTTAAGATGGATATTTACGGGTGCTGAAGCTCTTTCGTCCAGAGTTGTCAATTCTTTTAACGATACTTTGTTTGCTACAAATGACACAAGATTAATAAATACCTGGGGCGCAACAGAAGTAACGGTTGATGTGACTTATTATGATTGTTCTGCATTTCCGTCGGAGCTTAAAAAAGTTTCAGTAGGAAAACCAATTGAAAATGCCCGGCTATACTTACTCAATAAGCATAAAAAGTTTACACCAATGGGAATGATTGGTGAACTTTATGTAGCCGGTATTTATGTGTCAAATGGCTATTATAATGCTGAAGAACTGAATACGGAAAAGTTTGTTACTATTGAAAATTTTGGTACTACGCGATTTTACAAAACGGGTGATTTCGCAAGATGGCAACCGGATGGAAATTTAGATTTTATAGGAAGAAAAGACAATCAGTTAAAAGTTAGAGGTATACGAATAGAAAGTGCCGATATTGAGTACCAAATTCTAAAATTGAATGCCGTAAGTCAGGCTTTTGTAACGGTTATTCAGGATCCAAAAACAGAAAATGATTATCTGGCTTGTTACATCGTTCCCAAAAACAATAGCGAACCCATTAAGGCCGTAACGATCAAAGAAGAACTGAAGACAAAACTGCCGGAGTATTACATGCCGGACTATTTTTTCTTTTTGGACAGCTTTCCTTTAACCGCAAATGAAAAAATCGATACCGCAAAACTTCCAAAGATCATCAATGCAAAAGACAGTCTGACTTCGGAATATGAAGCTCCCGGTACTGACTTAGAACGAAGCATTACCTTGATTTGGCAGGAACTCCTCAATTTGGAAAAGGTTGGGGTTAATGACTTGTTTTTTGACATTGGCGGACATTCTTTAAATGCGGTCTCGCTAATCTCGCTTTTGCATAAAAAATTGAGTATTAAAATTGAGATAAAAGATATTTTTAAATACTCTACCATCAGATCGCTTGCCTCGTTTGTTGAGGAGAATAAACTGGATTCGGCCTATTCTGAAATTCCAAAGATTTCGGAAAAAAAATATTATAAAACAACCAGTTCTCAAAAGCGTCTTTGGTCTTTAAGTAAATTTGATGAGGCTTCTGTAGCCTACAATGTCCCGGTAGCCGCTGAACTTAAAGGGGAACTAAATATTGATTACTTAAAAAAAGCTTGTGCCGCTTTAATCGAAAGGCATGAAATATTGAGAACAGCTTTCGTTCTTTTGGATGACGAAATCGTGCAGAACGTGTTGCCGTTCAATCCGGAATTTTCAGCGTTGGAATATCTGGATTACAGCAAAGCAAACAATGGTGAGCTAAAAATCAATAACTACATTGAGGATTTCATTCAGCATAAATTTGATTTAGAAAAGGGACCGCTGATACAGCTAAGTCTCTTGAAAAAAGCGGATGACGATTATTTATTGCTCATCTGCATGCACCATATTATATCCGATTCGTGGTCTCTCAAAATAATAATGAAAGATATCTTATCGTATTATAATGCTTTTTCTGCCCAGATTCCGGTAGATCTTACTCCCCTGGAAATTCAGAACAAGGATTATGCAGAATGGGAGAATAGTAATATCGATTGGAAAGAAAGAGTATACTGGAGTCAGAAACTCGAGGGAGATCTTTTGAAGATTGACCTGCCTTCGTTCAGCGAGCGTCCAAAAACACAGACTTATAATGGTACTTATGTGGTTTACACACTTCCGTCAAACAGTACAAAAAACCTGCAGACACTAGGTAAAGAGTACAATGCGACGCTTTTCATGACCGCAATGTCTGTTTTTAATTATATATTTTATAAGTATACAGGAAACACCGACATCGTACTGGGTACTGTTATTGCCAACAGAGAAAAATTATCGTTACAAGATCAAATCGGATTCTATATTAACACCTTAGTCATAAGAACACAATTTGATCGGGATTGTAAATTTTCGGACCTTATCAGTCTAACAAAAAATAATATAATTGAAGCCTTTGAACATAAAGATTATCCTTTTGATGAGCTGGTCAATGATATAAATATTAAGAGAGATTTAGGTCGTTCTCCGGTTTTTGATGTTTTGATCGAGACTCAAAATTATGCCAATACCATTTCTTCGGATGATAATCTGAGTGCAGAATCTGTCGAAGTGAATGTGATAAAAGCAGATAATAAAACAGCGATCTGTGATTTGAACATCATGCTGGTGGAACAAGCCAACGGAGAAATTATTTTCAATGCCAGATACAATACGGACGTTTATGAGTCTGAGCATATCGAGCGTTTGTTCACGCATTTTAATTATTTGTTAGATCAGGTTGGAATTGATTCGGACAAAAAACTTAGCGATTATGATTTGCTGATTGAAGAAGACAAAAAACGCATCAGCCAATTCAATAGCACCGATAAATTTGTTCCTCAAAAAACAATTCCGAACTATATAAAAGAGCATTCGCAAACCAACCCTGATTTATGTGCGATTTTGTACAATGGCGTGCAAACCAGCTATGGTGAACTTCATAAGGAAAGTAGTCAGATTGCAGATTTCCTGTCATTAAATACCGATAATAAACTTATAGGTGTTTTAATGAAACGCTCCCCTGAAATCGTAAAAACAATTACAGGAGTATGGAAAGCAGGTATGACCTATCTGCCTTTTGATCCAACGTATCCTTACCAGCGTATCAAAAAGTTAATCAACGACGCCGGTTTGGAGATGCTTGTGATCGATACAAACTTTGTAAAAGAAGCAATGTTATTGCAGTGGGATTGTCCGGGGCTTAAAAGTATCTTTTGTGTCAACAGTGAAAATATCTTTCTGGAAACCGAATCAAAAAATGCTTCTATGAACAGAGATCTTTGGGAGTATGTAGCCGAACGTTCCACCGATGATATTACGGCTGGTGGCTGGCTCAATAGTTATACCGGTAAACCTTTCAGCCGGGAAGAAATGAACGAGTATCGTGAAAATGCCCGATTCAAGATAAGCCAGGAAATAAATACAAATTCTAAAGTACTGGAAATAGGCTGTAGTTCAGGAATTACCATGTTTGCCATTGCTCCTTTGGTTAAGGAATATCACGGAGTAGATTTATCGGCAAACGTTTTAAAAAACAACGAAGCAACGATTAAGGAATTAGAGCTTGATAATATTCATCAACACAATCTTTTTGCCCATGAAATTGACCAAATTCAGACGGGTGATTTTGATCTGATTGTTATCAATAGTGTTATACAGAATTTTCATGGCTATAACTATCTCCTGGATGTATTGGAAAAATGTTTTGCCTTATTGGGCAACCATGGGAAAATTTTCATTGGAGATATCATGGACAACGATAAGAAAGAAAGTCTGATAACTTCCCTGCAAGATTATAAAGAGGCCAATAGCAATGAAAGAGTTAAACTGGAATGGGACGAAGAATTTTTTGTGGAAAGATATTTCTTCGATGATTTAAAGTTTAAATATGATTTTATCAGCGAGGTATTGCATACCGATAAAATTGGAAGCATTGAAAATGAATTGTATTCTTTTCGCTATGATACCCTAATTTCTTTAGATAAATCTCAAACTAACAAAGCCGAAGGTGTACAAAAAAGGTATCAGTACGACAAGCGTTCCCTAAAAAAAGAGAACGATACCTATTCTGATTGGTCCAATTTAGACGAGGCCGCCTATATCATTTACACTTCCGGTTCAACAGGTGAACCCAAAGGTGCAATTTTACATCATTTGGGGATGATGAACCATATCTATGCCAAAATTGACGACCTCGAAATAACGGCTGATAGTGTAGTGGCGCAAAATGCTTCACAAGGATTTGATATTTCAATATGGCAGTTTTTTGCTGCTCTGGTTCAGAGAGGGTCAATTGTCATTTATGATGATGATACGATAACGAATCCCGAAAACCTGTTGTATCATTTAACTTCAGATCAGGTAAGCATACTTGAAGTGGTGCCTTCCTACCTGTCGCTGTTATACAATTCGGCAGAAAACAATGGTTTTAAGGAACTGGAGCATTTAAAATATCTGTTAGTTACAGGGGAGACGGTACATCATGCCCTGATCAGCAAATGGTTTGATGCCTTTCCGAATATCCCGATTGTGAATGCGTACGGCCCAACAGAAACCTCTGATGATATTACACATTATATCATGAAAGAGTGTCCTCAGGGGCCAAACATATTGATTGGAAAAACTTTACAGAATTTCAGAATCTACATCATCGACGATTCGTTTCAACAGGTTCCGATAGGAGTAAGGGGAGAAATTGTAGTTTCAGGTATAGGAGTCGGATATGGGTATCTGAACAATCCTCAAAAAACGAGTGAGGTATTTTTGGAAGATCCTTTTCAGTCTTCAAAAGTTCCGATGTACAGAACAGGAGATATCGGAAGATATAGACCGGATGGGAATATTGAATTTTTCGGCAGAAGAGATTTTCAGGTCAAAATCAATGGCAGGAGAATCGAATTGGGTGAGATAGAGAACAAAATACTACAGATTGCTGAGGTCAAAGAAGCGGTAGTCATTTTGAATAAAAACAATGACCAAAACTATCTTGTAGCCTTTGTAATCATAAACAATGCTGTAACAAATGAAGATATAGAGGTAGAAACTGAAAAAATCAGGAGACGCCTTGCACAAAGCGTGCCGGAGTATATGGTTCCTTCAAAGCTGTTTATTGTGCAGAGTTTTCCGGTGACTTCTAACGGGAAAATTGATCGCAACCAGCTTTTAGCAAAGAGCGATTCCAAAAGTAATTCTGAAAAAGCAATAGTCCTTCCTTCAAACACCTATGAAGAAAAGATTCTTGAATTTTGGATGGATACATTGGGAAGAGATAGCTTAGGAATCAATGATAATTTCTTTGAGAATGGCGGACATTCTATTTCCGCTATACAGATCATTACAAAAGTCAAGAAAGAATTTCAGGTTGATATCCCGTTAAAGGATCTTTTTGAATATCCAATTCTCGAAGATTTTGCAAAAAGGATTGACTTTCATAAAAAAGAAAGGCTAAATCTGGTATTGCCAAATCCAGCGAAAAAAAGCAGAAAGAGCAGGTATAAAATATCACCTGTTCAGTTTGCCGAATGGTACCTGCAAAAATTTAATCCGAACAGTACGTTTTATAACATCGGATTTATACTTGAATTCAATGGTGATCTGAATATTGATGCATTGTACCAAACAATAGTACATCTGTATGACAGGCATGATATTTTCAGAATAGCATTAGTTGAAGACGATGGCAGGCCTTATCAGCTTCTCAGGGAACATACGGAACTTAATTTTGCTGACTTTCTGATCGATATCAGACAAGAGTCAGAGCAGGAAAGTAAGGTGCAGGAAATCATAAAAAAATACAGCAACACTGTTTTTGATTTATCTAAACCACCAATATGTACGGTTAAATTGATCAGACTGGCAGATGAAAAATACATTTTTACATTAGAGACGCACCATATTGTCTGGGATCAGATATCAACTTTTATTTTCCATAAGGAACTGACTCAGGGCTATAACAATTTAATTGCCACAGGTGATTTTGGTCTTCCGGAATTAAAGGTAAACTATGTCGATTACACCGAATGGATTAACGCTTTGATCGATTCGGGACAATTAGAGTCTCAAAGGCAATACTGGTTGGAAAAATACAAAACAATACCGGAACCACTCGAACTGCCTACAGATTTTCCGAGGCCACTGGTGCATTCCTTTAATGGAGACTTTATTTTCAAATCGGTTGATTTAGATTTCAAACAGGAAATAACCGATTTCTGTAATCAAAATGGGGTCACCTATCAAATCTTTTTAATTTCGGTATTAAACTTATTATTATACAGATTAACCAACCAGGATGATTTTGTGGTAGGAACTCCTATATGGAACAGAGATAAGGAAAATCTGGAAGATATTATCGGTCTATTTGCATCGGGAATACCGATACGCTGTACGGTAGAGGAAAACTGGTCTTTCAGAAAATTAATGGAGCATTCAAAGAAAAGTTCGCTAGATGCTTACGAGAACCATTTGTATCCTTTCAACAAGATTATCGAAGAATTAAATCCGACTACAGATTTTTCACGACAAAAAGTAATGTCCGTATTTTTTGGCGTGCAAAATGATGACACCGAATTGACCGAAAGAAACTTTGATGGCATCACCATCAATGACATCACTGGTCAGTATGATTTGAAAATAAACCATACCTCTGTTTTTGATTTCACGCTTCAGATTGATCACTCACAGCATTATATGTGGTATTCATTGCGATACAATACAGATTTGTTTAAAGCATCAACAGCGCAAAATTTCCTTTCGCGATACGAGCAGTTGATCCGTCAGTGTATAGCAGATCCTGAGCAGAATATTGGAGATTATGACATATTGCTGAACGAAGAGAAAACGATCATTAGCGATTTTACCGAGAATACAGATGTTTTCACTATTGAAAATTACGGTATTCATAACCTGATTGAAGAAACGGCGGTAAAATATCCTGAGAATGTTGCAGTAGTCGACAACGAACAACAGCTTACTTATGCCCAAATCAATGCTTTTGCCAATAAAATTTCTCATTATCTGATCGAAAAAGGCATTAGGAAAAAAGACAGGGTTGGAGTGCTGATGCAGCGATCGACAGAGTTTATAGCCACAGTATTAGGAATACTTAAAGCAGGTGCAATTTATGTGCCGCTGGGTAAAGACTACCCTGTACAGCGTATCGAAGAAATTATCAATCAGGCAGAAATTGAAGCAATAGTTACCACTACAGAATGTTTGTCTCAGGCATTTATGGAAGCCTCTTTTTCGAAATTGTTCATCGACCTGAACACCACAGATCTTTCCGGGTTTTCTGATTCTGCTCCAAATGTACAGGTAGAAAACCAGGACCTGGCTTATACTATATTTACTTCAGGATCAACAGGAAAACCGAAGGGTATTAATATCAAACATGTAGGGATAATCAATATTATAAAATCTACTACAGAGGCTTTTAATTTCGATGAAAACGAAGCTGTTTTATTTCACACACCGGTAGTCTTCGATGCGTCGATTATGGACTTTTTATGGCCATTAGCCACAGGCGCAAAAATAGTCGTGATGAAAGATGATGATGAAAAAAGCATAAAAGCCTATGAAAGCTATATCGAGAAGCATAAGATTACGCATGTGCAGTCGGTACCTTTGTTATTAGAATCTATTGTTGATGGTCTTGAAAGAAACGAAATTTCAAATCTTCAAAGTCTAAAAAGAATAGCGGTAGGGGGTGCTTTATTGCAGACCTCATTAAGAAACCGATTTTTTAATGTGCTGGAGTGTAAATTGTATAACTGCTATGGACCAACTGAAACCACTGTAGATTCTACCCGATTTGACTGTTCTGAAAGCACTATTGGTACAGATCAGTTTGTTCCTGTAGGCAAGCCGGTAGCCAATACCAAAATTTATGTTTTGGATAAGAAGATGAAAATTTGTCCGCTTGGTGTTCCAGGGGAATTGTATATATCATCAATAGGTGCAGCTGCCGATTACCTGAACAATCCCGAACAAACCAAAAATGCTTTTGTTGATAATCCCTTTCAGGATGGATTTAGCACAAGGCTTTACAAAACAGGTGATAAGGGTATTTATGACGAAGCCGGTAATTTAATTGTATACGGACGACTCGACAATCAGGTAAAATTGAATGGCAACAGGATTGAGATTGATGAAATAGAATCGGTTCTTTTAAATCATAATGCTATTTTTAATGTTGCCGTACTTGTAAACAAACAAGCAGCTTACGAACAATTAATTGCTTTTATTGAACCCGAAAAAGGAATCAACAGTTTTGTAGCTAAGGATGGCAGAGTGTACACATGGATTACCCTCCATCAAAATGAAATGATTAGGGAAGACTTCCAGGGCCTTTCCAAAACAGTACCTTTTGAACCATTATTTTTAGAATCTTTTAAAGATTTTGATCAGATACTTTACGATTATCCCGATCTACAAATAAGAATTAATGACGAAAGCGGTAAAACAATTTGTTATGTAACAGCTGTTCCTGTTTTTCTGTCAGACACGACTGCTGTTTCTGATGATAGTAGCATTTTACTGCGTAGGGTAGAGGAAACACAATACAACGCCATAGCCATTCTGAATATTTCGACTCATTCGGCATTCAACACACTGGAAGAGGATGAGATTTTAAAGTGTTATGCAGAGGTATGCCGTCATTTTGGATATTCTAATCTGATCAGCCTCAAAGCTTCTACTGAAAAAGAAGGTACTTTTTTACAAACGGATTATTCCTATTTGCTGAACGAACAATCGGCCAGTAATTATTTGAATGATAATGCAATCAGAATGCATTTGTCTGTGTATTTGCCACAATACATGATTCCGCGAAAAATTATTGTTTTAGATAAAATACCACTGAATGATAATGGAAAAGTGGACAAGAATAAATTAAACAAACTGAAGCTCAATAGCGATTTCCTGTCGCCCGAAACCAAATTAACGGCCACAGAGCAAATCATAAAAGGCTTCTTTACAGAAATTTTAGAAAAAGAAATCCAAATTCATTCCAGTTTTTTTGAATATGGAGGACATTCTATAAACATGATTCAACTGATTTCCAAAATCGAAAAAGAGTTCGGTATAAAATTCCCGATAGTAGAAGTATTCAATCGCCAATCTATTTACAGCATAGCGGCCTATGTAGACAAAAATGCAAAGAATAAAGAAGCTGGGATCTATTTGCACAAACTCAGCAGTGGAAAAACAAAGAATATGGTATGCATACCCTCTATTAGTACCACCGCAGTAGATTTCTTAGAGTTGTCAAAACACCTTGATCATTACAACGTTTATGCGCTTGATTTTTCTTTTTTAGATTCCTATAAAGAAATGCATAACAGTTTAAATGATATCGTAGACAGCGCTATAGCAATGATAATGAACAGCGGAATTGAAGGCGAACTTGACTTGCTGGGTTATTCAGCCGGAGGCTTATTTGCTTATGAACTGCTAAAAAAACTGGAAGATTATAAAGTGGTCAATAAGTTTATCGTATTGGATATTGTGCCACCGCCTCAGACCGTCAAAATAAACAAAAAAGCAACTGCTTATGAAGACGCTGACGTTGACGCATACTTAGAATTAGATCAGCTGAATAAATTTACTCCCGATGAAAGGAAAGTAATTGTAGACCGAATATGGAAATATGCTGAAATCACTTCGTTCATATCAGGAAACAAAATGATCAATATTCCGACCTATGTTTTTCTGAGTGAAAATTCCAGCATCGACAAACACAACGTTTGGCAAGCCTTAATTAAAAGTAAAATCAATCTGATCAGGCTTGAAGGGGGGCATTATGAAATACTCCAAAAAGAAAAAATACAAAAAAACACCCAAATTATAACAAATCAAATAGAGAAATAAAAAGATACAAAATTATGAGAAATATTATTTTAGGAATAAATTGTGTATACCATGAATCAGCGGCATGCTTAATAATCGATAACAAAGTAGTGGCGGCTATTGAAGAAGAAAGACTTTCAAGAGTCAAACATGCAAAAGAATCAAAAATTGACAATCCGGATGAATTGCCGATTCTTGCCATGAACAAATGTCTCGAGATGGGGGGGATAAGTTTAGAGGATGTTTCTCTAATAGGGTTTTCATTTAAACCTGAAAGAAGATTAGAAAACATACCTTCAGAAGATCGTTTCGTACCAAACAACTGGGGTTGTGAGGATGGCGAAAAGTTATTCTATGATAAATTAACACAAATTCCTCAAAAACTTCAGGAAATGGGGTTCAAGGGACAGTTTAGCTTTATCGAACATGCGATAGCGCATTGTGCATCAGCATACTATCCATCTCCGTTTAGTGATGCGGCCATACTTTCTATTGACGGAATCGGTGAATTTGAATCGACCACCCTTGCTTACGGACATGGTAAAAATATTGATGTAGTACAACAAATTGCCTATCCTAATTCAATTGGTTTTTTATGGGAGAAAATTTCTAAATTTTTAGGCTTTTCAGAATACGATGCGTGTAAAGTAATGAGCGTAGCGTCGTTCGGAAATCCTTTAACATTCGAAGAGGAATTCAGTAAGATAATTTCCATCAATGATCAAACTATTTTTGAACTGGATAATGAGGTACTATGCTTCAGGGTTGAAGATTATTCTAAGTTAGAAAAGTTATTCAACATTAAAAAAAGAGAAACATTAGATGAATTAGAAGAGGTACACAAGGATATTGCCGCTGCTCTGCAAAAATGGACAACCGATATTATTGTAAAAGTTACCGACAGGCTTTTTGAAGAAACAAAATCTGAAAATCTTTGTGTTGCGGGTGGTGTCGCTTTAAACTGTGTTGCCAACACCATTGCTTTTGAAAATAGTAAGTTCAAAAACATTTTTATACAGCCGGCAGCAAATGATGCGGGAACTGCATTGGGAGCGGCTTTAAAACTGAATATTGAAGCAGAAGGTAATTTAGAAGGATTGGTTTTGGACAATACGTTCTTAGGGCCTTCATTTACAACCGAAGAAATACACAATGAAATGTCTAAGAGAAATCTGGTGTATTCACATGTGGAAGACATAGAAGTGAAAGCAGCAGAACTTATTAAAGCAGGTAATATTATTGGATGGTTTCAGGGAGCAATGGAATTTGGACCCCGGGCGCTTGGAAACAGAAGTCTTTTGGCAGATCCGAGAAATTTCCATATGATTAAAAAACTCAATTCAATAGTAAAACACCGGGAAGATCACAGACCATTTTGCCCAAGTGTTTTATCAGAAGAAACAGAAAACTGGTTTGACATTAAAAAAAGCACACCAGTATCCGAGTACATGCTTATGGCTTATCCGGCTTTAACCAATAAAAAAGAACTTATACCGGCAGTAGTGCATGTTGACGGGACTTCGAGAATACAGGCGGTTAATCAGAAAACCAATCCAAAATATCATGGGTTAATATCAGAATTCTATAAACTAACCGGTATCCCAATGGTTTTAAACACTTCTTTTAATGATAGAGAACCAATTGTTTGTACTCCTGAGGATGCGATAAAAACTTTTTTGAAATCCAATATTGATTATTTGGTTATGGGGAATTTTATTTTAAACAAACAGGATAATCTGGAAAAAGTGTAATCTTTTTGATGCTGAGAACGAAAATTTTGAAAAAGATTCACCAACTATTGAATGTATCTTTGTATAGGTATCCGTCTATCGCAGAAGTAGTTAATCGTGTTGGTAAAAACTCGGGCACTGTTTTGAAAGAAGCGATGAGACAATTGAAATCAGTACAGTGATGCTACTATTGATAACGAAATTAATGGTCAATAGTTGAGATCCGTATTCAGAAAAAAAATCACAGAAGAAGTACTGGCGTTAAACAATTATTTTTTCGCCAGTGCTTTTAAAGGAATGTTTAAAAAAGAACTCCTAATAATCAAAAAATTATACACGATATGGATTATAAAAAATATACCGAAGCAAACAGGATCGCATGGAATGAGGTGAATCCAATGCATCAGGATTTTAAAAAGAGATATAAAAGCAAATTCACTTTAGAGGACTTTAGTACCTTGGATGAGAACCTTCTCGAAGTATTAAATAAAATAACATTCCAAAACAAATCAATACTTCAACTGTGCTGTAACGACGGTGAGGAACTGATTTCATTAAAAAAAATGAATGCCGGCACATGTGTCGGTATCGATATCTCTGACGAAGCGATCGATTCGGCACGTTTTCTAAACGACCAACTGGGTCTTGACTGTACATTTCATGTCTATGATGTTTATGAAATGGACGAAATTATAGAAAACGAAAAATTTGATATCGTATTAATGACAGTAGGTGCCCTGGTTTGGCTGCCCGATTTGAATCAGATCATCAAAAAAATCTCTAAAGCATTATCTCCTGAAGGATTTCTGGTTATTCAGGAACAACATCCTTTTAGCTGGCTTATCGATGAGGACATGAAGCTTTCGGAAGAGGAGAATTATTTTAGAAAAGAACCATTAAAAGAGGAGGGTGGCCTGGATTATTTAGGAAAAACAGAATATACAGGAAGCGCAAACTATAGTTTTAATTACACGTTCTCCGACCTATTCAATGCCATTGCCGATAATGGGCTGTCACTTTACAAATTATTTGAATATGCTAATGATATATCAAATTTAAAAGAAGACCTGGAACAAAAAGAACTTTCCTATCCGTTGTCCTATATCTGCATTGCAAAAAAACACAAATCCTAATCGATGAATACATTATTAGACAAACTGTACAAACTAAAAAAACTTATTGGAAATACTCCTTTGTATAATATATGCGCAGAGAAGAATATTTTTATAAAAGTAGAATACTATCAACTTGGTGGTAGTATAAAAATGCGATCTGCATTTAAAGTAATAGAAGAAGCAATTCTTGATGGTTCAATCAATGAAGACACAGTTGTAATCGAATCTACTTCGGGAAATTTTGGGATAGCGCTCGCTTTGATCTGCAGAAAACTGGACCTAAAGTTTATACCGGTTATAGATCCGTGCATCTCTTTATACAAAAAGAAAAAGCTGGAACTACTGTGCAGTCACATCGTTCAGATCACACAAAAAGACGAGACCGGTAATTATTTACTGAACAGAATAAAATTTATCAAAAACTATCTTGAAGAAAATAAAAATTCTTTCCAGCCCAACCAATATAAAAACAAGAATTGTTACCTGGCTTATAATGCGATGATGGAGGAGATAAAAGATCAAATTGATGAAATAGACTATATTTTTATTTCTGTGAGTTCGGGAGCTACAGTCACAGGATTATCACAGCATATCAAGAAGTATTTTCCAAGAATAAAGATTATAGCGGTAGATATTGAAGGCTCACTGATTTTTTCTACCATAACCAAAGAACGCAAACTACCAGGCATTGGTGCCAGCAAAACATCTGATTTTATTGCCCTGGCAGACATACATGATCATGTTATTTTAAGTGAAGAGGAAATCATAACCGGCTGCCAAAAACTTTTTCATGAGTACGGTATCCTGGCCGGTGCTTCCGGAGGAGCGGCTTTTTATGCTGCCTTGCAAAATATTGAAAATTCTGAAAAGAAACAGAATAGCCTGGTCATTATACCCGATTCCGGCGATGATTACCTGGAATTAATAGATTATAAATGCTTTCAACAAACTTCTTATGAAATACATTAATGAACAAAATATATTGGAAATAGGGAATAACTGGAATGAAATTATTCAGGTTATTGAAGATACTGTTCTCCTGTTAGAAAAAAAGGATTACGCACAGCCTATAAAACCATACCTTAGATATAAAGATTTAAAAAACAGAATAATCGCTATGCCGGCTTATGTAGGAGGAGATTATAATATTTCGGGCATAAAATGGATCGCCAGCTTTCCTGACAATATAAAAAATAATCTCCCGAGGGCTAATTCAGTTATTATCCTCAATAATGCCGATACCGGTGTTCCCATATCGGTGATAAATACGCCCATGGTCTCGGCCATACGTACATCGGCAGTTACAGGTGCGATCATAAAAAGCTACAGAGAAGCAGTAGAAATTAACGAAAAAATAAATTTTGGTATTATTGGTTTAGGACCAATTGGGAGGATGCATCTTGAGATGATTTTTACTTTGCATGAAGATATCATTGACAAAATTTATGTCTACGATATCAATCCAATTGACACAGAGTTGCTGCCCGAAAAATGGAAACACAAAATCGTACTCGCAAACGATTGGGAACAAGCCTATTTAAACTCAAAAATTTTTATTACCTGTACGGCTTCGTCAAAACGATACATCAATCTTCCACCTCCAAAGGGTTCGTTGCAACTCAATGTTTCATTAAGAGATTATGAAGCCGATGTTTATGATTTTATTGACTGCGTGATTGTTGATAATTGGGACGAAGTGTGCCGCGAAAACACCGATATTGAAATGATGCACCAGACAAAAGGACTGCTGGAGAAAGACGTTCTTATAATCACGGATGTCTTATCCGGAAAATTAAGAAAAACTATCAAAGCAAACGATACCATAATGTTCTGTCCTATGGGGATGGCGATTTTTGATATCGGGATAGCCAAATATTTCTATGAATTATCGCAAGATAAGCGTATCGGACAAACGTTGTAATTTTTAGGAAAACACGTAATGCCAAAACCGAAAGAAGAAGCAAAACGATTATCGCAGTTATCCATACTGATGCCTTTTTTTAATAGACCGATAGAATCATAAAACTGGACTACGGCCAAGCAATTATGGATAAAAAGTAACTGATAATGTTATGGAACTACTATAAAAAGAATATTCATGAAACTGACATTGCCCCAACAAGATATTTACTTCGAACAATTATTATTTCCTAATGAGCCTGTTTACAATATTGGGGCTAAAATCGAAATTAAAGGTCAAGTAAACATAGAAATATTCAAAAGAGCCTATGTTGCCTTGATTGATCAGCACGATGCTTATAGAAGTATAATTGTAAAAAAGGAAGAAAATGTTGGTATTCAAATAGTAGCAGACCATCAATCGGAGCTGGGATTTATTGATTTTTCAGACTTTGAAAATCCAACTGAGGAAGCAAATCTCTATATGCAAAAGGAATTTATGAAACCTTTTGATTTATTAAAAGGAAGCCTTTTGCATATTTTCACTTTAGTAAAAGTTCAGGACGATTTTTACTATTTATTCTCGGTGTATCATCATATCATAACCGATGGCTGGGGAACTTCATTAATGTTTCAAAGATTGGTTCAGAACTACAATGAGATTTCTGAATCTGGCGCAATTATTTCCGATTATCCATTTAGTTACAAGGACTTTGAACAAGATGATTTCGAATATCAAAATTCAGAATCATTAAAGCAAGATTTAGAATACTGGTCTCAAAAATTCAAACCATTACCGGAGAATTTATTCGATAAGTTAGATGACCGTGTACAAATAAACAAAAGCAGCCGTAAAGAACTGGTTATTAGAAGAGCGGTTTACAACCAATTAAATGAACTAGCCACAAGCTATAAATGTTCCACTTTTGCTCTAATTTTAGGAATTCTGTACACTTATTTTGGCAGAAAACACGAAAACAACGATTTTGCTATCGGCTTACCCGTTTTAAACAGAAGTAAGTCTGCTTATAAAAAAACGGTGGGGCTTTTTATGGGAATTTCTCCTTTGAGAATGTCATTGGATTTTGAAGCGACTTTTAAGGATTTAATAATTGATATAAAAAATCAGTTAAAACAAGATTATCGCCACCAGCGGCTGTCCTTAGGAAAGTTAATTCAGGAATTGCAGTTGTACAGCCAAAAAGAGCGATTGTTTAATATCACACTTTCTTACGAAAAACAAGATTACTCCGCTCATTTTAAAAACACACAAACCAAAGTAATTCCATTAAGTCATCAATCAGAAAGAGTAGCTCTGGCTTTGTACATAAGAGAATTTGACGAATCAGAAGAGGTGAAAATTGATTTTGACTATAATTTGAATTATTTTGATGAGGTTAGTATTACACAAGTGGTCAATCATTTTGAAAAGTTGGTTCATGCTGTTTTAAATAATTCAGATAAAAAGCTAAAAGAGTTAACCTATTTAACCACAGAAGAAAAGCAACAAGTAGTATTTGATTTTAATCGTACAAAAGTTGAGTATCCAAAAGATAAAACGGTACTAGATTTATTTCAAGAACAAGTTAAAAGAGTACCTGAAAAAATTGCGGTAAAAGAGGAGACAAAATCATATTCTTACAGTGAACTGGATAAGTTATCCAACCAGATAGCAGCGTACATTATTTCAAAATTTGGTCCGGAAGATAAAGCACCAATTGCTGTTTTGTTAGGTCGTTCCGCTAATATGATCGCTGTTTTGTTAGGTATTTTAAAAACGGGCAGATCTTATATTCCGTTAGATCCTGCTTTTCCAAAAGACCGTTTAAGCTATATTGTGGCCCATAGTCAAACCGGCATCATTATTAACGAAAATAATAATGAAACTGAGGCGATCAAACAGGTAAAGACCATAGCATTAGAACATATTCTTGCTGAAATTGAGGATCTACAAACAACAGCCTTTCAAATCGTATCCCCACTAGATACGGCCTATATTATATACACATCAGGATCAACAGGGAATCCAAAAGGAGTTGAAATTGGACATCAGTCATTGCTTAATTTCTTAACCAGTATGCAGCAGCTACCCGGAATAAATGCAAATGACATTTTATTTTCGGTAACAACTTATTCTTTTGATATTTCTATATTAGAATTTTTTGCACCCTTAATTTCAGGAGCAACCTTATATATTGCTAACCAGAATTTGTTATCCGATCCTAATTTAATCATTAGAAAATTAGAAGAACTCAAACCCACAATCCTTCAGGCCACACCAAGCTTTTATCAAATGTTATTCAATGCCAACTGGCAGGGTGATAAACAATTAAAAGTATTATGTGGCGGCGATTTGTTAAGCGAATCATTAGCCCAAAAACTAATCAGCCATAGCTCAGCATTATGGAATATGTACGGACCAACTGAAACGACTATTTGGTCTAGTGTAAAAAAAATAGAGCACCCCTCGCAAGCCTTCAATATTGGTAAACCCATCAACAATACACAATTCTATATTTTAGATGCGTTTTTAGATCCAAAACCGATTGGAATTCCGGGAGCCATTTATATTGCTGGCGATGGATTGGCACTGGGATATTATAAAAACAAAGAATTAACCAAAGAAAAATTCATCCAAAACCCTTTTGATACGAATAGTTTGTGCTACGAAACAGGTGATGTTGGAAAATGGAATCACAATGGAGAAATAGAATTTTTAGGGCGAAATGACAATCAGGTAAAAATTAGAGGTTATAGAATAGAACTGGGCGATATCGAGTCGCAATTCAATCAAATAGCCACAATTAAAGATACTGTTGTCATTGCTAAAAAAGGAGCGCAACAAGAAGCTTTTTTAATAGCTTATGTTTTAAAAAATCAAGAGTTCGTCGATACAATTGAAATTACGAATCAATTGAAAAAGACACTTCCGTACTATATGATTCCGAATGCAATTATTCCATTGGAAGAATTTCCGCTTACGCCCAATCAAAAAGTAGATAGAAAATCGTTGTCACAAAGAGAGATTCAGTATAATACAAACGAAGAGCATTTTAAAGAACCTGTTTCCGATTTGGAAATAAAACTATCACAGTATTGGGCAACAGTATTAAATACAGAAGAGGCCATAAGTATAACGGATAATTTTTTTGCACTTGGTGGTCATTCTTTGAATGCGGTAAAATTGATTGGATTAATTTCCCGAAACCTTTATGTAGAGATTACTTTAAAAACGATTTTTGATTTTCCTACTATAAAAGCACTGGCTGTTTATTTACAAGAGTTAAAGCCAACCCAATCGAATGCCCTACCTTTAGCTGAAATCAAAGATTTATATCATTTGACTCCTGCTCAATATACCATTTGGCTGGCTTCTCAGCAAACAAAGAGTTTGATTGCTTATAATATGTCTGCCGGCTATACTATTGAAGGAATTATAGATACAGCTAAAGTGAACCGGTCCATAAATCAAATCATTGAAAAGTATGAAATCCTAAGAACCAATTTTATTGAAATTGATGGAATTCCGTATCAAAAAATCAATGCTCCGGAAAAAAACAGATTTGAAATTGTTGTACATCAATTAAAAAATGATTCTATAGAAGAAGCGATCGATCGATTATGTAATACCGAATTTGATTTAGAAAAAGATATGTTGATAAGAGCTCAATTGCTACCCTTAGAAACGAATCAACATCTACTCCTTTTTTCGACACATCACATTATGATGGATGGCTTGTCACTGGAAATTTTCATCAAAGAATTTATCCAAAACTATAATCAAAGCACTCAAAATCGAACACAAGAGAACAGCCTAAAACTTCAGTTTAAAGATTATTCAGAGTGGTTGACTAAAACAGTAAAAGAAGATCAATCTAAAAATGAGTTGTTTTGGAAAAATTATCTTCAAAACTATACACCTAAAAATTCATTTGACAGGGATTTTAGTATTCAAAATAATAAACAAAATGGAAGTAAATTATCATTTGAACTCACAGAGGAAGTTACGCTCCTTTTAAAACATATGGCTGCCGAAAACCAAATGACTTTCTACACCTTTTTAGTGGCTTCAGTCAATGTTTTAATTTATAAACTATCCAACCATTCTGATATATGCATTGGGACAGTAAATTCAGGAAGAAATAGCTATGATTTAAACAATCAAATAGGAATGTTCGTGAAAACTCTGGTGCTGAGAACTCAAATACAGTCAGAACAAACTTTTGCAGATGTATGGCAGAATGTTAATCATAACCTATTGGAAATAAACAATTATCAAGATCTGCCATTTGACAAAATAGCGTCGGATATTTTTGATCTGATGCTAGTGTATCAAAACCCCGAATTTAATTTTGAAAATAGCATTGAACTAGATGAATTAAAATTAACATCTTATCCAATCGAAAGCAAATTCAGTAGAATGCCTATCGTGTTTAACTTGTTTGAAAGTGAACATCAGTTAAAAGGAACTATCGATTACAATTCTGATTTGTTTGAGGAAGATACTATACAAATGATTGTATCAGAATTTGGTAAAATGCTAAATGAAATTGTCGTTAATCCTTTAAGGAAGATTGGAGAAATAGACGACAAATTAGAGCAGGAAATCAATACGACATTAGATTTTGATTTTAATTTTTAAAGGATTGAATCACCAAAGCTGCGCAAATGTCTCTGACTTTGCGCTTTTTTTTGCACTTGTGAATCATTACAGTTTATAAAAGTCTCCTGACTTTTTACCGCTATTTCTTATATTGTTTTAAATCTTTTCTTTTCTGGTAATTACATCTAAGAAATTTAGTTTTAAAGTCTGAGACTTTATGACTTATATGTTTTAAATTAGATAGTGCAACTTGGCGCAAAGTCAGAGACATTTGCGTAGCGCTTGTGAGATATGCTTCGTAGAGTAGGGGGATATTCACTTCAAATTTAAAACAGCCACAAAAACTGTAGTACTGTTTTAAATTTTGAGCAGAAGCTTAAAAGGGAAAATGATTTCTTATGTAAAGAAAGGGGGACTTAGCAAGTCCCCCTTTCTTTTTTACGTTTTAGTGTTTGCCATGTCCATGCCCTTTTCCATGTCCATTGCCATTTCCGTGCCCATTATCTTTATATTCTTTATATTCTTTGTTGTTCCCTTTCCCCGGTTTTTGACCAATTGTTTTTTGTGGTTTTCCCTTGTAGCCTTTACCATATTTTACTTTGTGAGTTTTATAATTGTCATAGGGAGAATTGCCTCTGTAATCGGTTAGTACCACTTTATATTCGTTATAAAGGTCATAGTTTCTGTAACTTCTCGGCAAATTTCTTGCTCTGATCCATTTTCCGTTACTTATGTAAATGTAATTGGATGCATTGATGTCGTAGTACATCTCGAGATCCGGTAAATAATAGTAACGGACATCTGTATAACCCACAGGACCCCATGCTGGCGGTGTTCCAATATTTACATTAACCGATACCTGTGCCTGTAAAGAGCTTACGGCAATGAATGTCATTGCAATAAAGAAGTATTTTAGTGATTTCATGATTTCAAATGGTATTAAATTATTAATAATCTAAAGTAAAACAAAAATCGAACCTAAAATTAATTGATTGGTACTTTTTTATTATAAAGCCGTAATAATAAATTCACTACGTCTGTTCATTTGGTGTTCTTCTTCGGTACAAGGCACTCCATCTGAACATTTGTTTACCAGTTCAGTTTCTCCGTATCCTTTACCTGTTAATCGCTGTGGTGCGATACCATTTTTGATCAGCCATTGTATGGTAGATTTGGCTCTTCTGTCGGATAGGGCTTCATTGTATTTAAATGTTGCCCGACTATCGGTATGAGAACGAATGTCTAATTTCATATTCGGATACTGGTTTAGTACATCAAGTATTTTTTCTAAATCTAAAGCTGCCTCTGTGCGAATGTTTGATTTATCCAGATCAAAATAGATCATTTTAATGCCAAAACATTTACCCAGATCATCACCTATGGTTACCAGGCAATCCGATTTTTCTAATGCTATTGATAAATTTGTTCTTCCATTTTTATTTGAGATTGTTATACTTTCTTCTTTGGTATAATATTTCTCTTTTTCAGCTCTCAGGAAGTAGGTTGCCCCACATTCTACAGGAAAAGTGTAGTTTCCGTTTGAATCAGAGTTGGTTGTTGCGATGACTTTATTGCTGTCGGAATATAAACTTAGTTTGGTTTGTGGTAAGACCTCTCCCGTAGCCAGATCAGTTATAGTTCCGTATAATTCCTGAACACAGGTTAGTGGTATTCTTTCCAAAAATTGATAAATATCATCAGAGCCTTTTCCGCCATCTTTATTGGAACTAAAAAAACCTTTTTTCGATTTGGTATCGATTATGTAAGCAAAATCATCTTTAGGAGAATTGATATCGGCTCCAAGATTTTGAACATTACTTACGCCGGTATTGCTTAATTTTCCAACAAAAACGTCCAAACCTCCCAGTCCCGGATGTCCGTCTGACGCAAAGTAAATTTCATTTTGATCGTTTATATAGGGAAAGCTTTCTTTTCCTTCGGTGTTAACACCTGGGCCCAAATTCTCAGGAATGCCAAATTCTCCATTACTGTTAATACTTACTTTGTAGAGATCAGATTGTCCTATTGATCCTGGCATATCCGATGCAAAATAAAGTGTTTTTTCGTCGGGACTTAAAGCAGGATGTGCCGTGCTGTAGTTATTACTGTCAAAAGGAAGCTCTGTTATATTGGTCCATTCACCGTTTTCAAATGTAGCTTTGTATATTTTTACTAAAGTAATTTTACTTTCATTTTTCCCTTTTTTCCCATTTATATAATTGTTTCTCGTAAAATAAACAGTTTTTCCATCTTTTGTAAAAACAGGAGTCGACTCATGGAATTTGGTGTTTATTTTAGATTTGAATTTTTTGGGAGCATTAGGATTAAAATTCTCATCGATATCAGATTGATATAAATTGGTAAAATGCTCACCAGTCCATTTGTGAATTCTTTGACTGAAATTACCGGTATCTCTGGCTGAGGCAAATATAATTTTGTGTTGATAGAAAGCTGTTCCATAATCGGAGTATTTACTGTTTATTCCTGCATTTTCGATAGTGTAGCGCCCCGAATTGGCTTTTATTTTATCCAGATAATTTTTATCTGTTTCATATAGTTTGGCTCTGCTGTCGTTTTTTGATTTTTGTCGGAATAAATCCATCATTTGATTGGCTTTGGCTGTATCTCCGGTTGATTTTAATGATTGTGCATATCGATAGTAATATTCAGGTTCAACTTCAGTATTCTGAGCAAATAATTCGCCATACCATTTTGCTGCTTTTTCGAATTCGGAATTGAAGTAAAAGGAATTTCCTAACTTCTTAAAGAGATCTTCTGATTTGTAACCTTTTTCGGCTACTCTCTGATACGTTTTAATTGCATCGATATAGGCATAGTTATCGTATTTTTTGTCTCCGGAAACAATTTTACCCTGTTGCGCAAAACTGTTAGATAAAAAAACACTTACTACGGTGGTGCAAAGGAGTATATATTTTTTCATGATAAAAAATTTTAGAAGAAACGAGGAGTTGTCATTTTACTGTTTTTTCTGAAGAATTCATAGCGCAGGAAGATTTCATGCGAACCAGAATTGTAATTGTTTAATTTAGTGGTTTCACGGTCGTAACCATATCCTATGTACAGACCATCACTAATCTGAAACCCGGCCATAGCACTAAGCGAGGCACTCCATCTGTAGGCAACACCTAACACAAGTTTATCCATAAACATAAAGTTGGCAGAAACGTCTACCTGAAGCGGAGCTCCCTGAACCATTTTTGTGAGTAAAGCGGGTTTGAATTTGATGTATTGAAGTCTGTCAAGATCAAAAACATACCCGGCAATTAAATAATAATTGATTCTGTCTTTGTAAATGGCATAATCATTATCATCGTACCGATTGGTTTCGATAAAATTAGGTACTGATAAACCGATGTAGGCTTTATCGGAATGCCAATAGACTCCGGCTCCTACATTGGGAGAGAATTTATTGTTCAGGTCCTGAAACTGTGGATCACCCTGGCTTTCCGGATTTAATTTAGTAACATCGAGATTAAAAAAATTGGCTGAGCCTTTAATCCCGAATGAAAGTTTAAAATCTGCTGAGGTTTGTATGGTATAAGAAAGATCTGCAGAAAAAGTATTTTCATTTGTAGGCCCAATCTTGTCATTGACCAGCGAAACTCCAACTCCCAAATTACTATTGTTTATTGGAGTATTTACAGAAAAGGTACTGGTTTCCGGTGCTCCGTCAAGTCCAACCCATTGCGTACGATATAATCCGAAAATGCTCAATGCTCCTCGTGAGCCCGCATATGCCGGATTGATATTTATGGTATTGTACATATATTGTGTAAACTGCGCATCTTGCTGTGCATAACTTACTATAGCAGTAAATACCATGACGAAAGAAAGTAATTTTGTTTTCATAGTAGGTAAATTATTTTAATATTGTTATTGCCTTTTGAATCTTAAAAAAATAAGCTGAATGAACTCAGAAATCTATTACATGAGTTTTTCAATTGAAAACCATCCTGATCACTGATGAATTACGCAATCAGGATGGCATCTGCTTATCTGGAAAGATATAAGTATCCGTCTTTTTTGTTCATTTGTATTGCACCATTTCCATCTACGGAGGTGTAATTAAGAATGTAAAAGTAAGTTCCTGTTGGAAGACCATCTGATTGACTTACTGTTGTTCTTCCTCTTGAAATGCCATCAAAAGCATTGGTGGTATTGTTGTAATTTTTAGTATCGAATACTAATACCCCCCAACGGTTGTATATTTCGACACTATTGTCAGGATAACAAGCTGTGTCTTCAATATGGTCGATAACAAATCGGTCGTTTATACCGTCGTTATTAGGAGAGAATGCATTATGAACCAGTATCGTTCCGCAGGCCAAAACTTTGCAATCATCATTGATCGAAAGGTTTACCACTAAACTTCTTGGACAGGCTTCATCTTTTATTTGATATTCAAATGAATAGTTACCAATCGGAAGGCCAAAAGTAGTTACAACACTGCCATTTAGCGCACCGGTATTATTGGTATCAATCCAAGTACCGGTTGTAGAAGTATTTCTAGGCAACGGACCTAATAGATCAACCGTTGAAGTATCGGCATTACAGGCTTCAATTGCAAAAGGAGCTGTCGCAACAATTTCATGCAAAACGGTTATGGTTTGTACGAGTATTGTTTTATTGCCGGCACAATCGGATAAAGTGTATGTTCTTGTTAAGATATAAGGGCTGCTTCCACAACCAGTGCCTCCATTATTAGAATCACTTACGGTTGCCGTTACAGTTTGGCTGCAATTATCGGCAGTATTGGTTACGGCTCCCGTATTGGCAACAGGAATATCTGCTATGTTTTGTAAAGTAACATTTGCCGGAATTGTTCCTGTTGGCGGAGTAGTATCTCTAACGGTGATTAGCTGTGTGTAGGAAGTTGTATTACCACTACAATCGCTGCTGGTCCACGTACGGGTCAGTGTATAATTTGTGCTGCATTCATTTTCAATACTGTTTTTTGTTTCAGTATAAACTACCGGCACATTAGCATTACAATTGTCTGATGCTGTTATATTAGCCGGTGGAGGAACTTTATCACATGATACTGTAATATTCGCAGGAAGGACTCCATTAAAGACTGGTTTGCTGGTATCTTCGATCGTAATCACCTGAGTGAAAGTATCTGTAATATTGTTGCAATTGTCTTTTGCTACCCAACTGTTTGTATAGGTTCCGGCATTTGCGCAAGTAGCAGAGGGTACAAACTGTCCTGTAGTTTTCTCGATCGTGACATCGCTATCACAATTATCGGTTGCTACAGGCGCACTGGCTTGTGCAGTTGTCAGCCCTTCGGTATCACTACATTGAATGGTTTTATTCAAACTTCCGGCCAGAGTAGTCCAGGTTGGTTTGGTGGTATCTTCAATAGTGATTACTTGTGTAAAAGTATCGGAAGTATTACCACAATTATCCTTAACGGTCCAGGTATTGGTGTAGGTTCCGGAGTTTCCGCATGATGTAGAAGCTACAAACTGACCACTAGTTTTAACGATATTGGTCACATCGCTATCACAATTATCAGTAGCTACTGGTGCATTGGCTTGAGCAGCAATTAAACCTGCCGCATCACTACACTGGATCGTAATATCTAAACTTCCCGCTAGAGTAGTCCAGGTTGGTTTGGTGGTATCTTCGATAGTGATTACTTGTGTAAAAGTATCGGAAGTATTACCACAATTATCCTTAACGGTCCAGGTATTGGTGTAGGTTCCGGAGTTTCCGCATGATGTAGAAGCTACAAACTGACCACTGGTTTTAACGATATTGGTCACATCACTATCACAATTATCGGTAGCTACTGGTGCATTGGCTTGAGCAGCAATTAAACCTGCCGCATCACTACATTGGATCGTAATATCTAAACTTCCGGCCTGAGTAGTCCAGGTTGGTTTAGTGGTATCTTCGATAGTGATCACCTGTGTAAAAGTATCGGAAGTATTACCACAATTGTCCTTAACGGTCCAGGTATTGGTGTAGGTTCCGGAATTTCCACAAGACTGAGAAGCTACAAACTGACCACTAGTTTTAACGATATTGGTCACATCGCTATCACAATTATCGGTTGCTACTGGTGCATTGGCTTGAGCAGCAATTAAACCTGCCGCATCACTACATTGGATCGTAATATCTAAACTTCCCGCTAGAGTAGTCCAGATTGGTTTAGTGGTATCTTCGATAGTGATTACTTGTGTAAAAGTATCGGAAGTATTACCACAATTGTCCTTAACTGTCCAGGTATTGGTGTAGGTTCCGGAATTTCCACAAGACTGAGAAGCTACAAATTGACCACTGGTTTTAACGATATTGGTCACATCGTTATCACAATTATCGATTGCTACAGGTGCACTGGCTTGCGCAGCGATTAAACCTGCCGCATCACTACATTGGATCGTAATATCTAAACTTCCCGTTAGAGTAGTCCAGGTTGGTTTGGTGGTATCTTCAATAGTGATTACTTGTGTAAA
>NZ_MUHH01000002.1:0-270 GCF_002217475.1 Flavobacterium tructae
GTAGAGCCAATATTCGAAAATGGAACTATTGCATCAACAGGAGGAACTGTTTTCACAAATATTGCAAGCAACGATAAAGTAAATGGAGTTCCGGCAGTACTAGGAACTACAGGAAATGCTACAGTTGCGGTATCAGGAACATGGCCAACAGGAATTACTTTAGATCCGTTAACCGGAAAAGTAAGTGTTGCGGCAGGGACCACACCGGGAACGTATAATGTAGTTTATCAGTTATGCGACAAACTAAGTTCGGTAACTTGTGCGACGGTT
>NZ_MUHH01000002.1:416-48745 GCF_002217475.1 Flavobacterium tructae
AATGTAGTGTATGAGTTATGCGACAAACTAAGTCCGGTAACTTGTGCGACGGTTTCAGATGAAATCAAAGTAACTCCAGTGGTAGAGCCAATATTCGAAAACGGAACTATTGCATCAACAGGAGGAACTGTTTTCACAAACATTGCAAGCAACGATAAAGTAAATGGAGTTCCGGCAGTATTAGGAACTACAGGAAATGCTACAGTTGCGGTATCAGGAACATGGCCAACAGGAATTACTTTAGATCCGTTAACCGGAAAAGTAAGTGTTGCGGCAGGAACCACACCGGGAACTTATAATGTAGTGTATGAGTTATGTGACAAACTAACTCCGACAACTTGTGCGACGGTTTCAGATGAAATCAAAGTAACGGCAATTGCAGGGACATCAATAATTGCAAATGATGATAATATTCCAAACGTAAATGGAATAACAGGAACACCAAATGCAGGGAATGTACTAGTTGGTAATCCAAATTCGGATACTTTAAATGGCGTACCAGTTGTGATTAGTCTGGTTGATTTAAAAGTGACAACACCGGCAGTTCCAAAAACACCTGGAGCAGCAGTTCCGGTAATTGACACTGCCACAGGAACAATAAGTGTTCCGGCTAATACACCGGGAGGTACCTATACATTAACGTACAGTATTTGTGAAAAATCAAATCTTTCAAATTGTGATGCTGCAACGGTAACCCTATTTGTATCAAGACCAAGTATTGCTGTAGTGAAAACGGCACATTTCAATGATGAAGATGGTGACAGTAATGCAAAAGTAGGGGAGACTATTACGTATAATTTCACCGTAACCAATACAGGAAATGTAGCGTTGACTAATGTTTATATAGTAGACCCGTTAACTGGAATTACTATGACCGGTGGCCCAATAAATTTAGCTGTGGGAGAAGAGGATAATACTTCTTTTACAGGAACTTATTCGATCGTACAAGCTGATATTAATTCGGGAAGTATATCGAATCAAGCCGAAGTTTTTGGAACAAGTCCTGATCATATTGAGGTAAAAGACAAATCAGATGATAGTAGTGTATTGGGGGATAAACCAACTGTTTTATCGCTACAAAGTTGTGTAATTAAAGTATTCAATGCAGTTTCTATAAATGGAGACAGTAAGAACGAGAGATTTTATATCCAGGGATTAGAATGTTATCCTGACAATACGGTTCAGATTTTCAACCGTTGGGGAGTTTTGGTTTTTGATCGTGATCATTACAATAATAATGATATTGTTTTTAGAGGTATTTCTGAAGGACGTGTTACAATCAAAGATTCAGATGGATTACCGGAAGGAACTTATTATTATATCATTAAATACAAAGACAACCAATCCAATCCACATCAGGAGGCGGGGTATTTATACCTGACCAAATAATATTCTGTACTAATAAAATGGCTTAGTCAATAGGCTAAGCCATTCTTTAAAAATAAAATAAATGAAAAAATTAGTTTTAGTTTTATTGTTTTGTTCTACCGCAGGTTTTGCCCAGCAAGATGCGCAGTTTACACAATACATGTATAATACCATCAATATAAATCCCGCTTATGCCGGTTCTCGCGGAGCTATGAGTATTTTCGGATTGTATCGCACCCAGTGGGTTGGATTGGATGGAGCACCCGAAACCAGCAGTTTTTCGTTAAACACACCAATAAACAATAATGTAGGATTAGGAGTATCGTTAGTCAATGATAAAATCGGACCAACAAATGAAAACAATATATCAGCTGATTTCTCTTACTCCATACAAACATCAGCAACCGCTAAACTTTCTTTTGGTATTAAAGGTTCTGCCAATATATTTAAGCTGGATCCTACAAAGTTAAACCCGGAACATCAGGGAGATACCCAGTTTCAGGATTTTCAGAATAAATTCGCTCCAAATATCGGAGCCGGAGTTTACTGGCATACGGATAAAGCTTATGTGGGATTATCCGTTCCTAATTTTATTCAAACTACCCGCTTTGACGATAACGATTATTCCATCTATAAAGACCGTATTAACTATTATTTCATAGCGGGTTATGTATTTAATCTAAATCGTTATGAAACGATAAAATTCAAGCCGGCTTTAATGACTAAAATGGTAGAAGGTTCACCATTACAAGTAGACGCATCGGCAAATTTTATGTTCAACGATAAATTTGTGGTCGGAGTAGCTTACAGATGGAGCGCCTCTTTTAGTGCTTTGGCAGGATTTCAGATAACCGATAGTATGTATGTAGGGTATTCCTACGATCGCGAAACAACCCGATTGGTAAACTACAACTCAGGGTCGCATGAGATATTTCTGCGTTTTGAATTCTTAAAAAATTACAGCCGAATAACTTCACCTAGATTCTTCTAATTATGAAAATAAAAAAAATAGCATATACAGTCTTTCTGTCTTCCGTTTTTTTTAGCGGAATGGCACAAAAGTCAGGTTTAGACAAAGCTGATAAAAATTACAATCAGTATGCTTACATAGATGCAATTGCTACTTACGAAAAGGTAGCAGAAAAAGGATATAAAGAGGAAAAAATGCTCCAACGATTGGGTAACGCCTATTATTTTAATGGCGAGTTGGTGAGGGCATTAAAATGGTACAAAGCTCTTTTCGGAATGAATGATCAACAGGAATTTGAGTATTATTACCGATATGCTCAAACCCTAAAAGCAACTGGAAATTATACCAAAGCCGATAAAATATTAGAGCTTTTCAACCAAAAAGCAAGTACTGATAAAAGAGGATTGTTATTTGAAAAGAATAAAAATTATTTAGAGCAGATAAAAAACAATTCAGGGAGATTTGAAATAGCCGATGCCGGAATTAATTCAAGATACTCAGATTATGGAAGTTCTTTTTTAGATAATAAATTGGTATTTGCGTCTGCCAGAGACACGGGCGGAGTTGCCAAAGCAAAATTTAAATGGACCAATAAATCGTTTACAAATCTTTATTCGGCAGAATTAAACGCCGATGGTAGTGTAGGAATTCCGAAACGTTTTGAGAATAAGATTAATTCAAAATTTAATGAATCGACTCCTGTTTTTACAAAAGACGGATTAACGATGTATTTTACCAGAAACAATTTTCTAAACGGTACAAAAGGGACAGACGACAAGAAGGTCACTTTGTTAAAATTGTATAAGGCAAGTTACATAAAAGGTAAATGGACGAATATTGTTGAATTGCCTTTTAACAGTGATCAATACAGTGTGGCACATCCGACATTAAGTGTAGATGAAAAAAAGTTATACTTTGCTTCAGACATGCCGGGTACTTTTGGACAATCAGATTTGTATAGTGTGACGATTAATACGGATGGCAGTTTTGGTAAACCTGAAAACCTGGGAGCCGCAATTAATACTGAGGGAAGAGAAACTTTTCCTTTTATATCAGGAGACAATGAATTGTATTTTGCCAGCGACGGACGTCCGGGATTAGGAGGACTTGATGTCTATGTTTCGACTATTAAAAATGATTTGACTTTTAGCGAAGTTCAGAATGTTGGAGCTCCTATAAATACAAAAGTGGATGATTTTGGTTTTATAATGGACAGTAAAAGCAGAACCGGTTTTTTCTCCTCCAATAGAGATGGAGGACATGGTTATGATGACGTTTATCGTTTTTCGGAAACCAGAAAATTGCCTTGTGAGGAGATTTTATCAGGAACTGTTATAGATGCCGAAACAAATTTGGTATTAGAGAATGCAAAAGTAAATTTACTGGACAATCAGCTTCAGATAATAGGAGAGGTAATAACCAAAGCCGATGGGAAGTATAGTTTTAAAGTAAACTGCAATAAAGAATACTTTGTTCGCGCTGCAAGACAAGATTATGACACTAATGAATTGCCTAAAGCGATCGATAAAACAAGTTTGACACTGCCTTTGAAAAAAACGCCTCAAAAAGTGGTCGAAAAAACGATTGAAAAATTGATTGTTGGTGATGATTTGGCGAAAATTTTACACATAAAAATGATTTACTTCGATTTAGGTAAATCGATTGTTCGAAAAGAAGCCGCTATTGAGTTAGAGAAAATCCGTCAGGTGATGATTCAAAATCCAAGCATGAAAATTGATGTTCGCTCGCACACAGACAGCAGACAAACACATGCGTACAATGAAAAACTATCCGACAGAAGGGCTAAAGCAACAGTGGCATGGCTTGTTAAAAAAGGAATAGCTGCTGATCGCATTACCGGAAAAGGATACGGAGAAACACAATTACTGAATAAATGTGCTGATGGTGTAAAATGTACTACAGAAGAACATCAGGCAAATCGAAGAAGTGAGTTCATTATTGTTTCGATGTAATAAAGAGTTAGCTTTTTTAATGAAGTTGAGTTAATTAAATTGTTATGAAAAGCTGCAAGGTAATCTTGCAGCTTTTTTTGTGAAGTGCAATGAGATTTATTTTTTAATGATACAGATAAAAAATGATTGTATTTAATTTCTTAAATTTATTCTATTAAATAATTTAGAGAAAAGATTAAACAGAAAAAAATCTGCTAAATCTGCAGACCCGAGCAATAGCGAACAGGCGAAGCAATCTGCGTGAAAATATAAACCCAACGGTATCTAATATAAAAAACAATAACATTGAGTACAACAGAATTTCTAACCCGACTTATAATTGCACTCTTCGCCGGACTAATTATTGGTTTCGAAAGACAGTGGCACCACAAAGAAACCGGTTTAAAAACCAATATGCTGGTAGCAACAGGAGCAGCGGCATTCGTTTTATTATCGATTAAAGTGGCTGCGACAGCACCCAATATCGATGTAACCCGTATTACGGCTCAGGTCGTTATGGGAGTTGGTTTTTTAGGCGCCGGAGTTATATTTAGGGAAGGACCCAATGTACACGGTTTGAATTCTGCAGCAACCATATGGTGCAGTGCTGCTATTGGCTGTATTGCCGCATCAGGTTATTTCATAGAAGCGCTAATTTGTACATTCCTGGTTACAATTGTCAACACAGTTCTCGAACCAATCGAAAGATGGCTTCGAAATCGAAAATAAAGACCAATCTTAACTGTTTGTTAGATTTAAAATGCAAGCTGTAAAATGTAAAATGTGCCAGATCGTGTTACCTCATGATAATTTTTGCACACTTCGTGATTAAAAACAGCACATCAGATAGTTTATAGTTTTCAGTCTCAGTTTACAGTTTACACATCCTACGTTTCACAGTAAGCGCAACTTAATTCTGCAGTATATACATTCCGGAAATCACATCTCGTATTTTACATTTCACAGTGAACATAATTCATAATTAAAACTCCCTCTCCTCACCACTTATTCCAAACAAAGTACTATTTATTACATCATTACTGCTGCTTGTTAATTATGGATAATTAGCAGTAAATGAGTGTATTAAATTTGTGTTTGAATTTAAAGATGGAGTAAATATGAGGAAGATAATTTGGAGTATTATTTGGTTAGTTCCGGCAGTCGTAATGTGCCAGACAGGTGCCCCAAAACACCGGATAGACACACATAAAGAAATGTCTGTTATAGCATCACATTTAGATCTAATTTGTAAAAGTAAAGAAATAATGATACCACGAACAATATTAAAAAGCAGATTTGACAAGTCTACGGTTGTAGGCAGAGATACCAAATTTATTTTGGTTTTTAATACAGCAAAAAATCAGGAAATTTTACCGGGTTATTATTATTGGTACGAAAATAAATGGAACAATTTGAAAAACCTGACCGAAGAAAACGGTTTGCCAAAAGATAATGGAAAAGCAGGAGATCTCTTTTTTGACTATTCTACAAAAGATGTGTACTATTATAATGGATCGATGTGGCTTTCAATGACAACAAGTGACGAAACCTTTTATGAGGCAGTATTTGAAAACAAGAGCGGTGTTTTAAAATATAAGAATAGTGTAGGAGAAAAGGTTGTGATTAATCTTCCTCAGTTAGTACCCAACTTTAATTACCCAAAAACAGTTTCATTGAATGCAGGAAAAGAAACCCTTAATTTTATCGACAACAGCGGAAGACTTACCGTTCTGAAACTTGATATTCTACTGGCCAAAAGCCAAAATACAAATTTAACCTCAACATTTTAAGTAAAGCCAATTCATAAGAATCTAATAATTATATCATACCCGACAGGTTTTAAAACCTGTCGGGTATATTTTTATAAATGATTTGTATATCCGTGAAACGTTAGATGTGAAATGCAAACTGAAAGACAGGACCATTATTAATTATCAATTAACCATTAACCATTATCAATTATCAATTATCAATTAACATCTAACACACTTTTGTTTTGCTATTACAAATAAATGTATTAATTTTGCAGTCCTTTTGGCAAAGAAGAGTTTCCTTTAGGTATCAACTATTTATGTAAAACAACTTCTGTATTTTCTACTGCTTTATGAAACTCGAGAGAAACAGAATACAAATTTTTTATCAGCATGTCTGAACAATTAAAATCACAAGAAGAGTTTTTAGCAAATTTTAACTGGCATAACTTCCAAGAAGGAATTGATGCAGTTGATGAGAAAAACTTATTAGAATTCGAAGAACTAGTTTCAAAAACTTTCATCGCTACAGATCAGGAAGAAGTAGTAGAAGGTGTAGTTGTTAGAATTACAGATAGAGACGTTATCGTTGATATCAACGCAAAATCGGAAGGTGTTATTTCTTTAAACGAATTCCGTTACAACCCAAACTTAAAAGTAGGTGACAAAGTAGAAGTATTAATCGACATCCGTGAGGACAAAACAGGTCAATTAGTATTATCTCACAGAAAAGCTCGTACTATTAAATCATGGGATAGAGTTATTGCTGCAAACGAAACAGGTGAAATCGTTAATGGTTTTGTAAAATGCAGAACTAAAGGTGGTATGATCGTTGACGTTTTTGGTATTGAAGCTTTCTTACCTGGATCTCAAATTGACGTTAAGCCAATTAGAGACTACGATGTATATGTAAACAAAATGATGGAATTCAAAGTGGTAAAAATTAACCACGAATTCAAAAACGTTGTTGTATCTCATAAAGCACTTATCGAGGCTGATATCGAAGTACAGAAAAAAGAAATCATCGGTCAATTACAAAAAGGACAAGTATTAGAAGGTGTTGTTAAAAACATTACTTCTTATGGTGTGTTCATTGACTTAGGTGGTGTTGACGGATTAATTCACATTACTGACCTTTCTTGGAGCAGAATCAACCACCCAAGTGAAGTTCTTGAATTAGACCAAAAATTAAACGTTGTAATCCTTGATTTCGATGATGAGAAAACAAGAATTCAATTAGGATTGAAACAATTAAACGCTCACCCATGGGATGCTTTAGATGCTAACTTAACAATTGGTGATAAAGTAAAAGGTAAAGTAGTTGTAATCGCTGATTACGGTGCTTTCATCGAAGTTGCTGAAGGTGTTGAAGGTTTAATCCACGTTTCTGAAATGTCATGGTCTACTCACTTACGTTCTGCTCAGGACTTCGTGAAAGTTGGAGATGTTGTTGAAGCAGTTATCTTAACTTTAGACAGAGACGATCGTAAGATGTCATTAGGTATCAAACAATTGACTCAAGATCCATGGACTGACATTACTTCTAAATACCCGGTAGGTTCTAAACATACAGGTATCGTTAGAAACTTTACAAACTTTGGTATTTTCGTAGAATTAGAAGAAGGAATTGATGGATTAATCTACATTTCTGACCTTTCTTGGACTAAGAAAATCAAACACCCATCTGAGTTTGTAAACGTTGGTGAAAAACTTGATGTAGTTGTATTAGAATTAGATGTTGAAGGACGTAAATTATCTTTAGGTCACAAACAAACTACTGCTAATCCTTGGGATCAATACGAAGATTCTTTCGCTGTAGGAACTATCCACAATGGTGAAATTTCTGAAATCGTTGACAAAGGAGCTACTGTAGAATTCGGAGATGATATCGTTGCTTTCATTCCAACTCGTCACCTTGAAAAAGAAGACGGAAAGAAATTGAAAAAAGGTGATACTGCTGATTTCAAAGTAATCGAATTCAACAAAGAATTCAAAAGAGTAGTTGCTTCTCACACTGCTATCTTCCGTGAAGAAGAAGAGAAAAACGTGAAAGCTGCAACTGAAAATACTTCATCTGCATCTACTACAAATGCACCAGCTGCAACTTTAGGAGATAACAATGATGTATTAGCTGCTTTAAAAGCTAAAATGGAAAAAACGGAGAAAAAATAATTCTTAGTTTCCTCTAAATAGAAAGTCCCACAGCAATGTGGGACTTTTTTTTGTTTCATAGGTTTGGTCAGTTCGAGCGGAGTCGAGAACTCTTTTATGGGGAATTTATATTTTTTTTCCCGACAGTAATTTTGCAAATAGAACCCTAAACGATCATTTATTACAGTGTTTTTACCAGTTATTACAAGTAGCTCAAAGAAGTTTTTTCTGTAACTATTTTTACGTAATATTCTTACAATAATGGAGTGTTTTTTTACTCATTAGAAATGGAAAAATTATGAAAAACTTAAAATGCAGAGAAAATGAAAAGTAGATTACTTAAAATTATTATTGTTTTGTTGTGCTTGTTGTCTCTTACAGGACATGGCCAGACCGCAACTGATCCTGCGGCACCAACGGGTCTTACATCACAATGGTTTTGTGCAAGTAGTAATCCTACGGTGACGAGTTTATTAGCTACAGGAACTGCTATAAAATGGTACGATGCAGCGACAGCAGGAAATATAGTTTCTGCAACTACAGCCTTAATCAATGGAAGTATTTATTATGCTTCGCAAACGGTAAATGGTCATGAAAGTACAACACGCTTGGCAGTTACAGCAACCATTAATAATCCAGCGGCCCCAACGGGCACAGCCAGACAGTTATTTTGTGCAAGTAGTAGTCCTACTGTAGCAAGTTTATCAGCCACAGGAACCGCTATTAAATGGTACGATGGAGCAACAGGAGGTAATATGGTTTCAGCAAGCACAGCCTTAACCAATGGAACGATTTATTATGCTTCGCAAACCGTAAACGGTTGCGAGAGTACAATACGCTTGGCGGTAACGGCGGCTATTTTTAATCTTGGAACGCCAACAGGTGATTCATTCCAGTCATTCTGTGCAATATATACCAATATGTTAAGCAATATATCTGTTTCTCGTTATTATACAGTAGTATGGTACGATGCATTAACTGATGGTAATATATTAGCTAATAATACAGTCATTACCAGTGGCAGCACCTATTATGCTTCGTACAAAAGTGGATCTTGTGAGAGCTTAACGCGATTACCCGTAACAGTAGAAGTTATTGAGAGTCCAAATTCTCCCACCGGAGCAGCAACGCAGGAATTCTGTAAATCGGACAACCCTACTGTGGCGAATTTGATAACCAACGAAACTGGTGTAATATGGAGCAAAAAAAAAGGTAGTGGTTATGGAAATGTTCTTGCTTCAACAACGGCTTTAGAAAACGGTAGTTCGTATGTTGGGTTTTTATATAATAATAGTACCAGTGGAGTTTGCCAGAGTCCAGGTTTTGTCGTAACAGTTACGATTAATGATACTCAAGGACCCACAGGTAACACATCACAAACCTTTTGTGCTAGTACTAATGCTACAGTAGCGAGTTTATCAGTCACAGGAACCGCTATAAAATGGTACGATGCAGCTATAGGAGGTAATGTTGTAACATCAAGTACAGCTTTAACTAACGGAACGATTTATTATGCTTCACAAACCGTAAATGGCTGTGAGAGTACAACACGCTTAGAAGTTACAGCAACTATTAATAATCCTGCGGCACCAACGGGGACTGCAAGCCAGGAATTCTGTAAATCTGCCAATGCTACCGTGGCAAGTTTACAAACCAATGAGAGTGGAGTGACTTGGTACGATGCCGCTATTGGCGGAAATGTAGTGAGTTCAACAACAGCTTTGGTAAACGGAACAATCTATTACGGTTCTTTAAGATTAGGCACTTGTGAGAGCCCAACAAGATTGGCAGTAACAGTAACGATCAGCGATCCGCAAACGCCAACAGGAACAGCAAGTCAGGAATTTTACAAAAGTAGGAATGCTACTGTAGCAAGTCTGGTGACCAATGAAACAGGTGTTACTTGGTCCGATGCGGCGAAAGCAGGTAATGTTGTACCTTCAACAACTATATTGACAGACGGGACAACATATTATGGTTCGCTAAAAATAGGAACTTGCGAAAGCCCAACACGTTTGGCAGTAACTGTAAAACTTAAAGAAGATCCAAAAACACCAACAACAGACAACACAACGCAGGACTTTTTGAAAACCAAGAATCCTACTGTAGCTGATCTGAAAGTGAATGAATCCAATGTAGTTTGGTACGACGCCCCAACAGGCGGAAACGTAGTAGATCCAAAAACAGCATTAGTTGATGGAAAAACCTATTACGGCGCTACGAAAGACGGTGATGTAGAAAGCTCAACACGTGTGGAGATAAAAGTGAGTCTAAAAGAAGATCCAAAAGCACCAACAACAGACGACACGGCGCAGGACTTTTTGAAAACCAAGAATCCTACAGTAGCTGATCTTAAAGTGAATGAATCCAATGTAGTTTGGTACGACGCCCCAACAGGCGGAAACGTAGTAGATCCAAAAACAGCATTAGTCGATGGAAAAACCTATTACGGCGCTACGAAAGACGGTGATGTAGAAAGTCTAACACGTGTGGCGGTAACAGTTGATTTAAAAGAAGATCCAAAAGCACCAACGACTACACATCCAACACAGGAATTTTTAAATTCAAAAAATCCTACTGTAGCAGATCTGAAAGTGAATGAATCCAATGTAGTTTGGTACGACGCTCCAACAGGCGGAAACGTAGTAGATCCAAAAACAGCATTAGTCGATGGAAAAACCTATTATGGCGCTACGAAAGATGGTGATGTAGAAAGTCCAACACGTGTGGCGGTAACAGTTGATTTAAAAGAAGATCCAAAAGCACCAACGACTACACATCCAACACAGGAATTTTTAAATTCAAAAAATCCTACTGTAGCTGATCTTAAAGTGAATGAATCCAATGTAGTTTGGTACGACGCCCCAACAGGCGGAAACGTAGTAGATCCAAAAACAGCATTAGTCGATGGAAAAACCTATTATGGCGCTACGAAGGACGGTGATGTAGAAAGCTCAACACGTTTGGCGGTAACGGTAAGTATTAAAACATTAGGAGTAAAAGATTTTGAGTTTTCAAATTATTTTGTTCTTTATCCAAATCCGGTTTCAGATGTTTTGACTATTAAAACGAAACAAGACGCAGAAATACAATCGTTGGAAGTTTATGATATTTTTGGCCAGTTGGTCGTATCAGTTCCAAATGCGAAATCAGTTTCTACGGTTGATGTTTCAAATCTTAGTACGGGCAATTATTTCATAAAAGTAAAATCAGACAAAGGAAGCTTCAAAGTGAAGTTTGTTAAAAAGTAAAAATAAATGAGCAAAGAGAAAGTCCCACAGCAATGCGGGACTTTTTTTAGTTTCACAGGTTTGTCAGTTCGAGCGGAGTCGAGAACTTTTGTACTACGAATTTACAATCTATTTTGCAGCTAATAACTTTGTTTCTTCAGGCATAAAATCATTTATAATAGTATAGGAATTGATACCAGCAATTTTCATCTCATCTAAAATATCTACGAGATTTTTGAAATTAGATTTTTTAGATGGTTTAATAATAACAACCATGCCATTTTTTGGTTTCCCTACGGATACCATATAATCACTTACTTCTTTCTTTTTTAGAAATACTTCCTTTCTAATACCATTTTTCCCAAATTTAACTTCTTTAGGCGCTTCTAAAGGATAGGATAATACACCCGAATAGGTTATTATGTTATCATTATCATCCAGTATAATAGTGTATAAACGATTTCCTCTAATGCATCCCATTCCTCCACATGTATCTGAATAATCTGGTAAATCAAGATCAATACCTTTTGGCTTCGCCAATTCGATGGTTACCATAAAAAAGATAATCAGCAAAAAAGAAACGCTGACCATTGCAGTTAAATCAATCTTTGTACTTAACTTTTTACTTCTGATTTTTTGAGGTAGATTTTTCATGTCAGTCAATTTATTAATTTGCAGCTAATAACTTTGTTTCTTCGGGCGTAAATTCTGGTATAATAACATAAGTCTCAATTTTTGCCAATTCCATTTCGTCCAATATATCAATTAAGTTCCCATAATTTGAGTTTTCGCTGGGCTTAATAATTACTGTAATTCCTCTTCCGGGTTTTCCTAATGCAGCTGAATATTCTAAAACTTTTTTATTTCTTTCAAACAGCACTTTTCTAATTCCATTTTTCCCATATTTTGTTGCTTTGGGAGCGTCAATAGGAATGTATGGCAAGCCCGTGTAAGTAATGATTTTGTTGTTTTTTCCTAACATTATGGTCATGGATCTATTCTCTCCATAATGGCGAGGAGGGCAATCACAACAACCTCTGTCTGCACCAGTATCATATACTATAACTTTTGGTTTCGCCAATTCGATCGTTACCATAAAAAATATAATCAGCAAAAATGAAACACTTACCATAGCGGTTAAATCAACTTTTGCATTTAACTTTTTACTTCTTATTTTTTTGGGAAGATTTTGCATAATAAATTGGTTTTGATTCTAAAGTTATAAAAATATATTGAACTGAAAACAGTTGATTAAAATTGATTTTAAATAATAGGATCGATGTTTCATAAACAGGTAATTCCACCTGCTTTGTACAGAATTTTTTGATGTAATTTAGTACAGTTTTAAAGTGCTGAAAATCCTGGTATTTTACGGAGAATCAATTGAATAATCGATTGTTTTTTCTGACAGCTTAATTCCTCTAATCTATTAATCATTAAACCTCATTTATTATGGATATAGTAACCGATCTCACCGCCGAAGCAATATCCTATCTGACCCTTTTTCAGGATATTTTAAAAAGTAATCCTCAGAACACTTTTCCTAGGGCTCTTTTAGAAAAAGATTCATGGAAGAATCTCGGGAACGAGAATGAAAATCAATATGGTATATATGAATTAACTCCCGGACAGATAGATGAAATAACAGATTTAGTCTGGCATAGCCCTGATAAGCATGGAGATAAGAATTTGACAAAAATATATTTGGATATACTCTATGATCTTTTAGGTTGGCTAGCCGATAATATTGATGAGAGGTACATGGATAAACCTGAATCAAGTGAACTGTTGTTATTCAGAGTACCTTTTTTTTGGAGACAGCGTATACGGACAGCACTGTACAAAGAAAATTTGGGCAAACGAAAAGAATTATCAGCAGCACTTCGGTACATGCCGGTACAAGTGGTTCAGGCAATTACAGGACAGAATAAATCAGCATATGAGATTCGTCTTTATCAATTTTATGCCGCAAAAGATAAGGTGTACGATTACTCAGAGATTCTAAATGTTGATGATGCTAAAAAACATAAGGATTGGTGGAATGAAAACGGAGAGCAGGCTCTCACTTATCTTACTGATGATAAACAGCTTCTTGAACAGTTGCTCAATAATAAGTCTAAAAGAAAAATCAGAACTGAGTTTCCATTGCCGTTTGAAACCTTATTTAATGATGAACTGGATGAGATAAGGGAAGCCCGTAAAAAGAGAAGTGAAGAATGGCAGGCATCGACAACAAGTGATGATAGTGTATATGAGAACCTGTTAAAAATAGCCAGTAGTGAATCGAAAGTCTGCGATCCCATGTCAAGAGCTATTGATATGAAGCTTACCGGTCTCGCTTTTTCGGGTGGAGGTATTCGTTCGGCTACCTTTAATCTTGGAATACTCCAGAAATTGGCAAGTCTGGATGTTTTAGAAAAAATCGATTATATTTCTACGGTATCAGGAGGTGGGTATATTGGTACCTGGTATACCTCCTGGATCAAACGCTCCGGATCTTTTAGTAAAGTTACAGATCAGTTATGTCCGGATAAATCGTCCGACCCTTTTGCCGATGAAGTCCGTCCTATACGCTGGCTTAGGATGTTTAGTAATTATCTTTCTCCAAACGTAGGTATGATGTCGCCGGACGCTTGGACATCCGGAATGACGTGGCTGAGGAATACCCTTGTCAATCAGGTATTGTTATTATTGGTGTTGCTAACTGTTTTTTCTACCATTTTAGATCTTTATAAAGGCTGGGAAATACTTGGTTTATTCTTTAAAGGATTAGAGAAGAAGGATGAAATTCCGTTTTTCTGGCTGAATACTGTAATGCTCTCAATCGGAGCACTAACTGCAGCTTTTGCCATGAGATCCTATTATAAAATTAAGCGGAAAAGGAAAGTGGCACGGGCAACAAAAATTTGGAATATTCTTAATTTAGATATACCCTTTCTTACAAAGGTATCAAGTGTTTTACCTTATTTACTCATAATCTGGACGATTATTTGTGCTTTTTTGGTTAGCACATTTATGTTTAATATCAGTATCGACGAAATTTGCCGAAAGCATGAAGATCTTTACGGATGGTTTATTTACAATATATCACTTCCGGGATTTATCGCATTGATTTTTGTTGCAATATTGGGTAATTATCACAAAAGATACGATCTTATTCAGTTAGGAAAAGCAAATGTAGTAACAGAAAAAGCGTCTAAGGAAGCAAATAAGGAAGCTAAAAATGAAACGACTAGAACCCGATTTGTAAATTGGTTTACCATAATATTAATAATATCTTCAGCTATTGCTGCGGTTGTTCTGAGTATATTGCTTTATCTGTTTTGGAAAAATTATGAATCGATACTTATTCCGATTAGAAATTTCAATCCGAAAGTATGTTCAGATAAAGTAATGTTGTTGCTTGGATTACCTATTGTTCTTGAAATTTTTTCTCTTGCCATAATAACAAGGATGGCTATATTGGGCAAAATGTTTCCCGATTATCGTCGGGAGTGGTGGGGAAGAACCGGAGGTTACATAAATCGTTTTGTGCTTTTCTGGGTTATTATCTGCTTTGCAGTATTTATAATGCCCGATTTATGGGATAGTTTCAAAGCTAAAGATACTTTGATTATGCTGCCTATTACGGGTGGTTGGGCCGGCGTAGTGGCCTGGGGAGTAAAAATAGCATTTGCTTCCAAAGGTGACGAAGATCCAAAGAAGACGAATAGTATTGTAAACATCGTTGTTAAACTGGTACCCTTTATTTTCATGATTGGTGTACTGCTTATTGGTTCAGGTATAATAAACCTGATAAGAATAGGGAATAGCGATTTTGTAAATCGTCTCACCACAGTAGGATTAGCGCTAGTCACACTTTTCTTGAGTTGGCGTGTTGGGGTTAATGAGTTTTCGCTTCATCATTTTTATCGCAACCGTCTTATAAGAGCTTTTATGGGAGCTACCCGTAGCAGAGAAGATCGCATTAAAACTGCAAATGCATTTACGGGCTTTGATACAAATGATGATATATTACTGTCATCTATGAAGGTTGAAGACGGTTATTTTGGTCCGTATCCTATTCTCAATACCGCACTTAATGCCACTGTTGTTTCGGCATTGGACCGTCAGGATCGTAAAGCAGAATCGTTTGTATTTACACCCTTGTATTGTGGCTATGATTTTAGTCCAACACGCCCGTCTACGTATGATGTGGATCATGTGTATGAATACGGTTATCGTCCTACTAATAAATTTTCTAACGAAAAAGGAGGGCCAACTATCGGGACAGCCATGGCTATTTCAGGGGCAGCAGTAAATCCGAATTGGGGATATCATTCTTCGGCGCCTATGGCTTTTTTATTGACAATCTTTAATGTCCGCCTGGGATGGTGGATTGAAAATACGAGACTTAAGAGATGGAAAGATTCAGATCCGAGAGGAGGTTTGTTGTACCTAATTCATGATTTGACCGGAAAATCCGACATCAATATGGACTATGTATGCCTTTCAGACGGAGGACATTTTGATAATATGGGATTGTATGAACTTATCAGAAGACGTTGTCATCATATCATATTAGGAGACGGCGAACAAGATCAGGATGTGGCTTGCGAAGGATTGGCCAATGCAATTAGAAGATGCCGAATTGATTTTGGTGTGGAGATTGTTTTTGAAGACTTTAAAGATATTACGAAACTTGCTGAAGAGGGTAAAAAGAAGCATGTCATCAAAGGAGAAATCACTTATCCGGGTATAAAAAGAAAAGGAACGTTAATCTATATAAAAGCCGCATTGACAGGGGATGAGCCCATTGACATACGGGAATACGCTCTGGCTAATCCTGATTTTCCACAGCAGTCCACGGCAGATCAGTTTTTTGACGAAGCACAATTTGAAAGTTATCGTAAGTTGGGGTATCATTCTATAGAAAATATACAAGAATTGGGGCTTACCTAAATCAAACGATTCTCAGAAAAAATAATGATTTAAGATTAATGTATTTAAATTAAAAGGGAAGGAAGTTCGATTTTTTATAAAAAATATTTCATTTCTAAAGCCTTGTTATTTAGCGGATTTTGAAAAATATTCAGTATAATATTAGTTTTTTTGAAGATGTATTAAAAACCAAAACTAGTATTACCGCGTAAATGAGCTTATAACTTAAAATATTAATTATGAAAACTAGAAATTTTTTAGCCGTAGCAATCCTGGTATTAGGATTTGGATTTTCGTCATTTGCGCAAAAAACCGTAATGGTTGGAGGAGCTGCAATGTATCCTACTAAAAATATTATTGAAAATGCCGTTAATTCAAAAGACCACACGACATTAGTAGCAGCTGTAAAAGCAGCCGGATTAGTAGAAACCCTTGAAGGAAAGGGACCGTTTACTGTTTTTGCCCCAACAAATGCAGCATTTGATAAATTACCAAAAGGAACTGTTGAAACATTATTGAAACCCGAAAATAAAAAATCGCTTCAAAACATCTTAACCTATCATGTGGCAGCAGGAAAATGGAGTGCCGCCGATATTGCGAAAGCAATTAAAGAGGGTAAGGGAAAAGCAGTTATTAAAGCGGTTAACGGAGGAACTTTAACGGCCTGGATGAAAGGGAAAGATTTATACATCAGTGACGAAAGTGGAAACAAAGCTAAAGTTACTATAGCAGATGTAAACCAGTCAAATGGTGTAATTCATGTAATTGATGCTGTATTGTTGCCAAAAAAATAAAATAGCGAATTCAAATTCCAAATCTCAAATTCCAAACTCCAATTTTTAAACTGGGATTTGGAATTTGATTTTTTAAGATTTATCGCTTTGCCGTTAAAGTTGATCCCGCCGAAGCAATTACAACACAAATAACGGCTAAAATTTCATAAAAATTTAAATGTTCCTGCAAGAAAATAAAAGCGCAGATAGCTGCCGCAGCAGGCTCTAAACTCATTAAAATACTAAAAGTACGAGGAGGAAGCTGACCCAGAGCTTTCATTTCGAGTGTAAATGGAATGGCACTGGATAGAAGAGCCAGAGCAACACCCATCCCGAAGAGCTTAGGGGTAAGATTTATCAATCCGTTTTCATAGATACCAAACGGTAGAATTAAAATGGCTCCAAATAACATTCCGGTGGCAACAGCTTCTCCACCATGCATAATTTTAGAAACTTTTCCTCCCAGAACAATATAGGCAGCCCATAAAGCACCTGCAAAAAGAGCAAATAAAACACCTATAGGATCGATTTGGTCATTTGACCACGGAGCTATTAAAACTATTCCGAGTGCTGCCAGTACTACCCAGCAATAATCAAGCAAACGCTTTGAACCAACAATAGCAACCAGTAATGGACCTATAAATTCAAGCGTCACAGCCAGACCAATCGGGATTCGTTCTATTGCACTATAGAAAACTAAATTCATAGCGCCAAGTGTCAAACCATATGGAAGAACGATTCTCCATTGTTTCGGAGTAACTGCTTTTAAATTGGGTCTGTATGCTAGAAGCAATATGACAGCCGAAATTCCGATTCGCAAAGAAGCTGTTCCCGCAGCACCTATAGTTGGGAATAAACTTTTTGCAATGGCAGCCCCACACTGAACACTTATAATTGCCAGAAGCACAGCGTAAACAGGGGGGATATTGAATTCTTTATTTTTCATGGAAATGTAATGGAGAGAAAAACGGCAAATATATAGCCGATAACCAAAGACGGTTAGTAGAGCTTTGAAGAGATTTTTTAGAATACTATCCTAAAGCTCTTTTGGTAACATAAGCACGATAACCAATAACGGCCATCTGCCATTTTTTTGCTTTCGTAATGTCCAGACCTTGTTTCGTAAAACTCGGTAACAGTATTTTGTTGATTCGGGCTAAAATTTTGTACATGAGTGCTTAATTTTTTGCAAAGATATAAAAAAAAGACTTTGCGGTCAGGCAAAGTCTTTTAGTTTGATTTTTAAGTATTTATAGTGTTTTGAAGTAAAGCCGAGATTACGATTTTCTGCTTTCTTTCTCAAGCTTTTTCATTTCTTTTTCGTGTCTCTTCATTTCTTTTTCATGTTTTTTCATGTCGACTTCATATCGTAGCATATGCTGCTCATGTTGTTTCATGTCTTCTTCGTACTGTTTCATATTGATGTCGTACTCTTTAGAATCTTTACCGTATTTACCTTCTATATCCTGAGCAAACTTATCCATCTCAGCACTAAATTTATCCATCGCGGCCTCATATTTTTGCATCTCTTTCTCGTAGATGGAATTCTTTTGTCCTAAGAATTCATTTATTTGTTTTTCATAAGCAGCTATCCCGGGTTCGATAGATTTTATTTTCTTCTCATATTCGGCCATATCTTTTTTAAATTTAGCCATGTCAGCTTTACTGCCTGGATTCATTGGTGGCATTGGAGGCATGGGAACGTCTAATGATGGCATTTGCGGCATTGCTCCAATTGGATATGAAGGCGGAGTTGGAGGGGTTGGAGGAGTTGGAGGGGCAAGAGGGGCACCATCTGTATCATTGATTTCATCTCTTTCTGCAACCTGATTTCTGAAAATTCGAGGTGTACTTGGAGCATCATCCGTTATTAAGGCTACATTCTTGGAACCGTTATTTTGGGTTGATACCACAATTCCACAGCCTTTAATCGCTTTATTGCTTTCAATGTGAATGGTTTGTGTTTTTCCATTTTGTCTTTTCACGTCCACTTTAATGGCGGTCAGCTCATTTTCACTGTTTCTTTTTACATCTGAAATAACAACATCAACATTGTGTTTTTGTTTAAGATCTTCTGCTATTTTTTTAAGTTCCTGATCTGTAGTGTTTTTTTGGATTTTAATAACATCGGTTGAGTCATTATTTTTGATGATCCCTTTTGATTCTCTAACTTCTTTAGCTTCTTTTTCTTGTGCGATGGTTTTAATTTGGAATAAAAAGATAAAAGCAGCTAGTGCCGGAATGATGGCATAATACTTCCAGTAATTCCATTTCTTTGATTGATTTTTGTTTAACATGACAATTCGTTTTTTGATTAATGATTGATAAAAATGATTGGTGATTGCAACACAGCTTTCGTGTGCTGTTATTTTTAAAAGCGTGTATTGATACGCTTTTTTGTCGGTTATTATTTTGGCAGCCTCACTGTCGGCAATAAATTCAAGGTTTTGAAGAATTGCTTTTTTGTACAGCCAGATAAAAGGATTGAACCAGAATAAGACACAAAATACTCTAGAGATTAAAACATCCATCGTATGATTTTGGTCACTATGTACCTTTTCGTGTTCAAGAATACTCTCTAATTCTGATGCGGTATACATTGATGAGTTGTATACGATATAATCAAAATAAGAAAAAGGAGCAATGTTTTCGTTGATATCGACAAATTTGAAATCGGCCTGCTGCAGTACTTTTTTACCTTTTAGAACAGAATTAAGACTATAAAAGTCAATCATGAACTTTATGACCAAAGCCAGAAATCCGATACCATACACTGCCAGTACAACATAATTCCAATTAATTTCAAAAGGATCTTCTGCTACAGCAGGAGCAATATAGGCTTTCGAATAATCCATTGCAGCGATTGTTGCTTTTGAGGCAGCCATTACTGGAGCCTGAACAATAGGAGTGGGTTCTATCCATATAATTTTGGTGTAAACTAAAAAAGGTAAAACAACGGAGGTAATTAATCCTGCCAATAAGAACCATCGGCTGCTGTTAAAAAAGGTTTCTTTGCGTAATAAAAAATAATAAGCACAATAGAACAATATTACCAGTCCGCTTGATTTTGCGATAAAAATGAAAAAGGCTTCCATAACTAACTATTTTTTCTTTTAGGGAGTTTCGATCATGACTAAGATTTCTCGTAATTCTGCTGCCGAGATTTTTTCTTCTTTGGCAAAAAATGAAACCATACTTTTGTAAGAGCTGTTAAAATAATTATCGATAGCAGTATGCATGAACCCTTTTCGATATTCTTCAATACTCACAAGTGGGTAGTATTGATGTGTATTTCCAAAAGCGCTATGACTTACATAGCCTTTTTCTTCCAGATTACGAACAATTGTAGATAAAGTGTTGTAATGTGGCTGATCTTCTGTGATCTCTGCCTGAATTTCTTTTACAAAAGCTTTTTGAAGCTTCCATAAAATGTGCATGATCTCTTCTTCTTTGTTGGTTAGCTTTTGCATTTTAAGCTTTCCTATTTATGTGTTTCGATTTCGATTACACCATTAGACCCCTTTTCTCCATATTTAGCAGTTGCTTCACTTCCTGTAAAAACGCTCATTTTTTTAATATACTTTGGTTTAAGGTCTTCCAGGTTATAATTTGCGGGCATTTCAACTCCGTCAACGATGGTAAGTTTAGGCCCTTTTGTGCTGGCTTTACCTGATGTCGAAACAATAATTTTGCCATCACTATTTGAAGTAGATACGCTGGTTGTTCCGTTATCATCAGTAATTACAGTAGTAGTGCTAGTATTTGTACGAGTATTGCCAGTAATTTTTTCGTCAGTACCAGAATTAGTGTTAACATCTTTACTTTGTTTAAGGATTACTTTTTTGTTTTTTACTTTTTTGGATTCTTTGTGGCTTTCAGAATTAGTATTTTCATCAGCAGTCTGAATGCCAATTTTTTTGCTGCCATTCGTGTCCGTTGTAACAATTAATCCAAAATCTTTAATGGCATCATTTCCAGAAGTCTGAACAGATTGTGCTTGCTGTTTACCATTTTTAACATCAATTTTAATTGATATTAATTCGTTATCAGAATTTCTTTTTATCTCAGAAGCTTTAAATTCAATGTTATGAATTGATTTCAATTTTTCTTTGATTTCCTTTAATTCAGCATCTGTCATATTTTTTTTGATTTTGTAAACATCTACAGATTCTGTTTTTCCTGAAATTACTTTTGACGTTTGTTGTTTTTCTTTGGCAATTACTTCGATTTGAAACAATAATACAAATGCGGCAAGTGCCGGAACTATTGCTCCAAATTTCCAGGAATTTCTTTTCTTTGATTGATTTTTGTTTAACATAATGATTCGTTTTTTGATTAATGATTGATAAAAATGATTGGTAATGGCAACACAATTTTCATGTGTTGTAATTTTTAAAAGTGTGTACTGATACGCTTTTTTGTCGGAGATTTTTCGTGCAGCTTCACTATCGGCGATGAATTCCAGATTTTGAAGAATTGCTTTTTTATACAGCCACATGATCGGGTTGAACCAAAAGAGAACACAAAATACTCTGGACAGTAAAACATCTACAGTATGATTTTGCTCACTATGCACCTTTTCATGCTCGATAATATTTTCTAATTCCGAAGGCGTATACATTGATGAGTTGTATACGATATAGTCAAAATAAGAGAAAGGAGCGATGTTTTCGTTAGTATCGATGAATTTGAAATCGGCTTGCTGTGTGATTTTTTTTCCTTTCAGAACCGCATTTAGGCTATAAAAGTCGAAGGCAAATTTTAAAAGTAATCCTAGAAGTACTATAACGTAGACTGAAAGCAGCACCAGATTCCAGTTGATTAAGGGAGCAGTATTTTCGATAAGCGCCGGCTGGTAAACAGTTGTATAATTCACATTGGTTACGGGAGTAGGGTTTACCCACACAGTTTTAGAATATACCAAAAAAGGTAACACTACCGAGGTAATCAAACCAGCCAATAAAAACCATCTGTTGCTGTTAAAAAAAGTTTCTTTGCGCAGTAAAAAATAATAAGCACAATAAAACAATATTAATAAACCACCGGATTTTGCGATAAATAAGAAAAGTGCTTCCATAAACAATTATTTTTCTCCTTTTGGATTTTCGATCATGTCTAAAATTTCACGTAATTCTGCCGCCGAAATTTTCTCCTCTTTAGCAAAGAATGAAACCATATTTTTATACGAACTATTAAAATAGTTGTCAATTGCCGTATTCATATACTTTTTACTGTAGGCCTCTAAAGTAATGATTGGATAATATTGATGTGTGTTTCCAAAAGCATTGTGAGCCACAAATCCTTTCTCTTCCAGATTACGAACAATAGTCGATAAGGTATTGTAGTGGGGTTGATCTTCTGTTATTTCTGCCTGAACTTCCTTTACAAAAGCTTTTTTAAGCCTCCATAAAATATGCATGATTTCCTCTTCTTTGTTCGTTAACTTTTGCATGTTTTCTAATTTTAATTCAAACCTACAACTATTTTTCTAGTTACGCAACTATAAAAATAGTTATTTAACTAAAAATTACGTTTTAAATATCTTTTAGAGGCATTAAAGTTAGTTTAAAATTAAGTTTAATTATTTGTTTTATAGGTTTTTAACATGGTTTAGGGGGTGAAATGCACTCGTAGATTTAAAGTTTAAAAAAAGAAGTGAGGGAAACAATCGATTTTCTTCAAAGGGTTAAATAAGAAGGATTAGGGAAACATCTAAGAGAATTATTGAACTTTGATCTGTAAAAATTGTTTTCATATATAAACAAACCCGACAGGTTTTTGAAACCTGTCGGGTTTAATAAACAATACGATATAAGGAAAGTAAGTTTTTAAGATATTTTCTCCCTGACCAATGCCTTTTTAATCCAAAGGCAGCATAGCGTGGCAAAAACTCCAATAGAAGCCATGAAAAGCCAATTGATTTGGTATCCGAATCGGGAGATGATTTCGAATCCTACTTTTGCACTCACAATATGTGCAAGACTAAAACTCATAGTATAAAGTGCCATATAACGACCTTCCTGTCCGCGTGGTGCCCGGCTTAGCGCAAAAGCATTTGAGAAAGGGAAGTTGAGAATTTCTCCAATCGAGAAAAGAATCATGCTGATTATCAGAATCCATGCCCAAACATTAATCAGTAATAAAAAGAAACTCAGGGCTATAATGGAAGATCCAAGTGTGATGATTTTTATTTTAGGAAAGCCTTTTCTTTCCATAAAAGCGACAGTTGGCATTTCCAAAGTAAAAATAAGCAACCCGTTTAGTGTCATTAAGAGTCCGGTCTGAAACGCACTTAAACCAAATTTTTCATTATGATACAGCGGTAAAGTGGTAAAAAGCTGGAAGAATATGATAGCTGTCGCGAAACACACAAACAAGAAAACCCAAAAGATTTTGTCGTGAAAAACCGATTTTTTAACTTCAGTACTTTCGATTTTATCTTCGTGTAGTATTTTTTTCTTCTCTTTAACCAGTAAGGCAAATATCGAAATGGCGATGATACACGATGCACCGTCTACCCAAAATAAGCCTGAATACCCCATCCCCATAATAATCAAACCTCCTAATGCAGGACCTGCCGCAAATCCTAAATTAACGGCAAGACGCACCAAACTAAGGGCGCGCGTTCGGTTTTCAGGTTCAGAATAGGCACCGAGCGAAACATACATCGCCGGGCGAAACATATCGGCAATGGTCATTAAAGAAAATATCGCGATGCAAAGCGTCCAGAAATGGGCAACATATTGAATAAGGAAAAGGAAAACTCCACTAGTAAACAAACTAAAAATCATGATTTTGTAAAACCCAATTTTGTCTGTTAATTTTCCACCTAGCCAGGAACCTAACATTGATCCAAAACCAAAAGCCACCATAATCCAACCTACCTGATTATAAGTAAAATGTAAATCTTCTTTTAAATATTTGGACAAAAATGGAAGCACCATGGTTCCGGCACGATTGATAAAAGTAACAATAGCAAGAATCCAAATTTCTCTCGAAAAACCTTTAAAATTATTGATGTAGCGGCTAAAAGCGGTTTTAAGCATTATAAATAAGTTATTTGCAACAAAGTTAGTAAACTTTGTATGGATGAGCGGTTGCTGCTTTGTTACTTTTGAACTATTTTTGCTCAAAATTTCTAAGATGAAAAATAGTATAGTTTTTTTAGTATTGTTAGCGATTAATTTTTGCCTGGGACAAAGTAAATTTAATCAAAAGGAAAGTGAAAAGTTTCAAAAGACAATAAATTCAGAATATGCTGATGCTAAGACAAGTCCATTAATGGCAGAAGATCTGAAAACCTTTAAAAGTTTAGATTTTTATCCCATAAATGCAAAGTATTTTGTGACAGCAAAACTGGAGAAAGCACAAAACGAAAAAGTTTTCGAAATGAAAACGACCGGAACACGAACGCCAAAATACATTAAGTACGGAACTTTATATTTCACAATTGACGGAGTTGCCCTTAAATTGAATGTTTACAGAAATATAGAGCTTTCAAAAACGAAGGAATATAAAGATCATCTGTTCTTACCATTTTCAGATCTAACTTCAGGAAAAGGAAGTTACATAGGAGGAAGATACATTGATTTAAAAGTTCCAAAAGGAAACACAATTGCAGTTGATTTCAATATGGCCTATAACCCGTATTGTGCTTATAATCATAAATATTCATGTCCGATAGTTCCTTTGGAAAACGATCTGAATGTAGAAATCAAAGCAGGAGTTAAAGCATTTCATTAAATGGAATTCTTTAATTTTCATACCCATCAGTTTAAAAGTCTGGCCAATGTGCTGGAATTGGTCAATCAATACCCACAGGAGTTTGATGCTTCTATTCCGTTTTATTCCATAGGAATTCATCCCTGGTACATAAAAGAGGATCAAATTGATGCTGAATTGAAAATTATAGAAGAAAAATTGCAATCGAATAATTGTCTGGCTATCGGCGAATGCGGCTTAGACAAACGAATCGAGATTCCGTTGGATCAACAAATAGTTGTTTTTGAAAAGCAACTGGCTTTGGCGGAGAAGTATCAAAAACCGGTTGTCATTCATTGTGTTGCTGCTTTTCAGGAAGTGATTGCACTGAAGAAGAAAATGAAAGTTTCAGTTCCGATGATTGTTCATGGTTTTTCTAAAAATGGCCAGATTGCCGCGCAGTTGATTAAAGAAGGATTTTATATTTCATTTGGGAAATATCTTTTGCGAAATCCGGATTTGAAAACTGTTTTTCAGACTGTTCCCAATGATCGCTTCTTTTTGGAAACCGATATGATAGAAGAAAGCATAGAGCAGGTTTATGATTTAGCCTCACAATATAAAGGTTTAACCATTAAAGAATTGCAAAAGATTGTGTTGGATAATTTCAATGCTGTTTTCGGGGAAAGTAATGAGAATTAAAATTTCAATTTTAGAAAATCCAAATTCCAAAAAGTTCTCGACTTCGCTCGAACTGACCAACGTAAAACTTGAAACTTGAAACCTGAAACAAACAAAAAAATAAACAAAAATAACAAGATTAACATATGGCAGAGTGGACAGAAAGAGCCGAGCTTTTATTTACGAAAGAAGGATTGCAAAACCTACAAAATTCCAATGTGTTGGTAGTAGGTTTAGGAGGAGTTGGATCATTTGCAGCTGAGTTTTTGGCAAGAGCAGGAGTAGGAAGTATGACTATTGTTGATGGCGATGTAGTAGATATTACAAACATTAACAGACAGTTACCGGCTTTACACTCCACTGTTGGTCAACCTAAAATTACGATCGTTGGAGACCGATTAATGGATATCAATCCAGAGTTGAAACTAACAAGAGTACAGGAGTTTTTGTCTCCTGAAAGAGCTTTTGAGATGGTTTCTTCTGAGTTTGATTATGTGTTGGATTGTATCGACAGCATTACACCAAAATTGAATCTGATCATTGCTGCAAAACGTAAAAGAGTAAAAATCATCAGCAGTATGGGGGCGGGTGGAAAAATGCTGGCTTCGAAAGTAAAAGTAACTGATATTTCAAAAACAATAAACTGTTACTTCTCTAAAACAATCCGAAAGCGTCTAAAAGCCGAAAAAATAAACAAACTAAAAGTAGTTTTCTCCTCTGAAATTCAGGACGAGAAGAGTTTAAAACTAACAGACGGAAAAAACTTTAAAAAATCATTCTACGGAACCAACAGTTATATGCCGGGATTATTTGGTTTACATGTTGCTGAAACAGTGATCCGTCATTTGCTCAAGAAGGAGTAGAAAAGGTTCTAAGATACTAAGGTTCTGAGGTACTAAGTCTTTAGCAAATAAGTTTCAGAAAAAAACTCAGAACCTTAGAATCTCAGTACCTTAGTAGCTTTAAAAAAAACTTAGAACCTTAGTAACTCAGAATCTTAGTATCTTTAAAAAAATGATAAAAACAGTAATCTTCGATATGGATGGTGTCATTGTAGACACTGAACCTGTACATCGTTATGCCTATTACAAACAATTTACCGAACTGAATATTACAGTAACGGAAGAAATGTACACTTCGTTTACCGGATTTTCGACGCGAAATACGTTTCAGACGTTAAAAGAGCTTTTTCCAACAATTGAGCACGAAGTTGAAGATTTAATCCAACGAAAAAGAAATATTTTTAATGACGCCTTTGATACCAAAGAAGATTTGTACTTACTAGAAGGCGTTGAAGATTTAATAAAAGATCTATACGCCAACGGAATACAGTTAATTTTAGCTTCTTCGGCTTCAAAAGTAACGATTGAACGTGTGTTTACCAGATTCAATTTGCACCAGTATTTTACCGATATTGTGAGTGGTGAAGATTTTCCGCAATCTAAGCCAAATCCGGCCATTTTTGTACATGCAGCTTCACTATCGAAAGCTCCGAAAGAAAACTGTATTATCATTGAAGACAGTACAAATGGAGTAAAAGCAGCAAAAGGTGCCGGCGTATATTGTGTGGGGTATAACAGTCATCATTCGAAATTACAGGATTTATCAGATGCCGATTTGATTATCAATCACTTTGCCGAGCTGAACGCGCAAAAAATATCACAGTTAGACGCTTGAATTAAGTTAAATTTAACATTTATTCGCTAATTGAATTTGTAAATTTGAGGGAACAAAATAAACTACGAAAATGAAAAAACTACTTATTGCATTGGCCATCGTTTTGGCTCCTTTTGCTTCAGAAGCACAAATAAAAACTCCACAAGCGAGTCCTAAAGGATACATCAAACAAACCGTTGGATTGACCGACGTTGAAGTTACCTATTCTAGACCGGGTGCCAGAGGAAGAGCCGTATTTGGAAATTTAGTTCCCTTTGGAAAATTATGGAGAACCGGAGCTAATGAAAACACGATCATTAACTTTAGTGATGATGTAGTGATCGACGGGAAAACATTGAAAAAAGGTAAATATGCAATTTATACTATTCCTAAAATCGAAAGCTGGGAAGTTATATTTTACCTTTCTACTGACAACTGGGGATTACCTGAAAACTGGAGCGATTCTTATGTGGCGCTGAGAACTACGGTAAAAGAAGACGCATTGCCAACGCCAGTAGAAACTTTTACTATTGGAATTAATGGTTTAGATCCAAACTACGGTTATTTAGAAATGTCTTGGGAAAATTCTCATGTAGCATTAAAATTTGAAGTGCCAACTGCAAAAACGGCTACAGCAAGTATCGAGAAAGTTTTAGGAGGCCCAAGTTCAAACGATTATTTTTCGGCTGCTACTTATTTGTTTCAAGCTAACGGAAACATCGAAACGGCCAGAACTTATGTAGATAAATCATTAGATTTAAGCGCTGATAAACCATATTACATTTTAAGATTGAAATCGCAAATTCAGGCAAAACAAGGAGATAAAAAAGGAGCAATTGAAACCGCTAAAATTTCCCTTGCTGCTGCAGAAGCTGCTAAAAATCAAGATTACGTAAAATTAAATAAAGACAGTATCGCTGAGTGGAGCAGATAATAATTCACTGAATTAGAAAATTCCAAATTTAAAAAATCCAAATTCCAATGTTCAAATGGAATTTGGATTTTTTATTTAGTATTGCTTTGGAAGTCTTAAAAAAAAGTATTTCAGAATTCACCCTGGTGTACTTTGCGTAAACCTTCGCGTTCTTTGCGGTTAAAAAAATAGAAGATTTATTCAAATAGACAGACTTGTCTGTTTTTTGATTTAAAGTTGTATATTTGTAATTCAAAACAGATAGTAGACATGCAACCCAAAGAACGAATTTTAGAAAAAGCCGCCTTTTTGTTTCATACCCAAGGATATAATTCCACAGGTATAAATCAGATTATTGAAGAAGCAAAAGTGGCAAAAGCAAGTTTTTACCAGCATTTTAAATCAAAAGAAGATTTATGTGTCGCCTTTTTAGAGTGGCGTCATGAATATTGGTTTACGAAGCTGGAACAATTCACTTCAGATCAAAAAGATTCTATATTAAAAGTTTTGGCTTCTTTTGACTTTTTAATAGCCATGAATCTAAAGGAAAATTTCAGAGGATGTAGTTTTTTGAACCTACTTTCAGAAATATCTTCAGATAACGAGAAAATACTGAGTGTCATTCAAAGCCATAAATCAGACTTACGAAATTACTTTAAAGCGGAGATTGAGAATGAGCTTTTGGCAGATCATATTTATTTACTATTTGAAAGCTGTATCATCGAAAGTCAGTTATTCAAATCCAATCATCTTATCGAGCAATCCAAGAAAATAATTCAAACTTTAATTTTATAATTATGGAACAGAAGTTACCATTGCCGCCTTTTACTTATGAAACGGCATTAGAAAAAATTCAATTGGCAGAAGATGCCTGGAACAGTCAGGATCCTGAGCGTGTTTCAAAAGCTTATACCGTTGATAGCGAATGGCGAAACAGAGATCAGTTTGTCAATGGAAGAGAGGCTATCATTCGCTTTTTGACCCAAAAATGGGAGAAGGAAAGACATTACAAACTCAAAAAAGAATATTGGGCACATACAGAAAACAGAATTGCCGTGCGATTTGAGTACGAATATCAGAACCCCGATGGAAACTGGTTCAGAGCTTACGGAAATGAAAACTGGGAGTTTGATGCTAATGGACTGATGCAAAAGCGATTCGCCAGTATAAACGACTTGCCAATTAAAGAAGAGGACAGGAAACTGAAGTAATAGATAGCGTTATTTTTGATACTGACATTGACATTGATATTGACATTGATATTGACATTGATATTGATATTGATATTGATATTGATATTGATATTGATATTGAAACGAATCCGCTAAATCCGCGTATTAAATTCGCAACATTCTTAATGAGAACACATTCTAAAATTAGTTCAAGCTTGGCGGCTCAGGAATTTTGATACTTTTTTTAATTTTCTTGACAATCAAGAGGTAAAATGTGATTCCTCCTAAAATAATGAGGAGTGCAATTTGCAATTGCCCAAGACTATTGTTCTTACTGTACATTGCATTGGCATTCGCCAGTTTTGCTTTTCCTTCCTGAATCTGAATTTGCGATAAAGCTTCTAAGGTTTTTAGAGCTTCATTGCTTGAAACGGCAATTTTATTCCAGTTTTTGGCAGCAACCTGATGGTTTATTTCTTTGCAGGAATTTAAAAAAGCATCGAAATATTGTTTTTCCGTATCGGTCAGGACAGTTTTAGCATACAAATCATCAATGGTGTGGATAACATTTAATGTCTGAATGATTTCATCTTTTTTGATGGTATCGCTTAAGTCCAGTTTTTCGGCTTCCGATTTTATAAAATGGAGTTCTTTGGAGTATTGAAAAATGTAATGCGCCACCACTAAGCGGTCTTTGTAAATTGCGTTAATATTTTCATTTACATTTTTTGAATTTTGAAGCGTATTGAAATTCCCCAGAAGAATTAGAAGCATCACAATCAATAAAATAAAAGCAGCTTTAGTCTTATTGCTGTATTTTTTCAAATCTTTCATAGAGTTGGAATTTAGAAGGTTGTTTTCTCAAAGATAAAAATTTTGTTGAAGAATTAGTTGAAGTAAAAGGTTAGAAGTGAGATGTGAGATGGTTTTGAACTGCCAGATTATTCGTTACAGCTTATTCAAAAGAAAAAAATCTTCTAAATTTGATTTTAGAAGATTTTTTTTAATTGTCCGGATTTAAATTCTTGAACCTGAAAAGGCTGTATGCTAAATTTAGGTTTTAGAATCACTCTATAATAATTTCCTCAGCGTCCGGTTCATTTCTAAAAAAGGCCAGCTGCATAAACAGCGCGAGAACAATGGTTAGAATGGCTCCAATGAAATTCAGCCATAAATAACCCAGTTTTTCCTGACCGCTCGGGTAAATTGCAATCATAAAATAATAGATGATAAATATGGTAAGCTGACTGATTATAGCGCTATAAAACATGGCTTTGGCTTTCACGCGTCGGAGATAGAAGCCGACTAAAAAGATGCCTAGAACAGTTCCGTAGAAAATAGATCCAATAATGTTTACCAATTGAATTAAGTTTTCGAACAAAGTTCCCACGCAGGCAAAAAGTATCGCTACAATTCCCCAGAATAAGGTAAAAAACTTGGTTGCGTTCAAATAATGTTTATCTGATTTTTCAGTTTTCAGATTTCGTTTGTAAATATCAATGGCAGTCGTCGACGCTAAAGCATTTAACCCTGAAGCCGTTGAAGACATTGCTGCTGAAAGAATTACTGCTAAAAGAAGACCAATTAATCCTTTTGGCAGGTAATTGAGAATAAAATGAAAGAAGACGTAATCTTTATCATTAGTTTCACTGTTGCTGTCAGCCTTGGAAATGATTTCTTTGGCACGATCACGAAGGTCTTTTTCTTTATTGGACAAGGTAACCAGTTCTTTTCGTAAAATCGGATTGTCGAAATCCTGATTCAGCTGGTCGATGTATAATAAATTGATTACTTTTTTGTCTTCTGATAAAGTGCTTAGTTTTTTTTCTAAAGCATGGTATTCCTCTTTGTATGGTGATTTTTCAATGACAATTTTATTGTTGGGATTGAAATTTAACGGAACGGGATTGAACTGAAAAAAGACAAAAACCATAACTCCTGTCAGCAGAATAAAAAATTGCATTGGCACCTTTAAAATTCCGTTCATAATTAGTCCCATTTGACTTTCACGAACAGATTTTCCGGATAAATAACGACCAACCTGCGATTGATCGGTTCCGAAATAGGCAAGGGCGAGGAAAAAACCACCGGTGATTCCACTCCAGAAGGTATATTTTTCTTCCGGATCAAAAGAGAAATCGACAATATTCATTTTATCGTTGGCCCCGGCAATGTGCAATGCACTGGTAAAAGTCATATCGTTTGGCAGATAGTGCAGAATCAGGAAAAAAGTAATAAACATCCCCGACATGATCACAAACATTTGCTGTTTCTGAGTTACGTTTACCGCCTTTGTTCCACCGGAGAAGGTATAAATGATAACCAGAACCCCAATTATAATGTTCATTAGAGTTAAATTCCATCCCAAAAGAGCCGAGAGAATAATCGCCGGAGCATAAATGGTTAAACCGGTTCCTAAACCTCTCTGAACTAAAAATAAAATGGCAGCCAGGGAACGGGTTTTTAAATCGAATCTCTTTTCCAGAAACTCATAGGCGGTAAATACTTTATTTTTATGATAAAGAGGAATAAAAGTCACACAAATCACAATCATGGCAATTGGCAATCCAAAATAGAATTGTATGAAACCCATTCCGTCATGGTAAGCCTGTCCCGGAGTCGAAAGAAAAGTAATAGCACTGGCTTGTGTGGCCATAACAGATAGTCCGACGGTATACCAGGGAGTTTCGTTGTTTCCAAGAATAAAATCTTCGACGTTTTTACTTCCTTTGGTTTTCCAAGAGCCGTACCCAACGATGAATAAAAGAGTAACGATCAGTACGATCCAATCAAATAGCTGCATAGGTTATGAGTATAATTTCATGATTAAGAAAAAAATCAGAATGTAAATGGCGTTGGCTACTAAAACATAAGTGTAGCTTTTCTTCCATTTTTTTATTTTTTTAGTTTCCATATTGGGAATAGTTTATTTTTTTAATTCCTGTTTGGGAGCCTCTATGGGCTGTTTTAATGAAATCATATTCGACAACAATCGATAAGCTCCGGCAACACCTTCGGGCAGCTCTCTAAAGAAGCTTAAACCGGTGTAAATATAGTATCCTTTTCCGTAGGGCGCTACCAACAGAGCACCATTTTTAGCCGATTCTCCTTTGTCATGTGAAGAAAGAATAGGAGTAAAGGCAGGATCGTACTGATCAGGATAATACAAACCTTGTTCTTGTTTCCAGCCTTCAAAATCTTTAGCACTGATTTTGTTTGGTGTGTTTAGGATAGGGTGATTTGGAGCCAGAAAAGTGATTTTTGCATTTTCTTCAGTCACACGATCGTTTGATATTTTTAACGGGTAAGGAGCAATTTGATCAGTTACTGTTTGTCCGTACGTATTGTATTGTACGATCATGTTTTTACCGCTTTTGACAAAGTTGAAAAGGATGTTTTGTTTGTGTGCCAAAGCATTTATAGTGTTATAAGCCCGTACTCCTGTCATTACAACATTGAAGGAATCCAGTTTTTCGGGTGTGATTTCTTCCGGTTTAATAATACTGACTTTGTATCCCATTTGGGCTAAACTTTCCGGAACTTCATCACCGGCACCCATAATATAGGCTATCGAATCACCATTTGTTTTTAGCTCAATTCGGATGCATTTTGACTCAGCCGGTTTTAAAACCATTTGTTTGGTAATATGACTGTAATCGATAATGGTCTGATCTTTATCAAAACGTTTACCATCGACAACAGCAATACTTTTTGCAACAGCTTCTTCCGGATTTACGGGTGGCGTAACTTCAAAGTAAAAGATCTGCTCGTTTCCTTTTTTCTCTAAAGTAAAAGGAATATCTTTAGGAGAAACGCTCCAGCTTTTTGGTAATTCCAATTGCAGATTTCCTTTGATACCGTCTTTCCCTGCACGTACTTTTACCGGAACCAACTTGCTTTTCGTACTTCCAAAAATTAAAACCTTTTCAAGAACTGAGGTAGTAACTTCAGGAACGATGTCAAGGAAATTGTACATTTCGCCCTTTACACCGTCATTGTATTTGTAAATTACAGTGCGTTCGAACGGAATCTCGACACCATTTATTTTGACATTAAAAACAACTTTAACCTGTCTGATAATATCGGGAATACCAATGTTTTCCTGATTAGAAACCGTGTACATTCCTTCAGTTGCTTTTTCTTTTAACCAATAAGGCTGCGTGTATTCTAATGTATTGGGAAGCTGAATTTGGTAGCTTATTTTTTGATCGTTATTGTTTTTCAGCAGTATATTTTGTGGAGTATTTTTCTGATCCGGTAGTGAAGTCACACTGTTTAACTGCATTTCGATTGAAGATCTGTTAATGGCTTCCAAAGTAACTTTAATAGTGCTTCCCGGAGTGGCTTCCTGTTCAATTGCTGCAGCTTCCAGATACAATCCGGTACAGGAAGCGATGATATTTTTGATGGCGATTGATTTTACAGACTTCCAGTGATCGTCTTCCAGTGCCTCAATCATAGTATAAGCTTTAACCAGATCCGGAATACTGGCTGACGGATTGCTGAAATCATATTTGGAGATGATGGAAGAGATTAAATCTCCAACAGGTTTTCCGTTTTTAATACGGTTCCATGAAGTGTCAATTCCTTCAAATAAATTAGTTTTGTCTATCGGACGATCACCGTTGATGAGTTCTAAAAATTCGGTTTCGTCACCACGTGATCCGGTACTTCCAAAACCTTGTGATTGGTGACGGCTGCGGCTTAAAGCAGCAATTTCCTGATTTGATTTTCCAATTCCGGGATAGTAAACTCCGGTTTCCAATTGAATAAAGTTGGATTTGTTTGCCGCTTTAAATTTTTCCTGACTTCCGTAGAACCACCATGAGGTATTGAAAAACTGACGTTTAACCTGCCAGGGTTTTACATATTTTAGTTGTTCCGGGTATATTTTCGGATCATTGGTGAGTTTAAAGCTTTCCACACTTAGCATCGCCGATGATGTATGATGCCCGTGCGTAGTACCAGGTGAGCGGTGATCAAATCGGTTGATGATTACATCCGGCTGAAATTTTCGGATCGTCCAAATCATATCGGCCAGTACCTTATCTTTATTCCAGATTTCTAACGTTTCATCAGGGGTTTTAGAATAGCCAAAATCATTTGCACGGGAGAAAAACTGTTCACCACCATCAATTTTTCTGGCTTCGATTAGTTCTTGTGTTCTGATAACACCTAACAATTCGCGTAATTGCGGACCAATTAAATTTTGTCCACCATCACCGCGAGTTAAAGACAAATAACCTGTTCTGGCATTTACTTCATTGGCCATATAAGAAATTAAGCGGGTATTTTCGTCATCCGGATGCGCTGCGATGTATAAAACGGAACCTAAAAAGTTTAATTTTTTAATTTGGTTGTAAATTTCAACAGAACTTGGTTTTTGTGGTTGTTGTGCAAAAGAAAGGGTAATGCCTGATAAAAAAAAGAGAAGAATTTGTATCTGAATTTTTCGCATAATAAGGTTAGGTGTTTTTTGATAGCGTTTCAAAAATACTAATTAAATCATGGAAGAGTATTTAAATGAAATGTTAATGTTTGGTTATTGATTTGCTTTTTTAAGAAAATTGATTCAAAAAAAAAGCTGTCAGATCAAATCTGACAGCTTTATAGAAATTGATCTAATGTTTTAGATCATGTGGTATTTCTTAGGATTGCAGTAAATTATTTCAATTTATTTTCTGTGTCTTTATAGTTCCCTGTAATGGTAACATTACTGTTTTTGGTTACTTTTCCATAAATGGTAATAGAAGAGTTGTTTCCAATAAAGTTAATCTTAGCACCACTATTTAATAGTAAGTCTCCCCAAATTACTACAGTACCTTCAACTTGTAATATCGCATTGCTGTTAATAATAAGTTGTGTTGGGTTAGACTGACCGTATTTACCCTGAGACAATGTTCCTTTCATGTTGAAAGTTCCTCCACTGTTTAAGGTTAGATTATTTTGAACTGTAATTGAACCACAATGCGTTAATATAGCACCGGAATTAATAATAGCAGAGCTTATAGAGGTAGCACCGGAATACGATTTAACTTCATTTGAGTTCAGAATCAGATTTTGTCCCTGATTATAAGTACCGTATCCTGTACAGCCATCAAAAGTGGTGTTTGGTTTTTCCATCTTAATAATTTTCAAACCACCTTTTCCACTGGCTACATAGATAAAATTACCGCTTGATTTTACATAGTTTGACGAACCTAGTATATCAACAGTTCCCAGTAAACCAAGTTGAGCCCCAGTTTTGTAGACATTTAAACCTGCAGCACCATTGGCTACAAAGGCATAACCTTCATTAACAGAAAGAGCATTGGTAACATTCTCTTCACCGGCAACTGCTAATGGAATAGTCTGTAATTTTGAACCGCTATTGATGTCGTAAACACCTAAGCCTTTATAACCTTCTGATACTAATAATTTTGTACCATCAAAATCTATCGTTCTTTTTGAAGCCTTTACATCTGTTGATGTGGTAAAGCTTTTTTGTAATGCCAGTGTTGATTCGTTGTAAATATTTACTCCTTTTGTTCCGCTCAAAGTCACGACTTTATCTCCGCTGATCGCTACAGAACGTAAATCTTCTACGGCAACTTTTCCTGAGATTGCTTTAGAGGCAGCATTAATTTTAAAGAGACTTCCCTGATCTCCGGTTACTGCAAAGTAAGAGCCGGAATTCGAAGCAACATCAGTTGTTACGTAACCTTCAACATTAGTCGTAGTGTATTTATCCGTTAGCATACCTGAACTTAAAGGCATGTTAATGACAATTGCCGGGCTTTTTAGCGTAGAATTTTTATCGATATCGGCCGCTGCACCAATAATCAGACTTCCGTTTGAATAGGTAAGGGAGGTAATATCGGTATTGGCTATTAAGGCAGAAGTGATCAATTTAGGTTTATAAGGATCAGATACGTCAATAACATCAATAGCTCCTGAATATGCTTCACCACTCATGGTATAAGCAACGTAAGCATAGTTTCCGTTAACAGCTACATGGCTGGCCTGTAACGTTCTCCCGCTATTGTCTTTGGGTGGATTAACTTCTGCGATTTGAACCAATGGAAAATCGGTAGCCGAAGATGGAGCGCTATTGAACAGTTTACCTGTTGAAGCTGATGAACCGGTAATTGAAATTACTCCGGAATTGGTGTAATCAAGTCTCTTATTTAAAGCCGTAACATCGCTATTGATTTCGATGTTGTTATTTGTTGTCTGATCATTCGTTGCAGAGTCGTCATGATTCGTACAAAATGTAAAAAGGGACAACACGGATAATGAAAATAAATAAACACGCTTTTTCATATAATGTATATTTAGTGGTTTAAAATTTTGTGCAAAATTACAGTTTTAAACGTAATGTCTTGATATTCTTGTGTATAATTTAACTTTTTGAATTGTTTTGATTGATATTTTTATGTTTTCCTCGTTAAATTAACGTTTTAGTTATTTAGTATGCATGCATAAAAAAAGAGTATCATGATTTTGATACTCTTTTGTATTGAAAGTTAATGATTTAGCAAAAACTAGCCTCTTCTGCGACCGTAGTGACCATCATGATCGTCATCGTCATCGTCGTCGTCTCTATCATGTTTATGACGTTTCTCATAACGTTTTTTATCATAATGACGGTCGTCATAACCATATCTTGGTCTTGGCTTGTAACATCTTTGTGGAGCGCCATGGTATCCTCTGTAATACTTTACTTTGTGACGATCAAAGTAAACATAAGGAGTTCTGCCGTGATAGTCGTTCAAAACTACTTTATATCCTCCGTATAAATCATAGTTTCTGTATTGTCTTGGCAAGTAGGTTGCTCTAATCCATCTTCCTCCTCCAAAATAGAGAAACTGTGAAGCTCTAACATCATAGTATGCTTCGATGTCGGGTAGATAATAATACTCCATTTCTTCGTATCCTGCCGGTCCCCAAGCCGGAGGTGTTCCTATGTTAACGTTTATAGATACCTGCGCTTGCGTGGCATTTGCAACCAGGAGAAAAAGTCCTGCAATTGCTAATTTTATTGTTTTCATTTTTTTTAATTTAAAGTTAAGGTTGATCCTGTTTTGTGATATTCATATACTGTGCCAAAAATTAAAGCACAATGCAGTTCATCGGACAAATGATGCATTTTGACGACTTTTTAAAAATGAATTTTATTTTAAAGTATTGAATACTAGTTGTTTTTGTAGTATGGATTTTTTTTTGAAAAAAGTAGAGAAAATAGATTTTTTACTATTTGTACTCTACAATTCTTGGCTTAGCCAGTTCAAAGCTTTGTAAGCCAAAATCAGAGGTCTGAAAAGTGTTGGTTTTAAAAACATTATCTCCCTGAAAAGGAATAGTAGGGTAGTAGGACAGTGAAATCTGGAAGGAACTGAATACTAAGTAGTCATTATTTATCGACAAACCTAAGGTTATTTTTTGGTAAGCTTTATTTCTTCCAACAGCATCATTTGGGGCTCCTAATACTGCCAGTCCGTAATTAAAGAATGGATTGATACGAAATCCTAGTAGGGCATAAGGGGAATAAGTTTGCGTTTGAAGTGACAGAACCACCTTATTTGTTCCATAGATCGCAGTATTAAATCCAGCCAAACCATTTTGCTCATTAATATTAAGCTGATCTCCAATGATATTTTCCCGATTAGCACCAATAACGATGAATGGGTTTACAAATTGGCGGAGTTTCCAGTTTCCGATAGTGAATAGTTTCGTAAAATAATTAGATTCAAATGAGAAGGCCGTTTGATAGGTTTTCGAATCATGAAAAAAAGTACCGGCTTCCAGATTGGTACTAAAAAATCCCCAGCGGTAGTAATTTCCAAAAGAGAACTGCGCTCCCGCATAAGGACGCCATTGTTTGTTTTTGTATTGATAGCCCAGAGTAATTCCGTATATTTTCCCAATGGGAACATCCTCTGTCTGACCATTTCTAAAAATATAATTGTCTTTTATAAATTTACGTCGGTTCAAACCAATTCCGCTTAAAATCAGTTTTTCATCAGAGTAAAAACGAGTGGGGTCGTAGAGTTCAGAAGGAGTTTGACTATAATTAACGTTCAGAAAACGTGCAGTTGCCACCAGGTTGGTGATACCGTCTTCATCTTGAGTTACTTTACTGGCATGTCCTGCCCAAAAATCATGAAAATTATTTTTAAAGGGTTGAAATGCATACGATTTATCAGGCGCCTGCAAAGAGTCTTTTTTGTAGTTCTGTCCCACATATAAACCGCCGGCCCATCGGGTCAAAGGAGAATAGAAAAGTCGCTCAATGTTGATACTTTTCGTATAGTTGTTATCAATATCGATCTTGTAATATAAAGTGGTTCCTATATAAGTATTTTTAATATTGGGAATGTTGTAGCTTACTTCGTTGGCAGTACGGCCATCTTTAAATCGGTTGGTATGTTTGTAGTCCAATTGCTGTCCCGTTCCGAAAAAGTCTTTTTCTTTAATACCAAAAGACACCTGATTACCCGAGATCGCAAATCTGGGAATCGTACTCCAAGAGTCCAGAACCCTAATCGTTACGTCAACTGAATCTGAAGCTACTCCGGTTATCTTATTTGTTATTCTTACAGCTGTAACATATCGTTGCGATCGTATCAAACGCTCAGATTCCTGTACTTTATAAGTGTCGTAGGGGGTGTTTTTTTTAAAGAGCAGCAGATTATAAATGGCTATTTTTTTTGTTTTTAAATGCAGCCTGTTTCCCGTTCTTTCTCCCCAGTTTTTGGGCATCTTAGTGGTGTCTGTAACCGAATGCCCAAACGGATCAAGTGTTATAATATTGATGTTCCGAATGATTTTACCACTAAAATCGGTGGTGTCATTTTGTACTAAAACTTCTTTTTTTTGTGTATTGTCTCCCCTGAAGAATAGTTTGTGCAGGGTTTGAGTAAATTTATTTTTTTTCGAATAGTTTCTAATTTTCTGATAAACTTCGCTGCTGTCTTTTTTAGTTTTTGCGTCTTTCTTTGGTGGATTAACCTGTGCATAAGCGCCTTGTAAGCAAAAGCATAATAGAATAAAAACGACTATTTTTTTGTTTGCAGACATTATATAACTTTTTATAAGCTTAAAGGTTCATTTCGACATGAATATAAGCAATTATTATCACTCTTTATAAAATTAGATTCGTATTTCGTTACTGATAATTTTGTTTATGGCGTTTCCCTACGGGCCGGGCTGTACGCTAAATCTTTTGCAACAGAAGAATTTGGGAGATGCAAAAAAGGTTTGGGTATTGCAAAAGGATATCGCTGCCATCCCTAACGCTTTAAGGGAAAGAGGTATTTTGTTCAATAAAATCGTATAAGATTCCAGAACTTATCTTAATCAAAAAACTCCTTTTCTTCGTATTGGACAGGCATTATAGAAATTCCTTTTTGTAGCAGTAAATTATTGGGAAAAATAATCTTTTCGCCGTCTTTTGTTTTTAAGTTCACATGAAAGGCGCTTATATCCTCAATTTCTGCTTCGATTGGAAAGTCTTTATCATGAATTTTGATGGTATCTCCAATTCGGAAAGGAAAAGAAAAAAACAAAATCATTCCCGAAGTTATATTGCTCAAAATAGACCATTGGGCAAACATAGCCACTCCAATTACAGTAGCAATGGAAGAAACTGTTATAAAAATATCTTTGGTCTCAACGCCCCAAATTATAATCAGGCTAATCATAACCAGTATGTTCATGAGCAAGTGAATGTACTTGATCACTAAATTGGTACGATGCTCTAGTAACTGACTTGTGCTGGCATAACGACGAATTAGTTTCGCAACAATAATGCGCAACGCTATCAGAACGAGAATCAGAATTATGGTCGTTAAGATCTCCTGGCTATATTCTTTGAAAGAAAACATAAATAAATTTTTACACTAAAGTACTCAAATATTCATAAACTTTGGCTGTTGGCAACCCCATAACATTGGTGTAAGAACCTTCTACTTTTGCAACTGCCATAAAACCAAACCATTCCTGAATGCCATAAGCCCCGGCTTTGTCATACGGTTTGTAATTTTCGATGTAATACAAAATAGCCTCGTCTGATAAATCATTAAAGGTAACTTTTGTAATATCATTCAAAAGAATAGAAGAGCTGTTTGTCTTAAAACAAACTGAGGTGATCACTTCATGAGTAGTGTTGGATAATGACTTGATCATAGTAAAGGCTTCTTCAGCATTTTTTGGCTTGCCTAGTGCTTTATTCTCATGCCAAACTATGGTGTCACTGGTCACCAGGATTTCATTTTCATTCAGTTCACCTTCAAATGCACTGGCCTTTAACGCTGCCAGATAATCTGTGATTTCGACTGCTTTTAATTCCGGTGGATAGATTTCTTCAATGTCTTTTAACCTAATTTTGAAGTCAAGATCCAGGTCTTTAAAAAACTGCTGTCTGCGAGGCGATCCCGAAGCCAGAATTAACGTATATTTTTTTAGTTTTTCTTTAAGCATTGTACTTGATATTTAAGGTGATAACGAGAATGGATAAAATCCCGAAGAATAAAATTAGTTTCAAAACGGTACTTAAATGGTGGAATTCTTTTTGATTTTTCGCTCCAAATATTTTTACAATAAAATACAGTAAGGGAGCCAGAACAAATGCAAATGCATAAAATGTAGCGATAAAAAGATTGTTCTCAACAAAATAGGTTTTGATATAAAGTAAACAAGAAATAAAAGGAATTATTGCAAGTCCCAAGGCTATTTTTGCGGTTCTGCTAATTCCAATAGCGATCGGCAATGTGTTCATTCCCTGATTGTAGTCACCATTATGATCCTCAATGTCTTTGACGATTTCCCGAATAAAATTAATCATAAAAGCAAATATTGCATAATCGGTTAAGATGGAGAAGAAACTCGCCATTTGTGCCTGATTTTCAGAATTGGTAGCCGGAAAAAGGTCGAAAATTCCAATAATCCATACGCTTACAGAAAGTAATAAGGCCACAACAAAATTTCCCAGAATCATAATTTGTTTTAATGTCGTCGCGTAAAAGTAAAGCAGCGAGGCGATTAAAATAAAAAGCGAGGCAAACATAGGTCTAAGGATGATATTTGACAAAAGGAATCCAATAGCAACCCCTGTAATATTAAGTCCGATATAAATGTTATAGGCCGTTGTTTCAGAAATTCCTTTACCAATTACAACATCAGCAGGTTTATTGATACTATCCGTTGCAACATCATAGATATTATTAATTACATAACCAGCTGCCGCCAGTAAAACGGTACTTAAAACCAATAATCCGTATTGCCAATCCGCTAAAGCTAAAGGAATATTTTGCTGTTTTAGAAAGGCATAACGAAATAATACCTGCATAAAAGCTAGCATGAGCAGGTTTTTGTAGCGAATGAGTTTGAGGAATTTCATTTTTATTTGAGGTACTAAGGTTCTGAGGGGCTGAGGGGCTAAGTTTTATGTTATTTGTAAAATGTGAGATGTGATCGTGCAATCTAAAATTTACAATCTAAAATCATTAATCGTGTTTTCCGTTAAAATGTTCCATCCATTTCCCCTGAACTTTCATTACTTGTTCGATTACGTCACGTGCAGCACCTTTTCCGCCATTTACGTGCGAGATATAACGGCAAATGTTTTTAATTTCCGGACTTGCATCTTGAGGACAAGTTGGTAAACCTACTAATTTCATCACATGATAATCCGGGATATCATCACCCATATATAAAACCTGTTCCGGTTGAATGTTATAAGTCTTTGTATATTCTGCAAAAGTTGCTACTTTATCGGGAGTTCCTAAATGAATGTCATTAATTCCTAAATTACGCAAACGTACACGGACACCTTCATTGCTTCCGCCGGAAATAATGCAAACATTGTAACCGCTTTCAACTGCTGCTTTCATCGCATAACCATCACGAATATTCATGGTACGAAGAATCTCTCCTTCATTGGTTACAAAAACAGAACTGTCGGTAAGCACACCATCAACATCAAAAACGAAAGTGGTGATGTCATTCATTATTTCTTTATAATTTTTTGCCATTATTTTGTATAGATTGTGTTAGTATTTTATAAATATTCTTTTGATTTTCATGGTTTAAATACTCCAAATGCGCTTCAATTGTAGTAGAATCTTTGCGTTTTGCAGGTCCGGTTTGAACGTCAATTGGATCTAGTGTATTTATTTTTTGAGCCGTTTCCTGAATTAAAGGTTTCAAAACGTCAAATGGTACCTGATGTTCTTTGCAGATCTCCTGTCCGATTTGATACAGATGATTGGTGAAATTATTCACAAAAACCGCTGCAACATGCAGAGCCTTTCTTTGATCAGAATTGATTGGGTAAACCGACTGCGAAATGCTTTTGGCAACTTTTTCCAAAACACGAAAATCAAAGGTATTTTCAGCCTCCAGACAAACCGGAATTGCTGAAAAGTCAATGGTGGCATTTTTAGAAAAGGTTTGAAGCGGATAAAAAACACCTCTACGATTCTTAATGTCTAAAGTCTCAATAGGAGCCGCTCCTGAAGTATGAACGACAAGACGATTTTGAAATGGTAACTGCTTTGAAACATCGGAAATCGCATTGTCAGAAACTGCGATAATATAGAGATCAGCTTCTAGCAAAGAGTCAAAACTATCTGTAATTTTTTCAAAACTTACCAATGAAGCAAGAACTTCCTTTTTTCTCGAAAATACCTGCACAATTTCGACCGTTTCACTTTTAGAGAAAGCTTTGATCAAATGCTGGGCAACATTTCCGGAACCAATTATTGTAATTCGAATCATAGCGCAAAATTAGTATTATTTTTTTTAAACCTTAGCTTTTAATTTAAGACTATAAATCGATTTAAGGTTTGGAATGATAGATTGAAAAAGCTCCGATTGTAAATAAAAAGTTACTAAAGTTTGTTATGATTTAATATACATTTGCAGGCCGGATAGAATTAATTATTAAAACTAAAACGTTAAAATGAAAAAAAGAATTATTTGTATTGCTTCATTACTAATTACTGCAATTGGATTTTCCCAACAAATCGGTAATGGATATGCACCTGCAACCAATGATTATACAATTCCTTTACTTTCTGGACTCTATAGTGGTGTGAACACAATTGGAGGTATTCCTGATCTTAGTCATAATTGGAATCATTTATTTGTGATTCGGCATGGCAATGAAAACAATAATAATCAATTGCAAATAGCCTCTTCGTATGTAGAAAATGACAGGTTATTTTTTAGAAAAATTAATGGTTCGGATTTGTCTTCAAGAAACCCTGCATGGTTTGAATTCGCAACACGAGGAGCTAATGTTTTTACAGGAGAACAGGTTGTTAATGGTGGGATTGTAGGCTCTGCTTCAGGAGAGTTGGGCGGGTATTTAAGTTTAATAAACTATTCAAAAGGTTCTCCCTCAACGGCTCTGAGATGGACTATTTATAACATGACAGGCTCTTATGGAAACAGTTTGCAATTTTGGGCATATGATAATTTAGGTTGTGGATCTGGTTTATGCAATAATCGATTCACCATAATGGATAATGGTAATGTTGGTATTGGAACAGCAACTCCTCAAAACAAATTAGATGTAAACGGTACCATTCGCTCCAAAGAAGTAAAAGTAACTTTGGAAGGCTGGTCTGATTTTGTCTTTAAAAAAGAGTATGATTTGCCCACACTTGCAGAAGTTGAAAAACACATCAAAGAAAAAGGACATTTAGAAGATATTCCTAGCGAGAAAGAAGTTTTGGAAAACGGTATTAATCTTGGGGAAATGAATGCCAAACTTTTACAGAAGATAGAAGAGTTGACGCTTTACATGATTGACATAAAGAAAGAGAATGACCAAATGAAGATTAAACAACTGAAATTTGAAAAAACAATTAATGAACTCAGAAAAAAAACTAAATAATGAAAAAATCTCTTTTTGCTTTTTTATGCTTGATTTTAGTAGCTAAAATTAGCGCACAGAACACAGATTTTAATAATGTTTCAATAGGTACAGATGGTCCGGCTTATGGAGTAAAAATAAAAGCAAATTTCCCTAATGTTACCGCTGGATGGGCGAGGAGTTTTTCTGTGGTGAATGAAAATGACAGTAATAATTATATCGTTTTTGGGTCATTTGGAGGAACAACTAATGGAGTTTCAACTCTTTCTTATAGTTTTATAGGTAAAGATTGGGACAAAACATATTTGACTTTTTTACCTAATGGTAATGTTGGTATTGGAACAACAACTCCTCAAAACAAATTAGATGTAAATGGTACCATTCGCTCCAAAGAAGTAAAAGTAACTTTGGAAGGCTGGTCAGATTTTGTCTTTAAAAAAGAGTATGATTTGCCTACACTTGCAGAAGTTGAAAAACACATCAAAGAAAAAGGACATTTAGAAAATATTCCTAGTGAGAAAGAAGTTTTGGAAAACGGGATCAATCTGGGGGAAATGAATGCGAAGCTTTTGCAGAAAATTGAAGAGTTGACCTTGTATTCCATTCAACAGTCAAAGGAGATTGAGGTACTTAAGGAAGAGAATAAATCTTTTAAAACCCTAGCGGAACGGCTTTCTAAAATTGAACAAAAAATAAAATAAAGTTTAGCTACAGATTATAGTGATTGCAATGATTCTGTTGATTTATTTAAAAAGTACTGCTCTAAATGAAGTTTGCTAAACGAATAAATCCTTTTTTAATCCCGTAATCTGTGGCATAAAAAAACAGATTCGTAAACTAGATTATGAATTTGTAAAATTAAGCGTACAGTTTTTAAAAGAATGATTTGATTTACTAATTTATATTTGGTTTTTATTAACAAATTACAGCCGTTGCAAATCAACATTTTTAAGTATTTTTGTGCCACTTTTATACAATGTAATTCCTTAAAAATGGATAAAAAAATATTCTCTTTTTTGTTTTCTACACGATTAATGGCCGTTCTTTTTTTAACATTCGCAATTGCAATGGGTGTTGGAACTTTTATCGAAAGTAAGTACAACACAGATACAGCCCGAATTTTAATCTATAACACCTGGTGGTTTGAGGCGATAATGGTCTTCTTTTTGATCAATTTCTTTGGAAACATCAAACGTTACCAATTGCATAAAAAAGAAAAATGGGCCACTTTATTACTTCACCTTGCCTTTATTTTTATTCTTTTAGGAGCTTTTATTACAAGATATATTAGTTATGAAGGAATGATGCCTATCCGTGAAGGGGCTGCTGAGAATCAGGTTTACTCTGATAAAACATTTTTAACTGTTTTTGCAGATGGCGAATATAAAGGAGAAATGAAACGCAGAGTTTTTGACAAAAGCTTATTGTTTTCACCCGTAACCAATAATGATTTTACGCTTTCCGGAAAATTCGATGAGACTCCTTTTGAAGTGTCATACGTGAATTACATCATGGGAGCTAAAGAAACTATAAAACCAGATCCTACTGGAACGTTATACCTTAAAATGGTGGAAGCCGGTTCTGGCGGACGTGAAGAGCATTACCTGAAAGAGGGTGAAGTACAAAACATTCACAACGTATTATTTGCGTTGAACAAACCAACAGCTGGTGCGATCAACATCAATACTACAGGAGATAAATATACGATTCAGACCCCTTTTGAAGGAGAGTTCATGCGAATGGCCGATCAGTTAAAAGGTAAGGTAAGCAAAGATAATGTACAGCCTTTAATGATGCGTTCTTTGTATAGCATTGGTGATATCAGAATTGTATTTCCTGATCCTGCCGTTAAAGGAGTTGTAGATTATGAGTCGAATAACGATTACAAAGCAAAATCACATCATGATGCTTTGATTGTAAAAATTAAAGCTGACGGACAGGAAAAACAAGTTAGACTTTTGGGATCTAAAGGAAGTGTAGGGGAGCCTCAGACGGTTAAAATTGGAAAAATCGAATACAGTTTGTTCTACGGAAGTAAAGCGTATGTTTTGCCTTTCAAAATAAAATTAAACGATTTTATCGCTACAAAATATCCGGGAACAGAAAAAAGCTATTCTTCTTTTGAAAGTAAAGTAACCGTTCAGGATTCAACAGAAACATTTAATGCTGATATTTATATGAACCACGTTTTAGATCACAAAGGATATCGATTCTTTCAATCTTCATTTGATCCGGACGAAAAAGGAACAGTATTGTCTGTAAATCACGATTTCTGGGGAACTAATATTACTTATTTAGGATATTTTCTTTTATACATAGGCTTAATGGCTATTATGTTTACCAAACATTCCCGTTTTGGCGATTTGAAACGCAAACTAGAAGGCGTAAAAAAGAAAAAAGAAAAACTAATTACCATTTTAGTTTTAATGATTGGTTTAAGTGGTTTTGCTCAAGCTCCGCATGTGCACACACCGGGTCACAAGCACGATCACAACACAGATCCAAACGATCATGCCAATCATGTTACTGCACCGCCAAGTCAGAAACAGTTAGATTCTTTATTGACCATTTACAAAGCTCCCGAAGCGCATGCCGCTAAATTTGGACGTTTGATCATTCAGGATGCGGGTGGTAGAATGAAACCTGTGAATACTTTTTCATCTGAATTGCTTAGAAAAGTAAGTCAGAGCGATACGTACAACGGAATGAATTCTGATCAGGTATTCCTGTCTATGACACAGTATGCTCAGGTTTGGATACAAATTCCTTTGATTCATCTAAGAGCCGGAAACGACAGTATTCGTAAAATTATTGGAGTAGAGAAAGAGGCTAAACGTGCTGCGTTTGTACAATTTTTTGATGCTAACGGAAATTATAAACTTTCACCATTTTTAGATGCAGCCTATAAAGCAGCAAACCCAAATCAGTTTGAGAAAGATTTTATAGATACCGATAAAAGAGTGAATCTGATGGAATCTGCTTTAAGTGGTAGTATTCTGAAAATATTCCCTATTCCGAATGATCCAAATCACAAATGGGTTTCGTATCTGGAAAGACAACAGGGAGGATTTAAAGGAATGGATTCGACTTATGTGACGCAAATTCTGCCAATGTATTTTAGTGCATTAAACAATGGCTCAATTTCTAAAAACTTTACAACAGCCGATCAGTTGGTGGAGAGTATTAATGGTTTCCAAAAGAAATTTGGTGCTAAAGTAAGACCAAGCGAGGAGAAAATTGATGCCGAAATAACCTATAACAAATACGATATTTTCAAAAAATTACCGTACTGGTATCTTACCGTTTCCGTCCTGATGTTGATGTTCACTATTGTAAATATCTTTTTGGAGAAGAAATGGCTTCGCGTAACGATCAACGGTTTTCATATTCTGGTAGGAGTATTGTTTGCACTGCACACTTTAGGACTTATTGCACGCTGGTACATCTCGGGTCACGCTCCATGGAGTAATGCTTACGAGTCTATTATATACGTAGCCTGGGCAACAATGTTCTTCGGATTGGCTTTTGACAGAAAATCGAAACTTACTGTAGCTTCATCTGCTTTTGTAACTGCAATGATCGTAATGGCAGCTTATATGAACTGGATTGATCCTGAAATTGCAAACTTGCAACCGGTATTGAACTCGTATTGGTTGATGATCCACGTAGCAGTAATTGTAGGAAGTTATGGTCCTTTTGCCTTAGGAATGATTTTAGGTTTTGTAGCCTTGGTATTGATTTTCTTTACCAATGAAAAGAACAAAGCTAAAATGGATTTAAATATCAAAGAGATCACTTATATTAATGAGATGTCCATTACAATTGGTTTAATCATGTTAACGATTGGTAACTTCCTGGGCGGACAATGGGCGAACGAAAGTTGGGGACGTTACTGGGGATGGGACCCGAAAGAAACATGGGCTTTAATCTCGATTATGGTATATGCTTTTGTAATTCACGCTCGTTTTGTACCGGCACTTAGAGGAAAGTGGTTCTTTAATTTAATGAGCATGTTCGCTTTTGTGTCAATATTGTTCACGTATTATGGAGTAAACTTCCACTTAGTAGGTTTACACTCGTATGCCACAGGAGAAGCACATTCGTTAAGCTGGATTTGGTATTCGTTAGGAACCATTTCGGTTATTGGAGCTTTAACGTATCCGAAATACCGTAAATACTATAAAAGCAAGAAAAAATAGTAAATAGTATAATAAATAAAAAAAGATTCAGC
>NZ_MUHH01000020.1:0-63219 GCF_002217475.1 Flavobacterium tructae
GTTTTTTGAAGTTTTTTTTTCAGAAAATTTCTTTTCGTTTTCAACTTCTCTCCTTACCAATCTTTCAATGAACTTCCCTTGTTTTGCGGGGTGCAAACTTAAAACTTTCTTTCTTTACTCGCAAGCTTTTTAGAATCTTTTTTTGAAAATTTCTTTCTGTTTTAATTCCTTCGCTTGTCAGTATTTCGGTGAACGTTTATCGCTGTTGCGGGTGCAAAAGTAGTCACTTTATCCGCTTTTACAAGCTTTTTCTAAACTTATTTTTAATCTTTTTCGAAACTTTATCTTAACACCCTGATAACACCTCTTTTACAAATTAAATTATTTTCAGCTTTGAAAGGTTTTTCTTCGTTCAAATGAAACTACTAGATACAAAGTCCCATTTTTACTGGTTTTTTACTAATATCGCAAAGACGCAAAGGCGCGAAGTTTTTGTTTTTCTTGCCTTATTTCTTTTGAAAACCTATGCCCTAGCCCCGATAGTAGTGGAAATCCTTTTGATTTTTCCTTTAAAAATCAAAAGATTGCAGCGGATAGCGGGATAAAGCTTCGACTTCGCTCAGCTGGACAAAAACTAATCTTATATTCAGCTGGACAAAATCACTCCTTATATATAGGTAGTAAAAAACAAACCCGACAGGTTTTGAAAACCTGTCGGGTTGTATACTATAGTAGGTACAATAAACAAATCTACTATTACATATATGTAGTTACTTATTTAGGCTATCGATAACTTCTTTTGTAATTTGAATACTTTTAAGTTTAGCCTGACGATCGAATATTGGACTGGTTACCATTAACTCATCGATCTGTGCATAACTGATAAACTTTTTAAGATCTGCCTCCAGCTGTATTTGATCTCCAGTAAAAGTACAGGCTGTCATTTGATTCACATGGAAGCGCTCTTCTTCACTCATAATATCATCAAGGGAATCTACAGGTGGTTGTAATCCTTTGCGGTCGTTTCGAATTAAATTTAAAAACATCTGATAGAGACTTGTAGACAATCTTTCGGCTTCTTCGTTGGTATCTGCGGCAACGATATTGACACACGCCATGGTTTTGGGTTTATCCAACGTATCTGATGCCTGAAAATTTTCACGATAGAATTCAAACGCCTGTATCATTTGTCGGGGAGCAAAATGTCCTGCAAATGCATAAGGCAATCCATAAGCAGCAGCCAGGGCAGCACTATCCATACTTGAACCTAAAATCCAGATAGGAACATTTGTTCCTTCGGCCGGGAATGCTCGTACTTTTGCTGTTGCATTTTCTACCGAGAAGTAATCCTGAAGTTTGGTTACGTTTTGCGGAAACCGCTGTGCCTGCTCAAAGAAATCTTTTCGAATAGCTTCAGCCGTTGGTTGATCTGTACCGGGCGCTCTTCCTAAACCTAAATCGATTCTGCCCGGATAAAGTATTTCCAAGGTCCCGAATTGCTCTGCTACTATTAAAGGAGAATGATTGGGCAGCATGATTCCACCGGAACCTACCCGAATATTTTGAGTCTGACTGGCAATGTAACCAATTAACACCACCGTAGCCGAACTGGCAACATGTGCCATATTGTGATGTTCTGCAAGCCAGAATCGTTTGTATCCTAAATTATCTGCTAGTTGCGCTATTTCTTTTGTTTTTTGAAATGTTTCTTTGGCATTGCTATCCTGAGTGATGATAGCGAGCTCTAATAATGAGACTGAAATTGGGTTTTTCATATAAAAAAATGCTAGAATACAAAACTACTTCATTTACATGGATACCTTTTGCTTTCTGTTGTTAATAGATTTATAATATTTCTTTCGTAAGAACAGAACACTATAATAAATACAATTTTCAATAATCTCTTAGCATAATTGCTTTTAACTAATAGAGACATAGATTCTATATTTATAAAAATATTTCACTTCATTCAGGAACATCACAAAAGATTTATATTTCACTGCTCTGGAGCTTTTTTGATACCTGAAAATTACATTTACCAGAAACATTTTACTCCGCTGGAGCAATTTCAGAAAAAACAGGACGCTTTACTTTTTAAACCTGAATTCATCCCTCCTTTTTTTCTTCAAATTTATCCCACAATACGTAAGTCAAAAGATTTAAAGAGTAAATTTGTATCTCGAAATTAACTCCCCGCTTTAACAATATCCCCACATGACACATAAAATTTTAATTATAGACGACGAAGAAAAACTAAGAAGTCTTCTGGCACGCATTATTAAATCGGAAGGATTTGAAGTAATTGAAGCCAAAGATTTGAAATCGGGTTTTAAAAAACTCGAACAAACTGATATTGATGTCGTTTTATGTGATGTAAAATTGCCTGACGGAAATGGCGTTGACTTTTTGCAAAATATAAAAACCAGCTTCCCTTTAATTGAAGTGATTTTACTTACCGCTTTCGGGAATATTCCGGATGGTGTTCAGGCCATGAAAAATGGTGCTTTCGATTATATTGTAAAGGGTGACGATAATGATAAAATTATTCCGCTACTCTATAAAGCTGTCGAAAAAGTCCATTTGCAAAAAAAGGTCAAACAGCTTGAAAAACGCATCGGAGATAAATACTCTTTCAGTACCATTATTGGAAAATCAAAAGGGATTGAACAGGTTATCGATTTGGCCAAAAAAGTAGCTAAAACGGACTCGACTGTTTTACTAACCGGAGAAACCGGCACCGGAAAAGAGGTTTTTGCGCAAGCTATTCACGAAAACAGTAATCGTACAGGTAAATCTTTTGTCGCTTTAAACTGCAGTACTTTCAGCAAAGAAATTCTCGAAAGTGAGCTCTTCGGACATAAACAAGGTGCTTTTACGGGAGCCTTAAAAGATAAAAAAGGTTTTATTGAAGAGGCCAATGGCGGTACTTTATTTCTGGATGAGATTGGGGAAATGCCTATTGAATTGCAGGCCAAATTATTACGTGTTTTAGAAACCAGCGAGTACATTCCGCTTGGAGATACCACTCCAAAGAAATCAAATTTCAGACTGATTGCCGCAACAAACAGAGATTTAAAAGTAGAAAGCGAAGAACACCGTTTTCGTTCGGATTTGTATTTCCGTCTAAACATTTTTGAGATTACACTTCCACCTTTACGTGAAAGAATAAAAGATATTGCGCTTTTAACACATACTTTTGTCAAACAATTCTCTGAGAAAACGAATAAAAAGACACTACAAATAAGTGATGATTTTATCCATAAATTAGAACATTATTCCTGGCCGGGAAATATTCGTGAACTTAAGAACATTATCGAAAGGTCGGTTATTTTAAGCAGTGACGATACGCTGACCTCAGCTGTTTTACCATACGAAATGCAACAGGAAACAGAGAAAAACACTAAGCAAATGTCGGCCTTTTCGATGCAGAGTATTGAAAAACTACACATTCAGAAGGTTTTAAATTATACCAAAGGAAATAAAGCCGAAACTGCCCGTTTACTCGAAATTGGCATTGCAACTTTGTACCGAAAATTAGACGAGTATGGGATTCAGTAGTAATGTGACAATGTGAAATGCGATTTGTGAAATTCTGACCTTTTACTCTTTAAATATCCTATTTTACCTTTTACACCTCGCTTTTTACTTTTCACGCTTCATAAGCAACTTAAAATTTCCTTATCATTTCAATAAAAGCTTATCATTTTGATAGGCTTTTTTTATGCCTCATTTTTGGCACAAACCCGTAATTCATTTATCAGCAACACCTTACCTATTCCTTTACAATTTAGGTCTGACTTTTGGCATAAGTGGGAAGAACACAAAAATTCATTCTTATGAAAAATCAAGTCACTTCAATCTACAAACAAGCAGAACGCTTTGCTGAGATAACCAAAAAATCAATTATATCCGGCAATATTGTTCGGGCAAAAAAATGTCTGGCTCTTGCTGAACGCCTATTCATCAACGGAAGTATAGAAACTAAGAACGCTATTTCAAATGTATATGTTTTCTCTGTTTCTTCTTTTATGGAAATGCGTCACTGCAATATCTCACATCTTTTTCCACAAACGCTTAGAGCAGAATATATCAGACAAATTAATACTTCAGGAGTCTGATTTCGGCAAAATGCAAAAAAAAAGATGTGAACTGTAAAATGAAATCATACTTGCAACTAACATCTCACAAATAACAAATCTAATAATCCAATAATCTATGTTAATCACCTTTCTCTTACTCGCACTGGGTGCCCTGCTCTTTGGCATTTGTTTCAAATCTGTTGAATTTTTTGAAAAAATCTAAATCATGACAGCACTATTTATTATTTCGATCGCCGTTTTTGGCTATTTGGTTTACGTATTAATCAAACCCGAAAAATTCTAAAAAAATGAAAAAGTCACAATCCAAAAAAATATTTCTGGTATCTGTTTACATGGCTTGGACATTAGCCTTTATCATACTTATCATGTATCTGTAAAAGCTTAAACTTTATTTAATTTCTAACAAACAAAATATGAATACAGAGTTACTAGGTGTCATTGGTATTTTTATCATCACGATAGTTTTAGCCATTCCAATAGGAAAATATATCGCTAAAGTTTATTTAGGTGACAAAACACTTTTTGACCCAATTTTCAATCCAATTGAAAAAATTATCTTTAAAATCAGTGGTATCAATTCCACTGAAGAAATGAACTGGAAACAACACTTAAAAGCTCTTTTAGGTATTAACATGATTTGGTTCTTTCTTTGCTTCTTTATTTTATTATTCCAGGGGTCATTATTTTTAAATCCCGATAACAACCCGTCGATGAGTCCGGATCTGGCTTTTAATACTGCCATTTCATTTGTTGTCAATTGTAATTTACAGCATTATTCAGGAGAGAGCGGTGTTTCTTATCTGTCACAAATGTTCCTAATGTTTCTTCAATTTGTCTCTGCGGGTGTAGGACTGGCCGCAGCTGCAATGGTTTTCACTGCAATGAAGGAAAGAACAACTGAAAAACTGGGTAACTTTTACAATTATTTCATCAAAAGCTGTACGCGTATTTTATTGCCTCTTTCTGCTATTGTAGCAGTTGCTCTATTGTTTAGTGGAACTCCTATGACGTTTGAAGGAAAAGATGCTATTACAACTTTACAAGGTGACCAGGTAGAAGTTTCCCGCGGACCTGCTGCTGCCTTTATTGCTATTAAACATATTGGTACAAACGGTGGTGGATTCTTTGGAGCCAATTCATCACATCCGCTGGAAAACCCAACCTATTTTAGTAATGCGGTTGAATTATGGGCACAATTGATTGTTCCGTTTGCCATGATTTTCGCTTTAGGTTTTTATCTGAAAAAAAGAAAATTATCTTATGTTATTTTTGGCGTTATGACGGTTGGATTCCTCTTGCTTGTTATCCCGACGGTAATGAGCGAAATGAACGGAAATCCTGCTATTGAGAAAATGGGAATCGCTCAGACAACCGGAGCAATGGAAGGAAAAGAGGTTCGTTTAGGGCCTGCCATTTCAGGTTTCTGGAGTATTGCTACAACAGTAATTTCTACAGGTTCTGTAAATAGTATGCACGACAGTTCAATGCCGGTTTCGGGAGCTATGGAATTGCTTGCCATGATGGTAAATGCCTTCTACGGTGGTTGTGGTGTTGGTATTCTGAACTTCTATATCTTCATTATTCTTGCTGTATTTATTTCGGGATTGATGGTAGGACGAACACCTGAATTTTTAGGAAAGAAAATCGAAGCCCGCGAAGTTAAAATTGCCGCTTTTATTGCGATTCTACACCCATTATTGATCTTATCCGGAACTGCTTTAGCTTCTTATTTTGCAGCCAATGACACTGCAATGGGATGGTGGTTTAGCGGAAACGCAACAGGCTGGCTTAACAATCCCGGAAATCACGGATTCTCAGAAATGTTATACGAGTATACTTCAAGTGCAGCCAACAATGGCTCAGGCTTTGAAGGTTTAGGAGATAATAATCCGTTTTGGAATATCACTACAGGAATTGTTTTATTGTTAAGCCGTTTTATTCCAATCGTTGGACCATTGGCTATCGCAGGTTTACTGGCAGGTAAAAAATACATCCCGGAAAGTGCAGGAACTTTAAAAACGGATACTACAATTTTTGGAATAATGGTTTTTGCCGTAATCGCAATTATCGCTGCTTTATCATTCTTCCCGGCATTGGCTCTAGGTCCATTGGCAGAATACTTTACAATGTAAAAAATGTGAAATATGAGGTGTAAAATGAAATCGTATTCACAATTAACATTTTACATCTTACATCTCACAAATAACATTTCACAAATAACATTTTACACAAAGAAAAATGACTCATAATAAATCCACATCATTGTTTGAAAGCAAACAGGTAAAAGAAGCCTTGGTGCAGTCTTTTGTAAAGCTTAATCCAAAATTGATGATCAAAAATCCGGTAATGTTTACCGTAGAAATAGGAACCGCCATTATGTTTGCTGTTTGTGTTTCCATTTTAATGGGCGCGCAGGATCAGGGTAGTTTCATTTACAACCTAATTGTATTTTTAATTTTACTGGCCACTTTATTGTTTGCTAATTTTGCTGAAGCTATTGCTGAAGCCAGAGGAAAAGCACAAGCCGACAGTTTAAGAAAAACACGTGAAGAAACTCCGGCCCGACAAATTTTACCTAACGGAGAAATCAAAAACATCAGTTCTTCTGAATTGAAAAAAGGAGATATCTTCATTTGTGAAGCGGGTGATTTAATTGCCACTGACGGTGAAATTATCGAAGGATTGGCTACCATTGACGAAAGTGCCATTACGGGAGAAAGTGCTCCTGTAATTAGAGAAGCCGGTGGTGATAAATCCTCTGTAACCGGTGGAACAAAAGTATTATCAGACAAAATAAAAGTAATTGTAACGTCTGAACCCGGCGAAAGCTTTTTAGACAAAATGATTGCTTTGGTAGAAGGTGCAAGCCGTCAGAAAACACCAAACGAAATTGCTTTGACGATTTTACTGGCTGCCTTTACTTTGATCTTCGTAATTGTTTGTGTGACTTTAAAACCATTCGCAGATTATGCAAATGCACCTATCACAATTGCTGCTTTCATCTCTTTATTTGTCTGTTTAATTCCAACTACAATTGGTGGTTTGCTTTCAGCTATTGGTATCGCGGGTATGGACAGAGCGTTGCGTGCTAACGTTATTACAAAATCAGGAAAAGCAGTTGAAACTGCCGGAGATATTGACGTTTTACTTTTGGATAAAACCGGAACCATCACTATTGGAAACAGAAAAGCAACGAATTTTTATCCTGCGAAAGGTGTTTCAGAAGAAGATTTTATAAAATCTGCCGTGCTAAGTTCATTGGCAGATGACACTCCGGAAGGAAAAAGTATCGTGGAATTGGCTGGAGCCGAACTTGCCAATAAATTATCTATTGAAGGTGCTACTTTAATTAAGTTTACCGCAGAAACCCGAACTTCCGGAGTTGTTTTAAAAGACGGAACCAATATTAGAAAAGGAGCTCAGGATGCTGCAAAAAACATTGCACTTCAGGCCGGAAACTCTTTCCCGGAAGATATTGCTCAAAAAGTAATTGATATTTCTTCTAAAGGAGGAACACCGCTGGTAGTTATTAAAGACAATCTGGTACAAGGTGTTATCGAATTACAGGATATCATTAAAACGGGAATGAAAGAACGTTTTGACCGTTTGAGAAAAATGGGCGTTAAAACGGTGATGGTAACCGGAGATAATCCGCTTACTGCGAAGTTTATTGCCGAGGCTGCCGGTGTGGATGATTTTATCGCCGAAGCAAAACCTGAGGATAAAATGAACTACATTAAAAACGAACAAAATCTGGGTAAACTGGTAGCCATGATGGGTGACGGAACCAACGATGCTCCTGCTCTTGCACAAGCTAACGTGGGTGTTGCCATGAACAGCGGAACACAGGCTGCTAAAGAAGCCGGAAACATGGTGGATCTTGACAATGATCCAACGAAATTAATCGAAATTATCGAAATTGGTAAGCAGCTATTAATGACCCGAGGAACTTTAACTACTTTCTCCATTGCCAATGACGTAGCGAAATATTTTGCTATTGTTCCTGCTCTTTTCATCACGGCAATCCCGGCATTGGAAGGTTTAAATATCATGCGCCTGCACAGTCCGGAAAGTGCTATTTTATCGGCTGTAATTTTTAACGCGGTGATTATTCCTATATTGATTCCATTAGCCTTAAGAGGTGTTGATTATAAACCAATCGGAGCAAGTGCGATCTTAAAAAGAAACTTATTGATCTATGGTTTAGGCGGTTTGCTTGTGCCTTTTATCGGAATTAAGTTAATTGATATAGTTGTTGCTCTATTTATGTAAACATGAAGTTACTAAGGGACTAAGCTGCTAAGATCCTGAGTTTTTCCCTTAGCATCTTAGAGACTTAGCGTCTCAGAAACTTAAAAAATAAAAAAAATGAAAAATATACTTTCACTATTAAAACTTACACTGATCACCGTAATTCTGTTTGCCGTTATTTATCCTCTGGCAATCTACGGAATCGCTCAATTTGCTACAAATCAAGGAAAAGGAGAAACCATTTCGGTTAACGGAAAAGTGGTAGGGTACCAAAAAATTGGTCAGAAATTCGATAAACCCAATTATTTCTGGGGAAGACCTTCGGCTGTAGATTATAATGCCGCCGGAAGTGCCGGAAGCAATAAAGGACCAAGCAATGCGGAATATCTGGCTTTGGTTCAAAAAAGAGTGGATACATTTTTAATCGTTCATCCATATTTGAAAAAATCAGAGATCCCGGCAGATATGGTTACAGCTTCAGGAAGCGGTTTAGATCCGAATGTTTCACCACAAGGTGCTTTGATTCAGGTAAAACGTATTGCCAAAGAAAGAAAATTAGACGAAGCTAAAGTGAAAGCTTTGGTAGCATCTAAAATCAATACCGCTGTTGTAGGACCATCAACGGTTAATGTTCTGGAACTTAACATTGCTCTTGATCAATTGAAATAAAGGTACTGAGATACTGAGATACTAAGGTTCTAAGGTTTTTCTTCGAACAGGTTTTGGAAACCTGTTAGGATATAAAATCGATTATAATACAAAACCCCTTTTTGCCCCAAATACCCTAGCCCCGATAGAAACGGAAATCCTTTTGTGTCCGCGGCGGCGGACACAAAAGATTGCAGTGGATAGCGGGATTAGCTCCTAAAAAAAATCTACTAAATAAATAATTGAATACCACAGAAATGAAAAAAACAATACTTACTGCTTTAATCGCTTTTGGTTTTAGCAATTTACATGCTCAGGAAGAATCTAAAAGTCCGTTTACATTTTCAGGATATGTAGACGTTTATTACAGCTATGATTTCGCAAAACCGGATAATCATACTCGTCCGGGATTTATTTACAACTACAATAGAAGTAATGAAATGAACATCAATTTAGGATTAGCAAAAGTGAACTACAGCAAAGGCAATGTTCGTGGAAATTTTGCGCTGATGGCCGGAACTTACGCTGAGTACAACCTGGCTGCCGAACAGGGTTTGTTAAAAAATGTATATGAAGCAAATGTGGGGGTGAAGATTTCTTCTTCTCATAACTTATGGGTCGATGCGGGAATTATGCCTTCGCATCTTGGTTTTGAAAGTGCTATCGGAAAAGATTGTCAAAATCTAACCAGAAGTATTCTGGCTGAAAACTCTCCTTATTATGAAACGGGAGTTAAAATTGGTTACACTTCGGAGTCCGGAGAATGGTATTTAGCCGGTATGTATTTAAACGGCTGGCAGCGTATCCAAAAAGTAGAAGGCAATCAAACTCCTGCATTTGGAACTCAGGTCACTTACAAACCAACAGACAAAGTGGTTTTAAACTGGAGTACTTATGTTGGAAATGAACAACCGGATATCGACAAAAAATGGCGTTACTTTAATAATTTCTACGGACAATTTAAAGTAACGGATAAAACCAATATTACAGCCGGTTTTGATATTGGAACACAACAGTCGGCTAAAAACAGTAACAAATACGATACCTGGTTTTCTCCGATTTTGATTGTCCAATACAAACCTACTGATAAAATTCAGCTGGCAGCCCGAGGTGAATATTATAGTGATGAAAAAGGAGTAATCATTGCCACACAAACTCCAAATGGTTTTAAAACTTACGGATTTTCAGCTAACTTTGATTACTTAGTCACTGATAATGTAATGTTTAGATTAGAAGCAAGAAATCTTTCCAGTAAAGATGAAATATTTACAAAAAACAATCTCCCAACGAATACGAACGCGTTTGTAACGACTTCGCTGGCGATTTCTTTCTAAGCTTTAAGCTTTAGGCTTTAAGCAATAGGCTTTTCAAAAGTTTTATTGCTTAAAGCTTACGGCTTATAGCTTATAGCTTAAAAAAATATGGAAAAAGAAAATAATGCACAGCACTTTCTCGATTTAATTCAGAAATCACGAAAGGGAAAATTCAAAATCTACATCGGAATGAGTGCCGGTGTGGGTAAAACCTATCGGATGCTGCAGGAAGCACATTCCCTTTTAAGAAATGGAATTGATGTAAAAATTGGTTACATCGAAACGCACATGCGAAAAGAAACGCATGAGCTTTTATCTGGTTTGCCTGTGATTCCACGGCGAACCATTTTCTATAAAGGGAAAGAGCTGGAAGAACTGGATGTACAGGCAATTATCAACCTTAGACCCGAAGTTGTAATTGTAGATGAACTCGCACACACCAACGTTGAAGGAAGCAAAAATGAAAAACGCTGGCAGGATGTTTTGGAAATTCTGGAAGCCGGAATCAATGTGATATCGGCAGTAAATATTCAACATATTGAAAGTTTAAATGAAGACGTTAAACGTATCACAAGCATTGATGTTCAGGAACGTATTCCGGACAATGTTTTACGATTGGCCGACGAAGTGGTAAACATCGATTTAACCTCTGAAGATTTGATTGCCCGTCTGAAAGAAGGAAAAATTTATACGGCAGATAAAATTCAGACCGCTTTGGCTAATTTTTTCAAATCAGAACAAATTTTACAACTGCGCGAATTGGCTTTGAAAGAAGTAGCCAGTCAGGTAGTTCGAAAAGTAGAAAACGAAGTACCTCAATTGCATGCTTTAAGACACGAAAAATTACTGGCCTGTATTAGCAGCAACGATAAAACAGCCAAAATTGTAATCAGAAAAGCGGCACGCCTGGCCAGCTATTACAACGGTTCCTGGTATGTTTTGTATGTAGAAACTCCCAAAGAAAGCAGCACCAAAATTGCATTGGACAAACAACGCCATTTGATTAATAATTTTAAACTGGCTGTTCAGCTGGGTGCCGAAGTTATTAAAACAGAGAACCAAAATATTGCCGACGCCATTTTAATGACTGTTGAAGAAAAACATATTACAACGGTTTGTATTGGAAAACCACATTTAAATTTATTTAAAGTAATTTTGTCTACAACCATTTTCAGACGTTTGTTAAATAGTCTGTCTTTATCAAATGTGGATCTTGTTATATTATCGTGAAATGTTTTATGTAAAATGTGAGATGTGAGATGTTTTTGTGAAATACATTTTACATTTCACAACTAACTTTTTACTAGAAAAAATAAAATATGAGAATTAAAACCAAATTGAATCTAGGAGTCGGATTGTTATTTTTAATGATTATTATACTCTCATTAGTGAGCGGATATGCTGTGTTTTTGATCAAAGCAGATACCGAAAATATTCTGAAAGCAAATTACAATACGCTGGAATATTCCAGAAATATGATTTTGTCACTAGATGAAATCAAAGTGAATAGTGATAGTACGATTCATACTTTTAAGGAATATCTGGAGAAACAAACCCGCAATGTTACAGAACCCGGAGAAAAAGAAGCCACTGCTAAACTGGAAAATGACTTTGCCCTTTTAGAAAAAAACGGTTCTAACGAAACGGTAAAAGCACAAATCAGGCAGGATATTTTTTCGATTATGAAACTCAATCTGGATGCCATCAAACAAAAAAGCGATATTGCCAAACATACCGCCGAAAATGCCAATCTGTGGATTGCTATTGTAGGAACGCTCTGCTTTTTAATCGCCTTTAATTTACTGGTAAATCTGCCCAATAATATCGCCAATCCAATTAAGGAACTGACCCAAAGTATTAAAGAAATTGCCAATAAAAATTATTCCGAACGGGTGCATTTTACCAATCACAATGAATATGGTGATTTGGCAAAATCCTTTAATACCATGGCGCAAAAACTTCAGGAATACAACAATAGTAGTTTGTACAAATTATTCTTCGAGAAAAAACGACTGGAAACCCTCATCAATAACATGCACGACCCTATTATTGGCTTAGATCATGAAGGTGTTATCTTGTTTGTGAATGACGAAGCTCTTAAAATTATCGGAATGAAACTGGAAGATGTTATTGGTCAATCCGCTTCTGCTTTGGCAGTTTCCAATGATTTGATTCGCTCTTTAATTCTGAAAGAACCGGCAAATGATTCTCAGAAAAAACAGCCGATGAAGATTTTTGCCCACGGAAAAGAAAGTTATTTTGATAAAGAAACGATCAATATTACCATAACTCCAACAGGCGAAGAAAAAGAAATTAATATTGGAGATGTTATCATCCTTCGAAATATTACCTTATTTAAAGAACTCGATTTTGCAAAAACTAATTTTATTGCAACCGTTTCACATGAATTAAAAACACCGATTGCGTCTATAAAACTGAGCCTTCAATTGCTTCAGAATAATAAAACGGGCGAGATGAACGACGACCAGAAACAACTGGTTGAAAGCATTAAAGAAGACAGTCAGCGTTTATTGAAAATTACGGGTGAATTGCTTAATTTATCTCAATTAGAAACCGGGAATATCCAGTTAAACATCGAAAAAAGCAATCCGTACGCCATTGTAAATTATGCAACCGAAGCGGTAAAAATTCAGGCAGAGCAAAAGCAAATTAAACTCGTCGTTGAGGCCAATGAACATCTGCAAAATGTAAAAGCCGACAGTGAAAAAACAGGATGGGTTTTGATTAATTATTTATCGAATGCGATCACCTACTCGTCTGAAAAAAGTACAATTATCATCCGCTTAAAAGAAGAAAACGATCAGATTACGTTTCAGGTTATCGATACCGGAAAAGGAATTGATGCACGCTACAAAGATAAAGTTTTTGATAAATATTTTCAGATTCCGGGAAGTCAGAAATCAGGAACCGGATTGGGGCTCGCCATCAGTAAAGAATTTATCGAAGCTCAAAACGGAACGATTGGTGTTGAGAGTAATTTAGGCCTGGGAAGTACGTTTTGGTTTTCCTTAAAGGTTTAGATAAATTCAATTTTATAACTATCTGTTACTTGTGCTAGTTTTAAAATGGCACACGGATGACACGGATTTAAACCGATAAAAACGGATTTTTTTATTTATACGGTGAAAATCCATCTTATCTGCGTTATTAATCCGCCTAGTTAACAGCCAAATTCAATTTTATGACATTCGTCAGTCTGAGCGAAGTCGAAGACCTTTTCTACTACAAAGCCCTTCGACTTCGCTCAGGGTGATCATCCAAATCGGCATAATATTTAGTCAATCTTAATTCAATTATTTATTTTAAAGCCAGCAGGTTAATATTCGCTTAAGGTTCAGTTAAACCAAAAATACTTCGTGCATACATACGTTAATATTGCAACTTTTAACAATAACGAAAGATGTTTTACAAAACGATTTCTCTGGTATTTTTATTTGTTTTTTTTGGTGCTCAGGCACAGCAAAATGATTCGATCACGAAAGTTGACAGTACTTCACAACAATTAAAATTCAATTACAAGCAGCTCATCATTCCGGGCGTTTTAATTGGCTACGGAGTTATTGGGCTTGAAAGTGATCAGTTGCTGAGTTTCAATTCGCAGATTAAAAACGAAGTTACTGAAGACATTGACAAAAAAATCACTATTGATGATTTCTCGCAATACGCGCCTGCAGCCTCGGTTTATGCCCTGAATGCTTTTGGTGTAAAGGGAAAAAATAATATGCGTGACCGCTCTGTTATTTTTGTAACTTCATACGTTATTATGGCTTCAACTGTTTTGGGTTTAAAATCGATTACCCATGAAGAAAGGCCTGATGGAAGTTCAAAAAACTCTTTCCCTTCAGGACATACGGCAACTGCTTTTGCCGGAGCGGAATTTTTATGGCAGGAATACAAAGACAAATCAATTTGGTACGGAATTGCGGGTTATGCTGTAGCCACCGGAACGGGCCTTTTCAGAATATACAACAACCGTCATTGGTTAACGGATGTTGCTGCCGGAGCCGGAATTGGAATTTTGAGTACTAAAATTGCCTATTGGCTGAATCCGTACATCACCAAAAAACTTTTTAAATCCTCTTCCGAAAACAAATCCACTTCTATGGTAATGCCTTTTTATAATGGCAAACAATATGGATTGGGTTTTGTGAAGGTTTTTTAGTTTTTTTATTGACTATAGTCTCCCTGAGCGGAGTCGAAGGGCTTCCTGGCGCAAAAGGTCTTCGACTCCGCTCAGACCGACAGACGGCTATCAATTATAAATCGGGTTTAGATCTTAAATAAAATTTGTGAATTACTTCATCCGTTCGCTATCGCTCGGGTCGTGGCGAAAAAAAATAATCCTTCTAATCTGTGTAATCTGTGGCTAAAAAAAATGCCTATTGATCATGGTCTCCCTGAGCGGAGTCGAAGGGCTTCCTGGCACAAAAGGTCTTCGACTCCGCTCAGACCGACAAACGGATATCAATTATAAATCGGGTTTAGATCAAAAATCGTTAATCTTCGTTCTGAAATCTTATGCATTCGAAGTATTATTCTTAATCTCCATCACCTCTCTTTTAACCTGAAGAAGCAGTTCTTTCATGCTTTCCGTTTCAGACAATTGCTGCTTTTTGTCCGAACGGCCAATGTTGCACTCGTATTCCCAAATCTCCAAAATATCAGAAGCTTTCACTTCATAATTGGGATAAAAACTATTATCTGATTCTAAAACCAGACTATTTTTTTTGTTTTTGTTCAGACGCTTGTACACCATTCCTTCATTTTTGGTAATCAGGATATACGTTTTACCATCCATCACCTCTCCCAGCCTTTCCACATAACGTCCAATAATAATCGATCCGTCTTCGTGTGGCGGCATCGAATCACCTTCTACCGGAAATCCGCGATGTTTCCCAGGACCTAAAAACGGAAGAGAAACCTGCTGTAAACTTTCAATATATTCCGGATCGGCGTATCCGTTCAGGTAACCGGCTTTTGCTCTTTGGGATACAATTTCGATATAATTCTCTCCAAAATTATCAACCTGAATAGGTAGAATAAGCCGATTCCCTTCGAGTTTTATCAAATTTTCGATGTTTATTTTCCGAATATCGACTGACAATAATAAATCGATACTGGTATGAAAATACAAGGCGATTTTCTTTAAAATATCATACGGTGCTTCCGAAGTTCCGTCTTCGTATTTCACGTATCTCCCTCTTGTAATACTCAGGTTTTCAGCTAATTTCTCCTGCGATATTTTATGCTTAACCCTTAATGCTCTGATGTTGTCTGAAAATAAGGACATAATTAATTTGTTATAATTTGGAACAGCAAATATATGAAAAATGTTATTATCTGTACTAATTTTGTTTATTCCAAAAAACAAGAAAATGGCAAGGGCAATTGTACACATGGATCTGGATACTTTTTTTGTATCCTGTGAAAGGTTAACCAACTCACAATTAAAAGGATTACCTCTAATTATTGGAGGTGGTGATCGTGGCGTTGTTGCCTCTTGTTCTTATGAAGCCCGTAAATTTGGAGTCCGTTCTGCTATGCCCATTCGTATGGCATTAAAACTCTGTCCTGATGCAAAAGTAATGAAAGGCGATATGGAGTTGTATTCGCAATTATCCCATGATGTTACACAAATTCTTCAGGAAAAAGCGCCTGTTTTAGAAAAAGCGAGTATCGATGAATTTTATCTCGACATTACCGGAATGGATAAATTTCACGGTAGTTATAAATGGACCAATGAGCTGGCCCAATCTGTAATGAAAGAAACCGGACTGCCTATTAGTTTTTCATTATCGATTAATAAAACGGTTTCTAAAATTGCAACCGGAGAAGGCAAACCGGTAGGGAATCTTGAAATTCAGGAACAGAATGTACAGGACTTTTTAAATCCTTTATCGATTCAGAAAATTCCAATGGTCGGAGCAGTTACTTTTCAGCTTTTGTCCAGAATTGGCGTTCGCAAAATTCAGACGCTGGCCGAAATGCCTGCCGAGGTGCTACAGCAAATGATTGGCAAAAACGGTCTGGAGCTCTGGAAAAAAGCACACGGAATCGACCACACTCCCGTTGAACCTTATACGGAAAGAAAATCAATATCTACCGAAACCACTTTTTCTCAGGATACGATTGACATTGCAAAACTCAAAAGAATACTTTTAGGAATGGTCGAAAAACTGGCTTTCCAGCTTCGCGCCGAACAATGGCTGACCTCAACCATTACGGTCAAAATACGTTACGCTAATTTTGATACCGAGACCAAACAATCTAAAATTGCCTATACCTCAGCAGATCATATTCTGACCAAAAATGTAACCGAATTATTTGATAAGGTCTACCAACGCCGAATGCGGCTTCGCTTAATTGGCATTCGCTTTAGCGGACTCGTACGCGGAACTTATCAAATTGATCTTTTTGAAGATACTCAGGAAATGCTATCACTCTACGCCGCTATGGACCAAATAAAAAACCGTTATGGCTATGATGCTGTAATGCGTTGCGCAGGAGCCCATTTTAAACCCAATACTAAAGACGAAATTTTAAAACGTACCAAATAATGTATCTTAATTGTCATTCCTTCCATTCATTACGTTATGGCACAATTCCGCTTAAAGAATTGGTTGACCAGGCTGTTTCTTGTGGGATAAAAGCAATGGCGCTTACAGATATCAATACTATTACCGGAATTTATGATTTTATAAAAGCCTGTCAGGAAAAAGGAATTAAACCCTTAGTGGGAATGGAATTTCGATGCCGTCATCAATTCAGATATATTGGTCTGGCACAAAATGCAGAAGGTTTGAGCGAAATGAACTGCTTCTTAACCCATCATAATTTCAGCGGAGAAGTTTTGCCTTCAATTGCACCTGAATTTAAATCCGTTTTCGTGATTTATACTTTAGAAAATGCTCCGGGAGTTCTTCGCGAAAATGAATTCATCGGGATTCGTCCTGAAGAAGTTTCCAGACTTCTTACATCCGAACACAAAAATAAAATAGATCAGATGGTCGTTTTACAGCCTGTTACTTTTAGGACTAAAACAGAACACAATCTGCATAAAATTCTCCGGGCAATTGATACTAATGTTATTCTATCTAAACTAACTGAATCTGATTATTGTAAAGCTTCTGAAATTCTGCAATCCTTGGAATCTCTTTTGCCTTTTTATGAAAAATATCCTGAAATTATATCCAACACTCAGCAAATCATTGATTCCTGTAATTTTGAATATGATTTTGGAGTTCCGAAAAACAAGAAATTCTATACAAATAGCCGTCAGGAAGATTTAGAAAAACTGACTGATTTGGCTTGGAAAGGATTCAAAAACCGTTATGAAGACGAGAATCAGGAAGCCAAAAAACGCGTCGAAAAAGAACTGAAAGTTATTGATGAATTAGAATTCAGCGGCTATTTCTTAATCACCTGGGACATTATTCAATACAGCAACAGTCAGGGGTTTATGCATATCGGCCGCGGAAGCGGTGCCAACAGCATTATTGCCTATTGTCTCGGAATCACCGATATCTGCCCTATTGAACTGGATTTATACTTTGAACGTTTTTTAAACCTCAACCGCAAAACTCCTCCCGATTTTGATATTGACTGGAGCTGGCAGGAACGCAATATAATTCTGGAATATATCTTCGGAAAATACGGCAAAGATCATGTGGCTTTTTGCGGTACCAATGTCGAATTTAAATACCGTTCTATTTATAGAGAAGTGGGAAAAGTATTTGGTCTTCCGAAAGAAGAACTGGATATGCTGGCTAAAAATCCCGAAGAACTTCACGAAACCAATAAAATTGTAAAACAGGTTCAGTATTATGGTCAGATGCTCAGCAAATACCCCAATCAACGCAGTATGCACGCCTGTGGTATTTTGATTTCCGAAGAACCAATTACGAATTATACACCATTAGAAATGCCTCCAAAAGGCTTTCCTATCGTGCTTTTCGACATGCACATTGCCGAAGAGATTGGTTTCGAAAAATTCGATATTTTAAGTCAGCGTGGTATTGGTCATATTGATGACAGTGTAAAACTCATCGAGAAAAACAGAGGGATAAAAGTCGATATTCGCAATACTTCGATTTCTAAAGACGAGGCTTTATGCAACATTTATCTGGCTCAGGGTCGCACTATTGGCTGTTTTTATATCGAAAGCCCTGCCATGCGTGGTTTACTACGCCGGCTGAACTGCGACAATTATAAAATTCTGATAGCCGCTTCCTCTATCATTCGCCCTGGTGTAGCACAATCCGGAATGATGAAAGAATATATTTTTCGCCATAATAACCCCAATCAGTTTCAGTATTTCCATGACGTTTTTAAGGAACAGCTTGGCGAAACTTACGGCATTATGGTCTATCAGGAAGATGTGATCAAAATCGCACAACATTATGGAGGGCTGCCCGCTGCAGATGGTGATATCCTGCGTAGAGCGATGTCCGGAAAAGGAAGATCCCTTGAAGCCTTGCAAAAAGTAAAAGACAACTTTTTTGCCTGCTGTGCTCAAAAAGGACATCCCGAAATACTGAGTCAGGAGATCTACCGTCAGATTGAATCTTTTGCGGGATATTCGTTTTGCAAGGCACATTCGGCTTCTTATGCGGTAGAAAGTTATCAGAGCTTGTTCCTGAAAGTTTATTATCCTGTAGAATTTATGACGGCGGTCATCAACAATCAGGGCGGATTTTACCGAACCGAGGTTTACGTACACGAAGCACGTATGTCAGGCGGAAGCATACACAACCCCTGCGTGAATAAAAGTGAATATCAGACTACTTTATACGGCACAGACATTTATCTTGGCTTTATGCATGTGCAGAGTCTGGAATCCAAAACAGCTCATTTGATCGAATCAGAGCGGGAGAAAAATGGTGATTTTCTTTCATTGGAGGATTTTATCAACAGAATTCCTATCGGGATTGAAAACATGAAAATTCTAATTTTTATAGATGCTTTTCGTTTTACAGGAAAAACCAAAAATCAGCTTTTAGTTGTTGCCAGTTTGCTTTTGAACAATTTCAAACCTGAAAACAGAAATCTGAGGCTGATACAGGAACCAGTAAAAGAATACAAACTCCCAACTTTGGAACGTTCTTTATATGAAGATGCCTTTGATGAGATTGAGCTCCTGAGTTTTCCTGTTTCCTGTACTGTTTTTGATCTTTTGCAAACTAAATACCGAGGTGATATCATGGCCAGAGATTTAACAGCCTGTCATAAAAAACAGGTTCGTATGCTTGCTTATCTGATTTCAAGAAAACAGGTTCCAACCAAAAAAGGAACCATGTATTTTGGCACCTGGATCGATCATGAAGGTACTTATTTTGACACCGCACATTTTCCGGACAGTCTCGCAAACTATCCTTTTCAGGGTGGTGGTTGCTATCTTTTGCTAGGAAATGTCGAAGTCGATTATCATTTTCCAACCATTACCATAACCAAAATGGCTAAAATGCCTTTTATTCCCGATCCGCGTTATATGGACGCCAAAGATCAGTTTAAAACACAGCGCCAGATTAAGGAAGATGTCAGTCCAACACATCGGGAGCCTTATCCGCAAGGACATGAAATTAATTTACCCCGACACCGAATGAAGTTTTAGTTTTCAATCGCAGTCGACACCGTTTTCAGCCAAATAAACAGTCCTTAAAAAAGTGTACACTGAGACTGAAAACTAAAAAGAAATAAGTTTGACCTTATACAAATAAGATGAAAAAGCAGGAATATGCCATAGTCGATATTGAAACCACAGGTGGTAACGCCAGTGGCAGCTGCATTACAGAAATTGCCATTGTCATTCACGACGGCAAAAAAGTAATGGAACGCTTTGAGACGCTCGTAAATCCGCAGAAGGAAATACCGCTTCCCATTTTTGCCTTAACGGGTATTAATAATGAAATGGTAGCCAATGCTCCTATTTTTGATGATATTGCCGAAAAAGTAATGGAATTGCTAAACGACCGGATCTTTGTTGCTCATAATGTCAATTTCGATTATTCGTTTGTTCGCCACCAGCTTGAGGCATCCGGATTCAAATGGACAGCCAGAAAGTTATGTACCGTTCGCGCAGCCAGAAAAATCAGACCGGGTTTCGCCTCCTATAGTTTAGGAAAACTTTGCAATTCGCTCGACATCCCTTTAGAAAACAGGCATCGCGCCGGAGGCGACGCAGAAGCTACTGCTATATTGTTTTCGCGATTACTCGAATGGGACGATGAAGGTCATATCGAACAAATGATCAAAAACACGGCACAGGATCAGCGCTTACCTCCTAACCTTCCTCCAGAAGATTTTAATAATTTACCGGAAAAACCAGGGGTATATTATTTTTATAATGAGGTAAAAAAAGTAATCTACGTGGGAAAAGCGGTTAATATAAAAAAACGTGTTGCTTCTCATTTCAGCGGCCACAATATCAATCCGCAAAGACAACATTTCTTACGGGATATTTATTCCATTTCCTATGAAGTTTGTGGCAACGAGTTGATGGCACTTCTGTTGGAATGTACTGAAATCAAACATCTTTGGCCTACTTACAATAGAGCTTTAAAGCGATTTGAACCAAAATTTGGATTGTATCAATATGAAGCCCGTAATGGATATAAGTATCTGGCTATCGGGAAACTCAATAAATTTCAGTCGTGTATTGAGCACTTCAGTAGTTTACACGAAGCAACAAATATACTGCGGGGTTTAGCAGAACGATTTGAAATTGATTATAGATTTTGCAAATATTCAAAAGCTGAAGAAGGAGAGCTATTTCAAAATAATGATATCACAGATTTGCCGGATACCTTCCTCCACAATGAGCAAGTCGACAATGCTATTGATTTTTTACAAAGTAACAGGCCCACTTTTGCCATTATAGAAAAAGGAAGAACAGCGCACGAACGCAGTTGCATTTGGATAGAAAACGGTCATTTTTATGGTATGGGATATATTCCGTTAGATGTTGCGATTACGGATCCTTCAGAAGTAAAAAATTATGCAACGCCTTATAAAAGCAATCAATACATTGAACAGTTGATTTTTGCCTATGCAGAGAAGAATCCCCGAAAAGTTTTTTTCAACAAAAATTTGCTGACATCAAGAATATAAAACGAATCTAATTTTAAAAATAGAGCTATAAACTTAACGTATTGACTTATGACACTATTTAGCGATACCGAATTATTTGCCACAGGTTTGAAAGGAAAAAAAATATTTGATTTGCCTGATGCAGAACTTATTTTGATCGACAACTTTTTTACCAAAGAAGAATCCGATCGTTTTTATGAAAAAATACTTCATCAAACGAAATGGAGAGAATATGAAATGGAAATGTATGATAAAATTGTTACAGCACCCCGAATGATTTCATGGTACGAAGATAAAGATAATGTTGGAGCAGATCCAAATGGTCCTGACTGGACTTATGAATTATTAACGATCAGAGGCCGTGTCGAAAGAGAAACCCAGCTTGAATTTAATAGCCTCCTGCTTAATTTATATCGAAATGGCAATGATGGTGTTTCCTGGCACAGTGACAAAGAACATAACTCCGGCCCAGACCCCATTATTGCTTCGGTCACTTTTGGAGAAACCCGAATGTTCCGATTGCGTCATAAATTCCGGAAAGAAATCCCACAGGTGGAGATTCCGCTTCATCATGGTTCCTTTCTGTTAATGTCAGGAACGACCAATAGTTTTTGGCAACATCAGGTTCCAAAAACGGCACGAGATGTTTTACCAAGAATCAACTTAACCTTTAGAAGAACGAACAGAAAAAGCTGATTTTCTAAAACTTGTACTGAAATATAATAACTGAAAAGGCGTTATTTCTATTCTAAAATAGTGTAGAAAATTCCTCCTCAAAAAGTTAAAATCCTCAGTGTATGAACCTTTTACTAGGAAAACCCTATCTTTTTTACTACTTTTGCAACCTTTTTTTACATATACATTACCACAATGGCTTATTCAAACAATGATTTAATGCGTTTTTTAGATGCACAAAACAAACTTTATCTTACTGCTCTTTCCGAAATCAAAAAAGGGAAAAAGGAGACACACTGGATGTGGTTCATTTTCCCTCAGATAAAAGGATTGGGTAAGAGCGATACAGCAAATTATTACGCCATTAACGATCTAAAAGAAGCAACCGAGTTCTTAGAACACCCTATTTTAGGAAAACATCTTATCGAAATTTCTGAACTGTTTTTAACTTTTAAAAGAAAATCAGCCGATGGAATTTTAGGAGATTTAGACGCCCGTAAATTACGTTCGTCTATGACGCTTTTCTCTTTGGTAGAAAATACAAATCCTGTATTTCAGGAAATTTTGGATGCTTTTTTCTCAGGAGAAACAGATCCTCTTACTTTATCTATTATTAATTCAACGATAGAATCAACTGTTGAAGCCGAAATCGCTTAATTTACACAAGCCCGCTTCCAGGATTATTTACATTTAAAACACTACTTTTTGCTTTTGCGCATAAGTAGTGTTTTTTTTATTACTCAGGACAGAGCACCAAAAAAGAACTCTCTCAAAGATTTCTGTTGCGCTCCGTTGGAGCTTTTGATCTTGCGAAATCACATGCTTTATAAATATTTTGCTCCCCTGGAACAATTTCAGAACACACCTATCTGTAGTCTCTTTTAAGAAAAATTTCATATAAAAAAGGAGCTTCGACTTCACTCAGCCAGACTGACCACATAAAAAAATCTCTTTTTTTTGCATGCAGATCTGGCAAATTTCCGGAGACACTAAATTTTATGGCTAAAAAAATGCCTTGTCAAAGACAAGGCATTTATATTTTGAAGTAAACATCAAAGTTAAAAAATTGCAGGCACCCATTTGGTACATAAAACTTGTAAACAAACTTAACCTTTGAACCTTTGCCTCTCTGAACCTTTACAACCTTATATTATTCTTCTTTCGGTTTATTCAGGTAGTACACTGGTATTCCGGTCAACATAATTAAAACTCCCCATCCACAAGTTGAGAATTTGGTAATTAATAGCGAAATACAGATTGCGCTTGCGATTACAATATACAACATAGGCAAAAACGGATATCCAAAAGCTTTGTAGGGCCTTTCAATATTTGGCATTTTTTTTCTCAAAATAAAAATACCGTAAATCGTTAAAATATAGAAAATCAATACAATGATAATTACAAAATCCAGCAGATCTCCATACTTTCCTGTCAAACACAAAGCCGAAGCCCAGAAACACTGTGCCCACAAAGCCCATCCAGGAACACTCGACTCGTTTAAAACAGCTGCTTTTTTAAAGAAAACACCGTCTTTCGCCATCGTGTAATACACTCTCGCACCTGCCATAATTAATCCGTTGTTGCAGGCAAAAGTCGAAATCATAATCATTATTGCTATAATCAATGTACCCATATTGCCAAAAATGTAATGTGAAGCCACTACCGCTACTCGGTCTGATTTAGCTGTAGCAATCTCCTCAAACGGAACTACCGCCAAATACATCAAATTGGTTAGCACATAAATAATCGTTACTATAAAAGTTCCTAAAAACAAACTTAGACCTACATTTCGTTTTGGATTTTTTATTTCTCCTGCAATAAAGGTAACTCCATTCCAGGCATCACTGGAAAATAAGGACCCCACCATTGCGGCAGAAATTCCGGTAATCAAAGTGGTTCCACTAATAGGCAGCCATGAACTGCTTTCGGCATTATAGCTACGTGTCACCCAGCCATCAGTCCAATTGGCATCCCAGATTGAAGCTTTAGCACCTAAGGTTAGACCAAAAACAATTAATCCCAACAATGACAAAATTTTGATGATGGTTAAAACGGTTTGCAGAATTTTTCCGTTTTTCACCCCTCTACTATTAATGAACGTTAATACAATAATTGTAAAAATCGAAACCAACTGAGCGGCGTTGAGTTTAAAGAAACCTAATTCATAAAGTATATTTTCATCGCTCAATGGTTCGTACAAATAAGCTGCAAATTTTGAAAAAGCAACTCCTACCGCAGCAATTGTTCCGGTCTGAATTACAGCAAAAAAGCTCCATCCGTACAAAAAGGCAATTAGTTTATTGTAAGCTTCCTTTAAATACACGTACTGTCCTCCTGCTTTTGGAAACATCGCGCTAAGTTCACCATAACTTACTGCGGCTATAACCGTAATCAGTCCGGAGAGCAGCCAAATTAAAGTTAACCATCCTGCCGAACCTACTTGTCTGGCGATATCGGCACTCACAATAAATATTCCTGATCCAATCATAGAACCTACCACAAGCATGGTTCCGTCTAATAATCCAAGTTCTCTTTTAAAATGTTCCTGGTCGTTTTCTTGCATAATTTTAGTTTTTCGGTTGGTTAAAGATATACTTTTTTCTGAAATTTAAGATTTTAGAGTGTTGATTTTAGATTCTTATTTATAGTCCTTAGACGGAGTAATCCTATTCACTAAGCGAGAAGAACTTCTTTTTAATTCATCAGAGAATTGTTAAACAAAAACTTTTCTGTTTAACCCTTTTCAGTTTGTTCTTATGTATTAAATTTTAAAATTGTTTTCCTTTTCTTAGTCTTACTAATTTAAAATAAGAGCCTTCACAGAATACATTTTATTTATTTACAACAAAATTGGAACAAAAATTAATTATCCCGTAAGAAAAAAACACTAATTCTAAAATTCTGTTCTTTTTTTACTAAATTTATGCATGCATAAAACAATTTTGAAAAATCAATCTTTTATTAACAATTGTTTATTTTAAAACCGTCAAAAGACAACACTCTCAGTAACCTGATTTTTTTTAAAGGACTCCTTCAACAATAAGCGCTCTTAACAGAAAAAGCAGTATTAACCTCCAAATCTGAAAACTATGTCTAAGAGTCCGTTTTTTAAAAATATACGCTTCCCGAATGTTTTCATTCTATTGATAATTGTATTTATTTCCTGCGCTTTACTTATCTGTATCAACTTTTTTACCATAAAAATACTCTCCGCAAACAGGGCTTATGTTCATGGGGAGTCCCATTATTCAAAAGGACAAAAGGATGCTGCACGATATCTCATTATGTACCTTTTCACTAAAGACACAAACCAATGGAAGCTCTTTTCTCAGGAGTTAAAAGTCCCTCAGGGTGATGGTATTGCCAGAAGATCGCTTTTGAAATATGGAGACAACGAAATTGCCCGAAGAGGGTTTCTAACAGGACGAAATCATAAAGATGACCTGGATGACATTGTCTGGCTGTTTGTAAACTTCAAAGATGTATCTTTTTTGGCAAAAGCGATTCACGAATGGGGTCAGGGTGACGAATTAATCGCTAAATTATCTAAGTTGGGTCAGCAAGTCGATGCGCAGATCAAACAAAATCTATTAACTCCGGCCAGTCAGCAAAAATTTCTTAATGAAATTAGTACGATCAGCGATAAACTCACTATTAACGAACGTAACTTCCTGAATACTCTGGGAGAAGGAACACGAAAAATCAAAAGTCTTCTGATCATCACCAATATTATTTTTATTCTGATCATCGTAATAAGCGTGTGCACCTATTATTCGATTATGGTCAAACGTTTGGTCATCTCCAAAAAAGAAATTGAAGAAAAAAACGAAAATCTAATCCATGTAAATCATGAACTGGACCGATTTGTCTATAGCGCATCACACGATTTAAGGTCACCTATAACATCTCTAAAAGGATTGATCGAAATTACTCAACTAGAGGATGATATTGAACAAGTAAGAGACTATTTAACACTCATGCACAAAAGCCTTGTCAGACAAGATCAGTTCATCGTTGATATTATAGATTATTCCAAAAACAAACGAAAACAAGTTATTATAGAACCTGTCAGTTTAAAGGAATTATTAGACGAATCCATTTCGCAGTTGATGCATATTGAAAATGCCAATAAAATAAAATTCACAAAAGAACTATTAATCGATACCATTCAAAGCGACGACTTGCGTTTGAGAATCATTATCTCGAATTTGCTCTCGAATGCTATAAAATATGCCGACATTAATAAGGAGGAAATGTTTATTTCGATTAAAACTTATACGGAAGAGGGTTACAACAAAATTGAAATAACAGATAACGGTATTGGAATTAAAGATGAATTTAAAAACAATATTTTTGAAATGTATTTTGGTACGAACAAAAACAAAGGTTCGGGATTGGGTCTTTACATTGTAAAGGAAGCTGTAGAAAACATCAAAGGAAGTATTTCTGTTTTCTCTGAAAACACTATCGGAAGTAAATTTATTGTAGCAATTCCAAATTATCATGGAAATTAAGCCCATATTCCTGGTTATCGAAGACAATTTGATTGATCAGCTTGTCATCAAACAACTACTGACAAAAGTCCTTGATATCGATCAGATCATCATTGCGAATAATGGCAGAGAAGGAATTCAGTGGCTTGTTACTAAAAACAATGACCACCCGCTTATCATTTTACTGGATATTCAAATGCCAATTATGAATGGTTTTGAATTCTTAGAGGAATTTCATAAATTAAAAAAAGGAATAAAAAAAGGAATCCAAATTTACATACTTTCATCGACTTTAGATCCTGACGAAATTGCTGCAATTACAGCAAATAAGTATGTAAGTGCTTTTTTAAACAAGCCGTTTCCAATAGATGAATTTAAAACAATACTGCTTAACTATTAAAAACTATTGAAGAACACGGTTTACCTGAGAAAAACTTCTTTGGTAATAAGGTTCTTTTGTGGACGAAATCATTACCCCGCCGTGTGTAGAAGAATGCACAAACTTAATCTCTCCTTCGGTCACTTCGACAACCATTCCAACATGATTGATACGGCGTCTTCCGTTAGTTTTAAAGAAAATTAAATCTCCTTTTTGTGCGGCATCAGTGTCAACTCTAACTCCAATTCTGGATTGTTCGATCGAACTTCTAGGCAGTTTTATGTCAAAATTATTAAAGGTACAAATCATTAATCCTGAGCAGTCAAAACCAGCTTTTGTGGTTCCACCGGACCGGTAACGCGTCCCGATATTTTCCGTTGCGTTTACAATCAATTGCTCAATAAGTTCCGAATTATTGTTTATCCCTCTAACAAATGTGGAATCTTTTTTCACAACAGTTTCCTCAGCAATTTGTATAGATGGTGTCGATGTCGTGGTTTCGATAGGTTTTACTTCTTGTAAGGCTGCTGCTTTTTCCGGAGAAACATTAATCTTAAGCAGATACCCCACTTTTAACCTCTTTTTAATTGCAGGATTTTGTTTTTCCAATTCTTTAACGGTTATCCCAAACTCCTTTGCTATCGCATATTTCGTTTCTTTTGACAAAACTTCTCTGGTTACCTCAACCATTGCAGGTTCCTGAACATTTTCGATTACAGGTACAACTGCTACAGCTGTTGTAGCTGTTGTAGCTGTATTAGACGGAATATTAATTTGCTGTCCGATTTTTAAACCTTCACTTTCCAGAAGCGGATTGGCTTTCTTTAAGTCATCAACTGAAACATTGTATTTTTTGGAAATTCCCCAAAGCGTTTCTTTGGCAGCAACTTCATGGGAGCCTGGAGTAGTTTCCGGAGTAGCATTAGCTATAATTTCTTCAGGCTTTTTGGCTGCTGTTTTAGCAACTGTTTTATTGCGATTTGGAATTAACAGAACCGAATTTAACTTTAGAACTTTGGGTGCATTAGGATTTGCTGTTGCAATATCTTTTGGTTTTACTCCGTACTTTTTAGCAATTACAGTAAGATTTTCTCCTTGTGAGATTTTATGCTTAATAAACTTTTCTTGTGAGAAAGCACCAACACTGAAAAAAAACAAAATTGCTATTAACCTGAAAACCATTATCTGTTACATTTACATCTATTATTATACGCTCTGAATGCCATTACTTTTCTGAATTATAGGCTCAAAAAAAGTAATTGTTTTACCCGAAAAGCGAATTTAACTTTTTAAAGTAAAAAAAGCATCTTTTTTAACAATTTATTTTATTGAAATTAACAAACTCGGCATAAAAATTGATTCACCCGTTTGAAAGAATACTCTTTATAAAAGGGATTCTTTCTGACCATAAAAAACCAATTTTAGCAGATAATCGCGTGAAAAAACTACTTTTACTTTTCTTTATATTTCCTTTATTTTCAACAGCTCAGAATATAAATGGCTCTATAGTTTCTCAGGAAACCAAACTTCCGCTTGAAAATACTAATGTATTTGCCCTATCAAGCAAAGTGGGAACCATAACAGATGAAGAGGGTAAATTCTCTTTAAAACTTCTTTCAAAATTTAAAGATGACGAAATAGTAGAATTCTCACATATAGGTTATGTTACCGCACAATTCTCTCTAAGTTACCTGAGAAAGCAAAACTTTAAAATTTTTCTCGAAGATGAAGTTCAAAATTTATCGGGTGTAACTATTAAAGCCAATCCCAAATTGAATTTAAAACTTCCTTACAGCAAATTAACTTCAATGAAACATAGTGTTTATTCTTTTGGATCTTTTTTGAAGGACGATAAAATTTACATGATTGGGGGCGATGCTTCTTATGAGATGGACCGACTGGAATTAATACGATCCAAAAGAGCCGATTTTACTTTAACAACTTATCTGGAAGCGTCCCAACAAAACTCTGTTCTCTCTTATTTTAGAAGGGATTTTTCTATTTATGACATCAAAACCAATACCTGGGAATACCCTGAATTAGAATCAAAATTAAAGAAAAGAGCCCACCATAACATTCATTATTACGACAATTCGATTTATGTTTTAGGAGGCAAATCCGTTAAGGTCAATCAAAAAAGCAATTGGGAATACCTTCAAAATGAAAACGAAGTTCTGGACTTAAACAATCGAACGATTAAAGTTGACTATACGAATCCGCACCAAGCAGCTGATTTTGCATCCTTTACCTACAAGGATAATATTATTGTAATGGGAGGTTCTGTAAAAATGACCGAAAACGGTACAAAAGATTTCACCAACAAGGTACATTTGTACAACATTACTTCAGGATATTGGTATGAACTTGATCCTATGCCAACAGCAAAAGAAACATCTGGAATTATAATAGACAATACCATTTATCTTATTGGTGGAGATGACGGAAAACCCGTATCAAAAATAGAAACCTTTGACTTAAATACCCAGGCATGGCAAACAGAAGGCGATTTATTTTTTGGACTGGAAAAACCAGCCATAGCCTATCACGACAACATGATTTACATTTATGAAGATCGCATAATGTATGCTTACGATCTAAAAACCAAACAACTTAGAGAATACGAAACAGAGTTAGCCCTGAAGTATTCTACTATGTATTTTGCCGATAATAAACTGTATATTTTAGGAGGACGCACCGAAAGTAAATACGAGAAAGCTCCTTCCTCCAATATTTTTACAATTGACATTAAAGATTTCAAAAATACTAAACCTACCCGAACCAAAACTTTAAAGAGAGAAATGAATCTGGCCAAAGCCAATTAAATAACTTTTCAGTATTCGAAACTAATTTACTTTATACCAACCAAAAAACAATCTTAATCTGAACAGCGTGAAAAAATTACTTTTACTTTTTATTTTTTGCCCCTTATTAGTCATCGCCCAAAATATAAAAGGCGTAGTCGTTTCTCAAAAAGGCAGCCTTCCGCTTGAAGACACCAATATATTGGCGCTATCAAGTAAGACAAGGGCCATAACGGATGAAAACGGTAAATTTTCTTTAAAACTTCTTCCTGAATTTAAAAATGAAGAGACTATAGAGTTCTCCCATTTGGGGTACAAAACAATAAGAATATCGCTGAGCTACTTAACAAAGCAAAACTTTACCGTTGTACTCGAAGAAAACGTCGAAAATTTATCCGGAGTAACGATCGCCACCAATTCAAAATTAAAAACTAAGATTTCATTCAACAGCTTAGCACCTTTAAAATATCCTATTTTTTCGTTTGGGTCATTTTTAAAAGACGACAAAATTTATGTTAGCGGCGGAGATGCTTATTCCGAAATAGATCAGCTGGCAAAAGTACGAGCCAAAAAAGCCGACCCAAACTTTCAGGATTTTCTGGATGAAGCTCAAAATACAGGAAAACGCCATTATAAAAAACACCTTTCTGTTTATGACATAAAGAATGACACCTGGGAAGTTCAGGATATAAAACTGCTGCCCAGAGCTTATCATAACATTCATTTCTACAACAATCTGATTTATGTTTTGGGCGGAAAAAAAATATTGGTCAACAAGATCAGCAGTTGGGAATACTTGCAGGATAAAATTGAAGTTGTAGATCTTGACAAAAAAAGTATTAAAACAGATAAGACAAATCCGCATCAGGCAGCTGATTTTGCTTCCTTTAGTTATAACGACAATATCATTGTAGCCGGAGGATCGGTAAAGAGGGATGAAAACGATAAAAAAGATTTTACTGATAAAATGCATTTGTACAATATTACATCAGGGTACTGGTACGAACTTCCCAGTATGCTAACCGCTAAAGAAACTACTGGAATATTGATTGACAACAAAATTTATTTCATTGGCGGATACAATGGAAAACCTTTGTCGCAAATCGAAACTTTTGATTTGACAACAGAAAAATGGGGATTTCCCGGTGAATTATTCAGTCCCTTAGAAAGGCCGGCTATTGCCTATAACAACAATATAATTTACTTTTTTGAGGATCGAAAAATATACACTTATGAATTAAAAACAAAACAGTTAAAGGAATTTGAAATTGAGTTGGAGTCAAAACGTGCTGCAATGTATTACTACGACAATAAATTATACATTATTGGAGGACGTATCGACAATAGTTATTCACAAGTACCATCGCCTAAAGTATACAGCGTTGACATCAATGAGTTTGAAACCACAAAACCGAATAAAATTAAGACTTTATCGCAAGAAGTGAGTTCCGCTAAACCTATTGAATAATAAACCTATTTACTTATCACCTTAAATTCCAAAAATCTATATAAAAAAATGCTCTGTAAAAACAGAGCATTTTTAATAGGAATAAACCTTAATGATTAGGCTTTTCCTGCAGCAATTAAATTTAAAGCTGAACCTGCAGCAAACCAGCCAATCTGACCTTGGTTGTACGTATGGTTCGCCAGAATAATGTCTTTGGTGCCATCAGCATGAACAAACTCTAATGTTAATGGTTTTCCGGGAGCAAACTGGGTTAAATCAGTAAAATTAATAGTATCATCCTCCTTGATTTTATCATAATCGGCTTCATTAGCAAAAGTCAATCCTAAAAGACCTTGTTTTTTAAGGTTGGTTTCGTGGATACGGGCAAAAGATTTTACCAACACCGCTTTAACACCTAAAAAGCGAGGTTCCATAGCGGCATGCTCACGCGAAGAACCTTCTCCGTAGTTATGATCTCCCACAACAATAGATGGAACTCCGGCAGCTTTGTAGGCACGTGCTACAGCAGGAACAGCATCGTATTGCCCTGTTAATTGGTTTTTAACCGAATTTGTTTTTTGATTGAAGGCATTTACGGCGCCAATCAGCATATTGTTCGAAATATTATCCAGATGTCCACGGAAACGCAGCCATGGTCCTGCCATAGAAATGTGGTCGGTGGTACATTTTCCGAATGCTTTGATCAACAATTTAGCACCCGTAATATTTTTACCGTCCCAGGCATCAAAAGGCGCTAATAATTGCAAACGCTCAGATGTTGGGCTTACCACTACCTGAACTCCTGAACCGTCTTCAGCCGGAGACTGGAATCCCGGATCTTTAACATCAAATCCTTTTGGAGGCAATTCGTCTCCTGTAGGTTCCTCTAACATTACTTCTTCTCCATCTTCATTGATTAAAGTATCTGTTAACGGATTAAAACTTAAATCTCCTGCAATAGCCATAGCCGTTACTAATTCCGGAGAACCTACGAATGCTAAAGTATTTGGGTTACCGTCGGCACGTTTAGAGAAGTTACGATTGAAAGAATGAACGATAGTGTTTCTTTCTTCTTTTTCCGCTCCGTCTCTGTCCCACATACCAATACAAGGTCCGCAGGCATTAGCAAAAACAGTCGCTCCAATTTTATGAAAGGTATCAATAAATCCATCACGCTCGATGGTATAACGAACTACTTCGGAACCCGGCGTAATTGTAAATTGAGATTTTGTTTTTAAGTTTTTATCCGCAACCTGTCTTGCTAAAGAAGCTGCTCTGGAAATATCTTCGTAAGAGGAATTGGTACAAGAACCAATTAACCCAACCTGAATTTGTAAAGGCCAATTGTTTTTGATGGCTTCCTCTTTCATTTTAGAAATTGGGGTCGCTAAATCTGGCGTAAACGGACCATTTAAATGTGGTTCCAGCTCAGACAGATTAATTTCGATCACCTGATCAAAATATTGTTCCGGGTTAGCATATACTTCCGGGTCTCCTGTTAGATAAGAGGCCACTTTATCGGCAGCATCGGCAACATCGGCTCTGTTTGTAGAGCGCAGGTAACGCCCCATAGAAGCATCATATCCAAAAGTTGAAGTGGTAGCTCCAATTTCGGCACCCATGTTACAAATAGTCCCTTTTCCGGTACAAGACATAGAAGTTGCTCCTTCGCCAAAATACTCAACAATAGCTCCTGTACCACCTTTTACCGTAAGTATACCGGCTACTTTAAGAATAACATCCTTAGGAGCTGTCCAACCTGATAACTTACCGGTTAGCTTTACTCCTATTAGCTTTGGAAACTTCAACTCCCAAGCCATACCTGACATCACATCTACAGCATCAGCTCCACCAACACCAATCGCAACCATTCCTAAACCACCTGCATTTACGGTGTGAGAATCGGTACCGATCATCATTCCGCCGGGGAAAGCGTAATTTTCAAGTACAACCTGATGAATAATTCCTGCTCCCGGTTTCCAGAAGCCAATTCCGTATTTATTAGAAACCGATGAAAGAAAGTCAAAAACCTCGTTACTTTGTGTTTTTGCTCTTGCCAAATCGGTTGCAGCATCTACTTTTGCCTGAATCAGGTGATCGCAATGTACTGTTGTAGGTACCGCTACTTTAGATTTTCCGGCATGCATAAACTGCAACAATGCCATCTGTGCTGTTGCATCCTGACAGGCTACACGATCCGGGGCAAAATCAACATAATCTACTCCTCTTTTAAACACCTGAGACGGTACTCCGTCCCAAAGGTGATTGTATAAAATTTTCTCTGTTAACGTAAGTGGACGACCAACAAGCTCTCGTGCTTTATCAACACGACCAGGCATGTTCTCATACACTTTTTTAATCATTTCAATATCAAAAGCCATAAGTATAATTGTTTTTGTGTTTTTTTTTGAACATCCCAAGTTACAAAAAATAGAGGAGTTATTAAAGAAAAAGCCCGAGTTTATTACTCGGGCTCTCTATATATAATGATTATAACTAATCGTAGATTACATCACTAACTGTTTGTTTGAAGGTGCAAACTTAGTTAAATTGATTCCTTCAACTGCAGTGGTATATTCCTCTAGTGTTGGAGTTCTACCCAAGATTGTAGACAATACCACAACCGGTGTAGAAGAAAGTAAAGACTCTCCTTTTTTACCTTCAGTATCCTCTACAACTCTTCCCTGGAAAAGACGTGTAGAAGTTGCCATTACGGTATCTCCTTTTGCTGCTTTTTCCTGATTCCCCATACAAAGGTTACATCCCGGACGCTCTAAGTACAACATGTTTTCGTATTCTGTACGTGCTGCACCTTTTGGAGCGCTATCGTTAAACTCAAAACCAGAGTATTTTTGTAAAACTTCCCAGTCACCTTCTGCTTTCAATTCGTCTACGATATTGTAGGTAGGCGGAGCAACAACCAAAGGCGCTTTAAATTCAACTTTTCCTTTTTGTGCTTCTACGTTTTTCAACATTTGAGCAAGGATTTTCATATCGCCTTTGTGAACCATACAAGATCCGACAAATCCAAGATCAACTTTTTTCTCTCCTCCATAAAAAGATAACGGTCTGATCGTATCGTGAGTGTATCGTTTAGAAACATCAGCATTGTTTACGTCCGGATCGGCAATCATTGGTTCAGCAATCTGATCTAAATCAACTATAACTTCAGCATAATATTTAGCATTTGAATCTGGTGTTAAAGCTGGTTTCTCAGAAGTTCTCACTTCTTCAATTCTCTTATTCGCTTTATTGATCAATCCCTGAAGAACGTGTTTGTCATTATCCATTCCTTTGTCGATCATAATCTGGATTCTGCCTTTAGCAATCTCCAATGATTCGATCAAAGTATCATCCTCAGAAATACAGATAGAAGCTTTTGCTTTCATCTCTGCAGTCCAGTCTGTAAATGTAAATGCCTGATCTGCATTTAACGTACCGATATGAACCTCAATAATTCTACCCTGGAATACGTTCTCCCCGCCAAACTGATGCAACATCTGAGCTTGTGTAGCGTGAACCACATCACGGAAATCCATATATCCTTTCATATCTCCTTTGAAAGTTACTTTTACAGATTCTGGGATTGGCATAGAAGCCTCTCCTGTCGCTAATGCAAGAGCAACAGTTCCTGAATCCGCACCAAAAGCAACCCCTTTTGACATTCTCGTATGAGAGTCACCACCAATAATAATAGCCCACTCATCAATAGTGATATCGTTTAATACTTTGTGGATTACGTCTGTCATTGAATGGTAAACACCTTTCGGGTCACGAGCTGTGATTAAACCGAAATCATTCATAAACTTCATCAACTTAGGAATATTTGCCTGCGCTTTTTTATCCCAAACTGAAGCAGTGTGACATCCTGACTGATAAGCACCATCAACGATTGGTGAAATTACAGTTGCCGCCATAGATTCTAACTCCTGAGCTGTCATAAGACCAGTCGTATCCTGAGAACCTACGATATTTACTTCAACACGAACATCAGAACCAGCGTGTAATACTTTTCCAGGTGTCGAACCTACAGCATTTCTGTTAAAGATTTTTTCTACTGCTGTAAGACCTTGTCCGTCATGAGAAATTTCTTTTGAAGGAGCAAATACAACCGGAGCTGTAACCCCTAAAGTTTTTGCTGCGAATGTTTGAAGTTTTTTACCAAATACGATAGCATATGAACCACCTGCTTTGATAAATTCCATTTTTTGAGGAGTAAATGCTTTAGAAATATCAATCAGTTCCTGATCTCCATTGTAAAGTTTTCTCTCTTTAATATTAATTGTTAAAACAGTTCCTGTAGCTACAGAATAAGTTTGCTCTAAAATTGGTTCGTCATTTTCATTACGCACAACATTACCTGCTGCATCTACCTTTTTAACCCAGTTTTTAAGGTCAAGACCAATACCACCGGTAACATCAACTGTAGTTAAGAAAATTGGAGAGATACCATTTGTACCTCCAACAATTGGAGCAATATTTACGAATGGAATGTATGGACTTGATTGTTTTCCTGTCCAAAGTGCTACGTTATTCACACCTGACATTCTTGAAGAACCAACTCCCATTGTTCCTTTTTCAGCAATTAACATTATGCTTTTATCAGGATGTTGTGCCTGTAAAGCTTTAATTTCCTGCTGTGCTTGTGGTGTAATCATACACTGTCCGTGAAGTTCACGATCTGAACGCGAATGCGCCTGATTACCCGGAGAAAGTAAATCTGTTGAGATATCTCCTTCACCGGCGATAAAAGTAACTACTTTAATTTCGTCAGCTACTTCCGGAAGTTTTGTAAAGAATTCTGCTTGTGCATAACTTTCCAGAATTTCTTTCGCAACCTCATTATTATTTTTGAATGCCTCTACTAAACGATCTGTATCTGCTTCGTAAAGGAAAACCTGTGTTTTAAGAACTTTTGCTGCATCTTTTGCAATGGCAACATCATTACCCAAAGCTAAATCAAGCAGCACCTTGATAGAAGGACCACCTTTCATGTGAGATAATAATTCAAACGCAAAAGCAGGAGTAATTTCACTTACTACAGCTTCTCCAAGAATAATCTCTTTTAAAAACTCAGCTTTTTCACCTGCGGCACTTGTAGTACCCGGCAAAGTATTATAAATAAAAAATTTAAGAGAATCTTCTCTATACGGATTGTTAACATCCTTAATCTGTGAAATGATTTCGCTTGCTAATTCTGCACCATCGATTGGCTTTGGATGAAGACCTTGGCCTTTTCTTTCCTCGATTTCTTTAATGTAATCTTGATAAGTATTCATAATATTATAGAAGTCTTTTTATTTTTTGTTTGCAAATTTAGCTATTAAAGCCGAGAATTAAAAAAAATATAACAGAACTCGCCTTTTCAAACATTATTATTGCTAAAAAACAATTTTCATTACTTATTTTTGCCAAAATTTCAATTTTATATTAAAAAAATGAATTATTGCCATTTTAAAATCCTTTCTTTAGCAAAGTCGAAATTTAACAGTATAAATGAAGTGAGATTTTACCCCAACTTTAACGAAGAACCTTTCTAAATAAGCGATTATAACGTTATAGTAACCGATTTGTCTTCTCCAATCTGCCTCTTTCAAAATCAAAAAATCATTAAGAATATTTAAAGAAATCTTTAAGTCAAAAAAACGAAACAAAAAGTTTATTTTTCAATTATTATTATAACTTTGTAATTCAAAGTTCTTTTAATTAAAAAACACTTTCCATGAGTACAACCAAAATAAACTCTTTTTTAAATGATCAAATTGGAGTAAAAATCAGCCTTATTATTACGCTATTCAGCACAACGATGCTGGCACTTTCTTTATTGGGAAGTAAATCAGATTACGAAAGCTTTGAAATGCTTTCTGTACTCAACATCATTATTCTGCTCCCGTACGGTGCGATCCTTACTTACAACTTATTAAGAAACAAAAAGAACTACCTTCATTTACTTCCTTTCTTATTTCTCAATTGGTTTATCGGATGTTTCTCTACCAATGTTTATGTAAATGTTTTCGAAAATTTACCCCTTTGGGTATATTGCACAACGTTTCTGTTTTGCTTTTCAAACTTTGTAATTTACAATCGCGAAATAACAAATCGCAACATTAACTTTATCTCTTATTTCATCAACGGCTGTTCTTATCTCTTAATCTTATACTATGTTGTATTCCTGATACCAATAAGCATGTTTTCTATTATAGGAATTCTTGCCTTAGGACTAGGTTTTTATGGATTAGTGCCCGGAATTGTACTTATAATCCACACTTACATCCTGTCTAAAGTTCTTTTTGAACAAAAAAACAACACCTATGCATTCTTCTCAGGCATCGGAATCATTTTAACCAGCCTTATTACGTTTACTTTTTTGTTAAATATTGAAAGTCAAAAAATAAACCAATATGGCATTACCAAAACATTTGAAGAAAATAACGATTTACCCACTTACATTAAAGTTTCTCAGAATCTTAAACCTAATTTTTTGAATGAAATTCTGCTAAAGAAAAACATTGTATACATTGCATCGGAAGACTTCTTTCAACTAGATGGTTTTGGCAGATTCAATAGCAATGTTCAGTATCACGAAAGAAAGACTCACAATCCTTTTTTAAATATCGCTTATCATTTTGCAGAAAACATCAATTTAAGTGATGATGATAAAATCAATATTCTGAAATCTAATTTTGATAAAAGACTTGAATCCGAAGAGCAATTATGGAGCGGACGAGATCTTATTACCAAAAACATTAAGGAAGATGTAAAAATTTATCCAAATGACAGGCTCGCTTATACCGAGATTACAATGGATGTGGTCTGCGAAGAAGAAAGCAGAGGTCAAAAAGAAGCTATTTATTCCTTCCAGTTGCCTGAAGGCTCTGTTGCAACTTCTTTGTCATTGTGGGTTAATGGAATAGAAAGAAAAGGTGTTTTGACTACCAAAGAAAAAGCAAAAGAAGCGTACAATCAGGTTGTGGGTATTGAGGCAAGAGACCCTTCATTGATGCAATGGAAAGAAGGAAACAGAGTTACAGTTCGCGTATTTCCAATTACAAGCGAATTACCCCGAACTTTTAAATGTGGCTTTACAACACCTTTAAAAGTTGCAGACGATAAACTGATCTATCAAAGTTTGAGCATAAAAGGTCCAAACATCAATAATGCTGCGACTATTTCGAGATTTCAGGTTAAAGGAAATACTGAATTTAAGACTTCAAAAGATTTTGACTTTGCGGATAATTACCACATAAATGAATCTAAAGGTCTGGACAAATGGGAAGCAGAATTTCCTTTAAGCAAAAAACCTTCCAACAGTGCCTTTGTATGGAAAAACAAAAGTTATGAAGTAAAACCGCTTATTAAAGAAAGGATTGCTTTTACACCAAGCGAAATTATTCTTGATCTTAACAACAACTGGAAAATAGAAGAACTTGAATCGATACTCAATCTCTCGAAAAACAAATATTTTGTACTTAAAAATAATGCAAAACAAGAAATCAATGCCTCTAATTACGAAAATATCTGGAACCAATTTGATGAATTGAATTATTCCCTTCTGCCACTTTTTGATTTACAGGAAAATACTTTGATTATCACAAAATGCGGTACATTTTCTTCCAACTTCGAAGAATTAGAATCTTCAAAATATTTAGAAAAAATAAGAAAAGGAACAAAAGACAAAGGTTTAAAAGTTATCAATATCTCGAACGAAATAAATCCGTTTTGGCAAACCGCAAAGGAACAGAAATATGTAAATTTTATACAAACAAATCTTAATACTTGTACGGACCTTATCAGCAAAAAGCATTTCATAAAATTTCAAACTAATAAAAACAGTATTAATTTAGAAACTGCCGGAATCTCAATCCATGAAAATTCAGCAATTCAGCAAACAGCTCATACCGGTTCAAATCATTTATACAGAATGTTCTGTTTTGGAAAAGTTTTAAACGATCAGGTCGAAATTCAGGCTGACACTTTAAAACAAAACAAATATGTTGACCTGGCAAAAGATGCCAATATTGTAACTCCAATTTCTTCTTTAATCGTACTGGAGACTGATGAAGATTACGAAAACAACGGGATTGAGAAAAACGTTAATACCTTAGGAAATGCCTCTATCAACAATGACGGAGCTGTACCTGAACCGCACGAATGGGCACTATTATTCATCGTTTCATCGGCCATTTTATTCTATTACAGAAAGCAAAAATTAACGAATTAATGAAGGATTTAATTCTACATAAAAAACCAATACTTGCTGTTTTTGCAATCTTATTGCTTTTTGCAATAAACAGCAAGATATTGGTTTTAAATCTAAACAATGATTTCCTTGGAATTCTGGGTTCTCTTTGTCTTTTTATCGTTGGCGGGAGAAAAACAAATTTCAGAATTAATTATTTTTTAATTCTAAGCATTCTATTGTTAGAATTCATCAGCTGGCGTTTAAACACAAAATCGGTTCATTTTCTTTCTATACTATTATTTCTGTGTTTGGTTTTCCATTATTTCACCGGGAAATTTTCCTTTATTGCTTTCATTTGCCTTGTTTTATTTTCGACACTTTTTAGCGCTTTTTTTGCACACTTAACCTCAGAAATAAAACAAAGTCTTTGTTATATCGTTTATCTGACACTAAAGAATTTTATACCTATAAATAAAATCGAAGGCGTCAATTTTTACATCAATAATGCTAAAATTACCATCGACACTGCCTGCATGGGATTATCTATGTTTAAGACAGGATTGTTGTTTGGCGCCATTTTAATGACTCTGGAAGAAAGAAGACTCAAACAATATTACGGCGTTTTTCAGATACTCTCTTTCTGCTTACTTATAATAGCACTCAATATTACCTCTAATTATTTTAGAATCGTAACCTTAATTTTTTTCAATTGTACTCAGGAAAACTTTTTGCATCACGCCATTGGTTTAATCTGTTTTACCGTTTATCAAATTATACCGATGCTGCTAATTATTAAGTATATAAAACCAAAAATCGAAACCAATGATTCAAACAAAATCAAACCTAAAATCCTTATTGTATTTGCATCATTTACAGCCCTTTTAGCAACCAGTATAAAAATCAAAAATGAAACAGAAACTAATTTTCATCAGGAAGTTAGTTCTGAGTATCATACAAAAAAAGGCTCTTGGGTAAACAAGGAGGTTTTTAAAATTGAAACTCCTGAGAAATTGACTTATATAAAAACACCCTCTCATAATCCGATGGTTTGCTGGACAGGCTCCGGATACAAAATTATTGAATCTAAGAAAGTCCTGGCAAACAAAGAAGAAATATGGTTTAATAAAATGGAGAAAGACAGTCAAAATTATACATCGTATTGGTGGTACGAATCTAATGGCAAAAAATACAGCTCTCTTATTGAAGTTTTACTTATAAAATTGATTTATGGCCAACCTATTTTTTTAATAAACGAAACCTCAAAATCAAACTAAATAAAAAACCCAAACTAGAAATCATTACTAGTTTGGGTTTCTGCTTTTTTTATTGAATCTGTTACATCAGTTTTTTAATAATAACTTCTTCCGTTATTCCTTCGGCATCTGCTTTATAATTTTTAATAATTCTGTGTCTTAAAATTCCGGTTGCCACTGCTTTTACATCTTCAATATCCGGCGAGAATTTCCCATTGAAAGCGGCATGCGCTTTTGCTGCCAAAATTAAATTCTGTGAAGCCCTTGGTCCTGCTCCCCAATCTAAATAATTCTTAACAAAATCATTCGACAAAGCATTATCAGGGCGTGTTTTACTCACTAAAGTTACCGCATATTCGATTACATTATCGGCTACGGGAATTCTGCGAATCAAATGTTGAAAATCAATAATTTCCTGCGCACTAAATAATGGGTTAATGACTGTCTTAGCATCAGAAGTCGTACGTTTCACGACCTGAACTTCTTCTTCGAAGGTTGGATATTCCAACTTTATGGCAAACATAAAACGGTCTAACTGTGCTTCCGGTAACGGATAGGTTCCTTCCTGCTCAATCGGGTTTTGAGTAGCTAATACAAAATAAGGTAAATCTAACTTATAATTTTGCCCCGCAATGGTAACAGAACGCTCCTGCATGGCTTCCAGTAAAGCAGCTTGCGTTTTTGGCGGAGTTCTGTTGATCTCGTCAGCCAAAATGATATTGGAAAAAATAGGTCCTTTAATGAATTTGAAATGTCTGTTTTCATCCAAAATCTCACTTCCTAAAATATCTGAAGGCATTAAATCCGGCGTAAACTGAATTCTTTTAAAATCTAAACCTAAAGCCTGAGACAAAGTATTAATCATTAAAGTTTTTGCCAAGCCCGGTACACCAATCAAAAGAGCATGACCACCTGAAAATATACACAGTAAAATTTGGTCAACTACGGCATCCTGGCCAACAATAATTTTTGCTATTTCGTTTTTTAATTCGTTTCGTTTCTGAACTAAATTATGAATTGCTGTTACGTCAGACATTTAGATATGTTTTTTAAATTAAAAAGAGTTAGTATTATGAATTCATAAAACTAACTCTTTTTCTTTATTTAATAAAAATTATTTTTTTAACCAGTTGTAGACAAATTTACAATCTCTGTACTCTCCAAGAATTTTGATATAAGTATCTTTTATTTTAGTATCAAACCATTTTGAAATTGTCGTGATCTGCTTTTCTTTCAATGCCAATTCTTTAATTTTGGTATAATCCTTAGCATAATCAGCCACATGTTGCTCAATTCTATTGGTAACTGTGATTATCTTATATGTTTTTTTTCCTTTATCGTCTGTATTCAAAAGCGGTTGTGAAATTTCGTCGTCTTTCAAATTTGAAACCTGACCGTATAAAGTCGGATCCATTTTAGTCAGTTCAAAACGGGTATCCTGAGTATTTGGATTTACCAATGTTCCTCCGTTTGCTCTTGTCTCTTTTTCATCAGATTCTGTTCTTGCAGCTTCTGCGAAAGTAATCTCTTTATTTATAATCTTATTTCTAACATTGGTGATTCTTTCTTTTGCTTCCTTCAATGCATTTTCAGAAACTGTTGGCGGAATCAAAATATGTCGTAATTCAATTTCCTGTCCCTTAATTTTTTCAACCATGATAATATGGTATCCGAAAGTAGTTTTAAAAGGTTCGGAAATCTCTCCCTGTGCTAAACTAAAAGCTACATCTTTAAATTCTTTCACAAAAGGAGTCTTTCGGGTCATTTTATAAAAACCTCCCGTTGGTGCAGATCCGGGATCTTGTGAATACAATACTGCTTTTGTCGCAAAACTGGATCCCTCGAGAACATCTTTTCTTATTGCATTTAATCTGTCAATTACCTTCTGCTCGTCTTCTTTGGAAACCTTTGGTTCTACAACAATCTGTGCTACTTCCATCTCAGCTCCAAAAGTCGGTAATTCCTCTTTAGGAATCTTCTTAAAGAAGTTACGAACTTCCTCAGGAGTAATTTCTACAGCATCAACAATTTTCTTTGTCATTTCTGACGCTAATTTTTGTTCTTTTAAGATATCTGCAAAATAAGTTTTAAATTCCTCTACAGAATTCTTTTTATAATAAGCCACAACTTTATTAATATCACCTACTTGCTGCACCATATAATTCAATCGCTCGTCCATCATGCTTCTTACTTCGGCATCACTCACTACGATACTATCCTGAATTGCCTGATGTGCATAAAGTTTATCTTCTAAAAGCTTTCCTAACATCTGACATCTTGTAATATCTTTTGTAGATCCGCCCTGTGCTGAAATTTCTAAAAATGCTTTATCAATATCTGAATCTAAAACAATATAATCTCCAACTGTAGCAATAATACCATCAACTTTCAACTTCTGTCCGGCAGTCATCGTAATGGCAGGTTTGCTGACTACTGTATCCTTAATAACTTCTTGTGCCGAAATAATTGAGTTGAAAAAAAATAAAAAACACATTGTCAACACGTATCGGAAATCAATTGTTTTTAGCGCTAATTTTTTTAATAACATTATTTAAAATTTAATTTGAATGTAAAGATCCTGCTTTAGAATTTGTCATAAACTAAAATCATTTTAAAAATACCTCAGACGTATAATTCCTGAAATATTAAACAATTATGATCTAGTTCCTTTTGACTTATAACGAACAAAAATAACAATTCAATTACATAATACAACTATCGGCTATACTATTAACAAAAAATTATAGAGATGTATCTCAATTTTCAAAGGAACTAACTTCTAAGTCTCGTTCAATGGTTCCGAAAAACCAGCGAAAATCATCCTTAAACTCTGAAAAAATGGGTTGTACAGCTATACTCTATTACATTCCAAGCTATTAAACTCCCCTACCCTAAAAAAAGTTATCAATACTACAACGTTTTCGTTGGATAACTAATTTCCCGTAAAATCAAATGAAATCAAAAAACACATACTTTAGATATGTAATTGATAATTTAAAGAGGGATAAATTACGAATAACAACTCTTTTTGCCTCTTAAAGCTATAATTACAAACTTTATTAACTTTTTTAACCAAACCGAAAATCATGAAAAAACCAATTCTACAACTTTACCTGATTGCAGCAATTACTGCATTTTTTGGTTCGTGTTCGCAAAATGAAAGCACTGAGAAAGATTCTAAAGCTCAGAGCGAACAATTCGAAATTATTAATGTTACCCATCATGACGGAAGACCCTTTAGTACCGGAACTTCTAATTCATCATCAACCAGAAAATACGTAGACAATCCCGGAGGCGGTGTTATGATGCAGGCCTTTTACTGGGATGTTCCTTCGGGAGGGACCTGGTGGAATACGGTGAGCAGTAAAGTAACCGCCTGGTCTAATGCAGGAATTGGTTCGATATGGCTTCCTCCGGCTTCTAAAGCACAAAACGGTGCTTCCTCTATGGGATATGACCCTACAGATTATTTTGATTTTGGAGATTACAACCAAAATGGCTCTGTCGAAACTCGTTTTGGTTCAAAAACCGAACTGGTTAACTTAATTACTAACGCACATGCCGAGAATTTAAAAGTATACGCAGACATTGTGATCAATCACAATAGCGGAGGACAATCGGAAGCAAATCCTTTTACCGGAACAAACACCTGGACTAATTTTAGCGGAGTTGCTTCGGGAAAATTCACTCGTAATTATAACGATTTTTACAAAAACAGCTATGGTAACAATGATGAAGGCGCATTTGGCGGTTTTCCTGATTTATGCCACGCCAACCCACATGTACAAGATTGGCTATGGCTGAGAGCTGACGGAGTGGGAAAATATTATAAAAATACCATGAAATTTGACGGCTGGAGATTCGATTATGTAAAAGGTTTTGGTGCTTGGGTGGTAAACTCATGGAATGCAAATGTAGGTGGGTTTTCTGTTGGTGAATTATGGGATTCTAATGTAAATACTCTGAACGACTGGGCAAACAATGCCAACAGCTCTGTATTCGATTTTGCTTGTTACTATAAAATGAATGATGCTTTTGACGGAAATAATCTGGCGCTTTTGAATGATGATATGATGTGGAAAAGAAATCCGTACAAAGCCGTAACCTTCGTAACCAATCACGATACTGATGAAATCTGGAGTAAACTACTTGCTTACTCTTATATCCTGACCCATGAAGGCTATCCTACCATTTTCTACAGAGATTATGAAGAATGGCTGGACAAGAACAAACTAAACAATCTGATCTGGATACACAACAATAAAGCGACCGGAACCACTTCTATTTTATACGCCGACAATGACGAGTATATCGCCAGAAGAAACGGTTACAACGGAAATCCCGGATTGGTTGTTTACATTAACAACTCTGATACTTGGCAGGAAAGATGGATTCAGACCAACTGGGCCAATACTCAAATTAAAGATTTTACCGGAAATTCGACCTGGTACCCTACTACTCAAGCGGATAAATGGGTCAAAATACAATGTCCTCCAAAAGGATATTCCATTTGGTCTATTAATCAATAATTCAAAACTTACAATTCCAAGGCTGTTCTAAAAAACAGCCTTATTTTTTTAACTACATAACTTCAATAAACGCAAGTCTTCCCAATTTAAGAAGTGAATATTTTTATTAAGCCGTAATTAATAGTACTTTTGCAACCTATTTATACGAAATATGAGCTTTTTAAAAGAAATACAACGCAGAAGAACATTTGGAATTATATCGCATCCTGATGCCGGAAAAACAACTTTAACTGAAAAATTATTGTTGTTTGGAGGGGCTATTCAGGAAGCGGGAGCTGTAAAAAACAATAAAATTAAAAAAGGAGCAACGAGTGATTTCATGGAAATCGAACGCCAAAGAGGTATTTCGGTTTCAACCTCTGTACTTGCTTTTAATTATAAAGACAAAAAAATCAATATTCTTGATACTCCTGGACACAAGGATTTTGCCGAAGATACTTTTAGAACTTTAACCGCTGTTGATAGTGTTATTGTTGTAATTGACGTTGCCAAAGGGGTCGAGGAACAAACGGAAAAGTTAGTCGCAGTTTGTAGAATGCGTAACATTCCTATGATTGTTTTCATCAACAAATTAGACCGTGAAGGAAAAGATGCTTTTGATTTGATGGACGAAGTAGAACAAAAGCTTGGACTTACGGTTACCCCTTTAAGTTTCCCGATTGGTATGGGTTATGATTTTCAGGGAATCTACAATCTTTGGGAAGAAAACATCAATCTTTTCAGTGGAGACAGTCGTAAAAATATCGAAGAGACAATCGCTTTCTCTGATGTTCAGAACAATCCGGAATTAGATAAAATTGTGGGGCAAAAAGCAGCTGAAAAACTTCGTGAAGAATTAGAACTGATTGACGAGGTGTATCCAAAATTTGATCGTCAGGATTATCTAGATGGTAAACTGCAACCTGTCTTTTTTGGTTCAGCTTTGAACAATTTTGGAGTTCGTGAATTGTTAGATTGTTTCGTTACCATTGCTCCGTCTCCAAGACCAAAAGATTCTGAAACCCGTTTGGTTGACCCGAAAGAAGAAAAAATGTCCGGTTTTGTGTTCAAAATTCACGCGAATATGGATCCTAAACACAGAGACCGTTTGGCTTTTATTAAAATTGTTTCAGGAACTTTTGAAAGAAACAAACCTTATTACCACGTTCGTCAAAAGAAAAATTTAAAATTCTCGAGTCCGAATGCCTTCTTTGCAGAGAAAAAAGAAATTGTAGATATTTCTTATCCGGGAGATATTGTTGGACTACACGATACCGGAAATTTCAAAATTGGGGATACCTTAACGGAAGGTGAAATAATGAGTTTCAAAGGAATTCCAAGTTTCTCTCCTGAACATTTCCGATACATCAACAATGCCGATCCTATGAAAGCTAAGCAATTAGACAAAGGTGTGGACCAGTTAATGGATGAAGGTGTGGCGCAGTTGTTTACCTTAGAAATGAACAACCGTAAAGTAATTGGTACTGTTGGAGCGCTTCAATACGAGGTAATTCAGTATCGTTTAGAGCACGAATATGGTGCAAAATGTACTTATGAAAACTTTCCGGTTCACAAAGCTTGCTGGGTAAAACCTGATGATGCTAAAAATGATGAATTCAAAGAATTTAAGCGTATTAAACAAAAATTCCTTGCACATGATAAATACGGTCAGTTGGTATTCCTTGCTGATTCTGACTTTACGATACAAATGACACAAAGCAAATACCCAAGTGTGAAACTGTTCTTCACTTCGGAATTTGACTAAGAAATTTCAAAATTTCAGCTATAAAAAAAGCGCTAATTTTTTACAATTAGCGCTTTTTTTTAATTTGAATTAATCCAACCTTAATTAGTTTTTATACTCCAAAAATTAATATCTTTTTATATAAGCGATCGCAAGCTAGCACAATTCATTTAAAACAAGAAATTTTGTCGACGAAAGTAAAAATAAATCCGCTGAACAGCATTTCTTGATTATTTTACTCGCAAATGCACAAGGATTTTTAGCGATTGGCAAAATTCACACACGTCCGTTTTATCACAGTGGTAAAAGTCATCAAAACTTTCTTTACCAGACTTTCCTGTAACTGCTTATGCCCTTTCAGGGCAATATGATTCACTATCTTAATTTATAGTGCGCTGCACTATTTTTATGCTTTTGGGCTTTCAGCCCATTTTTAAATATTTCAAATATTCATACCGGCAGAGAACACTAATTATAAAATCAGCCGTAACAAAATGAACTCTTAAATAAAGAACTGAAATCGTTAATATAAGGAGTAACTTCTATCAACTCCCAACATTTTGTACTGAACCAAAATTTGCCTTAAAAATTTGTTTTTTTTCCATAAAAAAAGCCCCATTACTGGGGCTTTTAAAATTTATGCTTGTCCCGCAGGACCAAAATTAAGCGGTATTGGAGCTTGTTCTGTCTCTTTGATTTCGCCATGAGCGACTTCAAAACGATGAATATTTTCACCAATTGCTTTTAATAATCTTTTAGCATGTTGTGGTGTCAAGACAATTCTTGACTTTACTTTGGCTTTAGGAATACCAGGCATAATACTCACAAAATCTAAAACAAATTCTGATGATGAGTGATTGATAATCGCCAGATTAGAATAAATTCCTTCTGCAATAGTTTCATCTAACTCTATATTAATCTGTTCTTGTTGTTGGTTCGGATTACTCATAGGTTCCTAATATTAATAAATGTATTCTTCTTTATTAGCCATCATTTCATTGTAATCGTCTTTAGATCCTACGATAGTGTTATCGTATTCTCTCATACCAGTTCCCGCAGGAATTCTGTGTCCAACAATTACATTTTCTTTCAATCCTTCTAAATCATCTACTTTACCAGCTACAGCAGCTTCGTTAAGTACTTTCGTTGTCTCCTGGAATGAAGCCGCAGAAATGAATGATTTAGTTTGTAGCGAAGCTCTTGTAATACCTTGTAAAACTGGCGTTGCAGTTGCAGTAATTACATCTCTGGCTACAACCAGATTTTTATCATTTCGTTTCAACAATGAGTTTTCATCACGTAATTCACGAGGAGTAATGATCTGACCTGGTTTCAATACCGCAGAATCACCAGCATCTTCAACTACTTTCATACCGTATAATTTATCGTTTTGAACGATGAAATCTTTAGTGTGAATTAATTGATCCTCTAAGAATAAAGTATCACCCGGATCCTGAACTCTTACTTTACGCATCATTTGACGAATAACTACCTCAAAGTGTTTGTCATTAATTTTTACCCCTTGAAGACGGTATACCTCTTGAATTTCATTTACCAAGTACTGTTGAACAGCAGCAGGTCCTTGAATTCTTAAGATGTCATCTGGTGTAATTGCACCGTCAGACAATGGTACTCCTGCTCTTACGAAGTCATTTTCCTGAACTAAGATCTGGCTTGAAAGTTTAACTAAATACTTTTTAATCTCACCAAATTTAGATTCGATAACGATCTCACGGTTACCTCTTTTGATTTTACCGAAAGAAACAACACCGTCGATCTCAGAAACAACTGCCGGGTTTGAAGGGTTACGAGCCTCAAGCAACTCGGTAATTCTTGGAAGACCTCCCGTAATATCGCCCGCTTTAGAAGAACGACGAGGGATTTTCACTAATACCTTACCTGCTTTAATTTTCTCACCATTCTCAACCATTAAGTGTGCACCTACCGGTAAGTTGTACGAACGAATCAATTCACCTTCTTTACCGTAAACCAATAAAGTTGGGATTAATTTTTTGTTTCTCGCCTCAGAAATTACTTTCTCTTGGAATCCAGTCTGCTCATCAATTTCAACCATGTACGATTGTCCTTGCTCTAAATCTTCGTAAGCAATTTTACCAGTAAATTCAGAAACAATTACACCGTTATATGGATCCCACTTACAGATTACAGTTCCTTTAACTACAGCTTCACCATCTTTAACAAAGATACTAGAACCGTAAGGAATATTATGTGTATTTAAAACGATTCCAGTTTTCTCATCAACTAATTTTAACTCAGTTGAACGTGATACTACGATATCTACCGCATTACCTTCGCTGTCCTCACCTTTAACAGTTTTTAAATCTTCAATCTCAAGTCTACCCGCGAATCTTGTAACAATACTAGACTCTTCAGAGATACCTCCTGCAACCCCTCCAACGTGGAACGTACGAAGTGTTAACTGTGTACCAGGCTCTCCAATAGACTGAGCTGCAATAACTCCGACAGCTTCACCTCTTTGTGTCATTTTTCCGGTAGCTAAGTTTCTACCGTAACATTTAGCACAAATACCTTTTAAAGCCTCACAAGTTAATGGAGATCTAACTTCTACTCTTTCAATAGGAGAAGCTTCGATAGTCTTCATAATAGCCTCCGTAATCTGGTGACCTGATTGAACTAATACTTCATTAGTTAAAGGATTAATAACATCTTGCAATGCAACACGTCCTAAAATTCTTTCTCCTAATGATTCAACGATTTCCTCATTTTTCTTCAATGCAGAAACTTCAACACCTCTTAAAGTTCCACAATCCTCGATGTTAACAATAACATCCTGAGAAACGTCATGAAGCCTTCTTGTTAAGTAACCAGCATCCGCCGTTTTAAGAGCGGTATCCGCAAGACCTTTACGAGCACCGTGAGTAGAAATGAAGTACTCAAGAATCGAAAGACCTTCCTTAAAGTTAGAAAGAATCGGGTTTTCAATAATCTCACCACCACCGGCAGTAGATTTTTTAGGCTTAGCCATCAAACCACGCATACCTGTTAACTGACGAATCTGCTCCTTAGAACCCCTCGCACCAGAATCAAGCATCATATATACAGAGTTGAAACCTTGTTGGTCTTCTCTAATATTTTTCATTGCTAACTCTGTTAACTGAGCATTCGCAGAAGTCCATACGTCAATAACCTGGTTGTAACGCTCGTTATTGGTAATAAGACCCATGTTATAGTTAGTTGAGATACCTTCAACTTGCTCTCTGGCATCTGCAATTAACTTCGTTTTTTGTTCCGGGATTCTAATATCACCTAAAGAGAATGATAAACCTCCTCTAAATGCAAATTTATAACCCATATCTTTCATATTATCCAAGAAAGCTGCCGTTGTAGGTACATCAGTCACACTTAAAATGTGTCCGATAATATCTCTAAGGTTTTTCTTAGTCAATACGTCGTTAATATATCCGGCTGCTTCAGGTACTACTTCGTTAAATAATACACGTCCCGCAGTTGTTTGAATAATTTGGTACACTAATTCTCCGGCGTCATTAAAATCTTTAGCTCTGATTTTCACACGAGCATTCAATTCTAATCTTCCTTCGTTTAATGCAATGTTTACTTCTTCAGCAGAATAGAAAGTCAAATCCTGACCGATAATTTTGTGATCTTCTGTAGAAATACGCTCTTTGGTCATATAGTATAGACCCAAGACCATGTCCTGAGAAGGTACAGTAATTGGCGCACCATTTGCAGGGTTCAAGATATTATGAGAAGCCAACATTAATAATTGTGCCTCTAAAATAGCCTCTGGTCCTAATGGTAAGTGAACCGCCATCTGGTCACCATCAAAATCCGCGTTAAACGCCGTACATACTAATGGGTGTAACTGGATCGCTTTTCCTTCAATTAATTTTGGCTGGAATGCCTGGATACCTAATCTGTGCAAAGTAGGAGCACGGTTTAGTAATACCGGGTGTCCTTTAATTACGTTTTCAAGGATATCCCAAACTACCGGCTCTTTTTTGTCGATTATTTTCTTAGCAGATTTTACTGTTTTTACAATACCTCTTTCGATCAATTTACGGATAACGAAAGGTTTGTATAATTCAGAAGCCATATCTTTTGGCAATCCGCATTCGTATAATTTTAACTCCGGACCAACGACGATTACCGAACGAGCAGAATAATCCACACGTTTTCCTAAAAGGTTTTGACGGAAACGTCCTTGTTTACCTTTTAAAGAGTCAGATAATGATTTTAATGGTCTGTTTGATTCTGTTTTAACAGCAGAAGCTTTACGAGTGTTATCGAATAATGAATCTACAGATTCCTGTAACATACGTTTCTCGTTTCTCAAGATCACTTCAGGAGCTTTAATCTCCATTAATCTTTTCAAACGGTTGTTACGGATGATTACACGACGATATAAATCGTTCAAATCTGAAGTTGCAAAACGACCTCCGTCAAGTGGCACAAGCGGACGTAATTCCGGTGGGATAACTGGAACCACTTTCATAATCATCCATTCCGGACGGTTTTCGCGGTTTTCGTTAGACTCACGGAAAGACTCAACAACTTGTAATCTTTTTAAAGCTTCAGTTTTTCTTTGTTTAGAAGTCTCGTTGTTAGCGCTGTGTCTTAATTCATAAGATAAAGCATCCAGGTCAATACGAGCTAATAAATCCATGATACATTCCGCTCCCATTTTAGCAACGAATTTGTTTGGATCTAAATCATCTAAATATTGATTCTCTTGTGGAAGAGTATCTAAAATGTTTAAGTATTCTTCTTCAGTTAAGAAATCTAATCTTTGTAAAGATTCTCCATCTGCATTTTTAGCAATACCAGCTTGAATTACTACGTATCTTTCGTAGTAAATGATCATATCTAATTTCTTAGATGGAAGACCAAGGATATAACCAATTTTGTTTGGAAGAGAACGGAAATACCAGATGTGAGCAATTGGCACAACAAGGTTGATGTGTCCTACTCTGTCACGACGTACTTTTTTCTCTGTAACTTCAACACCACAACGGTCGCAAATAATACCTTTGTAACGAATTCTTTTATACTTACCACAAGCACATTCGAAATCTTTTACTGGTCCGAAGATTCTTTCGCAGAAAAGTCCGTCACGCTCTGGTTTGTGAGTTCTGTAGTTAATTGTTTCCGGCTTTAAAACCTCTCCTCTTGATTCTTTCAGGATAGATTCTGGTGAAGCCAATCCAATAGAAATTTTGTTAAATCTTTTTACTGGATTTTTGTCTTTATTGTTTCTGTTATTCATCATAGTTTTTACTATTGATTTATTTTGCAATTAAAAAATTGATTCTTAGTCTAGTCTAAAGTCAAATGTCATAAAGTTTTAGAGTCATTGCTGACCTTAGACCTTGGACTTTCAAACTTTCGACTTAAAACACTACCTCGGGTTACTTCTCTAAACTTCAAAATTTAATTTGAAGCGCTAGTTATAGAATGCCTTGCATTACTATAAAAAATCGGAACGGGTTACGGGTATAAATCTTTAAAAACTTCTAACATTTAGTAAACAGCTAAAGTCCCAGAATTCAGTGTTAAACTGAATACTGAGACTGTAACTGAAAACATTTATTATTCTTCCAAACGAAGATCTAAACCTAGACCTTTCAATTCGTGCATTAATACATTGAATGATTCTGGTAAACCTGGTTCTGGCATAGTTTCACCCTTAACGATAGCTTCGTAAGTTTTAGCTCTACCAATAACGTCATCAGACTTAACAGTTAAGATTTCACGTAGTGTACTAGAAGCTCCATAAGCCTCAAGTGCCCAAACCTCCATCTCTCCGAAACGCTGACCTCCAAATTGAGCTTTACCTCCAAGTGGCTGTTGCGTAATCAATGAGTATGGTCCGATAGAACGTGCGTGCATCTTATCATCAACCATGTGTCCTAATTTAAGCATGTAAATTACACCCACAGTCGCTTTTTGTGCAAAACGCTCTCCAGTACCACCATCATAAAGGTAAGTATGTCCGAAACGTGGTACGTTAGCCTCATCAGTCAAAGCATTGATTTGATCTAAAGAAGCACCGTCAAAAATTGGAGTAGCAAATTTTCTACCCAAGTTCATACCAGCCCATCCAAGAACAGTCTCATAAATCTGACCAATGTTCATACGAGAAGGTACCCCAAGTGGATTCAATACGATATCTACCGGTGTTCCGTCTTCTAAGAATGGCATATCCTCATGACGAACGATTCTTGCAACAATACCTTTGTTACCGTGACGTCCCGCCATTTTATCACCTACTTTTAACTTACGTTTTTTAGCGATATAGATTTTAGCCAATTTCAAGATTCCAGATGGCAATTCATCTCCAACTGTAATAGTGAATTTCTCTCTTCTTAAAGATCCTTGTAAGTCGTTCAGCTTAATTTTATAGTTATGAATTAAATCATTAACCATTTTATTTGTAGCGTCATCGGCAACCCATTGACCTTTGCTTAAGTGAGCAAAATCCTCTACTGCGTAAAGCATTTTTTGAGTATATTTTTTACCTTTTGGTAAAACTTCTTCACCCAAATCGTTCATTACACCCTGAGATGTTTTTCCGTTAACGATCAGGAATAGTTTCTCTACTAATCTGTCTTTTAATTCAACAAATTTAGTTTCGAACTCCATTTCTAAAGCGCCTAAAGCATCTTTATCCTGAGTACGTTTACGTTTATCTTTAACGGCTCTTGCAAATAATTTTTTGTCAAGAACTACACCATGTAAAGATGGAGAAGCTTTCAATGAAGCATCTTTTACATCACCTGCTTTATCCCCGAAGATTGCACGAAGCAATTTCTCTTCCGGAGTAGGATCTGATTCTCCTTTTGGTGTAATTTTTCCGATCAAAATGTCGCCAGGCTTAACCTCTGCTCCAATTCTGATCATACCGTTTTCATCTAAATCTTTAGTAGCTTCTTCAGAAACGTTAGGAATATCGTTTGTTAACTCTTCGTTTCCTAACTTAGTATCTCTAACCTCTAATGAATAATCATCAACGTGGATAGAAGTAAAAATATCATCACGAACTACTTTTTCAGAAATTACAATCGCATCCTCAAAGTTATACCCTTTCCATGGCATGAACGCAACTTTTAAGTTTCTACCTAAAGCTAATTCACCATTTTGAGTAGCATATCCTTCTGATAATACTTGTCCAAGAACTACTCTGTCACCTTTTCTTACGATTGGTTTCAGGTTAATACTTGTTCCCTGATTGGTTTTTCTAAATTTAATTAAGTTGTATGTTTTCTCATCAGCATCAAAACTAACCATTCTTTCATCTTCAGTACGGTCGTATTTGATAGTAATGATATTTGCATCAACATATTCTACAGTTCCATCTCCTTCAGCATTAATTAATACTCTTGAATCTGAAGCTACCTGACGCTCTAAACCTGTACCAACGATTGGTGCTTCCGGGCGGATCAAAGGAACCGCCTGACGCATCATGTTAGATCCCATCAACGCACGGTTCGCATCATCATGTTCCAAGAAAGGAATTAACGAAGCCGAAATCGAAGCAATCTGGTTAGGTGCAACGTCTGTATAATGTACCACTGAAGGTTCAACAACCGGGAAGTCGCCTTCCTCACGAGCAATAACATTACTTGCCGTAATTTTACCAGTCTCGTCCATTTCAATGTTTGCCTGAGCAATCATTTTTCCTTCTTCTTCTTCAGCGCTTAAGTAAATTGGAGTGCTTTCTAAATCAACTACACCATTAGTTACTTTACGGTATGGAGTTTCGATGAATCCCATTCCGTTTACTTTTGCATAAACCCCAAGAGATGAAATCAAACCAATGTTTGGTCCCTCAGGAGTTTCAATCGGACATAAACGACCATAGTGTGTATAGTGAACGTCACGAACCTCGAAACCAGCTCTTTCTCTCGAAAGTCCACCTGGTCCAAGTGCAGAAAGTCTTCTCTTGTGTGTAATCTCAGCTAATGGATTCGTTTGATCCATAAATTGAGACAACTGGTTTGTACCAAAGAAAGAGTTGATAACTGATGATAATGTTTTAGCATTGATCAAATCAATTGGTGTAAACACCTCGTTATCTCTAACGTTCATTCTCTCACGAATAGTTCTCGCCATACGTGCTAAACCAACACCGAATTGCTGAGACAATTGTTCTCCAACTGTTCTAACACGACGGTTTGATAAGTGATCAATATCATCAATCTCAGCTTTTGAGTTGATCAATTCGATCAAATATTTCACGATTGTAATGATATCTTCTTTGGTAAGCACTTGCTTGTCCATAGGGATATCTAAATCTAACTTTTTGTTCATTCTGTAACGACCAACTTCACCTAAGTTATAACGTTGATCAGAGAAGAACAATTTATCAATAATACCACGAGCAGTTTCTTCATCAGGCGGTTCTGCATTACGCAATTGTCTGTAGATATGCTCAACAGCTTCTTTTTCAGAGTTTGTTGGATCTTTTTGTAACGTGTTGTGGATAATAGCATAATCTGCCTGGTTATTATCCTCTTTGTGTAACAAAATAGATTTAACGTTAGAATCAATGATCTCTTCCACATTATCTTTGTCGATAATCGTATCACGATCAAGGATGATTTCGTTACGTTCGATAGAAACTACCTCTCCGGTATCTTCATCAACGAAATCCTCGTGCCAAGTATTCAATACACGTGCAGCAAGTCTTCTTCCAATATACTTTTTGATACCTGTTTTAGAAACTTTAATTTCTTCAGCTAAGTCGAAAATTTCAAGGATGTCCTTATCTCTTTCGAAACCAATAGCACGGAATAAAGTGGTTACCGGTAATTTTTTCTTTCTATCGATATACGCGTACATAACGCTGTTAATATCTGTAGAAAATTCTATCCAGGATCCTTTAAAAGGAATTACTCTGGCAGAATATAATTTTGTTCCATTTGCGTGGAATGATTGTCCAAAGAAAACCCCAGGAGAACGGTGTAGCTGAGATACTACTACACGCTCGGCACCATTAATTACAAAGGTACCACTTGGAGTCATGTAAGGAATTGTTCCAAGATAAACATCTTGTACAATAGTTTCAAAATCTTCGTGTTCTGGGTCTGTACAGTATAGTTTTAACCTGGCTTTTAAAGGCACACTATAGGTAAGTCCTCTCTCTATACATTCTTGAATTGTATAACGTGGCGGGTCTACAAAATAATCCAGGAACTCCAATACAAAGTTGTTTCTTGTATCTGTAATTGGAAAGTTTTCCATGAAGGTGTTGTATAGACCTTCGTTGCCTCTTTCGTCAGATTTAGTTTCTAATTGAAAAAAATCTTTAAAAGATTTAACCTGAACATCTAGAAAATCCGGATAGTCAGGAATATTTTTTGTAGAGGCAAAATTCAATCTTTCAGTCTGATTTGTTATCATCAATGAACAAAATTTTGATTAAAAAAAAGTAGTTTTTTGTGTAAAACACATTGTTTAGTTTATACTTTCTTTTTAGAATCAATACATCTTTAAAAATAAACCGGATAAACCAGGTTCTATTTTTTTTCTTCGTATTGATCAAAAACTCTTCCGTATTTTAAACTATTTGATAATAAAATTTAATGTATTTTATTATACGAAAAATGGTTTAGGCCTTTGAGTGTTAACTCAGGACCTAAACCTAGTTCTTAAAACTGAGTTAAATTATTTAAGCTCAACTACAGCTCCAGCTTCTTCTAATGATTTTTTAAGACCTTCAGCCTCTTCTTTAGAAACACCTTCTTTAACGTTACTTGGAGCACCGTCAACTACATCTTTAGCTTCTTTAAGACCTAAACCTGTAAGTTCTTTTACTAATTTCACAACTGCTAATTTAGAAGCTCCAGCTTCTTTCAATACAACTGTAAATTCAGTTTGTGCTTCTTCAGCAGCACCTTCTCCACCACCAGCAGCAACTACTACAGCTGCAGCAGCAGGCTCGATACCATACTCGTCTTTTAATATTGTTGCTAATTCGTTAACTTCTTTAACTGTTAGGTTAACTAATTGTTCTGCGAATTGTTTCAAATCTGCCATTTTTTCTATCGTTTAAAATGATTTGTAAAATTATATTTTGTTTATTGTGCGCTATTTAAGCAGCAAGGAGAATAAACTCCCTGCGATAATTATTATGCTTCAGTTTCTTCTTCGCTACCTGCGAATTTGTTTTGTAAAGCAGAAATAATTCTTTGAGCTGGTGATTGTAACAATCCAATAAGTTCTCCAAGAAGTTCTTCTTTAGACTTAATAGTTGCTAATGCATCTAATTGATTGTCTCCAATGTAAATTTCATTATTAATGAAAGCACCTTTTAAAACTGGTTTATCAGATTTCTTACGGAAATCTTTGATAATTTTTCCAGGAGCATTAGCTACATCAGAAATAAATATAGCACTGTTACCAGTTAAAACTGTTGGTAAATCACCATAATCATTAGCAGAAGCTTCCATTGCTTTTGCAAGCAAAGTGTTCTTTACAACTTCTAATTTGATTCCAGCTTTAAAACAAGCTCTACGTAAGTTTGAAGTTGTCTCTGCGTTTAAACCAGAAATATCAGATACATAAATGATATTTGTACCAGCTAACTGCGCAGTTAAATTTTCAATCGCGATTGATTTTTCTTCTCTAGTCATACTAAAAATTTTTAACTACCAATTATACTGCTTTTGGGTCTAATGCGATAGCAGGACTCATAGTGCTTGTAAGGTGAATACCTTTAATGTAGGTACCTTTAGCAGCAGTTGGTTTAAGTTTTATTAATGTTTGAATAATTTCGTGTGCGTTGTCAACAATTTGCTCAGCTCCAAAAGAAACTTTACCAATTCCTGCGTGAACGATACCAGTTTTATCAACTTTAAAGTCAATTTTACCAGCTTTAACCTCTGCAACAGCTTTTGCAACATCCATAGTTACAGTACCTGTTTTAGGGTTTGGCATTAAACCTCTAGGTCCTAAAATACGACCTAATGGACCTAATTTACCCATAACAGCTGGCATAGTGATGATTACATCAACATCTGTCCAACCATCTTTAATTTTTTGCAAATAGTCATCAAGACCAACATAGTCTGCACCAGCTTCTTTAGCTTCCGCTTCTTTATCTGGAGTAACTAATGCTAATACTTTAACATCTTTACCTGTTCCGTGAGGTAATGTAACCACACCTCTTACCATTTGATTCGCTTTTCTAGGATCTACACCCAAACGAACTGCGATATCAACAGACTCATCAAATTTTGCAGAAGCAACAACTTTCAATAATGCCGCAGCATCTTTTAGAGAGTATAATTTGTTCTTTTCAATTTTTGAAGCAGCCTCTTTTTGCTTTTTTGTTAATTTTGCCATGTCTTTTTCTTAATTAAAAAGGAGCATCTCCTGATACAGTTATACCCATAGATCTAGCTGTTCCAGCAACCATACTCATAGCTTTCTCAATTGTGAAAGCATTTAAGTCCGGCATTTTGTCTTCAGCGATAGTTCTAATTTGTTCCCAAGTAACGCTAGCTACTTTTTTACGATTAGGCTCACCAGAACCAGATTTTAGCTTTGCAGCTTCCATTAACTGAACTGCTGCTGGAGGAGTCTTAACGACAAAATCAAATGATTTGTCTTTATACACAGTGATTTGCACTGGGCAAATTTTGCCAGGTTTATCCTGAGTTCTAGCATTAAATTGCTTACAGAACTCCATGATGTTAACCCCAGCAGCTCCTAAAGCAGGTCCAACCGGTGGCGACGGGTTCGCAGCACCTCCCTTAACTTGTAGTTTAACTACCTTACTAATTTCTTTAGCCATTTTTAAAAAATTTATCACTGTAATCAATGGAAGCGATTACAATGGTTTATTATAGTGTAACAAAAAATTATACTTTTTCAACTTGCATAAAACTCAATTCTAATGGTGTTTTTCTTCCGAAAATCTTAACCATAACTTCAAGTTTACGCTTTTCTTCATTGATTTTTTCAACCGAACCGTTAAAGCCGTTAAAAGGACCATCGATCACTTTTACCGTTTCACCCAGGCTGAAAGGAATAGCACGAGTATCTGTATTAACAGCCAACTCATCCACTTTACCTAACATTCTATTTACTTCAGAAAGTCTCAAAGGAACCGGTTCCCCGCCTTTGATCTCACCTAAAAACCCAATTACACTAGTAATTGACTTAATAATATGAGGTATCTCACCAACTAAATTGGCTTCGATCATAACATATCCAGGGAAATAAACTTTATCCTTAGACATTTTCTTTCCTTCTTTTACAGTAACTACTTTTTCTGTAGGTACTAAAACTTGGGAAACATAATCGCCCATACCTAATCTGGCAATCTCGGTTTCGATGTAAGCTTTGACTTTATTTTCTTGCCCGCTTACAGCTCTAACCACATACCATTTTTTCACATTATTATCTGCCATCACAAAAAAAATTATCCTTTTAACCAGTTAAAAAATCCAGCCAAAGCTTTTGCAAAAAATTCGTCTACTCCCCATGTTGCCAAAGCGAACAGAATCGAAAATACAGCTACAACAATTGTCAATTTTTGAACCTCAGCCCAAGCTGGCCAAGTAACATTTGACTTTAACTCTTCGAAAGCCTCTGATAAATAATTAGTAACTTTTGTCATTTGATATATTTTTTTATTGCACGGGCGGAGGGATTCGAACCCCCATCAACGGTTTTGGAGACCGCTATTCTACCCTTGAACTACGCCCGTAATTAAAAGCCAGTGATTTCAATTAAGAAAATCAGCTGGCTTTTTTTTTATTTTTTTATAGGATTATCCTACGATTTCAGTTACCTGACCTGCTCCTACAGTTCTACCACCTTCACGGATAGCGAAACGTAAACCAACACTCATAGCGATTGGGCTTAATAAAGCAACATTGATAGTCAAGTTATCTCCTGGCATTACCATCTCTACTCCTTCTGGTAAAGTAATAACTCCTGTTACGTCAGTTGTACGTACGTAGAACTGTGGACGGTAGTTATTGTGGAATGGAGTATGACGTCCACCTTCTTCTTTTTTCAAGATATAAACCTCTGCTTTGAAAGTAGCGTGTGGTTTTACTGATCCTGGCTTAATGATAACCATTCCTCTTTTGATAGATTCTTTATCAATACCTCTTAACAATAAACCTACGTTATCTCCAGCTTCACCTCTATCAAGGATTTTACGGAACATCTCAACTCCTGTAATAGTAGAAGTTAATTTATCAGCTCCCATACCAATGATTTCAACTGGATCTCCTGTATTAGCAATACCTGTTTCGATACGACCTGTAGCAACAGTTCCACGACCAGTAATTGTAAATACGTCTTCAACCGGCATCAAGAATGGTTTTGCTACGTCACGCACTGGCTCTTCGATCCAAGCATCAACAGCATCCATTAATTCAATGATTTTTGGTACCCAAGCAGGATCATTATTCAATCCTCCTAAAGCAGAACCTTGAACTACAGGACCATTATCTCCATCATATTCGTAGAAAGATAATAAATCTCTAATTTCCATTTCAACAAGCTCTAACAACTCAGCATCATCAACCATATCCACTTTGTTCATGAAAACAACGATTCTTGGAATACCAACCTGACGACCTAAAAGGATGTGCTCACGAGTTTGTGGCATTGGACCATCTGTAGCAGCAACTACTAAGATAGCTCCGTCCATTTGAGCTGCTCCAGTAACCATGTTCTTTACGTAATCCGCGTGACCTGGACAGTCAACGTGAGCGTAGTGACGGTTAGCTGTTTCATACTCTACGTGTGATGTATTAATAGTAATACCTCTTTCTTTCTCCTCTGGAGCGTTATCGATTTGATCAAACGATTTTGCTTGACAGTAACCAGCATCAGACAATACTTTTGTAATTGCTGCAGTTAATGTAGTTTTTCCGTGATCCACGTGTCCAATTGTACCTATGTTTAAGTGCGGTTTGGAACGATTAAAATTCTCCTTTGCCATTTTACTTAATTTTTAATCTTAGTTATATATTAATTTTCAATTTCCTACTTACTTGAGCCAACTACGGGAATTGAACCCGTGACCTCTTCCTTACCAAGGAAGCACTCTACCCCTGAGCTAAGTCGGCAGAGAGTTCTGACTTTTAGATTTAGATCTCAGATTTTAAAAATCCGAAACCGATAGCCCAAAACCTTAACTTCTTCTTTATTTGTGGGGAGAGCAGGATTCGAACCTGCGAAGTTCACACAGCAGATTTACAGTCTGCCCTCGTTGGCCGCTTGAGTATCTCCCCTTAATAATTTATGATTTCAGAATCCTGATTTTAGATTTAACCCCAAAACTTCACCCTACTAACCACAAACCATTTTCAATAATTTTTAAGAACCAATTTCAAATCGCATTTGAAATATTTTTGAGCCGATAGAGGGACTCGAACCCACGACCTGCTGATTACAAATCAGCTGCTCTAGCCAGCTGAGCTACATCGGCAATTACATTAAAAAAGTCCGCTATTTCTAACGGACTGCAAATGTAGCTATTTTATCTTTGAATCAAAACATTTTTTGAAAAAAATTTCAATTATATATGCGCTCTTATTTTTTCTTTCCTTTTAACAAGTAATCTTTCTAAAGATTCTGCTGAAAGCTCAACCGCCTCTTCAAATGTCTTACACTGCTTTTTAACTAAAAAATCATCCCCCGGTACATTAATCTTAATCTCTACTGCTTTATTCTCCTTATCACTTGTTCTTTCCACTTTTAAAAAAACATCCGCCGAAACAACACGATCATAATATTTCTCCAATTTATCCATTCTTTCCTGAATAAAATCTACCAATTTTCTGTCAACAGTAAAGTTAACTGCATGAACATCTACCTTCATAATACAAATTTTAGGGTTAAACATTTCAGAACTATTGTTTATTCCTAGGATGCGCATTTGCATACACTTTTTTAAGCTCCGCTAAACTATTGTGAGTATAAACCTGTGTAGACGCTAAACTCGAATGCCCCAATAATTCCTTAACTGAATTTAAATCTGCTCCGTTATTTAATAAATGAGTCGCAAAAGTATGCCGAAGCACATGCGGACTCTTTTTTACCTTTTCAGAGACTTTACTAAAGTAAGAATTTATTAATCGATACACAAAAGATTCACTCAATTTTAACCCTTTGCCTGAAATAAAAAAATACTCTTCATCTACTACCTTTTCAATCAAAGCTCTTTCCCGCAAATACAATTTCATCTGCCCCGCAATTATTGGCAATATCGGAACAATACGCTCTTTATTTCTCTTCCCCAAAACCTTCAACAAACCAGAAGACAAATCAACATCACGTTTCATTAAATGAATCAACTCAGCCCTCCTTATCCCGGTGGCATAAAACAAATCTACAATAAGCCTGTCACGAACCTCCTCGAACCCACAAGGATCACCAACCTCCAACAACAAATCAGTCAGCTCTTTTTCAGAAAAAGGAATCTGGATAATCTTAGGCGTTTTCAATGCTTTATGTTTCAACATCGGACTCACTTCAATTTGCTTTGTTTTCAAAAGAAACCGATAAAACGCTTTCAAAGACGACATTTTTCGATTAACAGAAACATTCGAAACACCCTCATCCACTAAAGAAACAATCCAACTTCTAATTTGACCATAATTCACCCCCTCAATTCCCTCTTGCTCAAAATTAACCCTATTAAATTCTTTAAAAGAAAAGACATCATTCAAATAAGCCGTAACCGTATGAACCGAATACTTCTTCTCCAACTCCAGATAATCACGAAACGCCTCTACATTTGATTTCATAAAAACACAATTCTTACAACACCTGTTAGTCCGATAAAAAGAAAACCAACCCAGCTTAAAATTAAACACAAAAAAACCGTTAGTATCAAAATTAATTCTTTTTGATAACTAACGGTAATTATTTTAAAAAAAAGCTACTACTAACTCTCTAAACTATCTTTCAATGTTTGGATGTAAGCCGCTTTTTGAATTTGAGCTCTTTTGATAACAGAAGGCTTAATAAAAGCAGTACGTGCTCTTAATTGACGAACAGTTCCTGTTTTATCAAATTTTCTTTTATAGCGCTTTAATGCTCTATCGATATTTTCTCCGTCTTTAATTGGTATAATTAACATAATATTGACACCTCCTCTCGTTAAGGCTGCAAAAGTATGTATTAATTATGGATTATGGATAATAAATTGTGATTTTTTTTAGAAAATAGAATATAGAGCAAAGAATAAAGACTTCGATACTGCGTATCCTGCATTCTTCATCACGCGATTTTTTTTAGAAAATAGAATATAGAGCAAAGAATAAAGACTTCAATACTGCGTATCCTGCATTCTTCATCCTGTGATTTTTTTTTTAGAAAATAGAATATAGAGAATAGAACAAAGAATA
>NZ_MUHH01000020.1:63318-78933 GCF_002217475.1 Flavobacterium tructae
TATTCTTTGTTCTATTCTCTTTACTCTATATTCCTTACTCTATATTCCTTACTCTACATTCCTTACTCTTTCAACAAATTTCTCGAAATAACCACTTTTTGAATTTCGGTTGTTCCTTCTCCAATGGTACACAATTTAGAATCTCTATAGAATTTCTCTACCGGAAAATCTTTTGTATAACCGTAACCTCCGTGAATCTGAACCGCCTCGTTGGCAATTTTCACACAAGCTTCGGAAGCATACATCTTCGCCATAGCTCCTAATGTTGTAACCGGCTTATGCTGTTGTTTTAAATAAGCTGCTTTATGCAATAACAACTCCGAGGCTTCTATTTCAGTAGCCATATCTGCTAATTTGAAAGATATACCCTGAAAATTACTGATAGGCTGACCAAATTGGTATCTCTCTTTTGAATATTTCAAAGCTGCTTCATAAGCTCCTTTTGAAATTCCCAAAGATAAAGCTCCGATTGAAATTCGTCCCCCGTCTAATATTTTCATCGCCTGAACAAATCCTTGTCCTACTTCTCCCAATCTGTTTGCATCCGGAACGCGACAGCCGTCAAAAACCAACTCGGCAGTTTCACTGGCACGCATTCCCAATTTATTTTCTTTCTTTCCTGAGCTAAATCCTTTCATTCCTTTCTCCAAAACAAAAGCCGTCATTCCTTTTGAATCTCCTTTTTCACCGGTACGAACAATTACTACTGCAATATCTCCGGAGATAGCATGTGTAATAAAGTTTTTCGCTCCGTTTATAATCCATTCATCACCCTCTTTAACTGCGGTCGTATTCATTCCTCCCGCATCTGAACCGGTATTGTGCTCGGTTAATCCCCAGGCTCCAATATGTTCCGCTGTCGCCAATTTTGGCAGCCATTTTTTCTTTTGTTCTTCGTTACCGAAAGTCAAAATATGGTTGGTGCATAATGAATTATGAGCCGCAACAGATAAACCAATTGAAGGATCTACTTTTGCAATCTCTTCTACAACGGTGATATATTCGTGATACCCTAAACCGGAACCACCATACTCTTCAGGAACCAAAACTCCCATAAACCCCATTTCTCCCAATTGCTTGAACAGGGAAACTGGAAAAATTTGAGATTCATCCCATTCCATGATATTTGGTCGGATATTTTTCTCTGCAAAATCTTTTATTGATTGCGCAATCATCAACTGCGTTTCATTATATTGAAAATCCATTGTAATTCTGTTTTTTTTTAGAACTCCAAATATAAACTAATTATTTTTGCTTTTTCAATAGGAAAACCTTTAATTTTTGACAAATCCTCAATATTATTAATATTTCCATTCATACTTCGATACGTTACAATTTCTTTGGCCAATGCATATCGGAAGTAAGGAAACTTTGCCAACTCTTTTAAAGAGGCTTCGTTTATGGAGATTTTTTTTAAAGAGGAAGGAATTACCACTTTAAAATGCGCCGTCAATTCTTTTACAACCTCTGGTGAAAGCCCCCAAACCTCATTCATTTGTTCCATCGAAACAAAACCTCCCAAAACTTCTCTTTGCTTCAATATCCTTAACGATAAAGCTTCCCCTATACCATATATCTTAACTAAATCTTCCTGGGTAGCATCATTAATATCAAGCACTATAATTTTCCCTTTCTTATAAACAGGTTCTTTTACAAACTCGTTTCTTTCCATCTTATGACTTGATTTATTCTTAACCCAGTTCGGAAATTTAAAAAGTGGAGAAATTACATCCAGTAAAGAATCTGAGATTTTTGTGACCTCCTGAAATTCTTTTGCTGAATTTACATATTTGTTCTCTTTTCGGAACGCCAGCAGACGATCGATCTCCTGAACAGACATTCCTAATTTGTACGCTTTGTAATCGGTGATGAAATTTGGATTAAAAGCATAGACCTTTCTTTTCTCTCCAAATTTTAAAAGTTTTAAAGAATCTATTTCGGATTGCAAAGTCAACCACTGCTTTTCTTGAGGAGCAATCTTCTCCGAAATATCGAAATCAACAAGAAAGTAAACCGCCTGTAGTACAACTATAATAATAAAGAGCCAAAAAACTCCTTTACGTTGTTCTCGTGTAAACTTCAAAAGGACTTCAAAACGCTTTAATTTCATTTTATTAAAAATTTTCTTTCATTTTGTGAATTGCTAAAATAAGAAAATCTTAAAGCTTTATTAAGAAAATTAGCAAAAATATTGCGTTTTAAAAAATTACATTTTTCATTATTTATGACTAATTAATTTAATGAATCTCAGCCCGGAAAGATTGATAAACGGAGGTTTTGTCAAAATATTTAATATTTTACAACTAAAAATGAGATAATTGTTTTTATTTTTTACAAAAAACGATACATTTGGAGCTTAGTAACAAATAAACCAATATAATATATGTCAATTTGGAGAGTTAAACCTATATCAGCCTTTGAGGCCGATATGAAAAAAAGTGATTTAAAAAGAGTTTTAGGAAAATGGAGCCTTACAGCCATTGGTGTTGGTGCCATTATTGGAGGAGGAATTTTTGTACTTACAGGTACCGGAGCCTATTACCACGCTGGTCCGGCCTTAGCTGTTTCCTTCATCATTGCAGGGATTGCCTGTGTTTTCGCAGCTCTTTGTTATTCTGAGTTTGCCTCTATTTTGCCTGTTGAAGGTTCTGCTTATGCCTACGCATATGGAACAATTGGAGAAATTTTCGCCTGGATTATCGGTTGGGGACTTATCCTCGAATATGCGATGGGATCGATGACCGTCGCCGTTTCCTGGTCCGGATATTTTAATAAACTGCTTAAAATGTTTCACATCCATTTGCCCGAATGGCTCACAACAGACCCTGCCAGTTACTCGGGAGAGGGTTTTTCTATGAATCTTCCGGCTTTTTTAATTGTTATTTTGGTTATTTCTTTACTTATTAAAGGAACTAAAAGTGCTGCAAAAGCAAACAATTTCATTGTTATTCTTAAAGTTTCAGCTGTAATATTTGTAATTATCGCTGGTCTTTTCTTTATCAATACTGCAAACTGGAGCCCGTTTATTCCGGCAGCTACTCAAATTATAGAAAAAGAGACTACTCACAATGCTTACGGTATTGGAGGAATTGTTTCCGGTGCTGCTGCCATTTTCTTTGCTTATGTAGGTTTCGATGCTGTTTCGACTCAGGCTGGAGAAGCGGTAAACCCTAAAAAAGATGTTCCGTTTGCGATCATTGCTTCCTTATTAATTTGTACTACCTTATATATTCTTGTTTCTTTAGTACTAACAGGAATGATGAACTATAAAGATTTCAATCCACTAGGAAAATATCCTGATGCTATTAAAGCTCCTGTTGCGTATGCATTTGATATTGCCGGACAAGGATGGGCTGGTTTTATTATTACAATTGCTGCAACAATAGGTCTTGTTTCTGTATTAATGGTAATGATCATGGGGCAATCCAGAATTTTCCTTGGTATGTCGAAAGATGGATTAATTCCTGCTGTGTTCTCTAAAGTAAATCCACTTTCAGGAACTCCAAAAACGAATCTAATCATCTTAGGTGGTATCATTGCTACAGTTGCTGCTTTTACACCTATTAATAAACTAGCCGATATGACGAGTTTTGGAACTTTGTTTGCCTTTACAATGGTTTGTATCGCAGTTTGGATTTTAAGGGTAAAACAACCTGGATTAACGAGAACTTTCAAGGTTCCTGCTTTACCAATCATTGCTGTTTTAGGTATCGCTATCAATACTTACTTAATGATCAATTTAAGCCATGATGCTCAACTACTTTCACTTGGTTGGCTGGCAGTTGGTATTCTGGTTTATTTTGGATACAGTAAGAAGAGATCAAGACTTAACAATAACGAAATCGAAGAATAAAAAACTAAAAAAGCTCCAAATAAAATTTGGAGCTTTTTTTATAAATCAAATACCGAAGTTCGTTTGGCGCGAATCAGATCTTTTAAACGAATCCAAAAAGCCAGAGTAAGGTAAATTCCGAATCCAAGTCCGGCGGTAACAAATGAAATGTAAATAAAAAACAACCTCACACTTGTCACGCGCATTCCAAGTTTATCAGCTAATCTTGAAGATACGTGAAAACCATATTTTTCAAAAAAGAATTTAAGTTTTAAAATAGCCGACATTTTATTGATTTTAGATTGTAGATTTTTGATTTGTCTATTTCTACAAAAATACAAAATTATCACATTGTCTCGTTTTCTAATTACAGATTGTAGATTTTTGAAATGAACATTTCCCTAAAATAAAAAATTATCACATTACCTCATTATCTAATTTTCTAATTATTCTTAAGCAGCTCAATGCCCAATGCACATTTTAAACAGGCTTTCTGATTACAATATTCTTTTTTAAGTTCTAAAAGTGCCTGAGTTTCAAAAGCATTTTCAGCCTTTACTCCAAAGAACTCAAATTTACTAATAATCGCATTGCTCTCCGGTTCAACCTGATTCATAAAAGAAATTAACTCTTCAGCAATTGATTCATCTCTTGTAGCTGCATAGGCAAACTGCAGCGGAATAATCGTATTTATAATGAGTAAGTCGATAAATGCACGAGATAAAGCCTTTGGTTTTCTGGAACTTTCTTTATCAAACTGATAATGGTTCTGCCAATATGGATTTGCAGATACTATCAACAGCTTACGTACTTCCTCAACTGATTTTGCAGCGATTATTTTGGAAAACAGGTTTTGTTTTTGATATAAATTAGCAAGTTGTGAAAGCCGAATGGTTGGAAAATTATCCGGACGATGCTTATAAAACTGAATTGGATCTATATGATGCTTTTTTAGCTGGTATTTGTTCAACAGATAATAATACCTAATTTTTAAGTCGGTAAAATACACATCTTCTTTATCAGCGTCTAACAACCCAATGGTACCGAAAAACAATGCTTCCAGATTTTCAACTTCAAAGCTTTCCTTTCGAACAATTGAAAACGGAAGGGATTTTGCCATTTGCAGAAAAGAATTTCCATTGGTATTCAATCCAAAATTCCTTGCGAACAATGAGAATAAGACTTCTTCCCAGTCCTGCTGATATTCCTCCAGTAAATCATAAATAAATATTGCTTTACGCTCTAAACGCTCGAAAAATAGTCTTTCCTGCCAGTTTTTAAAAACAAACTCGTCAATTTCAGTGATACTTTTTTCGCAGAATATCCATGATTTGGGTGCTATAAGAGCATTATAATTAGTAATCATTTCTTTAGAAGTATACTCTTTTAAAACCAAAACCGGAATCTCGATATTATTCTTTCCAAAAATCTCCGTATCGTGTTCCCAAACCACATGCAAAATTACATTGTCGTAAGCGGTATCTTTTTCGTGACCGTGTACATACCAATCTGAAGACTTGAGATGTATTTCGATATTACCTGCCCATTTTTGATTTCCTATTATAATTTGAGCATTGAAGAAATCCGGCCCGGAAAGTTCCAGATAATCACCCGTTTTAATAATGATGAGCGGTTCATTCTGCGTAGTTCTAAGATCCAGAGTTTCAAACTTTTTGAATCTCCAGAGATAATGAAGAAAATCTTCTTTCATATTTAGGCTTATAGTAATGATTTGCAAAGCCCTAAATTAATCAAAAAAAGAAGCAATAATCTTACAAATTATGTGTTTTTTTTATTTTAGCAGATACAATCTGGCGCAAGCACGTGCATCCGATAATGCCTCATGATGATTCAACTGAATTTTCATCTCGCGACAACAGTCGCTAAGTTTAGTAGGTTTGAGGCCTTTTGCCTTATAAATTTTGACCGTACACTCCCATTTAGCAGCAATATTTAAATCGTCATAATTTAGGTCGTAAAGCGCCATTGATTTCATTAGTACATTGCGATCAAAACTTTCATTATGTGCCACAATAACCCTATTTTTTTAATCTCTTTTCTATTTCCGGATAGATTTGTTTAAAAGATTTTGCATTAACAGTATCTCGTGGATATATCCCATGAACCTGAATTGTAAATGGATTGTATTGATTGTTTGGTGGTTTTATCAAAGTAACAAATTCGTCTACAATTATTCCGTTTTCTACAGTTACTATCCCAACAGAACACGGATGATAACTGGTTGCGGTTTCAAAATCTATGGCGGTAAAGTTCATATTCAAATCTATTTATTCAAAAAATCCATAAATCTAATCGTTTCAAATTAGATTTATGGATTTATAAATTTATTAAAAATTGTCTTATTTTATTGACCCAATGATATCATATTTTGTAATAATATGATGGCTTCCGTTTCCAAGATCTACTAAAACGGCATCATTTTCTTTTGTAAACAGCTTAGAAACTTCTTCAATTGGTGTTCCTAATTTTACGATTGGAAAAGGTTTCCCCATTACTTCTTTAATCGGTTTCTCGGCAACGTTTTTATCGGCAACGTAACTTCTGAATAAATCCGTTTCGTCGACAGACCCAACAAATCCATTGATATCTACCACCGGAATTTGTGAAATTTTATACTTACGCATACGTTCGATGGCGTGAGAAACTAATTCTTCGGTACGAACGACAATTAATTGTTTATCGATATGATCTTTAATAACGTCTTCTGCTTTTGTAACATTTTCTTCCAGGAAACCACGTTCGCGCATCCAGTCGTCATTAAACATTTTACCTACATAACGGCTTCCTGAGTCATGAAACAACACTACTACAACGTCATCCGGTTTGAAATGCTCTTTTAACTGTAACAATCCTTTTATACAGGCTCCTGCTGAATTCCCAACAAAAATAGCTTCTTCTAAAGCAATTTTTCTGGTGTAAACTGCCGCATCTTTGTCTGTTACTTTGGTGAATCCGTCAATTAAAGAGAAGTCGACATTTTTAGGTAAAATATCTTCCCCGATTCCTTCTGTGATATAAGAATAGATTTCATTCTCGTCGAAAATTCCAGTTTCATGGTATTTTTTAAAAACAGAACCATAGGTATCAATTCCCCAGATCTTAATATTTGGATTTTGTTCTTTTAAATATTTTCCAACTCCCGAAATAGTTCCCCCTGTTCCTACTCCCACTACAAAATGAGTAATCTTTCCCTCTGTCTGTTTCCAGATTTCAGGTCCGGTTTGCTCATAATGCGCCAATGCATTAGACATGTTATCGTATTGATTTACGTACCATGAATTTGGCGTTTCACTAGCCAGGCGTTTTGAAACCGAGTAGTAAGAACGTGGATCGGTAGGCTCAACATCGGTAGGACAAACTACCACTTTGGCTCCTACTGCACGTAAGATATCCATTTTTTCTTTCGACTGTTTGTCAGACATTACACAGATCAATTTGTAGCCTTTAATGATCGCTACAAGTGCTAATCCCATTCCTGTATTTCCTGAAGTCCCTTCAATAATAGTTCCTCCCGGTTTTAATCGGCCATCTGCCTCTGCATCTTCAATCATTTTCACAGCCATTCTGTCTTTAACAGAATTTCCGGGATTAAATGTTTCGACTTTTGCCAATACCAGTGCATCTATTTCAGCAACAATTTTGTTGAGTTTTACCAATGGTGTATTACCTATTGTTTCTAAAATGTTTTTTGAAAAGTCCATTTCTATTTGAATTTTAATATTTGGTTTTTAATCTATGAAGCGCCTACTCTTATTGGAAGAAATTCCAAACCAAACCAAATCGGATTACAAAATCACGATAGGGATTATTAGGTGCTGAATAATAATCGCTTTTTGAGAATAATGCGTTTATGTGTTCTGCTTTAAAATAAAAGCGGGTCTGACGAATTCTGGCGTTCAGAAAAAGATCGAATAACGGATAACCGCCAATCTTTTTATCATTCTGAACAAAAAACTCTCCTACAACCGGATTATAGTCATTTCCGTAATATTTTGTAAAATAATTGAATACAACTCCGGATTGCATGTACAATGCTTTCTTAAAAAAGTAACCTGAATAATAGAAGGTATTTCTGGTCACAAAATCAGGTACATTAAGAATCAAATCCGACTGGCCAACCTTTTGATATAAAAGTGTGTTGTCTAAGGCAAATCGGCCAAATTTAAACTCACGGCTTGCTTTAATTTCCAGATAATTAATCGCATTCCCATATTGAGCCGGCTCAATAATCTGAATATGTGCAGCTGCCTGAACATCAGTAGATTTATCTCTAAAATAAAGATGATCGTTTAAAACGGTATATTGAACTTCTGCATTTAACCAAGGTGTTGACACATTAGCACTAAGCGAGTTAATTTTTTCATTTTTAAAATTATGCGACCAGTTGTACTCTGTGTAACTGCTTTGGTATAAATTGAAGTTGTTGTTTGGTAATTTATTGATGTTACGATATCTGAAATCAAACTGAATTTTATCATTCATATCGTATCTTAGTTTCGCATCTAAGTTAGAAAGTGACTGGTTTGTAATCGATCTAGAATACAGAAAACGACCGTTCCATTTATTTTTTTGATATTCGTACTGACCTCCGAAATTATTAATTTGTACAAATAAATTATCCGGTACAACTGTTTTGTCTTTCCTAATAATAATTCTTCCGTACTCGTAATTGGATCGGTAATCGTCTACAAAAAAATTAAATTTTCCTAAAAGGGAGTTTTCGTAAGTAAGTCCTGCCTTATTGTAGAGTCTTTCGTATTTCGTTTTATCGTTAATACCACTTGTAACATACGAATCTCCAAAGCGTTGAAACGCCGTCCCATTACCAATATTTGAAGCTAGTGTTGCCTGAGTGTATTCAAAAAGTTTATTTTCGTAATTAAACTGATGTGTTACATATAAATTATTGCTTCCGTTTTTTGGATTTACTCTGAACGCATGATCAAAAAACAGGCGTCTTCCTTTTAAAAAGGATTTTGCATCTGTAAGATACACTTGTAATCTCTGACGGTTTTTATAATCCTTATTATCACTTTCAAAATCTGTAGGTGTCGTAATCCCGCCATTCTCTTGATTAGAAATATCCTGATACGTATAGTGTGCATTTATAGCATATCTTTTATCCGTTGTAGCATAACTCGTTGTAAACCTAAAATTTCCGGCACTTACCAGCTGATTGATATAATCTCCTTCTGAACGCAACCCTTTATAAGCTATAGAAAAATTAAGGTTTTTTGAGGTGTTTAAGGTAATAAAGGAGTCAACGTTTTGTCCTTTATTAATGGTCGTATTAAAGAACAATTCTGTTAAAGGAGTAGCCGCCGAATAATAATTAATCTGATCGGCCTGCATGTAATTAAAATGTTTACCGCTAAAACCAATTTCAGGATAAGGAGAAAAACTGGTCAGACTGTATTGTAACGTATTAAATGTTTGTCCGATGTTCGAGAAAGCCAAAAGTCCGAAATCGTCTTTTCTAAGGTGATTTTGTTTATAAGCACTTTTTAAAGTTAACGAAGTATCTACATATGTTGTATCGTGTTCCAATGTGATAATTTGATATTGATCTATGGTAGCGATCTTAGCTTTTTTCTTTTTTACCGTATCCGTTATACTCGAATATTTAGTATTCATGTCTAAACTATTTTTAGAAGTCGTTTTTTCCTGAGAAAATAATAAAGTTGGTACAACTAAAAGATATAGAAAAATGAATATTCTCATTTGATTGTTTTATAGGTAATTATTTGGATAAAATTTATCAAGCAAAGGTAAAAGATAAAAACGTATAAAAAAACAAATCATTGTTATCTGGATTCTTTTTCAAACCAAATTATTAAAACAAAAACCCCCAATCAAAAAAATGATCGGGGGCTTTCAAAAAAAATCAAAATATTTATCGTAATCCTACCAACCTGTATTTTGTTCAAGTCCTGGGTTGGTATTTGTTTCAATTTGTGGTATTGGCCATAAGAATCGTCTATCAGTATATGGTATAGCTTCGATTGGGCGAGAACCTGTATATGGAGTCCCTAATGCATAATCAGCAGGAACTGGAGGAATGTTATCATATTTTGCAGGAATACCAGCAATAGGTGCTAAATCATCTCCTTGCAATCTGTGAATATCAGTCCATCTGCGTCCTTCAGCTAAGAATTCAATTCTTCTTTCTGCTAAAATAGCTTTTACAACGTCTACTTGTGTAGGAAGAGTTACAGATGTATATCTTTCTGTTGTCGGTGAAGCTAAAGATCTATCTCTCACAGAATTTAATAATGTTATAGCGGCAGGCAAATTTGCCGTAGACAAACGAGCTTGAGCTTCAGCCATATTTAGTACAACTTCAGCATATCTAATTACAGGAGCTGCATCTGTTAAATCTGTAATATCTTTATACTTGTTAGTATATTTTCTACCATTAACAGTAACTACCATTACACCTTCTTCTCTTCTTTTATCATTTACTTTCCAATTTGGATCTCTCCAAATAATTGGGCTAATTGCCACCAAAGTTCTAGATTTAAAGATACTAGCTAAAGCTGCATTTGTATTAGGGTTCGAAGTAGGTGAATGCTGCATTGACAGAATAGACTCTGAGTTATTTAAATTAGCGGCCGTTGAAGCAAATGGCGCACTTGGCGTTGCAGTCAAACTAAATACCCCATTTAATTTAGTCCCTTCAGTGATAACATTTGCCCAATCTCTTTTTTGTAAATAAAGCCTGGTTTTAAAAGCAATTGCAGACCATTTAGATGCTTTCGCAATATTTCTTCCTGCAAGTGTAGTACCATTACCAGTTGTGATTAGAGCTTCAGCATCATTTAAATCTGCTATAATTTTTGTATAACATTCTGCAACTGAATTTCTAGGCTTACCTATTTCCGAACTAATTTCTGTTTGAGTGTTCACTCCAACTTCTCTGTAAATTACTCCTGGATGAGTAGCACCCGACGTAAAGTTGTAAGGTTTTGCAAAGAACGTCAATAACTCAAGATGAGTAATTGCTCTTAAAAACTTAGCCTGACCAATATAATCATCTCCAGCAGCTTTAGTGATTATCCCTTTCGCAACAGCGCCAGCAACACCTTCTATCATTAAATTACATCTGTTGATTAATCTATAACCATCAACCCAATAGTACACTGCATTTGGTGATACAGCATCAATTTGAGCTTTGTATGTTAACTCATAGAAAGTAGCCGTATTAACTAAATCCTCTCCTCTAACATCTCCCTGCTCAACAAAAGCTGCCCCCCAAATATAACCTCTACCTCCATTTGAAGTTCCACTATTATATGTACCAATAGAAGCAGCATTATATACACCGTTCATATAAGCTTCAATTAATGATGGTGTAGAAAAAGCGTCACCTTCACCAATATTATTTACTGGCTCTAAGTCCAATATTTTTTCTTCTGTACATGAATTCATCCCGAATGCTAAGACAGAAATAAGAAGTATTTTTACTAAATTTTTCATATTTTTTTATAAACTTACATTAATCCCCATTGATATCACTTTGGAACGAGGTGTTGTATTAATATCTACACCATTTGTTTCCATCTCAGGATTAATTCCTTTGTAATCACTAAGTAACCAAACATTTTGAGCCTGAACAAAAAGTCTGAAGCTATCTACCTTAATTTTATCCAATAATGATTTTGGCAAAGAATACCCTAAACTAATATTGTCAAGTGATATAAAATCTCCGTTTTCAACAAAACGAGAAGTTGCATTTCCTGAAAAGTTAACACCATTATTAGCTCCGGCATATAATCTAGGTGTCCATCCGTCACCAGGATTATCAACACTTTGCCATCTTCCTAAAATCTCTGTTCCATTATTGTTAAAGTTTTGATTCATTAACTCTCTTCTTGTGTAGTTGAAAATTTTATTACCTCCACTAAATCTGAACATAAATCCGAAATCTAAGTTTTTATAAGTCATATTAGAAGTAAATGATCCATAATAAGTAGGTAACGTATTTCCTAAAATTACTTTATCAGAAGTTGTAAGGGTTCCTGTTTTTGAAACATCAGCTGGATTAGCTGGGTCATACACTGCAAAAGTTTGTCCTGGTAATTTCGTTTGTACCATTGTACCATCAGCTTTATAATATACTGGGTTTCCATTTGCTTTATTTACACCATAATATTGGTAACCATATAAAGAATTCAAAGATTCTCCTTGTCTTAAGATAAGGTTTGGAGAAATATTAGTATCAGAAGAAGTACCCCCTACAATATCCTGACCTCCATATAAACCAGTTACTTTATTTTTAGCCAATGTTAAGTTAGCAGACACATCCCATGTGAAATTTGCATTATTAACTGCTTTAAAATTTGCAGAGAACTCATATCCATCACTTAACATGCTTCCGATATTTGAATTAATTGTATTAAAAGGAATACCTAAAGAAGGTGAAACCGGCGCAGCTAACACAATTCCATTAATATCATTCTTGTAATAGTCAAATGTTAAGTTTAATCTATTATTAAAGAAACCTAAGTCAATTCCAAAATCAGTTTTAGCACTGGTTTCCCATTGAAGTAAATCATTACCAAATTGAGAGTATCCTATTCCATTTAAAGTCCCATAAGGAGAACTGATAGTAAGTCCTTTACTTGGATAATTTGAACCACCTAAGATATCTGTATTTCCAACCTCTGAGTAAGAAGCTCTTAATTTAAACTCAGATAAAGTGTTACTAATTGGTTGCATAAAGTTTTCTTTAGAAACTGTCCAACCAGCAGATACACCAGGAAAGTTATTGTATCTTGTGTCTTTTCCAAATTTAGAAAGACCATCACGTCTAATAGATCCTTGAATAAAATATTTCTCTTTGTAGTTATAATTTGCACGAGCTAAATAAGAAATAATACCATTTTCAGTCACTGACCCTCCAGAATCTTTAGTCGCATATGAATTTGTAACTAAATTTTGATTATAAAATTCACTTAGTAAATTTGACCCTGATCCGAAGAAGTACTGGTATCTTTGTTTTTGATATTCAGCCACAGCTGTTATACCTATATTATGATTTTCAGCAAATGTCTTCTTGTAATTAATGATATTTTGCCAGTTCCATCTTAAATATTCTGTATGATCATTTACTAAAGTTCCATTAGAATTACGACCGTCCCCCTGGATTGGGTTTTGATATCTAAATCCTCCTGTATTAGTGTTATCAGCACTAACCTGTAATCTATAAGATAAATCAGATGTTATTTTTGCGTTTGCGAAAACATTTGCTAACACTCTATTTACTGTTGAAGTAAATTTATTTTCCTTTAAAACATAAACAATATTAGTAATATTATCTCCTACAGGAGCTAAGTTATCCCACTGACCTACAGTCGCGGCAGTCATATTATATCCTGTTGGATTACTTGCATCATAAATTGGTGTGTTAGGCAACTGTCTGATTGCATTAAAAATATTCCCTGAAAGCGCACTTGTAGCAGTAGACAAACCGTTGTATTCCGTCCTAACAACATTTAAATTCGTACCAATACTTAACCATTTATTGATATCCTGATCAATATTTGCTCTTATCGAGTATCTTTTCATATCATTAGAAAGATTGATACCTTTCTGATCTGTTACTCCTAGAGACAAGAAATATTTAGTTTTATCAGAACCTCCACTGAACGAAAGATTAGTAGTTAATTGTGGTGCATTTCTAAATATAGCACCTTGCCAGTCAGTATTATATTGATTACCTGCAGCCCATGGACCAACAGCAGGAACTAGATTAGCCCTTTTCTCATTAGATATAGTTATAAAATCTGGTGTTTGTAAAACGTCATATTTTTTATAAACACTAGCAACACCCATTACAGTACTAAAATTAACCTTTAGAGCTCCTTTTTTACCACTTTTTGTAGTAATCAAAATAACTCCATTTGCAGCACGAGATCCATAAATTGCTGTTGCCGCACCATCTTTCAAAACCTCAAAAGACTCAATATCAGCAGGATTAATATCTCCTAAACCATTAGCAGCTGCTAAACCACCAACGTCTCCTGTTACAATTGGCATTCCGTCAACCACAACCAATGGTTCTGTAAGTCCAGAGATCGTAGATACTCCTCTAACTCTGATTTTTGGAGCAACACCAATAATACCGGTGTTCGTTAAAACCTGAACCCCAGCTGCTCTACCTGCCAAAACTCCTTCAAAACTTGGAGTTACTAAATTAGCGATGTCCGCTCCTTGTATTTTAGAGATCGAACCAGTTACTTCCTTTCTCTTTTGTACACCGTAACCAACAACTACAACCTCGTTCATTAATTGAGCTTCTGACTCCAGCACTACATTTACTGAATTTGAAGAACCAACAGTTACTTGTTTGTTATTCATACCAACATATGAATAAACTAAAACATCACCTGTCTTTGCCTTTATGGAATAACTTCCGTCAAAATCAGTTTGAGTACTTACTTTAGATCCTTTCACAAGAACATTTACTCCCGGAATCACCCCTGTTTTATCAGAGACTTTTCCAGTAACAGTTCTCTCCTGAGCAAAAGAAAACTGCATAGACAACGCCACAACAAGCGTAAAAATCCATTTAAATTTTAATTTCATTTTAATTTATTTTGAATTAGTATGGCGCAAACATCTTAATTATTTCTTAAAACACCAAAATTTTTTAACTTATTTTTAGCCTAAATTCCTAAACATCTACTAAGATCTATCACAATTTATTTAGATTATATACTTTTTAGTAGCAATATTCCTTAATTTATGCTAAAAACATCAATTTATGTAAATTTAACACTTAACAGAGTTTTAACACTTGAACCCGCGAAAAAGCAAGCCTCTTAAAAAACAACGGACCCTTTTACAGACCCTTTAAAAATTGAATCTTTTATTTTCTTTTTCGCAAATCCAAGCTATTATTTAAAAAAGTTTTTCAGCACTCTTAAAAAAAATCACAATATTTGTGACCTTGAATATAAAAACTCAAAAAATGCTTCAAAAAAACTTCTCAGGATACCTTTTAGAAACCGGAACTGATGAAGCAGGCCGAGGATGTCTGGCTGGTCCGGTAACTGCAGCAGCCGTAATTCTCCCTGCCAATTTTGAAAACCAAATTTTAAACGACAGTAAACAATTGTCTGAAAAAGCACGATTCTTATTAAAACCTATTATAGAAGAGCAGGCCATCAGTTTTGCCGTTACACATTTACTGCCTGATGAAATTGACGAAATAAACATCCTGAATGCTTCGATGAAGGGTATGCAGGAATGCGTTTTAAAGTTAACCACCCTACCTGAATTTATTATTGTTGACGGAAACCGATCCTTGAATGCAAAACTGGGATTAAGGAATACTGTGGGAAAACAATTTTCTACAGCTGAAATCGAATTACTAAAATCAATCCCTAATCAAAGTATCATAAAAGGAGATGCTAAATTTTTAAGTATTGCAGCAGCTTCGGTTCTTGCTAAAACGTATCGCGATGAATACATGGATAAAATTCATGAAGAGTTCCCAATGTATAATTGGAAAAAAAACAAAGGTTATCCCACAACTGAACACCGCGAAGCCATTAAAAAATACGGCACGACAAAATACCATCGAATGTCTTTTAAACTACTTCCTACTCAATTGGAGCTTTTCTAAAAAATAAAATACCGACAGACCAATTGCTTTCATATAAAATGTAAGGCAAACAATCTGTCACAAAACACAGAACCGAAACAACATTAACCATCAGTTTTTCAAAACATTACATTCAAAAAAAAAAAAAAAAAAA
>NZ_MUHH01000020.1:79050-156477 GCF_002217475.1 Flavobacterium tructae
AAAAAAAAAAAAAAAAAATCGATTAAACGGAGTATTTTTCTTTGTTAAAATCTCTTTGCTTTGTTATCTTTGATTCTCTAAAAACTAACCAAATGAAAATCAAAGCTTTAACATTACTTCTAATTACATACATGATCGTAGCCTGTAATTCCAATAAAAAGCAGAATGATGTGACGGATACCACAGATTCTCTTGTAACGCCCCCAGCTACCGAAACCACTTCCGGACCGTCGTCGGCTAAAAAATTTGATATCAATTCGATTCCGATTTCAGACAAAAGCCTCGGTGCATTCCCATATTTTAATCTGCCTGACAATTACGAAGACACTTCAAAGAACACTATTGCTGATTATGACGTTGCTTATTTTTGGGTAAAAGATCATTTCGAAAAACCGGAAGGAAAAATTTTCTATTCCAGAATTAAAGCAAAAGAAGGGAAATCTTATAGCGATCTCGAAGTAGCACGAAATTTAGATGAATTGATTAAAAGTGTGGACGGAGTAAAAATCTCTGAAATGAAAGTTCCAGCAGATTCTTCACATACAATTCCAGACAACAATCGGGTAAAATATATGAATGGTTACGGTTTCATGGCAAATGCCATCACCACTACCTATTTAATTCGACGTGCAGACAGAAATATCTGGATTCAGCTTACTCCTTATGACGATGCCGTTTCGGCGGGATGGATGGTTTTGGAAACAAAACCTTTTAAGATTACCGCCTCTCTTATCAAAGCGGATGCCATAAAAAAAGAACTTGATACTAAAGGACACATTGCTTTGTATATTAATTTCGATACCGATAAGGCTACTATAAAAACAGAATCTGCACCTATAATTGATGAGATTCAGAAATTGCTAACGGCTAATCCCAATCTTAAAATTGCTATTGAAGGTCATACAGACAATAGTGGCGACGCAGCCCACAATAAAAAACTTTCAGAACAGAGAGCAAATGCTGTAAAAGCGGCACTAACTTCTAAAGGAATAGATTCCTCAAGACTACAAACAAAAGGCTGGGGTTCTGACAAACCAATTGTTGAGAATACAAGCGAAGAAAATAAAGCAAAAAATCGCAGGGTAGAAATTGTAAAATTATAATACTGATCCCCGATTAGATCCGGAATGAATATTAAACTACGAAAAATGCAGACAATAGGTGATCTTTTGTCTGCATTTGTTCTGTAAACTAAACTCTTAATAATTTTAAAACTGAAATTTATATCCAAAATCAGGAGAGAATCCAATCTGATCCTTCTGATTTACACTATTCGTTAAACGATTATACTCCTTCGTAAAGATATTGGTATGGTTGGTTACATTTTGGAAATCGATATAAAACTGATGAAACCTCTTTTTTGTTTTACTGTTAAATTTAATTCCAAACTTTACATCCAACCTTAAATAAGGATCATACTTTTTGCTAAAGGCATTGGCATCATCCCTAATCTCATAACCCGCATTGTTGGAAGCAGCCAGATCAACCGGCGTGTAATAACGCCCTCCCGCAGTTGTAAATTTGGTATCAATAGAAAAGACATTTTTCTTTGCTTTTCCTATTCTAAATTCTTTCCCCCCTAACAGATTGATGACATATCCATTATTAAAAGGTGAATTACGTTCTATACCGTCGCTCCCTTTATACTTACTTTCAAAAAACGAAGTAGTAAACAAAGCATAATATCCTTCACTAAAGAATTTCTCAACTGTAAATTCAATCCCCTGATTGTATCCGCTTCCCTTACTTACTAAAGACGTTTTATCAATTGAATAACCAAAATCAGCACCTTCTGTTAAGGTAGAATAACTGCTTGGGAAGGACTGAACTCCTGCCTTACTAATATCCTGATAGTAAATTTCTACTTTCCCTCGCCACTTTCTGGCCAATCGTACATCATAACCCAAAACATAATGCTGACTTTGAACTAAATCGAGATTCTTGTTAGTTTGAACCTGATTTCCATTTACCCATTCATTCAGAAATAATATTGGAGCCGCAACGCTTTGATGATGCAATCCATAACCAAAACTAATGATATTCCTTTGATTTACCGCATAAGCCAAAGCGGCTCTGGGTTCGAAAGCAAACTCTTTGTTTATAGAAAAATACTGTCCGTGTATCCCCGCATTAAATGTTAGTTTTTCGGTCAGACGAAATTGTCCCTGAGCAAAGGGCTGAATAATATTGTAATTCCCATTATTATTTATGAGCTGTACAAAGTCCGGATAACCATCTCCGTTATTGTCCTGTTGTCTGTCACGGGTAGCCATTTTAGCATCGAGCGTATAATTCTCAAAAAGTAAACCAGCTCTGAAAGTTGTTTTTTTATTGATTTTAGAATTGAACAAAGTCGAGAAAGTAACTCTGTTTTCATTGTTACTAATATCCGTAAAAGGCAAACGATTTACTGCGGGCGTACTGAAATTATAATAGCGGAAATTCTCATAGGAGTTGCTCGAATTTGAAAAACCGACAATTGTTTTCAAATATGATTTTGTTCCAATTTCCAAATTGTGTTTTAATCCAAAAGAAGCAAATCCCGATTTAACATAGGCATCCTCATCCTGTGCAGCAAAAGGATCTTCCTTATCTATTTTATCTCCTAAAAAATCAATATCCGATGTTCCGTAGATTCCAAAAAGCGAGAAATTACCCATTTTACTTTTTCCTAAATCTACATTAAAACTAATGTCTCTGTAATTAGGCTGTGCATCTGTACCCGCTAAACCTAAAACCCCGACAAAACCATATCTTGCCGACGCTACAAAGGAACCTCCTTTTTTACCAAGCGGGCCTTCGGCCATAAATTCGACACCCGGATAAGCTCCGGCACTAATCATATACTCATAATCATCGGGATTTCCTTTTCGGAAACTCAGATCAAAAACACCTCCAATTGCATTTCCATACTCCGCCGGAAAAGCAGATGTTAAAAAGTCAGAATTAGCCAGAAGATTTGGATTCAGAGCCGAAATTGGGCCTCCAGTCGTTCCCAATGTCGAAAAATGATTGGGACTCGGAACCGGCATTCCTTCTATTCTCCACAACATTCCCGATGGTGAATTTCCACGTACCACAATATCGTTTCGACTGTCATCTCCGGTAGAAACTCCCGCAAAATTAGAAACCAAACGTGCCACATCGCTCCTTCCTCCTGCATACCGATTGACTTCTTCTGTCGTAAATTGTTTAGTCGATACCAACGCCATTTTATTAATGGATTTCGCTTTACTTAAACCCGAAGTCACTACAATTTCATCCAGTGTATTAAACTTCTCCATCATCGAAACCGTCAGCAGATTGTCTTTTCCTGTCGTAACATCCAGGTCCGAAACAGAAGTGTTTTCATAACCCTCAAAACTAAAACTCAAACTCTGTCTACCAACCGGAATATTGGTTAATTTAAAACTACCTTCGGCATCTGAAATGGCATTTTTTTTCTCATCGCCAATTAATACTATAGCAACTCCGATAAGTGGTTTTTCAGATTGTTTGTCAATTATTTTTCCTTTTACAGTACCCGTTTGAGCATAGGTAATCCACCCAAAAAGACTTATAATAATCAAGAATATTCTTTTCATTTTTATTTTGCTTTACAGTTATAGAAGCAAAAATAAAGAGCCGAATTTTCTTAAAAATTGACTTGAGTTAAGATTTACTGTTCAATGTAATTCTGGTTCGGATTCGGCTTAAACTTTCGGGTTGGATTCCCAGATAACTGGCAATGTATTTTAACGAAACCCTTTCGACCACTTTGGGACAATACTTTAAAAATCGCAAATAACGTTCTTCATGCGACAATAAAGACATTGCCATATTTCTGCCGGTGAGACCTTTTATGGTTCTTTCCATCATAATTCGTAAAAAGGAATTGAATACAGGGTATTCAGCAACCAGTTTTTCAAAATCATGTTTGTACGCCAGATACAACACACAATCTTCCAGAGCTTCTATATTGAGCAATGAAGGCTTTCCGTAAAGAAAACTCTCAAAATCAGAATACCAGTCATTTTCAAAGAAGAAGTTTCCGGTAGACTCTACTCCATCAAGTGAGTAATAGTAACGAATACAGCCTTCCGCAATAAAAACTCCGAAATTACACACCTCTCCTTCGACTAAAAGGTGCTCATTTTTTTTGATTTTCTTTAGCCTTAGTATGTTTTTAAAAGCCATACTTTCCGCTTCATTAAATTGCATAAATCGCGACAGGTCTGTTATTACATTTTGCATGATTGGTTATTTTTTAGAAAAAAGTGGTTTTATAAATAACTTCAACAATTCCAAAAAATTGCCTTAAACAGCTATAAAACAGAAATATAACAAATTAGACCTGCAAAGCCTTTTCCTGAAACACTTCTTTAATCTGATTGCTCCATCCAGAAACATTCTCGTCAGAAACTCTGTCGGCTTTATCAAAATAAAAATGCTTCTGAACCTCTAGTCCGCAATAATTAAAAATTCCGATATCTGACGTTAGTGTTAAAGCTTTATCCATTCCTATTGATTCGTATTCTGCATTTGATTTCCCGTGTGAATTGATTATGATTGCCTTTTTCCCTGTCAATAAACCTTTCTGAATTCCCTGATCGTATCGATAAGCAAATCCATAACTAAAAACACGGTCAATATAACCTTTCATAATCGCGGGCATTCCTGTCCACCAAATTGGATATATAAAAACAATGCGATCAGCCCATGCGATAAAATCCTGTTCGGTTTTAACTTCCTCCGCAATTTCGCCTACTCTCTGACCCTTCATATCTGCCAGAGATAAGACGGGATTAAAGTTGATTGCATTTAAATCTCTCACGATAACTTCCTGCCCTGATTTTTCAAGATTCTCCGTGATAATTTGTTTGAAAAAGTGATTTAAACTTCCTGTATTTGGATGTGCGTAAACGATTAAATTTTTCATGTTTTCTGTTTTTTAAGATTGAACATGACAAATGTAAATCCAAGGGTCTCATGACAATTGTAAGAAAACGAAAAGCAGACTTCTAAAGCTTCTTTGAACTACAGATATCGCTTTGAAATTTCAGAAATTTGGTTGGAGAGATATTCATGTAATGTTTAAAATCATGTATCAACTGACTCTGATCGTAATAACCGCATTGCTCTACAACAGCAAGCCAGTCTGTTTTGGAATCCCGTAAAATATCTTTCTGAATTACTTCAACGGCTTTTAAAAAACGCTCGTATCGACTAATTTCTTTAATTGTATAGCCAAAAAACTTCTTTTGATTCAACTGAACATTTCGCTCTGATTGATTTGTTTGAGATGCGACTGCTTTTATGGGATCTATGTTTTTTTCTCTAAAATCAGTCAAAAGAGAAATCATGGCATGTTGTTCTCGCAAATAAGGTTTGCAAAATTCTAAAATATGGTCAACACGTTCGTTTGGATCAGAGAGCTCGTTAAGTTCTTCCCATAAAAGGGAAAAACAATTTTCGGCAATCAAAGTATCGGGATCAACAGGTAAAGAATGAGTAAGAAGTGCATTCCCAAAAAATCTATAAAATGCATCTTCTTTAAAATTGGCAACTAAAATCTCCGAATCAGGATTTAAAGTGTATTCAAAAGCTTGTTTTATTGGTCCTAAAACAACACATTTCTGCACTTCAAGAGTTGTATTTTGCTGTGATTTTAAAGAAGCTCCTTCTCCAAAAATAAAAACCAGAATGGTCTGAAAAGTAGGCAATAATGTTTTCGTTACAGGAATATTGCCTTTATTCTCTGCAAAATAAAAATGTGAAAAAACAGTATCGAATGCTGAAGGAACAGCAATTCTATAATTGTTATTTTCTTCAGCATGTATCATACTATTTTATATTTCAAAAGCTCTTTTTTTAAACAAACTCCGCTTCAAACAAATCGGTTAAATGTTTGATGATTTTCGCTTTTACTTCTTCTTCATCAACTTTTTCGACACCAAGCTCTACCTGTAAGGAAGTAACTCCTTTACCACGGATTCCGCATGGGATAATGTTATCAAAGTAGCCCAAATCGACATTTACATTTAAAGCAAATCCATGCATGGTTACCCAGCGTGACGCACGAACACCAAGCGCACAAATTTTTCTGGCAAACGGAGTTCCAACATCTAGCCAGACTCCTGTTTCACCGTCACTTCGTCCGGACTTTAAACCATATTCTTCTAAAGTGAGGATAATAGATTCTTCCAGAAAACGTAAGTACTTATGAATATCGGTAAAGAAATTCTCCAAATCCAAAATTGGGTACCCTACAATTTGTCCCGGCCCGTGATACGTAATATCACCACCACGATTGATTTTATAGAAGGTAGCTCCTTTGGCTTCAAGCTGTTTTTCGTTCAAGAGTAAATTTTCAAAATCCCCGCTTTTGCCTAATGTGTAGACGTGCGGATGCTCTACAAACAACAAATAATTGGGAGTTTCCAGATCGAGCTCTTCTCTTCTGTTTCTGATTTTTAGGTCGACTATATCCTTGAACAGTTCTTCCTGATATTCCCAGGTCGATTTATAGTCTCTGCTTCCTAAATCCTGAAGTTGGATTTTTTTATTCATCTTAATTATTTTTCAAACTCAACATCAAAGTTAAGTTTGTCAGGATTCTCCATATAATCCGTGAAAGGGTATTGAATTGTAATTGTTTTTCGGTCTTCACTAAATAAAGCAGTCGGATTTGATACTTTTTTAATGCGTTTTGGGAAATGGTATTTTAAAACATAAGTAGAAGATGCAAAAACCATTTTTGACATTTCGGCTGTTGTATCTTTCACTTTCTCGGCTTGTTTTTGTTTGTCGACTGTCGCTTTACGGGTAAATTTCTTTCCGTCGTAATTGAAGCTTACTTTACTGTTGTTGTCTCCCAAACCTCCTACAAAGGGTGTTGAAGCATCTGCTCCTCCAACCAGCTTTTGAAGTGTATTCACCGATTGTAATATGTCATGTAAGTCATTTACTTTTTTAAAGTCTTCTGAAAATATCATCAGAAATTCTTTCTTCTCCTCATTCACTTTAATATTAACCACAAGGTCTTCCAATTTTTTTATTTCACTTTGAACTTCCGGAGATAATTTTGAAATGCTTTCCCCTTTATCTGCCAACAGTTGTTTGAAGGTAAAAGTAGAATCCATATTTTTTTTGTTATTCGCTCCCAATTGATCACCAATCTGATCTCCTGCCATTGCCATTAAAGCAGAGCCGTCCATATCTAAAGAAAATTTTCCGGTTCCGTTATCACTTACATAAATATTTTCGGTAAAAGTACAGCTTGCCAGAGTGGCGAATAAAAAAGAAAAACTGAGTAACTTATATAATTTCATCGTGGTTAATTTTTCTCAAAGATACGAAGTTTCGTGGATTGTTTAAATGGTGATTTGTTTAATCGCTTAACTGTTTAATCGTTTAACCGTTTTGTTGGATCCTTAGATTCTCAGAACCTCATAATCTTAGATCCTTAGAAAAGATACAAGTGGATAGCGGAACAAAACTACCTTGAAAACCTGAAAATTACTGCTTCAAAAAATCTAAAATCAGCATTCTGAAATCTACATTCTTTTCTTTATCTTTGCACACTTAAAAAAGAGCACAAAATGGCATTATCAGAACAAGAAATCATCCGAAGAGAAAAACTTCAAAACTTACGCAACTTAGGAATCAATCCTTATCCAGCTAATCTTTTTCCTGTAAATCATACTTCAAAGCAGATAAAGGAGTCATTTGAAGAAGGTAAGAAGGTGATCGTTGCGGGGCGTTTGATGAGTGTGAGAGATCAGGGAAAAGCTTGTTTTGCTGAATTGCAGGATAGTGAAGGGCGTATTCAATTGTACGTAAATCGCGATGTTTTGTGCGAAGGTGACGATAAAACGTTATACAATCAGGTTTTTAAAAAATTAACCGATTTAGGAGACTTTATCGGTATCGAAGGAGAATTGTTCACGACTCAGGTTGGAGCGAAATGTATTCGTGTGAGCGGGTTTACTTTTTTGAGTAAAACATTACGTCCGCTTCCTTTACCAAAAGTTGATGAGGACGGAAATGTACACGATGCTTTTAATGATGCTGAATTGCGTTACAGAATGCGTTATGTAGATCTAACGGTGAATCAGCATGTTAAAGAAACGTTTATCAAACGTACCAAGTTGTTTACCGCTATGCGTGGTTATTTTAACGATGCCGGATATCTTGAGGTCGACACACCGGTTTTACAATCGATTCCCGGTGGTGCTTCGGCAAGACCTTTTATTACGCACCATAATTCGCTTGATATTCCGCTTTACATGCGTATTGCAAACGAGTTGTATTTAAAAAGATTAATTGTTGGTGGATTTGAAGGTGTTTATGAGTTTTCCAGAAACTTCCGTAATGAAGGAATGGACAGAACACATAATCCTGAGTTTACTGCAATGGAAATATATGTAGCCTACAAGGACTACAACTGGATGATGGAATTTGCAGAAGGCTTGCTTGAGCATTGTGCGATTGCCGTAAACGGAACAAGCGAAGTTACTTTTGGTGAGCACAAAATCAACTTTAAAGCGCCTTACGCCCGTGTTACGATGACGGATTCGATCAAACATTTTACCGGTTTTGATATCTCAGGAAAAACGGAAGAAGAACTGTTTGAAGCTGCAAAAGGAATGGGAATCGAAGTTGACAAAACAATGGGGAAAGGAAAACTGATCGATGAAATTTTTGGCGCGAAATGCGAAGGAAATTACATTCAGCCTACTTTCATCACGGATTATCCAAAAGAAATGTCTCCGTTATGTAAAGAACACCGCGACAATCCAGACTTAACCGAACGTTTTGAACTAATGGTTTGTGGTAAAGAAATTGCGAATGCTTACTCAGAATTAAACGACCCAATTGATCAGCGCGAGCGTTTTGAAGACCAAATGCGTCTGGCTGCAAAAGGTGATGATGAAGCAAACGGTATCATCGACGAGGATTTCTTAAGAGCTTTAGAATATGGTATGCCTCCAACATCAGGAATGGGTATTGGAATGGACCGTTTGATTATGTATTTAACCAATAATGCATCAATCCAGGAAGTTTTATTATTCCCGCAAATGCGTCCGGAGAAAAAACAGACTGTGGAATTATCAGACGAAGAGAAATTTATCGTTGATTTATTGAAAGGAAATGAAAACAAAATGGATCTTCAGCAACTAAAAATTACTGCTAATTTAAGCGGTAAAAAATGGGACGCTTCCATGAAAAACTTATCTAAACACGGTTTGACTAAAGTCGCTGTTGAAGGTGAGTTTAAATTTGTAGAGTTGGTAGGATAATTTTTTTTAAAAATTCAAATTTTGGAAAATCCAAATTCCAAAACTGATTTATAATAATTTAAGCCCGACAGGTTTTAAAAACTGTCGGGTTTACTATTTAATACAATTTGATTAAAACGAGTACTTCTCCAACTTCTTCCCATCAATATCCAAAACCTTTGCACTTTCTCTTGAAGCGTCCTCTTTGACAACTTCCTGAACAGATGGATTTGACGGATATTTTCCGTTTTTCAGTTTTAGAAGATGAAATTCCCCTCCACTTACAGCTATTAGATTATAAAATTTTTCAGATACTGAAGTGGTTACATAAATTGGAAAATCAGTTACTGTAAAAGAATTAATCAGACTTCCGTCATTATTTAAAATGTATCCTGAGCAGCCACCACTTCCACAAAAATAGGAATTAGAAAAACCTACAAAATACTCCTCTTTCTGATCATTATTTAAATCAAATGCATCATAATAAAAAAACCTATCCTCTTTTGTCAGTGCTGGCAAATCTTTCTTCAGCAATACCAGAAGCTGCTTTCTGATTAACTCTAGCGTTTTATCGTCTTTTACAGGAGCCTCACTCACAGCTGCTGTTCCGGTTGCTGTTTTTGTTATGGTGTCAGTTGCAATGGCCTCCACAACATTCTCTTTTTCTGTTTTTTCTTTATTCTGGCACGAAATCATTCCTAAAATTACAAATGCCATTAAAATTTTTCTTTTCATGTTTTCTCTTTTTTAATTTTTACGATTCCGTTTGAAAACCTGTCGGGTCTGTCAATTTAAACTAACAAGGCAGTTTTATTTTCAATATCATTCTCTGTCAATAAAGACTTTATATTGTTAAAGGTCACCAAAGCGATCTGTGTTAGCGCTTCATTGGTAAAAAACGCCTGATGTGCGGTCACCAAAACATTTGGAAAACTCATCAAACGCTGAATCGCATCGTCCTGAATAATATCAGCCGAAAGATCTCTAAAGAATAGTTTTTCTTCCTGTTCGTAAACATCAATTCCTAAATAGCCTATTTTACCTTCTTTCAAACCTTCGATAACAGCCGCTGTTTCAATCAAAGCTCCACGACTGGTATTGATGATCATCACGCTGTCTTTCATTAAAATAATAGACTCCTTGTTAACAATATGTTTCGTCTGATCGTTTAAAGGACAATGTAAGGAGATAATATCACTGGATTTGAAAATCTCGTCCAACGAAACAAACCGAACACCGTCTTTTTCCATTTCTGCGCTTGTTACGATATCATACGCAAGAACTTTACAGCCAAATCCTATCGCAATCTTTGCAAAAGCTTTTCCAATGTTTCCCGTTCCGATGATTCCGATGGTCTTCCCAAACAAATCAAATCCTAGTAATCCGTTTAGTGAAAAATTTTGTTCCCGAACTCTATTGTAAGCTTTATGCGTTTTTCTGTTCAGCGTTAAAATCATTGCCATTGCATGCTCTGCAACAGCCTGAGGCGAATAAGCCGGAACGCGACAAACTTTCAAATTGTACTTTTTAGCAGCATCCAAATCAACATTATTAAAACCCGCACAACGCAAAGCAATAATTTTCACTCCTTTTTCTGCCAATTGCTTCAATACAGTCTCGTTGACAATATCATTCACAAAAACACAAACAATCAATGCTTTTTCAATCAATCCAGCCGTTTGAGGATTTAATTGTGTTTCAAAGAAATCCAATTCAAACCCAAAAGCATCATTGTATTTATTGAAGAACGTTTTATCGTAAGGCTGCGTTGAAAAAAAAGCTATTTTATTTGTATTTACTGTATCCTTTAAACTCATCTTGATTACTATTTTTGAGATTTTTAACTTCCTGTTCTACTAAATTAAACAATTCTTCTGAAGTAACTTCTGATCCTGAAAAATCAACTTACTTTAAATATTCTTTTCCATGTGCAACAACCAATCCGTCTTTTGGGCAAAGACAGGAAACATCATAACCTAAACTTTTAAGAATCTCTAAACCATCTATAACTGCTACTTTATTGCCACCATTCCATCCCTTTTTCAATCCGTATAAAATGCATTCTCTGATATATTTTGGCCGGTTTAAATTGACGCTTTCGGCTTCTTTATCAGATACTCTGGTTAACACTACTCCGGTATTTAAAGGGTTTCCAGCATACAAATCTTCCCATGTAACAAAACTGATTTTCAATGGAGTTTGTTTATGACCTTCCAGGAATATCGTTATTTCGAATGTTGCCGCTTCTGTTTCAAGTGCATATTTAGTAACGCTTTTGTACCAATAAACATTCTCTTCAACTGTAATTTTTCTTAATCCCATACGTGTAAAATGTTACCCTTTGAAAAACCAAACGATCTCTTCGTCTCTCTTTTTTAGCCAAAAAATCCTTTCTGCTTGTTATCCTCTAAACTTCAAATGATCGGTGCTAAACAATAATCCGATTCCGCTGTAAGGATCTCTCTTTAAATCATAAAAATTATTTACTCCCTTCATCTCTTTGTACAAATCAGAAATGATCGAAGCAGGTTGAAATCCGTCTATGGTATGATTGATAATCGTATCTGCCAAACAGGTCAACTCTTTTGTACTATTTGTGACGCCTAGATTATTTCCGGTTTCCCAATCCCAGACAATCCACTCCCAATTGTGCTTTTTATGCATACAATCCATCCATAAATAAGACAAATTTTTAATTTTGATCTTCCCTAGTTCATTGTTTTTCCAGTATTCGACACTTTCAACAATGACGCTTACTGCTACATCTGTATTATCGTAAACAAAATCGGTTTTTGAAAGCTGAATAATCTTTATGGCATCTGCTATACGGTTGGTAATCGTTTTCAGCTCTTTTTCGTTTGGATTTCTTAAAAAAGCAAACTCAATATCTAATCGTTCGAAAGCTACTCCTTTTGTCTTAGTCAACATTTCAGACGGAATACCTTCAAGATTGGAATTTTCATCCACAAAACTTTCTTTAGGATCAAAGGAAAAATTCTCATCCTGATAAAAACCTGTTGTATACCTTCTTTCAATTTCCTTCAACAATTTATATTGCTCGAAATACAAATCTTCTCTTGCCTCATCTTCACTTTTAAACCTGCTAAAATAATCGGGCTGCAACAGCCAATACATACAAAGAACTGTTCCCTTATCAAGTGTTTTTTGTTTGACAATCCACTCAAAAGGTTCGATCCCATCATCATAATTCCAGTTTTGAACAAACTGATGCCACTCTGCTGCAGTTAACTTCTGATAAGACATCTCTCCGTTTACCGCTTTTAAAACCCGGTTTTTATTTTTTTTGCTAAATAATTCTTCCATTTTTTGATTCTGATGATAAGTGTCTCTTCTTTCTATTATGAAAACAAATTTAATTAACCTTTTCTTATAAAAACATGATAAAAAACATAGACTGACAAAACCATTATTAAAACACTAAAGGTCAAGCCATAAACCTTTTTCACTGCTAGTTTTGTTAAATAAACTATAATTACGACAAGCTCGTTAAACCTCTTTCATCCGATAAAGTCTAAATGCTATAAACAATTAAAAAACTTACCTCATGAAAAAATTAATTATTGCAGCTTTCCTATTCGTTGGAATAGCGAGTTTTGCACAAGAAGCGGATCAGACTGTTCAACCACAAAGAGAGCGACTAACTCCGGAACAACGCAATGACAGACAGTTAAAAAAACTTACTTCTGAACTAAATTTAGATGCCAATCAGCAAACTCAGATAAAACAGCTTCTGACTGACAGAAGTGCTAACGCTGAAAAGTTTAGAGAAGACCGTAAAAACAGAAAAGACAATGGTACAAAGCCAACAACAGAAGAAAAGGCTGCTTTTAAAAAACAAATAATGGATGAAAAAACGGCTAACGATACCAAAATGAAATCGATTCTAAATGCCGACCAATACAAAAAATGGACAGCTTTACAAGACGAAAAAAAAGAAAAAGCAAAAGAGAAAGTGAGAGAATACAAAAAAGCAAATAACTAATATCATTCATAAAAAAAAGAGGCCCAAAAGCCTCTTTTTTTATAAGTTTTTATTTCGGATTAAGAATTAAGTCAATTCTCTTAATGCAATCCTCGTAATGGTATTTGGTTTCTGCATTTACAGGTCTTGCTTTTGCTGCTAAAAGTGTACTTCTTAATGCATTCAATTCTCCACGAACCAGGGCTCTAACATCAGATTGTCCCACATTATAATACACCGTTGATCTGTCAGATGGCTTTATTTCTTCTGTCATTAAGGCTCCCATTCGATCAATATAGCCGCGTTGCAGGTTTCTTCTGTAAATCGTAACATTTCCTGGTGTTGCGGCTTCTTTCCAGATTCCTTTTCGTGTATCTCTTAATAAATCCAGTGCTTTGTAAGTGTCCCCTCCAAGAACTTCATTATCTACCAATCTGCCGATACGTCCAATACTAAGCAAACTATTCAACTGTCTTACCTGTAAGCTTCTGAATTTTTCTGCATAACCTGCAAAATCCGTATTCTTTAAAGTTGCCACATTTACAATCCATGTTGGAGATGCAAAAGCATTGGCCTGAAGCCAGTTCATTGCTTCAATTTGTTTTGCTTTCGGTACTACTTCATAAACACTTCCTGCCTGATTTGGATTTTTAGTATTTTCATAAACTCCGCCAACATTCGTCACCACATGACCTACATATCGGCTCCAAACGTCCAGCATTTCTTTATACAGTTCGTCCAGATCTTCATAATTATTGGTCACGTTACTCGTCCATTCGTTTAAATGGGCTGCTACATATTCCAGGTTTTTAAGTCCATAAGTACTTGCTTTCATTGAATTATTTCCAATATCTTCGGTTTGCGAAGTAGGGTCAAAAGCACTACTTTGTTTTCCAAATTTATACAAAGGATTTCCGGCTTTGTCCAAAATCCATTTGTCCAGAGTTGCTTTTTCATCCTGAGGAGATTTTGCATTTGGAATTACTCTGTATCCCCAGTTTAAAGCATAGTGATCGTAAGCCCCCATTTTACGAATAAAACGAATATTTTTATCTCCCGGCTGCGCGATATAATTGTATCTCGCATAGTCCATTATACTGGCAGAAATTCCGTTTTGCTGAGTAAAATCACCATTTCGGTAACTTTCTACGTCATAGGCACAGCTTGCGCCCATATTATGCGGAAAACCTAAAGCATGACCCACTTCGTGAGCAATTACCATACGCATCATCTCTCCCATTTCTTCGTCGCCGGTTTGTAAAGTTCTGGCTGCTGGGTTTGCTGCTCCGGTTTCTAGTAAATATCGGTTTCTGTATGAACGTAAATGATTGTGGTACCAAATCACATCACTTTCGATTATTTCACCGCTTCTTGGATCTGAAACACTCGGACCAACTGCATTTCGCGTGGTACTTGCAACATAACGAACAACAGAATATCGAGCATCTTCCGGACTAAAATCAGGATCTTCTTCTTTTGTCGGAGCATCTTTTGCGATAATTGCATTCTTAAATCCAGCTGTTTCAAAAGGCTTCTGCCATTCTTCTATTCCTTGTTTAATATACTTGCGTAATTTTTCAGGAGTCGCAGGATCCAAATAGTAAACGATAGGTTTTACCGGCTCAACTAGTTCTCCTCTTGCATAGGCTTCCGGATCTTTTGGTTCCAATCTCCAACGACGAATGTAGGTTTTAAGATCTGATTTTAATTCATTACTTCCGTAGTCGTACTGACTTACGGTAAACCAACCAACTCTTGGATCTGCCAGCCTGGGTTTCATTGGCACTTCAGGCAATAAAATCATCGACTGGTTCATCTGAATACTAATCGATTCTGTATCTTCCAGCATCGATGGCTTTGAAGCATTATAGGTCATATCCTGAATGACCTCAATATTCATCGGAAAACTCTTGATAGTATTAATAAAACTTCTCGAATCATCAAGTCCTTTTACTTTATACACTTCACGCATTTCTGCCGATATTCCGCTGATAGCCTTAACATCAGTACTGTAAAATTTGGTAACATCCACAACAGTGTTGGCCGAATCTTTACTAAAAGCTACAATATCAAAAGCAAATAAAGTAGGTTCGTAGTTATTTGCTTTTACCGAAATACTAATTGGTAAGGTATCATTGGCTACTGCATTGTATGATTTTGACTTGATGAGAATTTTATCCTGAAAACGCTGCCAAACAATTAGTTGCTCATTAGTTTCTGATCCTGCATTTACATAACCGCCACCCAAATTAGAAGGCAGTTTGGATAACCTGCTCACTAAAAGCATGTCTTTGTTCAGGTATTTATTCGGAATCTCGAAATAGTATTTTTTATCGACTTTGTGTACTTTAAAAAGTCCGTCATCAGAAATAGCGTCTTTGGTGATTACCTTGCTGTAGTCTTTAATTGCTGACTCCGGTTTTTTCTCCGGCGGGGCAGCTGCCGATTCGTCTTTTTTAGATTTTTTCTTATTTGATTGTGCAAATTGAGAGGTGGGAAATAGCACAAATGCCGCTATTGTAGTTAAAATGAGAAATTTCTTCATTTACTGCAGGTTTAATGGTTATTTAATAAACAAAAATAATTTTTATCCTGAATATACGACGGAAAACCTTTTTATTAACTTTTCATTAACTACTTTGTGATTTTAGTGTTTAAGCTGCAAAACGAGGTCAAAGATTGTGAAATGTAAAATGTGAAATGCGACTATAAACCGTGACCGAAAACTGCGACTGAAAACTACAGTGAAAAAAAAGACCCAGCTTTACTAAAAAAACTGAGCCTTCGATTGAAAAAAAATATATACTTTAAATTTCTAAGATTTAAAAAGTCTTCGAAACTTTATCGATCGCATTGATTGTAAAATCCAAGTCTTCATAAGTTAGCGCATCGGTAATAAACCAGGTTTCATACGCCGATGGGGCAATATAAACACCTTCTTGCAACAAGCCGTGGAAGAATTTCTTAAACGTTTCATTATCGCCTTTCGCAGCAGTTTGAAAATCAACAACCGGATCTGCATCAAAGTGAACAGAAATCATCGATCCTACTCTATTGATGGTAAAAATAACATTATTGGCTTTTAAAACCCTGTCGATTCCAGCTTCTAAATAAGCTGTTTTTTCTTCTAAACGAGTAAAGATTGCCGGATCATTATTTAGTGCCTGTAACATTGCCAAACCTGCAGCCATTGCCAGAGGATTACCTGACAATGTTCCTGCCTGATATACCGGGCCAAGCGGTGCCAAGTAATTCATGATTTCTTCGCGGGCTGCAAAAGCACCTACGGGTAAGCCTCCACCAATTACTTTTCCGAAAGTCACAATATCCGCATTGATGTTGTACAATTCCTGAACTCCTCCACGAGCCAGACGGAAGCCTGTCATTACCTCATCAAAAATCAGTAAAATTCCGTTTGCCGTACACAATTCTCTTAAGCCTTCCAGAAAACCTTTTTGAGGTGGAATACATCCCATATTTCCGGCAACAGCTTCGATAATAATGGCAGCGATTTCACCTTTATTAGCTTCGATTAAAGTTTTTACATTCTCTAAATCGTTGTATTTTGCCAATAAAGTATCTTTTGCAGTTCCTTCCGTAACTCCGGGGCTGTTTGGTGATCCGAATGTCACGGCACCACTTCCCGCCTGAATCAAAAATGAATCAGAATGTCCGTGGTAACAGCCTGCAAATTTTATGATTTTATCTCTTTTTGTAAATCCGCGAGCCAAACGAATAGCACTCATACAAGCCTCTGTACCTGAATTTACAAATCTTATTTTATCAATATTCGGAACCATAGAAACCGCTAAAGCAGCAATCTCCGTTTCTAATTCCGTTGGCATACCAAATGAAGTTCCCAGTTTTGCTTTTTCGATTACCGCATCCACAACTGGCTGAAAAGCATGCCCTAAGACCATTGGCCCCCATGAATTGATATAGTCGATTAATTTATTTCCGTCTTCGTCATACAAATAAGCACCCTTGGCACTTTTTACAAAAATTGGAGTTCCACCAACCGCTTTAAATGCTCTTACCGGTGAATTTACTCCTCCCGGAATTACTTTTTCTGCTTCAGCAAAAAGCTGACTACTTCTTTTATAAATCATTATGATTTTAGATTTTAGATTTCTGAATTTAGATTTTAGATTTTAACGAATTCGAACCAAAACTGAAAACTGTTACTGAGACGGAACACTATTTCACTCTCAACTTCTGTCCGATCGAAATCGCGTTATCCGAAAGATTATTTTTTTGTTTTAAATCATCAACCAATACATTGAATTTTTTTGAAATCGAATACAAGGTATCTCCTTTCTGCACTTCATATAGATTTGGATCGTTCGAATTAGAAGATGAAGGAGCGGTAGAAGAAACGGAAGAACTTCTTACCGGAGCTGATTTTTCAAAAGGTTTATAGCTTTTTCCGGTAACCTGACAATCGTATTGATGCAAATTGTATCGTTCGATATAGCTAATTAATTTATCCGGATAATTGGGATCTGTAGCATAACCTGCAGCTCTTAATCCTTTTGCCCAGGCTTTATAATCGTCTTTTTCGTAAGTAAACAAAGTCGCATATCTATTTTTCCCAACCAAAAATAAAGCATGATCTCTATAAGATTCTGCAGCTTCTGTATATTTTCGGAAACATTCCTGAGCAGAATCATCATCATGACGAACACTTTCTCCCAGCCAGTCTTTATGACACTTAATTCCAAAATGATTATTGGCCTCCAGGGCCAAATCTCCTTTTCCAGCACCGGATTCTAAAATTCCCTGTGCCAGAATGATACTTGCAGGAATGCCGTATTTCTGCATATTGCCTATTGCAATATCTTTGTACTGTAAAATATAATTATTGATTAAATCGCTGGTTACAACTGTTTTTGAAGTAGACTGAATAACCTCAGTTGTATTATTTGTAGAAGGGTATTTTTTGCCAATTGGTTTGGTGTAAGTTGGCTTTTTGGTTGTTGCCACTCTGGGCCTCTGGACCGCCGCCGCTTTTTTGGTCGTCGCGATAGTAGGTTTACTTGAGGAGCAGCCTACTATAGTTGCCAGAATTAAAAGTGCTAATATTTTTTTAACCATTGCTTTTAAGTATTGGTAATTTTTTCTGCTTCAATTTAATATTCATCCCCGCAATTCCCTGCAATCCGCCGGTGTGAATGAGTAAAATTCTTGAATGTTCAGGAAAGTAATTTTTATGTATTAAGTCTATAACGCCAAAAACCATCTTTCCCGTATAAATTGGATCCAAAGGCACTTTAGTTTCTTCAAAAAAAGTATTGATAAATTCAATTAATTCCAAATTTACCTTCCCATAACCTCCAAAATGATAGTCAGAAATTAAATCCCAGTTATCTTTCTTTGCAAAAATACGAATTTCATCGGTTAAAAAGTCACCTTTTAACGCTGGAAATCCTAAAATTTTCTGATTTGGCAACGCACTATTAATCAATCCCGATATCGTTCCGCCCGTTCCTACCGCACAACAAACGAAATCAAAAATGGCGTCTTCTTTAGTTAAAATCTCTTCGCATCCTTTTACAGCCAATTCATTTGTCCCGCCTTCGGGTACTAAATAGAAATCACCAAATTTATCTTTCAGTTTTTCTATAAAGAAATCTTCATTTTTATCCCGGTACTCCTCTCGCGTCACAAACTCAAACTGCATTCCGTTTTCCTGAGCAAATTTTAATGTCGGATTTTCTTCTATTTTATCAAAAAGTTCCTCTCCCCTAATAATCCCTATCGTTCTGAATCCCTGCTCTTTTCCGGCATAAGCAACTGCTGCAATGTGATTGGAAAAAGCTCCGCCAAAAGTCAACAGAGTCTCTTGATGTTCTGCTTTTGCCTGAAATAAATTGTATTTCAATTTTCTGAATTTATTTCCCGAAACAAAGGGATGAATCAAATCTTCTCGTTTTATAGTCAACGAAATACCCTTTGGAAAAGCGATTTGGATTTCCTGATTCAAAATCTAATGGTGTTTTAAAGTTAAGTAATTCAAAAAGCCAAAAAAAGATCGACTTTTCAAATAATTAAGATGAGTTTCATTGGCGTAAGCTTCTCTCTCAAAGCTTATATTCCGATAGGCCAGCTCTTTGTCTTTGTATTGTATCAGCCGAATTGCATATTCAAAAACATACAAAATATAAAACGGAAAAATCAATAATTCCAATTGCTGCCGAAGATGAATTTTTTCATGATTGACAAAAACAGCATTTGCTTTATCTGCATCATATTTCAAAATCACAAACGGAAACACAGCCATTCCCCGATACCCTTTTGGAATTAAATATTTAGCAACAATCAGAAACATTAGCTGTAAAATTTATAAATTTGTAGATGAAAATTGTTCAATTTCATTAAAGTCACAATCTATTAATTATTTTTGATTTTAGAAAAGGAGAACACGAACGCAATGCAGATTTATGAAGGAGCAAAGTAATGAAAATAAATTAATCGAAGGGGAAGATTTTTACTATACCCCCGAAGGTTATAAATGCTTTACTGAAAAACACCATTTAAAACGTGGTTATTGCTGTAAAAGCGGCTGTCGTCATTGTCCGTATGGATTTGACAAACGAACAGGGGAAATAAGAAAAAAGTAGCTTGTTAGAATGTTAGACTTCTTAGATTATTAGATTTTTTTTCATCTGAGTAAGCTAACTTCAAACAATCTTTCAAAGTAATAATTGTAAAATTACATAATCACGACTTCAGTATTTATAGAAAAATCGAAGAAGTCTAACGATCTAAAATCTAAAAATCTATTTATGGATATTCTGTTTCGAAAATTTAGGATTACCATCCACAAATCCTATCACAGGTCGGATATCCGTTATCCTTAGTTATTTTTTAATTAGAAAATGTGACAATTTGAAAATGAGATAATTATTTTATTTCTTTAATTGTCATGTCGCTCCGATGGAGCTTATAGCCTATTTAATAAATCGCAGATTATAGCTTGCTTAAATCAAAACCTTAGCAGCTTAGAATCTTAGCAACTTAGTACCTTAAAAAAATGACTTTCAAAGAACAAATACAACAAGGAATACCTACCATATTACCACCAAAGGCAACATACGATTTAGCGATTAACCATGCGCCAAAGCGAAAAGAAATCCTATCAGCAGAAGAAAAAAAACTGGCTTTAAAAAATGCATTACGTTATTTTGATGCCAAGCACCATGCCGAATTAATTCAGGAGTTTTCAGAAGAATTAGAAACTTACGGACGCATTTACATGTATCGTTTTCGTCCGGAGTACAGAATGTATGCCCGACCAATTGACGAATATCCGGGAAAATCATTGCAGGCAAAAGCCATCATGCACATGATTCAGAACAATTTGGATTATGCTGTAGCACAACATCCACATGAACTGATTACTTATGGTGGAAATGGAGCTGTTTTTCAAAACTGGGCACAATATTTACTAACGATGCAATACCTGTCTGAAATGACAGACGAGCAAACTTTGACCATGTACTCAGGCCATCCGATGGGATTATTCCCGTCGCATGCAGAAGCTCCAAGAGTTGTCGTAACGAACGGAATGGTGATCCCAAATTATTCGAAACCGGATGATTGGGAGAAAATGAATGCCTTAGGTGTTTCGCAATACGGACAAATGACTGCAGGAAGTTATATGTACATAGGACCACAAGGAATTGTACACGGAACAACGATTACGGTTTTGAACGGTTTTAGAAAAATCAAACAAAATCCGGAAGGAAATCTTTTTGTAACTTCAGGACTTGGCGGAATGTCGGGTGCACAACCAAAAGCCGGAAATATTGCCGGCTGTATCACGGTTTGTGCAGAAGTAAATCCAAAAATCACCAAGATTCGTCATGAGCAGGGCTGGATAAATGAAATCGTAACTTCGACAGAAGAACTGGTAAAAAGAGTCCTTAGAGCAAAAGCCAATAAAGAAGTGGTATCTATCGCTTACTTAGGAAATGTAGTAGACGTTTGGGAATGCTTCGACAAAGAAAACATCAAAATTGATTTGGGTTCAGACCAGACTTCTCTTCACAATCCTTGGGCGGGAGGTTATTATCCAGTTGGAATTTCTTTTGAAGAAGCTAACGAAATGATGGCTAATAATCCTGAATTGTTCAAAGAAAAAGTACAGGAATCATTACGTCGTCAGGCGAAAGCGATTAACCAACACACTGCAAAAGGGACTTACTTTTTTGATTACGGAAATGCCTTTTTATTAGAAGCTTCACGCGCAGGTGCCGATGTAATGGCCGAAAATAATATTGATTTTAAATACCCAAGTTATGTTCAGGACATCATGGGACCTATGTGTTTTGATTACGGTTTTGGTCCGTTTAGATGGGTGTGTACTTCGGGAAAACCGGAAGATTTACAGAAAACAGATGCCATTGCCAGTCAGGTTTTAGAAGAAATGGCTCAAACAGCTCCAAATGAAATCCAGCAGCAAATGCAGGACAATATCAAATGGATCAAAGGTGCACAGGAGAACAAACTGGTTGTAGGTTCGCAAGCGAGAATTTTATATGCCGATGCCGAAGGCCGAATTAAAATTGCTGAGGCTTTCAATCAGGCGATTGCCAAAGGTGAAATTGGAGCCGTTGTTTTAGGACGCGATCATCATGACGTTTCGGGAACAGATTCTCCGTACAGAGAAACCTCTAACATCTACGACGGATCACGCTTTACAGCCGATATGGCCATCCAAAACGTGATTGGAGACAGCTTTAGAGGAGCAACCTGGGTTTCTATACATAATGGCGGCGGAGTTGGCTGGGGAGAGGTTATAAATGGTGGCTTTGGTATGGTTCTTGATGGATCTAAAGAGGCTTCAAAACGTTTAGCCTCAATGCTTTTTTGGGATGTTAACAACGGTATTTCAAGAAGAAGCTGGGCCAGAAATGACGAGGCTATTTTTGCAATAAAAAGAGCAATGGAAGTTCAGCCTTTATTAAAAGTGACCTTACCTAATATAGTAGATGAAAATCTATTTTAGATAGTAATGTCAAGCTGAGCGGAGTTGAAAAAAAGAGACTTCGACTCCGCTCAGTCTGACAGAGCTATGCTCCGTCTGACGGGCTGCGCTCAGTCAGGCAGATCAAAGAGAACATTAAATTTTTAACATATGAAAACATTCAAATTAGTACCCGTTTTTTTGCTTTTAATACTAGCGTCATGCAGCACAGTCAGCGTTTACTCTGATTACGACAAAAACGTAAATTTTGCCTCTTACAAAACGTATGCTTTCTTCAAGCCCGGAATTGACAAGGTTGAAATATCTGATTTGGATAAAAGACGTATTTTACGTGCCATCGATGATCAAATGCAGGCCAAAGGTTTTACCAAAAGCGAAAACCCCGATTTATTAGTTAATATTTTCACTAAAGCAAGAGAACAAGTCAATGTAAATCAATTTAGTGCCGGCTGGGGTTACGGTTGGGGATGGGGATGGAATCCTTACATGATGTACGGAGGAAATCAAACTACCGTTTCTACTTCTACCGAAGGAACTTTATTCATTGATTTGATTGATGCTAAGAAAAAAGAAATGATCTGGCAAGGAGAAGGTGTTGGAACACTAACCAAAAACGTTGCTAAAAAAGACGAAAAGGTTGCCGAGTTTGTATCTAAAATTCTGGCACAATACCCTCCGGTTAAAAAGTAGTTTTCAATCTCTGTTTTCAGTTTTTTACAAAAACTAAAAAAAGTTATTGAAATCTTCTCAAAATAATTAATACATTTGCGATTCAATTATCTGAAATGAAAAACTTAAATAACATTATTATCACTATTACTATTATTGCAATTCAGCAATAATGGCGAGGTAATGTATAAATAAGTAAACAAAATACAATTTATAAAACCTCCCAAAACGGGAGGTTTTTTTATTTTAAAAAAAATAAAGTACAAAACATTTTGCCGCAGATTTCACAGATTAAAAATCTTTTTAAATCCTTTAATCTATGGCAAAAAACAATTTAATCCTTATGAATTTATTTAACGAAGTACTTGCTGCTCAAAAGCAACTTGAAAATGTGGTTGCCGCTACTCCACTCACCCAAAATTTAAACCTTTCGGAAGAGTTTAAATCATCTATTTTATTAAAAAGAGAAGATTTACAAATTGTGCGATCGTATAAAATCAGAGGAGCTTACAACAAGATTTCTTCGTTAACCGAAACCGAAAAAGCAAACGGAATTGTATGTGCCAGCGCGGGAAATCATGCGCAGGGCGTAGCTTACTCCTGTCATCTTCTGCAAATAAAAGGTAAAATCTACATGCCTAAAACCACTCCAAAACAAAAAGTCAAACAGGTACAATTGTTCGGAAAATCATTTGTCGAAATTGTACTTACCGGAGATACTTTCGATGATGCCTATGCTTCCGCTACAGCAGATGCAACCGAAAATCAAAAAACGTTCATCCATCCTTTTGACGATGATAAAGTAATTGCCGGTCAGGGAACTGTAGCATTAGAAATTCTGGACAGTTACAAAGAACCTATCGATTATGTTTTTGTTCCCATTGGCGGAGGTGGGCTGGCTTCAGGTTTGTCTGAAGTTTTTAAGCAACTGAGCCCAAATACAAAGATTATTGGAGTAGAACCCAAAGGTGCTCCTTCAATGAAAAACTCTATTGAAGCAAATAAAAACACGGCTTTAAAAACAATTGACAAATTTGTGGATGGTGCTGCCGTTAAACAAGTGGGTGACAAAACTTTCGAGATCTGCCGAACTAATTTAGACGATATTATTCTGGTCCCGGAAGGAAAAGTCTGTACTACGATTTTGCGCTTGTATAACGAAGAAGCCATGGTTGTAGAACCTGCAGGAGCTCTGACTATTGCCGCTTTAGATTTTTATAAGGATAAAATAAAAGGCAAAAAAGTGGTTTGTGTGGTGAGCGGAAGTAACAATGACATTGAAAGAACAGCCGAAATAAAAGAACGTTCTTTATTATACGAAGGTCTGATGCATTATTTTATGATTCAGTTTCCACAGCGTCCGGGTGCTTTAAAAGAATTTGTAAACAACATCTTAGGTCCCGATGATGATATTACTTATTTCCAATTTGCTAAGAAAAACAGCCGCGAGGTAGGCTCAGTAGTCGTTGGTTTAGAACTAAAGAACAAAAAAGACATTCTGGCGATTAAAATGAACATGACCAAAAACGGATTTGAATTTCAATATTTAAATGACCGTCAGGATCTATTTACACAATTGATCGGATAATGTAAAAAAGGGTGTGATTTAAAACTGTCTATTTTTACAATAAAACCTTTTCAATCGAATTTACAAACAATCTGAAATGATAAATATCAGCGATCACAAATTAGTTAATCGTATTTTTGTCTTTCATTTATAGTAAAAAATATGGAAACGCTTAAAGATATTTCAAACATAGAAGATATAAAATTAATGGTGGACAGCTTTTATGGTAAAGTGAGAAAAGACGATTTACTGGGATCAATTTTCAACGACAAGCTACAGGATCGCTGGCCGGAGCATTTAGAAAAAATGTACGGCTTTTGGCAAACTATTTTGTTTGATGTTCGTGCCTATTCAGGAAGCCCTTTTCCTCCACACAAACAACTACCGGTAGATAAAACCCATTTCGATCGCTGGGTACTGCTTTTTAATACTTCTATCGACGGGCTTTTCTCGGGAACTATTACCGAAGAAGCAAAAATGCGGGCAGCCAACATGGCTTATATGTTCAATTATAAAATTGACTATTTCAGAAATCCCGAAAATCATTAATTTTTTAATTGATAATTAGCGGATTTTACGGTTTGTCTTAACTAAAATATACCGTACTTTTAAATCCAAATAAAATCATCCTAACCAACCTGTTATTGCGTTTACACATGAAAAAAATAGTACTATCTTTTTTGTTCTCTCTTTTATTTTTAAATTTTACTAAAGCACAATCCTCAAAAAACACTTTATACAAAGGAACAATTGACGGAAAAATAAATGTCACTTTTTATATAAAAGCGGAAGAAAATCCCTGTACAGCCGACCTAATGTACACTTCAATCTATCGTTATGACAAATCAGGAGGTTGGATTCAGCTGAATATTACGCAAAACACAAAAAACGAAAATCAGTTCGCGCTTGTAGAACATGGATTCTCAGGTATGATGATTTTAACGAAAGAAGGCACCAATTTTAGTGGCTTATGGATAAGTCCTGACACTAAAAAACAATTAAAAGTGGTACTAAAAGAAGCCAGTATGTCTAAAAAAGACATCGAATCGTACGAAAAAAAACTGGAGAAAGTTAATTACGAAAACAATGACTGCTAAAAGACAAGCTTTCTTTTCTTATTGGGAAAAGTCACGAAAAATGCAATTAAAAAACATTTCGGATAAAAAAATTGATATAAATAGCAAAAATTAGCACTGTAAATCCGTAATTTTACATTCTAATCTACAACGTTTTCGAAATGAATGCAAGTATTGAAACAAACCCGTTACTAGAGCGATTGCCTAAACATTTAAAGCAATTTATTAAACCTCAGGATTATGGTGATTATACACCAATTAATCAAGCTGTTTGGCGTTATGTAATGCGTAAAAATGTAGATTATCTTTCAAGAGTTGCGCATCATTCTTATCTGGACGGTTTGAAAAAAACCGGAATCGAAATTGACTCTATTCCAAGTATGTACGGAATGAATCGAATTCTGACTGAAATTGGTTGGGCAGCTGTTGCGGTGGATGGATTTATTCCACCAAACGCTTTTATGGAATTTCAGGCGTATAACGTTTTGGTTATTGCTTCAGATATTCGTCAACTGGAACATATCGAATATACTCCGGCACCGGATATTATTCATGAAGGTGCGGGACATGCTCCTATTATCGCTAATCCTGAATATGCGGAGTACTTAAGACGTTTTGGAGAAATTGGCTGTAAAGCTATTTCATCTCATAAAGATTACCAGATGTATGAAGCGATTCGACTACTTTCTATTTTGAAAGAAGCGGAAGATACGCCTCAGGAAAAAATAGACGAAGCGGAGAAAGCAGTTGCCGATTTACAAAACAATATGGGCGAATTGTCTGAAATGGCACAAATTCGAAACCTGCATTGGTGGACAGTAGAATATGGCTTAATCGGAACCGTTGAAAATCCGAAAATATATGGCGCGGGCTTACTATCCTCTATTGGGGAGAGCGCTTGGTGCATGACAGATAATGTAAAGAAAATCCCTTATAACATTTCTGCAGCCAATCAAAACTTTGATATTACACAATTACAGCCTCAACTTTTTGTAACACCAAATTTTTCCTATTTGAGTTTGGTTTTAGAAGAATTTGCCAATAAAATGGCTTTAAGAACAGGAGGTCTTTCCGGTATACAAAAACTAATTCACTCTAATGCTTTAGGAACAATTGAGTTGAGTACCGGTTTACAGATTTCAGGTGTTTTTACCAATGTTCTGGAAGACGAAGGAAAACCTATCTACATTCAGACTACCGGGAAAACGGCTTTATCCTACCGTGAAAAAGAATTAGTTGGTCACGGAACGCTAACGCATCCTCATGGATTTGGAAGTCCGATTGGAAAACTAAAAGGCTTCAATTTAGCGATCGAAGATATGAGCCCAAAAGATTTACAGGCTTACTCTATCGTAGAAAATGAAACTGTGAAATTAGAATTTGAAGGTGATATTATTGTAGAAGGTGAAATCATTACCGGTTCAAGAAATTTACACGGCGAAATCATTTTAATCAGTTTCAGAAATTGTACTGTAACTCATGGCGAAACCATTTTGTTTCAGCCTGAATGGGGAAATTATGATATGGCAATTGGTAAAAAAGTCATTTCGGCTTTTTCCGGTCCGGCTGATGTGAACAGTTTTGACCTGATCGATACCGTACCCAAAACAACTACTATAAAAGCACAACATACTGCCGAACGTGACGATCTGGAAATCCTTTATCAAACCGTTCGCCTGACCAGAGAAAATAAAAGTGCTACAACTGAGTTAAACACTGTATTTCATAAACTGAAAGAATCTCATCCTAATGATTGGTTATTGGCTGTGGAAATCGTCGAGCTTTTGGAGCGTTCAAATGAGAAACAACTTTTACAGGAAGTTCTGGTTCATTTGGATCAATTAAAAGAAAAACGCCCTGAAGTGGCACATTTGATTTCTGGAGGCTTAGATCTGATTTTTGATAAAGAAGCGGTTTAGTTTAGAAGTTATTCTAAGTTGCTAAGGTTCTGAGATACTAAGGTTCTAAGTTTTTAAAACAATTATATTAAATCCGACAGGTTTTAAAAACCTGTCGGATTTTGTGCTTTTATAATATTTAGAGCGAAGGGAGAAATCCAACCTTTGTCAGGCTTCATACGAAGATTTCTCCTTCCGCCCGAAATGACAATATTGAAAAAATCTCAGAACCTTAGCGTCTTAGCCTCTTAGTACCTCAAAAAACTAAAGCTTCAAGTCCTCGCTAAACTCCTTTTCAGACTGGATTGTTTTTCCATTGTATTGCAGTTTCCAACCCATTGAATTGGTTAGAATTAAAATCTTTGATAATTCGCTGATCAATCGGTTTTGAGCATTTGTTTTTAAGGTAGATTTCTCTATTTTTTTGGCCAGATTTGCTTTTACCGATTTGTTGATCTTGTTGTAATCGTCACCCGTAAATGGATTCAGTTTACTTTGTTCAACATCATAAAACTGTATATCAGGGTTGATGGTGATTTCTTCTTTTGGAATATTTAAAATGGTAATCGTTTTGTTTTTTTCATCGATATCATATTTCACTTTGTGTAAATCGTAGGCTACAGTAACATTTGCGTTTACCACTACAAGTGCTTTTTTCTCAAAAGAAACCATGTCCATTAAATACTTCTGCTGGTTTTTATAAGTAATAACTTCTGAAAAATGGCCTTCGGTAACTACCAGTTTACCAACATTTAAGATTTGCTGCTGAATAAGATTGGTATTATAATCAATAGTTGAATCGTCGTCTTTTTTGAATTCACAATATTTGAAAGCCAGCACTATGACAAGTACAGCTACACCTAAAACTATTATTCTCTTTACTAAATTTTGCATTCTATCCATTTATTAAACCAAATTACTTCTTTTTTTTACAAATGCCCCCTATTTGGGTAAGGTTTTTTTCTTCAGATTCATTGATGTGCTACTTCTTAAAGCTAATTTCTCAAAATCGAATCGTTTTTTATTTTGGGTTTTAATGCTCTTTTAGGAATTATGCTCTGTATACGATTTCAATCTTCATCCAAAAAATTCACCCTTACCATCTGTAGATCGATCCTTTTGTAATCTTTAACTTATATCTGAATTTTTGTTCCTGCCAAAATCTAAAACACGGGAACTTTTAGCCAATCAAGTGTTACTTAAAACGACCAGTTATATCATTGATAATCCGATTATTAAATCTGAATTATTTATCTCAATTGTCCTAAATACATTTGCATTAAGTTAAGATGAAGATAGAAGATGACGCCCATCAATTCAGCTTTGAAGGCACTACTTATTTCATTATTGAGTTAAACGAAATTTTAGTGCTTTCTTCTGAATTGTCATCCTTCTAAACTTAACTATACCACAATCCAAAAACACAATTTAACGGACTCATTATGAAATTTTCAAAATTACTAAATGTGCTATTCTATATACTGCCTTTAGCCGCAATTGCCCAAACAGAAATTTCTGCTGTTGCCACAGATGCTTCTTGTACCGGTGATGGTAGAGCAGACGGTACCATTAAGATCACAGTCAAAAATGTTTCTGAACCTATAGTCTATGCTGTTGCAAAATCTCCTTATGATCCGGCAAATATCATTGCCTCTACAGATTCTCTGATTACGCATTTAGAACCGGGAGATTATTTCTACGGCTATTACGAAAACAATACTTTTATAAAAGCTGCAACTACCATAAAAGTAGGCAGTACCTATTCTTCAATTTCTCCAACTATTGGACTTTTTACCGCAAAAAATTATACTTACTGTGCATCAGATCCTGATCCTCTGGGGGATATTGCTATTAATGTCGAAAAAGGAAACCCTCCCTATACCGTTAACTTGCTAAATGCTTCAGATGGTACCGTTGTAAGAAACGTACAAACAACAACCGGTATCGTCAAACTTAGTGGTATACCAAGTGGCCAATATAAAGTTTCGGCTACAGATAATTGCGGTACTTTAATTTCACCTGTAACCGTATTGAATCTTCCGCCAAATGAAGTCCTTAAGAATTTTAACCTTGATAAAGGAACCATTAATGCTGTTGATTTAATTTATAATACTCCAAATGATGTCTGTTCCGGTATTAGCAGTGCTACCCTTCCAAACGGATTATTAGCGGTAAGTACTGGCGGCGCTTATTTTAATGCTCTTCCTGCTCTTTATGGAGTTCCGAATTTTATTTACAAATTAGAGATTCAGAACGGATCAGGTTGGGATGTTTATGACAATCTGACTCTTACTGATGTGAAGAAGAAATATGCAATGCCTTCAGATCGCTCCAAATGGGGTATTGTCCGTTTGAGCGCAACCTATTGCAACATAACAAAAACTGTTGAACTGGATTATGGAGCATCAACTATAGGGACTGTCAAACCTTTTACTGATTTTGAATTCAGTATCGAAGATGATCCTTTGAATACCAATTGCAATGACACGGGACAAGTTCTGCTAAAAAACGTACCTAAAGATCAGGGGGGCTGTCTGCCTTATACCGTAGAAGTAACAGACAACAGTACAGGTATCAAAAATACTTATACCGTTACAGGTATAAACAGTTTGGAAATTTGTAAACTAAATATTGGCAAAAGCTACACTATAAAAGTCACGGATAATACAGGAATCGCAATAAAAACTTACACTTTTACGAACAATACCTCCAACACTTTTTCTCAAAAACCTGTTATTACTGATCCTAAAAATGTTTTTATTGATCCCAATTATTTTGCTCCCGATAAAGACATCAAAGCCAAAATACAATTTTTCACAGGGCCAAGTGCTACATTTTTTGGTAAATGTGCACTGGCAGTATATCCTCCTATGGCCACTCCCGGTTATGTAGGCTTGCAAGGTAAAGTTACCGTAAGTCTTGTAAACGGTCCGTCACCACTGGCAGTAACCTACAAAGAACCTATTTTCGGATTAGGAAATGAATTACTTCCAGGAACTTATACCATAAGAATAAAAGATTCGGCTTGTTTTGATGAAGAATTTCAAGTGGTTTTAGACAGTTATTTTACAAAAATTGAAATCACCAACGTTAGTTTTAATCCAGGCGCCTCAAGATGTGATCGTTATAACAAAAATGTAACTATAAAAGTATCAGCTGTCGGTACAGGTGCAATAAACAGTACATTGGCCAGTTTTTATGGAAATAACCAAATTTTCCCCGGAATTGTCAGTGGACCTGCAGGCATGGGAACTTTTAATGCCATTTTAGGTTCTAATTCTTTAAAAGAGGGAATCAGTAATTTTTCTTTTTTTCAGGATATAGCAGGAAAATATGAAATAGGGATAGCCAGAAAATTTATAGGTGGAAGACCTCTCTTGCAAAGCGAATTAATTGAAAACACTCAAACTGCTTTTGTAGATGTTCAACCTAATTTCCCTGCGTTTGATTTATCTAAATCCGGCGGAATTGTCTGTTTGGGAAATACAACAGGAGATCTTTATACCCAGGTAGATCAGGTCACCGAAACGGTCACTTACTTTATAAAAAAAGAAACAGATTCCGATTTTCCGTCAACAGGACAATCAAGCCCTGTATTTAAAGGACTGACACCGGGAAATTATATTGTAAAAGCAAAAACAGCCTGCTATGAAGTCTTACAGCCTCTAATTTTAAGAAGTTCATTTTCACAATTAATAAATGGTGGGGACAGGGCTGTTTGTATCGGAGGTGATATCAAATTGTCTATCATACAAATGGGACCGATAAACTCGATAAAATGGACACTGCCAGACGGTACCCAAATTGATGCCCCTGAATTAAACATCAATAATGTAACGGCTGCCCAAATTGGTACTTACAAAGTAGAGATTAATTCTTTCGGAGGATGTTATTTCACCGAATCTATCAACATTACACTTGGAGGTCTGCCAACTCCAACAGGAAATTCTACTCAACAATTTTGTGCTGCTGCTAAAGCCACTGTAGCAGATTTAATTACTGTAGAAACTAATGTTGTTTGGTACGATGCAGCTATAGCTGGAAATATAATTCCGTCTGCAACATTACTAATTGATGGTAAAACTTATTACGCAGCAGCAAAGACAAGTACATGTGAGAGTACAAACCGTTTAGCTGTAACCGTTAGCATCAGTGATCCAAAAACACCAACGGGTGCTGCTACGCAAGAGTTCTGTGCGGCAACAAACGCTACAGTAGCAGACTTAGCAGCTTCCGGAACCAGTATTATCTGGTACGATGCATTAACAGGAGGAAATATAATTCCGTCCTCAACACTATTAATGGATGGCAAAACTTATTACGCAACAGCAAAGACAGGTACATGTGAGAGTACTAATCGTTTAGCTGTAACCGTTAGCATCAGTGATCCAAAAATACCAACGGGTGCTGCTACGCAACAGTTCTGTGCAGCAACAAACGCTACAGTAGCAGACTTAGCAGCTTCCGGAACCAGTATTATCTGGTACGATGCATTTACAGGAGGAAATATAATTCCGTCCTCAACACTATTAATGGATGGTAAAACTTATTACGCAACAGCAAAGACAGGTACATGTGAGAGTACAAATCGTTTAGCTGTAACCGTTAGTATCAGTGATCCAAAAACACCAACGGGTGCTGCTACGCAACAATTTTGTGCAGCAACAAAAGCAACAGTAGCAGACTTAACAGCCTCCGGAACCGGTGTTATCTGGTACGATGCCTTAACAGGAGGAAATATAATTGCATCCACAACACTATTAATTGATGGTAAAAACTATTACGCAGCGGTAAAGACAGGTACATGTGAGAGTACAAATCGTTTAACCATTACCGTTAGCATCGCTGATCCAGTAACACCAACTGGGGCTGCTACGCAACAATTCTGTGCAACAACAAACGCTACAGTAGCAGACTTAACAGCCTCCGGAACCGGTGTTATCTGGTACGATGCCTTAACAGGAGGAAGTATTATTCCATCCACAACACTATTAATGGATGGTAAAAACTATTACGCAGCGGCAAAGTCAGGTACATGTGAGAGTACAAACCGTTTAACCGTTACTGCAATTGTTAAAAATGATCTTCCTGATAAAGATCCTGATTGGCTTACGTCGGCCTGTATTTCAGAAAAAGTAACCTACACTACTGCGGCCGGAATGTCGTCCTACAATTGGCTCGTTTCAAATGAAGGCACTATCGTAAATGGAGGTCAGCAATCAGATGATTTTGTAACAGTTTTGTGGAATAATGCCGGAAAAGGGGCTGTAGAAGTCAATTATATTGATGAAACTAAATGCAATCCTCTTGTAAATATTAATTTTTCTATAGAGATAAAGTCCTGTTTAAAGCCTAATGAAGATGCAGATATTGAGATAAGGAAAACTATAAATAACCCAATGGCAAACATCGGTCAACAGGTCGTGTTTACCATATCTGCTGAGAATCTGGGAGGAAATAATTTCAACAATGTTCAAATTAGAGATATACTTCCATCTGGATATATGTATACCTCATCCAAAACTTCTTCAGGAGATTATAATATAACAACCGGACTATGGAATTTGCCTGAATTGTTAGCCAAACAAACAGAAACATTGACGATAACAGCAAAAGTAAAAGCAACAGGCGATTATCTGAACATTGCTTTTCTGGAAAATTCAACTCCGGAAGATCACAATCCGAATAATAATAAAGCGCAGGCGGGCATTACAAATCCGGAGGTAATTGTTTTCAACATGGTTTCTCCAAATGGAGAAGGCAAAAATGATTACTTCGAGATTAGGGGTCTGGAACGGTATCCAAATAATTCGGTAACCATATATAATTCCTGGGGAGTCATAGTGTTTGATACTACTAATTATGGTGCAAACGATCATTTTTTTCGTGGAATTTCTGAAGGAAGAGCAACGGTAAACCAAAATGTAGGATTACCCCCAGGAACCTACTTTTATGTGCTTTCCTATGGAAACGGTGCGCTGATGACAGAAAAAAGCGGATACTTACATCTTACTTCCAGATAAAACAAAGAAGATTTCAACGTCCTCTCCCAAAGAAATTTCATTAAAAATAAATATACAAATGAAAAAGAGTTTAATTTTTTTAAGGTTCTTATTGCTTTTCAATGTAATAAATATGGCGGCTCAGCAAAATGCTCAATACACACAATACATGTACAATACCATAAATATTAATCCTGCTTATGCCGGATCAAGAGGTATGCTAAGTACTTTTGCGCTGTATCGAGCGCAATGGGTAGGCCTTGAAGGAGCTCCAAAAACCAGCGCTTTTTCAATTAACACCCCTATAAACGACAGTAATTTAGGTATCGGTGTTTCTCTTGTAAATGACAAAATTGGCGCTTCTGATAAAAGCTCTTTATCGACTGACTTTTCTTATACGGTTCAGACTTCAGATAATTTTAAACTTTCATTCGGGCTTAAAGGAACTGTTAGTCTATTTAATCTGGACACTAGTAGGCTCAATCCCGCAGATTTGGACGATCCGAATTTACAAAATTTAAATAATGTCATATCTCCAAATATAGGAGCCGGGATCTATTGGCATTCTGACAAAGCTTACATCGGTTTATCGGCACCGGATTTTATAGTGACCAATTATTATGACAATAATGAAGTAGCCATATTCAAAAACAAAATTAACTACTACTTAATAGGGGGATATGTATTCAATTTAAGTCCTTACAATAATATAAAATTCAAACCTGCAGTGCTCGCAAAAGTAGTACAAGGTGCTCCATTGCAGGTGGATGCCTCCGCCAATTTTATGTTCAACAATAAATTTATGGTTGGAATCGCCTACCGATGGGATGCCGCTTTCAGTACCATGGCCGGTTTTCAGCTTACAGATGGTATGTACATCGGTTACGGTTATGACCTTGAATCTTCAAAACTAAACAATTACAGTAATGGTTCGCATGAAGTATTCCTGCGTTTTGAGTTTATCAGAAAACAAAGCAGAATGACAACCCCTCGTTTCTTTTAAAATTATTTACTATGAAGAATTATATACCCTTTTATCTATTAATACTAAGTTTTTTTTCATTTCATACTTATTCTCAAAAGAATAAAATAGCTACGGCAGACAAACAATATGCCAACTACGCTTATATTAATGCGATTGAAACCTATGAAAGAGTAGCTTCAAAGGGCTACAAGTCTGCAGACATGTTCAAAAAACTGGGCAACTCTTTTTACTTTAATGCTGAATTTGATAAAGCTGCAAAATGGTATGACGAGTTATTTGCCATAACTAACGATGTAGAGCCCGAATACTATTACCGATATGCACAATCGTTAAAATCGACAAATCGCACAGAGAAAGCCAATCAAATGCTTGATTTATTCTTTCAGTATTCAAAGAATGATACAAGGGGGAAACTGTACAAAAAAAATGAAAACTATCTGGATTTGATTAAAGCCAATTCCGGACGCTATACGATTGAAGATTCAGGGATAAACAGTAAATTTTCGGATTACGGAACAACATTTTTCCAAAATAAAATTGTTTTCACCACCGCAAGAGATACAGGAGGACTGGGACAACAAAGACATAAATGGACAGGTGAAAGTTTCACCAACCTTTATGAAGCTGTCCTGGATGAAAACTTCAATCCAAGCGTACCTAAAAAAATAAAATCAAAAATCAATAGTAAGTTTCACGAATCCACTCCCACTTTTACAAAAGACGGAACAACTGTTTATTTTACTCGCAATAATTATATGGATGGAAAAAAAGGGAAAAATGAACAAAAAACCACCTTTATAAAAATATACAAAGCCACTCTTAATCAAAAGAAGGAGTGGGACAATATCACAGAATTACCTTTTAACAGTAATAACTACAGTACAGCACATCCTACTCTCAGTCCGGATGAAAAGACTTTATATTTTGCTTCAGATATGCCCGGAACAATAGGACAATCTGATATTTACAAGGTCAAAATCCTAAGTACCGGAGGATACAGCTCCCCTCAAAATTTAGGCCCCGGAATCAACACCGAAGGAAAAGAAACATTTCCCTTCGTAACCGATGAAAATGAAATTTATTTTGCTTCAGACGGACATCCGGGACTTGGCGGTTTAGATGTTTTTGTTGGAAAAATAAACGATGCCGGAGTTAGTAATATTCAAAATTTAGGCGCAGATGTCAATTCTCCTAATGATGATTTTGCTTATATTATTGACATCAAATCCCGAAGAGGCTTTTTTTCATCGAACAGAAAAGGCGGACAAGGATCGGATGATATTTATAAATTTTTAGAGACAAAAAAAATAAATACTGACTACCAATTATATGGAGTTGTGACTGATCTGGACACGAATGAAATTTTACCAAATGCCAAAATCACCTTGTATGATCAGGACATGAAAGTAAAAGATTCAACTCTCACCGATGAGAAGGGAAATTATAGTTTCATTTTAGATCCTGAAACTCCTTATTATATTAGGGCCGAAAAAGAAAACTACAGCACCTGGGAACAAAAAATACTGGTATCAAAAGACCGTCCAAAAGCCTATTTACCGATTCCACTTGAAAAATCCCGCTACCAGGTAACCGTTGGGGATAATTTAGGTAAAGTTTTTGGTATCAAAACGATTTACTTCGATTTGGACAAATTCAATATTGGTAAAGAAGCTGCTTTAGACCTTGAAAAAATACTGGATGTACTAAACCTTTATCCAAAAATGAAATTAGATATTCGTTCTCATACAGACAGCCGTCAGACGCATAAATACAATCAGCTACTGTCTGATAGAAGAGCTAAATCTACTATCGACTGGCTTATTAAACATGGGGTTGATAAAAACAGATTAACGGGCAAAGGTTATGGTGAAACACAACTTGTAAACCATTGTTCTGATAATGAAAATTGCACGGAAGAAGAGCATCAAATGAACAGAAGAAGCGAATTTATTATTTCCGGATTGTAAAAATAATTGTTCTAAACCGCAGGAATAAAAGTTTAAAGTAAGCTTTCTATTCCTGCGGTTATTTTATTCTGTCTGTTCTAAAAACATAAAATCAGAACGGGTATCCAATGGCGATGTTTAAAATCAAGTTCTCTTTTCTCCAGGGACCACTTCCAAAATTAATATCATCGATTACCCATCTCTGACCTTGCGGTAAATAGGGTTTTCTCAACGGAAATGCCAAATCGGTTCTTAAAACTAAAAAAGACAAATCAAAACGCAAGCCGGCTCCGGCTCCTACGGCAATGTCTTTCATAAAATCTTTGGTAATTTCTCCACCAGACTTATTGGGATCGGCATTTAAAAGCCAAACGTTTCCGGCATCTACAAATAACGCTCCGCGAACAATACTAAAAAGTTTGGCTCTGTATTCGGTACTAAACTCCAGTTTCAAATCGCCTGACTGATCCGGAAGAAAATTATTAGTCGTTTGTGTATTAAGATAACTTCCCGGCCCGAGTGATCTGGCTCTAAAAGCCCGAATGCTATTGGTTCCTCCTACCACAAATTGTTTAGCCGTTGGCAAAGCCCTTGAATTTCCGTACGGAAGTCCTATTCCTAAAATAATCCTGCTGGCCAATTCACTTTCTTTACCCAGTTTTAAATAATGTCTTAGATCACCTCTCATTTTTACATATTGGCTAAAAGGAACATCAAAAATATTTTTCTGATTCCCATCTTTAACATTTGCTCCTGTTACCAGACCTGTAACGTTTCCTGCCAAATCTAAATCACCACTAAAATAAAACGTATTTTTTCTACGCTTTTGCATCGTATTGGTATAGGTATACGTATAAGTTGGCCCAAAAATCAATTGTTTTTCAATTATCTTTTCTAATGACGGGTCTTCTTGAATATCTGCTAAATATTCAGCCGTCACGTGATTGGGGCTTACATAGGTCACATCAATTACATTCAGTTGATGTTCTTTTCGAATATTCTCTTTCCACTGGTATCCAAAAGACGTTTTAAAAGAGTTTAAAGCATACAATTGTGTTCTGTTTTGATATTCATACCTTACTGTTGCTTTGGTTCTCGGCACATATTCGCTGGAACCTTCAATATGAAAAAACGGAACGATAAATCTTGGCCAGGTCAAACTGGTTTCTGTTCCCAGCTTATAAATGTTTTTCCCGTTATTGGCTCCTGAAAGCTGAAAATCGGCACCACCAAAAATGGAAACCGTAAACAATTCTGCCCCTCGAAATAAGTTTCTGTTGTTCCAGTTGATATTAATCTCACTACCGGTATAACTGGCCGAGTTCGTTTTTCCCAAAACTTCTACACGAATAAATTTCTTCGGTAAAAGCGTCAAATAATAATACGAATCCAACGCATTGGGTAAACTATCTGAAGGCTTAAATTCATTTTTCACAAAACTAAACGTTCCCAAATTTACGAAACGATTTAGGGTCAGATTGTGGTCTTTACGGTTGTAGAAATCTCCCTTTTTGAAGTGAATGGCGCGATCAAAAACTCTTGGCTTAAAACTGTCAGCTGTATCAATAATGGTGAAGTCTTTATATTGAATAATATCTTTCGGCTGATATTTTACACTGTCTTTTGAAATGGTAAAATTCGGGTAGACTACAATTTTATTGATCTTATAGGCTGTAAGCGCTTTTGGAGGCGTATCCGCTTTAATTACCAATCTAATTTTTACTTCATGATCGCCTTTGCTGCTGTCTACCTGTGCCAAAAGATAATCGGGGTTAAAATAATAATACCCTTTCTCCTTCAATCTGGCGTCTATACGTTCGCGTTCTGCTTTAATAACATCCAAATCATACGGCTGCCCCACTTTCAAGAGACTTCTTCGGCTTGACCTTCCGATTATTCTGGACATGGCCAATGAATCGTCAGGAAAAATCACGCTTTTAATAATGTATTGCTTTTTGGGTACCACTGTATATTCTGCTGTAACTCTTTTATGGCTAACAGTTGAATCGGCACTGACACGGGTTTTAAAATACCCTCTGTTTTCTGTAAAATTGCGAAGGACGGATGCATTATACTCTAAATCAACTTTACTAAAAAGTACAGGAGGTTCTCCCACTTTAGTACGCAGCCAATATCGGATTCCCTTTTGTTTTTTAGGTTCTCCGGCGATATTATAAAACCATAACTTAGGACGTAATCCCAGGAATTGTTTATTGGGTTTAGGACGCAGTAAATCATTCAGTTCATTTTCCAGTTCTTTTCGTTCTTTCTTTTTAAGAATTGAATCTTTTACGGTTACCGAACCTCCTGTGTATAATAAATCTCCCTCCGGCAAATATTTTGTGTTACTGCATCCAAAAACAAAAAATAAGGACAGCACAACAAAATATCTGACATATTTCATTCTTATATTGTTATGTTTTTTGCTCATTCCCTTCTATTTGATTTTCCTTTTTTTGCTTCTCCTCTTTCTCTTTCAGTTTCTTTTTTTCGTTGCGTAATTTTTCTTCTCTAATCATTTCTTTTTCGGCTGCACTTCGATGAAAAAGTTCACGGAATTTATTGTAACTCATCGTGATGATAAAAGCAACACCGGTTTCAACTACCTGACCTTCGACCGCCACCTGATATTCATTTTTTCGGTAAGCCCGAACCATATAACGGCCGTCTTTGGTTAATTGATAATCCAATGCCACGTCTCCCGCAATATTGGCACTTTGCTCGTTGGCTCGCTCCTGACCTTCAACGGCAAAACTGCTCCCTACGGTAACTTTTAATCGATCGTTTAACAACTTTTTGGAAACCCCGACGTTCAGATCGGTTCTGTTTTCTCTGTTACCGGATGTATAATCGTCTGTTGACTCGAGATCAAACTCTAACTGAACTCCGGTGATTAATTCTCCGGCAAGATCATTTAATTGCTGTGACAAAATTTTACTCACACTTTGGCGTGCGAGAGATTCTGCACTGGTTCCCCCGCTTTCGCTCGAAAATGGGTTTTCACCAATAAATCGGTTCAATAGTAAAAGAGCAAAAACCTGTTTGTTCAATTCCGCCGGTTCTTGTCTTAACTGCTGGAGTTTTGCTTTGGTAAGTGATACTACATTTGCAGAAACATCATTATTGCCCTCCGGAAGTACAATATCAAAAGTGATTTCCGGTTTTAAAAGCTCCCCGTTCATTTTCAACAAGGTCTGAAACGGAATTTTCTGCTTATAGGTGTTTCGCTCAGTAGGGTTATCCGTTGGCAATTGATTGCCCAATAAGTCTATTGGTGCGGTGTTTACTTTATAAATCGCCGTAATATTCAGATTGGCCATGGTAGGTTCACCGTTCCAAATGATGTAACTCCCTTTCTGAATATCAAATTTTCGTCGGATCATGTTGAAATTCATCTCATAAGCCCCATCTGAAAACTCATATTTACCGGTTAAAGTTGTTTTCCCTGACGGATCGATTCCACCGGTAAGTTCGGCTTCTCCTTTTAGATTCAGATAATCACCGTTCCCTTTATCGATAACCAAAGTAAGTTCTGCCTCTTTGTCGATGGCAATAGCCACACTGACGTCCATACCCACTAACCGCGACTGATTGAGTTTTTGCTCCATCGCAACAGTCTGTTTCAGATATTGATTGTCTTCGTCTACAAATTCAACTATCCCTTCCCGATCGGCGATTGAAGGATCTGATTGCGGCATCACAACTGTAAACTTAGTGTCTTTATTTATTTTAATAGTTCCGCCAACTACAGGATTTTCGAGCGTTCCTTTGATATTCAGCTTGCTGTCTAACACCAAATCTCCATAAAACAAATCATTGTCTTTTTCCTGCGAATGTATCGCTCTGAAATTATCTGCCACTACAGTTAAGCCAAAGTCAAATTTGGTATAATCTGTTGCTTTAATGGTTCCGTTTACAATCAGTTCATTGTCGTTTTCATCCTGAAAAGTAAACGTATCAAAAGTGATAATATCATCCTGAAGTGTTATTTTTTCGTCAGCTGTTTTGTAGTAGGAATTAAATTTTGTTATTCTGAAACCTGTCTCTTTAAATTCCAGTGCTCCGTTTACTTTTGGCGCGGCAGCATTTCCGGTAATTTTAAAATTCCCTGCTAAAAATCCAGTTCCCTCAGTCAGATTGCCCATGCTGAATCCCTGAATACTTTTGATATTTAATTTGTTCAGATCCAGATTAAAATCCAGATTTCCATCGTCGATTTTATAATTTCCGGTCAGGTTTACATCATTTCCTTCTCCGCTAAGAGTAACATTGGCTGCCAGCAGATTATTGGTTTTATTGTCTACTTTTACTGTAATATCTCCAACAGGTTCTCCTTTGAAAGCAAATTGATCTACTTTTATATCCGAGGTAAAAGTAGGTTTGGTCATTACATTTTCAACCAGTGCATGCCCATTAATCAGACCCTGCATTAACAATTGATCTTTTTTGACGATGTTCATAATCGTCTCTATTTTGAAATTTACAAAATCAATCTGTAAAGGTGCACTATCCTGATCTCCGAGGGATTGAACTCTTAATTCATTACCCGAATTTTCTAAATTAAATTTATTAACATACAATCTCTTGTCTCCAAACTCCACCACATTTTCCGGATCCATATTCCATTTATCATAATTCAGAATAAAATTTTGAGCATCAATTCTGAAACTGCTTTTTGAACCGTCGTGTTTTAAGTCTCCCGCAATAAAATACTGTTGTTTCTCTTTAGCATCTTTTACTTCAAGTGCATAATCCAAAACATTATTTTCAATTTTTCCGGATAAGCTTGTAAATGGATTTTTTAAAGAACCGCTCTCAATTGTTCCAAAAGAAGCATTGTATTCTAACCCATTTTCTTTGGCTTCGATATTGATTTTCCCGTCGGCAATGGTGTTAGCGGCATATACAATTCTCGGAATACTTCCTTTTATTTCCAAAGAATCTGACACGTTATTGTACTTTCCTGATAAAGTAACAGGTTCCAACCCCGTTAATTCAGGAAGCAGTTTCAGTAACACGGGATCGTTATCAATCTTTATTGTAAAAGTCAATCGTTGCTCATCCGTTTCTCCTTTTACTTTTGGACTTTTTAAATCGATGTACTTTGACAGTGATTTTTTTAATGCTGCCGTTAAAGTCGTCAGTTTGTATTTCCCATCAACCTCCGCATTTAAAAACTGAGAAGAAACTTTGATATTGTTTCGATTTTGATCGGCAAAGGCAATCAATCTGATCGAATCGAGAACAATAGGTTCCGCTGTCTGCGCAATCTGAATGTTGGAAAGAAATACTTTTCCGTTCAAAAAATCAGGATTACTGTTGGCAATATCTGCATCAACATTTCCACGCAGTTTCATTGGACCGGCATGCAGATTTAATTTTTCCAAATCGGCAATATCCAGGTTTAATTTTAACTGAATGGAAGGGTATTTTTCTTCGGTATTTCCACTGGCCGTTAAATCGAAATGCAGGTTAGGGTCTTTCATTCCAGAGTTTAGAACAAAAGATCCTTTCTCGATATTCCCTTTTAAAGTCAGATCTTTATAGGTATATTTATTGAAAACAGCCTTCTGAACCAATCCGTCAAATTCTGCCTGTGCTGTTTTTGGATCTAATCCCTTGCCTTTTACTTTTGTTTTAAGCGTAATTCTTCCTATTGAATCGTTTTTAATCAATTTTCCTAAATCAAAATCCAGCAAATAAACAGTCGCATCGTACTTTTCTTTTTTCTTCACTCGCTGATCGAACAAAGCATCTACTTTTGCATTTCCGAAACTACTACTGAAAGCCAGCTTGGTTTTAAAATTAACAACAGAACCTTTAAACTTACCTTGTAAATTCAGCTGTGAAGGCAATTGAATATTCTTTGGAACAGTTCCCGCAGCTACAAACGAATAAATGTCTTTTGACGTGCTTGAAAGTTTTCTGATATCTAAATCGTAATCCGCTTTTTGTGCATCAGGCATCCCTTTTATCTTTCCTGAAACAGCAACTTTTGTAGCTCCGATTCCGCTCATTTCGAACTGTGCAATATTCAGATCTTTTATCTTCCCACTCAAACGTGCATTGACCTTCAAAACGGCATTTGGATTACTCTTAAACGGATTGGATTTCTGTAAATCGGGAGCGAAAAGCAGGATATCTTTAAAACCTATTTTGGACTGATTTAAATTGGCCTCTAAAGTAAGATTACCCAAATCTTTGGAAACAGAAGCGATAGAAGGATAACCCACTTTAATACCATTCTGAAAAAGTGTCTGTGGCGTTTTTAAATACAAATCATTCAGGTACGCGTTCTTTGGCCCGTAAAAGAAATTGGTTTTTAAAGCCTGAAGCTGCAAGCCGCTTTTATCGTTTAAGGTCAGCGTTTTTATATTTCCTGAAATTGTATCGTTCCCATAATACAATTTTTCTGCTTTAAAATTAACTTTACTCAGATCCATATGACTGTAATCAACTCCTTTCGAAATTGGTTTTGACTGCATATCATCAAATTTGAACGCTATATTTTGGATGTCTATAACATTCAACTTTACTTTCCATCCTGCCTGTTTTATGGCAGTAGTATCTAAATCAGGAGTTTGAAGCTGTTTGTCTTTTGCGCCCAAACGTAGATTCCCTTTTAAATTTTTAAGTTCGAAAGCTTCGAAATCCAATAATTGACGGTTCAAATCAATTTTGTTTACAGCTACATTCAACTGATCCAGTTGTATTCCGGAATCCAATTTGGAATCTTTGTTGTCGTAAACAATATCAATTTTTGCTAATCTGATGTTTCCTAACTTCAAATTGAAATCTGCTCTTTTCGAGACGGTATCTATCGTTTGCACTGATGTTTCAGCGATCTTTTCGACCACATCCTGATTCAAAACCACCTTTAATCCTCTTAGATTAATATCCGGAATATTGAAATTCATTTTATCTAAATCGAATTCCCTGAATTTGGTATCAAAATGCGTAAGTTTTACACGAGTGTCATTTTTAGAAAAATCATCTTTAAAATCAAACCTGACGTTATCCAGATTTATTTTTACAACCGAAATTTTAAAAGGTTTGCTGTTCGGATCTTCAACCTTTGGTTCTTTAGACTCAAATGCTTTAATAATATAATCAAAATTAAAAGCTCCTTTTTTGTCCCTTGAAATACGGACTGCGGTATTTTGCAGTGAAACCGAATTAATCTCCAATTCACTGTTGATCAATTTAAATAAATCAACATCCAACTCCAGACGTTTTCCGCTTAACAAAGTATCTTTTTTTTGATCTTCAAAGTAAAATCCTTCCAAAACAATGTCTTTCGGAAATTTTATCGAAATATGATCTAACGAAACTTTAGTTTTTATCTTTTTATGCAGATAAGTAATGGCCTTATCTTTTACGAAATTCTGGACGGAAGGAACCTGAATTAAGACAATAAGAAGCAGTAAAAGTGTAATTACAGAAGCCATGCACCAAAGCAGTACACGAAGTGTTTTTTTTAGAAAATGAATGATTTTCTTATTCATACGTCAATAAAACACATTTAGATTAAAGTTTGATTTGGACAAATCTGCAAAAACAAATTTGTAAAATTTAAACTCAAACAATTTACATAATTACCTGTAATTATTCTAAAATTTAGCAACAAATAATTATTTTCTTACGTTTGGTATTGTAGTTACCGAGCGGAAACGTAAAGAATTCTGCTCTGTTGAAATTGATATTTTAAATTTTAGCAAATTTTTACAATGCTCTGAATATCAAAACGTCTTAAAAATCCTGAAGGTTTTAAAACTTAATATGCTGCCATTTTTCTTCTACACTTTTTATTTTTTGACGTAGCTTGACTAAAAATTTCTGATGCTGCTCAGATTCCGGATTAAAGCTTCGATGGTGCAGACTTTTTTGAATTTCTCCTACTTCCTGCAAGGTCGGAATACTATTCTCTGCAATATAATTTTCACTGAATCTCTGCCAGATATAGTCAATTGCTACAACATTCGGATGCAGCATATCTTCGGCATAAAAGCGATAATCACGAAGTTCATCCATCATAATTTCGTAAGAAGGAAAATATCCTAATTGCTGATTCTCAATTTTAGATTGCAGATTTTGGTGAAGCCCCGTAAACAGATGTGACTTACTCAATTGATTTTCTACAAAACCATCTTTGATATGGCGCACTGGTGAAATGGTAAAAATGAAATTTATATTCGGGTTTGAACCATGAATTAAGCGGATTGTATTTTGAATGCTTTTCTGAATTACATCAGCAGTCAATAATTCTTTCGTGAATTGTCTTTGCGGTACTTTATGACAATTGGCGACTACTTCGTTACTTTCAGTATTTCTGTAAATCCATGAGGTTCCATAGGTTACTATGATGTGAGTAGCCTCTTTGATTTGTTTGTTTGTTTTGGTAATTGCTTCGTTAAGTGTTTGCAACAACTCCTGTCGATCGGAATGACTCAAATCTGAATGAACTTCAAAACAATGCCAGCGTTCGTTATGAAAAAAAACATCTTTCTCCGTAAAAAACTCTTGTTTAACCACTCTCTGAATCACTTTCTCAATGGAAACCGGATTGAAGATAATTCCAAATGGATTGGTTTCGTTCTGAAGCTTAAAATAATCAAATTTCTCTGCCATGTTTTCCGCAAAACAAGATCCCATAGAAATGATCTTCGAATGATAATCGATTGGATTACTGCTTTTTGAAACTGGAATCTGGGTTCTGAATTGCATGAAGTTGTTTTGTGTAAATTTCGATTATTTTTCACAAACAAAAAAGCCGAAAACAAAATGTCCCCGACTTTTCGCCCCCAAATTTTAAACTTTCTACTAATAGAAATATTCAGATGTATATTTTTAATCCTTCAGCATTATCAATGCTTTTTTCAGGATATCCGGCTGTATTATACGCCTAACTTATAGATAGAACATATATTCTTTCTAAAGTATCTGCAATTTCATTGTCAAAAACTCCGCTTCCTTCTCCATCCACAAAAGAAATTTTATCAAATCCTAAAATATTCTTAGCAGTATTATTTTTAGCATTACAAACGTAACACACCTAAAAATCAAAACCTTACGGGATTCCACATCGAAAACACAGAACTCAATCCAAAATAAATCTAAGACACTGATAATAAACAACATACACTAAAAAACATTTTAGAAAAAAAATAACTAAAAAACAAAAAACCGTATAAATACCTAGCTATTTTCTTGTATTTGCTTATTCCCCGCGGCTAAAAAAATTGGAAAGGGTGCTCTGAATTACATGAGGTTTAATTTGAACACGAGTTTTGCCCGTTTTGGGCAATAAAAAAACCAAATACAAGAGTATTTGGTTTTTCATATAAATTGTAATTTTGCTTTTAGTATGTAAACTGAGCTGTCTCCGTTAACGTTCCATTGTCACTAAAATGTTTTTTCTCAGTTGGAAAATTATTGTTATTGTAAAGATAAGAGAAAGTACTAACTGAAGCTAATCCTGTTGAAGTACCTGTTATTTTAACAACATTGTTAGCTGAAGCACTCTCTTCCATACCAGTTAAAAGTTTAAGACCAGTAACGTTAGTATTAGGATTCTTTTTTGAATCATATTCATACGTATACGTAGAATTAGGTTTACCATAATAAGAACTTTCATACTTCACTAAGTTACCGTCTTTGTACGTATATTTTCCAACTTTTCCACCTTCTGCTTCAGCTCCAGTTGCAGCATTTATATTAAACTCTTCAAAAGAAACAGTACCGTCTCCATTTTGAGTATATTTCGTTTTGTAAAATTGAGTTGCACCCACATTTTTTACAGTTTCAGAAGCTAGCTTTCCTGCAGAATAGCTGTATTCAGTAGTCGTTTTAAGTACTTTATCTGCTCCGAATTCTTCTGTTTTTGCGATTAAATCACCTACATAAGAATATTTAATTGTGTAACCGTCATCATCTGTTTCACTTACTAATTTATCTCCTTCATATTTCACCTCAGTAAAATAATTCTCTTTAGGATCAGAGTAAGAAAAAGCAATTTTTGATGGTTTTACTGAAGCTGATGCATCTGCGGCATCATCACTTGAACAAGAAGAAACTACTAGAGCCAAAGCACTAAAAAGGCATAAAATTTTTTTCATTTTGATTTGGTTAAATTTATTTTGCTGCAAACTTAATACACCCCAAAACTAAAACCTTACGGGATTCCACATTTAAAAACACACCATAATCAAAAACAGTCTCCAACACATTAGTAACAAGAAAGATATAGCAAATCCATTAATAATAAAGTTTAATAAAAAACTAAAATGCGAGATCAATACTTAGCTTTTTTCTTAAGTTTCCATTTTGTTCTCCTATAAAAAAGAGGTCTTGCAGAAAATTAAAACACGCTACATCTAAAAAAACACCAGCAATTTCAACTGTAAAAAAATTTACATTTTTAATAACAAAAATCCATTTAACAGTGTTAAACAATTCACTACTTTTACATCTTCCATAAATTCAAATTCACTTATGAAATTACTGTATTCTTATATAATCAAACATAAAATGTTACTGTTTTTTGCTTTGATTATGGCTTCGATCAATATTTGTTTCAGTTTATCAGACTCTATTATTACCGGTAAATTAATGCAGGATTGTGGTGTTGGTTTACATAAATATGACGGAAACCCAGTTGGTTTTATCAAATCATTAGCATTCTGGTTAGGACTTTCGCTTGGTGCGGCCATGGTATCGAGAATTACCAAAAACTTTCAGGATTATTTTACCAATGTTGTCATTCAGCGTACCGGAGCGCAGATGTACACAGACGGAATTAAAAAATCACTGGACCTGCCGTTTGCCGAATTTGAAGACCAAAGAAGCGGTGAAACGTTAAGCAAACTCACCAAAGTACGCTCCGATTCTGAGAAATTAATCACACTATCGATTTCTTTAATCTTTCAGACCGTGATTGGTTTTGTATTTGTGATTGTTTATGTTGCCAGAATCGATTATCGTATTTCGATTATCTTTTTGATCACGGCGCCAATCATAGCTCTGGTTAGTTCATATCTGGGTAAAAAGATCAAAATTGTCTCTAAAAAAATCGTAAATCAGACCAATGCTTTAGCCGGTTCCACCACTGAAAGTTTAAGAAACATTGAACTTGTAAAAAGTCTTGGATTGACCTATCAGGAAGAAAAACGTCTGAATTTAAATACGTTTAAAATTCTACAGCTGGAACTTCAAAAAATCCGTTTCATCAGAAGTTTGAGCTTTATTCAGGGAACGACCGTACACTTTTTGAGAACTTGTGTGGTTTTTACTTTGTATTATTTCTTATTTGGAGGAAAAATTATTGTGGGTGATTTGCTAACGATGGTTTTCTTTACTTTTTTCATTTTCGGACCGCTTCAGGAACTTGGAAATTTCATTATTGCCTTAAATGAAACTAAGGTTTCGATGGAGAATTTTAAGACCTTATTGAGCGCTCCGAAAGAATTTCGTCCGAAAAACCCAAAGCATGTCGGAGCTATTCAGTCTTTACTCTTTTCCAATGTAAGTTTTCAACACAAAACCGCTAAATTTAAAGCGGTTGAGAATATCAATTTCGAAATTAAACAGGGACAAACCGTTGCATTTGTGGGCCCGTCAGGGTCAGGAAAAACAACTTTGGTTAAATTACTGGTTGGATTGTACACCCCAGCTGAAGGTCAGGTATTTTACAACGACATCGACTCTACAGAAATTGATTTACTGGATCTAAGAAAACAATTAGGATTCGTTACTCAGGACGCTCAGTTATTCTCAGGAACAATTCGCGAGAATTTATTATTCGTAAGACCTAGCGCTACCGATGAAGACTTATACGATGCCTTGAAGAGAGCGAGCTGCGAAAAACTGCTGCAACGTGCCGAAGACGGTTTAAACACCACAATTGGTGAAGGCGGAATTAAAGTATCCGGTGGTGAAAAACAACGTTTGTCGATTGCCCGTGCTATTTTAAGAAATCCGAATTTATTGATTTTTGACGAAGCCACTTCTGCCCTGGATTCTATTACCGAAGAAGAAATCAATACCACTATTCGTAATATATCCGATAAAAACAGGATCACGGTTCTGATTGCGCACCGTCTGTCAACCGTAATGCACGCGGACAAAATATTTGTACTGGAGCAAGGAAAAATCATCGAACAAGGAAAACACGAAGATTTAATTTTTGAAAAAGGGCTTTATTATGCGATGTGGCGCCAGCAGATTGGGGAACGAAAATAGTTAAGGGGCTAAGGTACTAAGCTGCTAAGGTTCTGAGTTTTCTTAAATCATTATTAAAGAAAACTATTTGTCATTTCGAACTAGGGTTTCTCTTTTCGCCCGAAATACTATAAAATATAAAATCCGACAGGTTTTAAAAATCTGTCGGATTTACTTTTTTCTTACCGGAACTCGTTTGTTTTCAAATAAGCTTGTGAGAGTACTTCTATTTTTCTAATTGTTTTTTTAATAGGTATACTCTTTTGTTTCACTGCCATTTACCGATTTAGTTAAATAATTATCACTATTGTATGTATTCACATAAGTGTTTATATCCTGACTACCATCGCCAGATATATCAGTCACTTTTGTCAGGTTATTTGAAGAGTTAGCATCCTGATCAAAAACATCGGAATCCAGCAACGAGCTATATCCTAATATACTTTTGAAAGGGCTGTTTTTAGTATCATATTCTACTACAGTTGTAAAACCGTCTGATTCTTGTTTAATAATATTACCATTAACATCCAAAGTAAGAATGCTGGATGAATCTTCAGTTTCTTCAAGGGTTTGTGGATTAATTAGAAGTGTAATCGTCGAAATTGTTCCGTCTGCATTGTAGCTATAAGTTCTTTTTTTATGCAAAGAATTTCCCGAGTTAACTTTTAAAGTAGATTTAAGTTTATCATTTTCATATGTAAAAGTAGTGGTACTTGTATGAGTTGTACCTTCGTAAGTTTCTGTATATACTGCTTTTGTGATTAAATTACCGGTGTACGTAAATACAACTGCAGATCCATTGTCGTATGTTAAACTGGTAATTTTGTTTCCATCATAAGCATAAGTCACAGTACTGCTATCTTCCGGATAAGAGGCATTTGTGTATTTTTCTGTCATGGGCAAAAGTACATTTTCTGCATTGACAGCACTTTCAACATTACTGGAGCAAGAAGCTAAAATAAGTGATAAAATACTAAAAAAACATAGAATTCTTTTCATGTGTGGTAAATTTATTTGTTCATTAATCCCACAAATAAAGCAAAACAAAACTTAAAAACCTATCTCTTTTTATCTATAAAAAAACTCTTATTTTTGAATGCGCTAATCTAGAAAAGACGCAGAGTCGCAAAGTTTTTTTAAGCTTTTTATCACAGATTACTCACTACTCTTTTAATACCATATTTAATAATTGGAACGTTAAAGTTAATTAATAATCCTAATTTCATTTTCGTGATTTTGAGATAAATCAAAACTTGCTTTGCGTGAACATCAGAAATCTGTGTAATTGATTTAATTTCTAAAATCACTTTGTTTTCTACTATTAAATCAGCTCTAAATCCGATGTCTAATTTCATTTGATCCCAAACTACGGGTAAGGGCTTTTGCCTTTCCACACGTAAACCTCTCTTCGTTAATTCATAATACAAAATTGCTTCATAAACTGATTCTAATAATCCTGGTCCAAGTTTTACATGTATTCTATAACAAACATCGACTACGATAGCTGAAATTTCATTCTCTGTCATTTTTTCCTTTTTGCAAAATCAAAGAAAAAACCTATAAAAGATTATTCCGTTAAAAAAAAAGTCGCAAAGCTTAAAAAAACTTTGCGACTCTGTGTCTTTCCGAGACTAAAAAAATTACTTCACGAAATCAACTGCTTTAGCCAGCGCCTCATCAATTCCATCCACATTTTTACCTCCTGCGGTAGCGAAGAAAGGCTGTCCTCCTCCTCCTCCCTGGATGTATTTTCCTAATTCACGAACTACTTGTCCTGCGTTTAGATTTTTCTCTGCGACAATTTCTTTAGAGATGTAGCAAGTTAACATAGGTTTTCCTTCCTGTGCAGTTGCAAAAACTACAAACAGATTATTATAAGAATTACCCAATTCATAAGCTAAATCTTTTGCTCCTTCCGGATTTAAATCTACTTGTTTTGCTAAGAACTGAACACCATTGATTTCTTGCAATTCTTTAGCCAAATCACCTTTCATGTTTTTGGCTTTATCTTTCAACAAGATTTCCAATTGTTTTTTCAACTGAATATTTTCTTCCTGTAAAGACTGAATCGCTTTCACAGGATCCTGAGCATTTTTCAAGGTCTCTCTAATTTCTTCATAAGAAAGCAATTGAGACTCAAAATAATCTTTTGCAGCTTCACTTGTGATAGCTTCGATCCTTCTGATTCCTGCCGCTACAGCTCCTTCTGAAATAATTTTGAAATGCCAGATATCAGCCGTATTTGCCACGTGAGTTCCTCCACATAATTCGACAGAATCACCAAATTTAATCATACGAACCAGATCACCATACTTCTCTCCAAACAAAGCAATTGCTCCTTCTTCAAGAGCCTGATCTTTTGGAATGGCTCTTTTTTCGATTAAAGGTAAACTTTCACGGATTCTTGCATTCACAAAATTTTCTACTTCTTTTAATTCCTCATCGGATACTTTTGAAAAGTGAGAGAAGTCAAAACGCAAAGAAGCATTTCGAACCATAGATCCTTTTTGCTCAATGTGTGTTCCTAATATTTTACGCAATCCCTGGTGCAATAAATGCGTAGCCGAGTGATTTGACGATGTTTTTGCTCTTTGATTGGCATCCACAACCGCATTAAATGTTCCTGTTAAATTCTCAGGTAACGATTTTGCCAGGTGAATTGTTTGATTATTTTCTTTTTTAGTATCAATAATGTAAACGATATCACCGTTTTGAGCTTCCAAATATCCTTTATCTCCTGTTTGTCCTCCGCTTTCACCATAAAATGGAGTCGCATTGAAAACCAATTGATAAATTTCACCATCTTTTACACTATCTACTCTTCGGTACTTCGTAATTTTTACCTGATGTGATAATCTGTCGTAACCTACAAACTCCTGAATATCATCTTCTACCAAAACATTCCAGTCCCCTGCAGTTACTTTTGAAGCGGCACGGGATCGCTCTTTTTGCAATTGCAACTGCTCCTGAAATCCTTTTTCATCTAATTTCAATCCTTTTTCAGAAAGAATCAAAGCTGTTAAATCGATCGGAAAACCGTAAGTATCATACAATTCAAAAGCTTTTTTACCATCGATAGTATCTCCTGAATTGTTCAGAATCACAGCATCTAAAAGTACCAATCCCTGATCAAGAGTACGTAAGAAAGAGTTTTCCTCCTCACGAATCACATTCGAGCAAAGTGCTTTTTGAGTTCTGATTTCCGGGAAAGAATCTCCCATTTGCTCACTTAAAGTTTCTACTAATTTGTAGATGAAAGCTTCTTTTATATTCAGGAAAGTAAATCCGTAACGAATAGCACGACGCAAAATACGACGAATTACATAACCTGCACCGGTATTTGACGGCAACTGTCCATCCGCAATAGCAAAAGCTACCGCACGAACGTGGTCTGCAATTACACGAATCGCAATATTTACTTTTTCTTCCGCTTCGTTTGATGCTTTAACGGTATAATTTGCCCCGGTGATAGTTTCAATTTCTCTAATCAAAGGCATGAAAACATCGGTATCATAATTGGATGTTTTTCCTTGTAATGCCATACACAAACGCTCAAATCCCATTCCGGTATCAACGTGTTGTGCAGGAAGTTTTTCTAACGAACCATCAGCTTTACGATTGAATTCCATGAATACATTATTCCAGATTTCAACCACCTGAGGATGATCGTTGTTTACTAAACTTTTACCTGAAACGGCTGCTTTTTCTTCCGGAGTACGCAAATCAACATGAATTTCAGAACAAGGTCCACATGGTCCCTGATCTCCCATTTCCCAGAAGTTGTCTTTTTTATTTCCCAGAATAATACGATCTTCATCAATTAATTCTTTCCAGATATCCCAAGCCTCCTGATCAAACGGCACATTATCTTCTTTGCTTCCTTCGAAAACCGAAACATAAAGATTTTCTTTTGGAATTTTGTACACTTCTGTCAACAATTCCCAAGCCCAGTTGATAGCCTCTTTTTTGAAATAATCTCCAAAAGACCAGTTCCCCAGCATCTCAAACATGGTGTGGTGATAGGTATCGATACCTACTTCCTCTAAATCATTATGCTTTCCTGAAACACGAAGACATTTTTGTGTATCGGCAATTCTTGGACTTTTTGGCGTTCCGTTTCCTAAAAAGTATTCTTTAAACTGGGCCATTCCCGAGTTGTTGAACATTAAGGTTGGATCGTCTTTAAGTACAATAGGAGCCGAAGGAACAATAGTGTGTCCTTTACTCTCAAAAAAATCTAAAAATTGTTTACGTACGTCTTGTGATTTCATATTAAAATTAGAAAATGTGTCAATTTGAAAATGTGATACTTAATTAGAAACATGTTAATCTGAAAATGTGATACTTACCTCTTTTTAATACAAAAATTAAAGTTCCAAACAATAAATTTCGCATTTAAGACATTATCTAATTATCAAATTGACACATTATCTAACTGTTTTATTCCTGAAAAAAGCTTCGAACATCATGAAACATTTATTAAATTTGTTCGACTAACTTATTTTACAAGCTGCAAAAATAGGGTATTTTAAAATATGGCGAAAGTAAAATATTATTACGACTCAGAAAATCTGGCTTATACAAAAATAAAGACCCGAAAAAGGGCTAAAGTTGGCTATGCATTGCTGTTTTTATTGGCTTCGGCATTATTTGGCTTTTTAGTTTTTATACTTTTAATCAATACTCCTTATTTTGAAACGCCAAAAGATCGTTTACAGGCACGCGAAATTGAAAATCTGAAATTACAATACGCCATTCTAAACAGAAAAATGGATGAAATCGATGCTGTAGCCGAGACATTGGAAAACAGAGACAATAACATTTACAGAGTCTATTTTAATAAAGCCGAGATTCCGGATTCTATTCGAAAAGCAGGTTTTAGAGATTCCAGAAAATACAAAGATTTAGAGGGGTACAACAATTCTCAACTGGTTTTAAACACCACAAAACGAATAGATCGTCTCTCTAAAGAATTAGCGATTCAGTCTCGATCGTTAGATGAAATTTTAAAATTAGCCAGTACAAAAGGCACTTTATTGCTGGCAATTCCGGCCATTCAGCCTGTACGAAATGAGAATCTAATACGTATGGCTTCAGGTTTTGGATACAGAACCGACCCGTTCACGAAAGTACGAAAAATGCATAACGGAATGGATTTCACCGCCAAAACAGGCACTCCCGTTTATGCTACAGGAGATGGCGTTATCGAGCGGGCCGATAATTCGGCATCAGGATTTGGAAATCATGTGGTCATCAGGCATGGTTTTGGCTACGAAAGTTTATATGCGCATTTAAGCAAATACAATTGCAGACCCGGACAACGTGTAAAACGAGGTGATGTTATTGGTTATGTGGGAAGCACAGGGAGATCTGAAGGACCGCATTGTCACTATGAAGTACACAAAGACGGCAAAGTCGTAAATCCGCTGAACTTCTATTACGGCAATATTTCGGCAGTCGAATATGTGGCCATTTCACAAATGGCAAACCAGGAAAATCAGTCATTAGATTAATACTGCAAAAAGTAGTATTTTTGGAATAAATATAGAAAATTAAGAAACATGCATATTGAGCTTTCAAAAGATAAACGATATTACAGCATTGGCGAAGTAGCCAAAGCTTTTAATGTCAATGCATCATTGATTCGGTTTTGGGACAGCGAATTTGACATTTTGAAACCAAAAAAGAATGCCAAAGGCAACAGAATGTTTACGCCCGAAGATATCACCAACTTACAATTGATCTATCATTTGGTTAAAGAAAGAGGTTTTACGCTTGAAGGGGCCAAAACACATTTGAAAGAAGGACAAAAGAAAACATTAGATAAATTCGAAATAATACGTAAATTAGAGACCATCAAAACACAATTAATCGATATTAAGAACGAATTATAACCTATTAATTAAATCAGAAACAAACTTAAATTAAATACACATGAAAAGATTTTTGCCTTGGATTATTGGAGCAGTTGTACTTATTGGAATTTACAGCTGGGTTAAAGGGATTAACAATACTGCGGTAACATTAAACCAAACTGTAGAGCAATCCTGGGGAGATGTTCAAACAGCTTACCAAAGACGTAATGACCTTATTGGAAATTTAGTAAACACCGTAAAAGGCGCTGCCGATTTCGAAAAATCAACTTTAACAGCTGTTATCGAAGCTCGTGCAAAAGCAACAAGCGTAACCGTAGATCCTACGAATATTACACCGGAACAACTTGCTGAATTCAACAAAGCTCAAAGCGGCGTATCTTCTTCTTTATCAAGATTATTGGTTTCTGTTGAGCAATATCCAACATTAAAAGCAAACGAAAACTTCTTGAAATTACAAGACGAACTGGCTAGTACTGAAAATCAGATTTTAACGGCAAGAACACGTTTCAACGAAGCGGTAAAACCATACAACAACCACATCAAAACATTCCCAAATAGTTTATTTGCAGGTATGTTTGGATTTAAAGAAAAAGCATACTTTAATGCTGTTGAAGGTGCAGACAAACCGGTTGAAGTAAAATTCTAAAAACATTTTTTAGATCATAATCTAAAATCAACAATCTAAACTCTAAAATTATTTCAATGTCAAAAGTAGAAGATTTTTTATCCAAAGAAGAAGAACAAGATATTGTTGAAGCTATTCGTGTGGCCGAAAATAATACTTCTGGCGAAATTAGAGTACATATAGAACAAACAACTTCTAAAGCTCCTTTTGACAGGGCTTTGGAAGTTTTTCATGAATTAAAAATGCACGAAACCCAGCTTCAAAATGGGGTTTTGTTTTACTTTGCCGTTGCTGATAAAAATTTTGCAATTTGTGGAGACAAAGGTATAAATGATGTGGTTACTCCTGATTTTTGGGACTGTACCAAAGATGCCATGATTCTACAATTTAAATCAGGAAACTTCAAACAAGGTATTGTTGATGGCATTTTGAATGCCGGCGAACAATTGAAAAAGTACTTTCCGTGGTCTGAAGGTGACAGCAATGAATTATCAAACGAAATATCAAAAGGATAAATAATGAAAATTTCAAAATACAAAATCTCAAATTCCAACAGAATTTTTCAGTTTACTCTTTTGTTTATCGCGCTTGTTACCTGCAACAGTATTTTTGCACAATTTACAATACCTGAAAAACCAAGTTTACAAACTTCGGTTTACGATTATGCCAACATCTTAAATGCATCTGAAAAATCTCAGCTGGAACAAAAACTAATTCGTTATTCTGACTCCACTACTACTCAAATTGTAGTGATTACGATCGAAAGTTTAAAAGGCGAAGATGTAAGTCAGTTAGCAACCAAATGGGGACAAACCTGGGGAATTGGAGGAACTGCAAAAGACGATAATGGTGTTATTATCCTGCTGGCAAAAAAGGAGAAAAAAATTGCCATAAATCCCGGTTATGGTCTCGAAGACCGATTGACTGCCGGAATTGGCGGAACAATCATCCGAAATATAATTATTCCGGAATTCAAAGCCGGAAGTTTTTACAACGGACTTGACAAAGGAACAGATGCTATCATTGATGTTTTTAAAGGAAAATTCAAAGGCGAGCGCAAACAAACCAAAGGAAAAGATTTTCCAATCCTGCCTTTTATTATAATTGTCGTAATTGTATTAATTTTACTGTCCCGAAACAAAAGAGGCGGCGGAGGTAATTCAGGCAATAATAGCGGAGGCGGCGGCCCCAGCCTGCTCGATGTCATCATTCTAAGCAATCTTGGAAGAAGCGGCGGAGGCGGATTTGGAGGCTTCGGCGGAGGATCATCCGGAGGTGGAGGTGGCTTTGGCGGAGGTTTTGGCGGAGGAGGCTTCTCTGGAGGAGGTTCTAGCGGAGGCTGGTAAACAGTTTCAGGTTTCAGGTTTCAGGTTTCAGGTTTCAGGTTTCCCCTTAAATTTAAATTTTAAAATAAAATTTAAATTTAACTACTCAAAACCCACAACTTACAACTCACAATTTATAATTCATAATTAAAAAAAGATGTTATCACATAAAGCAAAATACGCCCTTAAGGCCTTACTTTATTTAGCAGAACAAGAAGAAAATCACATTTCAAGAACTATTGAAATCGCTGATGGAGCCAATATTCCTAAAAAGTTCCTGGAGCAGATTTTATTAGACCTGAAACGAGGACGTTTGGTAAGCAGTAAGCAGGGAAAATTTGGCGGATATTATCTGATACGCTCCAAAAATGACATCACTCTGGCAGAAATTCACCGTTTATTTGACGGTGCAATTGCCTTATTGCCTTGTGCATCATTAAACTTTTACGAACCATGTTCTGATTGTAAAACCGAGGAAGAATGCAGCTTAAGACATGGTTTAATGATCATTCGTGATGAGACTCTTAAGGCCATGCAAGGCATCACAATCGCCTCTCTCATCAAGAAATAAAAAAATATTTTCTAATTCCTAGTAAATCGATAGAATTTATATATATATTTGCAAAAAATAATTAACAAATCATTTACTAAAGTTTTAACTATGAGAGTACATTCACAACCAATCGATGTATCGAAAAATCTTTTGCAAAGAAATTATATTATTCCATTCACAACTGTGAAAAACTATTCTTCTACAATGTGTATGTGTTGGTAAAAAAAATTTATTTTAAATTCTACTAATCACATATACTTAATGTAAAAATGAAAAATTCGACAAAAAATATACTTACAATCTTATCTTTTTTAACCTTCTCTATAGCATTTGCACAAAACATTGAAGGTGTTGTTAAAACAAGTGAAAACATCCCTTTAGAAGCGGCAAACATTGTTATAAAAGGGACAACCTCAAATACTACTTCCGATCAAAACGGAAAATTCAGCATCGACAGCAGAGGAAAACTTCCGCTAACCTTATTAGTTCAATATGTAGGCTATAAAACTACTGAGATCGAACTTACCGATTTACCTATAGCCCCCCTACAAATAACTATTAAAGAAGAAAACGAACTTATTGAAGTAGTGGTTTCTTCGCGACGAAGAATCGAAAAAGTTCAGGACGTGCCAATCGCCGTATCGGTAATTACCGGTAAACAAGCAGAACAAACCGGAGCTTTTAATGTGAACCGAATTAAAGAACTCGTTCCTTCTGTACAATTATACTCTTCAAATCCAAGAAATACAGGAATCAACATTCGTAGCCTTGGTTCTCCTTTCGGACTTACTAACGACGGAATCGATCCGGGTGTTGGTTTTTATGTAGATGGGGTCTATTATGCTCGTCCGGCAGCCACTACTCTTGATTTTATTGACGTAGAACAAATTGAAGTATTACGCGGACCACAAGGATCATTGTTTGGTAAAAATACTACCTCCGGTGCCTTTAATATTACCACTCGCAAACCAAGTTTCACTACTGGTGCTGATTTTGAAGTGAGTTACGGAAATTATGCTTTTCTTCAGGCGAAAGCATCCGTTACAGGAGCATTGGGTAAAAAAGTAGCTGGTCGTATCTCCTTTTCAGGTACACAACGTGATGGTTTGATCGATAATGTGGCTACGGGAAGACCTACGAACACTTTAAACAATCAGGGAATTAGAGGGCAATTGCTTTTTACTCCGTCAGAAAATACGAATATTATTCTGGCAGCCGATATCACAACGCAACGTCCGGATGGATACGCGCAGGTTGTGGCTGGTGTCGCACCTACGCAAAGAGCTGCTTACAGACAATTTAATGCTATCATTAAAGATTTAAACTATCAGCTACCAAGCCAAAATGCTTTTGATCGAAAAATCGATCACGACACACCATGGCGTTCAGGACAGGACATGGGAGGTATTTCTCTTAACATTGATACTAAAATTGGAACAGGAACACTTACTTCCACTACTGCATGGCGTTTTTGGAACTGGGATCCATCAAATGACAGAGACTTTACAGGATTACAAGTTTTGGCTAAGTCCCAAAACCCAACCAGACAGACTCAATTTACACAAGAAGTACGTTACGCAGGTCAGCTAACTTCTAAACTTAGCGGTGTTGTTGGTGCCTTCTTTATTGATCAAACTTCGCAAACAGACGGAACAGAAGAATCCGGTAATGCACAATGGAGATTCTCTCAAAGCAGTACCAGTCCGTTATGGAAAACTCCGGGACTTTTTGAAGGATACGGAATTAAAACAGATGCCAGAATCAGAGCTTCCAGTGCTGCTGTTTTTGGTCAGGTTGACTGGGCAATTACCGAGCGTTTACATGTATTACCGGGTATAAGATATAACTTCGACAAAAAAGATGCTCAATACAGCCGTACTACTTACGGTGGTCTTCAAACTACTGATCCGGCATTACTGGCGCTTAAAAAATCGGTTTACTCAGATCAGTCTTTTGCTTCGAATACTGACAATACCGATTTCTCAGGAAACATAACTGTATCTTATAAAGCATCTGACAAAATCAATGCTTATGCTACTTACGCTAAAAGCTACAAACCGGTGGGTGTAAATGTTGCAGGACTTCCAACAGATTCTAAAGGACTGCCATTATTGGATCTTGCGGTAATCAAACCTGAAAAAGTAAATCATTATGAAGTTGGAGTAAAAACTTCTCCTTTCAAAAATTCCATCTTTAATCTGACTTTCTTTAATACGGAAATTAAAGATTTTCAAACCAATGTTCAGGCTGCCGAACTTGGTGTAAACCGTGGTTATCTTGCCAATGCTGATAAAGTACGTGTAAGAGGTGCTGAACTTGATGCCAGTTTTGTTTTTAGCCAGCACCTGACTGTGAATGCAGCCGCGACTTATACAGATGCAAAATATGTTAAATTTACCAATGCACCACTTCCATTAGAAGAAACAGGAGCTCCAGTAGCTTTTAAAGATGTTTCAGGAACAGAATTACCAGGTGCTTCAAAATGGGCAGGATCTTTAGGAGGTGAGCTTTCTGACCATGCAAAATTCTTCGGAAATAAAGGAAAAATCTTCTTAGCTGTTGATTCTTATGCGCGTTCTGAATTTTCATCAAGTCCTTCTGCTTCAAAATACTTAGTGGTTCCGGGATATGCTATTTTTAACGCTCGTTTAGGATTCCGCGCATCAGAAGGATTATCTGTTCATTTCTGGGGTCGTAACTTATTAAACAAAGATTACTATGAGCAATTACTGCCTGCCGGTGGAAATGCAGGACAATATGCCGCTGTACTTGGTGATCAAAGAACTTATGGTATTACTTTAAAATATTCATTATAAGCATTTAGTTAATTTTAAATACGATAAAACGAGATAGGTTTTCCAAACTTATCTCGTTTTTTTATTTCTAAAATTTCAAAATCTAAATTACAAAAATCTAATGTCCTAGCTGTCTCTCAAATAAAAACCATTATTGTCTTGTTCTAAAATCAAAACTCCTCTCTTTGCCTCTTCTTTTTCCCTTTTTCAGCAGCAAAATTTCCTATTTTATAACTTACTGAGAACATAATATAACGCTTTAAAACAGTGTTTTCTTCATCACGGATCGATGTTGCCGAAATCGACGTCGTTGCGCTTTGATTCTGGTTTAGAACGTCGTAAACTTTTACTTTGGCATATACTTTTTTATCAAAGAAACCGTAAGACAAACTGGTATTCCACAGATAAAAATCTTTTTTGAAATTACCCGAAATACTTGAATTATAAGTGTAGCCAAAATCATTTCCAAAAATCAGATTTTCCGGCCAATAACTTGTGGTCTGCAAATTGATTCTGTGCACCACATTTGAACTGGCATCTCTTGAAGAATTCTCGTACCTGGTTTCGTTATAAGACAAACTATAAGATGGAGAAATGATCAACAGCTCACCGTATTCATAGGTAAAATTAAGCTTTGGAGTAATTGCTGTTGATTTTGCATTGTACAATACAGCATTGGTAAATCCTTTATCAAAAGAATAACTTCCATTTAATCCCAAACCATATCTAAAAAGGTGAGCATCTCTTTTTACCGACTGATTCCAATTTCCGCCAATCGAGGTCGTGTAGGTTCCCGAAATATTGACGTAAGTAGTGGTTCTCTTTCCACTATCATCATAAATTGAAGTCGACACCACATCGTTGTTATAATAATCTCCCCTTACAAACAAACTGTAACCGGAACGCGTGCGGAAATCATAGTTCCTGAAGCTAATATTAGCACTGTTTTTCTCAATAGGACTCAAATCAGGATTTCCGGTGATCGTATTCAACGGATTCGTCAAATTTAAAACCGGCATCAATTGAACGGCCGTCGGAAGTGCATTGGAATAATCGTATTTGAATGACAAATTTTTCGAACGGCTAAATTTATATCGAACCTGAAAATCGCCATAAGGCAAAAGATATCGTTTGTTCAAATCGGTAGCATTGTTTAGGTATAAAGAATGATTGTCGAACGCGACAATGGCAGTTCTACTGTTTAAATTAACCGTAAATTTTCGCTTTTGCCAGGTTAATCCAACTTTCGGACTGAAGGAATTTTGCTTTGAAGTGGTGTAATTGGTTAAAGACTCATTCAAATCCGAATACAATTGTGTTGCATTGTCGAAATTGAATGTTTTTGCATCTTTGATCTCTTTATTCCAGTCAAAATTAGAGCCGAATCTTAGCCTCAGCGAATCTGTCACCGGTTCGGTATACTCAAGTTCAAGCGAATAAACATCACTTTTGTTGTTGTTTAGGCTTTTTTGATTTCTATCGTCATTAGGTTTATTGTCCTGATAAAAAATAGTTTGCGAAAGATTTCGAGCCTCACTATCTGTACTGGTGTTATTACTGTCAAAAGAAAGATTAAAATTTCGATAATCCTTCTTGAAAGCTTTATTAAAATTGATGGTATTCCCCAAACTCGTATTGGTACTTTCCGAGTAGGATTTAGCACTGCTTTCATTTAAGGAATTTCCATTTTCATCTTCCGAAAAACTTGATGAAGACGAGTTATTATTAGAACGGGACTGATTGACCTTTGGTATTATGACCAATCGGGTTGTAGGATCAATTTTATATTCCAGTTCAAAATTCGCATTGTTTCCGGTATTTTCATTTCTGGTTTTAGAATCGGCCGAAGTGGCGATATTTCCAGTGGGCAAAAAACTCACCTGATCTGACTTGCTATCATTAGTATTAACGGAATTCGAGAAATTATAACTTCCCATTCCCGACCAGCTTTTCGACCAGTCATCGGAGTAATTAAGTCCAATTAAATTCGACTGTGTGATTCCTTTACCACTACCTGAACTAGTGTTTCCCTTACTATTTCGTCCGCCTCCCATCGTATCAAAAACCTCGTCCATTGCAAAACTCGTGGAGTTAATATTGTTGGAAGAAGCCAAAAGACTTATTTTCTGTTTGTTATTGAAAAAATTCAGAATCAGACTGCTTTCATATCGATCGTCGGAACCATAACCTCCCAATATTTTCCCAAAGTACCCTTTGTTTTTCTTTTCGTCTATCGTAATGTTAATGCTTGAAAAATCTGAAGTCGATTCCTGTTTGGAGAGCTCTTCTTTCTTCGTTTTAAAATCAGACACCTGAACCTTTTTGATTATTTCCGCGGGCAGATTTTTTAAGGCAATCGCGCCGTCTTTACCAAAAAAAGTTTTCCCGTTAACTAAGACCTGATTAACCTCTCTTCCGTTTACGGTCACTTTTCCGTCAGTTCCCACATCAAAACCCGGTAATTGTTTCAATAAAGTCTCTACATTGGAGTCCGGACGGACTTTATAGGAAGCCGCATTAAATTCTAAAGTGTCTTTTTTAACGGTAATGGGCGGTGCTTCGCTTTTTATCAAGACATTTTTTAAGGCATTTACGTTTTCAAGCAAATACAATTTCCCAAAATCCTTACTCTCCTGAATGCTCTTTTCTTCTTCAAAATAAGGTTGATACCCCATATAATTAACCTTCAGAAAAACAGGTTTATCATACTTTTTAGTGGTAATGCTAAAAGCTCCATTTTTATCGGTTGTTGCATATTCGATTACGGTAGAATCTTTAACCGTGGTAAAATAAACCGTTGCCAGCTCGAGCGGCAATTGCGTATTGATATCTACTACGGTTCCTTTAATAACAATATCATTCTGCGCGCTGGCCGTATAACAAAAAAGAAAAGTAATCAGGAAATATAAATATTTGGTCATGAAAATGGTTCGTTTGAGACAGTAAGACTCCATAAGAGCTAAAAGGTTTATTGTGAACGAAACATTCGGTCAAATAGTATGATTGCAAAAATAATTTGAATTAACAACAAAGCATAAAAAAAGTCCTCTTTAGGAGGACTTTTACTTTTATTTTTCTCTGATATAAATATCGATTGGCACTCCTGCGAAATCCCAATTTTCTCTAATTTTATTTTCCAGGTAACGTTTGTAAGGTTCTTTAACGTATTGCGGCATGTTGGCAAAAAACACAAACTGAGGCGTTTGCGTTGGCAACTGCATACAATATTTAATTTTCACATACTTTCCTTTTGTTGCCGGTGGCGGATAAGCTTCAATTACTTTCAACATATATTCGTTAAATTTTGAAGTAGCAATTCTTTGCTTTCTGTTTTCAAAAACCTGAACTGTAGCTTCTAATGCTTTCAACAAACGTTGTTTGGTTAAAGCTGAAACGAATAAAATTGGCACATCAGTAAAAGGCATTAATTCTTTTTTGATTTTCTCTTCGTAATCACGAGTCGACATGGTATCTTTTTCTACCAAATCCCACTTGTTTACTAAGATTACAACTCCTTTACGGTTTTTCTCTGCCAGCCAGAAAATACTCTGATCCTGCCCTTCAAATCCGCGGGTTGCGTCGATAACCAATATACAGATATCTGCATGCTCGATGGCACGAACCGAACGCATTACAGAATAAAACTCTAAATCTTCTTTCACTTTAGCTTTACGACGAATTCCAGCAGTATCAACCAAGTTAAATTCGAAACCAAAACGGTCAAATTTAGTATCAATTGCATCACGTGTTGTTCCTGCAATATCTGTAACAATATAACGATCTTTACCAATCAAGGCATTGATAAAACTAGATTTACCGGCATTCGGACGTCCTACAACTGCAAAACGAGGCAAATCTTCTTTAACCTCAACTTCCGGTTTCTCCGGAAATGCGTCAATTAAAGCATCTAACAAATCTCCAGTTCCACTTCCTGAAATACTGGCGAAGGTAAAATAATCTCCTAAACCAAGGTTATAAAACTCAATCGCGTCTTTCTCACGCATGGCGTTGTCTACTTTGTTTACCGCCAATAAAACAGGCTTTGTTACTTTACGCAACAATTTAGCTACTGTTTCATCCATTGGTGTAATACCTTCTTCAACATCCACAACAAAAATAATAACATCGGCTTCGTCGATAGCCAATTCTACTTGTTTACGGATTTCACCTTCAAATACGTCATCAGATCCGCGAACGTATCCACCCGTATCAATTACAGAAAACTCTTTTCCGTTCCACTCGCTTTTACCATAGTTTCTATCACGGGTAACCCCAGATACTGAATCTACAATAGCTTCTCTTCTTTGTATCAGCCTATTAAACAGGGTTGATTTCCCTACATTAGGTCTTCCTACTATCGCAACAATGTTATTCATTTTTTTGAATTTTAGATTTTGGACTTTAGATTCTAGATTTTTAGTTTCCTAAAATTCTATCCCTTATAAATCCAAAATGCTTTATTTTAATTTTTTGCAAAGGTAGTTAAAAAAAGTTGCTGAAAGGCTAAGTTTCTAAGTACCTAAGTTTTTTGTTCTTTTTATACTCTTTGTTTCAGGTTTCAAGTTTCAGGTTCTATATCAGAACTTGAAACCTGAAACAAATCAACGATTAAACAATTAACCGATTAAACGTTTACTGGTTATACCCGAATCGTTTTAGCATATTGGCATTGCTTCTCCAGTTTTTGTTCACTTTCACGTAAAGTTCGATATGAATTTGTTTTCCGAAGAATTTCTCTAAATCTATTCTTGCATCCATTCCCACTTTTTTCAAAGCGGCTCCTTTATGTCCGATAATGATTCCTTTTTGTGTATCGCGCTCTACCATAATTACCGAACGGATACGGATAATTTTTTCATCTTCAAAAAATTCTTCTGTTACGATTTCAACCGCATACGGAATCTCTTTGCTATAATTCAATAAGATTTTCTCACGAATAGTCTCGTTCACGAAAAAACGTTCCGGTTTGTCTGTCAATTGATCTTTCGGATAATAAGCAGGTGATTCCGGTAACAATTCGATGATTCGGCTAAAAACTTCCGGTACATTAAAATTCTGTAAAGCCGAGATTGGGAAAATTTCAGCATTTGGCACTTTCTCTTTCCAAAAAGCAACCTGCTCTTCTAATTGTTCCTGATTGGAATTGTCGATTTTATTCAACAACAACAAAACCGGAATTTTAGCATAGATGATTTTATTAAAGAAAGCTTCGTCTTTTAAGTCCTGCTCTCCTATTTCGACCATATAAATCAAAATATCTGCATCTTCAAAAGCCGATTTTACAAAGTTCATCATCGACTCCTGCATTTCATAAGCCGGTTTTATAATTCCGGGCGTATCTGAAAGTACCAACTGAAAATCTTCACCATTTACAATTCCTAAGATTCTATGACGTGTTGTTTGTGCTTTTGAAGTAATGATCGATAATCTTTCTCCAACAAAGGCGTTCATCAATGTTGATTTTCCAACGTTTGGATTCCCGATGATATTTACAAAACCTGCTTTATGTGACATTTGTGTATTATTTAATTGTACTGAGGACCATTTGACCCAAGGGTCTCGGGTGCAAAGGTAGTCATATCAACTCAATACAGAAAATAAAACATTTTTTAATGTTTTCGTTGGATTTCTCAAAAAACGGCGTATCTTTGCACCCGAAACATCGCGGGATAGAGCAGTAGGCAGCTCGTCGGGCTCATAACCCGAAGGTCACAGGTTCGAGTCCTGTTCCCGCTACTAAGTAAAAACACCACTTCAACAAGTGGTGTTTTTTTTTATTTATGACTCTTTGTAATATGGATGAATTTGTTGTTTATATTCTTTTTTCTAAAAAATTCAGCAAAAACTACACTGGCTATACCTCTAACTTAATTGAGAGATTTAAATCTCATAATCTTCTTGAAACAAAAGGCTATACCTTAAAATTTAGACCATGGAAAGTAATTCACGTAGAATTTTTTAATTCTAAATCTGAGGCAATGAAAAGAGAGAAATATCTAAAAACCGGAATCGGAAGAGAATTTATCAAAGATCTTATTCAAAAATTATAGCTCTTCGGCTCATATCCGCCGCGGCGGACACAGGTTCGAGTCCTGTTACCGCTACTAACACAAAGCTTCAGAGAAATCTGGAGCTTTTTTTATTTTACACACTTACTCCTCTTTTCATTCCGTAACTTTTATTACACTTTTACACTCTAATCTTATTCAGAAATAAGAACTTCATTGATTTCGCTTAATAAGTCAAATTCATCATTAGGAAAAAGTTGCAAAGCCACTTCTAAAACAATACCCACATCTATAGCCGATGGTTTAACCGTTTCTGAAATTTTACACTCATCCTGATTCAGCCCCGCTACGCAAAGTCTCCTGACTTTGCATTTTTAATCTTTAGTTCTCATAAACCTTAAGCCTGTATAAGTCTCCCGACTTTTCTGAATTCTATTTATATTAATAGTTATTTCCAAATTACATCTTCTACAAGAAAACTTAATCACTTTGCGGGTGCGAAGTCAGAGACATTCACACAGCGTTACAGATGAGCACTTCGCAGAGCGTGGGTCGAAATCTCATCGTAACAGAGGGCTAAGGATAGACAGCTTTCACTTTTGAATTATTTTCTCTATTTAGCCGAATTTCGACCTTTAATACATTTGACACTCTACAAGCATTTAAATAATCCCCCTTAATACTCTTTTCCCAATTAATATAACCTAGATTACTTTTAAACTCATTTAAAAATAAATTGTCTTTTGAATTTATCGTTTTAAAAAGCCCTCCTACAGGCACTATCTCTACCTTCCCATCATCTTTAACAATTAAAAAAGCATCCATACCTCCATCAAAACCCGAATAGGTCTCCTCAATGTATGATTGTGGCAAAGGTTCATCTTTTTTATATTTACCATAATAAAAAGAAATCCTGTTCCCTCTATCCACCCTGGTTATTGTAGTTTTCTTATAGCTATAGTAAATATAACTTTCCTCAGATGAGCAAGCTCCTAAAAAAAGAGTCATCAATAAAACTATTATATTTTTCATCGTTTTTATACTATTTCACCTCGCTCTCCGAAGTTCCTATATCAATGTTACACCAATATCTCCGACTCTGTCCCTCCTCTAAAAACAAATCTAGTACAAAAAACAAAAACACCATAAAATCTCTGATTTTGTCTCAAATTCAATATCGATTCTATTCGTCAAATGATTTAACATTCAAAACATTTTAAAAATCGAGAAGTTTTCTCTCTTTATTTTCTGTAAATTTGACTGTATGTACAAAACAAGTCTGCTAATACTTTTAGCAAACAACTTCTAAATTAATTCTCTTACTATAACCAATGTCTACTCTTTATCAAAGCCCAAGAATTATTATTCGTGAATTTTTACCTCAAGAGCAACAAACATTTTTAAATCTTTTTAAAGATAATCAAGTTACACAATACCTTCCTGACACTTCACCAGAAAGATATGTAGAAATGTTTACTGAATTGCTTGAAAATTATGAAAAGAAAAATCTTAGTCGATGGGCGATATTTGACACTACAAATAATAATTTCATAGGGATGTGTGTTGCTCGTATTTTTATACACAACATAAACCAAATAGAGATTGGATATGTACTCAGTAGAGAATATTGGGGAAAAGGCATTGCTACAGAAGTATGCAAAGCAATAACACAATATAGTTTTGCAAATACAAATACAACAGAAGTTGTAGCCGTAACAGATCTCCATAACACCGGATCACAAAATGTACTGCAAAAAGCCGGATTCGAACGATTAAACAACCTGATAAGAAATGAAGAAGAGCTGGCTTATTTTAAGATAGGACGATTATAATCTTGCGGGTGCGAAGTCAGAGACATTTGTGTTACTTTTTAGCTAACCACTTCAGAATGCATGCCCAATTTTATTTTAATTTTTCTTCAATTTTTGAAAGTCTCTCTAAAATTGATTTAAAATTTTGATTTTCACTTTTTAATTCTTTCATATGTTTATTTTGCTCAATTACATAAAGAGTCAATTCTTCGATTTTCTGCAAAAGCTTTATATTCATCTCCGACAAATTGATCCCCTCTTTTTTCATTTCGTCAGCCGAAGCAATTTCAGGCAAATGTTTATTTTCTTTAATGAACTTGTCTACAGAATCTAGAGATCTTAAACTATAGTCATTTTCAAAAACAAAATCAGCACCAGCATCTACGGTCACTTTTATTTCGCGGGAATTTATATTTCCTGCAACTGTAAGTTTTGAAGTTGGGTTTGTTGTTCCAATACCTATGTTTCCATCGGCTCCTTTAACATATAATGCATTATTTCCTGAAAAATTGGTCAAATATGAACCATTTGAATCAAAACCTATTCCTCCATAAGAACCTCCTCCAACATTCCCCCAATTAATAACATTTCCTATTCCCGAAGGTAGAAATACCGATAATTTAACATTTGGTGTACTAGTTCCAATCCCAATATTTCCATCGGCTCCTTTAACATATAAGGCATTATTTCCTGAAAAATTGGTCAAATATGACCCATTTGAATCAAAACCTATTCCTCCATAAGAACCTCCGCCGACATTCCCCCAATTAATAACATTTCCTATTCCTGAAGGTAGAAATACAGACAATTTAACATTTGGTGTACTAGTTCCAATTCCGACATTATTATTTGGTGCCGTTCCTTGAATTATAGCATTTGGTGTATAAATTTGAGCATTTACTGATGTCATAAAAAGAACAAAAAACGGTAATACAAATTTTATTTTCATAATATTTTTAAATTTTTTCTAGCCTCGCGACAAGGATTATTTTACACAATATGATTCTCACACAAAAAACAAAACCTTTTTTAACAAGTCTAACTTTCGTATCAAATATATGCTACCAAACATAAAAGCATCTATTTTTTTATACGTAAACCATTTCAGTTGAAAAAAAATAGACATTAAATATTTATGCTTGATTTTGAACTCCTTACTTTTTGTTTTTTTACTAGGCAAAATTACACATCTGCTTTTTTAGAGAATATTTCTTTATCTATACTGCCTAATTAAATTTAAAATGCTAGTAAGCTTTTTTTGCGCAAACCTAAAACAAAAGAAGTAGTATTACCAAATTCTAATCGATTTTTAATCTCAAAACATTTACAAATCGTAAAAAACACTTATAACTTACAATCTAAATAATCTTATTTATGGTCCGAATCAGATTCTACTCTGAAATTGATAATTCGGCATAAACACTGGCGGTAAACCTAAGGACTATCATGATATTTTATATTGAACATCAAATCGAAAAAAGCACAAATTCAGAGACATTTGCACAGCGTTGTAAATGAACACTTCGAATCACGGGGCAACCAGAAAATAATTAAAAACACTGCTAATCAAATTTTAAATAAAAATTATAGCGTGACTTTATTATTTCCATTGATGTTATGGCAATTTATAATTCAGCAATGTTGTAAGTTTTTTTTTAAAATTAAAAACTTTTACCAACACTAAGTTTTGCAAATAAATAACATACTTTTGGATTAACTAAAACCTTATTTATAAAACTAAAATATGAGAAAAATTATTGTAAGTATGTTTGTTCTAAGTCAATGTTTTAATGTACAGGGACAATCGATAGATAAAATTATTACGAACAAAGAAGTAAGTCGCATAGAGAAAATACTTTCGGCTGATGATATGCAGGGCAGAAGAACTTTTACTCCCGGTATCGAAAAAGCATCCGCTTTTATAGAATCAGAGTTTAAAAAAATTGGCCTGCAAACTTTCAATGCAGCAGCGAATTACAGACAAGAATTTTCGATGACTGCCTCTAAAGCCATTTCTTCAAAAATTACTATTGATGGCAAAGAAATAAGTAACAATCAGGTTGTAACCTTCTCCTACCTTCCTCAGGTTTCTTTAACGGAAAAAAGCGATGTTTCTGTTGTAAAAATCAATAAAGGAGACAACTTTGGCGAAAAATTTAATGAATATTATAAAAGCCCAAAAAATCTTTTAGTCCTAGTTGACTCTTCATTTGATAAGATTTTACCAAATATTCAACATATTGATAGAATAACTGCTAATCCGGGAAGCAATACTATTCTGTTTGTTTTTGGTACCACAGACGCAACTACTTTTTCTGTTGAACAAACGAATACAATCTCCAAAAAAGCATTGAATAATATTGTTGGAATATTACCCGGAAAAACGAAACCAAATGAATATGTGATTTTTTCAGGGCATTATGATCATATAGGAGTAGGCACTCCTGAAGAAGGTGCTCCGCATCCTGCAACAGATTCTATTTATAATGGTGCTAATGATGATGCCGCCGGAACAACCGCAGTAATTATGCTTGCGAAATATTTTAAAAAACAAAACAACAACGAGCGTACTATTATTTTTACCACATTTACAGCGGAAGAATTAGGTGGTTATGGAGCCAAATATTTTTCTAAACAGCTTGCACCGGAACAAGTGATTGCGATGTTCAATATTGAAATGATAGGAACAGAATCTAAATGGGGTAAAAACTCTGCTTACATTACAGGCTTCGAAAAGTCGAACATGGGACAGATTTTACAAACTAATTTAACAGGAACAAGCTTTAACTTTTATGCGGACCCTTATCCGGACCAACAATTATTTTACCGCTCAGACAACGCTACTTTAGCCAGACTTGGAGTTCCTGCTCATACCATTTCTACTTCAAAAATGGATAATGAGCCTACGTATCACACTGCCGATGATGAATTTGAAACGTTAGATATTGATAACATGACTCAAATCATTAAATCAATTGCACTAAGTTCTTCTTCGATTATTAGCGGAAAAGATACGCCAACAAGAGTCAATACTACGCAATTAAAACAAAGCAAGTAAATCATTGCCCAGGTTCGAGTCTTCGTCGCGACGAACTCCTAAAAAAAAGCTTCAGAGAGATCTGAAGCTTTTTTGTTTTTTATCCTCCCTGAAGAAACTTTCTGTTCACGACCGGGGCGATTGCGCCAGCCGAGGTGTATTAACCATAAGATTACTTTTTATTATAATTTATTGTGAAACTATTCTTGATCAATTCATCTATTGTAACCTCAAGTCGTCCATCTACAAGACTGTCTTTTAGAATTTCATCCCATTTTTTGTTCGCAATAAAAGCGGAATCAAAAACATAAATATATAATCGTTCATCAACATGTAATATGTCTTCAATACATGTTGGCCTGCCACCACCAGTAAAACGAATTTCTCCAATTTCTATATTACCATTACCTGCAAATGCAGCCGTGGTCTTAAAATATGGATCTGAACGAAAGTCTCCTAATGGCATAACTGAATCGAATCCTCTATAGATGTACAAAACCTTATTGGTATTATTTTTAACTTTAATACTATAATGGTAATTATTATTGTCTTTTGGTTTCTGACAAGCATTTATCAGATTAAACGCAATCATTAACAATACTATTTTTTTCATATTTACTGATAGCACGCTATGCAAAGTCTCTTGACTTTACGTTGTTAACCTTTAGTTCTCATAAACTTTAAACCTGTATAAGTCTCCCGACTTTTCTTAATTCTATTTATATTAATAGTCAATTCCAAATTACATCTTCTACAAGAAAACTTAATAACTTTACGGGCGCGAAGTTAGATACGCTTCGCACAGCGTTACAGATGAATACTTCACATAGCGAGGAACTTTTCGGAGAGCGGCAAGTAGTTTTTATTTTTCTTCTTCTAGTTAATCATTACTTTTAAATTATTCACTTTCTGATTCGTTAGATTTTAATAAAACCAAATTATCTTTCTTTAAAACAAATGTATCTTCTTCTTTATAACTCGAAGATTTCTGAGTGCGCATACTTGCACCAACTGCTTTAAAGGATATTTTGATTGTATCACCTTTAGTTACAACATTTATATAATCAAATGTGACCTGAGAGCTTGCAGTAAACGGAACTGCAGAACAATCTGCTAAACGCTCTAACTGTTTTTTATCATTTTTAAACCACTTTCTTAAAAAACTTAAATGTTCTTCTGAACATTGATAACCAATATTAAGTGCAGTATTAATTTTACAACTTAAATTATCACGTTTTTCATTTGGCTCTCCATCCCAATCACACTCACTTCCAATAAAGCTTGCAACAAATCCAAGAGCAGCTTTTTCGGGTTCAGAAATGTTTTTGGCATATTCTTTATTTATAAAAATTGTATTAACCGTGTCCTTTAATTCTTTGTCATATTCATCTTCTCTCCATAAAAATTTCACAGATTTGTCTGTTAATATTATTGGAGTTTCGATTTTTAAAGTCGAAACTTTCTTATTTAAATTTTCTGATTCATTTTTCTTTGCACAAGACACTATTAAAATCAAAATAGTTATGCTTAAATATTTCATTTTAGATTATATTTTTTTAATTCTTTAATATTCAAAACGGTTCCTTATAAGCGAGCTGCCTGTCACTCTACAAACTGTTCTCATGAATGTTACGCAAATGTCTCTGACTTTGCATGCCCTCTAAAAACAAATCTAGTATAAAAAACAAAAATCTCAAAAATTCTCTGGCTTTACCTCAAGTTTAATGTAGATTTTATTGACTAAATGATTTAATATTCAAAACATTTACAAATGAGATGTTTAAAAAATCTACCATTTACTATATCATAAAAAAAATTGCGTAAAGTCGGAGACATTTACGCAATTTTCATAAGCTCTTTTACAGAACAGAACTAACAATACTATTTCTAAAACACTACCAACTAAATTCTGCCATTTCTTCCGGGGTTTCAATGCAATTTTCTACGTCGTTGATAAACAGATCGATTTGTTCTTTGGTTACGTTTGGCATGCAAATAATATGGGAGATATCACCCTCAGTAGCTAATTGCCATTTTGATTTCACCTCTTCGGTTATTTTTGGAAAAACTACGGTGATCGAATTTGGATTTCTCCAGGCCGCAATTCCCATGTTTTTCAGTCTCTGCTCACAGTATTCCGCTACTTCCAGACTGTGTAAATAACGTTTTTTTAAACCTTCAATACCTAGTTTTTTCAGGGTAAACCATAAAAACAACGGAGAATGTCCATTTCTGGATCCTGTAATTGTGGTGTCTAAGGAGCCAATATAGGATATCCCTTTTGAGATTCGATCTCTATTAGAACGCTTCGTAATAATAACACCGGTAGGAATAGGTGAACCAATAAATTTGTGTCCGCTGATGGAAATACTGTCCGCGCCATCCATAAAATCAAAAGGAAGTCGTGGCTCCATAAAAGCACCATAACTTCCGGATAAGGCAGCATCACAGTGGATGTAGCTATCCTGTATGGCCAATGTTTTTAGAATACTCTTAATTTTTGATACGTCATCTTTGGCTTCTTTCATAGTGGTACCAAAAGTAGTCAGTACGATTGCCGGTTTATGGCGATTCAGTTTTAATGTATTTTCAAAATCTTCATAATCGATTTCACCATTTTCCTGCGAACGAATAACGATACTCGGAATGTTGAGCAAATGAATGTTTTTACGCACACTGTAATGGGTTGATTCCGAATAATACACCATTGCTTTTGGGTATAATTCTCTTGCGAGATACAGTCCGTATAAATTACTTTCGGAACCACCGTTGGTCACATAACCCCAATAATCTTTTGGATTGGCGCGGAATAGCTTGGCAAAAAAACCAACCACTTCTCTTTCCAGTTCGTGTGTTTGCACTTTGTAGGTACAATCTTCAAAAGGATCACCAAGATTATTGATCGGATATTTTAAAAAATGATTGATTTCCGAATAATCAAAATCTTTAGATACAGGATAGCCCAAGAAATTATCTCTGGCATTTTCGATGTATTGATTCAAATCGAATAAGCGTTGATTGTCTTCTATGGATAGCGATTCTGAAATAGGTTTCATAACATTTATTTTTTCTGTAAATGTACTTTTTATAGTTTAATATCCTTTATTAACAACAAAACTCAAAATATAATTCTAAATTTGAGTCGTATTAAAGTTTTTTAATATTGAAATTCATGTTTCTTTTTTCTGAAACCATATAATTATTCTGAGATGGATGCCATAGATAAAAAAATATTGATGCTTTTACAGCAAGATGCGAAGCAAAATACCAAAGAAATTGCCGAAAAAATAGGTTTATCGGTCTCTCCCACTTTTGAGAGAATCAAGAAACTGGAGCAAAAGCAGTACATCAAGAATTATGTTGCTTTGCTGGATGCCGAAAAAATTGGGAAATCAATCAGTGTGTATTGTCAGGTTACTTTGGCGGTACACTCACGAGAATTGATTGATGATTTTAAACAGCATATTCTGGTATTGCCCGAAATAACAGGCTGTTTTCACGTGTCCGGAAATTATGATTTTCTGCTGAAAGTGGCTGTCAACGATATGAACGAATACCAAAAGTTTGTAATCGATAAATTATCGGTTATTAAAGGAATTTCAAATGTGCAAAGTTCTTTTGTGATGGAGGAAATAAAAAATGATTTTGCCTATAATTTATAAAATCGGAATTTCATACCAATAACCATATTATTTAAGGGAAGGGAAGCTCATTGAGCGCCGAAAATTTATACCATTTTTCAAAAAACTCTTCGAAGACTTAAAAAAAGAGCGATCAAAACAGGAAAAAACCGTTTGAATTTTCTCTCAAAACAAATAATTCCAAAAATAATTTTCATTTTTTTTGAAAGGCATCATTTCAATAAAACAAAAGAAAAATCTTATTTTATATTTTCTACAACAAAAACAACCAATTCTGAATCAATCAAGTACAATTACACTAACTTTAATTCCTTTGTGATTGGTTATTTCTAAAGGCGTTATTGTCAAAAGAAGCCTGAAAAAAAAATCAAAAAAGCTATTGTGTATTCTAAAAACAGTTGTATTTTTGCACCCGCAACAACAAAGCAGGTCCGTTCGTCTATCGGTTAGGACGCCAGGTTTTCATCCTGGTAAGGGGGGTTCGATTCCCCCACGGACTACTTATCAAAACAAAAAAGCTTCAGAGAAATCTGAAGCTTTTTTGTTTGTAACTGTTTTAAAGAAATAAAACTACGAACTGAAATGTGCAGACCCTAAAAGCAAATTTGAATAGTAATTCTTTAATTTAAATTACGTCCGGCACCTTCACCCCCATCAACATTGTGTCTTTCACAAAAGCAAGAAGTTTGTAAATAACAATTGCAAAGATAATTATTACCGCCCAAAACAAACGTATCCACTAAGTTTGAGAAAAACATCTTATTTGAAAGGAATTTCTGTGATATATTACTATATTCGAAAAATAAAAATTAAAGATTTTTTTTAAAGACTGACACCAGTAAAATCATCAAATTTTACATTATGAAAATTAAAACCTTAAATGTTACCTTTATGGTAATCGCATATTTAATTTCTATCCCACTTCAGGCATTTTTCTGGGCAATTATAGGAGTTAAAGCACACTATCTTATCCTCTTATTTTCTCATTTTATTTTCTTCATTTTTTTAATATACTTATTCACCGGTACATTAATTATTGATTGCAACGGCGACAAAGACACACTTACATTAGAATGGGATAAAAAACCAATCTATACTAAAATTGAAAATCAGGTCATTTTTTTATCCGAGATTAAAAGTTGGAAGTTTTTTAATGGTCGTGGAGCCGACAGGTTAAAACTATACTTTAACAACGATGAGTTCTTAAAAATAGATTTTAACAATTTGACGGACTTTGGACAAAACTCTAAAAAAGTAGACCAGGTACTCTTTTTTCTAAGTAGTAAAGACAACAAACAACAACTATCTTAAATACAACGGTTTAATTACAAAATAGTGTTTAAAATAGTATCCTCTAATACTAGGCTTCATAACATCATAAACCGTTAATCGTCTAAAAGCAACAGAAGCACTCATTACATCTCTGTTAATACCCTGTAATTCTGCTTTTATCAACCCATAACCAACCTAATTTATGAATAACAAAATCCTGTCATCGATCTTTACGTTCTTATTTCTGATTCTTTTTTCTGCTACAATTCAGGCGCAAAACCTTCAAAAAACCATGAAGGATAGTTTAGCGCTTTACAACAAAATGCTTTCGAAAAAAGAGCTACAGGAGGATCTTAAAATACTCCGAACGATAAATGAAAAAGCAAATTCCGGTTTGTACCAATACCACACTAAAAAGCAGGTAGACAGTATTTACAACAGTGCCATTAAAAGTATTAAAAAGCCCATGAGCACTATTGAGTTTTACAGAATAATGCTTCGTCTTTCGGATTATGAAGGAAGTTTACACAATTACACCATCCCTGATCTCGATCTAATCAATTTTCTGAACAGACAAAAGTCTTTTTTCCCTTTTCCTCTGGTCTATATTAACGGACAAATTATTTTTGACGGCCAATCATCGGATATACCTCCCGGCTCGAGAATAAAAAGTATAAACGGAATAAATGACGTAGCATTAATGCGCTCTTTCTACAAATATTATACAACAGATGGTCATCATGTTACCCAAAAATTATCGGCCAGTGTAAATAAATCGTTTGGATTAAACTACCTGCTCGAATATGGTCTTTGTGATGAATTTATTGTAGAATACAGCGCACCAAAATCGGAGGCTCTTAAAAAAACAGTGCTTCGTGCAGTAACGCTGAAGGAAAGAACAGCCAACCTTAAAAACAGGTTTAGTGCTCCGGTTACTGATTTACTGGATTATAAAAAACAGTCTCCATATAGCTTTCGTATGATTAACCCTGCTACAGGTTTATTGAATCTAAGGTTTTTTGGTATGGCCTATGGATCAGACGATCCTAAGTTTAAACCGTATGTTCGATTTTTGGATAGCATCTTTACAGAACTGGACAAAAACAAGGTTGCTAATCTGATCATTGATGTTAGAAATAATCCTGGAGGAAGTGATCCTAACTTCGAACAGCCTGTAATGTACCTTACTGACAAACCCTTCAAGGAAAATGAAAAGGCTGTCATCCTATTCGACCCTAATGTTTTACCTCTCGAAAAATATTTTTGGGGTACCTCAACTTCAGAACGAATGGATAGTATTGCTCTAAAAGCGGGAAAAGAATACCTGAAATCACTGTATCCTGTATTCAAAAACAACATCAGTATTCAGGATCAGAAATACAATCCGGTTTATCATCCTAAATCGCCGCTCTTTAAAGGCAAGCTTTATCTTTTGATTAATGAAAATGTGGCATCAGCTGCTTCCCATTTTGCTTCTCTGGTAAAAGCATATGTAGATAATGTTACCATAGTAGGCTTGGAAACCGTTGGAGGTTACTACGTTCATAATGGACATTCTCCATTGGTTTACGAACTTCCTAACTCAAAAGTAAAAACACAATTTTCAATTGTAAATGTCGTACAGGATGCTCCAAAAAAAGCGAACCAGCCGGAAGGTCACGGTATTATGCCGGACTATGAAATATGGCCTACTCTGGATGACTTTTTTCAGCAAAAGGACACGCAAATGGAATTTGTTCTTAAGTTGATTGCAAAATAAATAGAAGCGTGGTATTATACGCGGATTAACGTAGATTTTTTTCAAGTCATTGCGTAAAAAAAAGACGTATAATTTTAATCCCTATCTTTAAAACTGCTGATTTATTCGGATAAGTAAACAGGCGATTGTATTGGA
>NZ_MUHH01000021.1:0-41660 GCF_002217475.1 Flavobacterium tructae
TAAATTAGCGTTATAAATAAAAATCCGAAACATTATGAAATATCTCACTAAACCATTTTTACAACAGATTTTTATTTTTAACAGCAAACTCGTTTTTTTATTCGTGCTCACTTGTCTCATTCTCCCAAATGCCAATGGTCAGCAAAAGAAAATAACGGAAAAATTCAAAAAAGAAACTATCCTAAAAATAGATTCCCTCATTCAAAAGGAGTACATATTTCCTGATCAGGCAAAACTGATCGCAGCACATTTAAAAAAGAGTTATAAAGAAAATAAATTCAAAAAATACGATCTTCTGGATTCTTTCGCTGTAGCGCTAACGAAAGAAATTCGTTTAGTCAACAACGACAAACATCTTAGAGTCAAGCCTAAATTTGTTCCGGATAATAAAAACACAAATGCAGCTAAAGATTCCTACGAAATTTATCTTCATAATTTAACCGACAATCGCAAACTTGCCGATGGTTTCCGAGAGGTTAAGATACTTGACGGTAATATCGGCTACCTCAATTTTAAATATTTCATACACGAAACTAACCCCACTATTGATTCTTATATGCAATTGCTTTCTAAAACGGACGCCATTGTTATTGATTTAAGAACTAACGGAGGTGGAAGTCCTAAAACCGTACAGTACCTGTGCAGTTACTTTTTTAAAGAACCTCTATTGCTAAATACCTTATACTTTAGAAAAGACAACTTTACGGAAGAATTCAGAGTTACAGAAGTTAACGGTAAAAAAAGAATCGATGTTCCCCTATTTATTATCACAGGTGACAGAAGTTTTTCGGGTGCAGAAGAATTCAGTTATAACATGCAAACACAAAAAAGAGCAACCTTAGTTGGTGAAGTGACTGGTGGCGGAGCAAATCCCGGCGAAATTCTTGAAATTAACTCTCTTTTAGAAATATTTATTCCTACCGGAACTGCAATAAATCCAATCACTAAAACAAACTGGGAAGGAATTGGTGTAATCCCTGAGTACAAAACAACCAAGGAACTTGCCTACGACAAAACCATAGAATTGGCAAAAAAAGCAGCAGAGGACTACCGAAGTAAAATTGCAGCTGAATCAAAAAAACTTTATCTGGAATTGCAATCTACTGTTGACCAGCAAACAAAACCATCAAACGAAGCTGATTTAGCAAAAATGGATCAGCAAATTCAAACCGTTATAAAAAAACTAATTGAATCTGATTGGTTTACGGAAGAGGATATTACTAACCTGTCGTCTGATTATACTCCTACAAAACCATTTATTGCAGAATCAATTTTAAAAAGCAATGCAGAATTACATCCAAAATCTCCGATAGCCTTTTTAAAATATGGTGATCTTTTGGAACAAAACGGGAAAAAAGATACTGCAACGGCTGTCTTAAAAAAAGCGGTAGAACTCGCCACAGAAATCAAAGCGCCCTATCTGGAAGGGATAAAAAACCGATATGAGAAGATCCTAAAATAAAAAGAGATCTTTAAAAGTAGTACTCAAAAAAACAGTGTAAAACATCAAAATCAGAAGAATTACTAAATCGTTTTTGGTACTTAACGCGGAATATAAAAAATTAATTTTCATTAAAACTTGTTCAAATATTAATATTTCCTATTTTTAATGAAAATTTTATTAATTATCCATGAAAAGAAAACTACTACTACTGTTTTTGAGTGTTTTTTTAACAAAAACGTACGCTCAAGATTACTTTCCCGTTAATGAAAGTGTCCACAACAAAAACAACAATTACACTGTTTTTACCAATGCCACGATTTATGTAACCCCAACACAAAAAATCGAAAAAGGAACTTTACTTATTCAAGATGGCAAAGTAGTTGGTGTTGGAAATAACATCACCATTCCTAAAAATAGCGTTGCTATTGATCTTGCAGGAAAAACTATCTATCCTTCGTTTATTGATATCTACACCAGCTTTGGGGTTGAAAAACCTAAAGCCCCTGCCGGACGTGGACGTGACCGTAGCCCTTTATACGACACTAAAAAAGTAGGCTACTACTGGAACGAAAGTGTTCGTCCTGAAGTAAATACTTATGAGACTTTTAAATACGATCAGCCGAAAGCTGAGGAATTACTAAAAGCCGGTTTTGGAGTAGTAGGAACCCATATTGCTGACGGAGTTGCTCAGGGAACCGGAATTTTAGTAGCGCTGAACAACACCGAAAACAGCAAACAAATTATTGCCAATAAAGTAACCAACCATTTTGCTTTTACAAGAAGTGCTCTGACCAATCAGGCTTATCCAAGTTCTTTAATGGGTATGACAGCTTTGTTACGCCAAATGTACCTGGACTTAGACTGGTACAAAAAAGGAAATTCAGAAACTAAAGATTTATCATTAGAGGCTTTAGCTGATAACGAAAAACTGGTTCAGATTTTTGCTACAGAAGACAAACTAAACAGCTTAAGAGCTGCGAAAATTGCCAAAGAATTTGGATTAAACTATGTTCTGAAAGGAAGCGGAAATGAGTTTGAAAGAATCGAAGAAATTAAAGGTACCAATGCCAAATACATCATTCCAATTAGTTTCCCTGAAGCGTATGATGTTTCTAATCCTTATTTGTCCAATCAAATCGAATTGGCCGATATGCGTTTCTGGAATCAGGCGCCTACCAACTTAAAAGTTCTTTCGGATAATGGAGTTGTTTTTGCTTTAACAACAGACAAATTAAAAAAGACCGAAGATTTTAAAACTAATCTACTAAAAGCCATTAAATATGGTTTCGATAAAACAAAAGCTCTGGAGGCTCTAACCACAGTTCCAGCGGCTATTTTAGGAAAAAGTAATGAAGTAGGAAGTTTGAAAACCGGTGCTTTTGCCAACTTCATCATTACTTCAGGTGAAATTTTTGACGAAAAAACTGTTTTATACGAAAACTGGGTTCAGGGAACGAAATACGTTGTGAACGATGTTAACGCAAAAGACATTCGTGGTAACTACGACTTAACGGTTGGAAAAGATACCTACAAATGGAAAATCGAAGGAACGGTTGATGCTCCAAAATCTGAAATTACAACTGCAGATACAAAGAAAGTAAGCAGCACTTTTGCTGTTTCTAAAAACTGGATTACTCTTTTAATTAAACCAACCGATTCAATCAAATCAAATTTTTCACGTTTGACAGGATTGATCGAAAAACCGGAAAACTTATCCGGAAAAGCGGTATTGGCAAACGGAACGGAATTGTTTTGGACTGCTACTAGAACAAGCCCGTTTGTAGCGGTAAAAGATTCAACTAAAGTTGAAAAACTAAATCCGATTATCCCGATAACTTATCCAAATATTGCTTTCGGTGACTCAAAAAGACTAACTGCTCAAACTTTACTTTTCAAAAATGCTACGGTTTGGACCAACGAAAAGGAAGGTATTTTAACTGAAACTGACGTTTTAATTAAAAACGGAAAAATTGCTGCTGTAGGTAAAAATCTTTCAGATGCTTCCGCTACAGTTATTGATGCTAAAGGTAAACATATCACAAGCGGAATTATTGACGAACACTCCCACATCGCCATTTCAAAAGGGGTGAACGAGATGGGACATAACTCGACTGCCGAAGTTACGATTCAGGATGTTGTAAACTCTGAAGACATCAATATCTACAGAGACTTAGCAGGAGGTGTAACCACTTCGCAATTATTACACGGATCTGCAAACCCAATCGGAGGACGTTCTGCCATTGTAAAATGGAAATGGGGTGCTGCACCAGACGAAATGTTATACAAAAACCAGCCAAAGTTCATCAAATTTGCTTTGGGAGAAAATGTAAAACAAGCGAATTGGGGAATTGATAATCCTACCCGTTTTCCACAAACCAGAATGGGAGTTGAACAGGTTTTCACTGATTATTTTCAACGTGCAAAAGAATACGATGAAAGCTGGAAAAAATTCAACGCAGGTTCTAAAAAAGGAAAAGCGCCAAGAGTTGATTTAGAAATGCAAACGATAGCTGAAATTCTAAACAAAGAGCGTTTTATTACCTGTCACTCTTATGTAGAATCTGAGATTTTAATGCTTATGAATGTTACAGAGAAGTTCAATTTCAAAGTGAATACTTTTACGCACATTCTGGAAGGATATAAAGTTGCTGATAAGATGAAAGAACACGGTGTTGGAGCTTCTACATTCTCTGACTGGTGGGCTTACAAATTTGAAGTAAACGATGCGATTCCGTTTAACGGACCAATCATGCACAATCAGGGATTAGTGGTTGCTTACAACTCTGATGATGCCGAAATGTCAAGAAGATTGAATCAGGAAGCTGCAAAAGCGGTGAAATACGGAAACATCTCTGAAGAAGAGGCGTGGAAATTTGTAACCTTAAACCCTGCCAAATTATTACATATTGACGATAAGGTAGGAAGTGTAAAAGTAGGTAAAGATGCTGACGTTGTATTATGGAGCGAAAATCCGTTGTCTATTTATGCTAAAGTCGAAAAAACAATGATTGAAGGTGTAGTGTATTTTGATCTTGAAAAAGATGCTGAAAAACAACAAGCTATTTCGAAAGAAAGAAGCTTATTGATTGGGCAGATGTTGCAGGAAAAAAACAAAGGAATGAGCACACAGCCACCAACCAAAAAAGAGAAGAAAGAATATCACTGTGATACTTTAGAACAATAATAACGGCTTTATAAAATTCATAAAGATAAAAACAGATAACATGATTAATAAAAACATATATATAGGTCTGCTTGCCTTTTGTGCATCATTGCAAATAAAAGCACAGCAAATACCGGCACCTCAACAAACCAAATCGGTTTTGATTTTAAATGCTACTGCACATTTAGGTAACGGAAGTGTTATTCAGAACAGTGCCGTTGGATTTAAAGACGGAAAATTAACCCTGGTAGCAGATGCAACGACCGTAAGACTTGCTGCTGATGCGTATGACACAACCATTGACGCCAGCGGAAAACACATTTACCCGGGATTTATCGTGGCTAATGCAACATTAGGTTTAGTAGAAATTGATGCCGTGAAATCGTCAGACGATCAGGAAGAAATTGGAACTTTTAATCCAAACGTAAGAAGTATTATCGCTTACAATTCTGAATCGAAAGTAGTAGAAACCGTTCGTCCGAATGGTATTTTAATGGCGCAGATCACTCCTCGTGGAGGTAGAATTTCAGGAACTTCTTCTGTGGTGCAATTAGACGCATGGAGCTGGAAAGATGCCATTATAAAAGAGAATGACGGAATTCATCTTGATTTCCCTTCTAATTTCAGAAGATCCGGATCATGGTTTGAACCGGGAGTTATTGAAGCCAACAAAGACTATCCAAAACAAGTAGAAGAAATCGCAGCATTCTGGGGTAATGCAAAAGCTTACAATCAGGCTGCTTCAAAAGAAAGAAACATTGTTTTTGAAGCTACAAAAGGGCTTTTTGATGGAACGCAGACGCTATACATCCATGCTGATGAAGAAAAACAAATCGTTGATGCTATTCAGTTAGCGGCAAGCAATCAGATCAGGAAAATAGTTGTTGTAGGAGGTTTTGAAGCTTATAAAGCTGCTGATGTATTGCAAAAATATAATGTTGGTGTATTCTTAAGACGCGTGCATGACATGCCAACAAGTGATGACGAAGATGTAAATCTGCCTTATAAAATGGCCAAAATACTTACTGATAAAGGTATCGTGGTAGGGCTTGAAAACAGTGGTGATCACGAGCGTATGAGTGTAAGAAACCTGCCTTTTTTAGCAGGAACCTGTGCAGCATATGGCTTAGACAGAGAAAAAGCATTACAGCTTATCACTTCAAACACAGCAAAATTATTAGGTATTGATGCCACTTGTGGTACTTTGGAAACAGGTAAAGATGCTACTTTATTTATCTCTGAAGGTGATGCACTTGATATGAGAACGAATAAGCTAACAACTGCTTTCATCCAGGGAAGAAAGATTAACTTAGAAACTTTTCAAACCAAACTGAATGACAAGTTCAAAGCAAAGTTCAATCAGAAATAAACAATAAATTTTACAATAAAAGGCGTCATTTGAAAATTCATCTGACGCCTTTTTTATTTACAATTCACAACAAAAAAGTAAATTAATCGGGAATTAATTCAAAAAAACATCAAAAACTCCTCTACACAACATTGATTTTTAGTTAACAAACTGACAAAAACACAAATCAATTTTACCAAATCATAAATTTAAAGTCAATATTATCCAATTGACACAAAATACAAGGGGTCAAAATAAAAAATTAATAAAAATAAAGCACCTACCCCTATTTTTTACATGGTTATTACTTGATTTTATACATTTATAAAAAATTTAAAACTAAATAACTATGCGAAAAATTATTTTAAGTGTGATTCTTATCACGATTTTAGTACTCACCTTTTTATCCAACTTTATATTATCCGATAATCCAATTCCGGCAGAAGCTGTAAAGTTTGACACAGGAGACACAGCCTGGATGATCGTAGCCACTGCTTTTGTTTTGCTTATGACACCCGGATTAGGATTTTTCTACGGAGGAATGGTAGGTAAGAAAAACGTTATTAGTACCATGCTGCAAAGTTTTATGTCAATGGTAATTGTTACGATCTTATGGGTTATTGTCGCTTTCGGATTAGCATTTGGCCCTTCTATTCGCGGAATCATTGGAGACCCAACTTCCAATTTATTCTTTCAGAATGTAGGTACCAGCACTGCCTGGAGCCTTGCCCCAACAATACCTTTTATGTTATTCGCATTGTTTCAGGCAAAATTCGCCATTATTACACCTGCATTAATCACTGGTGCATTTGCAGAACGTGTGCGTTTCTGGGCTTATTTGTTATTCATGGTTTTATTTATCCTAATCATATATTCTCCTTTAGCACATATGACATGGCATCCAGACGGAGTATTCTTTAAAATGGGAGTATTAGATTTCGCGGGAGGAACAGTAGTGCACATGAGTGCCGGATGGGCCGCTTTAGCAGGAGCAATGTTCTTAGGAAAAAGAAAAGTTCAAAAAGTAAATCCGGCCAGAATTACTTACGTTTTACTGGGAACAGGTTTGTTATGGTTTGGATGGTTTGGCTTCAATGCCGGCTCTGCATTAGGAGCTAACGGATTAGCTGTTCAGGCTTTAGGAACTACAACTGTTGCTGCCGCAGCTGCTGCTATGGCTTGGGTTTTCCTGGATAAAATCTTAGGACACAAATTATCAGCTCTGGGCGCTTGTATCGGAGCGGTCGTAGGACTGGTTGCCATTACTCCTGCCGCAGGTTTTGTAAGCATCTCTCACGCTATTTTCATCGGAGCATTCTCTGCCATTGTTAGTAATCTGGTAGTAAGCAAATTCCCTAAAGGAAAAATCGATGATGCGTTAGACGTTTTCGCCTGTCATGGTGTTGGTGGTATGGTAGGAATGCTGTTAACCGGTGTTTTTGCCTCGAAAGCAATCAACCCCGCTGTTGGAGACAATCAAGGTTTAATTTTTGGAACTCCAACATTATTTATCAATCAATTAACTGCTTTGGTAATCGTTTCTATCTTTGCTTTTGTAGGTTCTTATGCTTTATTCTTTGTCGTAAACAAAATTACCCCACTAAGAGTTACTGAAGAAAAAGAAGAATTAGGATTAGACATTTCTCAACACGGGGAATTCTTATAAAAACAAATTTCCGCCTTTGCCCATAAAAAATCCCTCTAAATCTGACCTTAGAGGGATTTTTGTTTTGAATTAACTTCACCTTTGTTTATTATAGATGTAGACTTTAGATTGTAGATTGCAGATTTTAAATTGTACTCTTTACTCTATTCTCTTTACTCTATTCTCTATGTTCTAGAAAAAAAATTACTTAAAATTAGAAATTCCTTCTTTCAGCCATTGCAAATATTCTTCTGCGCTTACATAACTGATAGTAGGTTTTGAAGAGTTTAAATTCTTCCCTTCCAAATCTGTAATCACATATAATGGCTGTGTATTGGTTTTATATTTTGAAATCATAAAATCGGTCCATTTATCACCCACCGTTTCGATTTTATCTCCTTTTGCCGTGACATACTGCTCTTCTTTTGGCAAGTCACGTTTATCATCCACATAAAGAGAAATCAAAATGACATCATTTTTCAGGATTGGCAGAATCATGGGTTCCGACCATACATTGTTTTCCATTTTTCTGCAATTCACACAGGCATAACCTGTAAAGTCAAGCATAATCGGTTTGTTGATTGATTTTGCATACGCTAAACCATCTTCATAATCATGAAAAACCATGATGCCATGAGGTCCTAACTCCGCTCCTTCCGGTAAACCCGAAACGGTTTCAGTACTGCCGCTATTTGAATTTGCAGATCCCCCTACTCCAAACGGACTTTCGCTATATTGCGGTGGTGGCGGGAATGCACTGATTAATTTTAATGGCGCTCCCCAAAGTCCCGGAATCAGATATACCGTAAACACTAATGTAAGCAATCCTAAATACAATCTTCCAACTGAAATATGATTTAAAGGACTATCGTGAGGCAATGTAATTTTTCCGAATAAATATAAGGTCAGAGCTGCAAAAATAGCGATCCAGATAGCGATGAATACTTCTCTTTCCAGAAAATGCAACTGAAGTACCAAATCAGCATTTGATAAAAATTTAAACGCTAAAGCCAATTCTAAAAATCCTAAAACTACTTTCACAGTGTTCAGCCATCCACCGGATTTTGGCAACGAATTTAACCAGCCCGGGAACATAGCAAAGAACATAAATGGTAACGCTAACGCTAATGAAAATCCTAACATTCCAACAATTGGAGCAATTCCACCATTCGAAGCAGCTTCCACTAATAAGGTTCCTACAATAGGTCCGGTACAAGAAAACGACACAATAGCCAAAGCTAAAGCCATAAACAATATACCAATTAAACCTCCTCTGTCTGCTTGCTGATCTGCTTTATTCGCCCATGAATTTGGCAGCATAATTTCGAAAGCTCCCAAAAATGAAGTAGCAAAAATGATCAGGATCACAAAGAAAATCAGGTTAAACCAAACATCTGTAGACAGTGCATTCAAGGCATCCGCCCCAAAAATTTTGGTAACAATCAATCCTAATATTACGTAAATAGCAATAATAGAAAAACCATAAATGACTGCATTTCTTATTCCTTTTGCCCTGCTTTTACTTTGTTTGGTAAAAAAACTTACCGTCATTGGGATCATCGGGAAAACACAAGGAGTCAACAAAGCTGCAAATCCTGAAATAAAAGCGATAAAAAAGATCGACCATAAACTTCTTGAAGGCGTCGACGCTGGAATTTCTTCACTTGCTTCTGCCAAAGCCTTATCTGTTTTTATAACTTGCTCTACTGCTGAAGCGGCTACTTTTTTTACTGTATCAACTGCTATCCCCTCCACTTTTGTTTCATCTAATTTAGATTCAGATACTGCCGCAACAGCATCCATTTTAAAATTGGATGGAATCGCAATAGAAAACTTTTTACTGGAATTGATACAAACTTCTTTACAAACCTGAAAGTCAAAATCAACCTCAACCGTTTTTAAGTTCGGATTGATAATGGTGATTTCCTGTTCGATATGTGCTTTGCCTTCAAAGAAAGTTTCATTTACACCAAAAACATCATTAAAAGCTGTTTTGGTTTTTCCTTCTTTAGCCTTTCCAACCAAATTGTAATTCCCTTTTTGATTTTTAAAGGTAATCTCTAAAGCAAGCGGTCCACCTTCCGGCGTAAACTGCGAATACATGTGCCACTCTTTTTCAATTGTTCCGTCAAAAATCAAAACAGCATTATTTCCGGCTTTCTTTTCAATTTTTGAAGTCCATTTTACCGGTTCGAGAATTTGAGCGTTCCCTTTTGCAAATGCAAAAAGAAAAAACAGTAAAAAAACAATGGATTTATTCCAGACACTTTTCGACGTTATCGTTTGATGGTAGTAGTTAGGGTTCATTATAATAATTCTATTTTAATTATTTCGTTTGTTGTATTCTCGATTTTAAAGCGTTCATCCTGTCTGATTCCGATAACCCACACAATCTGATTATCTGAGCATAAAATCCAAATTTTTTCCTTTTCAATCAGCGATAATTTTTCATCCTTAAAAAGTTTGCTGAGCTTTTTAGATTTCCCATTCATTCCAAAGGGATGAAAAACATCTCCCTCCTTCCATTTACGCAAAATAAGAGGAAAACGGATTTTTTCAGCGTCCACAAATATAGCTTTATTTGAATCTATTGTAATGTCGTCTACCTGACAAAGCCTCAATTTTAAGGGAAAATTAACGTCTTGCTCCCCTGCACTAATTTCGAATACTTCATTTTCTTCTAATTCAGAAATTGGACTCAAAATCAGAGTATCTCTGTTTTTCAACAATCGAAAATCAGCCGAAAAAACCTGTTTACCGGATTGTCCCTCTACCAAATCATAAATATCATTCCAGGCCACGAAACCAAATTCATTTAACCATTGATACAAATACGATTTGTAATTGGGTAATTTCTTTAGCTGATTCAAGTCAAAGTGAATATCTTCTCCCTCTTCTTTTGCTACTTGCTGGTAAATCATGATCGAAGCATCCTCAACCATTTCTTGTGATTCCTGCAAATACTCTTGCGTTTTTTGAAAGGCATTTAAAAAATTTGGATTGATTTCTTTCAAGATCGGAACAAGATCATGGCGAATTTTATTTCGAAGGTATTTATTGGACGCATTACTGCTGTCTTCCCGCCACAGTATATTGTTTTGCTTTGCATATTCTAAAATTTCGGCTCTGGAAAAAGGTAAAAGTGGACGAACAATTTTATCATTTTGCTCCGGAATCCCAGTCAGCCCGTCTAATCCTGTCCCTCGGGTTAGATTGATTATGAAAGTTTCGAGATTGTCGTCGGCATGATGTGCCGTTAAAATATAGTCGAAATTTTCGGTTTCCAGAAGTTCATAAAACCAGTTGTAACGCAATTCCCGAGCTGCAACCTGAGTGGATAATTTATAATCTTTGGCAAAAGCCTCGGTATCAAATTGAGTACTAAAAATCGAAATACCATTCTCGTCACAGTACTTTTGAATAAAATCCTGATCTCCAAAACTTTCTAATCCACGCAATTGAAAATTACAGTGCAAAACGGCGATCTCAAACGGTAATTGCTGAAACAGATGGAGCAAAACCATGCTATCCAATCCTCCGCTTACTGCCAGAAACAGCTTTTTATCCTCCAGAAATGGAAATCTTACAGCGAGATGATTTTGAAATTTTAAAAGCATTTATAAATGTAAAAATTTAATTCAATATAATAGAGAAAGTTTTTTTAATCTTAAAATTGTACGAATTTACACTATATTTACAAACTGCAACTAAAATTGTACGAATTTTATTTATTTTAACATTCCCACATGCAATACATTAATCGAAAATATATTGGTTATTGCAAAACTTCGTGCATTGCTTTTGCCTTTAACAGACATTCTTCGTACTCTTTTTCAGGAATCGATTGAGAAGTAATCGCACTTCCAACTGAAAACGAAACATATTTATTTTCCTGATTGTACAAGATACTCCTTATCACCACATTAAAATCGAAATCACCTTCAGGCGTAAAATAACCGACAGCACCACTGTACAGACCTCGTTTGGTTTCTTCCACATTTTCAATAATCTTCATGACCGAAATTTTTGGTGCTCCCGTCATGCTTCCCATTGGAAAAGTGGTTCTTAAAACATCTATTGGTGAATACTGCGGATCTATTTTTGAAGTGATGGTTGAAATCATTTGGTGCACCTGCAAAAATGAGTAAATTTTACAAAGTTCCGTTACTTCAACAGAACCTTTCTGTGCCGTATGCGACAAATCATTTCGTACCAAATCGGTAATCATAATGTTTTCAGCACGTTCTTTCGCATCTGATGCTAAAAACTGCTTTAATTTTTCATCTTCAACCGAATCTGAAGATCGTTTTGAAGTTCCTTTTATTGGTTGAGAAATTAAAGTTTCACCAACTTTTTTCAGGTATCGCTCCGGAGAAGCCGAAAGCAAATATTGTTTATGATTCTTAAAAAATACCGAAAACGGAGCCAGTGATATTGCATTTAACTTCTGAAATTTCTCTAAGGGGTTAATTTCGGCAGTCTCAGCAAAAAATTCCATACAAAAATTGGCCTCATACATATCACCTACATGAATGTGCTCCAGCATTTTGTTTACTTTTTCAACGTAAGCTTCTTTTGAAATACGTTGTTTGACTTCAATGCTACTTACCGTTTCAAAAGCATCATATTTACTATCAACGACTTCTTCATAATCCTCTTCCAGCTCATCATCACAAAGCAATAAATATTGTATCTCAAGTTTATTTCCTTTTAACGTAAAAATCTTTTTAGGCTGAAAGAAAAACAAATCCGGAAAATCTAAACCGTCAAAATTTGATGATGTGAGGTTTTCCGTATCATTTTTTAAATCATAGGAAAGATATCCAAAAAGCCAGTCTTTAGTCGTTTGCTGATATTGTTTCAGATCTTCAAAAGCATTATGAAAATCTGTTTTTAAAGAGGTAAAAGCATCCACTGCCAAAACAAAATCAAAGCTTGAATATTCCTGTGGATACGAATTACTATCCAAAAAAATTACCTCTCGAAATTGTTGTGACCAGCTTAAAAGCTGCTGTTTAAAATGCTCTGGATCTGAAATGTCTTTGTAAATGGTAACTCTCAAAAATAGGTAAATTTTAGGCCTCAAAATTACAACAAAAAAAATCCTTCAATAAAATATTAAACAAAAAATATTGGCACACTTTTTAGTATATCGAATTAACAAGAATACTCAAACCTTTTTTGCCTATTGATAAAATACACTTCTAAAAAACACAGCCGGTAAAGACTAACACAGATTGAATTCGTTATACCAAAAAATCGATAAAAATTTCCCTAGTCTCTCCCTGAAAAACGGATTCTCTAAATTATTACTCAACCCATTAAATCTAAAAAACTTTATGAAAACAATTGCCAACCTTGGATTGACTTCCTTAGTGCTTATCATCTTATTCTTTTCCTGCAAAAAATTCGATCCCGCTACATCAGAAAACCCTGCAGACCAACAAACTACAACAGACAGCACTGCGGTTTCTTCATCGGCAGCAGTGGAAAAAAAAGACGGTAAGCAAAAATTTATTCGCACTGCCGACATTAAATTTAAGGTAAAAAACGTCGTTAAATCTACTTATGCAATTGAAAACGCCACTCAGAAATTTGGAGGTTTTGTAACCTACACCAACTTACAAAGCACCATTCGTGATCAGGTTAAAACCAAAATCAGTCAGGATAGCACTCTAGAAACCACTAAATATACGGTACAAAACGACATTACAATCCGTGTTCCTAATACACAGCTCGATACCGTTATTAAAATCATAGCCAAACAAATTGATTTTCTGGACTTCAGACTTATCAAGGCCGATGATGTTTCTTTAAAGTTATTATCCAACCAGCTTTCGCAAAAAAGAAACACTGTTACACAAAAAAGGGTCGAAAAAGCAATTGATGCTAAGGGCAAAAAAATCAATGATGTTATGGAAGCTGAAAATGCGCTGGCGAACCAGAAAGAAGCCAATGATAACAGCATTATTGAGAAATTATCCTTAGAGGATCAAATCAACTTCAGTACCATAACTTTACAACTGTATCAAAACGAAACGATAAAACAGGAGATAATAGCCAGCGAAAAAGACAGCGATGCTTACAAACCTAATCTGGGAATTCAAGTCATCGATTCGCTAAAAAATGGCTGGTACATTCTTGAAACGATCTTTGTTTTTCTAATTAATTTGTGGCCATTTCTTTTGATTGGTTTTGGAGGATTTTTCCTTTACAAAAAATACTTTAAGAAATAAGAAAAGTGTTAAAAAACAACAATTTCATAAGAAAAAAATCGTTATATTTGATATAGCATTCTATTTATCTCAAAATAGAACGATAATGACTGTCAAATTCTCAATATAAAAGTCATACAAATTACTTTTTATCATTGGTGAGTTCAGATTATAACGTTTTCCAAAAATAAATTAGACTTTTTTAACCCATTAAAAATCTTACGTATTATGAAAATTGCTACCATTATTGTCCGTGTTTTAATTGGCCTTTTGTTATTATTCGCTTCTCTTAGTTTTTTCTTCAAACTGGCTCCGGAACCAGAAACTACCGGTGATTTTAAAGCTTTTAATATGGGGCTTGTTGCCTCAACTTATTTATTACCATTAGCAAAATCAATCGAACTACTTTGCGGAATTGCGTTTGTAACAGGACGATACGTAACACTAGCCAATATACTGATCTTACCCATTACGGTAAATATCTTGTTTATTAATTACTTTCTTGCGCCACAAGGATTGCCGTTGGCAATATTACTATTCCTGGCTAACTTGTTTTTAATCTACAGATATTGGGATAATTACAAAAGCGTTTTCACCAGATAATCTATTTTTCACTTTAGATTTAAAAAGCAAACCCGACAGATTTAAAAACCTGTCGGGTTTGCTCTTTTTACTACTTACACTATTTTGCTTTAAAATCAGAATAAAAAGGACCAAAAAATGAGACCTTAAGCATACCAATATTATCTTTTCTGATAAAGCTGGCTTTTCCCGATACTTTCCTCTCACTCGTCTTTTATGACATTATAGCCCCTGTTATTTACCTTATCTCTATATTATTACTTAAAAGAATAATAACAACCCTTATTTAGAATCTGATCTGACAATTTTAATATTTACTAAAAAAATTTTAGCCCTTCAAAACTACCTTTTTTGAATTCTTCAGTGCTCTTAAAACAAAGTATCTCTACCATTTTTTGGCTTCTGTAAAAACAAAACTACAAGCTTAATTATCAAACAATTAAACCATATACATCTGCAAATACAACCTCAGAATCATACCTCTAATTTACGAAATTTTTTCTGAACTTTTTCATTTTTAGACTCAAATATTACAAGAATAAAATTCAATTCTCCGAATACTTTTACTAAACAATTATATTTGATGAAAATTTCCATTTTACATGAAAAAATATTTACTCGCCTTCTTATTATTGTTTGTTCATTTTTCCAGATCACAATCTATAAAATCTGTAGATTCGCTGACGACCGAAATCTGTAAATCATTGGTTCAAAATCAGGCTTTAGACAATGAAATCAGAATTAATACCATCAACAATTCTCATATCACTCCTTACCTGACAAAATTTAAGGATAGTATAGTTCAAAGAAGAGTATTTGAGCAGTTATTTTTCAGGTTACATAAAAACTGTAACGAATTTGTAGCTCTTTTTCCAAACGAATCCGAGAAAAGCAACTGGTCCATGCAGAATGAAAAACCTCTTGATGAAATATCCAGAGAGGAATGTAATCATTTTGATGAATCTTCAAAATATTATTACATAGAAAATAGCGGCGCTAAAGTAGAAGTCACTTTAAGCGATCATTTATGGACAGAAAATTTCAATGATGGTACATTCTCAAAATTGCGTTACAAAAAGAAAGGCAGTTGCGAATTTGAACTGGAATTTATTGAAAGTAATAATCTGTCACGAAAAAATTTAAGTATTAAAGGCGACAAATATTTGTACCATTTATATAAAGAAGAAAATGGAACTTATAATGTCTATTTAAAAAATAAAGAAACGTATTATATTTTTACCATAATAAGGCAATAAAAAACCCGTCAGAAATAATTCTAACGGGCTCTTAAGATATATTTTACGTAAATTATACGTGTAATGCTCTGTTATCAGTAGCTGCTAAAGCTGCTTCTTTTATTGCTTCAGCAAAAGTTGGATGCGCATGGCTCATTCTTGAGATATCTTCAGCAGAAGCTTTAAATTCCATAGCTGTAACAGCTTCGGCGATTAAATCTGCTGTACGGGCTCCAATCATGTGAACACCTAAAACCTCGTCTGTTTTTTCATCAGCAAGGATTTTTACGAATCCATCTAAGTCAGCACTTGCTCTTGCACGTCCTAAAGCTTTGAATGGGAAGCTTCCTGATTTGTATTTAACTCCTGCAGCTTTCAATTGCTCTTCAGTTTGTCCAACTGCTGCAACTTCCGGCCAAGTGTATACAACACCAGGAATTAAGTTGTAATCGATATGCGGTTTTTGACCCGCTAAGATTTCAGCAACCATAGTTCCTTCTTCTTCTGCTTTGTGTGCCAACATTGCTCCACGAACAACGTCACCGATAGCATAGATATTTGGAACGTTAGTTTGTAGATGATCGTTTACTTCTACTTGTCCCCTGTCAGAAATTTTTACTCCTGCTTTGTCAGCGTTCAATCCGTCAGTATACGGACGACGTCCAACAGAAACTAATGAATAATCTCCTTCTAAAGTGATTGTTTCTCCTTTTGCATTTTCAGCCTGAACCACAACAGCATCACCGTTTCTTTCTACTGATTTTACTTTGTGAGAAACGTAGAATTTCATTCCTTGTTTTTTCAATACTTTAGTCAATTCTTTAGACAAAGAACTATCCATTCCCGGAATGATTCTGTCCATGAATTCTACTACAGAAACCTGAGCACCTAAACGAAGGTAAACTTGTCCAAGCTCAATTCCGATTACTCCACCACCAATAATTACTAAGTGTTTTGGAACTTCTTTTAAAGCCAAAGCCTCAGTAGAAGTGATGATTCTTTCTTTATCAATTTTAATGAAAGGCAAAGAAGATGGTTTTGAACCTGTAGCAATTATAGTATATTTTGCTTCAATAGTTTCGGATGTTCCGTCAGCTTTTGTCACAGCAATGTGTGTTGCATCTACGAAAGAACCTAAACCATTAAAAACAGTAACTTTATTTTTATCCATTAAGTAGTTAACTCCACCTGCAGTTTGATCAACAACAGCTTGCTTGCGCGCGATCATTTTCTCTAAATTGATTTTCACATCACCTGAAACTTCGATTCCGTGATCTGCAAAATGTGCAATTTCCGCATAATGATGAGAAGACGATAATAATGCTTTTGAAGGAATACAACCTACATTAAGGCAAGTTCCACCTAAAGAGTTATACTTTTCTACAATTGCAGTTTTAAATCCCAATTGTGCGCAACGAATTGCTGATACATATCCGCCAGGACCTGAACCTATAATGACTACGTCAAATGAACTCATAGTTTGTCTATTTTATTTTTAGCGTTACAAAATTAAGGAATAAAGTTTTGTTTGAAGTTTAATTTTCAATGTTTTTTGGGTGAAATTTTAGATGGAGTTTTAACCGTTAAGAGCACTAAGATTTACGCTAAGTTCGCAGAGATTAGCTATTTTTTGGTTTGTGATAAATCTTACTTTTATATATTTTAAAAACACGAAAAATAAAAAACACTGATAATCAGACAACAAAAAACATAAGCCAAAAATAAAATGTAAATTTGAAATCTAATCAATGCTAATTCAAAATGGAAAAACTACAATTCAAAATAGAGATAAATGCAACGGCTCAAAAAGTTTATGAGGCGATGCTGGGTTTGAAAGATAAAAACACCTATGAACATTGGACAGCAGCATTTAACCCAACTTCTACCTATGAAGGAAGCTGGGAAAAAGGCAGTAAAATTTATTTTGTAGGCCTGGATGAAAACGGAAAAAAGGGCGGAATGGTTTCTGAAATTGTAGAAAACCAACCAGCTAAATTTATATCTATAAGACATTACGGCTTCCTGGATGGCGAAACTGAAGTTACTACAGGGGAACAGGTTGAAAAATGGACTGGCGGACATGAAAATTATTCCTATCAGGAAAATAACGGTATAACTACTGTCACTGTAGATCTGGATACAGTAGACGAATATTTAGATTATTTTAAAAGCACCTATCCAACGGCACTAAATAAACTAAAAGAAATTTCGGAGCGATAATTCCCTTAAATAATACTATTAAAAAAAACTAAACCCCTTAGCCTCTCAGAATCTTAGCACCTTAAAAAGAAATCACCGTTGAATTCTTCACTTCGCTAATCATAAACATACTTTGTGTGCTGCCAATATGTTGAAGCGAAGTCAGTTTTGTGACCAGGAATTCACGATACGCTTCCATGTCTTTTACCAAAACTTTTAAGATATAATCATAATCGCCGCTTACGTGGTGACATTCCAACACTTCGTTTAGCTTGGTTACTTCACTTTCGAATTTAGTTAGGAATTCCTTGGTATGCTGAATTAGTTTTAAATGACAGAAAACCACAAATCCTTTTTCAATTTTAGATTTATTCACAAGAGCGACGTAGTTTTTTATGATGCCTTCGCGCTCCAGTTTTTTAATTCTCTCATAAACCGCCGTCACAGAAAGATTGAGTTTTAAAGATAATTCTTTGTTTGTTTTTTTACTGTCGGTTTGTAATAAAACCAGAAGTTTTTTATCTGTGGCATCTAAAGTCATGGCTTCAGTTTATGGTTTATAGTTGATGGTTTGTTCTTATTGTTATAAGATGAAAGAAAATCTATTAACTGATCTTACATCCATCAAATTTAGATTAAAAATCAGGATAAACACATTTTTATAGTTTTAAAATCTAATTATTCATTTCGTGATTGATTTATTTTCCAATTAGCTCTTATTTTGAAAAAGATTTCTTTCAAAAAAGAATATACGAGGTTCTTATTTTAAAGTAAAAGTCAAAATAGTGGTCTCAAAAAACCACAAACTATAAACCATAAACCACCAACTATGAACCACTTTAACCCGGCAGACAAAATTCAGGATTTGCAATACTTTGGTGAATTTGGCGGTGTAAATCCATCGATTTCCGATTCTTCTACTTATACTTTTCTTTCAGCCAAAACCATGTTCGATACTTTTGAAGGGAACATGGAAGGTTGCTACTTATATTCCCGTCATTCTTCTCCAAGTAACTTGTATCTGGATCAGGCACTGGCAGCGATGGAAGGAACGGAAACCGCCAATGTTTCGGCTTCCGGAATGGGAGCTATCACTCCTACTCTTTTACAACTTTGTGGTGCGGGTGATCATATTGTTTCAAGTAGAACTATTTATGGCGGAACGTATGCCTTCCTAAAGAATTTCATTCCTCGCTTTGGAATCGAAACGAGCTTTGTCAACATTACCAAACTTGATATTGTAGAAGCAGCGATCACCTCTAAAACTAAGGTTCTATACTGTGAAACGGTTAGCAATCCATTGTTGGAAGTAGCTGATATCGCAGGCCTGGCTAAAATTGCCAAAAAACATAATCTAAAATTGGTAGTAGACAATACGTTTTCACCTTTATCGGTTTCTCCTGCAAAATTAGGGGCCGATATTGTGATTCACAGTTTAACCAAATACATAAACGGAAGCAGTGATACTGTTGGCGGTGTAACCTGTGCTTCGAAAGAGTTTATCAATTCGCTAAAAAATGTAAATTCAGGCGCCAGTATGTTATTAGGACCTACGATGGACAGTCTGCGTTCGGCTTCTGTGATGAAAAACCTTCGTACGCTTCATATTCGCATCAAGCAGCACAGTCATAATGCGCACGTTTTGGCTGACAAATTTGAGAAAGACGGTTTAAAAACGGTTTATCCGGGATTAAAAAGTCACCCAAGTCATGAATTGTACAAAACAATGATTAATCCGGAATATGGTTTTGGAGGAATGCTGACCATAGATGTGGGATCATTGGAAAAAGCCAACGAATTAATGGAATTGATGCAAACCAGAAATTTAGGTTATCTGGCGGTGAGTTTAGGGTTTTATAAAACATTATTCAGCGCACCGGGGACTTCTACTTCAAGTGAAATTCCGTTAGAAGAACAAGCCGAAATGGGACTGACGGATGGTCTGATCCGTTTCTCTATCGGTCTGGACAATGACATTGAACGTACCTACAAAATGATGAAAGCCTGCATGACAGAGCTTGACATCTTGCAAAATAAAACAATTCTTTATAAATAAATTTGCACGATTTTTTTTTAGTTTGTTTAAATCCGCTGAAGGTTTTTCTTTTGGCGGATTTTTTTTGTTCCTGTTTAAAATGAAAAGATCATTTTACCTTATACAAAATAATAAAACCGTTCTGAAAACATTCTCAGAACGGCTTATCATCTATATTTTTTTTATTTCAATGGACGGATTAAAAATCTATCCCTACAACATATTTTGTTCCGATGACGGACGGATTAAAATCCATCCCTACAATATATTTCGTTCCGATGGAACTCTTATAACGTTTAACTTGTAACGTTCTCCATGTTTAGATCAAATCCATCTCTACAATACATTTCGTTCCGATGGCGGACGGATTAAAATCCATCCCTACAATATATTTCGTTCCGATGGAACTCTTATAACGTTTAACTTATAACATTCTCCGTGTTTAGCTTGCTGTTTTTTCGGCTGAAGCCAAAATAGATACAAAGACCGATAAGCAACCAAACTGTGAAATAAATCCAGTTCCAAACACTTAATTCAGCCATCATGTACAAACAACAGATTAGGCCTAAAAGCGGAATTAAGGATAGATTCTGTTTGAAAGCCCAAACCGTTAAACCAACCAATACCAATAAGAAGATCCACATTGGAATTTTATGTTTGAATAAACTCAGTCCGCTTTCAAATTTCGCAGTCTCTTTTATAGGTAAACCTTTTACAACCTCAACATATTTTGCTTCGTCATCCTGATACTGACTTAATAAATGCTCTAAATCGGATGTTTCTGAAGTTTTATTCTGAACGTCTATACTTTTTAAATAATTGAAAACTTTTTCAGAATCGCTTTTATCCAATGAAGTAATAATATCTGCCGGACTATTCACCTGGGTCTCATTGGTGATAAAACTCATCGTAGCTTTTTTATTGTACCCAAAGGCAAAAACTAATCCTATTATCAATAAAGCTGGCATTATATATTTTGAATTGATATAAGGCGTTTTAAACTTTCCTCTTGGAATCTCTGGCTTATTTTGCAATACCAAAACTCCGGCACAAACTAATACAAATGCAAATAAAGTTCCGATACTGCATAAATCCGTTACCATGGTAAGATTTAAGAATAAGGCGGGTACTGCAACCACAAAACCAGTTACGATAGTTGCATAAGATGGTGTTTTAAATTTTGGATGTACTCTGGAGAAACGCTTTGGCAACAATCCGTCACGACTCATACTCATCCAGATACGAGGCTGTCCCATTTGAAAAACCAATAAAACGCTTGCCATCGCTACTACCGCACTTACTGCAATAATTCCGGACATCCATTTTAAATCTAATTTTTCAAATACAAATGCTAGCGGATCACCTACATTTAATTCATTATAACGTACCATTCCGGTTAAAACCAAGGCAATGGCGATATACAAAAGCGTACAAATAATAATCGCCCACATCATTCCGCGTGGTAAATCTCTTTGCGGATTTTTACATTCTTCCGCTGTAGTTGAAATAGCATCAAAACCAATGTAAGCGAAAAATACCGCGGATACTCCTTTTAAAACGCCACTTACTCCATTTGGTGCAAACGGATCCCAATTAGCTGTATCTACGTAAAATATCCCAACCGCAATTACCAAAAGTACGATACAAAGTTTTACCACAACCATAATATTACTGGCATTACGGGATTCTTTCATTCCGCGGTAAATCAATGCAGTAATCAAAATGATAATTAATAAAGCCGGAAGATCGGCAACAAAATGAAACGAGCCAAATAAAACCGGAGAACTTGTCCAGGCCGTATAAGCAGACTGCAGAGCTGGTTCTAAATTTTCAAAGGCTTTTCCACTATGCATCAAAGCTGTTGCGTTATTAAATCCGTTTGAAGCCGTTAAGTAATCCATCTGAACCCACTGCGGGAGATGAATCCCTCCACTGGCGAGAAGTCCTGTAAAATAATCACTCCACGATATCGCAACGGTTATATTTCCAACGGAATATTCCATGATCAAAGCCCAGCCAATTACCCAGGCTATAATTTCTCCAAAAGCAACATAAGAATACGTATAAGCACTTCCTGAAACAGGCACCATTGAGGCAAATTCTGCATAGGCAAAAGCGGCAAAACTACAAGCTACGGCTGTAAATAAAAACAAAAATATAACGGCTGGCCCACCGTCTGCACTGGCTTTTCCGATCGTACTAAAAATCCCGGCACCAACGATAGCAGCAATTCCGAAGGCAGTTAAATCTCTGGCAGTTAAGTGCTTTCCTAATGCGTTATGACCGTCCGCATCGTTTTTTGCAACCTGCTTCAGAATATCTTGTACCGTTTTCTTTCGGAATAAACCTGATAATGCCATATATGATTTTGCTTTTAAAATTAATTTAATTCGGTCTTTGTGGTTTTATTTTGCAAATAATGCAAAAATTATCCTGATTTCAAATATATAAAACGATTTTGTTTTGCATCACTTTTTGCGATGAATTATTTTCACCACAGATTATAAGGATTAAACAGATTTACGTTATTTTTTCTTTTGCCACGAATTTCACGAATTAGCGCGAATTATTCTTTTTGCCACAGATTAAAAGATTAAAATGATTTAAAAAAACTATAAAAATCTTTTAATCTGTGACAAAAATCCATCGACTTTAGCTGCGTGGAAAAAATTTGTGAATTCGTGGCCAACAGTTCCTACTTTAAACAGTTTCTCAAAATACTTACCGAATTTATTTATTCCAATCTCCAGAATCTGCAAAAAACCTTTTTTTAGCACTTCAAATACTTGACTAATTTTCTTTCGCAAATACTGCAGATTTAGCAGATTAATGCCCATTTCTTTTGTTCTAAATCATTTAATCCTCATAATCTGTGGCAAAAAGAATAGAATCTATTTTTTTTTACAAAGATTAGAAACAAAAAAATTTGCGTCAATTCGTGAAATTCGTGGCTAACAACATTCTACTTCAAACAGTTTCTCAAAATACTTACCGGATGCTGTGCTTCTCTGCTTGTTCCGTCATAAATTTGGTGACGGCAGCTGGTTCCGGCTGCAGCGATTTTTACCTCTTGGGCGGTCGCTCTTACTTTTGGGAATAGAGTATCTTCTCCCATTTGCATGCTCACCTGATAATGCTCTTTTTCGTAACCAAATGATCCCGCCATTCCACAACAACCTGAATTGTAAATGGTAACCACATTATTCGTTGGTAAATTCAGCATAGCAAAAGTTGCTTCAACAGAACTAAGGGATTTCTGGTGACAGTGTCCGTGAATTTTAATTTCTTTCTTTTCTGCCGAAAAAGAATCAGCTGTGATCTTACCATCGATAATTTCTCTTTTAAAGAATTCTTCTATCGTAAAAGCATTTTTAGCTACTTTTTCAGCTGCTTCTTTATTCGCTGCAAGACGCAGATATTCGTCTCGGAACGTTAATATTGCCGAAGGTTCAATTCCTATTAAAGGTGCTTTCGCAGAAACTAAATCCTTAAAAATAGCCACATTGACATCTGCAATTTTCTTGGCTTCTTCTAAGAATCCTTTGGACAAATACGTTCTTCCGCTTTCTTCATGATCGACGATTAAAACTTCGTAGCCTAATTTTGTCAATAGTTCAAAAGCATCTATACCGATATTAACATCGTAATAATTCGTGAACTCATCATTAAATAAATACACTTGTCCGTTAGGGAAATTATTTTGTTGTGGTTTATGATTTTCGTACCATTTTCTGAACGTCTTTTTTGCCAATAACGGAACCTGTCTTTCCGTAGCAATTCCCATGCTTTTTTTCACGAGAGACTGGTTGGAAATAAAATTCGTAATCGACGGAAACAAACTTCCCATCTTATTCAGTTTGGCATTGTGTGCAAAGATTTTGTTTCGGGTCGAAAAACCGTTTGCTTTTTGATATTGGTATAAAAATTCTGCCTTCAAAGTGGCTACATCTACATTACTCGGACATTCGCTGGCACAGGCTTTACAGCTCACACACAATTCAAAAACTTCGTAAAGCTCTTTCTGGTCAAATTTGTTTTCTTTCTCCGAATACGTTAAATATTCGCGTAAGGCATTCGCCCTGGCACGCGTCGTTTCTTTTTCATTTTTCGTCGCGCGGTAACTCGGACACATGGCTCCTCCTGCCGATGGCAATTTTCTGCAATCACCGGAACCGTTACATTTTTCAGCGGCACGTAAAATCCCCAAACTATCCGAGAAATCCTGAAATGTCTTAATATCCGGTTCAACTCTGCCCGAAACCACACGATGATTCTCGTCCATTTTTAAGGCATTCACAATCTTACCAATATTCAAGGCTGAATTTGGGTCAAACGCCAGCTTGATTCTTTTTAGCAATTCATAATTGGATTCACCAATCATATAAGGAATAAATTCACCACGCACGATTCCGTCGCCATGTTCTCCACTCAGAGATCCTCTGTATTTTTTAACCAAAACGGCCACATCCGTCGCTATGGTTCTGAAAAGTTTTAAATCGGATGTTTTTTTCAAATTCAACACCGGACGCAAATGCAGTTCTCCTGCTCCGGCATGTGCGTAATAAATTGCCTCTTGTCCGTGACGCTTCATCATGGCCGAAAATTCAGCAATATAAGCCGGCAAATCGCTCAATTCAACCGCAGTGTCTTCGATTGAATCGGCTGCTTTATTGTCACCAACGATACTTCCTAAAAGACCCAGACCGGCTTTTCTCAGTTCATTGGCTTTGTCAATATCGTTCCCGTAAATTTTTACCCGTGCATAACCAAAATTGTTTTTTTCCAAATCAGCAATCAAAGCATCTGCCTGTTTTTCAGCATCTTCTAAAGTATGCGATGCGACTTCAAACAACATAATGGCTTTGGGCTCTCCCACCAAAAAGAAACGGTTTTTAATATGTTCCCGATTCGTTTTGGTACAATCTAAAATCGTATCATCAATCATTTCTGCCGTGTACAAATGATGCTTCATCGCTACAACAACAGATTCTAACGATTCCTGAATCGTGTGATAATGTCCCACAACCATAATGCTGTGAGGCGGAGGCAGGTCGTCTACTTTCAGCGTCACTTCGGTTGTAAAAGCCAGCGTTCCTTCGCTCCCGCAAAGCAGTTTGCCTAAATTGATAGTAGGTTCAGTTCCACCAAACAAATCCGATTTCAGCAGAATATCAACAGCATAACCTGTATTTCTTCGGTGAATCTCGGGTTTCGGGAACTCTTTTACAATTTCTTCCTGAGTGGCAACAACAGAAAGCTCGTCGTAAATGGTTTTGTATATTTTATTTTCTAAGGTATCTCCTTTGGTTTTTTCGATAAATTCAGCCGAAGTCAGATCTTGAAATACCACTTCCGAACCGTCGCTTAAAAGAGCTTTTACCTCAGCAATTTTATCGCGTGTCACTCCATATCGAATCGAAGTTGTTCCTGAAGAGTTATTCCCCACCATACCGCCAATCATTGCCCGGTTTGATGTTGATGTAATTGGGGCAAAAAATACGCCGTGTGGTTTTAAAAATAAATTGAGTTCGTCGCGAATTACACCAGGCTGAACCGTTACGGTTTTCTTTTCGGCATTGTACGAAATAATTTTAGTAAAATGCTTCGACACATCAACCACCAATCCGTCTCCTACTGCCTGTCCTGCCAACGAAGTTCCGGCCGTTCTTGGCGTAATCGACATCTGATGCTGTCCTGCAAATTTTATCAGCTTGGCAATATCTTCAATTGTTTTGGGGATCGCTACCGCATTGGGTTTAATTCGATACACAGAAGCATCGGTCGAATAAAGCGTTTTATGAAGATCATCATATAAAAGGGTTCCTTCTAATGATGCTGATAATTGTTCTAACTCTTTAATTATTGACATTATAACTTGGTTTATAAACTAAAACGAATTCAGTGAATTACAAAAATAGTTTTTTTTGAGGTTCTAAGGTTCTTTTTTTGAGGTTCTGAGTTTCTAAGAAACTAAGGTTCTAAGTTTTTTACTTTGATTACTCCTTTTTGAATTGGAATTTGGAATTTTTGAGTTAGAATTTCACCTCAATGGTCACCCTGAGCGGAGTCGAAGGCTTATGAAACTTTGAGGTTCTAAGTTTCTAAGAGGCTAAGCTGCTAAGTTTTTTTCTTTAACCGTGCCTTTTTGAATTGGAATTTGGAATTTTTGAGTTAGAATTTCACCCCAATGGTCACCCTGAGCGGAGTCGAAGGCTTTTTAGAAATGAAATAACTAGTTACGATTTTCTTCTTCCAGATTCAATTTTGCACTTTTTCTTACGTTATAATACTTTATCGAAAGTGTAATAAAACTCGAAAAAGTATTAAGCAAAATCATAGCCAAATAAAATTGAATCCACGATAAATTCTTACCAACAATTAAATCTAGTTTGGTTGAAATTATTTGTTGATGATTATAAAACTGCCAATTCTCGTAGTTTTCAAATTCATCATAGTTGCTATTGACAATTTTTAAAAGCCAAGCACTTATTATAAAAATTGCGAGCGAAACAAATACTGACACCTTATTGTTCAAATAATACAAAACGCCCGAAAATATTAAGTTTACCAAAGTGCAAAAAAACACTGTCGGTACAATTATCATTTTTAGAAATACAGAATTACCAAAAAAGGCTAGTAAAGCCACTGCTAATATTAAACTGGTTGAAATTATAAATTGTGTTCTAAACTCTTTCATTCATTTGATTAATTTTTACTATTAGAACTTTCGTCTTAAATAAATTATTGGTTAATAATTAGGATTCCTGAAGTACCCTATATAATTTAAAAACACATCCAAAAGCAGTTCCTTCTACAATCACCCAACCTAATATTCCTTTATTTATAAGCTGATACAATTCATATTCGATATGTTCTGGACTATAATTTAATTTTTGATACTCCAGGTGCGTTCTAACAAACTCCGAAAATTTCCATTGTGAAAACGTAATTTCATTTACCGAAATATCATAGTCATAAATAACACCATCTTTTTTGACTGTGCAGCCACTTCCGTGAAACCAATATTCAACTCCCTCGATCGCACCTTTTCTTTCAAAAAAAGTGCTCGAAAACGAACATGGATTTATATCCTTTTTATATTTCTTTTTTAATAAAGTTTCAAATGTTCTTATAAAACTGATATACTCTGCTACTATTTTTTCAATCATAATTATGCCAAAATTAAATTGAAAATACGGGATTCGCAACCCTCTCCCCGAGCGTGAGGGAGAGCAATTATGCTTTATAAGTCTTTAATTAAATCACTTGGATCTACTTTTAAAGATTGAGCAATTTTAAACAAAGTACTTATCTTCATTTCCTGAGAGCCTTTGATGTATTTCCTTAAATTTTCCACATCCATTTCAGCATCATGAGCAACCTCCCTTTGTTTCAACTGTTGCTCTTCTATGATATCTTTTATCCTGATTCCTAATTGTTTGACAACTTCCGGAACTTCACTTTTTCTTGTCCTTTTCATGGAAATGAATTTACAAGTAACAGATTGTTTTTGTATGATTGTAAACAATCGGTTGTATTCAACTGTTTATTTTATATATTTGTATTCAGCTAATTAAACATAGCTCAATAACGGAAGTTGCAATCATGTATATTTCCCTAAAATTTTAGATTATGAGTACAACCAATCTTTCACAAGAAACCGAAACCAGGCTAGCCAATTTCTTCAACAACACTATTGACCCAAAAGAAATGGCGAAAGCCATAAGACAAGTCAATTATATTGTTGCCTTAGGTGTTTTAAGAGAACATGAAACACTTCAAAATGAGATAAGCAATCTCGAAAACAGCTTTTACTGGCTCAATGAATTAGCCGAAGTTTTGAATCCTTATTTGGATGAGGAGTAAGATTTTATCACGTTTCTAGACATTATAGTAAACAGAAAACCTCGATTTTTAAAAATCGAGGTTTTCTGTTTACTTTTTTTGATTTACTAAATTACTACAAAGTTAGGAAGACTTCGAAAAGCAGGATTTTTTTATGCTATGTAGCGATGGCTATATTGTTATTTTCTTATTTTAATATCAAAATATAAGTTCAATAACTGGTCAATGAATTGTCTAATTACAATACCTGGGTTCTCTGTTTTAGATTGAAGTTTTGCTTTTTGCCATGCTTCTCTTTTTATTCTTCTATCAACAATACCAAATGACAATTGGTCTTTATAAGTCCCAATATTTACAAGATCAACATTTTTATCTAAATCCAAAGTCATACCATTTCTCCTTGCAGATATATACAACTTTATAGCTGGAGGTATAAACTTGTCTTTAAAACTGTCTTTAGGAGTATTTCTTTCTGCCTCCAGAAATTTCAAAATTTTAGATTTATACAACCTTTCAAAATAGAAAACTAAGGTTAAACTTTCATTATTTTTAGAATCGTGAATTTTTAAGGACATATACCAAGTATTGGTTACTTTTCGGTCTTCTAATAAATCAAGATATTGACTAAATGAAATTAAATCATAGTCCTTAAAAGAAATGCCAAGGTTAGGTAAATGTTGACTTACGTCAAGTACACTTTTCTTTAATAAAGCTTTGAAAACTGACATTTGATTTTTCCATACTTCATAATCATATGAATGTTTTGATTTTGCTTCTTCGTATTTATCTGCATTGATATCCTTATATTTTGACAACCATGCTTTTTGTCTTTGGTCTTCGTTTATTAATTCTTCATAAATAGAAATAGATTCTCTGATGTTTTCTGTGAAAAGATCAATCAGTTCTAAAAGTTGACCTTTATCTCCATTTATTAATGCATTATAGTAAGTGTCCCTATCAGAAATTTTAACAATAACTTCCGGGTATCCCTTTTGAAGTAGAAAAAAATTTAAAAATAATCTTGATACACGGCCATTTCCATCACTAAACGGGTGAATCCACGTCAACCAATGATGAAGGATTGAAGCCATGATAAGAGGAGGGAATTTATGTGAATTCCTATTCATCCATTGAAAAAGTTCATCTATATGATGCTCAATATCATAAAAACTAGGCGGTTTATGTTCAGAACCTTTAATTTGAACTTCATCTGTTCTAAACTGTCCAGCGTTTATACCTGGAATGTTATTCATAATGAGGCTATGAAGCTCCAACAGAGTCCTTTTGGTTAATGGTTCCCTTCCATCAATTAATTTATATAAATATTCTGTAGCATTGGCAAGTGAACGAGCTTCTATTTCGTCCTTTAATGGTCTTTCATTAATAACCATTCCGTTCAAAATTAATTCTGTTTCTCTTAATGAAAGCTTATTTCCTTCAATTGCATTACTATGATATACTTGTTTTATTAATAGCTGTTTTTTTAAATTATCAAGCAACTCTTTACTTAATCCATTATCACGTTTTTCATTTAGTTCATCTATGACCTTTTCAATTTTTTCAAGATTTTCTTTTAATTCAAACGGTAACTCAATATTTGGTACTCTATATATCATATTTGTTATTATTTTTTACAATAAACTATAACTTTCTGCAACTTGCCAAGGTTACAAACTTTGGAATTACTTATTTTTTACATAAGATAATAAATCAGGAACTAGTATCGTACAATGTCTCCCATTATCATTATAAATAAAACTAAATATTTTTTCATAATCATCAGTGGTCAAAATATCGAAATGATTCTTGGTTTTCCTTAAAAAAAAAAACTTACTCATAATCAATAAATTAAAACTCTTACTGCATTTCATATTTTTAATAAAAATCGTAAAATAAAAATTTTCGTTTTATATATTTCACAATAATAAAAAGGTCAATAACTTAATTACTAATTTAAAATTCCTTCAAATTATCTAATGTTGAATCAATCAATATTGGAATATCTCCATTCTGAATTTCAACATAACTCACTTCTTGTCCATTATAAAGATCAACCGCAATGCAATAGTCTGGATTCACATAAAAATCTTTTGAATAATGTTTGTCTAAATATCTATAAATCATATCAGTAAACATTCCTAATTCACTTTTTTTAAAGCCTTCTAATTGAGCCACAAACCAAATCCCACCAATTTCTTCACTACTGTTATTTGAAAATGTAAAAATATGACATGGTTTTGCCTCAATTGGAAACCCCTTAATATTAAGTACAGTATGATCTTTTCGTTGTGTCAGAAAAATCAAATTAACATTTGGTTTTAAATGTTGAAAATCATAATCCTTAAAATTACTTACAATATCAAGGTTTCTTTGAAATTGATCTTTTATTCTTCCATCTTCTTCAACTCTAATCTTATCTTTCAGTTGACTAATTTTTTCTTCTAACAAATCTACATTGTCATACTTAAAAGTATTTCTAATTGCACTCAAACAACTAATCCAATAATCTCCCCCAGAATCATCAGCAGACTTCACTTTCTCCTTTTTAAGATTATTTACAAAAGTTATTTTTGTTTGGTCATTCTTTCCTCGAAATTTAATTAGATTTTTTACCGTTATTTTATCCATGGTTATATATAGATTACGTTTTATACTAAGTATTAGATAATGAAACAAATATCATAACTCAATAATTCTTCTTTTTACGGAAAACCATAATTCACAGAATTTTTATTATTAAACAAGTATATCAATAAATAAAAACCAAACAATACGTATAAATACCTGTTTATTCAAATAATAATAAAAATATGCTGTATAATTCCAACATTAATTAGAATCACACAGCAATACAAAAATACCGCACAAAAACGCAATTTTACTCACACAACCCTCACCCCAGCCTCCACAAAACTTCTAATTTTAGCACTCTTTGGATTCAGTTCGGTAACGATAGCATCCACTTTATCGAGACCACAAACCTGATGTGGCATTTTACCATTAATTTTATCAGAAGTCGCGAGCACAATCACTTTATCGGAAGCTTTAATCATTTCTTTTTTGATGATTGAAACTTCATATCCCATTTCGGTAAGTCCCTGATTCACATCTAAGCTACTCACTCCCAAGAAACAAACATCGGCTTTGATTTTAGACAACACCTGTACCACATCGATGCCCACAGTTACCATGGCTTTTTTCTGTAGTTTTCCGCCAATAAAAATCAATTCGATATTGGGATGCTGAGACAACTGCATGGCAATAGGAAGGCTATACGTATATATGGTAGCCGAAAAATCAATTGGAATGAGTTTGCAAAAAGACAAATTGGTAGTTCCTCCGGTCATGATAATCACCTGACCTTCATTCAGAAACGCTAAGGCTTTCTGCCCTACTATTCTCTTTTTATCTTCATTGATTATATGGATATCAAAAACGTTATTGGATTTCTCCTTTACCGGAAAAGCCGCTCCATAGACCTTATTGATCAGGCCTTTGTTGTGCATTTCGTTAAAATCTCTACGTATGGTATCCTCAGAGATACTGAGCTCCGTGGCAAGATCGATCGTGTTTATCTTTTCGACACTCTTGAATTTATCCATGATAAACTGATGTCTCTCTTTCTTCAGCATTTTAACTTTTTTAAACAAATATAAAAATATATTGCATGATCATGCATGATTATTAAACAATTATTTCAAAAACACCTTCTAAAAACCTTATAGCATTTACAAAATGATAATTTAATGCATTTTTATGCGTTTTTTAATATTTAAATTAAATATGTTGCAAAAAATTGCATTTATAAAAATTAATTCTTTACATTTAAAATCTCTAACCAAACAAATATTTTAAAAATGAAAAAACTATTCTTTTTATTTGGAATTATTTTGTTTGCGCAGCCCATTTTTGCGCAGTCAAAAACCGTAACCGGTACGATTATCAGTACTACCGACGGACTTTCTCTACCAGGAGTATCCGTTTTGATTGAAGGTACTTCTAAAAGCACTACAACTGATCTGGACGGAAAATTCAGCATCACTGCAAATGAAAACGAAACACTCGTTTTTAGTTTTGTAGGATTTGCTTCGAAGAAAATCAAGATCTCAGCAAACACGACTACAATCAACCTTAAAATGACCGAAGAAACGAACGCTCTTTCTGAAGTGGTTGTACTGGGTTCCACCGTACGCGCTACCCGTAAAGAACTCGGAAATGCCGTAACCAGTTTAAAAGGGGAAGATTTAGTTAAAGCACAGCCCGGAGGTCTTTCTACGGCTCTGCAGGGAAAAATTGCCGGTGCTCAGGTTTCTCAAAACTCGGGTGATCCGGCAGGAGGTTTCAGCATCAAACTGAGAGGAACTTCTTCGATATTAGGTTCTTCAGATCCTTTATATGTTATTGATGGTGTGGTTTTAAACAACGCCACTACCAACGTAACCAACCTAAACGTGACTACCGGAAACTCCAACATGCAAATTGGTCAGAACAGATCTGCGGACATTAACCCTAACGATATTCAAAGCGTTGAAGTCTTAAACGGAGGTGCTGCCGCAGCCATTTACGGATCGAGAGCGGCCAACGGCGTGGTTTTAATTACGACTAAAAAAGGCGTTGCAGGAGAAACCAGATATACCTTTTCAACCAGCGTGACTTCTAACCAAATCCGAAAAAAACTGGACATGAACATGTCTGACAAACAGTTTGTAAGCACCTCTCCGGCCCTGTTCCCAATTCAGGGAAATCCAGTAAGTCCAACCACAGTTACGGTTTTAGGCAGAAACCTTGAAACCAGAACGACTAACGTACAGCGACACGACTACCAGGATGATATTTTTACTACGGGTGTCGGAACTGATACTTATTTCTCGCTGCAAGGCGGAGACGAAAAAACCAAATACTTTGCTTCTCTTGGTTATTTGGTAAACGAAGGGATCATAAAAAATACCGATTTTAAAAGAGCGGGGGCTAAAGTGAGACTGAAACATGACTTCAACTCAAAACTATCTGCTACTGTGGGATTAAATTATGTAAACTCCAGTTCGAATGAAAAACCGGACGGGAATGTTTTCTGGAGTCCGATTAATGCCATCAACATTACCAATAATATCTACGACATCAATCAAAGAGACGTAAACGGCAATCTGCTGGCGGTTGATCCAAACAGGGTGAATCCGCTTTCGATTATCGAAACTTTCAAAATCAAACAAAATACAGACCGTATTATTTCGGATTTACAATTGAACTACACACCGTTTAAAAATTTCAATGCCGATTTGATTTTTGGTATCGACAACTACAATCAGAGAGGAAATGTATTCATTCCGAGATATCCGTATGTCGTGAATCCGGCTTACTACAATGACGGATATGTTTCTGAGGCTACTAACAGAGTGGTACAATTCAATAACGATTTGAACTTAAGATACCTTTGGAATATTAATGACAAATGGAAAGCTACTACTTATGGAGGTTACAATGTGCAGACGTATCGTGATAATTTTGCAGCAGTTGAAGGACGTAACTTAAAACCTTTTATCGAAACCATCAATGCTTTTAATACTTTGATTCCGGGTTCGCCAAGTTCCAGTCAGTCCAAATATAATTTATGGGGATATTATCTTCAGGAAACTGTTGGTTACAAAGACAAATTATACCTGACAGTTGCCGGAAGACAGGATGCTTCGACTATTTTTTCGAGTGCTAACCGTTCACAATTTTATCCAAAGGCGAGCGTGAGTTATGTATTTTCAGATGAACCTTTCATGCAAAGCATTCACGATGCTGTAAGTTCAGTACGTTTTAGAGCTTCATGGGGAAAATCAGGAAGTTTAACGGCAATTAAACCTTATGCCCGTTTTACCAATTATTCTACCGGAACACTTTTAGGAAACAGTGCTTTTACTATTGAAGGATTTAAACAAGGAAATCTGGATTTAAGACCGGAACAAAGTGTTACGTATGAAATTGGAGGTGATTTTGGTTTTATCAAAGACCGTCTGAATTTATCGTTCAGCTATTACAATGCTGATATTGATGACTTGTTATTGCCGGTTCAGTTGGCGGCTTCTGAAGGCGCAACAAATACGATTAAAAACATCGGACAAATGAACAACAAAGGGTTCGAAATCAATTTGAAATACGATCTGATCAAAAAAGAAAACCTACATCTTGATGTATTCGTGAATTACAGCAGTAACAGAAACAAAGTGACAGGATTACCGCAAACTCGTTTCAAACTGGACAGTAACTTAGCAGGAGCTCCTGTTTTTGTAGAGATGGACAAACCTATCGGAATTTTCTACGGAACTTATTTTGCCCGAAATCCTGATGGTAGTTTGTTGTTAACTCCAAGCGGATATCCACAAACCGAAAAAGGAGATGTCAATACCGGAGCACCACAAAGAGATGCTTCAGGACAGCCAACCGGAACTATTCTGAACAAACAAATTGGGAATCCAAACCCGGATTATATTATAGCTTTCGGAGCCAACCTGAATTACAAAAAATTCGGTCTTTCTATATTGTTTGACGGTGTTCAGGGCGTAGATGTTTTTGATGCCGATTACAGAACCAGACAAGGTGTAGGATCAGGAAAAATAGTTACTCAAGAGCTTAACGGTGAATTACCGCGTGGGTACATCTGGTCGGTTTATAATGTGGAAGAATTTAGAGTGGTAGACGGAAGTTATCTGAAGTTAAGAGAAGTTTCTTTGAATTATTCTTTCGGAAAATTAAACAAATTCTTTGACGATCTGACGGTTACAGCCAGTGGAAGAAACCTGATCTCCTGGGATCACTTTACCAGTTTCGATCCGGAAACCAACTCGGGCGGACAGTCTTCGGTTGCGAGATACAATTTTGGAACCGTGCCAATTCCAAGTTCTTATTCCTTGGCGGTAAAAGTTCAATTCTAACCAAACTAAAACATCATGAAAAAAATATTCATCCCTATAGTAGCCCTTACAATGCTTTTAACAAGCTGTAACGAAGATTATCTAGACCCTACCAAGCCCTCTCAGGAATTAGTTTTTGGAACCCGAGAGGGAGTTATTGGTGCTGCCAACGGACTACAGCTTCTTTGGAGTGTTGACCGAACAAGTCCCGTTTACAACACCATTACCGGAAACGGATTTACCACAAAAGAACTGCGATTACTAAACGCCGGAAATGTCGACGAAGGTGAACTTTCTGTGGGCGGCGGCGTACTTTCGACCAAAAATCAGGTCGTAAACAATCTGTGGTCACAATGTTTAGTAATTAAATCTGAATCGCAAAAAGTAATCGATAATGTTGGTGTATTAACTTCAGATACCGAAAAAGCCAGCATTCTGGTTCATGCTTCTATTTTTAAGGCAATGGCACTTACCACTCTGGTACAGTATTTTCAAAGCGTACCGCTAAAAACAGGTAAAAATGCCACTTTTGATTCCAGAGCAGATGTATTAACCGAAGCAATCAAAATTTTAAAAGTAGCAGAACCACTGCTGGACAAAGCGACCGGAGCAACAGGATTGGTTACTAGCATTAATTACAAAAATACCGTTTATGCCTTATTAGCCAGAACGTATCTGATGGCCGGAGATTACGATAACGCCATTACCTATGCCGGTATGGTTGACCTCTCAGTAAAATCGGTTTTTGCTTTTGACCAGATTAGCGCCAACCCTATTGCTTATATCTCAATCACAACCAATAATGTTTTTCAGCCTGTTGATCTGACTTTGGGATTACCTCCTGCTTTAGCTCCTTCAAACTCAGACGGAAGATTGAATTTTTACATCAAACCGGGTTCAAACCCAACTGTTGCCACAGGATTCTTTGATTCGAATACCAAATCGATTCCATTGTATTTACCGGGCGAAATGATACTGATTAAAGCCGAAAGTTATGCCCGAAAAGACAATTTACCGCAAGCACTTATCGAGCTCAATAAGGTTTTAACTAAAACAGCCGGAGCAGATACTTATGGCATTGGTGCTAATCTTCCTCCATATGCAGGAGCTGTAACCAAACCGGCTATCTTAACCGAAATTTACCGCAACCGCTGTATCGAAATGTACATGTCAAGTCTAAAACTGGAAGACAGCAGAAGATTTGACCGTCCGGGAGCAGGAACAGCCGGTGCCGAAAGAAATCGTAACTGGTATCCTTATCCGGATTCTGAACGAAACAACAATACAAATACTCCTGCTGATCCGGCTATTTAAAAATTGTCGGTCTTCGACTTCGCTCAGACTGACAATTTTGGCTTCGCTCAGACTGACAATTTTAACTTAGATCAGACTGACATTCTGTGATTATTATTTTTTGATTTATAAATTGAGTCTGTCAGTCTTCGACTCCGCTCAGACTGACAGACTTTGATTATTATTTTTTGCTTTCCAAACAACAAACAACAAACCATAAACTATAAACAGCTTAACGGTTAAACAAATAAACGATTAAACAATACTACAGCTATGTATTATGAAAAATAAAAACCCCGAAACCGAACAAGAGTCCCTTTATAAAAATCTGGATCAGATGAGCACCAAAGAACTGCTGATCAATATGAATACAGAAGATCAAAAGGTACCTCATATTGTTGAAAAGCAAATTCCGAAAATTGAAAAGCTGGTCAAAGCCATTGTAAAGAAAATGCAGTTGGGCGGACGATTATTTTATATTGGTGCCGGAACTTCAGGGCGTATTGGAATTTTAGATGCTTCTGAATGCCCTCCTACTTTTGGAGTATCCCATGATATGATTATCGGAATTATTGCCGGAGGTGATACCGCCATTCGAAAAGCCGTAGAAAATGCCGAAGACGATACCGAGCAGGCCTGGAAAGATTTATCGAAACATCAGATCTCGAGTCTGGATTTTGTTATCGGAATAGCCGCTTCCGGAAACACTCCGTATGTATTGGGAGGACTCCAAAAAGCCAAAGAAAACAATATTAAAACCGGAAGCATTTCCTGTATCAGTAAAGGACTGATTGCCGAAGTCGCCGATTATCCGATCGAAGTCGTGGTTGGTCCCGAATTCCTGACCGGAAGTACCCGCATGAAAGCAGGAACAGCACAAAAACTGACTTTAAATATGATTTCAACTTCGGTTATGATCAAATTAGGAAGGATCAAAGGCAACAAAATGGTCGACATGCAATTGTCTAACGAAAAATTAGTTAAAAGAGCTATTAAAATGATCGTGGAAGAACTCCAAATTGAACACGATCTAGCAGCTGAACTACTGGAGAAACACAAAAGTGTGAGGGCCGTTTTACAAGAAAACAACGCTAAGAAATAAACCAACTGAGTGTCGCTTAATACATAGAAACATAGCGTTTGGAATCTATAGAAAAACGCCACAGATTAAACGGATTAAGGCGATTAAAAAATCTGCTATATCTGCGAGAAAAAAATTAAACACATAGTAACATAGATTTTATACCGTAGTTCTAGTATAATCAAAAAAAATCAAGATTTCTTCACATAGCTATATGACAGCTCTATGCGATACTATTAAAAGTGAAATGCCTTTATTCGGAATCCACAAACTATATTTCTATGTGCTTAACAGACCTTTTATCAAGCTCATAACAACTTAAAAAAATAATCTCATCACTAATTCAAAACCAAAATGTCTTCAAGCACCATCTTAATCTTCATCATCGTATATTTTGGCATACTATTACTGATTTCTCAAATCATCAGCAAAAAAGGACAGGACAACGATTCGTTTTTCAAAGCCAATAAAAACTCCAAATGGTATTTAGTAGCTTTTGGAATGATTGGCACTTCGCTGTCCGGACTAACGTTTATCTCCGTTCCGGGTGAGGTTGGATCTCCAAACGGAGAGCAGTTCAAATATTTTCAGTTTATATTAGGACAGGCCGTAGGGCTTATTGTAATTGCAAAAGTATTACTCCCTTTGTATTACAGAATGAATCTTACCTCGATATACAGCTATATCGAAAAAAGAATGGGAACAAACAGTTACAAAACGGCCGCCTCTATTTTTCTGGTAAGTCGTACCATAGGTTCTGCCTTGCGCTTTTATTTGGTTGTACTTGTACTGCAGCGTTATGTTTTTGATTACTATCACATTCCGTTTCCGCTCACCGTATTTTTAGGTCTGACCTTTGTTTTTTTATATACTTACCGAAGCGGCTTAAAAGCCATTATTATCACAGACACTTTACAGACTTTCTTTTTGGTGTCCTCTGTTTTTATTACCATATATTTTGTTCTAAACAGTTTAGATTTAACCGTTTTCGAATCGGTTTCAGCAATTCGAAACAGTAATTACTCTAAAACTTTTTTCTTTGATGATTTCCTGACCAATAAATATCATTTTGCCAAGCAATTTTTAGGAGGGTTACTAATCATGATTGCGATGGTAGGACTGGATCAGGATTTAATGCAAAAAAACATCAGTTGCAAAAACATTAAAGAAGCACAAAAAAACATGTACACTTTTACCGTTATTTTCGTCACGATCAGTCTTCTTTTTTTAAGTCTTGGAGCTTTACTGTATATGTATGCTGCAAAAAACAACATTTCCGTACCGCTGGATTTGATAACCAACAAACCCAGAACAGATCTTCTATTTCCGGAGATTGCACTGAATCATTTGGCTACTGTTCCCGCTCTGGTATTTTTGTTAGGAATCATTGCAGCCACTTTTGCTACAACCGACTCTGCTTTAACGGCTCTGACCACTTCTTTTTGTGTTGATTTTCTGGGAATGGATAAAACCGAAAACATTTCAAATCCTAAAAATGTAAAACGAAGACATCTAGTGCACCTCGCCTTTTCGTTTCTGTTCTTTTTGGTCATTATAGTTCTTAATTCTTTTAACGACAGCTCCGTTGTTGCATTGGTTTTCAAGGCCGCTTCCTATACTTATGGGCCGCTGTTGGGCTTGTATGCTTTTGGATTACTTCAGAAAAACAGAATTGTAACCGACAAACTGGTACCTTGGTTTTGTATCGTAGCTCCTATTTTAACTTATATACTAAGCGAAAATTCGAAAGCTCTTTTGGGTTATGTCTTTGACAATGAATTGATCCTTATAAATGCACTAATTACCTATACAGGCCTTTATTTTACCAGTAAAAAATCCGACAAAAAAATATACTTTTAAGCCGATTAATGCCAAAATACTCTAATTTTAACCCGTTAACAAATAAATGATACATCTTTTACATACGATTTGTGAATAAAAAATTCCGCCACGAATTCACGAATTATTGCTTTATAATAATTCGTGAATTCGTGACGAAAAACAAATCTATCTGTTAAAACAATTATACCTAACGAGTTCATTTTATAACTTTTACAATTCAAATCGTCTTTATAAAATTCAATTTTCATGAATAAAAATATAAACGCTCTGTACCAAATTGCTCAAAAAGAAACCCGCAGCATTATTGGGTTAATGTCCGGCACTTCCCTTGACGGGCTCGATATTGCCTTATGCGAAATTTCAGGTTCAGGGCAAAATAGCACTGTCAGAATAGCTCAATTTGAAACCATTGATTATTCGGAAGACATTAAATTTGAAATCCGTAAAGTTTTTGCGAAAAAAGAAATTGATTTTCAACATTTGGTGATGCTCAACGAATGGATTGGTTTGCTTCATGCCGAAATGATCAATAATTTTCTCAAAAAACGAAATATTCCCTCCGCCGAAATCGATTTGATTGCTTCACACGGGCAAACGGTTTTGCACGCTCCTAAGTTTTTACACCAGCAGGAAAAATTTCCAAACGCCACTTTACAAATTGGTGATGGCGACCACATAGCTGTGAAAACAGGTATCATTACCCTTTCCGATTTCAGGCAAAAACACATTGCTGCAGGTGGCGAAGGCGCTCCATTAGCCGTTTATGGTGATTATTTTTTATTTGGAAAAAAGGGCGAAAACCGCATCATGCTCAATATGGGGGGTATTGCTAATTTTACTTTTTTACCCGCTTCATTAAATCCCGAAGAAACCTTCGTAACCGATACCGGAACAGGAAATACACTGATCGATCTTTTTACGAAACGGTATTACCCTGAAAAAAGTTACGATAAAGATGCCGAAATAGCCCGAAAAGGAACTGTAAATCAGTTATTGCTCGATCATTTAAAAGACGATGCTTTTTTCCGTCAGGAATTTCCAAAAACAATAGGTCCGGAGCTTTTTAGTGCCGAATACGTAAAAGCAGCTTTGACCAGAAGTTCCTCTGAAACCATTGCTGCTCCCGATTTACTGGCCACTTTAACCCGTTTTAGTGCCGAAACAATCGCCGAAGCCATTCATTATGCCGTAAACAACTCCGTCGACAAACTCGAAGATTTCAAAATTTACCTGTCCGGCGGAGGCATGCACAATCCTTTACTAGTGCAATGGCTTAAAGAATTGTTGCCTTGCGATTTTCACAAAACAGATGAACTGGGTATTTCAGGCGATGCCAAAGAAGCCGTTTTGTTTGCTATTTTGGCTAATGAAACTATAGCTGGCGAAGATTTTAATTTTGGCTCACACAAAGGAATTCCATCCGTAACCATGGGGAAAATTTCGTTACCTGATTAAATAATACACCAAAAAATGAAAGACCGTATCATTTCAGTTGATGTTTTAAGAGGCCTTACCGTCTTATTAATGACCGTTGTAAACAATCCGGGAAGTTGGGATTATGTTTATCCCATTCTCGATCACGCAAAATGGAACGGCTGTACCTTAGCCGATCTCGTTTTTCCGTTTTTTATACTTGTTGTAGGAATCGCAATTCCTTTGGCCATGCCCATTAAACAAGACAAACCCGAAAACATCTTAAAAATAATCACGCGTTCTCTGCGCATCATTTGCCTTGGATTTTTTCTGTACTTTTTCAACAGTATTTATTTTCTCGGACTTGACGGATTTCCGCTTCTTATAGTACGTTTAATTCTCACCGCTTTAGTTGGATATGCTTTAATTGGAAACTTCAACCTAAGAATTAAAACCATTTTAGCCGTTGGTCTTTTCATTATTTTTCTTGCTTTAGCTTATGGCGGACACGAAAATTTCAGCGATGTCAGACTTCCCGGTGTACTACAGCGTATCGGAGTTGTTTATCTACTAGTTTCACTCGTCTATTTAAAAACAAACGTAAAAACCCAAATCATTCTGAGTGCTCTTATTTTATTGGGCTATTGGGCGATCATGACACTGGTTCCAGTTCCCGGAATTGGTCCTGCAAATCTGGAACCGGGTACCAATTTAGCGTCATGGCTCGATAGTATTTTACTCAAAGATCACATGTACATCGCTACCAAAACCTGGGATCCGGAAGGCATTTTGAGCACCGTACCCACTATAGCAAACGGATTAATCGGACTACTAATAGGACAATTGCTTCTAAAACCCATACCAAAAATCGAAATTGCCAAAAAAATGGGAATCCTTAGTGTTGCGCTCATTATCTCAGGATTACTGTGGTCTCTATTTTTCCCAATAAATAAAGCACTTTGGAGCAGCTCGTATGTTTTATTTACTGCCGGGATTGGTTTATTTCTCCTCACTCTGGTCTATTATGTAGTAGATATACTCAATCACAAAAAATGGACAACCTTTTTACTCAGCTGGGGCGTAAATCCAATGATTGTATTTTTTGTTTCCGGCATACTGCCTCGTGCATTTGCGATGATTAAAATTCAGAATCCTCAAAATATTTCCGAGACTATAAACGTTAGAGACTATGCGTACCAGTACTGGATCAGTCCTCTTTTTGAAAATCAATTGTTATCATCCCTTACCTATTCTGTACTGTATGTACTATTATGGAGTTGTGTTTTAGGATATTTTTACAAAAAAAGGCTCATTTTTAAGGTATAAATCCTTTTGATTTTAGAATTAACTATTTTGAATTATAAAATTAAAAAAATCTATTACTAATGTCCGGCTGAGCAGAATCGAAGTATTGTCGGGCTGAG
>NZ_MUHH01000021.1:41676-125174 GCF_002217475.1 Flavobacterium tructae
CTCAGCCCGACAATACTTCGTTCAGACAGACAACCTTGACTCTGCTCAAACAGACAACTTTAATTTACAAACAACAAACTATAAACCATAAACAACAAACAATTTTACTCCGTTTATCAACCTACAATTAAACGAATAAACGATGAAACAATTAAACACTCCCCTTAAATTACTATTCTAAAATTATAATTTCTTATACTCATCTAAAAAAACTATTTTTGGTTTCTGTTAAAAAAGATTGAAATGCATAAAAATCAGCAACTATTATTCTCTATTCTATTTTTATTTTTCTTCGGATGGAAATCCGATGCACAGGAAAAAACACTTTACCCTAAAAACGAATTTAGAGGGGTCTGGATTGCAACTGTGGTCAACATCGACTGGCCTAAAACGGCTAAAGACAGCGTAGAAAAAGAAAAAGCGGACTATCTTGAGATTTTAGAAGCTTATAAAAAATTAAACTACAACGCCGTAATAGTTCAGATTCGAAGCGTTGGAGATGCTTTATATCCAACAGAACTCGCACCATGGTCCCGTTTCCTGACAGGGAAAGAAGGACAGGCTCCCAATCCATATTACGATACCTTGGCCTGGATGATCGAAGAAGCCCATAAAAGAGGTTTTGAATTTCACGCCTGGCTGAATCCTTATCGCGCTACTTTCGACCTGAACAAACAGCAGTTAAGTCCCGATCACGACATTTTTAAACATCCGGAATGGATGATTGAATACGCCGGAAAAATATATTACGATCCTGCATTACCTGAAGTTCAGGAACATTTAACTAAGGTGGTAAAAGAAGTAGTTGACAAATACGATATCGATGCCATTCATTTTGACGACTATTTTTATCCGTATACTGTTCCGGGAAAAACCTTTAACGATACTGCCTCTTATAAAAAATATGGAGCCGGACTAAGCATTGGTGATTGGCGTCGTGCAAATGTGAGCAACTTTGTACACACCATTTCGACCATGATCAAAACCAGCAAACCATGGGTACAATTCGGAATCAGTCCGTTTGGGGTGTGGCGCAATAAATCTCAGGATCCGAAGGGTTCCGAAACCCAATCGACTTCCAATTACGACGATTTGTATGCCGATCCTGTTTTATGGATGGACCAAAAATGGATCGATTACATCCTTCCTCAATTGTACTGGAGTATGAACAACCCAAGAGCTTCTTATTCAAAATTAGTCAAATGGTGGTCAGAGAACTCTAATAATACTGCGCTTTATATCGGACATGCCTCTTATAAAATCAGAGGAGACAATGACAAAAGCTGGAATTTTGCCAGCGAGATTCCAAATCAGATTGATTATGCGAGAAGCTTCAAAAAAGTAAGCGGAAGCGCGTATTTCAGCTCTAAATGGTTCATGAACAAAAACTTTGATATCGTTCGTCTTTTAGAAGAAAATCAATATAAATATCCGGCGCTTCCGGCTGCAGTACCCAATTTAAAGCACATTATAATCGATACACCGGTTTTCAGTGAGTATTCAAAAGACAGCAGTAAATACACATTCACGATCAAAAGTCCGTTGAATACAAAAGTGCGCTACATCGTAATTTATGGCGGAGATCATGTTTCGAAAGTGGACATTAATGACGCTACAAAAATTATCGATAAAATTACCGTTTACGAAACGAACGGAGTAATTTCATTCAGCATTCCTGCCGAAAAAATAAATCAGTACAAAGCCTGTGCCGTAACCTTTATTGATTATTATGCCAATGAAAGTACGCCCGCAGCTATCGACCTAAAAAAACCATTTAAACCTTATACCCCTGCCCAACCAAATGAAAACAGATAATAAACCATGGTTCTGGATTCCGTTTCTAAATTTCGCATCTGGATTGCCTTATGCCATAATTATCTCTGTTTCGGTAATTATGTACAAAAATCTGGGAATATCAAACGAAGATATTGGCGTCTACACCAGTTTATTATACCTGCCTTGGGTGATAAAACCACTTTGGAGCCCTTTTATTGAGTTGACAGGAACTAAGAGAAAATGGTTTTTATCGATGCAATTGCTCATCTCCATTGCTTTTTTGATCGTTGGATTTACGATTCCGACGAGTGGATTTTTCATGATGACTTTAGCCATATTCTGGGTTGCCGCTTTTGCATCAGCCTCCAACGATATTGCCAGTGATGGTTTTTATTTATTGGTTTTACCCAAAGAGCAGCAATCTTTTTTCTTAGGAATCAGAAGTACCTTTTACAGACTTTCGATGCTTGCCGGAAATGGATTAATTGTTTTGCTTGCCGGTTATTTAGAACATAAATATGGCGACAACACCAAAGCCTGGTCCTATACCATGATTATTGTTGGTTTATTAATGACATTTATTACCCTTTACAATTTCATTTTTACGCCGAAAGAAGAAATAAACGCCTTAGAAAGTACAGATAAAACACATCATCAAAACTTTGCAACTATATTTATAAGTTTCTTTCAAAAAAAACAAATTGGAATAATTCTCGCTTTTATTCTTGTTTTCAGACTTGGCGAATCTCAATTACTTAAAATGTTAAGTCCTTTTTTATTGGACGGAAAGGAAGTAGGCGGAATGGGATTAGATACCGAAGCTGTTGGAATAATCTATGGAACTCTGGGGATTTTTGCTTTGACTGTTGGAGGAATTTTAGGCGGAATCGCACTTTCTAAACATGGTCTTACCAAATGGATGTTTCCTATGTTTTTGACCATGCACCTCCCTATTCTTGGTTTTATCGGACTGGCTCATTTTCAACCACAGGATATTTTCCATCTTCATATCAATTTATATTTTTTCGAAATTAACTCTCCTTTAAACCTCTATACCTGTATTACTGTTATTCTGGAACAATTTGGATACGGTTTTGGTTTCACAGGTTTTATGATGTATTTAATTCATGTTGCAGAAGGAGAATCAAAAACGGCACATTATGCGCTTGCAACTGGTTTTATGGCATTAGGAATGATGCTTCCGGGAATGCTTAGTGGCTTTATACAAAAATATTTAGGTTATGAAAACTTCTTTATTTGGGTCGTAATCGCCACAATTCCGGGTCTTATTTTATCTCGTTTTTTAATATTCCCAAAAGATTTTGGAAAAAAGTCTGAAGAAGTTTAACCCCAAATCGAACATCTTACCTATGGAGATCAATGAAAATTTACAGGCCGAACGAAACCTGAAAGCAATTGAATTGGAAAAAGCAGGAGAAACGGAGAAAGCAATTGCGTTATACGAACAAAATATCAACGAAGGTTTTAAAGGAAATCATCCTTACGACCGATTGGCAACCTTCTACAAAAATCAGATTGATCTCGATAATGAGATTCGGGTTTTAGAAAAAGCCATTGTTGTTTTTGAAAAAATTACGCTCGAAGACCGACTCGAAGGTTTGCCGAAACTCTTCCGTTTCAAAAACCGACTCGAGAAAGCAATTGAAACTAAGAAGCAATTGGCAAAACAAAAGAAGGCAAAGTTGAAATAAAACATCAATCTCTAAAACTACAGAAAAAGCATGAAAACAAAGATCTGTATTATTACATTGATTATCCTATCAATATTATCATGCAGACAAAATGATGAAAATAAAAACAAACTGTCAGACCAAAAAAAGTCTGCTGCCAAAACATTTGAGCAAAAAGAAAAGAAACGTTTAGAGAAAAGGGCCGAAATCGAAAAACAGGACAGAATTGATAATTTAAAATTAGATAAAGTTTTATCTGAAGCTTTGAAAATTGCTATTCAAAATATTGGCAAAGATAAATTTCAAAAAAAATATACGGTCAAAACTGACCAGGATTACAACATTAAGGTTGAAATGAATATGGATAATCATTTCACCAAAAACGCTCCACACTTAATTATTTGGAGATATGGAGCAGATAAATTATGTATTGATATATATTCTAAAAATGGTAAAAAATTAAAAAAAGTACTATCGCACGATGAATGGTCGATGACTTATAGAAACGATACTATTAGAGACATTAATGGCGATGGATTAAAGGATTTCGTTGTAAATTGGTACGGTTCTGTGGGGTGTTGTCTAAAAGCATTTAGTAACGTTTATTTGCTTAGGAAAGACCATAAATCATTTTCCACTGATTTTGAATTTATCAATCCAACCTTCTCCCCTAAGGAAAAAATAATCAGAGGTATTTGTTACGGACATCCGGCAGAAACTGAAATGTATAAATACAAATGGAATGGAGAAGCTGTTGATACCATTGAATTTGTGAGCTATGAAAAAAATATCAAAGATCAAAAAACCGGAAAAATAATCATTTCGAAAAACCGCTCTTACAATAATAAAAAAATAATAGAACGACTCAATTCTGTACCAAACGAATATCAAAAAATTGAAGGTTATGACTGGTTTACTGGAAATCTTGATAATAATTAATCTTCAAAACTAACCTATTTAACATCATGAATAATCTAAAGCGAACAAACTCAGACGATACTGATTTTAAAAATTTAGTAGTTTTATTAGATCAGGATTTAAAGATCAGAGATGGAGACGACCATGCCTTTTACAATCAATTCAACAAAACCGATCTCATCAAACATGTTGTCGTTTTTTATGAAAATGATATAGCAGTTGGTTGTGGTGCTTTCAGGGAAAAAGAAAAAGATACGGTCGAAATCAAACGCATGTTTGTACATCCGGATTTCCGCAAAAGAGGAATTGCTTCTCAGGTGCTGGCAGAACTGGAACAATGGGCTAAGGAAATTGAATACCGTTATACGATTTTAGAAACCGGTAAAAATCAACCGGAAGCCATCAGCTTATACCAAAAATTAGGCTACACTATCATTCCAAACTATCCGCCTTACGAGAAAATGGAAAATAGTGTTTGTATGAAAATGACTTTATAACAATGAAAATGACAGCACAAGCATTAAGACAAAAAGTGGGACAATTCTTTTTTCCTGCAGTTTTTATAAACGATACCGAAGAAAACATTCAGGAAACTGAACGTTTAATAAAAGAACACAACATTGGCGGACTTACCTTTTTCCACAGTCGTGCCAGTGCTGCAACAAACTACGAAAGCAAGAAAAAAGTTGAATTCAATGACGACAGCTATCAAAAAATAAAAGCCCTGATTGTCCGTTATCAAAACGCTGCCACTACCCCTCTCCTAATCAGCATTGATGCCGAATGGGGCTTGGCCATGCGTATTGAAAAAACACCGCAGTACCCCTACGCCATTACGTTAGGCGCCTTACCGGAAGATAAATCGAATCTGGTTTATGAAGTGGGGAAACAAATTGGTTTAGATTTAAAAGCTGCCGGGATTCACTACAATCTTTCTCCTTTAGCCGACATTAACAACAACCCGAACAACCCCGTAATTGGCTATCGTTCTTTTGGTGAAAACAAAGAAAAAGTAGCTCATTTTGCTGTGGAATATCTTAAAGGCATGTCCGAAGTGGGAATTTTAGGCTGTCTGAAACACTTTCCCGGACATGGTAATACTAATGTCGATTCGCATCTGGGGTTACCGGTTTTAAGCGAGACTTTAGAAGAATTACTTGAAAACGAGCTATACCCTTTTATTAAAGGAATTGAACACAATGTCGATTCGATTATGATTGGGCATTTAGCAGTTCCAAGTTTGAATGAAGGAAAAAATACTTCGGCAACTTTATCAAAACCTATTATTGAAACACTTTTACGAGAAAAACTGGGTTACGATGGTCTGGTCATTTCTGACGCGCTGAACATGCATAGTGTTTCTAAATTATACGAAACCAAAGGGGAATTAGAATGGGAAGCCTTTAATGCAGGTAATGATATTTTATGTTTCGCCGAAAATGTACCCGAAGGAATCGAAGCCATTCTACAAAATGCTTCTCCGGAACGTATTGAAGAAAGTTTCAACCGAATCATCAAAGCCAAACAAAAAGTTGGAATTCTGGCTGAAAATCACTTTACTTCAGGTGAACTAAATTTCGAAAGAGCATCAGCTTTAAACCTTGAAATTGCTCAAAATTCCATCACAAAAATCATTGATGATTTCACCATCGAACAGATTTTTGAAGCGCAAAAAAACAACCAGTTAGCGAAGCTGAGTTTATACAAAAACACGAAAAATCCGTTTTTTCAGACTTTAAGTACCGTACTAAATTCAGCAGAATTTGCTTTTGAGAATGCCGAAGATTCATCCATTTCAGAAATCAAAAAAGGTCTCGAGCCATTCGAAACCGTTATTATTTCTTTGTTTGTTCCTAAAGCAAAACCAATGAATAATTTCGAAATCGATGATGAAGTTTTAGAATTACTTTCCGACCTTCTTCAAACCAAAAAGTGCCTGCTTTACGTTTTCGGAAATCCTTATGTTTTGCCAATAATTCCGAATCTTTCTAAAGCTTCCCGAATTATTCAGGTGTATCAGGATTTCGAAGAATTTCAAAAAAATGCAGGAATTCAATTTCTTGAAAATAATATCTACAGAGGAAACCTACCCGTAAATATTGAAATCCAATAACTTACAAAGATTAAATAGCTATATATAACCAAAAACTATCACCTAATAAATATTAATAATTACTTCTTATTGTAAGAATACGCACTTATGCCCTACTTTTGCACCAGAAATAAATTTTTAACTTTAAAACGAAAAATATGTCTTTAGTAGGAAAAAAATTCCCAAGTATTGCAGTTGATGCTATCTCTGAAATGGGTGATAATTTAAAAATCAACATTTTTGAAGAAGCAGTAAACAACAACAAAAAAGTATTATTGTTTTGGTACCCAAAAGATTTCACTTTTGTTTGCCCAACTGAATTACACGCCTTCCAAGCTGCTTTACCAGAATTTGAAAAAAGAAATACTATCGTAATCGGAGCTTCATGTGATACAAACGAAGTACACTTTGCATGGTTAAACACACCAAAAAACAACGGTGGAATCGAAGGTGTTACTTACCCAATCTTAGCAGATACAAACCGTAACTTAGCTAACATTTTAGGTATTCTTGACATCGAAGCTACAAGCTACAGCGAAGAAACTGATTCAGTTATCATCGAAGGTTCAAATGTACCATACAGAGCTACTTACTTAATTGACGAAACTGGAAAAATCTTCCACGAAAGTGTTAACGATATGCCATTAGGACGTAACGTAAACGAATATTTAAGAATGGTTGATGCTTACACTCACATTCAAACTAAAGGTGAAGTTTGTCCTGCAAACTGGGAAGCCGGAAAAGAAGCAATGTCTGCTGACAGAATCAGTACTGCTGAGTATTTGAGCGCTAATTAAGCTGCTAAGATACTAAGGTTCTGAGATGCTAAGTTTTTTAACTTAACTTTTGAATCTTACATATAGTTCTACAATAAAAGTCAAGAGATTCTAAGATTAAACTTAGATCTTAGAATCTCAACGACTTAAAAAACTATCAAATAAATCCACACAAAGTTATTCGGTTCGAGAGCAAAAACTTAGCATCTCAGAACCTTAGCAACTTAGTGTCTTAAAAATAAAAACTATGTTAATCGACTTAAACGAAGATACATTAGCAGATTTAGTTGCTAAAAACGAAAAAGTAGTAGTGCAATATTCAGCTTCATGGTGTGGAAATTGCCGTATTATGAAACCAAAATTCAAAAAATTAGCCACAGAAAACGAAGCTATCACTTTTGTTTTGGTTGATGCTGAAAATTCACCGGAATCAAGAAAATTAGCCAATGTAAGCAACCTGCCTACGTTCGCAACCTTTGTAAACGGACAATTGGTTGGAGAAACTCAAACCAACAAACAAGAAGTTTTAATCGACTTGGTAAACGCGATCGCGTAAATAGATTGTTAGATTTTTAGACGGTTAGATTTTTTGAACCTTATCTAAAAATCCAATAATCGAGTAATCTAAAAATCTAGAAAAATGAAATTACCCGTAATAAAGCAGTTAACCCAATTTATCGAAGAAAACGATCAGGATTATATCATTGAAACTATCGAAGTTTTAGAAGCAATGACTGAAATTCCGTCTTTAAAAGATGAAGAATTAGATGTAATTGGCGAATTAATTTCGAATATGTATGGTGCGCTTGAAGTACACAAAATGGTAGTTCAGGGCACTGATAAAAAAGAAGCTCTAAATGCGTTTATGAAACGTGTTTTAGGTTCCATCGATAAATAATCGAGCATACAAATAAAAAAAACATGACAAGAGAAAGCGTTTCAATTTTGAGGCGCTTTTTTTTAGTTTTCAGTTTTCTGTCTCAGTTTACAGTCACACTCTCAATTTAATCCACGAGTGTCCTCCTGAGCGAAGTCGAAGGAGACCCAAGCGATAGCGAATAGGCGAAGCAGATCACACAAGAAACTCTAAAATCAAAATTACCACTCTTTATCGATTCACTAGTGCGATTTCTCCTTCGTCGAAATGACCTACTTTGTGATAAATCCAAAATAATTCGTGAATTCGTGGCTATTAACCCCACCTTAATCTCTCCTTAAACCCATCAACAAATACTTTTAGATTCGAATATTAATCCTTACTTTTGAACCTCATTAATTTAAATAAAAATCATGGCTTCAATAACATTGGGAGGAAATCCTATTCATACTTCAGGCGAATTACCAACAGTTGGATCACAACTAGCTGATTTCAAATTAGTACAAAACGATTTATCAGTTGTTTCTTTAAGCAATTTTGCCGGGAAAAAACTGGTTTTAAACATTTTTCCAAGTATCGATACCGGAACTTGTGCTACATCTGTTAGAAAATTCAACGAAAGTGCCAGCAACTTAGAAAACACAACTGTATTGTGTATTTCAAGAGATTTACCATTTGCGCAAAAACGTTTTTGTGGTGCTGAAGGATTAGAAAATGTAGTTAACTTATCCGATTTCCAGGCTGGAGATTTTGGAAAAACAAACGGTTTAGAAATTGTTGACGGACCTTTGGCTGGTTTACATTCAAGAGTAATCATTGTAGTTGATGCTAATGGAAAAGTAACTCACACTGAACAAGTAGCTGAAATTGCAAACGAACCAAATTACGAAGCAGCTTTAGCAGCACTATAAGATCTTTAAATGGAATTTCAAAAAGACAATACCTTTGTTACCGGCCGACTAAAAAGTATGACCTATGCTTTTAACGGAGCGGTAAAATTAATCAAAACAGAACACAGCATTATGGTTCAATTCTCTCTGGGAATTATCATGACTATTGCCGGGTTTTATTTTCATATTTCACAAACCGAATGGCTGTGTCAAACATTAGCCATAGGCCTCGTTTTAAGTGTTGAAGGTTTGAATACGGCAGTAGAAAAAATTGCCGATTTTATTCACCCTGATTACAGCAAACGAATCGGTTTTATCAAAGATATTGCAGCCGGAGCGGTATTTTTTGCCGCGATGACAGCGATAGCAATAGGCTTAATCATTTACATCCCAAAATTTATATAGGCAACAGGAAACGCAAGAATGGCAAAAACAACCAAAAAGGAAACTTTAGACAAAAAAAACGAATCAAAGACTGAAAAGATAAAGTACGGAAACCTATCCAAACAACAAAAATTTGTTCTGGGATGTCTTCTGATACTCTTTTCTGTGGCACTATTAGTTGCCTTTATTTCTTTTTATGCCAACGGACAATGGCAATCTGACCAAAGTGCGGTAGGCCAGCTTGGCGATCGTACCGAAATTGTAGAAAACTGGCTCGGAAAATTTGGGGCATTCCTCGCCGATCTAATTGTATACAGAGGTTTTGGTATTGCCTCTTTTATATTCGTCCGTTTATTTTTCCTTACCGGAATGTTTCTCGCTTTGGAACTTTCTACCAAAAAATTAAAAAACACTTGGTTTTGGGATCTTTTTGCCCTTATTATTGTCTCTGTACTATTTGGATTTTTCGCCACTTCAGCACCTGAATTGGGCGGAACGATTGGATATGAACTTAATCTGTTTTTACAAGATTACATCGGAAAAACTGGAACTTTACTTACACTACTTTTCGGATTAATCGTATACCTTATTTTTAAAATCAAACTATCTCCTGAAAAAATTCAGTCTTATTTTGATTCTACTAAAAAAGAATTCAATTCTGAATTGGCTTCTATAAAAAAACCTCAGGAAGCCGAAAGTGCTTATAACTTAGAAGAATTTGCTATCGAGGAAGAAGATCCGGAATTGGACAACATTCATCTAAAATCTAATATCAGCCAATTCGAAATCAACAAAGAAGCTTTAAAACCAACTATTTCAAACGCCTCAGAAATTGATTTGAATCCGATTTTAAAACCAGTTCAAATGGATATCAATCCGGTAACTGTAAAAACACCTGTTCATACGGAAGAATTTGTAATCGAAAAAGCGGAAGAAGAAGATATTATCGAAGAGAATCTGGCTTCCCGTCTGGTAGCCGATTTTGGTTTATTCGACCCTACTTTAGACCTATCCAATTACAAATTCCCTACGCTTGATATATTGAAAGAATACTCAACTGGAGGAATTACAATCAATCAGGAAGAATTAGAAGAAAATAAAAATAAAATCGTTGATACACTTCGCAATTATAAAATTGAAATTGCGCAGATCAAAGCAACCGTTGGTCCATCGGTAACCTTATACGAAATTGTACCGGAAGCCGGGATCAGAATTTCTAAAATTAAAAGTTTAGAGGATGATATCGCATTATCACTTTCGGCGTTAGGAATCCGTATTATAGCTCCTATTCCAGGGAAAGGAACTATTGGTATCGAGGTTCCGAACAAAAACCCTACAATGGTTTCTATGAAAAGCGTTATTGGGTCTGCTAAATTTCAGGAAGCTGAAATGGAACTGCCAATTGCTTTAGGAAAAACAATCTCAAACGAAACTTTCGTGGTCGATCTGGCCAAAATGCCTCACTTACTGATGGCCGGGGCAACCGGGCAAGGAAAATCGGTAGGTTTGAATGCTGTTTTGACCTCTCTTTTATACAAGAAACATCCGGCCGAAGTTAAATTTGTACTGGTAGATCCGAAAAAAGTAGAGCTTACGCTTTTTAATAAAATTGAAAGACATTACTTAGCCAAACTTCCAGACACAGAAGACGCTATCATCACTGACAACGCAAAAGTAGTGAATACGCTGAACTCACTTTGTGTTGAAATGGACAATCGCTACTCTTTACTAAAAGACGCGATGGTACGTAACATCAAGGAATACAACGAAAAATTCAGAGCACGAAAACTAAATCCTGAAGCAGGCCACCGATTTTTACCTTACATTGTTCTGGTAGTCGACGAGTTTGCTGATTTAATTATGACTGCAGGTAAAGAAGTTGAAGTTCCTATTGCCCGTTTGGCCCAATTGGCCCGTGCTATTGGTATTCACCTGATTATTGCAACACAAAGACCATCGGTGAATGTTATTACAGGTTTAATTAAAGCCAATTTCCCCGCGAGAATTGCTTTCAGAGTAACTTCTAAAATTGATTCCCGAACCATTCTGGACACACAGGGAGCTGATCAGTTGATTGGACGAGGAGATTTATTATACACAAACGGAAATGATGTGATACGTGTACAATGCGCCTTCATAGACACTCCGGAGGTGGAAAAAATTACGGATTTTATCGGTTCGCAAAAAGCTTATGCCACAGCTTATTTGCTTCCGGAGTTTGTTGGAGAAGAAAATGGCATCAATCTTGATGTGGATATTTCCGAAAGAGACACTTTATTCAGAGAAGCTGCAGAGATTATTGTCAATGCACAACAAGGTTCGGCTTCATTACTGCAAAGAAAATTAAAATTAGGGTACAACAGAGCCGGTCGTTTGATCGATCAGCTGGAAGCAGCGGGTATTGTTGGTCCGTTTGAAGGCAGTAAAGCAAGAACCGTAAACATCACTGACTTAAGTGCTCTTGACCAATTTTTTAATAATGAACAAAATTAATCCCATCATGAAAACAAAAATTCAGGAAATCCAAAACAATTCTATTACTAAGATGACTAAAAAGTGCATTCAAATGGCGGTTTTATTGCTTTTGAGCTTCACTTCTATTCAGGCTCAGGATAAAAAAGCCAAAGATTTATTGAATGAAGTAACTTCAAAAATAAAAAGCTACAACAATATTGTTATTGACTTTAAATACACCCTGAATAACGCTAAAGAGAACATCAACCAGGACAGTAAAGGAAATGTAACCATGAAAGGCAATCAATATGTATTGAACTTTATGGGAGTAACAAAAATATTTGACGGTCAAAAAACCTACACCATCGTTCCGGAAGACGAAGAAGTTACAATTTCAAAAGTAAACGAGAAGGACGATACTGCTATTACACCTTCAAAAATGCTGACTTTCTTCAATTCCGGCTACAAATACAACATGGATATTGTGCAAAATGTGAAAGGAAGAAAAATACAATATATCAAATTAGCTCCTACAAACTCTAAAGACCAAAGAAAAGAGATCCTATTAGGCATTGATATTCAGACCAAACACATTTATAACTTGATCGAAACTGGAAAAAATGGAACAAAAACCACTTTAACCGTTAATTCTTTTAAAACCAATCAGCCTTTATCAAAAAATCAATTTACATTTGTAGCGAGCAAATATCCAAAATACTACATCAATAAATTAGATTAATTACAAGGTTGAAAATTTTAGACAAATACTTACTAAAAACATTCCTGATTACATTTACTACGGTATTTGTAATCCTTTTTTTTATCTTCATACTTCAAACCGTATGGCTCTTTATCTCTGAACTTGCGGGTAAAGATCTCGATTTGATTTTGGTTGTGAAATTCCTTTTATTCTCCATGCCGCGAATCATCCCGCTGGTTTTACCTCTATCGGTTTTACTGGCCTCTATTATGACTTTCGGAAATCTGGCTGAGAATTATGAATTTGCAGCGATGAAATCATCAGGAATATCACTTCAGAGAGCGATGCGAGGTTTGATCGTGTTTATCTTTGTTTTAAGTATTGTCGCTTTCTGGTTCGCTAATAATGTGATTCCGTATGCGGAATATAAATTTATTAATTTCCGAAAAAACATTGCACAAGCTAAGCCTGCCATGGCAATTGCCGAAGGGCAGTTTAATGATGTTGGTTTTTACAACATTAAAGTCAACAAAAAATCTGGCGAAAATGGAAACATTTTAACCGGTGTTACGATTCACGAAAAACCAACCAATACCGGCGAAAACAAAACCGTTATCAAAGCCAGAGATGGTGAATTGATGAGTAACGAAAAATCCAGTATTTTAAAATTAGTTTTAAATGACGGATATTACTACCAGGATGTTACTCCGAAAAAATACGAAGATCGCGCAAAACTGCCTTTCATAAAAAGTGCTTTCAAAAAACAGATCATTAATATTGATTTATCTGAATTAAACAAAACCGATGACGATAAAGAAAATATAAGCAACACAAACGGAATGCTGAACATTAACGAACTTCGTTACACACTGGATTCCCTGAACAAAAATCTGGATAATGAAATCATCTCTTTTTCAGAAAATATCAATCAACGTGTGGGTATTACCAAATCAGTCGTTCCTGTAAAAACAACCATCAAGAAAAAAAATCTGCCCAATGATCTTTTATCACGCTACACCAATAAAGAAAAGGCTGATGTGATAAGAATGGCTAGCAGCAATGTGACGAGCAATATCTATTCTATTGAATCAACACAAAACGATTTAAAAGAAAAACAAAGAGATATCAATCAACATTTAACGGCCTTATACGAAAAGTTTGTAATCGCTTTTGCCTGTTTTTTAATGTTTTTTATTGGCGCACCATTAGGAGCTATCATCCGTAAAGGTGGACTTGGTTTACCTATTGTATTTGCCGTTTTAATTTTTATCACCTTCCATTTCATCAATACTTTTGGAAAAAGACTTTCACAGGAAGGCGCAATGAATCCGTTTTTAGGAGCATGGATGTCCTCTTTTATACTATTGCCTTTAGCTGTATTATTAACGTATCGTGCTACTAACGACAACGGATTAATCAACTTTGATGCAATTACTACTCCAATCTCACAACTATTTCAAAAAATTTCCGAGCGGTTTTTTCCGGCTCAAAATCAAAAATAACTATGTCAACAACAAAAATACAACTAAACACCATTGAGGAAGCTATTGAAGACATTCGTCAGGGTAAAGTAATCATTGTAGTGGATGATGAAGATCGTGAAAATGAAGGTGATTTTCTGGCTGCAGCCGAAAAAGTGACTCCGGAAATGATCAATTTCATGGCTACTCACGGACGTGGATTAATTTGTGCTCCATTGACTGAAAGCCGTTGTAAAGAATTAGACTTAAGACCAATGGTAACCAACAATACCGATCATATGGAAACGGCTTTTACGGTTTCTGTAGATTTAAAAGGACATGGAGTAACGACAGGAATTTCGGCAGCTGACCGCTCTAAAACGGTTATAGCATTGACAGACTCAAATGTTAAACCACATGAATTGGCACGTCCCGGACATATTTTCCCTTTAGTAGCCAAACAAGGAGGTGTTTTAAGAAGAACCGGACACACAGAAGCCGCTATAGATTTTGCCCGATTAGCAGGATTTAAACCAGCTGGTGTTATTTGCGAAATTTTGAATGAAGACGGTACCATGTCTCGTTTGCCTGAATTGGCAAAAGTGGCTAAAAAATTCAATTTAAAATTAGTTTCGATTGAAGATTTGGTAGCTTACAGAATGCAACACGACAGTCTGATTGTAAAAAAAGAGGATTTTGATATTGAAACTCGTTTTGGAACTTTCAGATTAAGAGCATACGAGCAAACCACCAACAAACAAATTCATATTGCCTTAACAAAAGGAACCTGGAATCTGGGAGAAGCAATTTTAACAAGAATCAATTCGTCGCAGGTAAACAACGATTTACTAGGTACCTTAACTAATAATGCAGAACAGCAATTAGACGATATGTTTAAAGTGATTAATGAAAATGGTAAAGGAGCCGTGTTATTCATTAATCAGGATATGACGGCAGTAAATCTGTTGAACAGAATTTCCGAACTTAAAACTTTACAGGCAGGAGGAACAATGAAAGCTCCGAAAGTAATCATTGACAGTAAAGATTATGGAATTGGTGCGCAAATTTTACACGATATCGACATTTCAAAAATCAGATTGGTTTCTAACACGGAACAAACCAAACGTGTGGGAATGATTGGATACGGACTTGAAATTACCGAATACGTAAGTTATTAATATATGGGAACAGTAGAAGAAAGAATTATAAAATCGGAAACACGAATATTTAAAGCGGTTTTCCCGAGTACAACAAACCATTACGACACTTTATTTGGAGGAACAGCGCTTCATGTTATGGACGAAGTTGCTTTTATTTGTGCTACACGATTCAGCAGAAAAAAAGTAGTAACGATTTCAACCGGTCAAATCGATTTTAAAAAAGCCATTCCGGCGGGAACTTTAATCGAATTAGTAGCCAAAGTGATCAGTGTTGGAAGAACGAGTTGTAAAATTCACGTCGATATTTTTATGGAGCAAATGTATTCCGAGCTTCGCGAAACCGTAGTTTCAGGAACTTTTTCGTTTGTTGCGGTGGATGAAAACAAAAAACCGGTGCCAATTTTGGACGACCTGAACTAATTTTTCAAAAATCCATTTTTCGTAAATACTGATAACTAGATACTTGAAAATTATTTCAAAAAAGCTTAAAAAAAAGGCCTGAAAAAGTTTTGAGAACCGAAAAAGCATCTTATATTTGCACTCGCAATCAGCAAATGATCGCAACATACTGGAGAAATGGCAGAGCGGTCGAATGCGGCAGTCTTGAAAACTGTTGACTGTAACAGGTCCGGGGGTTCGAATCCCTCTTTCTCCGCTGAAGACGAAACCCTCAACATTGTTGAGGGTTTTTGTTGTTTTACAACTATAGTATTTCTTCTATACTTTTAAAAAAGCACCTAATCCCCTGAATGTGTTTATGTTTGCCTAAACATTAAAATAAATTAAATAAAAGGTTATCATTTATTTTTAATAATCAAAAAAGCATCTTATATTTGCACTCGCAATCAGCAAATGGTCGCAACATACTGGAGAAATGGCAGAGCGGTCGAATGCGGCAGTCTTGAAAACTGTTGACTGTAACAGGTCCGGGGGTTCGAATCCCTCTTTCTCCGCTGAAGACAAAACCCTCAACATTGTTGAGGGTTTTGTTATTTTATACCGGAATAGTTTCTCGAAACTTTTTAAAAATAGGCATCTTGAAAATTCTCTGTGCTCCCGCGGTTAAAACTGCAGGCAATATCTGTACTACGTGTATCGCATTTATTGATTATTGATATTACGTGACTTCTAAATTTTGTATTTAATCTGTCGTCATTTCATTTTGCTTTGGATCGTAAAGCATCGCCGTACATAAACAATTTTTCTTGTCCTTGTTTATCAGTATTGGGCAGTTTACACAGGATTTACAATTTTCCCAAAACATTTCGTCTGTAGTCAGTTCTGAGTAAGTGACCGGTTCAAAACCGAGTTCATGGTTCATTTTCATGACAGCAAGGCCTGTGCTCAGACTGAATATACAGGCATTGGGGTATTTCTCGCGGCTGAGTTCGAAAATTTTTGTTTTAATTCTTTTAGCAAGTCCAGTATGCCTGAACTCAGGAGCGACAATTAATCCGGAATTAGAAACATACTTTCCATTTTCCCAAGAGGAGATAAATGAAAACCCTGCCCACCTTCCGTCTGAGGTGAAGGCTATGACTGCCTCTCCTTTTTTCATTTTGGTTTCAAGAAACTCGGGAGAACGACCGGAAATTCCGGTTCCGCGGGCTATGGCAGATGCAAATGTTACTTCACAAATTTCTTTTATCCAAAAGGCATGGACAGGTCTGGCTTTTTCAATACTAAAATCCGGAATTTCTACAGCTTCCTTAAGTGGTAAAGAAGCTTGTTGTTTTTTTAACAGGGTTGAAAACGTAAAATGTCTTTCAATAGGTTCTATTTTATAGGTCAAGGTTCTCATAGTCGTTGAGTGTAGATCTTATTTGTTACTGTTTTTATTCCTAAAAAGAATAGAAATACAAAACACTACATCCAACTTGTATACCAATAATTCTTTATAATTTTTCAATTGCCATTAAAACCTTGTAAATCTTAGACATTAGATCCTAAACGGTATTTTTTGAGCACAAAAAAACGTCTCAAAATGATATGTTTTTATCATTTTGAGACCGCTTTAAAAGGAACTTATTTTTTAGGTATTTTTTCATTCTCTACAAAGATCACTTTTGCTTATTACTAAATAGCTTCAATATAAGATTGAATGCTATCAGAAAACAAAGTGCTCCTAAAATAGCGATCCAAAAATTTGCCTTCCCGGTAGTATGTGTAACGATGTCACTTTTCTTCTTGATCGCAGCCATATTCAATTTTATAATGTGAAAAATATCCTGACGAATTTTACTTTTTAAATTTTCATCTTTCCAATTACTTTTTAGAGCATCAAAATTAACCTGAAGATCATATGTCACTTTTTGCTCACCCTCTTCAGTAATATTTTCCATCTGTCTGGTCAGATTATTCTGAAATACAAGTATTGCATTTTCTTTATCAGAATTCATTTTATCCAATGAAAGAAGCATATTTCCGGAATAATCAAGCGTGTTGTAATTCGCCTTCAGAATATCCTTAGTATCGTTTTCAATAGAAAAATTATAATAGGCACTAACCAATGAAAGAATAACGATCATTACTAAAAGCAGAGCTGCTCTGAGATTTAAAAGTATTTTCATTTTTAAGATTATTTAGGTTACACAAGAAACTTCGCTTACTAAATCATAAAAAACTAAATATCAAATATTTACAATTTACAAATTTTCATTTTCAAATCCTAATAAAAAACCTCAGACCTTCTCACCAGAATAATTCAGAACATCTCCATGCCTGCGTTTACTTTATACTGCTCTTGTTCATCCACATATACAAGGGAGGTATTAATATTGGTGCAAAAATTAATGTACTGGTTAATCCGCCAATAATAACTGTTGCTAACGGTCTTTGTACATCTGAACCTATACCGCTGGAAATAGCCGCTGGAATGAGTCCAAGAATGGCTAAAACAAGAATACTGAGAATCGCCCGTAGTTGCTCCTTCGCTGTCTGCTGAATGAGCGATTGTGAAATTGGACTCTTAAATGTTGCTCTGTGAAGTGCTGAAACCAATAACACACCGGCCATTACCGAAATTCCAAAAATGGAAACAAAACCAACTCCGGCAGAAACATTGAAATAATATCCTCTGACTAACAAGGCCATGATACCTCCGCTCAAAGCAAATAAAACACAGCTCGTTGTTATTATCGTATGCTTGAAATTTTTATAGAGCATAAAAAGAAACACAAAAACCATAATTAGTGTAAGTGGAATTGTCAGAGCCAATTGTTTTCCGGCTCTTTCCAGATTTTCATACTGACCTCCATAAACTAGTTCATACCCTTTTGGAATATTCACATCGGTTTTTATTCTCTTTTGCAATTCTTTTACAAAACCGCCCTGGTCTCTGCCTCTAATATTGGTTCTTACGGTCACCATTCGTTTATTATTGTAACGGTAAATATTGGTCTGTCCTTCAGTAAAATTGATCTCTGCCAATTGTTCCATAGGAATAAGGGCTCCGTTTGCTGACGGAACGAGCAGCTTCTTAATCTCATCAATATTGTCTCTGAATTGTGGCAGGTAACGGATAACAATATCATAACGTTTGGTACCGTCATACACTGTAGAAATATTTTTACCCCCAATTGCAGCCTCAATCATATTTTGAATTTCGGAAACATTAATACCATATCGGGCAGCATATTCCCGGTTTATCTTTATCGCCAGCTGTTCCTGTGTTCCCTCCTGCTCTATATTTACTCCTTCGCTTCCCGGCATCGATTTCATAATCGCAACAATACTATCTGCTTTTTTCCTCATCATTCCCAAATCTTCTCCTACAATAGAAACGGCTAAATCTGCTGCACTTCCGGTAACAATTTCCATTACCTGATCAATAATAGGCTGTCCTGACGTAAATTTCACACTAGGGAGCTCTCTTTCGAGCTCTAAGCGGATATCTTTGACAAGTTCTTTTTTTGAAATGGTATCACTCCATAAATGATACTCTTTTAGTCCAATCAAAATCTCATTTCTATTAGCCGGGAAAGGATCAGTTCCGTCATCATTTCGGCCTGTTTGTGTAATCACAAAATCGATTTGCGGATATTTTGAAATGATACTTCTTATTTTAGGCGCATTTTTAGCATTTTCCTGTATGGTGATTCCCGCCGGAAAATTTCCTCTAAGAAAAATAGAACCTTCGTCTAATTCCGGTAAAAACTCTGTTCCTAATTTTAAACCAAATCCAATTAAAAGCAATACCAATCCAAATCCGATTACAACAGACTTTTTATAGTTCGTCAAAATTTTATGGAGGAATTTAGCATACAGCCGTTCAACAAACTCAAGCACCTTATTATTATGTTCCTTGAAAGATTCATCTTTAGCTGAAACTGCTTTATTGTAAACGAAAGAAATCAGGACCGGAATAAAAGTCAGTGCTGCCAACATCGAACCAACCACAGCGAAAGCTAAGGTTAATGCCATTGGAGAGAACAATTTACCTTCAACTCTTGTCATTAGCAAAATTGGCATGTAGGCCAATATAATGATGGTAACGGAAAAGAAAATCTCGCGTCCTACTTCCTGAGCTGACAGTAAAGTGATGTGTACAATGCCATTTTCTTTTTCTTCCGGTGTTGCTGTCCGGTATTTCCGGATTAGATGTTCTGCCATGACCACGGCACCGTCCACAATGATTCCAAAATCGATTGCTCCCAACGATAATAAATTCGCCGGAATGCCTGTAAACCTCATGATGATAAATGCAAAAAGCAATGAAAACGGGATGGTCAAAGCTACCACTAAGGCACTTCTCATACTGCCCAAAAAGAAAATCAAAATAATGATGACAATACTTACACCTTCAAAAAGCGTTTTACCAACGGTATGAAGGGAATGGTCAATTAAAAAACTGCGATCATAAAGCGTTCTGATTTTTACTCCTTCCGGCAGTTCTTGTCCTTGTAAGTCTTCGATCTTCTGTTTAAGTTCTTTGAGTACTTCACTCGGATTTTCGTATCTGCGCAGCAAAACAATTCCTTCAACCCCGCTATTTACATTCACTTTCTCATCGGCAATTGTGTATCCCAAAACCCCGCTTGGCGGAGGAGGGGCTATTTCGACACTTACGACATCACGAACAAATACCGGTACACCATTGACTGACTTCAATACAATATTTTCAATGTCTTTCTCGTTTTTGATTGCTCCTAAACCGCGCACGGCAAATCCTTGCCCGCCTCGTTCAATGACATTTCCTCCCGTATTCTGATTGTTGGCTCTGATGGCATTTTCAACGTCTGCAATCGTTAGTTTATACTTTTGCAATTTATCCGGATATGCCAGAATATGAAATTGTTTTAGAGGTCCGCCAAAAGTTACAATATCAGCTACACCAGCGGTCTGCAACAGATAAGGTTTTATAACCCAGTCCTGCAAATCTCTTACCTGCATTGGTGAGAGTGTTGGCGGGGCTTCTACAACATATCGGAAAATTTCACCTACAGCCGTCGAAAGAGGAGCCAATTCAGAAGAAACTCCTTCAGGAAGTTCGGCTGTTGCCAGGCGTTCCATTACCTGTTGTCTTGCAAAATAATCATCGGTACCGTCTTTAAATGTAAGCTGTACCACTGACAAACCAAAAATAGTCCTGCTTCTTCTGTCTAAGACATTTGGGGTGTTCTGCAACGCTCTTTCAATAGGAACTGTAACCTGTTGTTCTACTTCTTCGGCAGCGCGCCCCTGATACTGCGCCACTACTATAACATTTGTATCTGCTATATCCGGGTATGCTTCAATTTTTAACTGGGTAAAACAGATGTAACCAACAGCCATTAACGCGATGCTGATACCTACGACCAGCCAGCGATTTTTCAGAGAGAATATGAGTAAATTTTTAATCATGATTACCAGAGTTCAACAGAGTGGGTTATAATAAACCCGCCTCGGTATTGCTTTCTTAATTCAGTTAATACTTCTTTTATCTTTTTGTCCTCGTCGATAAATGTGAGGAGCATTGGTGTTTCATCAAATGAGAATTGTTGTCCCGGCTGCTTCAATCTGTTGTGTCTTCCAAAACCGGAATGACCTGTGAAAGAAGTTGCTCCCACAATACCATTTTCCAACAGTAAATGCATTATGAATTGATGTAGAGGTTTTCCTCCTTTCAATTCATCTTTGTCGATATAGATTTGTGCTTGTGTCATTTTTACTTTTTTAATAGCCAAACGATAATCCTTTTAGCTGCATTGCGCCTTTAACGACAACTAATTCACTGTTGTTCAATCCTTTAAAAACAATTATTCTGTCTCCTACTTGCTGACCGGTCTGAATTTCTCTTCTCTTAAAGTTATTTTCAGATTCTTTTACGAATACATAATTTTTTCCATTGACTGTAATTAATGATGTTTTACTTATGCTAATGAAATTCCCTTCCTTCAAACCAAAAGATACACTGGCAAACATTCCGGATTTCAATTTGTTTGATGGATTATGCACTGAAATTCTAATTTTTACCATTCGTGTTTCAAGATCAACCCTATCTACAACCGCATCTATTCTGCCTTTGAATGTTTCGTTAGGAAATGAATTAAAAGAAATGTCAGCTGTACTGCCAGATTTTACTTTGCTTATTTGATTCTCAGGAATATCGCAAATCAGATAGGCTGTTCCAACTTTTGCTTTTCTCAGCATATCCGGAGTGAAACCTCCCGAAATTAATCTCGATTCATGTTCTATCAGGGCTGCTTTTTCATTGGCCAAACTGGTTTGCTCTATGGATAAAGCGGTCTGTGCATTCAGTAAATCCTGACCTGTGGCTGCTCCGTGCCGATTTAAATCTTTAGTACGCTCTAATTCTGATCGTTTTTGTTTAATATTAATGTTTTGAATTTGACTGATACTAATCCGACTCTGCATAAGCTGCGTGTAACTGGCTGCCAGCTCAGAATTGTCAAACAGTACAACAGGCTGCAAAGCTCCTTCACCGGATGGTAACACGGTCGCCGCAATTTTTGCCGGTGCCGAAAATTGAGCTGTTATAGTGTTGGTACTGATGGTTTCTGTTTTAAAAAAATCAATCCCTTTTTTATCGGGAAAAAGAATAGACACTCCCTTATCTTTTATAATTGGTGCTGTTTCTTTCTCGGTTCGTTTATTCTCTTTTTTTCCGCAGGAAGTAAATAAGATTACTACTGAAAATGCGCAAACTATTTTTTGTATCATAATGCTAATTGATTGATTAAACCTGTTGTATAAAGTAATTGAATGTAGCTTTGCTTGTAAGACTGCATCGTATCGTAATATTGCTGCTGTGTTTCTAACCAACTGCGCTGTGCTTCTAAAAAGTCAACAATCGTGGTTCCTCCTTTTAGATAAGAATACTTGACATTATCTAAAATGGTTTTCGACTGTTTCAATAGTGACTCAAAATTTGCAATATTTTGTTTCTGCCTCTCATAGTTTTCATAAGCGATTTTAATTTCGGTTCTGACTTTTACTTCGAGAGCGGACAATTGATTTTCAACCTGATTTTTTACCAAAACCGATTTTTTAATTTCTCCCTGATTTCGATTAAAAATGGGCAAATCAATATTGGCATAAACCCCAAAGTACTGAACGGTATTTTGTGGGTTCCAGATAACTCCTAATTCGGGCTGTGGAAAAGAAAGCGATTTCTGCAGTTTAATATTACTGTCTGAAACGTCTATTAATGATTTTACGGACTGTAAATCGCTTCTGTTTTGAAATGCCTTAGCAAGCAGATCATCAATAGTATTGGGCATTGCAAATAAAAAATCATCTGACATGTCGGCACTAACATTCTCCTGCGTACCAAGCAATAATTTCAATTCGCTTTGATGGTTATTTACCTCCTGAAATGCCGTTTTAAGCTGAATGTCGTATTGTTTTGACAGTAGTTCGGTTCGGTATAAATCGGTTTGGGTAATTACTAAGTTTTTATACCGGTTTTGGTTTGTAAAAAGCAGACTGTCGATATTACTTTTAGCGGTACTGATAATCTCTAATCTTCTTTTAGCGGTCCAGACTTCCAGCCATTTATTAGCTACATCAAAAAAAAGATTGCGCTCTGTTTCACTATAGTTTTTTTCTGCAAACAAAACATTTTTGCCGGCCAACTCAATTTTATTTTTACGCTGTCCTGCTATTTGGAAGGGTTTAGTCAATTGCCACCAGACCTGACGATTTTGCTTGTCGTGCCATTGTGTGTTTTCATGAAATCCAGAGGATTGCATCAATTGCAGGGTCTGATTGTTCAGGCTTGGATTGGGACGAAGTTTAGCCGTGACTATATCCGATTCTGCAATCTTTACATTTAATTGCTCTGTTTTAAGAAACGGATTATTGCTTCGCGCGGTTTGAAGTGCTTTTTGCAGCGTACAATTTTCCTGTGCCTGTGTATGAAAACAAAGCCCCAGGGAAAAGAGTAAAAAAATAAACTGTTGTTTTTGAATTTGCATCGCTAAAAATATTTGATGCAAAATTCGTCTGACTATTTATAAAACGCCGTTAGAAAACAAATAGAAAAAAATTAGAATTCCATTAGAGCCCCTCACAAACTCTCTAATATTATGGTAAAAGTTGTTCCTTTTGAAGGTGTTGAAACTGCGGTAATAGTACCGTTATGCAGCTGAATAATCTTGTGGGTCAGAGACAATCCAATACCGTTGCCTTCTGCGTATTTTTTGTTGTCTCCTCTGTAAAAAGGTGTGAAAATGTTTTTTATATCGTTTAATGGAATACCAATTCCTTTATCTGAAAATTTCAATATGATCTTTTTTCTATCAAAGGAAACCGAAACCATGCTTTGGCGGTTCTCTGAAAACTTACATCCATTTTCGAAAAGATTGACAAAAGCAGTTTTTAATAAATATTCGTTCCCTTTTACTGAAATTTCGCTGTCATCTTCAAATTCCTGTTCAAAATGAATATCTACTTTATACTCTGAATTTGCCCTCTGTAATTGTTGTCTGGCATCCAAAAGAACCTCATCTATACGCACTTGCTTGAATGCTATTTCAGAAGGATCATAACTTGCTTTGGCAAAATCCAGCAAACTATTTGATAATCGGGCTAATTTTCGGGCATCGCTTAAAGCGCTTTGTATGGCTAATTGATATTCGCTTATTTCTCTGTTTTTAGTAATCGAAAGTTCTAATTCGGTAATAATCGCAGCAAGCGGCGTACGCAATTCATGGGATATATTGGAAACAAATTGTTTTTGGGCATCAAAAGAGTTTTCTAAACGATTAAGCATTTCATTAAAGGTATTGGCCAATTCTGAAAGTTCATCTTTATTTTCATTATCATTTAAACGTAAATCAAGATTAGTAGCTGTAATATTCTTCATCTGATCTGTCATTTCCTTAACGGGTTCAAATGCTTTTCTGGAGAAATATCTTCCTGCCGCGTAAATGAATAAAATAGAAAGTGTAAAGACAAAAATGATATTATGAAGCAGGTTATTTAATTTGCTGTAACCGTATTGATCATAAGAAGTAGCGGTAATAATGTAGCTCTTTTTTTCATACGTATACCTCAACCCTATCACCTGCCAATCCTGCTGATAAAAACGTTTTTCGCCCTTTTGGTAAATTTCCTTAACCATTTCGGGTGTTTCTTTTACAAAATCAATATCAACAGCATCATGGTAAAGAAGATTGAAATTAACATCATAAATCGCCACTTCAACTTCATTAAGCACTTTACGGTTGTTTCGATAAATACTTTGCAGGGTTTTTACCTCTACTTTGGCATTAAAAAACAAATTGGCCTTGGTAATTGCTTCTTTTTTCAGAACGGCATAAAACTCTTTTTCCCGGTCTTCTTTGGCTGAAAAATAAATAATTGCTGCAAATACAAGCAAAATTGCAGCTGTCATGATACTGAATAATATGGTTAAGTGCGTTCTAATCCTCATTATTTAATTTCAGGATAAATCCCATCCCAGATTTGGTATGGATAAGTTTCTGGTCAAAATCTTTGTCAATCTTTTTTCTTAGATAATTGATGTAGACATCAATAAAATTAGTTCCGGTGTCAAAATGAGTATCCCAGACCTTTTCTGCGATTTCTACTCTTGACAAAACTCTTTCAGGATTCAGAAGCATAAACTCCAAAAGATTGAATTCTTTTGGCGTAAGATTAATTTCTTTTCCATTTCTTTTGACTGTTTTTTCATTGAGATTCATTTCAAGAGTCGCATATTTTAAAACATTTCCTGAATTATTTCCTATGTTTATATGTCTTTTGAGTAGGGCTCTTATGCGAACCAATAATTCACGCATTTCAAAAGGTTTCACAAGGTAATCATCGGCTCCGGCATCAAAGCCTTCCACCTTATCGTCTGTGGTACCCAAAGCGGTCAGCATAATAATAGGCAAGTTGGGCTGGTTTTCACGAATGACTTTACACAAATCTAATCCGTCCATTTTTGGTAAAATGATATCGGTAATCATTAGATCAAACTCATTTTGCAGGGCCATTTTCTTTCCTGAAATTCCATCATAAACTAAAGTACAGATAAACCCCTGTTCTTCCAATCCTCTTCGGATAAGCTCAGCAACTCTTAAATCGTCTTCTACAATTAAAATTTTCATACTTACAAATTTAGATTTTATTTCACTTGCCAGTCCTTTTTACAAAATTTTTCTAATAATCCTCTTAGAAAAGTTCTGTAAATGTGCTTAAATAAACTTGATCTAATAAAGAAACCGTCACAAAACAAATTCTGTGACGGCTTCTCTATTTTAAAACTTCCTGATGATGCAAATTCATGAAATTTTAAAAGATGTAATGTGATGTCTTTATTCAACAGTGTCTACACTATTTGTGAAATCATTAAAAGTGCAATAAAAAAAATCGTAGTAAATACCATTAAATTGATAACCCTGTCTTTTTGCCGAATCGCTTTATTTGATATGCCCAATTTCTTTATTTTTTTCTTTCTTATTTTATCTTCATTCATGGTTTCTCTAATTTATATTGTTTTACACCTGTTAGTATCGGTATTCCGATTTGCATTTTAAAAACAATTGATATGCCAAAATATTTTTAACTAAACAAAACACTGACTAACAAACAACTAAAACTAAAAGCATATTTCTCAATTTACCAATACCTATCAAAATGATACGATCATCCATCCAAAATGGAAGGATTAAATTACTTTTCCAAAAAAAAAAATCTCAACCTGAGTAAAATAAATCCCTAAACGGTAAAAGTACCAAAGTTATGGAGAGGCAATACTTGCAATCTTGTTTACCACTTCGTTTATTCCGTTTAATTTGTCTGTGGGTATAAACATTCCGTTTGCCAGAAGAATTACGGTTACTTTTTTGTTGGTGAATTTCCTGAAAGCTGTGGACACGCCTCCGGAAAAACCATAAGATACTTCTCCTTTAACTTTTATGAAGTCCAGTCCATAAGTAAAATCCCTTTTGACTTCGTAATCAAAGGGTTTTAACAATTGAACTTTCGTTTGCTCTGAAATAAATTCGTTGCTGTCCAGTTTCCTATTCCATTCTACAAATGCATCAAGCGTTAAATTTAGGGCAGCAGCTCCGTATTCGTATTCCGGAAAGTTCCAGTTTCTTTTTAAAATCTGTCCACTATTTGCTGTATTGACATAGCCATAGGTTAAATTTTCAACGACTTTTAAATTATTACCTTCAAAGACGGCTTCTTTTTGTGATAAAGGAAACTGAGTATCCAGGATATATTCACTTAACTTTTTTCGGGTTACTTTTTGAACTATGCGATTTAAAAGCCAAAAGTTGGTTTGGTTGTAATCGAATTGGTTTCCTGGGCTGAACTTTATGGTATCGCTATATACTTTTTGTTTCGCATCTTCTTCTTTACTGTCCGTGTACTCAACAATATCCGGCAATCCTGATGAATGTGTTAAGAGATTTTTAATTTTCACCTTCTTCCAACTATCGGGTAAATCTTCTACAAAATCTGAAATAGTACTCTCCAACGACAGCTTGTTTTGTTCGATCAATTGATAAACGGCTACAACTGACATTACTTTTGTGGTCGAGAATAAGGGAAATAACGTTTTATCGGTTACCGGAACACTCATTTCAATATTTGCCAGTCCGTAATTTTTTTTGTGAATCAGTACTCCATTCTTTACTACGGCCACAGCCAAACCCGGAATATTGTACTGCTTCTTAATTTCTACTATATAGGCGTCAATTTTTTTATTGCTTTTGACTTGTGCCTCTATATTTATTGCCCAAAATGAACCTAGAATTATGGTCAATAAAAATCTGTTTATCATAGCATCTAATTGTTTTTTAATTCGTTTTTGAACTATTTCCGGAGACCTCATCTCTGTTAATACGTAATACTTCCAACTAGTTGCAGTTTGCCAAAATATCGGTTTTCAGGATATTTAACTTTTTAATTTACCCCAATATATTTAATCGAAAAAAATCCTGTTTTTTTGATTACCTTATTTGATCAAACTGCGTTTAGCGGATGTTTTTTTATGGTTTATTCTTTTTTAGGAATAGCTCTCCAACTGTAGCTTTTATGTACTATTCTCCAGTTTCCTTCGTATTTAAGAATTAGAAAGTAATCTGTAAAAGTGCGCCAATTGGGTACTTTAATTTCTACTTTCGCAATTGCGGCATCTTTCTCCATATCAATCGCAAGAATGCGTCCGATTCGGTTTAATTTTTCCCCAGTTTTTATGTTAGCGATGTATTGTTTACCGGAACGTGTCCACAGCGTATCATTGGTTATTGTGTACAAATTAAAATTGGGATGGAAGGCTTTTCTCAGTCTTTCTGGCTGTCCTTCTGCCGTACCTTCAATATAATCTATCAGAACTTCGGTGATTTGATCAAAGTCACTTTTTACAGTATTATTTCCTGCCTCTTTATCGTTTTCCCTGATTAATCTGAGTACCTCATTGGCCACTTTGGTACCTGAAGTAGGATCCTGCCCCGTTACAAACCTGCCATCTGTTACATAAAAAGCGTCTCTTCCTTTTTCTGAATAAACAAAGTTTCCTTTATTTGCTACAATTGCTTTATTCATCGAAAAGGGAAATGTTTTGTAATAGGCCATCTCTTTACTTTCAAATTCATCCGGAAAACCGGTGATTTTTCGTCCCACATAGAGTGAAACTCCGTTCTCGTCTTTCAAATAAGCAATTCCTGCTGTTCCATGGCAAATCGTGGAAATTATTCCATTTTTTTTATAGATTGCTCCTGCTAATTTCTGAATGGTCTGGTTTTCGGCTACACCAAACATTGCGGCACCTCCGCCTGTATAGAATATTGCGGAATAATCATTAGCCGTAACTTCTTCAGGTTTTCTGGTCTGTTTCAATTTACTCATAAACCAACTGTCGTATAAGTATGTTTTTTGGATACTGTCGGAAGCGTTAATGTATCCAATAGGAATTGCTCCTCCCTTCGGACTTATAAAATCAACCTTGTAGCCTGCCTTTGTAAATATGTCGTACGGAATTACTATTTCTTCAAAGTGATTGGATGTACTTATTTTCGTATTGCCATAAAAATCCTGATTTGAGGTGACAAATAGTATGTTTTTTTGCGCATGAATACTTTGAGGATACAGTCCCGTAAAAACTAGTGATAAAACGATTATTTTAAACATTTTTCTGGAGATTATCGGTTTTAGTTTGAACAAAAAGTACTGGGTTATCCTTTTGGTTTTACTTCCGCTTCAACCGTTTTATGAGGAGTACGGGTTGAAATTTTATCTACAATAAACCAGCCCTGATCTGTTTTCAGAAGATGGAAATAGTCAACAAACAATAGCTTTGCAGTGCTGATCTCTACTTTGGCACTGGCAGCATTATTAGTAAAATCAATAGAAACGACACGACCCGACCAATAATCCGGTTTAACATCACGTTTTTTGTATCCTACCAGATACTTCGATTTGGGAACGACTACGAATTCTTTTTCTCTGAAGCCTTTCAACTGCCAGGAACTGTGAAATGACTGACCTACTTTGACAGAGTCACTGGTGGCCTGACCATCCAGGTAGAGATTTAGTGTTTTTTGAATCAAACTCCAGTCATCAGTAGTATTTTGACTTTGGGCATTTGGTTTAAAAAACAACAGACTTAATCCGATAAACAAAAACACTTTTTTCATTTTTAATTTTTTAGGTTATTAATAATGAATGCAAATGTCCGGTATCGTCTTAGTTTACAGGGTATAGATTATAAAACTGAAGTCTCATTCTATAAATAAGAACTCATTTGGAGTACCGTTTTTGATATTCGGTGGGGGTTAATCCGGTTTGTTTTTTAAAGGCGGTGAAAAACGTTGATTTAGAATTGAAACCGCTATCATAACCCAAACTTTCAATGGTATAGTTTTTTTCGGTTTCTAATAGCTCTTTTGCTTTCTCGATTCTGTATTCTTTAATGAGATTGGAGAAGGATTTGCCTACTACTTCATTTACATATTGTGATAAAATATGTTTGGTTACTTTTAGTTCTTTTGCCGCTTCTTCCAAAGTGAAATTGGAATTTAAAAAAAGTTCTTTTTCTACTATAACAGAAAATTTTTGACTAATCAGATCTAATGTCTCTTTATCAATGCTTTTGTTTTTGTATCTCTCTTTTTCCTGAAAGAAAGTAGTTTCCTGACTATTTCCGTAAATTAACAGTAAAATGATCAGGTATAAAATAAAGGTAAACGATAATGCTCCGACGATATAAGAAGTGTAAGCAGCGAAAGTATAGGCTGCCCAAACCAGAGCTACTCCAAAATAGATGCTAAGGAACCATACTTCTAACTTTTTTAAGCTCTCCTTCTCTTTGATTTTCTTCAGAATTGGCTGAATATATTTAAAAGAAAAACCGATATAAACCAACCATTGAAGATATATGGCTTTTACAATCCACATACGCCAGATCTGAGGATGCTCTACATAAGAATAAAGACTTCCCAGAATTGCCATGATTACCAAATAAGGTATTGTATGTGCAATCCAGACTGATTTGGAATAGGGACTGTAAGATCGGAGATATAAAAATAGAAAAGGGCCAATAAGAATGCAGGCCGAAAGTCCGATTTGAATAAAAGTATTCGATAAATGAGGATTAAAATAAAAGAAAACCGATTTTATAATTCTGATACTTAATACTAACAACAGCAAGGATAAATAATAGTTTGCAAAAATTTTCTTTTTGGCATTTACCGCAAAATATAAGGAAAGCAGGAAACCATTAAAAGCTCCTAAGGCACTAAAAAAGAATAACAATTCATGTGATGATAACATTCTTATCTGTTTTTTGGTACGGTTTATTGTTTTATAATCTCTGATTTCAATGAATCCCTTCAGGCTCTGTTATCAGCCGGATTTACAGAAGAAACAGACTCTATTTTCTCTGCCAAGATAAAGTTTTTTTGTGAAGAAAAAATGCAATCGCAGTAAAAACCGACAATTTAAAAGAGGCCCTATTTTTTGAATATTACGTCTTTTAAATGGTATTGAAAACTCTTTTTTCTGTTCTAAACAATTACTGTTGCTGTAATCGCTTCCGAATAAAACAGATCACATCCAAAAATCGTTACCAGGCATAAAAAAACCTCCAGAATCATACGATTTTGGAGGTTTTGATTTATTTTTGTTTTAGATGTTTGTTTTGGTATAAAAATAACTTTGTGCTGTTTTATTACGAAGCAAGATTAATGACAATGTTTCCATATTCAACACTATTATCAAGCATTTTTTGATGTGCTAAAGGCAGTTCATCCCAGGTAAACACATCAGATATTACGGGATGGAATTTTTTCTGTAAAATCAGTTGATTGGCATGATACAATTCAGACAGGGATGCAAAATGAGAGCCTTGTATTCTTTTTTGTCTCATCCAGACGAATGAGGCATCAAAAGACATATTAAATCCTGATGTAGCACCGCAGAAAACAACCATACCTCCGGATTTTACAACATAGGTACTTACGGGAAGGGTTTGTGAGCCAATGTGATCAATAACAATATCAGGATTCACTTTTTTGCCTAATATGTCCCAAATGGCGCTTCCAAATTTCCTGACTTCTTTTAAGTATTCTTTGTATTCTTCTTTATTACCAATGTCAGGTAAAGCTCCCCAACAATTGAACTTTTTCCGATTAATATAACCGACAGCTCCAAGCTCCAGACATTTTTCTCCGCGCTCATCACTTGACGTAACGGCAACCGCATTGGCTCCTGCCAATTTAATTAACTGAATGGCGGAAGCTCCCAAACCTCCACTTCCACCCCATACCAATACATTGGTACCGGGCTTCAAATCGTTTGGAGCAAAACCGTAGAGCATTCTCCATACGGTGGCGTAAGTCAGCATATATCCTCCCGCTTCTGCCCAGGTTAAGTGTTTGGGTTTTTGAAGTAATTGTTGTGCACGAACTTTGGTATACTGTGCAAAGGAACCATAAGGGGTTTCGTATCCCCATATCTTCTGTGATTCGCATAACATCGGATTACCTCCGTTACATTCCTGACATATACCACAGGTTTGTCCGCAGTGTACGATGACTTCATCTCCAACTTTAAATTTAAATTCCGGATTATTCTTTAGTCCTTCTCCAATTTCCCATACTATTCCGGATGCATCACTTCCTGCAATATGGAAATCCTTGCCGTGAAATGCAGTAGGCGAAGCCGGTTCCCCCAATCCAGCCCAAAGACCATTGTAATTTACTCCGGCAGCCATCACTTTAACGAGAACTTCATTAAATCCCAATTTAGGGGTTTTAATCACTTCCTGCTGAAACGCCTGATAAGGAGTTCCATGATTTTCCGGTCGAATGACATAGGCATGCATTAAAGCGGGAGTATGTCCTAATGGCGGACATTCATCCATTTCATATAAATCTTTTAGAACTATTTCTCTTTCAAGTTCAAGTAATAATTTTTCCATAATTAGATTCGTTTTTTATTTTTAATTATTTTCTTGCTGTAGTAGTTGTGCAACCTTAAATTCCTTCTGCGACGACTACCTTCAATTCGCAGAAGGTCAATTCTATTTAAAGGCTGCTAAAACAGGATATGGGTTTGTCTGGATTTTATTTGATCGTACTTTGTGGTAATCGAACAAAACTTGTTATCAATTTTAAAGCTTTTTGTATACCAGGTATCTTCACCGTAGGTTACATGACCTTTATTGATTTCAATTTCCGTAAGCGGAATAGACATTCCTTTTCCGATTGCCTTGATTACTGATTCTTTTCTGGTCCAGAATTCATAAAACTTATCCAATCCATCACGATTGATTTCTGCAAATTCCTGAGTGGAAAATACATTTTCGAATAAGGAATAATTGATTTCATTGATTTCTTCAATATCAACTCCTATTTCCTGTTTGCTAAAAACACATACAACTGTATTGCCGCTATGTGAAATATTAAAGTTAAAACTGCTGTCTAACATATAAGGTTTCCCATAAATGTCTTTAACAATTTTATCGAATTCAAATGTGTTGTTTCCCATTATGTGAGATCCCATGCAAACCATTAGTTTTCCAAACAAACAGTTATATCTGTCATCCCATCTTCTGTATTTAAGTACTTCCTGTCTAAACTTTTGAGGTAAAAATTCCAGGTAGTATTTTAAAATACCCTGATCAAGATTACTATCACTTGAATACTGAAATAAGTAATATTCATCTTCTTTTAAATCTATTTTAGGAATGGATTCAAAATCATTAAAGGCTAAGTAATGTGTCGAATTTTGCATCATACTATTTAAGGTGTATAAAAATTTACAATGAGGTTTCTCGCTGTATATTTTGCATTAGACTTTACCAATATTTTATATTTTTTTAGTTTCAATGATACATACGTATAATTGAAATACTGCTCTCAGTATTGATTACAATGCCATCAGTTGTTACTTGCAACAATGACACTATTTTAACTGTTTCATATCCTCATGGAATATCTACGGATCTGATAAATCAAACTATTTTTAAATCTCTAAAAGGTTGTTTACAAATAATTTGTTCCATTTTAATTACCCTCTTCAAGGTCATATGCCGGTTTAAGAAGCAGAACTGAATATTGCTGCTTTTAAAGGACAAACTGCTTTACTTTTTGCCGTAGTGTCAGCTACTGATGCGCCTTGTTTGATTAAACTCATCTTAAGTGCGCACATTACTCCATTTTTAGCACAGTTACATTTTGGCTTACTATCTTTCATCTTTTTGGTGTTTTTGGTTGTTAATAGTATTTTTTTAGAAAAGAGCTTGATTTTACGGTTTGGGTGAATTCTGCCAGCTTTCAAAACTCGTACTCCAATAGACAATAGACCGCCGTCTCTTTTAGAAAGAGACGGTCTGTACCTATCATAATTGTAATCCTAAATAAAACCGGTCTGGCATTGCGGTGCGCTTTGGCCACTATCCGTCTTCTATAAATTTTACAGGTTTTATTGAAATCCTACGCCTGACTGGCTCTAGTAAGTTTCCTTTCTAAAATCAACGTACCAATTTTAAAGCCAAAAAAGAAGAGAATTGCGGTGTTTAAAGCACTAAAAAGCGGAAAGACCACATAGATAAAAAGACTTGATAAGCCTAAATTCACAAGAAGATCTTTTACATACTCTACGCGCGATTCGTAGATAAGAAATACGGTAGTGGCTACCACAAGTCCAATTAAAAAGCACTTTAGAAAAACCCTTTTGTTTTCAATTTTAAAAGCTGCAATAAAACCTGTTACAATGGTAAGGATCAATATTACGGTATAGTTGTTTATTAAAAATTGTGCTAATAATACAACTATGTACGGCAAGTAATTCAATATATTTTTCATTAGTTAAATTTTATAGTAGTTATAATTTTTTCGAGTTTCGCAGGATTGTTCACGAATTGACTCTTTTTGTACTGGCCTTTTCTCCAGGATTCGATTTGATCTTTGTAATGTCTAGAGTTTATTAAACCGCTCTGACCACCTGCCAAAATGGTGTGGGCCTGTATGCTTCCGTTTTTCACTTCGTATACTGCACGAAAAACCGGATGAAACTTTTCTGTATTGATGTTAATTGTATTTTCGTTCCCTCCTATATTATCAATTTTTTCTCCCAATCCAGGTACGAACAGGATATTTTTAATATCAAACTTAGACATCTTTTTGTAGGTAACTTTTTTCCATTGATCGCCATAACTTTGTGTCAGGGTATCCAATGTCTTTTCGAAAATAGCGTTTACCATTTTTTGTTTATTGTCACCACCTGGAATAGTATATTTTTTATCATTTAAATACTTTAAGAAGTTCTGCAGTGAAGGCTCTAGTTTTACCTGTAATTTATTTTTCGCAAATTGTTTTGCTTCTTTTAGAGAGACTCTTCGCAACATTTCAAAAACCAATCCCTGATTTCCGTCACCGCTCATATTTCCATCCCAGTTTTTTAGTTCTTTTACAATACCATCATACTTCTCTTTTTGTGGATAATTGTTCATTAATGTTTTAAAATCTTTAAGAGAAACATCAACAACATCGCTCTGCATTTTCTGAATTTCCGCAACTGACCAGTCTTTCTTTTCTTCCAATACCGAATAAATACGTTTGGCTCTGTAATCGTCTTTTGAACCATGTGCTCCAAAATAAACATTGTTTTGAATTGGCTGTTGGTTTGCTGAAAACAAAAATCCTTTATCTGGATTAAAAGCAGACCAGAATGCACCTAATGGTTTCGTTGGAATGTATTTTTTAGTACCGTCTAATACCTGACCTATATAATCGCTGCTTCTTGCTGGGAGTTCTCCGGCACATACTATTCCAATATTATTGTCTACATCGCTGTAAGCAAAATTTTGAGGAGGATAACTATAACCTTTCAAAGCGGTCGAAAAACCATCCCAATTTCGACTTTTCATCACTTCGTACATTGCTTTTACAGAATTACTTTTTTCAGCAGCATACCAATGCTGTGCATAATATTCTCCATTCTCTTCTTTGATCACTTTACCTTGTATTGTACTTCTGTATTTTTCGATATGGTCTGGTTTCCCTTTTACTTTAATAGTATAGTTTTTAATTTGGAAAGGAATCCATTTCCCTTCATAGAGATACAGACTGTCGTTTTTTACCTGAAGTTTGTATCTATCCACTAAATCCCATTCTCCATTTGTAATTCCCCAGGAAATTCTATCATTATGACCACTTACTATTACGGGAACACCTGGTATTGTAAAACCATATGCTTTTAGACTTCCTGTTACAATGTGAGCTTCATAAAAAGCTTCCGGAAGCGTCAAATACAAGTGCGGATCATTTGCCAAAATGTTATTTTTACTCCTTGTTTTGGTGTTGTTTACCACCCAGTTATTACTTCCTATACCTCGATAAAATTTATGATTTGTCATTAGCTGGGCTCCTAAATCAAATAGAGAAGGTTCTTTTTGAACCTTTTCTTCCAGAGCTGTTACCGAAAAACTTGCTCCTAAATGAGGGACATTTACATCGGAAGGTATTAAACCGGAAGGCAAAATAGTATTTATTCCTTTTGGCTGTAGAGGATAAAAATAAGTGATCTCTTTTCCTGGTAGTTTTTCAAAAACTTCCTGCTGGTCGATATGGTGATCGAAATAAGTTAATGTATAACTCAAATACCAGTTGAATAGTAATGAATACTCTGTTTTCCATTTTCTTGGCGCTTTTCCCAAGGCTTTATACAGAGGATCTGTATTCTCGTTATTATCTAAATAAGCATTAACTCCATCAGAATAGGCCTGTAAATAAGCATAAAATTCCGGGTTTCCTTTTTTGTAACTCGCCAGTATCTCTTCTGATTTTTGTTCAAATTCATATGGCTTCCAAAATTTATCTGACTTTAAAGTTCCCGACCATAGAAACTCTGATAATCTTCCCTGTACGATTCTTGAAATCATTTCCATTTGAAAATACCTGTCTTTGGCGTGCATGTATCCCAGTCCGTAAGCTGCTGCAGTTTTTGTAGCACTATAGATATGTGGAATTCCAACATTATCTACATAAATATCTAATTTTTGATCGCCGTGAATCTTTTGTATTCCCTCACTTTGTAGAGGTACGGACAACAAACCTGTTTTATAAGTTGTTAATTTTCCCAAAGAGCCAAATGGCCCCACTTTAGAAGTGCTAACAAATATCCAGCCCAGGGATAATAGCACAAAAAGTGCTATTTTGATTATTTTTTTAGTTTTATTCGTTTTCATTTTTTTGAGATTATATCTTTATAGACAATAATATTTATTTGATTAATCGACTTTGTTCCTTAATTTTTCCATTTTTACAAAGCACATAAGGCCCCACTCTTTTCACCGGAAAATAAAAAGAGAACTGTATGGGGCCAAAAAGAAATGTATTAGGATATAGACTATATTAAAAGATTTCTGCAAGTTCAGAAATGTTTGTTTTTTCTAATTTACCATACTCCATTTTAAGTAAAGTATCTGCAGTATTGTAATATTTATCATCATGTGTGATGGCAATAATTGTTTTATCCTCGTCTCTAACTAGCGTAGTGATAATTTCGGTATAGAACTTATGTCTAAAATATGGATCCTGATCTGCTGCCCACTCATCTAACACAATGATAGGTCGATCTTCTAAAAGTGTATTGATTAAAGCAATTCGTTTGCGTTGTCCTGTCGACAGGTGAGTGGTCGAAAAATAGCCGTCTTTGATGTGTACTTTTCCTTCTAATTCAAACAATTTCAGGTATTTATTTATTTTATCATAATCAACATTCGTTATTCCGTAGAACTCATCAAACAAATAAAAATCGCTAAAAACAGGCGCAAAAAGATTCTTTATTTTTTCTATTTCTTTTAGCGGAACTAATTCCCCGTCGATATAAGCTTCTCCATTATCCAAATCATACAAGTTTAAGACTGTATTAATAAAGGTAGTTTTACCCTCCCCGTTACCTCCATACACAAAAACAATTTCATTTCTTTTGATGTCAAAGTTAATCGGCCCGACTGAGAATTGATTTTCTCCAAAAGAAAAGGCATAGTTTCGTATTTTTAAATTTGAAAAATCTTTGTATTCTTCTTTATCATCAACCTCTTTCAATTTTTCAAGTTCGGTAAGTTCTTTTTTCAATTTTTCCATTTTTTTAAGAGATACTAATGCTCTGTTCATTACTGGGATAATCGACATTACACTTACAATAGGCCCCATTAAATACAATAAAACAAAAATGAAGTTTATTTTGATTGCTGTAGGCGTTTGAAAAACTGGTCCTGCAAACACCAGAATAAATGTAATAAGGCTATAAAATAATAACTGACTTATAATCTCACTATTTAGATATTTTAAAAGTGCCGTAACATATTTATCTTCTCCGATTGCGGCAATTTTCATTACTTTCTTATCGTAAATCTGGGTTCCTTTGTCGCTATTGATGTTAATTTCTTTGGCTCCGTTCAGAATGCTGTTAAAAATTCCAATAAATACTTTTTCTAATTCTCTTACTTCTTTTATTTGTACGTTACTGGTTTTTGCCCTAACTGCATATATGATTACTCCTACTGTTATGACTGCCAGACTAACTGCGAATAATTTCAAGGACAAAAATGCCATATATACCAAACAGGCCAGTATAAGAATGATCGAAGAAAAAAAAGTAATAACCATTAAAGAGGCATTTGAAATGTGATTTACATCAGTCGACAATGTGGTATATACCTCCTCTTTGTATTCCTGAAGTTTTCTGTATGGAGCTCTCAGAATTAATTTTATTACATCTTTTCTAACGTCCCAGTATATTTTTTGGGACAATCGAATAATACCTTCCGACAGCCATCTGCGCGAAACAAAAAAAACTAGAATAGTTCCTGCAAAAAGATATAGATAATTTTGCATGGATACTGTTTCGTTTGAGGCGATGGAACTGCTTATAATTTTATTAATTATTGTTATAAATGCAAACCCTGACAATCCTGAAACTATTGCCAGTAAAGAATATCCAATTAAGGGCCTTAAAGGTATAAGTTTATTGTCGCTAATTTTTGATATATTATTTTTCATATCTTTTTTTAATAAAATTGCAAATAGTCCCCGGCCCCACTACGCAGGAGTTTCTATTTTACTGATTTAGTTTCGGGTGGGATAATTGTGCTTTTGATAAAGCCTGACTATATATTCTCGCTAAAGACTATAAGTACAGGCTTATCTAATCGCTTTTACCTGGCTTCTGTTATGCACACACTGCTGAATAAGCAGCACATTCACTAATAATTTTTGCCAATGTTTTTACCTGCTTGTGAATAAAGAAATGATTTCCGGGCAGTACCTGATAGTCAAATTTTCCACTGGTATATAGTTCCCAGTTCTGAATGTCTTTGACCGTTTCTTCCTGATCTCCCATCACGGCAAAAATTGGAGTGTTAATTACAAGACCTACTTCAGAAAGTTTGTTTTTTTCTAAAATTTCAAAATCGGCTCTCATGATAGGACTGAAATAATTGTAGAGATCTTCATCTTCAAGTATTTCCTCCGGAACTCCTCCCAGAGATCTCAATTCTTCTTTAAATTCAGAATCACCTAAGGAGTGTCTCACTTTATCATTATAAGAAGCACCTGGCCCCGGATTACCTGAAACAATTAATATATGGGGCGGGTCCAGTTGTTCTTCCATTTTTTTTGCAACTGACAATCCTAAAGTTGCTCCCATACTATGACCATAGATGATATAGGGTTGGTTACTATTTCTCAATCTTTTAATTTGAGACACGTAATCATCTACAGCATCTGTCTTTTTATGAAAATGTCTTTCGAGATTTCTTTTTCCTCTGCCCGGAAGTTCTAAGGCATGATACTCAAAACTATTCTGAATATAATTCTTTAGGAAATCAAAAGAGTAGCAACTTCCTCCTGCAAAATGCAATAAAAATATCTGTGTTTTTTGATTTGAATACATAGCTTGTTTTTTTTAAGGATATAACTTTATAAGAGCGCTATTCTCTATTACTTTTTTGCTCTTTTCTGTTTTTCCCTTTATTGAATTTGTAATTGAAATTGAGATTCCATCGAGCCGCATTAAAATTGGTCATTTGGTTTACAACAAAGTTGCTCCCAATGGTTGTATCTCTTATTTTTCTGGTATTAAAAATATTATTTACACCCAACGTTAATGTTGCATTATTTTTAAATAACGATTTTCCCAATGCCATACTCAAATAATAATAAGATTTAGTATGTGTTTGAGCATCACTTACCGGAGCCTGGTATTCGAATTTACTTTGAAACGTAAGACTTTGAGGAAGCTTAATCTGACTTATTAAGGTGGCAGTCCAGGTTTCATTAGAATAATCCAGATTTGTTGTTCCTGCATTTCCCTTTTGGTCAAAACTATAGGCATTAAGAACTGCGTTCAAAGACAACCATTTTTCTGGAGTATATTGTGCTGAAAGTTCCACTCCAAATCGCGACTCTGAATCAAGATTTATTAAAACTGTTTCAAAAATATCATCCTCATTTTGTGAAGTGAAATATTGAAAATTATTTCTGGTTTTGGAGTAATACACTGATGGATTAAGTACCCATTTTTTCGTTTTACTTAAAAGACTCAACTCTATACCATCGGTTAAAGAAGGCCTTAGCTTAATGTTTCCAAAAATACGCGAATTAAAATCCTGAAGTTCAGGAAAAGGATTTAACTGTAACAGATTAGGCCTGTTGATGCGCTGACTGTAATTTAAATGGAAAGTCGATTTTTCTGAAAAGGCATAACTTAAATTTACAGACGGAAACAATCTCGTATAAGTACTATCGGTTAAAATACCTCTTGTATTTTGATCTTTAATTTCAATACTGGTGTACTCCGTTCTTAGTCCTAACTGATAACTGAATTTGTTTATCTTATCTCCATATTGAGCGTATGCTCCTAAGATCTGCTCTCTGTAGTCTAACCCATTATTGAAACCATCTATTGGCTGTAGTGTTCCGTTAACTTCCTCATCAGCTGCAAAGTCCGTAGAGATTAATCGATGTTCTACTTTTACTCCAACTTCTAAATTTGCGGTCTCACTTAAAGGAGTAACAAAATCAGACTGGATTACGATATCGTCATTACCTCTGTTGGATTTTGTGTCAATGACAGAGTAGTCTCCGTTATCTGGTGTAATGGTTCTTCGTTGAATGTTAAAATCCTTTGTGCTATTCCAAAAATCATATTGACCGTCTATGGTAAATTTCTTACCCGGTTTTTTAAAAGTTCTGGTATAGTTAAACTCCAACTGATTGTAACTTCTTCTTTCTTCTGAATCGGCGATAGTTCTGATGTGTGAATTACTAACTCCGTCTCCTGAAAGATAATAGTTAAAAGTATTGATATCTTTATCTTTGGTCTGATTACGATAAAATGCTGTTGTAATCGAATTATTATCATCTATAGCATAATCAAGTCCTAAATACACTAATGCTCCATCATCATGTCGGTCCTGATCTTCGCGCTGGCTTAAAAAAAGATTCTTTCCATCTGATGTCGTTACCTGATCTCTGGTGTTAAGCCCTACATAATCGGAATAACGGACTCCAAAATTGGAGAACAAATTAAATTTTCCTTTTTTATAATTAAGGCTTCCCAATATTCTGTGATCGGCTGGTATTCCTGTTGAAAGCGTCATACTCCCACTCAGATCCTGTTTGTTATTCTTTTTTAGAACAATATTGATAATTCCGGCTGACCCGGCTGCATCATAACGTGATGAAGGATTGGTAATCAGTTCGATCGATTTTATGGATTCTGCCGGAATTTGTTCCAAACCCTGAATCGATGTTAGTCCCGATTTTCTTCCGTTAATAAGTATTAGAACATTACTGTTGCCTCTTAAACTTACTGCACCCGAAGGATCAACTCTTACAGAGGGTACGTTGTCCAGCACCTGTGTTGCAGATCCTCCCTTTGAAATCAGATCTTTACCTACATCAAATACTTTTTTATCCAGTTTTAATGCCAACTGAGAAGTTTCAGCCGTAACAACAACTTCGTTCAGAGAGGTTACATTCGATTTCAACTTAATGATTCCAAGATTAATATGGGATTTAGAACCATCTACGTCTAATTCTATTGTGGTGCTTTCAAAACTTAAAAACTGAAACTCAACGTTGTATTTCCCTGTTTTAATCCCTTCAATTTTAAACTCTCCTTTATCATTGGTAATTACCGTTTCTACCATCAATGCGTTCTGCTTTACGATAACTGAAGCGTAGGCCAGCTTTTCATTAGGATCCTCTCCTGTTAGTATTCCTGATACTTGGGTCAAAGATTGCGCAGATACAGAAGACATACATAACAATACTAGTGCATATATGAATATTGATTTTATCATGATATTAATTATTATTTGGTTTGTTGCTATAAGAGCTTTTATTAAACTTTCCTGATTTTTAACTCAGGACAAGATCATTTTTGTATTCGATAATTTTCTCTCCATAAAGTCTTTCCGGATCTATATCATTGGCAAGACAGTATTCTAACAGTTTGTTTGACTCTACAATTGGAATAGATTCATCTGTGTATTTGATTGAACTGATGTACTTAAGCCAAGGCTCCATTCCCATTGCATATACAAATACTTCGCTAGGTTTAAAAACATCTACCATTGCTTTAGCCTGCTCGAAATTACATCCGGCCAATCGTCTGGATTCGTCTTTATCTCGTGCTAAAGTTTCCGGCATCAGAGGGCCATATAACCAGGATAATGGCGCTCCTTCGCATTCCATTCCTAAGAAAATAACATTTATGTCTCCCATTACCTTGTGAATACGCTCGTATAGTTTTGGAGATACGTTGCAGGAATCTGCCGCAAACAATATTTTTAATCCGTCTTTATAGGCAACGTGATGGCACAATTTACTTCTTACATCCAAATCACAATGTTCTCCCACAAATGGCAATCCTGTAATAGAACAATCGTCAAAATGAATGGTTTCCATTTCTCCCAGCTCTATAATATTTTTGAATCCTATTCTTTCAAACATTAATTTCAGGTTTGGATCCTGAAGAAAACCTCCGTTGCTTTTTGGAACTATGATGTTTTTGATCTTACGTCGAAGCCTCAGCAAGGTTTCGAAAAGAATATGATCCTGATGATTGTGTGTTACCAATACATAATCGATAGATTCCGGCAAATCATCATAAGAATAACGTGATATATCCGATTCATAACCGTAACTTACTAAAGGGTCCGCAAGGATTGTTGTACTTTTGGTTTCGGTAAGAATACAGGCATGTCCAAAATATCTTGTTAGAACACCGTCTCCGCTATAACGCTCGTATTTTTTAGATTTTTCTTTTGTGAAAAACGATTTAAACAAAGGAAGGTCTTCTACCTCAACTTCAAATATTCTGGCGATTTCTCCAAACGTTTTTGGGTGGTCTTCCATTTCAAAAAGCTGATCTATTTTCTCGCTTTTCAAAGGCAAGTTTACTCTTAAAATATCCTCTCCCGGCAATTTTGGTGTGCTTAGTACAAATGATCTTGAATCATCGTCATGTACTAAAAATAAATTGAAACTTTGAAGCGACTCATTGTAAAACTCTGTTTCATACAATAAGGATTCAAAAAAGCGAAATGACGGATTGTTATTGATATCATATACCAATTCTACAAGACCTTGCAAACTCTCCGGTATTTTATTGTACAATTCTGTAAGTGCATATCCTTTTGCCTCTTTTTTAAGCATATCGTTAAGAGCGAATACATCTTCTCTTAATTTCAGAAGATCTGCACATTGTTCTTTGGTGTTATCAATAAGTCCTTTGATTTCATCTACTCTTTTTCCATCATAATCGATGAAAGGTCCGCCTAACATTTTAGGGGTTTTAACTGCCGCCGCGTGAATCATCGGATTCTGAACATAAGAAGTCATAATTTTCAAATGTCTGTCCTTAATGTTCATTGCTGCCGTAGCCGGTGATATTAAGTGAGGCCATGCATACCAGTTGTCTACTAAAGGTTCGATAGCTAAATTTCTTTTAATGTATACTAAATCATCATTTTGGATTTCCATTTTTTATAATTTTTAAGTTTTATTTGAATAAATAGTGTTATAATTTCTCAAGAGTCTATTTTACAAACAGACATAGGTTGTTTTAAGAAGCTCATAAAGTGCAATGCAATATCTTTATTGCTCTTCATAAGTTCTTGTAAAAGAGAAGATTTTGTATTGATTTCTGTACTTTCCTAAACTAATTCTGCGGAAAGTTCAAGCAGGTAATTTTTAAAGTTAAAGTCTTTTGAAAATGATAAATTATATTTTTCCAATGAACAATACATACTCACTTCAATAGCATTCGAATAGGTATTGCAACTTAAGTCTAATCCTTCATTAAAGTCATTTTTAGAATAAGTTGTGTTATTTTCTATTACTGGAGCCGAAAAACTTTTTTCACTTTCATTAGTAATAAAATTTAAGAGTCCACCTACTTCACTTTTTACCGAAACGTCATAAACACGCTCCACATCTTCACAGATCACCTCATAAGGAATTTGCTGATGTGCAAGTGCTTCCATGTAAGCGCTGTAAACTTCTCTGACGTATTTATTTTTTGTACTATCCGAAAATTGCAAAACCGGTAAAGGCAAAAAGTTATTTACAACTCCCAGCACTTTATGACTCTCCATGTCTTTATCTCCAAATTCTCTCCCTTGTGCTAATATCAACTGTAATGTTTTATCACTATGTCTATTAAGCATTAACTGATGTAATGCCATAAAAAATGCAGAAGGAGTCAAACCTGTGTTATTTATTATTCTTGAAAAAGTTTTAAATGATTCCCCCGTTATCCAGGCCGTTTGCTGTACATAATCTTTTAGTCCAGTTGGTTTATCATCAATTTCATCTTTTGTTACAACATCTTTTAATGTCTCCAGCCAATATTTTCTATGTTCGTTTGCTTCTGCCGAGTGCAAATATGCTTTTTGCCATGTTGCAAATTCATAATATAAAGTATGATTAACTTCTAAAGGCTGGTCATTAAAATAAGCTCTAAGGTTTGCTATCAAAATACTATTTGTAAAGGCATCTGTAAGTGCATGATGAATACTTATAAACATATAAGAATTTTGATCTGACTGATTGTTGGTGTCCTGAATAATAAGTACTTTCACTAATGCTCCTTCAATTACATCAAAAGGTTTTGACAGTAAAGAAGTAAGCTGTTCCTGGTTTATTTGTGTATCCTGATAGACTTCTATTTTAACTTCTGAAGAAGGCAACATACGTTGTTTTATCAATTCACCTTGTTTGTAGAATTGAGTTTTTAAAATTGGAAAAAAATCTATAAAAGGTCTGAATTTTTCCAAGAAATCTTCTTTTGAAGCAAATTTGGGAGCAACTATCGGACCTATAATCCCTTGAGACATTGTTTTGCCCAGTATAAAATTCTGATTGGGCGTTACTTCAAAATCAGATGCTGTGTTGATCTCAATATGGTCACTATTATGTGCCTGACTCTCACTTAGCAATGTCAAATGATTTACCATAGTAACTAAGTTGTTCTTGAAGGCACTTGTCAATTCATCTATTGTTGCCTTTTCAAATAATAAAGAAGAATATCCTATGCTTATTTTAAGTTCACCCAGTGAAATCATTCCTACAAAACTCAGTCCAATATTATTGTAGTTTTCCGGACTTGAATTTCCTCCAATACTCTCAGCTCCATAAGTAAATACCAGGTCTTTCTTTGATGAAACATCGTATCCAAAATCTCCCAAATAATTATATTCCAAATCAAAAGTCGTACTCAAATCTACATCCTCATTTAAAAAATGTAATGTACTATATCCTATTCCTTTGTTTGGAATTTTTGACAAGTCTGCCTTTACTTTTAATAAATTTTCAAGAGCCTCATCTTTGGACACATTCAATACAAAAGGATAAAACGATGTGAAATATCCAACAGTACGACTTATATCGACAGTATCTATGATTTCTTCTCTTCCATGGCCTTCCATTTGTATGGTTACCCGATCTCTATGCAATGTCTCTTTAATAGCAAGTCCCAAACAGGTCAGAATTACATCATCTATCTGAGTATTATATAAGATGTGCGCTGAAGTTTGTAAAAGCGTTGTGGTCTCTTTGTCTAGAAACATAGTAGCTTTACTGTCACAATTTAGTTTGTACGCTTCATTTTCTTCTATTGCATTTAACGGAATAACACGTTGTGAACAAACCTCCTGCCAGTACGAAAGTTCTTCTGTTGTTTTTAAATCCTGTGCGTAGGCTTTCAGTTCTTTTGCCCAGGCTTGGTACGAGGTAGTTTTATAGGGAAGCTTATACTCATTCCCTTCTCTATTATTCGCATACAAATCGGCAAAGTCTTGCAACAAAATTCTCCAGGAAACCCCGTCCACGACTAAATGGTGGATGATAAAAGCGATACGATCACCATCTTTTAATCTAAAATGGCCAATTCTTACTAAAGGTCCTTTAGCTATCTCAAAAGAAGATTGTAATGCTATTCCGGCATTTCTAATAGTCGTCAAATAATCTTCGTCTTCCCTTAAATCATAAAAATGTATGGTATAACTTTCTTCCGTACTGCTTTTATTATATTGCTTTCTGGTATTATTCTCAACCGGAAAAACCATTCTAAGTACATCATGATGTTGTACCAGCTGATCGATAGACGTTTTTAAAACCTTTGGATCGACCTCATCTTCTGTTCGAAGTAAAACAGTATGATTATAATACTCCGGTTCATTAAATATTTTGTCCTTCACTTTACTAAAGAAGAATTCCTGAATAGGTGTCAAAACCACTTCTCCTGTTACTTCTGACTGATCGAGGATCTGATCATTTTTTTGCATTAGAGGCACAAGGTCTTCCAGTCTGGGATTTGATATGATATCACCTGCCTTAAGTACAAATCCATGTTGTTTGAGTTTTGAAACAATTTGTATTGATTTTATTGAGTCCCCTCCAATACTAAAAAAATTATCTTTAATACCTATTCCTTCTTTCTTCAATACTTCTTCCCAAACACTTACCAGTAGTTTTTCTTCTAAAGTTGTTGCAGCCACAAATACATGATTGTCTTCTATTACGGTACCATTCTGTAATTTGTATAATGCTTTTTTATCAATTTTTCCGTTAATTGTGAGTGGCATTTGTTCCAACTGCACATATTTTTGCGGAAGCATATATTCAGGAAGAATTTTAGAAAGAAAGGATCTGATGTTTCCGGAGTTAATTGTTTCTGATGCTACAATATAAGCGACAAGCTCCTTCGCTCCCTCGTATCCTTCTTCTACGCAAACAACAGTTTCCAATATTTGATCATTGAGCAGTAATTGTTGTTCAATGGCAGAAAGTTCAATACGGTAGCCTCTTATTTTTACTTGCTCATCATTACGTCCGACATAAATAATATTTCCCTCTTTTGTCCACTTTCCTAAGTCTCCTGTTCGGTACAAATTACCATCTGCAGCAAATGGATTTTTAATAAACTTACTGTTTGTCAGTTCTTCTCTGTTTAAATATCCTCTTGCAACTCCTGTTCCTCCTATGCATATTTCTCCTACTACTCCTACTGGGACCAGATTATTATAGTGATCCAGAATATGAATTTTAGCATTAGAAATTGGCTTTCCAATTGGAATATTACGATAGGCCTCAGTATCACTTTCCGGCATCTTAAAAATCGTTCCACAAACACTGACCTCCGTTGGACCATAGGCATTGTAATAAGTCCCGTATTTAAGATATGGCTTTATGATTTCATAATCCGGTGCCTCCCCGGCTGTGATGAGTGTCTCTAATGTCTTTAAATCATCTATATCAACCAGAGCAATGTAAGAAGGTGGTAATGTTGCGATATTAATATTATTCTCTTTTATGAAAGCAGTCAGTGTATTGGCATCTTTTCGCTGCTCTTCGTTTGCCATATAAAGGCTTCCTCCTGAGAGCAGAATCATAAATGTTTCCCATACCGATGCATCGAAAGAAAAAGGGGCAAACTGCAAGCCTCTGTTATTCTGATCTAGTTTAAAATAATCAATTTGCGAAAGAATCGTATTTACAATCTGACCGTGTTCAATCATCACTCCTTTTGGAAGTCCTGTTGATCCCGAGGTATAAATTACATAAGCCAAATCTGAAGGAAGTACATCAACTTCCACCAAATCACAATCACTAACATCAAAACCTAAATCTACGGCTATTAAGGCTCCCGTATAGAATTCCATATCAAACATATAAGATGTTGTCGTAATCAGTAATTCTAATTGAGTATCAGTAATAATATGTTCTTTTACCTGATCAGGCATTTCAGGTGCAATTGGAACATATGCACAACCCAGTTTTAAGATCGCAAGCATGGATATAATGTTCCACTCATTTCGTTCGAGCTGTATACCTATAAATTTCCCCTTTTCAATTTGATAATGTTTAAAGATGTAACGAGCCAAATCAGTTGAAGCTACATCCAATTCTTTGTAGGTGAATTTTTTATTTCCTGCAAACAAAGCGGTTCCATCCGGAGTTTGTTTTACTTGTCTTTCAAATAAGGATAATAAAGTTTCTTCCTCAGAATAATCCAGTATTATATCATTAAAATCTAACAATAGCTCTTCTCTTTCGTTTACAGATAAATAATCAATTTTTGAGATTGGTATATTAGGATGCAAAACTATTTTCTCCACTAATTGTTTAAAGTGTGTCAATAACCCTATTACATATTCTGATTCCAGAACGTCTGTATTGTAAATTAACTGACAGGCTAAATAATCTCCTTCTTCAATAAAGTTGATATCTAAATCCGTCAATACAGGAGTTTCTCTTAATCGTTTAATATTCTTTATTTGGGCTTCGTCTATCTTATATTGATGGTTATTGTCTACTGCATTTTGCAACAGAATCATCACATCAAATAAAGGAGACCTTGACATATCTCTTTTATAATTAATGAGTTTTAATAAGTCGGCGAAAGGATAAAACTGACAATCTAAGGCTGATAATGTATTTTCTTTTACAGTTTCAAAAAAAGTACTGAAGGACTGTTCCGGATCAATTTGATTGCGCAGTGGCAATGAGTTAATATAACCTCCGATTTGTTCTTTTAAATCTATGTGATCACGTCCTCCCACAGCAGTCCCAATAATGACATCTTTACTGTTGGTGTACTTATATAAAAGTACATTCCATACGGCAATCAGCCCCATAAAAATACTTCCCTTTTTATCAGAGCACAGCTTTTTAAACAGTGCTGTGGTTTCTTTAGAAAGATAGGCTTTAAGTGCAACTCCGTTAACAGTTCTCACTGCTGGTCGGCTCTTGTTATTTGTGAAATTAAGAACCGGTAACTCATCGGAAAATGTTTCTTTAAAATATGCTTCCTGAGTTTTAAACAGTCCTTTAGAGAGCTGCTCGTTTTGCCAGGCTGCATAATCTTTGTATTGAATATTTAGCTCGGGTAGTTCAGCTGAAACTCCCAACTCAAACGCCGAGTAAAATGCAAGAACATTTTTAAACAGAACATCAATAGACCAGGCATCACTAATTACGTGATGTATACTTAGATGAAAAATAAATTCACTGTCCTTGAGTTGAAACAAATGAACTCTAAATAAAGGCCCCTCACCAATATTAAACGGTTTTTCTAAGTCCTCTCTGGTAATAGTTTTAATCATTTCTTCTTTTTTGTCTAAAGTTCTAAAGTCAAAAAAGTTTATCGTAAAATCTATATCTTCGCTTTGCAGGATATGCTGCCTAATTTCTCCTTCCTTATTGATTCTAAATACAGTACGCAGTGATTCATGTCGCTCAATGGTGCTATACACGGCACGCTTAAAATTTTCAACATTGATCTCTTGTTTTAAATGTGCAGAAGACGTCAGCACATAATTAAAACCTTTTGAATCTGAATCGGCAAGTACAGAAGACAATATTCCAAGGGCAAACGAAGAAACTTCATAGCTTTCCTGGCTATTAACTCTTGGTATATTATTATGTTTATTCGAAGATGTATACTTGATTAAGTAGGAAACGATTTCCTGTTTGTTTTCTTTTATCTTTTTGATGAGCGTTTCATCAATCACATCATCTTTAAAACCAAGTTTCAGATCTTCTCCATCCAGCGATATTGTAATGTTACTATCATATATCTCGTTTAATAAATTGACCATTTTGTTACGTTTTTTGGGTTTAATAGTTAAGATTATTTTTTTGGTATATTATTTCACTTAAAGCGAAAAAGAAAAAAGGACTCTGTCTAAATGGTCATAACCGATTTGTAGCTATTTTCATTTTCCTGAAGAGTTACAAATTTCAATGCCATATCTATTTCTGCAGCCAATTCTTTGATGGTCGATTTTTGGTAGAAATCTTTAATCTTGATTTCGATGTCAAATCGTTTCTGAATCAGTTTAAGCATGGTAACACCTTTTAAAGAATTGCCTCCTAAGGCAAAGAAATCATGTAAAACTCCAATTTCATCTTTACTGAAAAATGATTTCCACATTTCAACAAGCTTTTCCTCGGTTTCATTTGATGGTGGTACATAGTTTACAAAAGACACCGCATTATCCTCTAAATCATCCTGGAAGGCTTCACTGTCATCATAATATTCTGTGGTGAGAGGTATGGCAATAGAATCTCCTTCTGATCCTGAAAAATTGAGAAACGCAAAAGGATTTACTTTTACAGGCAGTTTTGTTTTATTAAATACATAACCCGGCATTGACACTCTGTATGGCTTTTGCTCTCCGTAGTAAGTTTCCCAGTTAATATCGATACCATTCATCCACAATTCTCCTAATTTTTGACAAAGATGCTCCTGATCATTAATTTCCTGTTTGGGATGTCTGACCAAATTTATAGCGGTATTATTGGAAGTTTCATCGTGCTGTTGCTGCTGAAACAAGGTGGTTAAGGTATTTCCTGGTCCGACTTCAATAAAAATGCTATCCGAATCTTTTAACAATGTGGCTAATCCGTCTGAGAATCGTACTGTATGACGCAAATGATCAACCCAATATTGTGATGATACCGCTTCTTCTGAACTTATTAACTGTCCTGTAAGATTGGATACGAAAGGAATCTTAGGTGTTGAGAATTCGACTTTTTCTAACTCCTCTCTAAATTCATCCAGCACTGAATCCATTAAAAAGGAATGCCCTCCTAATGAAATTCTTAGTTTTGAACATAAAATTTCTTCGGTTTCCAATATTTCTATTAGTGCCTCTATAGCTGAATCTGTACCTGATAAAACGCAAGATTCCGGAGAATTAACCACTGCTAAACTCACCTGATCATTTAGGTAGGCTTTTATTTTTTCTTCAGAAAGCGATACGCTTAACATGCTTCCTTCCGGCGTCTTGTTCATCAATAATGCACGTTTGGCAACCAATTTTACACCGGTTTCAAAAGAAAACACTTCACTTAAACAAGCGGCAACATATTCTCCCGTACTGTGTCCTATTAATTTGTCGGGAGTGATGCCCCAACGCATCATTAATTTGGCTAAAGCGTATTCAAAAACAAATACGATAGGCTGCGTGAATTCATTTTTATTAATGTCTGTATTTTTTTCCGCAGCTGAATTTTCTTCATACAAAACCTTGGTAACATCTACTCCGGTTAGCGTTTTGATAATCGAAAATCCTTTGTCTATGAGCTCTTTAAAATAAGGCTCCTTCTCATAAAGATTTTTACCCATGTTAAGGTATTGCGCTCCGGATCCTGTACACATGAAAACGATCTTTCTCTTTTGACTTAGTTTACCGGAATAAACGGACTTACTTAAAGGATCTTTTAAAGTTTCAATGGCATTTTCTCTGGAGTTGCTTACCAGAAAACGATTGTACTTAAACTGATTTCTGCCGACCTGCAAAGTATAGGCCATATCCTGAAAATTATCTTTTTCATTTTCTTCAAGAAACGAAGTTAACCTTTCCTGATAGGCATTTAAGGCTCCTACAGATTGTGCAGAAAAACGCAATAACTTATAAGAATTGTTCTCAGCGATTTCTTCCTTTAGCGGCGCTTCCTGTAAAATTACATGGGCATTATTTCCTCCTATTCCAAAGCTGCTGACACCGGCTCTCAAAGGCTGGTTGTCTTTCGATGTCCAGGCCGATAATTCTGTCTGTACTTTAAAAGGCCCGGATTTAAAATTAATTTCCGGATTTGGATTTTTAAAATGTAGAGACGGCGGAAGCATTTTATTTTTTAATGCCAGTGTTGTTTTAAGAAATCCTGTAATTCCCGCTGCGCTGTCCAGATGCCCAATATTAGTTTTTACAGATCCTAAAGCGCAGTGATGATTGGTATTGTATTCAAAAGATTTATTAAGAGCTTCTACTTCTATAGGATCGCCCAATTTTGTACCGGTACCATGTGCTTCAATATAGGTTATCGATTCGGGTGTTGCATCTGCAATCTGCTGTGCCTGTTTGATGCATTCGTACTGACCGCTGATACTTGGAGCTGTATACCCTACTTTTCGATTTCCATCATTGTTTACTACTGAGGCACGTATCACAGCATAAATCTGATCTTTATCGGCTATGGCGTCTTCCAGTCTTTTCAGAACGGCTACTCCGGCTCCTTCCCCGGATACAATACCGGACGAATCTTCATCAAAAGCTTTGCAGTGACCGTCTTTAGAATTGGTCATTCCTTCCTGATACTGGTGCCCTTTGTATACTTTTGAATATACTCTTACTCCTCCGGCAATTGCAATAGAACATTCTCTCATCAATAAAGAACGACAGGCCTGATGAATTCCAACCAATGAACTTGAACAGGCTGTATCTACATAATAACTGGGACCTCTAAGGTTCATATTATAAGAGATCAGAGTACTGATGAAGTTTTTATTGGAGATTTGATTCAGATAAAATGAATTTACATTATCATTATTGGTGATCATCGTATAGGCTCTCCAGTTCATATTATCTGAAGCAGACAAATACAGTCCGATTTTATCTTTGTATGTTTTAGGATTGTATCCGGCATCTTCCAGACCAAGCCAAACCAGTTCGTGCATCATACGCACCTGAGGGTCCATTGACATTGCTTCTTGTCTGGTGTATCCAAAAAAAGAATAATCAAAACTATTAGGGTCTTCCAGAGAAGCCTGTGCTTTAATCAAATCCGGATTAGCAAGTTCTTTTTCCGTTACTCCCGCCGCTCTTAATTCATCATCGCTGTAAAAATGAACTAATTCTTCTCCGTTCATTAAATGTTTCCAGAACTCATTAATATTATCTGACTTGGGATATTTACCTGAAATTCCAACAATAGCAATATCTTTTTTTCTAATATTATTTTCCATAGTAATTAAATTGCATCGTATTACATTAAGTTTATAAATTCATCCAGAGCTTCTGATATATCTTCCGGAACTTGTTCGGTTTGTTTTTCCTGTGAATCAACAGCATTTAAGTATTGAAGAAACTCCTCGACATTAGGGTTTTCAAATAAGGATACGACTTTAATATCAAGCCCTAATTGCTTATTGATTTCGTTAAGTATTTTGACAATCTTTATGGAATTGGCTCCCAGATCAAAGAAATTGTCCTGCAGACTTACTCTTCCTGCCTCTTTCCCCAATACTTCTGCAATGATTCCGGTAATCAGTTTTTCTTTCTCTGTTTCGGGTGCTACGTATTGTTTTTCGCTGGCTATTTTAATTCCCGGTGTATTCCCCAGTTCTTTTTTATCGATCTTTCCGTTTATGGTGATCGGCAGCTGTTTTAAGGCTATAAACTCTGAAGGAATGCTATAATGCGGGATTAAGTTTTTCAGGAATCCTCTTAGCTGTTCTAACGACAATGTATCATCGGATACCACTATATAGGCAATTAAACTTTTGATATTAAACTGATTGATCTCTACCATTACAACAGCTTCGTCAATTTGATTGTGAGCCAGTAAAGCTTGCTCTACTTCTCCGAGTTCAATTCGATATCCCGAAATTTTAACCTGGTCGTCTTTTCTTCCCAGAAATTCGATAGTACCATCAGGCAGCCATTTTCCTAAATCTCCTGTTTTGTAAAGGCGTTTGTTCTCTGCATACGGATGTTCAATAAATTTCTCTGCTGTAAGTTCCGGTCTGTTTAAATAACCTTTGGCCAATCCGGCTCCTCCTATGCATATTTCTCCAATAACTCCAACAGGTACTATTTTGTGATCCTTGTCCAGAATAAAGGTTTGGGTATTGGCAATCGGTTTTCCTATTGGTATATTTCCTAATGGTAAATCCTCTCCTTTAAGCAAGCCATACATCGCAGAACAAATACTGGTTTCTGTGGGGCCATAGGCGTTATAGTAATTTCCTAACTCCAAATATTCTTTTACCTTATTATAAACAGGAGCTTCACCAGCTGTGATTAAAGTTTTTAATCTTCTTAAAGAATTTACGTCCATCAGACTCAAATAAGAAGGCGGTATTGTCGCTACAGCGATTTTATTCTCGATAATGTATTTCTCCAGCATTTTTGGATCCTCACGGTGTTCTCTGTCGATTACAGATAAACAGGCTCCTGATAAAAGTGCTGTGAATATTTCGGATATTGAAGCATCAAATGAGAATGAAGCAAACTGCAATCCATTATCATTATTGGTAATATCGAAAAGTTCGATTTGAGCGAGAATAGTGTTTACAATCCCTTTATGCTCAATCATTACTCCTTTAGGATTTCCGGTAGAACCCGAAGTATAAATGATATAGGCTAAATCATCCGTTGTAAGTTTTACATCTTCTAAATCTTCACTATAATTACTCGGTTCAAAATCGGTAACCAGATCAAGCAAGGTCCCTTTAAAATCATCGCTGATCGTTATATGAGACTTATCTGTAAGGAGTAACTTTATGTTGGTATCATCATAAATGTATGCTTTTCGGGATTCCGGATGTGCTGTGTCTATCGGAATATAAACCGCTCCCGCTTTCATAATGCCTAAAATCGAAATAATTACAGACGCATCTCTTTCTAACTGTACTCCTATAAAGTCTCCTTTTACAATATGGTGATCCTGTCTTAAACAATTCGCCAAACGGTTCGAAAGATGGTCCAGTTCCTGATAAGTATACTTTTGATTTTTAAATGATAATGCTGTATTTTCAGGAGTTTTGGCAGCCTGAAGTACAAACAAATCGATTAATGTTTTATCAGTCGGATAGGATACTGAATTGGCATTAAAATCAACGATAAGCTCTTGTTTTTCTTCTTTCGATAGGTAATCTATGCTTTTTATCTGCTGATTTGGATCTTGTACCAGTACTTCCAGCAATTGTTTGTAATGGTTTATAATACGTGATACCGCTTCCTGCGAATACAGGTCGGTATTGTAAGTGATGTTAAAAGCGAGATAATCCCCCTGTTCCTGAAACGCAATGTCCATATCGAACTTAGATACTTTATACCCCTTATCTTCTATCGTATAAAAAGCCGTCTGATCCAGATTTTTGTTTTCAGCAACATCTCTCATGTTTTGTAGCATAAGCATCACGTCAAACACGGCACTTCTGCTGGTATCGTTTCGAAGATCAAGGTCGTCTGCCAAATTATCGAAAGGATACATCTGATGTTCATAAGACGAGAGGGTATTTTCTTTTACTGTTTGGTAAAAAGAATCAAAACTCTGCTCCGGATCTACTGCATTTCGCAACGGAAGTGTATTGATATAAAAACCTATCTGATCACTTAAATCGGCATGCTCTCTACCTGCAACAGGCGTTCCGATAATGATATCCTTTTCGGCGGTATATTTGTGAAACAGGACATTCCAGGCGGCCAGCAATCCTATAAACAAACTTCCTCCCTGATTTTGTCCGTACTTTTTAAGTCCGTTTGTGACTTCCGGTGTAATATAAGTTCTCAGGCTATTCCCCGCATAAGTCTTAACGGTTGGTCTTACTTTTTGATACGGCAGATCTAAAGTAGGAAGTTCTCCTGTCAGTGTTTTTAACCAATATTCTTTATGAACATTGTTTTGTTCCTGCTGCAATTGTTCCTGCTGCCAGACTGCATAATCTCTGTACTGGATTTTTAGTGCCGGTAATTCCGGTTCTTTCTCTTCCAGAAGCTGTTCGTATAGTGCCAGAACATCTTTTGCCAGAACATTCATTGACCAGCCGTCGCAAATAATATGATGTATGTTATAATAAAAGATATAATCATCATCTGAAAGCTGCAATATACTGGCTCTTACCAACGGTCCGTTTGTCAGATCAAATGCTGCATAGGTGTCTTCTTTGATGTACTGCGCTACGTTTGTATCCTGATGCAGATCGGTTGTGTAATCCATATAATTTACATGGAACCCCAGTTCCTCTGTCGTTTTGATTACCTGTCTTACCTCACCCTCATCATTGATTTTAAATACCGTTCGCAAAGCTTCGTGTCTGCTTATAGTAGCTTCTATTGCTTTTGAAAAACATTTTACGTCATATGCTCCTTTTAAAGCCAGGTGAAAAGGCATGTTGTATACTCCGGCACTTCCTGTAAACTGACTCAACACCCATAATCTGCGTTGTCCTGCTGAAACCGGATAATCTTCGGCATCCTGAACTTTTTGTATGGAGAGGTGTTTTTTTATTTCTGAGTTTCCAATCAAATTAGCATGTGCCTTGATGGTCGTACTTGAGAATACTTCTTTTAATCCCAGTTTTACTTCAAAAACTTTATGATATTGGTTGATCAGTTGTGTTGCTTTAAGACTGTGGCCTCCCAGTTCAAAAAAGTCATCTTCAGTTCCTACGGTATCTAATTGAAGTACTTCCTGCCAAATGGCTGTAATTTGTGTTTCAAGTTCATTTACCGGAGCCACATACGCTACGCTTGATGATCGGCCTTTATTTAATGTCAGTAAATATTTTTTGTCTACTTTTCCATTTACAGTTAGCGGAATGGCATCTGTTTCTATAATCACAGAGGGTACCATATACACTGGTAATTTGCGCTCCAGATATCTTTTGATCTCTTTTGATTCTTCTTTTTGAGAACAAACAATAAAAGCAACAATCTCTTTTTCGTTCTCATTTTTACTGTCTACTAATACAACTGCCTGATGAATCCCGGGATGCAGCAGCAGCTGTTGTTCGATTTCACTTAATTCTATTCGGTAACCTCTTACTTTGACCTGATCGTCTCTTCGCTGTTTGTAGATGATCTCTCCATTGTCCATCCATCTGGCAATGTCTCCTGTTTTATAAGACAATGAACCATTTTCTGTTGCGATAAAACGTTCTGCATTAAGCTCCGGACGGTTTAAATATCCTTTTGCAACTCCTGCACCCGAAATTATAATTTCACCGTACATTCCAATATCGCAAGGATTACCCTGCTGATCTACAATTGCTATGGTGGTATTGGCAATAGGTTTCCCAATGCGTACCTCCGTCTGATCGCTTGTCATTTCTTTTACGATACAGCCTACAGTCGTTTCAGTTGGTCCGTATTCATTAAATATGCGAATGTCTTTGTCAATGTCCCACACATTCTGCAATTGATTCTGAGTCAATTGTTCACCGCCGCAAATAATGATTTTAACGTTTGTTTTATCTATACGCAGCTCTTTCAGTAACGAAAGGTGTGAAGGCGTTAATTTTAAAGTATCAATATTCGGGTTGGTAAAACTTTCTATAAGCAATTCGTTAATTGATTTTTCATCCGATCCGATCCACAATTGTTTCCCTCTGGTTAAACTTGTAAAAAGAGACGTTATGGTAAGATCAAACGAAATAGACGTAATCAATCCCCAGTTTCCTGTCTCCGCATCCGTAAAATAATAGTCATTCGACCATTGTATATAGTTTAAAAGATTGGCATGAGTGATCAGACAACCTTTTGGATTTCCGGTAGATCCTGAAGTGTAAATGCAATAGGCAATATCTTCCGGATGGACTTTATTAAATAGTGATGTATCGCCTTGTGCTTGAAATATTTCTTCTTTAGACGGATCAAGAACGGTTAAATCGGCATAAATTTCTTCCCCAATTATAGCCGGTGTACTGATAAGTAGTTTACAGGCTGCATCTTCCAGAACAAATTGAATTCGGTCTTTTGGATAAGCGGTGTCCATTGGAATATAGTAGGCTCCGGCTTTCAGAATTCCTAAAACACTAATCATAAAATAAGGCGAACGATCCAGTAAAACCGCAACAGGGTCTGCTTTTTGAATCCCACAATTCTGAATTAAATATTGAGCGAATTGATTTGATTTTTCGTCTAACTCTTTATAAGAAATAGTAACATCATCATAAGACAGCGCCGTGTTATTTCCTTGTACTACTGCCTGCTCGTTAAAGATTTCCAAAATAGAATCAAAAGAGGCATATTCTTTAGCTGTATCATTTGACGCAGCTATAATGGCCTGACCTGCTAAAACATCATTCTGATTGGTAAAAGCTCCCTTAAGCTGAGAAGCCATTAAAGCTGCTGCGGCATCGGAATACAAAGCCGTATCGTAATACAAATCTATGGTTAAGCTGTCGCCATAATCTACAGCGTTAATCTTTACTTCAAAAACATCCGTAACGCTAAACAGATCTCTTATTTTTAAAGTATCTGAAGAATAATTGTCATTCAGCTCTGCATACTCAAACACATAGTTGAAGGTTGTAGCTTCAATAACTTCCTTGTCATGAATTCTGTTTACATAGAAATAATCCGACCACATTCCAATTTCTGCAACTGTTTTTTTGATAAATGCAATGGCTTCTTTTTCAGATAGTGATGCAAATTCGTTCAGGCCAACCGGAAGTGTTTTTGCTACTAAACCAAATGTATTTTCAAGTTCGTTATAATATCTTTTAAACGGAAGATATCCAATTGTAAAAGAGTCTTCGTCAAATTTTGACAGATAAGCCGCGAACTGAGACAATAGCAAATGTTCGGCTGAACTATCCTCCTGAACCATTTTGGCTTTTAGTTCGGTATAAGCATCTCCGTCAATAAGGCAGATGGATTTTCTTTGAGGACTGAACGTCTGATTATTGCGATTCTTAAACGGTACAATGTCTTTGGTTAGATCTGTTGGATAATTTTTCCAGAAATTCACTCCTTCTTCTTCCGGATCGCTGAACAACTGCTGCTGCCAGGCCGAAAAATCCTGATATTCTACCACTTCTCTCTCTTCTTTTTCATACGAAGTTTCGTCGAAGATGGCTTTGGAAAGTTCGCTGCATAAAAAGGCGGTACTGTAACTGTCTGCCCAAAGTGAAAACAAACGCACTGCCAATACCTGATTTCCTTGTGAATCTTTCAGCAGACAAAAACGTATCGCACTATCTTTTAAAGGGTCGTACCCGTATCCTAAACTTTCCTGAACAGTCGATGTAATCGTAAACTGATCCAATGCCTGAACCGTTCTTTCGACTATTTCTGTTTGCTTTAATTCAGATACTGCCTGAACCAGGAAACCAACATTTGGTGCCTCGTTCATTTTAAACAATAAGGTTTCATTTTTACTTATTACGAGTGCTAATCCGCGTTTTAACTTTTCTATAGTCACATCACTTTTCAGATCAATAACTACCTGATTAAAATAGTTTTGTATGTTTTTTTCAGCTACACTCCATAAGTTCATTTGATTTATTGAAAGCTGATATCCTTCAACGTTATTTATTGTTTCTTTTTCCATGATTTTAGTATCTGATTAATTAGGTATTCAAACTGTTCCGGCAGAACGCGAACAGTACTTTGTTTTTGGATTAGGTATGTTTAGAAATTAAAATAAGGAGGCTATAATTTGTCTGCTACCTTCATAAGGGCTTCTTCCGTGTGACATCAACATGTTGTCCAGGAATAATACATCTCCTTTTTCCCAAGGGAATAAAACGGTAGCTTTTTGATAGGCTTCTCTGATTTCTTCGATTTCTTCTTTTGAGATTTCGGTTCCGTCTCCGTAGAAGGTGTTATTTGGAAGCTGGTCTTCTGAATTTACCAGATCAAAAAAGGAGGCTTCCAATGCATATTTGTTAAAAAAGTAAGCGTGATTGAACCAAACTGAATCTCCTGTAGCCGGGTGTTCCCAAATTGCTTTTTTAGTCCATGTTAAAACTAAATTGGTATCACTTTTCCATTCAAACGAAATGCCTTGTTCGTTGCAGGTTTTCTCTACTTCTTTTTGGTCTTCAGTCTGAAAAACTTCTTTCCAGGACAAACCATAAGCTTCGTTGAGGTTTCTCACATATTTCACTCCTTTTTCCAAAAACTTAGTTCTTGTTTTTTCGCTTAAATACTCCAGTACTTTTTTGTTATCGGCTATCGGAGTTTCACCTTGTTTGTCGGCCGGATCGATGCAGCAAAACACAATATTGCTTGGATGAACGGGCGCATAGGAGCTTTCGCTATGCATTTCGATCGAATATTCTTTAGGATAAGTTGTCGTGTGGTACACGTTCTTTCCAACTGAATATCGAGGTGATGATCTTAAATTATATTCAAGAGGAGTATCTGCATATAATTTGCTGAAATTTTCAAATTTTTCAACGGTGTTAATGTGAAATCCTCTAAAAAGTATGGCTCCGTAGGTATTCACTTTTTCCTGAAATTCAGCTCTGTTCTGAGCTACCCAGTCGTTTAACTGCATTCCGACTGCCGATGGTTTAACTACCAATGGAAATCCTGCCTGACCTGGCCATACTGAATAGTCAACTTGTGCAACATCGGTTACTTTTTGAGCTTTAATCCCTTTTAATTTTTGTATACTATTGATCATAATTTTATTTTTTTAGAATACAGCTTTTGACTGTAGTGTTTGTAATCAAAATATTTAGTTCGTAAGATTCAGAGTTTCACCAATCAGGTCGAACCAAAAATGATCTAACCTGATTCGCGGCTCTGTACTCTAATTTGAAAAAGAATTTTATCGCTGTAAATGCGATAAGCTAAAGGCTTTTATTTTTTAACCAATTTAAATTTGTTAGCATTAAGGCTTCTCAGGATTTGCTTGGTTTCTTTCTGGAAATCAATATCATCTATCCTTTCTGCTCTGTTTTCTAAAAGCTGTGACAATAAATACTTAAAGTCGTTCATCAGGATTTCGATAAAACTTTGATTGTACAAATCGGTGTTGTAATTAATGTTATAGTACAGGTGATTTCCTATTTCTTTAACATTAATAAGCATGTCCAGTTTTGATCCTTTTTGATCCTGAACCACAATCTGATCCGTCTCTTCCTGTGTAAGCAGTAAATCTTTATTATTTTCTGCTGCTCCCGTATTGTGATAGGATATCATAATATCGTACAAAGGATTACGGCTGGTATCACCTTTTATGGTTAAATCGTCCAGCAAGTTATCGAACGGATACATTTGATGTTTCATATTCTCAAACATGGCTTCTTTAACCTTATCAAATATCTGGTCAAAATTGTCCTCCGGATTGATTTGATTGCGAATCACAATATTATTAAAGTAAAGTCCGATTTGATTTTCAAGATCTACATGATCTCTACCCATAACCGGTGACCCGATGCTAATATCTTTCTGATTGGTATATCTGTAAAACAATATGTTCCAAACCGCTACTACTCCTGTAAATAAGGTTCCTCCTTTTGTTTTACAGTACGTTTCAAATTTTCTGGTGACCGTATCAGAAAGAAATGTTCTTAACGTTTGTCCATTATTGGTCATCACTTTTGGTCTTGCTTTCTGACTAGGGAAATCTAATACTCCTCTGTCTCCGGAAAGCGTTTGCAGCCAGTATTTTTTGTGCTGATCAAAAGCATTGTTTTCCAATTGCTGCTTTTGCCATACCGCAAAATCTTTGTACTGGATAGACAGGACCGGAAGCGAAGGCACCGTGTTATTTTTGAATGCGTTGTAAAATGCCAGTACGTCTCTCTTTAAGATGTTTATGGAAACTCCGTCTCCGATAATGTGATGCATGTTATAATAAAAAACATGTTTCTGATCGGATACCTGCAGTAATGCAATTCTTAACAAAGGCCCTTCTGCAAGGTTAAAAGGCTGTAAAGTATCCTGCAGTATATAATCTGCTACAGCATTTTCAATATTTGCTTCTCCTCTGAAATCCTCTTCCTGGATGGTAAAGTCAATTTCTGAAGGCGCAATGATCCATTGTCTGACCTCAGCATTTTCGCCTTCTTTGAATATAGTACGCAATGTTTCATGACGCTCGATAACAGCATCAATGGCTTTCTTTAAAAGCGGAATATCGTATCCTTCCAAAGTAAGCTGTGCAGGCATATTATAGGAAGTATTATTTTCTCCCGACTGACTCAACACCCACATGCGGTACTGACCGCTCGAAAGCGGATAATTCGCTTGTTTCGCAACAGGGGTGATTTTTTCGATTTCATTGCTTTCAGCTGCAGCACCAAATAATAGTGGACAATGTTCCTCGATTGTTTTGTTGACAAATAAATCTCTAAGTTCTAACTTGATTCCGTACTCTTTATGGTATCGGGTAATAAGTCTTGTCAGTTTTAAACTGTGTCCTCCAAACTCGAAGAAATTATCGGTAACTCCTATACGTTCTCTGTCTAAAATTTCTTTCCAGATGGTTACCAACTGCTCTTCATTAGTATTGCGCGGCGCAACATAACCGCTTGCATCTGTTCCTTGTGATGCCAGTTTTGGCAAGGCTTTTTTATTTACTTTTCCATTTGAGGTAAGCGGCATTTCATCCAGAGGGATGCACAAAGTAGGCACCATATATTTAGGAAGACTTTCTAAAAGATATCCTTTAAAATCTTCCAGTGTATAATTGTCTTTAAGGACTACATAAGCGACTAATTCTTTCGAATAAAACTGATCTTCATGTACAATAACTGTGGCATGATTCGCATACGGACAGATGTTTAAAGCTGCTTCTACTTCGCCAAGTTCTATTCTGAATCCTCTGATTTTGATTTGTTTATCGTTTCTTCCCAAATATTCAATATCTCCACTTGAAAGTCGTTTGGCAACGTCTCCGGTTTTATAGAGACGTTCTCCAGGATTGAATGGATTGGTCATGAATCGTTCTTTTGAAAGTTCTGGACGATTTAAATATCCTCTTGAAACTCCGGCTCCTGAAACAAACAATTCTCCGGCAACTCCCATGGGTACTAATTCCATATTTTCATCCAGAATATAGCAGCTCATTGTTGGGATAGGTCTTCCGATATCACTTACATTAAGGTTAATTTCACGTGTTCCGATCTCTTTAAAGGTTACGTGCACCGTTGTTTCGGTAATACCGTACATGTTGATCAAAGCACAATCCGGATATTGAGCCGCCCATGGTTTAAGAACTCCCGGTGTAAGTGCCTCACCTCCAAATATTACATAACGTACTTTCAAAGGATGTTTTTTGTCGATTACCTGCTCTTGTAAAGCATTGAATGCAGAAGGTGTCTGATTCAATACGGTTACTTTCTGCTCCGCTAAAAGATCTGCAAATGCTTCTGTATCTTTTGCAACCAGTTCAGGAACGATCACCAGTCTGCCTCCGTATAACAAGGCACCAAATATTTCCCAAACCGAAAAGTCAAAACTATAAGAATGGAACAGGCACCATACGTCTTTTTCGTCAAAATCAAACAAAGGTTTTTCCGTAAAGAAAAGTCTCACTACGTTGCCGTGTTCAATCATTACTCCTTTAGGCACTCCGGTAGTTCCTGATGTATAAATGACATAAGCCAGGTTGTCTAAAGGTAAATCCAACTCTAAATTGGTCGTTTCATAAGCAGAAAGAAATGTATCTGCATGATCTAAATTTACCAGCTGAACAGGGATATCTAATTTTACGGTTTCACTGCTTTTTGTGCTTACCAATACAATATTTGACTTACTGTCATTTAGTATAAAACTGATGCGCTCCGTTGGATATTCAGGATCAATAGGCACATACGCTCCGCCCGCTTTTAAGATTCCAAGTATTCCTATGATCATCTCAAAAGAACGGTTGATACACATTCCTACCATGACTTCCGGACCTACACCCTGCTCTTGTAAGTATCTGGAAAGCTGATTTGCTTTTTCGTTCAATACTTTATAGGTCATGTGTTTACCGTCTATAGTCAAAGCAACGGCGTCGGGAGTTTTTGCTGCTTTTTCTTCAAAAATCTCTACTATATTCTGATCTGCCGGATAATCTACTTCAGAGGCGTTGTAAGCTTTGGTAAGCACTTCGATTTCTGCTGCACCCAGCATATTGAAATCTCCTATTGTAGTAAACTGCTCTTCGGCCATTTGACACAAGGCTGTTCTGAAATGTTCGGTAATCATCTGAACAAAAGCGGCCTCCATTATCGAACTGTTGAATGTAAAATCGATCACCAGTCTGTCTTTCAGCATAGGCTGAATCGAAAGTAAATAGTTGTTGTTTTCTTTTACATTTACACTCTCTATTTCTAAAACCGGTTTCTGCTTGCTGTCACTGCTTTTAGACGGATAGTTGGTAAACGATAATAAAGTATCAAAACAATCTCCTTTTATTTCGTTCCATTGCTGAATTTTATTAAGAGACGTATGTTGGAAATTCCTAGCCGTTACAGATGTTTTCTGAAGCATTGCCAGAAAATCAGTAATCGTTTGATTCTGATCTATTTTTGCTCTTAACGGAATGGTATTGATATACAATCCTACTTTGCTGTCGTAATTGAGTTCCGCCGGACGTCCGGAAACGGTAACACCGTACACAATATCTTTAAAACCAGTGTATTTTGATAATAAAATGGCCCAGACAGCCTGTGTTAAAGTATTAGGTGTAACATGCTGTGCTTTAGAAAAATCATTTATTTTTTGCGTTAATTCCGCATCAAAATCAATGGTAATACGCTCATATTTTCCTTTTCCTTTGTTACGTTCGTGTAATGCTTTACAGAAAGGCAGTAATGAAGGTTCGTTAAAATCCTGCATATAAGTCTGCCAGAATTCTTTTTCTTCAAAGGCGTCTATCGCTTTAATATAATTGATAAAATCTTCGTATCGGTCTTCTTCTTGTGCCTCAGGTTCAACACCGTGCATTAGGTTGGTGTACGCACGTATCACTTCCTGAATGATCACTTGCCCGGACCATCCGTCCCATAATACGTGATGTTTCGTCCAGATCATTTTATAAGTACTCTCTCCAAACTTAGCCAGCGTGATACGCATTAAAGGCGGATTTGTAAAACTAAAATCTTCAAATCGGTCTTCGTCTTTTAGTTTTTTAAAGGTTATGTCTTTTTCCTGATCCGTACTATCGGTTAAATCAACCAATCGTAACGGAACTTCTACTTCTTTGTTTACAAACTGAATCGGAATATTTACTTTGTCGTAAATAAAACCGGTTCTTAGGATGGTATGATTGTTAATGACATGCTGCCAGGCTTTTTTAAAGCGAACTACATCCAGTTTAGACGAAAAAGTAACATCAAACTGGGTATGATAAGTGGTATTTTCTTTTGCTCCGGTACTGTACAAATAGGTACTGTGAAATAAAATCCCTTCCTGAACAGGGCTTAATCCGTACATAGAAGAAATGTTTTTTCGGTCCAGTTTAAAATCTTCTTTCTTTAAATAAGCAATAATATCGGCTTTGTTTTCTTTAATGAACGAAGTTATGTCCTGACGTTCGGTGATAATCTTAATATCAGAAGGTGTAAGTTTTCCTTCCTTTCCCAATAAAACTAAATCCTGTCCGTTAATTTTAAGCTGAAATCCAAGGTCTTTTAAGTTTTTTATGAATTTTTCCATGATTTTAAAAATATTTTCTTGTAACGTAGTCACTCTTTACTGTTAATATGAAATAATACGGTGCGTTATCGAATGGTAATCAGAATACAGCAATTCCTCTTAAGGTATCTTCGTATTCCGTAGCCGTTGTAAGGATACTTTCGATACTTTCTAAAAAGGAAGCGATGGTTTCAGCTTTAAAATAAAGATCATTATAGGTGAGTATAAAGTCAAAACTGTTTTCTCTTTCCTGTACTAAAAGATTAAGATCGTATTTTCCTAATCCCTGATTTTTATAGTTAAAAGGCTCTCCTTCTTCTTCGGTAACAGCATCGTATCGGTCGTACAAATACAAAACATCAAAAAGTGCTGTCCTGCTCATATCCTTTTTAGGGTTGATTTCTACAACCAGCTTGTCAAATGGAATTTCTTTATTGCTGTATGCCGTTTGCCAGGTATTGGCAACTACTGTGCAGGCATCTTCAAGTGTTCCATTTTTGTCCAGTACAGATCGTAACACTACCAGATTTTCTATAGGTCCTACCGTTGATTCTGTAAGATGGTTACGCATGTTCATCAAGCTACCGATCACGATATCCGAAAGTCCTGAAAACTGAGCCAAAGCCATCTTATAAGCAGCCAAAGTCACCATTTGCGGACTAGTGCCATTAACTGCTGCAAAGGATTGTAAACCATCTTTATTAAAAGAAAAAGAGCTCGTTGCAGTTTGATAAATATGAACCGGAACGCGTTCTGAATCCGTAGGAAGATACAGCACCTGATTGTCTGTTAATTGTTTTCTCCAAAAAGCAACCAAGCTTTCTGTTTCGTAAGGATCGACAGCTTGTTCCCATTCTGAAAAATCTTTGTATTGCATGGTAAATCCTAATGAGTCTTCGGGATGCGAAACGAAACTTAAAAAATCTTCTTTGAGAATCTTAAGACTATAACGGTCTGCCACTACATGATGAAGTACAAATAGTATCCTGATCTGATTTTCCAAACGTTCGAAATAGGCTTTTACCAATACTCCATTTTCAAAATCAAAGGATATCTTGCGTAATTCTTCCTGATTTTCTTTCAGATCAGGCTGTTCTTTAAGCAGCTTTTTTATATCCGTTTCTTCAGGAGTTGTAATGACTTGAAAAATCTGATCACCCTCTCTCACGATTTTGGTTCTTAAAACATCATGACGGTTGATCAATTGTGTAAAAGCACGATAAATTTCTTCAGTACTTACCTCTTTTTCTATGGTGAAACTCAATGGTATATTATGGTAAACTGGTCCTCCTTCGTAGAGATAATCTCTTTCGAAATGGTCGATGAACCACATCCTTTGCTGGTGATAGGATACAGGTAATTTCATATGTTATGGTATTAATAGTGATAGTTATTAGGGTTCATTATGAGTTTAGAATCTTAGTACACTTTCATCCTGAGATTCTTCGGCAATTTCAGATTCAAACAGAGCATCAAACTCTTTAAAATCTAATGAATCGCTTAATCCAAAATCGGAAGGGGTTAGTTCTCGGTCTTCTTTACTAATACAGTGTTCGATAAGCTGGGTTAAATATTCTACATACTTATCTGCCAGATTTTGAACGGTCTCTGATTGGTATTGTGCTTCGGAGTAATCCCAGGAAATTCTAAGTTCATTGGCCACAATAATCGCTTTTACAATAAATTTTTCTTCCAGTATAGAAGTTGGGCTGATATGATCTCCCGCATATTCCGGAGCTGATGAAAAGACTGCACTTTGATTCAGAACATTATCGATTTGTCCCAAATAATTAAAGACAACATCCCATCCGCAATCTTTTAAAGAATGGCGTATTTCTTCAGACGAGTGTAAATAACGCAAACAACCGTAGCCCATTCCTTTGGTTGGAATCCTGCGCAATGCTTCTTTTACCGATTTAACAATATCGCCTTCCGTTTCGGCATTTTCTTTTGACAGAATCACCGGATATTTATTGGTAAACCATCCTGTAGTACCGCTAACATCTATGTCTTTCAGTACATTTTCTCTTCCGTGGCCTTCAAATCCTAATGCCAGTCGTTTTGTTCCCAGAACATCTTCAAAAGTCATTTGAAGTGCGCTTAACATCAAATCGTTGATTTCTGTATTATAAGCTGAGTTGGCATCTTTCAACAGGTGTTTGGTATATTCCTGATTTAGAATTCCGATCTGAGTTTTCTTCGTTTGTCTGGTAGGCTTATTGGCCGAAAAATCGGTTGGAAGCGGCGTATAGTCGCTATTAATTTGCTGCCAGTACTCTAACTGAGATTCTATTTCTTCGGTCTCTGCAAAGTTTTTCAACTTATTGATCCAGTCTCTGAACGAATTGTTTTTGTTTTCCAGATACAGCTTTTCGTCTGTTGTTTCTTCTGTCAGCAGTGTTTCCAGATCGTCGATGATAAACCTCCAGGAAACTCCGTCTACCGCTAAGTGGTGTGATACCATGAAAAATCGGTTGTAGGGTACAGCGTCCGGTGTTTCAATAAGAACAAAACGCGCTAAATCTCCCTTTTCAATATCCAATGATTGTTGGTATTTTGCACAAATTGCCGTCACAGCTTCTGCAATATTCTTTTCGTCATCGATCGTTTCTGTTCGATAGAAATTAACCGATTCTCCGTAAAACTGTTTCCATTCTTCCTGTCCCTGAACGATCTCTTTTTTGTATATTGATCGAAGTGAATCATGGCGTTTGGCTATTAATTCAACCGTTTTTTCGAGTTTTTCTTTCGGGATCTTTTTATCGATGCTCAATAAAACGGCCTGATTGAAATGCGACAATACGGCTTCATTTCTTTCAAAAAACCATTGCTGAATTGGGGATAGAGATACTTCTCCTTCTAAAATTCCCTGCTCGGCGGTACTAAACTCCTTGCTATTTCGTTCTGCAGCAACCGCCAGTTCTGCGATGGTTTGATAGTCAAACAAATCCTGAACCTGAACCTGATAGCCTTTTTTCTTGGCACGGCTTACTACCTGAATGACAATGATAGAGTCACCTCCGAGTTCAAAGAAATTATCCGTCACTCCTATTTCGTCAACATTAAGCAGGTTTTGCCAAATGGTAACCAAATCCTCTTCTGCTTTTGTGGTTGGTGCTACATATGTACGTCCTGTTGCAGCTGTAGGCTCCGGCAATGCTTTTCTGTCGATTTTTCCGTTTGAAGTAAGCGGCATCTGATCCAGTACAACATACACCTGAGGAACCATATAATCCGGAACAACTCCTGATAGATAGGTTTTCAAATCAGATTCTGAATACCCTTCTTCAACAACCAGATAACTTACCAAGCGTTTAACTCCTGCAGCGTCTTCTCTAAAAGAAACTTCATTCTGTACAACACCAGGATAACCTTGTATCACACGACTGATTTCTTTTAACTCTACACGGTATCCACGAATCTTGACCTGATCGTCTACACGGCCTAAAAATTCAATCTCCCCTAAAGAATTTCTGCGAACTAAGTCTCCTGTTCGGTATAAAACAGCGCTTTTACCTGCTACAAATGGGTTGGCAATAAATTTCTCCTGCGTTAAATCCTCACGATTCAGATAACCTTTCGAGATTCCTTTACCTCCCAGTAATAATTCTCCTGAGACTCCAATTGGACATAGCGACAGATCACTGCTTACGATATAAGCTTCACTGTCTGAGAATAACTTACCAACCGGAATGGTAACGTAATCAAAAGCAGGATCTACTTTGTGCAATAATTTTCCAATCGTACTCTCGGTAGGACCATAATGGTTTACAATCATCACATTTGAATCTTGTGCCGCGATCTCTTTTACATAAGACACCTGAAGTACGTCTCCACCAAATATTATAGTACGTTCCGGCAATAACAAATCAGTATCGATGCGTAAAGCTTGCCAGTGACTTGGTACTATTTTGATACAATCAATTGGGTTAGCGTTAAAATATGCTTGTAATTTAACCCCATCCATTAAAGTATCTTTATTGAATAAGTGCAAACATCCTCCGCTTAATAGAGAACCGTACAATACGGTATTTCCTAAATCGGCAGAAAGTGAAGACATTAAGCCGAAACTTTTGTTGGCACTGATCGCAATCTTAGCTTCTAATCCTTCGTAATAGTCTACCAAATTCTTGTGACTTACCTGAACTCCTTTTGGCTGACCTGTGGTTCCTGAAGTATATACGACATAAGCAGTCGTCTCCTCTGTTGCCAATGTTGAGAAGGTAACCTCCTGCGGAAGTGCCTGGATATCGGCATATTGAATATCGATAGAAAATATCGGAACTGAAAAATCAATTACATCAAATAAACTGCCGGATTCGATTAACAAACATTTTACATTGGCTTCCTGTACCATGTACAACTGGCGCTCTTTTGGTAAGGAAAGATCAATTGGAACATAACCTGCTCCTGATTTTAAAATAGATACCATCGCCAATAAAGACCAGTTTGAAGTATCCATCATCATGGCGATCAAATCCCCCTGTTTTAAATCATACGTTTGTTGATAGTAATACGCCAATTTGGTAGCAGCTTCATCCAGCTCTTTGTACGTCATACGGCTATCATTATAAACAAATGCAATCGCATCCGGTGTTTTGGCTACCTGCGCATCAAAGTGAGACAATACAGTTCCTTTTCCTGATAATGTATACTCAGGTGTGTTATAATCAACTAAAAGTGCCTGCTCTTCTTCGGCGCTAAGCATGGCCAGATTTCCTATTGATGAAGTATCGTCTGCTAAAATAGTGTCCAGCAAATTCTCATAATGAGATCGGAAACCTGTAATCGTAGACGAATTGAAAAGTGCGCTGCAATAGTTGAATGAAAAAGAAATTCCTTCCGGACTGTCTTCTGCAAAAATGGTCAGATCGAACTTCGAAATGTCATAATCCATTGGCACAGACTCAATCGTTATATCACTAAATTCAGCAATTTTAGCTTCCGGATTGTTGTTTAAAACAAACAATACCTGGAATAAAGAACTTCTGCTTTTATCTCTGGCTTTCTCTACACGATCGACTACTTTTTCAAACGGAACTGCGATATGATTGTACGCTTCTAAAGTGGTTTGTTTTACCGATTTCAGCACTTCATTAAATGTTGGATTACCGGATAAATCAGTACGTAGTGCCAAAGTGTTGACAAAGAATCCAATCATCGATTCTAATTCCTGCTGCGGACGATTGGCTACCGTAGTTCCAACACAGATATCAGACTGACCGCTGTAACGGTACAATGCTACTTTGTAAACACTTAGTAATAACATGAATAAAGTTACGCCCTCTTCTTTGGCATAAGCTCGTAAAGCCTCACTGCGATCGCGATCTAATTTAAAGTTTATGTAGTCTCCTATACTGCTTTGAACAGCCGGTCTTGCATAATCTGTTGGAAGTGCAGAAGGTGCTACTCCTGTTAATTTAGACTCCCAATACTCTAATTTCTCCGCCAGATAATCTCCGGAAACCTCAGAACGCTGCCAAACGGAATAGTCGGTGTATTGGAAACTAAGTGCTGGCAATACCGCCTCTTTTCCTTCTGCATAGGAAGCATATAATGTTTTAAATTCATTAACGATAAGTGATGTCGACCATCCGTCTGTTGCTATATGATGACGAACCAATAATAAAATATGCTCTTCCTCTGATACCTTGATAATTGTAGCACGTAACATATAATCTTTAGACAGATCAAAAGAACGGCTTATTTCGTCTTTGATAAAAGCTTTCTGATCGGCTACAGAAGTAAGAACAGTAAGATTCCAATGCTCTGAAGGCTGAACTTTTTGATACGCTATTCCTTCTTTTTCTAAGTAAATAGTACGCAATGCCTCATGACGCTCTACAATTGTTTTTAAAGCTTGTGACAGATAATCAGTATTAAGAGCTCCTTTTAAGTTTAATAATACCGGTACGTGATAATTCTCACTTCCTTTTAATTTATCAATAAACCATAAACGTTCCTGAGCATAAGACAATGGAATGTCTGCAGGCAAGTCTTGTTTGACAACTAACGGAAGTGCAAGCGTATTGTCCTGACTTTCGATAAAAGAAGCCAAAGCAGCAATATTAGTATGGTCGAATATATCGGTAATATTGATGGCAACATTAAGTGTCGTTTTAATCGCTGATAGTAAACGAACGGCAAGCAAAGAATGTCCTCCTAATTCAAAGAAATCATCCGTAACTCCTATCTGTTCTACATTCAATAAATCCTGCCAGATCGCAACCAGACCTTTTTCGGTTTCCGTTTCAGCTGCAACATATACACGTCCTTCTGTAACTGTAGGCTCCGGCAATGCTTTTCTGTCGATTTTTCCGTTTGAAGTCAATGGCATCTGATCCAGTACAACATACACCTGAGGAACCATATAATCCGGAACAACTCCTGAAAGATACGATTTCAAATCAGATTCTGAATACCCTTCTTCAACAACCAGATAACTTACCAATCGTTTAACTCCTGTAGCGTCTTCTTTGAATAAAACCTCATTCTGTACAATTCCGGAGTACCCCTGAATTACACGACTGATTTCTTTTAACTCTACACGGTATCCACGAATCTTCACCTGATCGTCTACACGGCCTAAAAATTCGATTTCTCCCAATGAATTTCTACGAACTAAGTCTCCCGTTCTATATAAAACAGCGCTTTTACCTGCTGCAAATGGATTGGCGATAAATTTCTCCTGCGTTAAATCTTCACGATTCAGATAACCTTTCGAGATTCCTTTACCTCCCAGTAATAATTCTCCTGAGACTCCAATTGGACATAACGACATATCGCTGCTTACAATATAAGCTTCACTGTCTGAGAACAACTTCCCAACCGGAATGGTAACGTAATCAAAAGCAGGATCTACCTGGTGCAATAATTTTCCAATCGTACTCTCAGTAGGACCGTAATGGTTAACAATCATCACATTTGAATCTTGTGCTGCGATTTCTTTTACATAAGACACCTGAAGTACGTCTCCTCCAAATATTATAGTACGTGCCGGCAGCAATAACTTGTTATTTATGCTCAGCGCCTGCCAGTGGCTTGGTACTATTTTGATACAATCAATTGGGTTGGCGTTAAAGTATGCTTGTAATTTAACCCCATCCATTAAAGTATCTTTATTGAATAAGTGCAAACAGCCTCCGCTTAATAAAGAACCGTACAATACGGTATTTCCTAAATCGGCAGAAAGTGAAGACATTAATCCGAAGCTTTTATTAGCACTGATCGAAATCTTAGCTTCTAATCCTTCGTAATAATCTACCAAATTCTTGTGACTTACCTGAACTCCTTTTGGCTGACCTGTGGTTCCTGAAGTGTACACCACATAAGCTGTAGTATCTTCTGTTGCCAATGTTGAGAAGGTAACCTCCTGCGGAAGTGCCTGGATATCGGCATACTGAATATCGATAGAAAATACAGGAACTGAAAAATCAATTACATCAAATAAACTCGAAGATTCAATAAGCAAACATTTTACATTGGCTTCCTGTACCATGTACAACTGGCGCTCTTTTGGTAATGAAAGATCAATCGGAACATAACCTGCTCCTGATTTTAGAATGGATACCATCGCCAATAAAGACCAGTTTGAAGTATCCATCATCATGGCGATCAAATCACCCTGTTTTAAATCATACGTTTGTTGATAGTAGTATGCTAATTTAGTAGAAGCTTCATCCAGCTCTTTGTACGTCATACGGCTATCATTGTAAACAAATGCAATCGCATCCGGAGTTTTGGCTACCTGCGCTTCAAAGTGAGATAATACCGTTCCTTTTCCTGATAATACATACTCAGGTGTGTTATACTCAACTAAAAGTGCCTGCTCTTCTTCGGCGCTAAGCATGGCCAGATTTCCTATAGCTGAGGTACCGTTTTCTAAAATAGCAGTCAATAAATTCTCATAATGTGATCTTAAACCTGATACGGTTGCAGCACTGAAAAGATCTGTACAATAGTTGAATGAAAAAGAGATTCCTTCCGCACTGTCTTCTGCAAAAATGGTCAGATCGTATTTGGCAATATTATAATTCATTGCCATTGGTTCGATGGTAATATCACTAAATTCAGCAACTTTTGCCTCCGGGTTGTTGTTTAAAACAAACAATACCTGGAATAAAGAACTTCTGCTTTTATCTCTTGTTTTCTCTACGCGATCTACTACTTTTTCAAATGGAACTGCGATATGATTGTACGCTTCTAAAGTGGTTTGTTTTACCGATTTCAGAACTTCATTAAACGATGGATTACCGGATAAATCAGTACGAAGGGCTAAAGCATTGACAAAGAATCCAATCATCGATTCTAATTCCTGCTGCGGACGATTGGCAACTGTGGTTCCGATACAAATATCAGACTGACCGCTGTAACGGTACAATAATACTTTATAAACACTCGATAATAGCATGAATAAGGTTACGCCCTGCTCTTTCGCATAAGCTCTCAAAGCCTCACTTTGATCGCTGTCTAACTTTAAACTGATATGGTTCCCGCGACTGCTTTGAACAGCCGGTCTTGCATAATCTGTTGGAAGTGCAGAAGGTGCTACTCCTGTTAATTTAGACTCCCAATACTCTAATTTTTCTGCTAATACCTCTTCAGACAATTCTGTACGCTGCCAAACGGAATAGTCTGTATATTGAAAGTTAAGCACTGGTAAATTAGCTTCTTTTCCTGTTGCATAAGAAGCGTATAATTCTTTGAATTCTTTAACGATTATAGATTCAGACCATCCGTCTGTTGCAATATGATGGCGTACCAATACTAAAATATGTTCTGCATCTGATACCTTGATAATCGTAGCACGTAACATATAATCTTTCGATAAATCAAATGGTTTGTTTATCTCTTCGGCTGTAAATTCTTTATAATCTGCCACTCCCGAAACAACATTCAACTCCCAACGGTCTGAGGATTGTACCACTTGATAAGCAACACCTTCTTTTTCTATAAATATAGTACGGAGTGCCTCATGACGCTCTACAATTGTTTTTAAAGCTTGTGAAAGATAATCAGTATTAAGAGTTCCTTTTAGAGTTAATACCGTAGGCATATGATAATGTTCACTGCCTTTTAATTTATCTATAAACCATAAACGTTCCTGAGCATAAGACAATGGAATATCTGCAGGTAAGTCTTGTTTACTTACCAAAGAAAATGTTGAGGCAGTATCTTGTTTTTCTATAAAAGAAGCCAGCTCTGAGATCGTCGGATTACCAAATACGTTTGTAATGGTAAGACCAACGTTCATTACTTTCTTTATTGCCGATATTAAACGTACTGCTAATAGAGAATGTCCTCCCAGTTCAAAGAAATTATCGGTAATACCAATTTGCGCTACATTTAGCAGATTCTGCCAGATGGCAACCAATTCCTCTTCTGTTTTTGTTCCTGGCGCTACATATTCATATTCTCTGCTAAATGCTGGATCCGGTAATGCTTTTCTGTTTACTTTACCATTTGATGTCAATGGAATTTCATCCAGTTGTACCATTATTCCCGGAATCATATACCCCGGAATGTGTTCTTTTAAATAAGCAACAAGATCTTCTTTTGTTTTATTCTCTTTAAAAACTACATAGGCTACCAATTCATTTACTCCGTAAGCATCTTCTTTCGCAATAACAACTCCCTGATGTACAAACGGACAGCTGTTGATAACGGTATCCAATTCTCCCAATTCAATTCTGTACCCTCTGATTTTTACCTGGCTGTCTTCTCTTCCCAAGTATTCTATAGTACCATCCTGAAGCCACTTTGCATTATCACCGGTTCTGTATAATTTTCCTTCCCCAAAAGGATTTTGCACAAATCGGTAAGCATTAAGTTCAGGAAGATTGATGTATTCTCTGGCTACCTGAACACCACCTATGTACAGTTCTCCTGTAACACCTTTAGGCAGTATGTTCATTTCGCTGTCCAGAATATAAATCTGAGTGTTTGCCACGGGAACTCCTATCGTAACACGTTTTAAATCGACCGCATTAAAAGGAACAATCCAGCTTGTCACATCGATCGAAGCCTCTGTAGGTCCGTATAAATTGCTCAAAACAACATTTGGCAATACTTTTTGAAAGTCTTCTACCTGGCTTATTTTTAAAGCCTCTCCACTACATACCACATTTTTCAGACTGCTGCATTTAGAAACATCAATATCCAGTAAAAATGCACTTAACATAGAAGGTACAAAGTGAATCATTGTTACCCCGTGTGCTGCAATCAACTCTCTTAAATAATCGCTGTCTTTATGTCCTTCCGGTTTTGGAATTACTAATTTACACCCTGCCAATAATGGAAGGAAGAACTCCCAAACCGATACATCAAAACAGAAAGTAGTTTTTTGTATCAATACATCGTTAGCCGTTAAATTATAATACTCCTTCGCCCATAACAGACGGTTCACCAAACCTCTTTGTTCGTTCACAACTCCTTTAGGATTTCCCGTAGATCCTGAAGTGTAAATTACATAAGCCGCATTTGTAACCGGTATTGCTACAGCTAGATTAGTTTTGGACTGATTGACAAGTACTGAATCCTGTTGATCAAGATTAAGTATCGTAGTACCTTCCAGAAAATTAACTTTGTTGATACTGTCGTTATTTACCAATACCACTTCTGCTTTAGTATCTTTAATAATGTACTCTATTCTTTCAACCGGGTAATGAGGATCAATAGGTGCATAAGCTCCTCCGGATTTCATAATACCCAACATTCCAATAACCATTTCAAAAGAACGTTCCATACACAATCCTACTATAGATTCTGTTGTAACATTGATACTGCGTAAATAATGAGCCACCTGATTGGCTTTTTCATTTAAAGCTGCATAAGTCATTTCTTCTCCTTCAAAAGCCAAAGCAACTCCTTCCGGATTATTAGCAACTTGTTCTTCAATGAGGTCTATAAGCGTAAGATCAACAGGGTAATTCGTTGCCGTAGCATTAAAATCCTGTACTAATTCTTTTTCTTCTTCCTGACTGATGTAGGTTAGTTTTCCAATAGGAGTTTCCGGTTGAAATAATACTTCTTCCAGAATTTGTTTATAGTGTCGTATTAATCCTTCGATCATTTGATATTCGTACACCTCGGTATTATAAGCAACATCTAAAACAAGGTGCTCTCCGGCTTCTCTGAAATTAAGCTCTACATCAAATTTTGAAACTGTTTCTCCTAAATCAAGAATTGCATCGGTTTTTGATGTTGGTATTTCGATCGTCACCTCATTTGCTGATGTATTCTGAAGCACTAACAAAACATCAAACACACTGCTTCTTCCTGCATCTCTTTTTATGTTTAAGTTTTCTACTAAACTGTCAAAAGGATACATCTGATGGTTAAACGCCTCCAGTGTCTGTTCTTTAATTCTCTTGTAAATCGAAGTAAAATTCTCCCCGGCCTCCACAGTATTGCGCAAGGCAAGAGTATTTACATAAAAACCAATCTGATTGGCTAAATCTGCATGGTCACGTCCTGCTACCGGACTACCTATAATAATATCTGTATCTGAAGTATATTTATGAAACAGAACATTGATCGTGGTTAGTAAACTAATAAAAGTACTGCCATTGTTCTCTTTTGTAAAATGCTGAAGCATCGCTGTTGTTTCCTTAGAAATATAAGCTCTTAAACTTCTTCCTTTATGTGTTTTCACAGAAGGACGACGTTTTTCTGAAGGAAGATCCAGGATTGGTAACTCACCCGAAAGACTTTCCATCCAATACGCTTTATCCTTGGTAGAAACCGCTGAATTTATCTGTACTGCCTGCCAGTTTGCATAATCTTTATATTGAATGGCAAGAGGTGCAAGATCAGGAGTAATCCCTTTTACAAAAGACTCATAAAATGCAAATACATCTTTTGATAATACATTCATCGACCAGCCGTCACCTATAATGTGGTGCATGTTGTAATAAAAAACATAAGTATCCTCTTCAGTCTGTAATAAACTTAGACGAAATAATGGTCCTTTTTCTAAATCAAACGGAACGAATGAATCTTCTTTGATATAACCGGATACACTGGCATCTTTATCTGCAACATTTCTGAAATCAACATAAGACAGCCCGAAGTTTACGTCTGTTGTTGGCTGCACGTACTGTCTCACATCACCGTTTTCATCCATTTTGAAAGTAGTACGCAAGATCTCGTGACGCTCTATAGTAGCGATTATCGCTTTTTGAAAGTATCCTATATCATAATTACCTTTTAAAATGGTACGCATAGGCATATTGTACACCTCAGACCCTCCTTCAAACTGACTTAAAGTCCAAAGACGGCGCTGTCCGGCCGATACTTCGTAACTTTCAGATTCAGAAACCGCAGAAATTGACTCAAAATTAAATTTCGCACTGTTTTTACTGCTTTTAAGTAAGGCGATAAGACGATCTTTATTGGTTGAAATATCATTTTTATCCTCTGCAGTAAGAGCTGCTGTATTTCCTGTTACTCTTAAATTTTCTTCTGAATCATCAAGAAAAATTTGTACTTCTTTATGGGATAAGCCGGTAATTATTGATTTGATATCTTTCATCGTAATAGTGTTTTCTAAATGCTTTATTTTTGAATTAATAACTGATATATTTAAAATAACCTATGTACAACACCAAACACATTGTTCTAAAAGACAATGTGTTGTGATGATTTACCAGGTAGTAAAACTAGATTTTGATGTGGTAAAAAAGGATTGAGATAAGAGATCTTTTACACTTTACAACAAGTACAAAAATCACTTTAATGATTAGCTCCATTATATAGGAGGCGATAATCTAATTGAAAAGAAAATCTAAAACCTATGCCTTTGCAAATACGTTTTCTTCCGGATTGGATAAATACGACAAAGGTATTATGGCTGATATATTCTGGCGCAATGAACTTAATCGTACGCTGATTCTGTGCTGATTGTCAACTCTGAAAACTTCACATTCCAAACCTGATAGTTCGCCATGTTCGATTTTAAGTTTATCGCCTATTTTTGGCAGTGCCGATTCGACTTGAACATCGGTCATATCTTTTCCCTGGGTAAAGAGTTTGATATAAGCGATTTCTTCTTCGGAAACTTTGCCGTATTCTTTGCCGAAAGACAAGTAGGAACAACCGCTCTCTACATTTAAAGCATCATGAAAGTCTTTGTTGTTTCTAATGTTTACAAAAACATAACTGGGAAATAAGGGAATTTCAATTTTCTTGGTTCGGTCACTCCATTGTCTAATGCTGGTGGCCATAGGTAAAAAAGCTTCTAATTTTTTTTCCATTAATTCTTTGTAGACTTTACTCTCATGTCTGTACTTTACGTAAAGAACATGCCAACCTTGTTTTCGATCCATATTATTTGGTTTTTTTCGTCACCGGACATAGCTGCGCTATTACCAGTCACATGGTTATTTTTTTTAGATACGTTTTTTGGTTTAATAGCTTTACCTTTTTTACTCTAAAGTAATTTTGGTAATAATGTTTTTGTTGGAACTCTCAAGGTAAATTTTGATGCCTTTTGAGTGTGTGTAAAAATCTGAAAGTTGCGAATACAACTACTTATTTTTACTGAAGTAAATTTACAATATAGGTTTTCAAATTCTACTACACCAAAGTGTAGTTCAATTGGTTAGCGTTAAATACTACCTTATTGGGTAGTTTATAGTTTACAGAAGAAAGCTCAAAATCTTCCGGTGTAACCAAATGTTTGTTCTCGTTGTAAAAAGTAATAAGACCATTATAGGACATCGATACAGGTATTGTTTCTGATCCCAGGTATTCGATTGATTTACCCACAATTTTTGCTTTGATACCCATTAGGGTTAGTACGCGAAGCAGTTTAGCGTCGATTTCGGCAAAGGCCATATTGTCTTTGTGTTTGCAAACCGGTGCAATGGCACAAACCAATAGTTTTTTTAGAAGGTTAACATCACGAACGCCTTTTTTAATGGCAAAACGTCCAATGTGCCAGATTTCATTGATGGCATCTCCTTCTGCACATAAGAAAGGATTGATCCCAAACATTTTTTGAATGGGAAGCGGAGTAATGAAGTCCCATTTTAGAACTCTGATGGTACCGGTAAAGTCTCCCAATTCGTTTTTGAATGCGAATATTTTGGAGTTTTCAAGGAAGTTCATTTCTTCTTTGTAAACGGCATCAATATCTTTTTGATAGTGGCCCGGAAAAACTTCATTAGAGTGGTGATTGAAGTTTTCTGTGACTACAAATTTGGACATACGAAAGATGTCATTTTGACTAATTGCTGTGTGGTGGTTTTTGGCGAGTTTCATAGTATTTGTTTTCTCCAAAACTATCACCACAATTTACGCTTCATATTACACAAAATACTAGTTTACAGTATTTTAATTAAAAACTACCCTTAAGTGTAGTTTTTAAAAATGAACTTTAGAAGAAAAAAAATGGCCAAAAACCCAAATATCATTTTTATTGAAATGAAGTTAAATTCGTATAGAAATAAAATTAATTTAACATCATATCTCCAATTTTTCCTATATTCACAACCTGTTAAAAAACTATTAAAATATGGTAATTGAAAACGACTTTTTTTCCTCAAACAACACCGTTCAAAAGATCTCTGAAGATGAGAAAGGAAGACTGGGAAATTATTTAGAACTGGTCAAAGCATTTGCCAGAACAACTTACAGTAGTATTTATATTATTGATTACGAAAAAAAAGGGTTTGAGTATGTATCCGAAAATCCATTATTCTTGTGTGATCACACTCCGGCAGAGGTTCAGGAACTCGGATATGCCTTTTATTTTAAGTATGTGGTCAAAGAAGATCTGGATTTATTACTAAAAATCAATACCATAGGTTTTGACTTCTATCAAAATATTCCTGTAGAAGAACGTCTGAATCATACCATCTCCTATGACTTTAGATTGAAGAATCCCAATGGAAAGACTTTTTTGGTGAATCAAAAACTGACTCCTGTTTTCCTGACCAATGATGGAAAAATCTGGAAATCGATTTGTATTATCTCACTTTCTTCTGAATTGCAGTCGGGGAATATCAAAATTTATAAAAAGGGAGAAAATAAGATCTTCAGTTATGACCTTGAGGGGGATTTTTGGAAGGTGCTGAAAAAGATAGAACTGACCAGCCGTGAGAAGGAGGTTTTGCAATATTCTATAAGGGGTTTTACCATTGCCAACATGGCCGAAAGTATGTTTGTATCGGCTGATACGATTAAGTTTCACAAAAGAAAGTTGTTCACCAAACTGGGGGTAGGAAATATTGCTGAAGCCATCGCTTATGCCACCAGTAATAAACTGATATAATATTCTTTTATTCCTTATAAAAACTATGTTTCTATGCGTGGAGTATTTTCACGCAGATTTTTTCTGCGACTATGGTTTAAACACATAGAAACATAGACTTTACAGCCTAAAATAAGGCGTTTCACTTTTAATAAAACGCAGAGCGTTATAATAGAGCAATGTGTTTCTATGAGACACTCTTTACTCTTTACTCTTTACACATCTCTTAAAATCTATGTATCCATGTGTTGAATATTTTTCACGCAGATTTGGCAGATTGTGCAGATTTTTGAAATTATACTCTGTAGCTATGCTTTAACCGAAAATATAAACAGTGCTATTACGGAATTCACCATTAAAATGCAGTGTGATTATACCTACATTATTCCGGGAACCACTTTCCCTATAGATGTGTCAGTATTATTGGTAACTCCAACCACACTGACTGTTGCTGATCATGGAAAAGATATAGCCGATATGATCGCCGAAGGAATAAACAGCTGGATGAAAACCAATAATCCGCAAACCAATGCAGGAACATTTGCTTTCATCTTAACCGCTTATTCCGTAACCGATAGTTATGCGCCGATATTACAACAAGTTAAATCATTAATTAATACAATACTTCATAAAAAAAGCAGGATGCTCAGAACATCCTGCTTTATAATTTCAACATCAATTTATAACTATCTTTTATAATAAGCAACAATACTTGCTTTTGCTAAAGTCTGATTCCATAAATTAAACCCTACAATAGCCGGATTGGTATTTTCATCAAGTCCTAATTTATCCGTTTTAAGAGCATAAACAGTAATGATGTATTGATGAAATCCATGGCCTTCCGGCGGACAAGGGCCCCCAAATCCTTTTATTCCATAATCTGTAATGCTTTGAACAGCACCTTTTATCGGAAATTTATCTTTAGCCCCCGCATTAGTTACCAGTTCGTTTACATCTGAAGGAATATCAAATACAATCCAGTGCCAAAATCCACTTCCCGTTGGCGCATCTGGATCATACATGGTCACAGCGAAACTTTTTGTTCCGGCTGGCGCATTTTTCCAAAGCAACTGAGGAGATTGATTCTCTCCGGCACAGCCAAATCCTTTAAACTCTTGTACTTTAGTAAGCTCACCTCCCAAATCTTTACTGGTTAGTGTAAAAGTCTTCTGTCCGAAAATTGTTGTGGTAAAAATTAAGGACATTATCAAAATTGCATTTACTTTTTTCATTTTTTTATGGTTTAAGATTTTAAACAAATCTAACCCTGAAAATAAAAAGTAAATGGGGACAAAGGCTCAAAAACTATAGCCAAAAGCTCACTTTTTCTGTGCCTGTTTTGGTGTTACTCCATATTTTGACTTATAAGCCTGAGTAAAACTGGATAAGCTTTCATAACCTGCTTCAAAATAAACTTCTGAAGCACTTTTTTGCTCCTGATGAAGTAAATAATGAGCAAACTCCAGCCTTTTATGCTGAAACCATTTAATGGGTGATTCCGAATAATGTTTTTCAAATTCCCTTTTAAAAGTCGAAACACTCATATTACACAAAAAAGACAACTCCTTTAATGACAATTTACTAAGATGACTACTTTCAATAATCTGAAAAAACTTTTGTGAAGAATCATCGCTGTTTACTGTTAAAGAATACAAAAACTCTGTACCGTACATCCCCATCAAGTAAAGCATTAACTCTTCAAACTTAATTTCCAACAACTTATTTTTAATCTCAATCGAAAGTTTTGAAATATCTACCAAACTATCTACAAACCGCTTAAGAAACACATCATATTCAAAAGCGCGCACAGACTTACATTCTTCAGCTTCCTCCTTTCTCCATTCCATTTTTCTAATAAATCGCAGCAGAATTTCATTCGAAAAAAATAAAACGACACTTCTATAGTTAGACGAATCCGAAAGCTTCTCCGTCATTAAGCAATGTCCCGATTTCATAATAAGAAACTTCGAAGCATCGATCGATACAGCCGAATTATCAAAAACAACCTCCTTTGTGCCTTCAATTAAAAAACTAAATACATTCTGATTCAGAATAATTTGCTGTTTAGAAATCCTTTTCGAACTAGTATAATCATAGACGGTAATCAATCTTGATTGATCAAGACTTAACTCGTCAGGAAGCGTTAGTACATTCATAGTAACAAAAAAAGAAATAAATTTTAATCGTACAGTTAACTAATTCTGCATGAGTCGCAGATAGGAAATTTAACTTCTTACGACAATTACAAACAAGCTGTAAATATAAACTTTTCCACGCTCTCATTCCTCTACTGATTTAAGAGTTTTTAAGTAAATGCTCAATTAATCTTATTACCAATTTCTTCATGAGTTCAATCAAAAATAAATTCGTATTTTTAATTACAAACGAATGTTCTAAATCACTAATTCTAAAATTATGCGTTATAGTATTGCCATTCTTGCCTTTTTACTGCTGACCTCATGCAAAAACGAATCTAAAACCGATTCATTATCCAACTACTTTACTTACAGTAAGAAATCAGAAGTAGAATCGGCAGGCGTCAGGATGATACCCATAAAAACCCCTGTTGGAGAATTTAAAGTTTGGACAAAACGTTTTGGAAACAATCCAAAAATAAAAATACTGTTGCTTCATGGAGGCCCTGCAATGACGCACGAGTATATGGAATGCTTTGAGACATTCTTTCAACGCGAAGGATTTGAGTTCTACGAATACGATCAGTTAGGATCTTATTATAGCGATCAGCCAAAAGACAGCAGCTTATGGACTACAAAACGTTTTGTAGAAGAAGTAGAACAAGTACGCAAAGCGATCGGTGCCGATCACAACAATTTTTACGTCCTTGGGAACTCATGGGGTGGAATTTTAGCCATGGAATATGCCCTTAAATATCAACAAAACATGAAAGGTTTACTCGTATCCAACATGATGGCCAGTGCCCCGGATTACGGAAAATATGCCGATGAAGTACTTTCAAAACAAATGAAACCGGAAGTACTGGCAGAAATCAGAGCCCTTGAAGCCAAAAAAGATTTCAGCAACCCACGGTATATGGAATTACTTATTCCAAATTTTTATCAAAAACACTTATGCAGACTAAAAGAATGGCCGGACGGCCTCAATCGTGCCAGCAAACATATCAATAGTGAAATCTACAGCTTAATGCAGGGACCTAGTGAATTTGGAATCAGTGGTCGTTTAGCCAATTGGGATATTAAAAATCGCTTGCATGAAATTATAATTCCAACCTTAATGATTGGCGCAAAATACGATACAATGGATCCAAAAGCAATGGAAGAACAAAGCAAATTAGTCAAAAAAGGACGTTACCTCTATTGCCCAAACGGAAGTCATCTCGCCATGTGGGACGATCAAAAAATCTTCATGAATGGAGTAATTCAGTTTATAAACGATGTCGACAACAAAGTTTTTCAATAACAAACTAAATTCCAACCTATTAAAGACAACAATTAGTATGGCGTTCCCCTTTGGGT
>NZ_MUHH01000022.1:0-75764 GCF_002217475.1 Flavobacterium tructae
CCCTTTAAAACGATAGATAGCAATAGTAAGGTATTGATTTATGGTGAAAATCCTTTGGGTTATCAACGTGAGCCTGAACCAAATCATTACAATAAAATAAAAAAATACATCCTTGAAACTAAAAATTTCATACTCCCGACATCTATTGTTTTGGCAGTTGATGAAAACGAAATCAAAAAAGTATTAAATCGAGAATTAAATATTTTAGAATTTAATGATTCAAAAAAGGGAATTGAACATAAAATATTAAGAATAGTTGATGGTCAGCATAGAATAATTGCTATGCGAGAAGCAATAAAATCTAAACCTGAATTAGAAAATTTTTTGTTTAACGTTATAATTTTGATAGTCAAACCAGAATCTAGATCTGTAGAAATGGAGATTTTTTATGACATAAATTCTAAGGGAAAAAGATTAAAAGTTGATTTAATAGAATTAGCTCGATTCAATTATAGAATTATTGAAAAAAGATTAAATGAAAGAGAATTAAATGAGCATATTGCAATTCAGACAGCGTATTTTTTAAATGAAAAAATAGAGCAAAGTGTATGGAGTAATGCAATTAAATTTGGAATTCATGACGAGCAAACTATAGGTATAATTGGAGTAAATGCATTTCGAGAATCAATTTTTGGTGTAGTCGATGCATATATAAAAATCAACGATAATAGTAGGTATTTAGATTTAAAAGGGGAGGATTTAATTTTATATTCAAAGGAAGCAGCATTAAACATAGCTGATTTTTTGCATATAGTATGGAATGATATAGTTAAAAAGAAATGGGAATACTGCTTTAAAGAGTCCGAAGTAGTTTACGATCTGTTTTTTGAACCGAAAAATATATATTATAGTAATAAACACTATATTCAAAGAACAATGGGAGCAAAATCAATTAACAATATTGTGAGCAACATTGTTAATGGTAAAACTTCTGATAATGCACGAGGTTTAAATGATAAATCACTTAAAATTATTAAGAATTATATTTCTGAAAGTTATATAAATCAAGATGACTGGTTAGTAGGTGGGACTTTCAGTGGTTATAGCTCTGAATCAGGTTTTAAAAAAGTAATACAATTTATTCTGAATATTAATAAGCCTCAACGTTCATTCCTATAATCAAAAATCAGTTAAAAATCCTGCATTTTTTTGACGCTCATCTTTTTCAAAACTAGCAAGATAGCTTTCAGTTGTTTTTAAATCATTATGCCCCAAACTTTCACTAATGAACGCAATATTAGTTCCTGCTCGTTTTAATACTGTAGCAAAGGTATGGCGAGCTGTGTAAGTAGTAATGTCGCCTAATCCTAAGTGATTGCCAATTTTCTTCATTCTAGTGTTAATTTTTTTTGTCAAATCCTTGGTAATCTTTTTTACACTTTCAGGATCTTCTTTTCCTTTTAAATAAGGAAAAATAAAATTTTCAGGTTTGTAAGTGTTGCCCCATCGTTTTATAATGTCTTCAATTTCATTTGATAATGTTGCGCGAATTTCTTTTCTGGTTTTAGTTGTTCTTTCTGTTTTTTGACGAATAAAACAAATTTCACCATCTTTAATATTTTTAAATTTCAATTTAATAACATCTGCAACATTGATTCCATTGCATAAATAAATAAAAAACCATAAATCCTTATATTTTTCTGTGGTTTCATTGCCATCGCTGAATCTGATAACTTTCCCAAGCTGTTCTAATGTCAAGGCTTTTTTATTTCCTTCACTTGTCGGGATTTCATATTTGCCTTTGCCGAAAGGATATTGGGTGTCTTTTATTATTCCAGCTTTTTTGGCTTCATTCATTATAGTTCTGATTTCTCTCATATGAAACCCTACCGTTGAATGTTTTTTATCAATTAACATGTGCTTTTCGTATCTCTTAAGCCAATCAATAGATATTGCCTCGAACGATAAATTTTTACCTCCGAAACGTTCTATGTTACTTAAAACATTTTTACAAATTTCCATTGTACCGATTCTTTCATCTCTTTTTAAGTTTTCAATTTTAGCTAAAAGTGAATTATTAACAGTTGATCCATTTGCTTTGCTTAGTCTTAAATTCAAAGCATCAAATGAAAATTCTCCCTTTTCAGCTAGGTTTTCAACATTTGCTTTGACGAGCGAAAAACTATTTTCTATACTTTCTCGGGTTTCTTTAAGTAATCTATTTTTACTTTGGGGTAAAAGATTCCATTCTTCGATGGTTAAATCTTTACCAGTTGAATAATGTTTCCTAATTCTTTTGTAAGTGACGCGTATCTTAATTGGGTAAGAACCTTTTTTGTTTTGTTTTCTTTTATCAAGTATAGATGCAACGGTTATGCCGTCTTTTGAGTAGCTAAACATATTTGGTATTTATTTTTTGTGTGTTGCGGAACACACATATTGCACACAAAAATAGCAGAAAAATGAAAATATAAGTAGAAAAATGAAAAGCATTTTAGTATATTCGTCTTGATATACAATACTTTGGTAGGCCTTTGAAAATAAAGGAAAATGAAAGAAAATAGATGAGTTACGACTCATAATCAGGTGGTCCCTGGTTCGAGCCCAGGTGGGACCACAGAAATTCAAGCCTTTACAGCAATGTAAAGGCTTTTTTGTTTTATCAATTAATTAGGATCAATATTACAAACCGGACAGGTTTTTAAAACCGGTCCGGTTTATTTGTTTATAAGGAGAGAAAATGTATTGGTTCATTTCAAGGGCTGCTATCAAAAAAAGAGATTGTAGATTTTATTTATGCCTTGTTTTTTAAAGATTCCGGAAATTAGTTTAATTTTTCTTTACCCGTTCCAAAAGTATAAGTATATCCAACGTAAGGAAAATATTTAAACATTCTGGCCTGTTCGACATTAAAGGTGCTATTACTTAAACTTGTTTCAATGATAAAAGGTGGAGATTGTCCTACGAGATTGTTAACTCCAAAATATAATCTGGATTGGTTGCCGGATTTCGTTTTTTTTGTTTTTGAAACGCCAATATCGACATTGTAATTTCTCGGTAAACGGTAGTTATTAGGTCTTGATATTTCATTGCTTTGGTTGGGATCTACTGGGTACGAGTCTTTTTTGTCATTATAGGAAAAAGAGTCTGGTGCCGAGATTAAAACACCGGAACTATAATTGAACATAGTGGATAGGACCCAGGATTGATTAATATTCCAGGTAACAGCTCCTTTTATTTGATTGGTTATATCGTTTGGAGAATTAAATGTCTGACCATTATTTATTGTTGGAAATCGCAATGTCGATTTGCTCAGGGTATACGACGCCTGTACATCAAACTTTTTGAACTGCTTGGAAAATTCAAGTTCCAAGCCTCTTGAATTGCCAAACCCGATTAGAGGGGATTGTATTTTGTTCTCATCTGAAACATCATAAAGGGGTGGGTACATTAAAATATTGGATACTTTTTTTTCATAAAGCTGTAGTCGGATATATCCTTTGTCTAAAGTTTTTTCATAGCCGGCCTCATAGATAAAAGCCTTTTCCGGAGGTAACTGATCTGTACTCGGCATGCGCAAATCTGAGGGTAAAGCATAGGTGTTCTGGGCAATTTGATGATAAAATTGCTCCATTATGGCATAGGAGGCAAAGAGGCTATTAGAATTGCTGTACTTGTAAACCAAACTGGTACGGGGCTGAAAAGAATTATAAACCTTGTTTTTAGTTAAAAAAGTTGCATAATGTAGACCCGCTTTTATTCGAACTTTATCAGACAGCGTTATATCATTGTCCCAATAGGTTTTGAAATGTAGTGACTTTATCAATTGATCACGGTCAATAGTGTTGTTAGAAAAATTGGTCATATTTATTCGTAAGCCTATAGCACTATTTAGGAATGACGACCAGTGATAATTCAGGTTGTTTTCGATACCTATATCTGTAATACGAAACTTTCTGGTTCCATCCTCATCTGCATTGGCAAACTGGTTGTTATAGTTACTTAGCATTAGAACCGAATTCTGAAACAGTCTGGGATTATATACCCTGTTCCAGCGCAAAGAAAGTGTTCTGTTGTTCCAGGTAAGCTGAGGTGCTTCGGACGAAAAGAAATTTACACGAATAAGATCTCCGCCGGTATAGGCACCAAGGTAAAGCCGATTGGAGGAATTAATAAAATAGTTAATCTTAAAATAGGCATCATACATCCGATATTTAAAATTAATATCCTGATCAAAAATCGCTTCGGTCAAAGCATCAATCCAGCTTCTTCTCGCACTAATCATAAAAGACATCTTGTCTTTTATGATAGGTCCTTCAATCATCGCAGAACCCGTTAGTAAGCCAATATTAGCAGCTCCATGGTAGGACTGTATATCGCCATCTTTTGTTTTAACATCTATGACTGACGAAAGTCTTCCTTCGTAACGAGCCGGAAAACCGCCTTTGTAAAAACTTATTTGTTTGATGGCCTGCGAATCGAAAATAGATAACAAACTCGTAAAATGATTGTAATTGTAAATAGGAACACCATCTAATAAAACCAGATTCTGGTCAGTTGAGCCTCCTCTTACATTTAAAGAAGTGCCATAGGTGCCCGGTTTTAAGGTAAGAAGTTTTAACGGGTCTGATTGCCCCGTTAGAAAGGGAAGAGCGTTAACATGCTGCGTATCGATTATGCTGGAAATCTCATTTAAAGGTTTTTTGGATGACTTAACTTCAACCGGAGCAAGGGATAGTCCCATTTCAAGATTGAAGTTTTTTTTAATGGTTTTGTTTACCAGTATCGTATCTGTTTGTGAAGTAAAACCGGTATAACTCGCATTTATGATGTACTTGTTTTCGGGTAATGTTAGCGTATAATAGCCATAATCATTACAATTAACAGCAATGTTTGTGTTTAAAACTCGTACGGTAGCATAGGGTAGCGCTTCTTTACTGTCGCCTGCATAAACAAACCCGCTAATAGTAAATGGGTCAGGAGCTCGTGAAACCGTGTAGATAATTATTTTATTGTCTTTTTCGAGAAATTTTACTGATTCTGTTTCAAAAAGAAGATGTAGAAGCGTTTTTAATTTATAAGTTCCTTTGTCGATCTTTATCTTTTTGTCAAGATTGAGCTTGTTGTTGCTTAGGGATAAATTTACGCCTTGTGTTATTATGGTGGAAATATAAGCTCCGATACTATCATTTTCTATTTGGATAGTGATCTTTTTTTCCAGCAAGCTTGTTTTTTGTGCTTGTAAAGATCCGGCACAAAAGAAAAGTACAAAATAGAATGAAGTTGTTAACCAGTTATTTATAAAAGAATTACTTTTCACAGGATATGTTTTTCACCCAAACAGTATTGCCTTTTTGTGTATAACTAAGCCCAAACAATAAACGGAATTCTTCCAATATTTCTTTTATGGATTCGTTCTTGAAATTTGTGGTAACGGTGCAGGAATCAGAGATTTTGCCTTCTACCTGTATTTTAATATGATAACAATCTTCAATATCCTGAAAAGCTTTTTGAAGTGGAGTATTTTCGAAAGAAAGAGACTTTGTTTTCCAGGAAAGTAAGTTTTTGTCGGCTGTGTCACTTTTAATTAATCTGCCGGAAGCGTAATGAACCGCTTGTTTTTTCTCCAAAATGACAGTTTGATTAGTAGGAGTGGCGGTAACCTTGACTTTTCCTGTAATCACGTCTACTGATTTTTCTTTTTCTGTTGTTGTTACAACAAAGGAGGTTCCTAAAACTTTTACGGATAGAGTACCCGTATTTACAGAAAAAGGTCTGCTCTCGTCATGTTTTACTTCAAAAAAAGCTTCTCCATTTAAGCTGACAGTACGATTGTTCCATAGAAATCTTTTATAAGTAATACTCGAGTTATCGTTCAGCGTAACTAAAGAACCATCACTCAATTCGATACTTTTTACCTGCCCATCAGCTGTTTGAACGGTTATCTCGGTATTTGCATACAAGAAAGCGAACGTACTTATTAAAATGAAAACGGCTGCAACTGCTGTTGCGTAGATGTATTTTTTGTACAACTGAAATACGGTTGTCTTCGTGGAGGATAAATTTGGCGCTATGCGGTTCCAGGCATTAGCTGTTTCAAATAACTGAGGAGAATCTAATGGCTGACTTTCTGCAAAAAAAATCTTAAGCGAGAGGTATTCATCAGGATTGTTTTTTATCCAATTCATTAACACAGCTTCTTCCTCAGGTTTCGTTTCTCCTGAAAAATGCTTTGCTAATAATACATTAATATCTTGGCTGTCCATGGTTATACCTCTTTTAAATAAAACACAAATTCTTTTAAAACCCCCACTATATAATAACTAAAATACCATATTTTAAAGAAAATAATTAAGTTGGGATGCTGTTTAACAAACTCCCGTATATGTTTGATGGCTTTGCCCATCTGATTTTCTACTGTTTTTATTGATATTCCTAATTTCTCTGCAATTTGTTTATAGCTTAATTTTTCAAGACGACTTAGTTTGAAAATTTCAAGACATTTTGGAGAAATTCCTTTAAATGCATCTTCTATAAGCTGGTTAGCATCTGTTAAGGGCTTCGTTTCGGGGATTTCTTCGGCAATATCGGCAGACATTTCGTCAACGTCAAACATATAGATTTTTTTTCTCAGAATGGATATACACCGATTCTTAACTGCTATATAGAGGTAATATTTAAGGCTCTTTTCAGAAAGTAAATCCTTGCGGGTTTCCCATATTTTAATCATCAGTTCCTGCACTACATCTTCACTTTCATCCCTATCCTGAAGATACTTATAGGCATGATTACATAAGGGCTGATAAAGCTCGTTGAACAATTGTTTAAAATGCTTCAGATCCTCATTCATATCATAAAAAGTAGGGAAATTTTAAAATTTTATTGCAGCGTAATAGGGGTATTTTATTTTTTGACGTATTAGTAATAGGGCAATAAAGAGTTCTTGCCACGAATTTAATTAAAATTATTAAAACAGATGAAAAAGTCAATTATTGTAAGCGCAATTTTTTTAACATTCAGTACACTTGTAGTAAACGCACAAGAAAGGGGTAAACATGAGATTAATCTAACCTATAGTGACGGTGCAACAATGGTTTTTGTAAATGGTTTTGCAGATGTATTTGTTTCCGCACTTACGTTGCAAAAAGAAGGAAGTAAGATTACCTCTTTTGGGAATTTGGGTTTAGGTTATCGAAATCAAATCAGTGAACGAATAAGAGTAGGAGCTGATATTGCTTTTCAGCAGGTACAAGCCAAGAAAAACGACAATAAGAGGACCGATCTCTATTTTATGGTCATGCCAACGTTATCCTTTAGTTACATAAAAACAGAGTGGTTAGATTTTTATGGTTCAGCTGCTGCAGGTGTTATTCTGGATAAATATACAGAAACAGAACCTAACAAGCCAGCCGTTAAAGACAATACTATAGATTTTGCTTTTCAGGTTAATCCGGCGGGCCTTCGTATAGGTAAAAAACTTGGCGGATTTGTGGAAGCAGGATTTGGACATAGAGGAATTATCAGTGCAGGGCTAAACTATAGATTTTAAACGGTAGTTTACTAGAAAAAACAAATTGCCATAACCTATTCATAAATGGCTAAGTATTAAAAAGGACTTAGCCATTTACTTTTACAAAAAGATAGTTATGTATGCATTCGTGTAAAATGTTCTTTTTGATTAGTGGTTATGTTAAAAGGGAAGAGATTATTAATTATGATACTTAACTCTTGAACTAAAGATTGTTCTGTATATATCTATTTAAAACTTTACTTATTCAATAGCATCACATGAAAATGATGGAGTTGTCTCATATAAAATCAATTTCCCTTTTTTTCTTTCATTAAAATCAATAATATAAACTACTTTATTATAAAATATTTCTCTTAAGGTACACACGTCATGATTTTTGAAAAAATCAATTCCCACTATTTGTTTTTTATGTTTTTTTAAAAAGAGTTTGTTTTCAGTTCGTACATCTGATTTTGTTTTTTTGTCTCTTTTTTCAGGGCTTGTGTATTCTTGAAAATAGAATCTTATAAATTTTTTTTCATAACTATTTCCTAAAGTAATCGTATACCACCTTTTTTGAACACCGAAGCTATCAATTGGAAATACGGTTTTAGATTGAAGTTTATTTCTTTTGAAATGAACAAAAATGGTGTCCTGAGAGTCTAAATTCAAAGTGCTTTGAGAATAGATACTGCATACAAATAATAATAGAAATAAAGGTAAGCTTTTCATGTTTTTTGTTTTTTATCTATCTAATTCTATACTTCCAGCATCAATATATTGTTTGTATAAAGAATATTTGTCAGAAGGATATTGAAAATCCTGAGTAAAACAATATGTACTTTGCAATCCGTTCAAACTTAGATAGAAATAAAAATTAAACCAACTAAATGTTGTAGTTGTTAAAGGCTTTAGTGTTGGATGTAATATGTATTGCTCAATATTAGCTCTTTTTGTTGCGGTTGTTACTAAATCCCTAATTTCAGAAAGTACTTTTTGCATAGTAGGAATCATTTTGTCGTACATAAAATCATGTTGTTCGCTAACAGTAGGATACATTGTATTCAGGATTTTTACAAAATCTGCGCCAATGGCAGGATTACTTGCTTTTATAAAAAGATAGGCATGTATGCATTCGTGTAAAATGGTTTTTGCATTTTCTATGTTGGTCTGGCTTTTATCAGTGCCAGAAATTAATATCTGTTTATTTATTTTTATAACAATATTATTTGCACCAGAAAGTTGACTTGTGGTAGCATTTACTTCTTTTTTTGAAGGGTTATTGTCTTCATATACATGTTCTTCAATTTCAAACTTAACATTAAATCTACTGTTATTTTGAAATATATCGATAAATAGTTTTTTAAATTCAGGAGATGTTATTAATGCATTATAAATAGTATTAAATTTTTTGCCTTCAGGCGTATCATTCGTTATGGAGGATTTGTCAATATTCATTGGTGAGTTAGCAGAAGCAAGAATGTCAAAATGTAGGCTAGGATTTAGAATACTCTGATCTATTATTTCTTTACAAAAACTTTTAGCTTCTTCAGAGAAATTATTTGAATTCAAATAACTACCTATGATATTCATAGTGTCAGGACGATTTCTTAAAAAAGCGATTTGAGCTATAGATAGTTTTAATTGAGTGCCTAAAATTTTAATCAGTGGCATTGTATTTACGGGTACATATCCGGTTGGAGGAGTTACTTCAGGACATGGCCCGGCACTTTTTGAAGTATGAGGATGTGGTGGACGAACATCACCGGCATAATACCAATATTGTCCGTTGCTGCCATAACAGTTAGAATGATCATGACCGGAACTGCCATCACCGCCACCAGTATAACCACCACTGCTTGGAGGAGAATTGTACCCCGGAACGCTTGTGTTGAATCCTCCCGGTGCTGGGTTTCCTCCATTACCGCTTCCGCCACCTGCAGCCGGATTGCTTTTGGGATCTGAAGGTGAAGGAACAAAGATTTTATTGCATGGATCATCTCCCGCACTGGACTTCGAGGTGAATTTTCCTGAAGTAATGTAATTAACCTGACTTATTTCGGTGGTACCATCGAAATATTTAAAATCAAAACGGTGTGCTTTAAAATTTTCAAAATCCTCCGGGTTGCAAATATATTTAAAGATGTATTTTTTACTTTCTCCTGTTGGAAGTACATTTATGACCAGATTGTAATACACATTTTCCGGAGTGTCGGGATAAAAGAAGCTAATACTGTAATTGGTGATGTTTTTGTCATCGGTCATACTTACGATGTCATGCATCATAAATATTGGCTCGTTTAAAGTTTCAGCATTAGTGGATTTTGAACTGTTTTTTGTTCCATCAGTGTTGATGTATTGCTGAATGTCAGCCGGAAGTTCATTGGCATTTATAAGTTTCTTTTCAAAAGGAACTGCTGATTCTGTTTTGGTTTCATGTTGTTCATTTGAATCTTTTTCGCAACCTGTCAAGGCAAGAAAAACAAACGCTAAGGCGTACTTAAATAGCTTTTTCATGATTATTGGCTTATAATAGTTAGTAAATCGGAGTATATAGTGCGGTAAGTTTGTTTTTGCGAAGAACTCAAATATATAAAAATAAACTTACATTTTTAGCAGAAGACAGAAAATATTTATGTTTTAATTTGAAATACTTTTTATTATTGAAAACAGATATTGCTTTAGGTTTTCTAAGGAAACCTGTTTTGTAAAGTGTTCAGGCTTTATGTTGTCTTTAGTTTATAGTATTTTATTTAGCTCATCGAGCAATTCTATTTCGTCACTGGGTAATAGTTGTACTGCGATTTCAAGTAAGTTGATGATATCAATGTCAGTCTCCGATGGATCACTTTTAAGCGTTTGAATACAGGTTCGTAGTAAAGATGAAATAGTTGAATTTAACTCATTGTAACTGGCTATTTTGAAACAAGACACAACCGAATCATTCTGCTGTTCGGATTTCAGGTTTGTAAAAAAGTTCATTCTGGAGACTAGGTTTAAAAATTTGGTTATTTGTACTGTACGGTCTTCTTTCATGGTGTATAGTTTTTAAATTGATATAATACTCTTTTGACATCATTTATCATTTAAATGTTTAGCTGTTAATTGATTCAAGTTTTGCCATTTCATACAAATATAAACAAATTCGACTTATAAGTCGAATTTGTTTTAAAAAATCATGAGGTTACTTCTTTTTCTTTGTTTTATGAAAACGATTGATAAGTTAGAAGTTGAAATAGTCGATAGAATTTATAAGCTTTTTCTGGATAAATATTCGGGAAACAAAAGTAGTTTTGCTAAAGCAAGTAACTGCACTGAAACCACTGTGAGAAGAATTCTAAGAAATGAGCAAGGAATTACTGTAAATCTTCTGATTAGAATGGCAGATGCACTTGATACCACTTCCAGTGAACTTTTGAAAGATTTACATCTTAGAGATAAGGAATAAATATTGTTGTGTGGAGTTTTACGATTTTGTAGCTCTTGATAAAGTCGTCGAGCTTTACGAGCGTTTGCTTCAGGCCGAAAAAGAAAAAGTAGAATACTTGGAAATATTGGAAAAAGGGAAATAACCTTTTGATAAATTTCAAAAAGACCGTTTCGGATAACGAAACGGTCTTTTTGTATTTTACAACACATCCCTTTTGTAATGAAAGGAGTTTAGATTTGTAAAAACAGAAATGGGAATTTTATATTAGAAGCGGTATTTTGCTGCCACAGATATATTTCTGCCCGATGCATTGATACCCGACGCAAAAACACGGTACTGTAGGTCTAAAATATTCTCAATTCCGGCATAAAGTGAAATATTTTTATCAACCATAAAGGATGTTTTGAAATTAAAGGTTTGCCATGCTGGCATACCTTCTTTTGGGGCATATTTTTGGTTGTCCTCACCATTTGTAGAATAATCGCTTATATCTTTCTTGCCATTAAATAATGTATAGAAATCCAAAAGCATCACTTTATTTTCATATTTCAATCCTGCTTTTCCATACATTGGAGAGATATGATCTAATGGAGTGTTCCCCGCACGGTCCATTATTTCCCCTTTGGTAAAAGTTACCATACCATAAATTCCCAGTGGTTTTGTGATAGCCATTTTCAGGGTGGAAGAAAAACCGCCTATATAAGCATTCCCTTTATTTTGCATGGCAAAGACCTCGCTTTGCACTCCTTCGTATATCACCGAACTTTGTCCATTATATAAAAAATGATCGGTAACAATGGCATCAAAAAGACGGGTATAATAAACCGTATTGTCAAACTGAACTCTCTTTCCCTGTCCCAATGCTACAGTAAAATCGGCTGTTACTGATTTCTCAGGAGCAATATTTCGATTAGGGACAATCAAGGTTCCGGGCACTGATTCGAAAAGCTTTCCTAAATCATCCACGTTTGGGACTCTGTAGCCCGAAGCCAAATTGAAAACCAATTTAGTACTCTGAATATTCTTTGCCATTCCGGCAGTACCGCTATATGTGAAGTTACTCTGCTCGATGACATCATATGGAAGTCGGAAAAAAGAATTATTAGCAATAGTACTTTTTAAGGAAGAGTAACCTGTACGAATCCCCAAATTATAGAACGTAGTTTCGTTTATTTTTTCATTATAAGTTGCAAAAACATCTGCTCTAAAGGTATGATTTATGCCGTTTGGGTAGCGAGTATCTGTTGGAGAGACAATACCGGTGATGCGGTTTGAACTTGTAGCAGTCGAATTCAGATTATCATAAAAAAATTCGGTTCCGTAAAGAAAGTCACCCTTACCTAGTTTCCTTCTGAAATCTGCGTTAAAAGCAAATACATTTACTTTTTCGACCTGACTTTTAGTTTTGTCATCGTTAAATTTTCTTGAGATTCTGCTTTCTTCAATGTTTTGATAGCTCACTCCAAGATTCATATCACTGTTGAACAAGGCCTTTTGTTTCGAAAATTTATAAGCCGAAAGGAATCTTTTTTGCGGACCATAATTCCAAACAGCATATTTCAGCCCCGAACCCGATGGATCTGTCAGACGATCATATCTTGGCACATCTGAAGAAGAGGAATATTGCAGATTCAAGCTGTGCTGTGTGTATTCATCTTGTTGAAAAAGTATCTTTTGCATGGCATTATATTGCTTATATCCGGAAAACTTCTGAATAAGCGGATTCTCATTCTGTATCAGATTATCTACATTGTTCGTAGTTTCAACATATTGAGGACGCTCGCCAAAAGATCCATTTTTTCTATTAGTATTGGCTCCCATTCTCAAATCACCGTAATTATTATACGAGAAAGAGGATAGAGAACTCCATCTTTTACCTGCAAAATTAATGTCAAAATACTGTGTTGATCCCTTATTGGCGCTGTTGTATCTTGACATTGCATTTGCTGAAAACATTTTGTTATCCGTTTGGGACAGAAACATAGGGTTTTTGGTTCTCATATTGATGGCACCACCCAACGCATCGCTCCCAAAAATAGTAGATGCAGGTCCGAAAAGAACATCAATCTGTTCCAGCGAATTTTCGTCAACCGTAATGATATTTTGTAGATGTCCCGCTCTGTAAATAAGGTTGTTCATTCTGATTCCATCGATCAAAAGTAAAATCTTATTGGATTCAAAACCTCTTAACACGGGACTTCCTCCACCCTGTTGCGATTTCTGAACAAATACGGAACCTGTGTTGGCTAGTAAATCGGCAGTATTTTGGCTTTTTTGAAATTCTATTTCCTTTTGCGAAATGTGTTTCATATCCTGCGTCGACTTGGAGTAACGTTCTGTAATGATATGTACTTCTTTTAGTTTTTTTGGTTCTGTAGTATCAGAAATCTGCTGTGAATAAGCTGCAATGACACCAAAGAATGCTGTTAAAAAGTGTATTTTTTTCATGTAACAATAATTTAATTTAAAATTTTCTTCTGAATAGAAGAGTTGTTGATATGGTATTATAAAACGTTGGGATTACATAATTCCTAAAATCTATGAATGTTAATTATGGTTTTCCATGTAACATAAAATGATAGTAAAAAGCATTATTTCTTTCTCTTATACATAGAAGGCTTTTCTATGATAATTATCTTTTCACTATATATCCTTTCATCTAAATGAATGTGTACTAAGTATGTTCCGGAAGGTAATCCCTGAATGTTTACCTCTTTCTCAAATATGGCATTGTTGATGCTCTCGCTTTTTTGTTCTCTTAAGATTCTGCTGTTTACATCCATTATGCTATAGTAAAAACTCTTCCCTTCGCAATCCATAAATTTGATATTGAAATGTGTGGTGCATGGATTTGGGTATAACATATACTTAGGTTTAACTGCAGGAGGATTTTTAACTATCAAATTTTCACAAGTTCCTATATTAGACCAAGTGGATTGGTCCTGATTAGGTTGTTTATTTTTGTTAACTGCCAAAGCCCTGTAAATAATATTTTGATAGATTACCTGATCTCCAGTTAAATAATCAGTTGAAGTATTCCATTCTGTACTTTTGCAATTTTTACTTACTATATTTAAACTCGCAAATGTGTATTTTGTACCATTTTTAAGAATAGCGATTGCGGTGAAATAGTGATCTCCGGGACTTATATCGGTAAGAACAAATGAATAAGAAGACTTATTTATTGTAGAAATTATTTCCCCGTTGTCTTTAATAATAATAGATGACAATACAGCATCAGGATCAGTCACATTGAAAGTGAATAAAATATCCTTCCCATTATCTATTACCTGATTATTTTCAGAAGAAGAAATCATACTAATAATTGGGCTAGCTTTTACAGCAATAATTACAGGAGTCGAGCTGGTGACGTTTCCGGTATTGTCTGTCGCTTTTGCTGTTATCTGATAAGTTCCCGCAGTCACATTTTCCCAATTGTAGGTATAAGGACTGGTTGCTGAAGCCGATAATAAAGTTGCTCCGTTGTAGAATTCTACTTTAGAAATTGTTCCGTCAGAATCGGCTGCTTCGGCATCGATTGTAACAGTTGCAGGAGCAATGAATGTAGTATTATCAGCTGGAGCAGTAAGTCTTACTGTTGGGGCCTGATTGTTATTAACGACTACGTTTACCACAGCTGATGTTGCTGTTGCATTTGCATTATCATATGCTTTTACTGTTATGGCATAAGTTCCGGCAGTCACATTTTTCCAATTGTAGGTATACGGGCTGGTTGTTGAAGTCGACAATAAAGTCGCTCCGTTATAGAATTCTACTTTAGAGATTGTTCCGTCAGAATCGGCCGCTTCAGCTTTGATTGTAAAAGTTGCGGGAGCAATGAATGTAGTATTGTCAACAGGAGAAGTGACTCTTACTGTAGGAGCCTGATTATTATTAACGACCAGGTTTACCACGGCTGATGTTGCTGTTGCATTTGCATTATCATATGCTTTTACTGTTATGGCATAAGTTCCCGCAGTCACATTTTTCCAATTGTAGGTATAAGGACTGGTTGTTGAAGTCGACAATAAAGTTGCTCCGTTATAGAATTCTACTTTAGAGATTGTACCATCAGAATCGGTTGCTACAGCATCGATAGTAATACTTGCAGGAGCTGTAAATGCAGTATTATTGGCAGGGGCAGTAATGGCTGCTGAAGGTGATTGATTGACAGGTGTATTTACTGTAATTACAATTGCAGAAGAAGTGGTAACATCGTTGTCATTATCGTAAGCTTTAGCTGTTAACGTGTACGTTCCGGCAGCTACGTTTTTCCAATTGAAAGTATACGGACTTGCATTAACTACTCCTAAAAGTGTAGCACCATTATAGAATGCTACTTTGTCTATACTTCCGTCGGCATCTTTAGCTGTGGCGGATATATCAAAAGTGGTACCAGCAACATAAATTGCATTGTCGGCCGGAGTGGTAATACTTACTGTAGGTGGTTGGTTCACTCTGACTGAAACTGCTGAAGAGGTGGTAACAGCTCCATTATTATCGTAAGCTTTGGCCGTTAACGAATACGTTCCGGCAGCTATGTTTTTCCAATTGAAAGTATATGGACTTGCATTAACGGTTCCTAACAGGGTAGTGCCATTATAGAATTCTACTTTGCCTATACTTCCGTCGGTATCGTTAGCTGTGGCCGATAGATCGAAAGTGGCCGGAGCGGCATAAATTGTATTGTCGGTCGGAGAAGTAATACTTATTGTAGGAGGTTGGTTTACTCTTACTGAAACTGCGGAAGAACTGGTGGCAACTCCATTATTATCGTAAGCTTTGGCAGTTAAGGTGTACGTTCCGGCGGCTGCGTTTTTCCAATTGAAAGAATACGGACTTGTATTAACGGTTCCTAATAGTGTAGCGCCGTTATAGAATTCTACTTTGTCTATTTTTCCGTCGGTATCATTAGCTGTGGCTGCTATATCGAAAGTGGCCGGGGCAGTATACATTGCCTTGTCGGCCGGAGTGATAATGCTTACTGTTGGAGCAATATTATTTCTGACAGTAAAGCTTACTGGAGCCGAAGAAGTAACCGCCCCCGTATTATCATAAGCCTTTGCTGTCAGATTGTATGATCCGCTACTTATTCCTGTCCAGTTATAATTGTATGGACTGTTAGTGGATGTGCCAAGTAAAGAAGCTCCTATATAGTATTCCACTTTGCTTACAGCGCCATTTACATCAGCGGCAATATTAATGGTAGCCGGAGCAATATAAGTAGCATCATTAGCAGGAGTACTAATACTTACCTTTGTATCGTTTAATCCGCAAAACTCAATTTCCGCTACATCACAATATCCATTCTTGGGAGATAAGTACCTGTAATACCTGTAGGCTTTACTGTTAGGTATACTAACCTCTTGCCAGGTATAACTTGGCTCGGTCGGGATGGTATACAGATCCACAAAACCAGCAGAAGTAGAGGTGTTAGAACCCTGGAATTTTCCACCTGTCATTCTTTTTTCAAAAGATTCTCTTGGATAAAAACGTATTGCTTTAACCACTTTTGCTGTTCCAAAATCTAATCCGGTATAACCTGAACTAGCAGATTTAGCACTAAAATTTGTATTTATATCTCCGTCAAATGCTTTATCATATTCATAACCAGCTGTCCAGGGAGAAGTGCCAAAAGTACTGCCCGAAAGTGTAGAACAAGGGAAAATATCATTAACAGTGATAGGTGAAGAGCTTGTAATCCCGCCGCTATTATCATACGCCTTAGCGGTTAGCGTGTAAGTTCCTATAGGGACATTGGTCCAGTTATAACTGTACGGGCTGGTTGTTGAAGTCCCTAAGAAAGAGGTGCCATTATAAAACTCTACTTTACTGATCGTACCATCAGCGTCAGAGGCTGTTGCATAAATAGTAATAGCTGAAGGATTTGGAATGTCAGCATAATCATCAGGTGAAATAATGGAAACTGTTGGGTTTTGATTTCCTACTATTACAGTAATATTAGAGGAAACCGCTACAGCATTTAGGTTGTCATAAGCCTTTGCATTAAGTTGATAAGTGCCGCTGGGAACTCCTGTCCAGTTAAACGAATAGGGACTTGAGGTAACAATACCAAGTAAAGTTGCTCCTTGATAAAATTCGACTTTGCTTATCGATCCATCTGTATCAGAAGCAGTTGCTGTAATGTTTATATTCGCAGGAACAGTAGCATAAAGTTTATTATTGAGTGGTGCTGTAATGTTTACTGTTGGAAGCTCATTAGAAGCGCAGAACTCAATCTCGGCCACATCAGCATAATTATCGGGTGGAGTGCAATATCTGTAGTACCTGTAGGCTGTACTGTTCGGTATACTAACGTCATGCCAGGCATAATTTGGCTCGGTTGGGATGGTATACAGATCAACAAAACCGGCAGAAGTAGAGGTATTAGAACCCTGAAATTTCCCACCTGTCATCCTTCCTGCTCGCGAATCTCTTGGATAATATCGGAGATTTGTAATCACTTTTGCTGTTCCAAGATCTAATCCGACATAAGCTGGATCTTCTGAATCATCAGCATCAAAAGAGGTGTTTATATCTCCGTCAAAAGCTTTATCACATGTATAGTGGTAATAAGGAGCGGTCCCAAAGGCAATTCCTGTGACTTTATTACAAACTAAAGTCACCATAACAGTTACTAAGGCAGAGCTTTTCTTATTTCCCAGATTATCATAAGCCACAGCCGTCAGATCATAGTTTCCGGGCAATACTCCAGTCCACACATAATTATAGGGAGAGGATGTGCTTGTACTCAGTAAGGTAGTTCCATTATAGAATTCTACTTTGCTAATATTTCCTGAGCTTACAGAAGCAGTAGCATTGAGATTGATAGTAGCCGGACCGCTAAATGTTGTATTGTTGACTGGCGAAGTCATAGCCACCGTAATGTTACTCGGAGGAGGAACCAGATCACTCTGCCATACCCCTCTTCCATAATAATAAACAGTCAATATGCCTTTAGAAATACCATCATTATAAATATCCATATCTGTTATGTTGCAAATTATAGGAAGGCCTGAAGAGTAATTGATCCAGGAGGATTTAGTGATGTCCTTATAATAAACGCCCAAGGCATAAGAAGCATAGACCGCCTCATTTATACTTTTGTTATCGGCCACCACTTTTTGAACTTGTGCTGAAGGAAATCCTTTTGTAGGGGTCCATGTTGTTCCTTTATCGGCAGAGCGATAAATAGTAGTTCCAAGTCCTAAGTATACAACATCTGAATTTGATATGGGAGCTACAGAACCATTAGTCGATGTAGAAGGAAGTGTTGTCTGAACAAAAGAGGCATCAGTCTTTGCATTGTCTGATCTGTATAATGCAGGTAAATCTGTAAATACATATAAACGATCTGCATTACCGGGATCTATCTGGAGGTCTCTTATAGTACCAGATGGTACAGTGTAAATAAGTGTCCAGGAAGGAGAGGCTGAAGTTAGATTAAGACAGCGGTAAATTTTTCCGGCATTAGCATGGTAAGCAATATCAGCATTTTCCGGAGTGAAGGCAAATTTTCCGCCCGATGGGGTTTCTGGCAGATTCAAATCTACACAAGAACCTGAGCCAGGAGGATAGGGGCATTTATATTTGTTTGACTCAGAGTAAAAATTACTTAAATAATCAAACCACATATATGGACCATAGTCACCAGCCCTGTTATTATAAAAGATACCGTTATTGTAGTAAAATCCGCCATTATCCTGTGTGCCTATATACTGTAGGTTTCTATTCGTTTTACCAAGAGCACCATGATAAATTTCGGTGGCTGCAATACCGTCAGACTTTGGAGTCCATGCTCCTGTTCCATTGGCTGTATTGCTCCAGATTCCACCATCGTTGGCATTCCAGAGCTGACCGCTAACATAAGGATCAAATACAATATGATGTTGGTCGGTATGAAGATCCTTTGCCCAGGAAGATTGTTGCTGTACCCAGGTAACACCTGCATCTGTAGAACGCCATATCACATGAGCACATACATAAAGCTCATTTGAGTTAACAGGATTGACCTCAAAATCAAAATTATAATCTCCCTGGCCGCCCCCTGATGCCGAATATGCGGCAATACACTCCGTAGTCGAACGCGTGTTTGTAAAGGTGCTTCCTCCATCTGTTGATCTGTAAATTTCTCCTATAGCATTAGCACCAACATTGGCAACATAAACAACATTTGGATCGGCCTCACAAACCGATACTCTTGTTCCGTTAGCTCCGAATACAAAGGCTGGAGAAGTGATTTCAGTCCAACTGCTTCCGGCATCGAGAGAACGATAAAAATTTTTAGATGCTGTTGCATATATTATCTGACCGTTTGTGCCCGGTTTGTAGCAGATATCCTGAACTTCAATGCCAGAAACAGATTGTAAGGTCCAATTAGCCCCTGCGTCTGTCGATTTATAGATACCGTTATTGGTAGCCGCAATGATAGTATTGCTATCTGTGGGAAGAATAAGTACGTCTCTAACCAATCGATTACCCATTCCGGAATTAGATTTTGCCCAGGTGGCTCCTCCATTGATCGTTTTATAGACCCCCAAACCATCATAAGAATAATTTGCATCACCTGTTCCCCAATAAATCACCTGATTGTTAGTAGGATCTACAGTTATGGAGGAAGACGAAGCATTAATAACCTGATCGGTTCCTAATGAAGTCCAATTAAGACCTTTGTCATTACTCTGATACAGCCCCCCTGAAGCACTGGCAACATACATTTTGTTAGGATCTGTGGGGTGAAATTTAATCTGAACACAACGTCCAATACCGTGTACCTGACCAATGGTTTTCTGTGGAAAGGGTATAGGGCCGATATTTTTCCAGTTCGGAGCAGAATTTTGAGCACTTGTAAGGTTAAAGAAAAGAGAGCATACAAGTAACACTGCAATACGTAGATTTGTTTGCATAGATTATTTTAAGATTATCGGGAAATTATTTTTTATTTTTTTGCCTGCTTTGTAGTTCCTGTTGGACCATCTCTTGAATTTCATCGGGAGTCATTACCCTTCCGTCAGATTTTACAAACCCTTCACTTTGGATTCTCCAAAATTTAAATTTCTTAAAATCTTCAGCGTACTGAAGTGATTCTTTTTTTAGTGCCCTATTGCTTTTAAAGAGTCTGGAAATAAAGGATCTTTCTTTTAATTCTTCCAACGCTTCTTCTTCTCCCTCCATCAATTCTAACGGATTAGGTTTTCCTTTCCAAAATTCTTCAAAAGCAGCCTTAGTTTCGTCGAAATTTGCATTAGGGTCCTTCATCATTTCTTTCCATTTCGCACTTTTACGAAACTCTTTCAGTTTTTCCTTTTTAATCTGTGATTGGGCAATTGACAGTTGTAAAAAGAACAACAATGGAAGCAGTATAATAGTAGTTTTCCTCATTTGATAATAGATTTAAATTAATTGTCTGTTTTTAAGGGGGTAAGCAAGCAAAAATGGAAATGAACTTTTTTCGGTTTTTCTTTGTATATGAATCTTTTTAAATAAAAAAACTTACTATAAAAAGACATAAGTTAAGTTGTCGGAATTGAGTTAGTTTTCTTTAAATCAGGTGTTTTTGTTTTCTGATAATAGCTGATTTGTTCCCTGATTTAGAATTCAAAGAAAATGCGGTTTAAAACTTATTTTGATTAGAAATAGACTCAAATTTTTGTTTTATATAGTACAAAAGTATCGCTTTGGTCTTGTTTTTAACGGGCTATTGTAACAACTGTAATTGGTGTGTAATGGGAGGTCATTTGTGGTTAATATCTGGTTTTTTGAATATAAAGCAGTTGCTCGTGTTTTAGAGTAGGTGGTTTTACGAAATAACAATGTAATGAACTAAAAAGGATGTGTTTTTTTTCGTAAATCACGCAATCCTGATTTATTGTGATAAAAAAAGGAGTTTTGATTTGTGGAAATAGAAAACTAACAGACAGAAATATACGTAAATAGCAGTGGGGGATTGATACTTTAAGGTTTATTCTTACGGTAAAACGGGCAGATTATTTTTGTTTTGCTTTTTTTGTTTTAAACCTTGTGGTTCTATAAAAATCTTATACATTTGTCGCACAATTCGCTGTAAGCCCCTGTTTTTGTGAGAATTGTAGTAGATAAAAATAAGTTTAACAACCTACCTTGCTGTTTTGCAGCATGTTAAAATTATGAAGACAATAAAGATCGTTTTTTTTACAGTTTGCCTGACCTTGATGAATGGTTTTAGTGCTTTGGCGCAAAAACCTCCGCCTCCACCAGACGATCCGAATGATCCGGACATAGTGCCAATAGATGATCATTTAGTATTTTTGGCAATAGTGGCCATTGTTTTAGGGATTACAATTATATATCGAAATAAAATAAAAAAAGCTTCAGCGTAAACTGAAGCTTTTTTTTATGGGTATATTCTGTAAATTATTTGTTTATCGCATAAAGTCTTGAAATGTATTTTCCAACAACGTCAAATTCAAGGTTTATTTTAGTCCCAACTTTGAAGTTTTTAAAATTAGTATTTTCAAAAGTGTAAGGAATAATCGAAACGCTAAATTCGTTTGTTTTTGAGTTTACTACCGTCAGGCTTACTCCGTTTACCGTAATAGAGCCTTTTTCGATGGTAATATTGCTGAGGTTTTTGTCGTATTCAAAAGTGTAATTCCAGCTTCCATGTGCTTCTTCGATTTTAATGCAGGTTCCGGTTTGGTCAACGTGCCCCTGTACGATGTGCCCGTCCAGACGGTCTCCAAGTTTCATTCCTCTTTCCAGATTTACAATATCGCCTTCTTTCCAGTCGCCAATATTGGTTTTTAAAATGGTCTCGTCGATAGCGGTTACGGTATAAAATGAATCTTTTATAGCTACAACCGTCAGGCAGATTCCGTTATGAGAAACGCTTTGGTCAATTTTTAATTCATTAGTGATTGTGGAGTCAACTGTGATGTGAAGATTGTTTTGATCTTTTTTTATTTCGTGAATCCTTCCTAGGGTTTCTATAATTCCTGTGAACATTTTGGTTTTATTTTACTAAATTTGCACATCAAAATTAGTAATAAATAATCTGAGCTCATGAATAAAAAAGCAGAAAATATAATTGTTGGAATTTCGGTTGGAGATTTAAACGGTATTGGAAGCGAAGTTATATTAAAAACATTCGAAGATTCTCGTATGTTGGAGATGTGTACGCCAGTTATTTTTGCAAACGCCAAAATACTTTCTTTTGTTAAAAAGAGCTTCACGTCGACTGTTCAGTTTCACGGTGTAGATAAATTAGAGCAGGTTTTGCCGGGAAAAGTCAATGTTTTTAATCTTTGGAAAGAAGGGGTTGATATTAACTTCGGTAAAAATGATGAGAAAATTGGCGAATACGCAATTAAATCATTTGTTGCGGCTACCAAAGCGCTAAAAGAAGGTTTGGTAGATGTTTTGGTAACGGCGCCAATAAACAAATACAACATTCAATCGGAAGATTTTAAATTTCCGGGACATACCGATTATCTGGACAAAGAATTAGAAGGAAATGCTTTAATGATGATGGTTCAGGATAATTTGCGAGTAGGTTTGCTTACCGATCATGTACCGTTGAATGAGGTTTCTTCGCATTTGACAGAAGAATTAATCGTTAGAAAGATTGAAACAATCAGAAAATCACTGGTTCAGGATTTTAGCATTGTTAAACCAAAAATTGCTGTTTTAGGATTGAATCCGCATAGTGGTGATGGTGGTGTGATTGGGAAAGAAGAAGATTTGATTTTGAAGCCAGCTCTGAAAAAGATTTTTGAAAAAGGAACTATGGTTTTTGGACCATTTTCGGCAGATGGTTTTTTTGGAAGTGGTCAATATGAGAAGTATGATGCTATTGTAGCTACTTATCACGATCAGGGATTGATTCCGTTTAAAACATTGTCGTTTGGTAAAGGAGTGAATTATACGGCTGGTTTGAATAAGGTTAGAACCTCACCGGATCATGGTACGGCTTATGATATTGCCGGAAAAGATATGGCAGATTTTAACTCATTTAAGGAGGCGGTTTATCTTGCAATAGATATTTTTCGCTCGCGTAATCAGTATGAGGAGATTACTGAAAAACCACTCAAAATAAAAGAAAAACAGTTATAAACAAAAAAAGGTGAATAAGATTATTAGTTTTATAATAATTTTATATCTTTGCACCCCAATTCAGGTATCTGAGTTTTAGATACGGATTGGACAAATTGATGTTGAAATGAGCAAAACAAAAGAATTTTTAATTCCTTTCGTAGGATTAAAACTAGGAAAACACCATTTTGAGTATCAAATAAGTAACACGTTCTTTGCGAACTTTGATTACGACGAATTTCAAAGTTCAGATATCAAAGTAGGTTTAGTTTTAGATAAGAAAAGCAACATGTTAGAGTTGGAATTCAAGCACAAAGGGACTGTAAATGTACCTTGTGATCTGACAAGCGAAGATTTTGATTTGCCCTTAAAAGGTAAAATGAAATTAATAGTTCGTTTTGGAGAAGAATTCAATAACGATAATGAAGAGCTTTTAATCTTGCCGCATGGAGAGCATGAAATTGATGTAGCACAGTACATTTATGAAATGATTGCACTGTCGGTACCTCTAAAACGAGTTCATCCGGGAGTGAAAGACGGCAGTTTGCAAACTGACGCTTTAAAAAAACTGAATGAGCTAACGGTTAAAGAAGAGAAAAAAGAGAGTAAACAAGAAGAAGATATTGACCCGCGTTGGGACAAATTAAAGAAACTATTAACGGATAAATAATATAGTAAAATGGCACATCCTAAGAGAAAAATCTCGAAAACAAGAAGAGATAAGAGAAGAACACATTATAAAGCTACTGTAGCTCAAATCGCTACATGTCCTATTACTGGAGAAGCACATTTATACCACAGAGCTTACTGGCATGAAGGTAAAATGTACTACAGAGGGCAAGTTGTTATCGATAAATCTGTAGCGGTTGCTTAATACGTTTTTGTAAATGATACTGGAACTCTCACATAGTGAGAGTTTTTTTTGTTGGTTATACTTTTCTTTTTTTAAGAAAATAACTGCAAATTAATTTCGTTTTTTTTTTGTAATTTTCAAGTCTTTTAAAAATTTTTCAGATACGCTGTATTTGAAACGAAATAATAGAATATAATGAATACAATCACAGCCGCAATTACCGCTGTTGGAGCTTACGTTCCCGACTTTGTACTTTCGAACAAAGTTTTGGAAACGATGGTCGATACCAATGACGAATGGATTACTACTCGTACCGGAATTAAAGAAAGAAGGATTTTAAAAGATGCTGATAAAGGAACATCGTTTCTTGCTATAAAAGCAGCACAGGATTTAATAGCAAAAGCTAATATTGATCCGTTAGAGATTGATCTGATTATAATGGCAACAGCTACAGCAGATATGCCGGTAGCCTCTACAGGAGTTTTTGTTGCGACAGAAATTGGAGCTACCAATGCATTTGCTTATGATTTGCAGGCGGCATGTTCAAGTTTCTTATACGGAATGTCTACCGCTGCAGCTTATGTGCAGTCAGGAAGATATAAAAAAGTATTATTAATTGGTGCCGATAAAATGTCATCAATTGTAGATTATACAGACAGAGCAACTTGTATTATTTTTGGTGACGGAGCGGGAGCCGTTTTATTCGAACCTAATTATGAAGGCTTAGGCTTACAAGATGAATACTTACGAAGCGACGGTGTAGGACGCGATTTTCTTAAAATTTCTGCAGGAGGTTCTTTAACTCCAACTACAGCGGAGACCGTACAAAACAAACAACACAATATTATTCAGGACGGAAAAACCGTTTTTAAATACGCTGTAACCAATATGGCCGATGCGAGCGAATTGATTTTGCAAAGAAACAATCTCACGAATCAGGATGTGAATTGGTTAGTGCCACATCAGGCAAACAGACGTATCATCGATGCTACTGCAAACAGAATGAATCTTGAGGATTCAAAAGTATTGGTGAATATTGAAAAATATGGTAACACCACTTCAGCTACGTTACCATTAGTATTAAGTGACTTTGAACATTTGCTTAAAAAAGGAGATAATATTATTTTTGCCGCTTTTGGTGGAGGATTCACTTGGGGATCTATTTACCTAAAATGGGCATACGATAAAAAATAAATCAAAACTAAAAACGAATCATTATGGATTTAAAAGAAATTCAAAACCTAATCAAATTTGTAGCAAATTCGGGTGTTGCAGAAGTAAAGTTGGAAATGGATGATGTAAAAATCACGATCAGAACAACTTTAGAGACGAATGTAACTGAAGCTACTTATGTACAGCAATTACCAGCTCAGGCAGCATTGCCACAAGCAGTTGTTCCTCAACAAACAGCTCCTGTAGTTGTAAATGTAAGTGCAGAAGCACCTGCTGCTGCTGTTGAAGATTCTAAATTCATTACTATTAAATCTCCAATTATTGGAACTTTTTACAGAAAACCATCTCCAGACAAACCAGTATTTACTGAAGTTGGAAGCACTATCGCAAAAGGTGATGTTCTTTGTGTAATTGAAGCAATGAAATTATTCAACGAAATCGAATCGGAAGTTTCAGGTAAAATTGTAAAAATTCTTGTTGACGATATGTCTCCTGTAGAATTTGACCAACCTTTATTTTTAGTTGATCCATCATAAATAAATTTAGATTTTAGATTTTAGATTTTAGATTGATCTGACAGAATTAATACAGACATCTAAAATTATCTAATGATCAAATTGTCTAATTATCTAATTAAAATAAGATGTTTAAAAAAATATTAATTGCAAATAGAGGAGAAATTGCACTTCGTGTAATTCGTACATGTAAAGAAATGGGAATCAAAACTGTAGCAGTTTACTCTACAGCCGATGCTGAAAGTTTACATGTTAAGTTTGCTGATGAAGCGGTTTGTATTGGTCCCCCTCCAAGTAACTTATCGTATTTGAAAATGTCAAATATAATTGCTGCTGCTGAAATTACTAACGCAGACGCAATACATCCAGGTTATGGATTTCTTTCTGAGAATGCTAAATTCTCAAAAATTTGTCAGGAGCACGGAATCAAATTTATTGGTGCAGCTCCTGAGATGATTGACAGAATGGGAGATAAAGCTTCTGCAAAAGCGACAATGAAAGCTGCAGGAGTTCCATGTGTACCAGGTTCTGACGGATTATTAGAATCTTTCGAACAAACACAAAAGTTAGCTAAAGAATTTGGTTACCCGGTAATGCTTAAAGCTACTGCCGGTGGTGGTGGAAAAGGAATGCGTGCGGTATGGAAAGAAGATGAATTATTGAAAGCATGGGAAAGTGCACGTCAGGAAGCTGCCGCTGCATTTGGAAATGACGGAATGTACATGGAGAAACTTATCGAAGAACCACGTCATATCGAAATTCAGGTTGTTGGAGATTCATACGGAAAAGCATGTCATCTTTCTGAAAGAGATTGTTCAGTACAACGTCGTCACCAGAAATTAACTGAAGAAACACCTTCACCATTCATGACTGATGAATTGCGTGCGGCAATGGGAGAAGCGGCTGTAAAAGCGGCAGAATTCATTAAGTACGAAGGAGCCGGAACTGTAGAGTTTTTAGTGGACAAACACAGAAACTTCTATTTCATGGAAATGAATACCCGTATTCAGGTAGAGCACCCGATTACTGAACAAGTAATTGACTACGATTTAATTCGTGAGCAAATTATGGTAGCGGCCGGAATTCCAATTTCAGGAAAAAACTACTTACCACAATTACATGCCATCGAATGCCGTATTAATGCTGAAGATCCTTATAACGATTTTCGTCCTTCACCAGGAAAAATTACGACGCTTCATATGCCAGGAGGACATGGTGTTCGTTTAGATACTCACGTATATTCTGGTTACAGCATTCCGCCAAATTACGATTCGATGATTGCAAAGTTAATCACAACTGCACAATCAAGAGAAGAAGCTATCAGTAAAATGCGAAGAGCTTTAGATGAATTTGTTATTGAAGGCATCAAAACTACAATACCATTCCATAGACAATTGATGGATGACCCAAGATATATTGCAGGAGATTATACTACTGCTTTTATGGATACATTTAAAATGAAACCTATAGAGGAATAAAATTAAAGGCTGTTGATTTTTCAACAGCCTTTTTTTTATGTTACCAACTGGTAAACCCGATAGGTTTTAGAAACTTATCGGGTTTGCTTTTTGGTAGAGTAAACACTTTTGGTGTGTATTTTTTATACAGGTTTTTCCTGAGTTACACACTTTTTATAAATTTTGAATTTTGGCACAAATGGTTTAATTCCTTTAAAAATAAGGATTTAGCTAATTGTAGGTACAACGTTTTCGTTACGGCATAATAATTTCATTATCTAAAGCGTAAACAACTATTAAATAATTTAATACGTACACATTATGAAAAATTTATTTTTATCAGCCGCAATTGTTTTAGGAGGTTTAACATCATTCGCATCAAATGCTCCAATTGCAAACACTATCGTTAAAACGGTTTCTGTTGCAGACGAATATACAGAGATCAAATTAGAAGAGATACCTGCTCCAATTACGGAAGCTTTGAAAAAAGCATATCCAAGCGCTGTAGTTACAAAAGCGTATAAAAACGAAAAATCCGAGTACAAATTAGACGTTACAGTAGGAGAAAAGGTAGGTAACCTTTTTGCTAATGCAGACGGAACCTGGATTAAAAAATAAGGTAAAGCCGTTCTTATGTTTATACAAATTAAGAACATTAAAATAAAATTAAGAGTACTAAAATATACACACTATGAAAAATTTATTTCTATCAGCCGCAATCGTTTTGGGAGGTTTAACATCATTTGCTTCAACTTCTCCAATGTCAAATACAATCGTAAAAATAGCAGTTATCCAGGACGAGTACACTGAAATTAAAGTGGAAGAAGTTCCTGCTGCTGTAATCGATGCTCTTAAAAAAGCGTATCCGGATGCAATACTTTCAAAAGCATACAAAAATGAAAAAGCAGAGTACAAGCTTAGTGTTACGGTAGGTGACAAAGTAGGCTCTCTTTATGCAAATGCAGATGGAACCTGGATCAAAAAATAATTAATAAGAACCATTAAAAAGGATCATTATGAAAAAGTTAATCTTATCGGCAGCTATCGTGTTAGGTAGTTTGTCTATGCAGGCAGGAAGTGGAACAATGACAGGTTTATTGGTAAAAACTGTAAGTGTTCAGGATGAATATAAAGAAGTTGATGCGGTTCCGGCTGCGATCAAAACCGCATTAGACAATGCTTATCCGGGAGTAAAACTGGATAAAGCTTATGTAAATGCAAAGAAGGAGTATAAAATAGAGATAACCGTTAGAGGAGAAAAATCTACAGTTTATACAGATGCTTCCGGAAATATTCTTAAAAAATAACGATTAGTAACCCATAAAAACCATTTATTATGAAAAAGTTAATTTTATCAGCAGCGATTGTTCTTGGAGGTTTATCCGTTCAGGCAGCAACTTCGACAGTGAAAACTTCAGACATTCAATCTGTAATTGTTCAGGATGAATACAAAGAGATTGGTACAGATGCAGTTCCGGCGGCAGTAAAGTCAACAATCGAAAAATCTTTCCCTAACACAAAACTTGAAAAAGCGTATAAGAGTGAGAAGGATGAGTATAAATTGGAAATTTCCAGCGGAGATAAAAAATACACTGTGTTTACAGATGCTTCCGGAAATATTCTTAAAAAATAATTGCCTAATTTTATCAGCTAATACTAATTAAAAAAAGCAAGTACTTATGAAAAAATTAATTTTATCAGCTGTAATCATTTTAGGAGGTTTATTAACGAATGCAGAAGCGACTACATTAAAAAAATCAGTTTTGAATTTTGTTAAATTTCAAGACGATTTTAAGGAAATAAAACCAGAAGCACTTCCTGCTGAAGTTAAAGCGACTTTAGAAAAATCTTTTCCAGGTTCAAAGCTTGTAAAGGCTTATGTAAATCCGAAAAAGCAGTACAAATTAGAACTTAATTCCGGGGCCGATCAGGACAAACATTTTGTCTTCACAAATGACAAAGGAGTCATTGCCCCGAAATATTAAAAAAGAATAATATGAAAAAGTTAGCCTTATCAGTAGCAGTTGTTTTAGGAAGTTTATCCGTTTCTGCGAATACTGTTGTTGCTCAGGAGCAAATAAAAATTGCTGTTAATGTTCAGACAGAATATACAGAAGTTGCTGCAGATGCTGTGCCAGCTGCTGTGAAAACTGCATTGCAAACAGCGTATCCTGGAGCAAAACTCGCGAAAGCATGGGTAAACGAAAAAAAGGAATATAAACTTGAGATATCAGTTGGGGACCAAAAGGCTACTGTTTTTTCAGATGTCAATGGCAACTGGTTAAAGATATAATTAGGTGAATTTTAGATTTATGTTTTTGGTGAAAAAGAGATTGCGATAAGCAATCTCTTTTTTTTTACATAATTTTGTGAAAAGACAATTTTATTAGTATTATTTTAGCAAAAAAGTCCTCAGAAACAAATGCCAAAGATATTACTGATAGAAGATGATATTTCGTTCTGCAAATTATTAGAGAAATTTCTAATCAAAAAAACATACGAAGTAGCCATTGCTTTCTCAGCTGCCGAAGCCAGAGTTGCAATCAAAAAAGAATCTTTCGATTTGATTTTAACAGATCTCCGTTTACCTGATTCTGATGGTATCGGACTTATGGCCGAAATTAAAACGGCATATCCGCAAGTTCCGGTAATTTTGATGACGGGCTACTCTGATGTTAATACTGCAGTTAAAGCCATCAAAAATGGAGCAGCTGATTACATTTCAAAACCGTTCAATCCTGATGAAGTTTTACTGGTCATCACAAATGCGTTAAAAGCTTCAGAAGAGGAGACGGATGAAGTAGTGGTGAAAGAGAAGAAAACTACAAAAAAACAAACTGCTGCCGAAAACGAATTTGTAAAAGGGATTTCTATAGCCTCTAAAAAACTTCTGGATCATATTCAATTGGTAAGCCCGACAGATATGTCGGTTTTAATTATCGGAGAGAGTGGAACCGGAAAGGAGATTATTGCCAAAAGTATCCATCAGCAAAGTTTAAGAAAAAACAATAATTTTATTGCGGTCGATTGCGGAGCTATTCCGAAAGAATTGGCAGCAAGTGAATTCTTCGGACATTTAAAAGGATCTTTCACTGGTGCTATCAGCGACAAAATGGGTTATTTTGAAGCAGCGAATGGCGGAACGCTTTTTCTGGATGAAATAGGGAATCTTTCTTATGAGAATCAAATTCAACTGTTAAGAGCACTTCAGGAACGAAAAATTAAACCCGTTGGAAGTAATAAAGAAATAAACGTCGATATACGTATTATTACCGCTACGAACGAAGATTTGCGTGAGGCAGTAAAAAACGGCGATTTTAGAGAAGATTTATACCATAGAATCAACGAGTTTTCAATACTGTCACCTTCTTTAAAAGAGCGGGAGGAAGATTTGATGGTTTTTGCAGATTATTTCCTCGAAAAAGCAAACCAGCAGCTGAACAAAGAGGTGATTGGATTTTCACCCGAAGTAGTTGCGATTTTTCAAAATTACAACTGGCCGGGAAATTTACGTGAACTGCAAAATTGTGTCAAACGTTCAACATTGTTGTCCAAAGGTGAATTTATCGAAAGTGACGTTCTGCCGGCAGAGTTTTTTCAGATACAAAAGCCGACAAGTTCCAACGATAATTTTTCCTTATCCGAAAATGAAAGAGAGGCCATTATTCAGGCGTTGTCTAGAGCGCAGAATAACAAATCGGAAGCAGCAAAACTACTTAAGATTACCAGAAAAACGCTTTACAATAAATTAAAGCATTACAATATAGATTAAACTATTTCTTGTTGTAAGGCATCAAAAAGAATATTAGTTTTAGATTTTAAGGTGTCCAGAATGCTGTCTGCTTCAGAAATATCAAGATTTGCGCTTTCCAAAGTTTTTAAAATTTCACTAATCTCTTGTGTCTGAATTTGCTTGAACATAGGCGCCATTCGATGTGCAATTGAGTTAATCTCGGCCGTGTTTTTTGCCCTAAAGGCATTTTCTAAAGCGTTCAGATTCTCAGAGCTGTTTTCGATAAACGATTTCAGAATTTCTTTTAGTTCGTCATTGTCGTTGCCTAGAAACTCTTTAAGGGTATCCAGAGAATACAATGTTGAATTTACAGTTTCTTCCTCTTTGTTAATGTCAATATTGGGCAAGGTGTCGTTTTCCAAAATTAGATGAATCGTCTCCAATAGTATTTTAGGGGAATAAGGTTTTTGAATTACCGTGGTAAAACCTGCCTTGGTATAAATCTCAGCATCCAGATCAGTCCTTCCGGTTAAAGCAATTACAGGCTGGTTTTTAAAAGTAGAGTAACCGTTGTTTTTGAGTTTTTCCAGAAACATAAAACCATCCATTTCCGGCATTTGTATATCTGTAATGATAAAATCGAAAGGAGTATTTCCAATTGCTTCAAGAGCTTTTTCGGCGCTGTTAAAAGAAAAGACCTCATGTTTCTCCTGTCTTAAAACACCACTCGTTAAATTCAGAAGATTAATATCATCGTCAAGAACGATAAAGGTTTGTTTTGGAGTATTCAGTATAATAGGTTCTTTTTCTTCAATTACTAAATTCTGACTGTTATCGAACAATAAAGGAAGTTGAATTTGAAAAGTACTTCCTTTTCCAAAAGTACTTTCAAGATTTAAGTTTCCGCCTAAAATCGAAATTATTTTTTGACAAATGGATAATCCCAAGCCGGTTCCACCATATTTTTTTTCGATTCCCTCATTTGCCTGAGCAAATTCTTCGAAAACTAATTTTTGATTTCCTTTTTCGATTCCAATCCCTGAATCCTGAATGGAAACGATGAAAAAGTCATTATTTTCTGTGGTGTAAGCGCTTATTTTTATGAAGCCTTCTTCGGTAAATTTATAGGCATTTCCAATGATGTTGCTTAGAATTTGCTTTAGCCTGAACGGATCGCCTACAATTCGCGTATTCAGCTTGTCATCGACGTTAATAATCAGGTCGATGTTCTTTTGTTGGTAAACGGTTTGAATACTCTTGGCTACTCCATCGATTATTTCCGGCAATAAGAATGGGACCTTTTCAATGGTGATTTTTCCAGCTTCGATTTGAGAAAAATCCAACAAGTCCTGAACCAGCTGTGTGATGTATTCAGAAGAATTTTTAATGTTTTTGATGAAATAAGACTGCTTGGAATTCACTTCAGAATTACCCAGCAGTTCTGAATAGCCTACAATTGTGCTCAGAGGTGTTTTTAAATCATGACTTACCGTCGAAATGAGCTGTTCACGGCTTTTCAGTAGATTCTTTGTTTTGAAATTCGCAATCTCCAGCTTCTTTTTATAAACCTGCGATTTAGAGTAATCGCTTACAATTAGTATCGAGAAAAACAACGTCAGTATCAAACCAATAATTGCCGAAGCCGTAACAATATCATTCACTTTTTTAAGTGATTTTTCTTTTAAAGAATTGTTTTTTATCGAGTTGATGATGATTTCTCTTTCAATAATTCGAAGTACTTTTCGGAGTTGTTCTGAAATAGCGATTTCATTTTTTAATAATTTGTTCTCTTCAAAATTCAATGATTCCTTTTTCTTTTCAGCTTTCAGCTTCACATTGCTTAAAAGTTTTTTGGAATTGGCGAGGATCGAATCTGAGGCTTGTTTGCTTAAGGTATTGGTGCTGTCGTCAGGAATATTCTGATTGAGATAATCGACATATTTTTGAAGTACACTGCGTTGATAACTCCCCAATTGATTCGGATTCTTGTTGAAATCCTGGAGTTCTAATTTACGGAGTTTAAACTCCATTTTGGTAATTTCATCAATGGCCGTATTTACCGAAACTTCGTCGTCGGCTTTGTTTTTTATGGTTTTTAACTGTTTGATGTTTTTTGTCTTTTCTGACAACAGGTATGTAACACTGTCGAGCAGTGTCTTTTGATATTGTGTGGTAACAATTTGTTTTAAGGTATCGATTCTGCATTTCAGGGAATCGGTTTCGATAAGGTAACTTTTAAAATCAGCCTCAGAATTAGTCTGGATGGTTTTTCTGGCTAAACTTTCGGTCTTATAAACGTTAGAAAACAGTTTACTTACTTTTAATATTTTAGTTTTCTCAAAAGCAATTTTACTTTCGAGTTTATTGTAGACTACATTTTCTGAGTACAAAAACCAACCAACAGTAACCACTAATCCCAGTAACGCAATATAACTGAAGAGTACTTTTATCGGCATGTAACTTTTTTTACTCTCCATGGGGTAATGTTATAGGTTTTGGGATGTTTATATTGGAAATCAGTGCAATTTATTTAAAATTTCGGTTTTTGAAATACAAAATAATGCTAATGTTTTACATAATTAAGAGGGCTCAGAAAATAAAATAGCCGCAGATTTTTAAAATCTACGGCTATTTTTTAATTTAATATGTTTAGGCTTAAAGCGTCTCGTTCAGCCATTTGAAGAATTCACCTTGCCAAACCTGAGCGTTTTGCGGGTGTAAAACCCAGTGATTTTCATCAGGGAAATATACAAATCTGCTTTTAAGTCCTCTTAATTGTGCCGCCTGAAAAGCTTCCTGTCCTTGTCCGATCGGTACACGGAAATCTTTTCCTCCCTGGAAAATTAAGATGGGTCTGTTCCAGTTTTGTACCATTGTTGCAGGGTTAAAAACAGTATACGATTTTTGAGCAGCTGCATTGTCTTTCTCCCAGTACGGACCTCCAAAATCCCAGTTGTTAAAGAAAACCTCTTCAGTAGTTCCTAACATACTCACAGTATTGAAAACACCGTCGTGAGCGATAAAAGTTTTGAAACGGTTTTTGTGAATACCTGCTAAATAAAACACAGAATATCCTCCGTAGCTTGCGCCTACACATCCTAAACGAGATTTGTCTACATAGTTTTCTTTAGAAACATCGTCGATTGCTGATAGGTAGTCATCCATAACCTGTCCGCCCCAATCTTTACTAATCTGCTCGTTCCATTCAACACCATGACCCGGCATTCCGCGACGGTTTGGTGCAACCACCACATAACCTTTTGCAGCCATTAATGAGAAATTCCAACGGAAAGAATACGATTGTGTTAAAGCACTTTGTGGCCCACCTTGACAGAATAATAAAGTTGGATATTTTTTAGAAGCATCAAAATTTGGAGGTAAAATTACCCAAACCAACATTTTTTTACCGTCTGTAGTAGTTACATAACGCTTTTCTGTTTTGCTAAGCGCTAATGTTTTGTAGATTTCTGTATTTACATTTGAGATTTGTTTCCAGGTGTTTTTCTTCAAATTAAAAGAATAAATTTCCGGAGCGTGATTCATATCATTTCTGGTAACAATAATATCATCACCGGCAAAACCTACTAAATCATTTACATCAAAATCCCCATTAGTCAATTGACGAACTTGAATAGCGATTCTGGTCAATCCCGGAAAGTTAACTGTAAAAAGCTGTTTTGTACCATCCACCGGAGCTACAAAGTATACGTTTTTACCGTCTTTACTCCAGATAAAATTATCTACAGTTCCGTCCCAGTTTGCCGTTAAATTTGTTTTGATGCCTTTAAATTCAACAATAAGATCATTTTTATCGGCTTCATAACCGTCACGTTTCATTTGCAGCCAGGTTAAGTTTCCTGTTGGCGAAAATTGTGGTGCTGTATCGTAACCTAAATTACCTTCGGTTCTGTTTATCGTTTTCTGAGTTTCTAAATTATACTCGTAAATATCAGTGTTAGTAGAAATTGCGTATTGAGTTCCTGCTTTTTTCTTGCATACATATAAAATGCTTTTTCCGTCAGGAGACCAGATGTAATCGTCGTCACCACCAAAAGGTTTTTGTGGAGAATCAAAATTTTCACCTTTCAGGATGTCAATTCCGGCGGCACCTTCTTTGTTTTCTTTGTAAAAAACATGATTGAATTTACCTTCATTCCAGGTATCCCAATGACGATAATCCAATCCGTCATAAATTTGAGCATCAGATTTATCCAGTTTTGGATAAAAATCTTTACCTAGAACTTTTTCCAGTTTCACTTCTTCGTTGTACACTAAAAATTTTCCGTCAGGCGAAACGTTTTTGTCTGCCAAAACTTCTTTAGTGTCTTTAATTTCGGTTGCAGTTCCACCACCTACAGGAATGATGTAAAATTTAGAAGACGATTTGTTTTCTTCAACCGAAGGGGTAGAAACTTTAAAAACAACATTTTTTGAATCTTTTGAAAGTCCGAGTGCACTCACTCTTCCTAATTTCCATAACAACTCTGGGGACATTACATTTTGTCCGATAGCGTTTAAACTCATCATTATTAAGGTTGTAAATAATACTTTTTTCATAATAAAATTCTAATTTTTCGTGGGACTAAAAATACAACAATTAAATTCCAAATTAGCTAAATTCCAAATTCCAAAAATTGTTAAAGTTTATGGGCTAAGTTTTTTCAGCTATGAATTCCCGAATTTTTATTCTTAAGGATCAGCAAAAATAATTTGTGAATTCGTGGCTGAAAAAAAATAGTACGCGTTTTGGAATTTTAGAAAATGAAAGTTCTGGCTTAAATTTATTTCCTAAATTGTGATTTGGATTTTAACTAATTGGAATTTATTATTTTATGATGGAACTAAGCTACTGGGAACTCAAGAACTGGTTTACAAATGTTGATTATACTATTGTTGGCAGCGGAATCGTAGGACTGCACGCGGCACTACGCTTACGCGAAAGATTTCCAACCGCAAAAATTCTGATTCTGGAAAAAGGAATGTTGCCACAAGGGGCCAGTACTAAAAATGCCGGCTTTGCATGCTTTGGAAGCCTCTCTGAAATTATGGAAGATCTTAAAACGCATTCAGAAGAGGAAGTGGTACAGCTTGTAGAGAAAAGATGGAAAGGATTGCAACTGTTGAGAAAAAGATTAGGTGATACCGCAATAGATTTCAAGCCATATGGCGGTTATGAATTGTTTTTAAGAGAAGATGATTTAAATTTTGAGGAGTGTATTGCAAGGCTGCCTTTTGTCAATGAAATTTTAAAACCACTTTTTAAAGCGGATGTTTTTGCTAAAGAATCCGATCGGTTTGGTTTTGGAAACAGTCATGATTATTTAATTTTTAATCCTTTTGAGGCACAAATTGATACCGGAAGTATGATGCAGGAATTGCTGAGACAGGCCGTTTCTGAAAATATTTTAATTCTCAATCAGCAAACTCTTACTGCTTATTCTGATTTAGGGAGTGAGGTTGAACTGGTGTTGAATAATTTTAGTTTTAAATCGGGGAGAGTACTTTTTGCGACCAACGGTTTTGCAGCTCAGCTGACAAAGGGAGCGGTAAAGCCTGCCAGAGCGCAGGTTTTGATTACAGAACCCATTGCAAATTTAGCCATTAAAGGAACTTTTCATCTGGATCGCGGGTATTATTATTTTAGAAATATAAACGATAGAGTTTTACTTGGCGGAGGCAGAAATCTTGATTTTGAAACCGAAACAACAACGGAATTTGGGGAGACGAAAATTGTACAAAATAAATTGGAGGATTTACTTAAAAATGTAATTTTACCGAATCAGGATTTCCGAATCGCCCATCGTTGGAGCGGTATCATGGGAATAGGAAACAGTAAAAATCCTGTTGTTACTCAATTGTCTGAAAACGTGTTTTGTGGAGTGCGTTTAGGAGGAATGGGAGTAGCAATCGGGAGTTTAATAGGAACAGAATTAGCAGACTTATTATAATTTTAAAAGAATTTAATCCAAGTAATACCACAACCTAAAAAAACAGATAATACATGCAAAAAACTACTTTAGTTGCTCTTTTTTCTTTTTTTTTCATTCTTTTTGCTCATGCAAATCATAGGACAGAATCAAATATTGCGGATGCGAATTTTGATGTTACCGTTTCGTTAACGGGGGAAGTTTTGGTTGAATACCATGATTATAATGTTTATAAAACATCGCAATGGCAATTTGAATATGGTCCTAAGGGGTTCAAGCCGGGTCAGGGTAAAGTTATAAGTGTTTCAGGTACGGGTATTAACTTTTATCGCTTTACCTTAACAAATCCTCTGATTGGATATGATTTCCGGGTAAGACAGCTCTATCTTTTAGATGATATGTCCGGTTTAGCCTGGACAGACTGGTCACAAATTAAAACAATATTTGCTTCAAGCGATAAAGTCTTTTCTGTAGGTTATACTACAAACTTCAATGATAAAAAAATAACAGATTCAGAATGGAGAGGCCTTATCTATAACAACAGTAGCAGTGCAGCCGGTGTATTTCATACAACCTATAAGAATCACAGCGAAAACAATGCAGCAGGTTCTTCGATGACAATGTCCAGTTACAACTATGACGATAAGAGTCATATTGGTTTGATATCTCCGAGATTTAATGATTTGGCCACAGATCGAAAAATAAAATTCTGGTTAAACGGACTTTATGATTCGGGAACAGAATTGTTAGTGGGAACCATGAGTGATCCTAATGACAAAAACACATTTCATCTTCTGCAGAAAATAGAGCCGAAATCATCGTCAGAATGGAAGCAGGAAACGGTTTACTTTACAAATTATAACGGTACAGACCAATATGTGGTATTCTTCTTTAAAAGGGGGTATTATGGGAGTAACAGTACCGATTTATATATAGACGATTTTAGTTACGAAAAAGCGTCAGACTGTTTCAATCAGACTAATTTCGCAGTAACAAATGTTCAGCAAAATAGCGCTCAGATAAGTTTTGATGCTCCCAATCAAAATAACTTTCAGGTGAGTCTGACTAATACAGTTAAGAAGACTACGGAAATTTTTACGATTCAGAGCACCTCTTTTACTTTAGATAAATTGGTTGGAAATACAGATTATGAAGTAAAGGTACGTGCCAATTGTATTGATGATCTGTTCTCAAACTGGACTAAGACAATAAGTTTCAAAACACCTTGTACCGTAATTACAGGAAGTTACAGCACCTCTTTTGAAGGAACAAAATATGTTGATCCATGCTGGAGTGTTATTGCAGGAAAATGTTTGGTTCAGAGTAGTTTTGAAAATACGGGTTGGTCCGGAAAACCTGCACCCAAAACAGGTACAGCAACGATTGTAATATCGAAATTTGTGGGTGCCCTGAATGTTGACAAAGCTTATCTTGTAACACCTTATATTGCGGACCTTGATGCTGATAAGAGAATAAGATTTAGTCTTTTAGCTTATAGCAGTGACAATGTGTATAACAAAACTTCGCTGACTATTGGAACAATGTCTGATCCTAAAAATGCAGCTACATTTGTGGCTTTAAAAACAATTTTGCCTTCAGAGATGAACGAGACTGAAAACTTAAATAAGTCTTCGCTATGGAAAGAGCATACTGTTTATTTAGATAATTATGTAAAGAGTAATAACCATAATTATATCGCTTTGAGATACAATAATGAGAGCGATTCTTATTTTAGTATCGATGACTTTACCTACGAAAAAGCACCTGTATGTGTAGAACCTCTTGATCCTAAAACCATCAGTTTGGGCTATGATTCTGCCATTGTAAGTTGGGAAAATTATAAACCGGCATCACAATTTCAAATAGAGTATGGGCCAAAAGGATTTGCTCATGGCTCGGGAAAGATCGTTGATGCGGTAACAATTCCGTTTAAGTTAGAGTCTCTTCAGGACGATACGGATTTCGATTTTTATGTTCGTGCTCAATGTGGAAACGAATACAGCGCATGGTCTGACAGAGGTAATTTTAAAACCAAATGTTTGGGACTAACGGCAGGTTATACTGAAAATTTTGAAAATGCCTTTTTTGAAAAAAACGGATGCTGGACCAGAATTGTTCCGTATATCAATCAAAGATACTGGGATAAAAATAATTTTATAAAAGTAAACACACTGAGTCAGGGATCATCGACAGTTCATGGCGGTACTGCTTCTATCTTTATGCTAAATCAATTAGATGCTCCGTATCCGGCAGGTAGCAAAGGAGAGAAAACCGACAGAGTAGTGCTGGTTTCTCCGAGATTTAAAGATTTTGATCATTATAAAAAAATCGCTTTCTGGATGCTTTCGCCAAAAGATAATGAAAACCTTGTGGTAGAAATGATTGTGGGTACAATGTCTGATCCTGAAGACTATATGTCTTTTACATCCTATAAAGTCATCGCTATTCCTGTTGAAAATATTGGAAAATGGATTAGATATGAAGTAGATTTTTCGAACTACTATGGTACAGATAAATTTATTGGAATAAAACAAAGCGTAAAAAACGCGAGAAACAGAAGAATATTTATAGATGATTTTGAATATTTCCAGAACGGATGCCCAATTCCGGGAGTATTAGGAGCGAGACAATCAGGTCCCGAAAGTGTTGCACTGGATTGGAAAGACAATAATACTGTAAAACCATCCCAGGGTTATGATATTGAGTATGGTCCTAAAGGTTTTGTAAACGGTTCAGGAACGATAATTAAAGTCACTGCAAGTCCTTACAATTTGACGGGATTAGCTCGTGGCACTTACGAGTATAGAGTAAGAGCATATTGCGATACCAATATTACCTCAGACTGGAGTGATAGATATACTTTTAAAACTTCTTGTTCCAAAACAGCACCTTTTGTGGAAAATTTTGATGAACATGGTAGGAATTTAGATCAGAGCGCTACTTTTTGCTGGAGCTACAATATTCAGCTTTATGCACAGTTAGCAGAATTCAATCTGACTAATATTACCAGTGCACCTTATGCTTTTTCACTGTACACCAACAAAGACAGTGCAATATTAATTTCTCCTTATCTGGATGATTTTGATAAAAATAAAAAAGTAAAATTTTGGCTTAGAGGTATGCAGACCGGTAGTTATGCAAAGGCAGGAACTTTAATTATAGGAACGATTAAGAATGCTGCGGATCTTAGTACTTTCGAACCTTATATGACCATTACGGAGCAGGAAATTAATAGTTTGCCACTGTACGGAAAAGAAGTCAATATTGACTTTTCTCAGTATCAGGGAGCAAACAAACAGATCGTTTTTAAATATGTGACCGAATCAATTAATGGAGATTACACACGAAATAATGTTTTGATAGACAATTTTCGTTATGATCAGACTTTGCCATGTTATGAACCAATAGACGTGGTTTTTTCTGATATCAATCATAATTCGGCGCTTATAAGCTGGACTTCAAAAAATCAGGCGGCAGAAAATGTTCAGATAGAATACGGACTAACCGGTTTTACTAAAGGTACAGGAACTATTGTAAACGCCAACAAGAATGAGATTCTGATTTCGAAGCTGCAAGCGGGAACTTCGTATGAATTCTATTTCAAAACCACTTGTGCATCCGGTAGTTCGTTAGAAGCAGGACCGCGAAAAATAGAAACGACCTGTGAAGCACTGACTTTACCGTGGAAAGAGAAATTTACCAATCTGAGTCGTTACGGAAAAAATGTACTTCCTGATTGCTTTAAGTTTTTAAGAGGAGAGTTTATTTTAGAGAATAAAGCTCAGAATGATGTTTATTATAATTTTAATCCGGATAATATAAGAACCGGATTTGATGATACGGGTTATTTGTATCTTACCGGTGGATTCTGGACTCAGATCATGACGCCTATGTTTTACTTAAATGCAGGGACTACTTATAAGTTTAACCTGAAAGGTCGAAATAGTTATGAATACCGCGTTCAGGGTGTTGGATTATATGTTGGAAAAGGACAAAACGACTACAACATGTCTCTTAACATTAGTCAAACCGGAAGTGGTAGCCTGACCGAATACAACTATAGAGATGTATCCTATTATTTTACGCCTCTGGTATCGGGTGATTACAGTTTCTTGATGGAATTTGCCAATTCGGGTGGTTCACGATTACTTGTGGATGATTTTGAATTGAAAGAAGGATATACGTCTTCAATTGATGGAAGTGGAAAAACAACAACGTATGATTTTACAAAAATGCCGTCAGAAGAATTGATTTTAGAAGGAGGTTACAATAGCATTGTTTTAGATGCTAACAATAATATACTGGTGATGAAAGGAAACAGTACGCCATCTGTATGGAAGGAGGCTAATGGTACTTCTCCAATAAAGAAAGGAACGGCTGTTGACAATTCTTCGGTATGGGAAAGAAATGAAAGTAGTATTACCAAGATAAATACAAAAGTAAATGCCGCAAATGCAAGCAGCTTATTTATGCATTTTGACCTGAAACAAACCTTTGTTTCTTCAAATACAGAATCAATGTTTAGAGTTGTTGTAAATGGGAATGTAGTGGGAGATATAATAAAACCACAGTCGGCCAATGGAGATGATTATAAAAAATACACCTTTGATCTGACACCGTATATCGGGACAGATATTAAAATATCATTACAGCATATTGGTAAATCTGATGCCGGAGATAATGCTTATCTGGACAATCTGGTGTTCGACAAAACATCATCACTGGGTGTTGACGGAACTCATTTTACCAATTTTAAATATTATCCAAATCCAATAGAAAATGTTTTACATATAGAAAGTAATTCGGTAATTTCGAAAGTAGAAGTTTATACTTTAAGCGGACAGTTGCTTTCTATAAATAATTACTCGGATTCTAAAGTTAGTATTGATTTTAAAAATCATGCTTCAGGGGTATATTTGTTGGTGGTAACTCAGGATGATAAAAAAGAAACGTTTAAAGTAATAAAGAAGTAATGTTCTAAGTTGTACTATCTTTTAGTATTACATTTTAGATTAACAGATTTAATATAATGGCAGCACCCAAAAAACCGGCACCAAAAAAAACAACCGCCAATAAACCAAAACCGGCACCAAAGAAAGGCAATCGTTCTTTTGGCGAAAAAGTAAAGTGGTTTTTCATCAAATTATTTTTATGGTTCTTCGGAATCTCGATTGCGTCTGTCGTGTTTTTTAAATATGTGCCTGTACCTTTTACACCTTTAATGATCATCCGGGCGATCGAAAACAAAATGGCCGATAAAGAAGTCTATTTTGATCATGACTGGGAGCCGATCGATAAAATCTCAATGAATTTGCAAAAAGCGGTTATTGCCAGTGAAGATGGAACTTTTCTAAAACATAATGGTTTCGATTTTAAAGCACTTCAAAAAGCCTATAAAAGCAACGAACGCGGACGTCGTATTCGTGGCGGAAGTACCATCTCGCAGCAAACAGCTAAAAACGTCTTTTTATGGCAGGGGAAAAGTTATTTCCGTAAAGGTTTAGAAGCTTATTTCACTGTTTTAATAGAACTCATTTGGGGTAAAGAACGTATTATGGAGGTTTACCTGAACAGCATCGAAATGGGAGATGGAGTGTACGGAGCTTATGCCGCAACCGAACATTGGTACCGACGCGATGCTTCAAGTTTAACACCTATGCAGGCAGCCGGAATTGCAGCTATTTTGCCAAACCCAAGAAAATTTAAAGCAACAGGATCTTCCAGTTATATCAACCGAAGAAAAGAACGAATTGTTCGTGAAATGCGCTCGGTTGGGAAAATAAATTACAATGCAGAATAAAAAAAGCTTTCTCGGATTTCTGTTATTGACGACGGTCTTCAGTTTTGGACAGGCAAAAACGACAGAAATAGGTTTAATTACAGATAACGATTTATATACTTCATCTAAAAACGATATGTATTATACCAATGGTCTGGAGCTTTTTTATCGTTTTTTATCGAAGAACAATAACGAAAAAATCAGCAAGAAAATCACCGAATTTCGTATTGGGCAGTATATCTATAATCCGAGATTTATAAACAAAGAGGCTGTTACGATTAACGATCGACCTTTCACAGGTTATCTTTTTGCCGAAGCAGGACGAAGTTTTTTCTATAAAAGCGAATCCGTTTTAAAGACCGATTTTCAGTTGGGCTTTATGGGACCCAATGCCCTTGGAAGAGAAACTCAGGAAAGTTTCCATCATCTTATTGGGTACAAAACGGTGTATGGTTGGGAAAACCAGCTGCACAACGCATTCGCTATTCAGGCGCATGTAATGTATTCGAAGAAATTATTTCCCTCAAAGCACAATGATTTTGTCGATCTTCACTTTCAGTCGGAAGCCAATGTAGGGACAATCTTCACAGGTGTTTCAACAGGCTTACTGACCAGAATTGGTTTCAAAAAACTACTCCCGGTTTATGATTCCAATTTACACGATGCCTCGGTAAGCAATACTCGGCAATACAATATCCGTGAGTTTTACTTTTACGCAATGCCAAGTGTCAATTACCAGTTTTACGACGCTACCATAGAAGGCAGTATGTTTAGTAACACCAGTCCGCTAACGTTTGATTTGGAGCCCCTTCGTTTCAATGCCGAGGCCGGATTAAAATACCGACACAATAACTTCAATATGTCGTACTCGTTTATCTATCGGGGCAGAGAATTAAACGATCCGAATACCAATACCAATGCGGGTTACTTTTACGGGTCGATTCGATTTGGGTATTTGTTGAAGTAAGCTCTTGTAATTTTGGTTTTCGGTGATGTAAATATGCCTTCAGGATTTCGTGAATCTTTGTGTGTACATTTTGTGGATCTCTGTGTAATGTCTCGACTAGAATGATGATTTTTATTCTGACAGCTATAAGAAATACGCGATAAAATTGGGGTTAACTATAATCGGGTATAATTTCCGGGTAAATGTCCTTTTGATTCTATTGTATTATCTGTCTTTTTGAAAAAGTTAAATCGGATTAATGACCCTTCAAGTCCCTGACCAAAGTCTACAATATACAGATTGTCAGTTTTAGCTATTTGCTGTGGAATGATTCGGTTGGAGGAAGTCCTAATTTGATTTTTACTGAAAGAATAGGTGTTTCCGCCAGAATTGTACTTGATATCATTTTTAGTAAAAGTAAGGATTGCTCCGGTGGTATTATCTTTCCAGCTTCCTTGTATCCAGGAAGGAGAATAGAAAACACCTTGGGTATCTTCGTCGCTTGACGAACAAGAGGTAATTAAAACTAAGCTCAGGAGTAAAATTAAATTCTTCATTTTTTTGGCGTTTAAAAGTTGTATTCGATAAGTTTAACAAAAACAATTCCGAACTCTCTTCTTTTGATACATTTAACTTTTATTTATAGATCTAGTCTCTGCATTTCATGAAAGTACCAGACTGCAATCTCTTTGATAAAGTATGCAATATTAGGCAAGAGAAATTGTTCTTCGTTAGCAAATTTCTCCTCTCCGCATTTTTATAAGATTAAGGCTTAACTTTTTGGTAATGTCGCAAAACTTCTAATTCTTTACTTTTAACTCAAAATTAAAGTTATGGAAATCAATTGGGTAGTGATTGGAATTGTAGCGGCCGTTGTAATCGTTGTGATCGTATTTACAATCAAAAAAAATCAGAAAGAGAAAAAGAAACTGACGGATTTATTAAATAATGATTTTAAGAAAGCCGAGAAAGAAAGAGTAGACGCTGAAGATTCTGCGAATGAACGCTAAGAGATTTTCTCCTTAAATTAGAAAAACCGTATTCCAATAAAGAAATACGGTTTTTTTGTGGAGAATATCGGATTCGAACCGATCACCTTCCCGATGCATCGGGACGCTCTAGCTTTTTGTTTTGATTCGGGTTTCGATATATTTTCGGCTTTTCATCTTCTTGATTTGTGATTCTCTTTTGCAGGCTTCACTTCTGGTTGGAAAAGTTTCATAATATTTTAGTTCCCAATCTTTGGCAACTTTTGTGTAATTGCTTCTACTGTTTAAATGATCCTGAAGTCGTTTTTCAACATCCTGACAGGAACCGATATAATATTTGTCAAGCGCTTTTGAGTATATGATATAAGTGTAGAACATAATGGTTATAAACAAAAAATACCCAAACGTACGTTTGGGTATTTTTTTATAAAAACTTTAGTGGAGAATATCGGATTCGAACCGATCACCTTCCCGATGCATCGGGACGCTCTAGCTTTTTGTTTTGATTAGGGTTTCGATATATTTTCGGCTTTTCATCTTCTTGATTTGTGATTCTCTTTTGCAGGCTTCACTTCTGGTTGGAAAAGTTTCATAATATTTTAGTTCCCAATCTTTGGCAACTTTTGTGTAATTGCTTCTACTGTTTAAATGATCCTGAAGTCGTTTTTCAACATCCTGACAGGAACCGATATAATATTTGTCAAGCGCTTTTGAGTATATGATATAAGTGTAGAACATAATGGCTATAAACAAAAATACCCAAACGTACGTTTGGGTATTTTTTATAAAAACTTTAGTGGAGAATATCGGATTCGAACCGATCACCTCTACGCTGCCAGCGTAGCGCTCTAGCCAAATGAGCTAATCCCCCGTGTGTTTTGTTTGTTGGACAACATTAGATTTGAACTGTCACCTTCCCGATTTTTCATCGGGATACTCTAGCCAAATGAGCTAATCCCCCAAAGCGATAGCAAATAAAGTCAATTAATTTTCAAAAAGCAAATTTCAAATCACTTCCGATGAAAATATTTTTCAAAAGTGTAACTTTACGATCAAATTTATTTTTATGAGTGCAGAAAAACTTGAAGGTTCTTTAGAGACTACTTACCATAATGCTGTTGCAACAGTTGAATTTGGGCATCCGGCCAGCAATTCTTTTCCAAGACAATTATTAGATCGTTTAACTTCCGAAATTAATACTCTAAGTCAGAATAAAGCCGTTTCGGTTATTGTTTTACAAAGCTTAGGGACGAAAGTTTTTTGTTCAGGTGCTTCTTTTGACGAGTTGTTAGCCGTGAAAAATGAACAACAGGGAGCACACTTTTTCTCCGGTTTTGCTCATTTGCTGAACGCGATGCGAAATTGTTCTAAAATTATTGTGGCTCGTGTTCAGGGAAAAGCAGTTGGTGGCGGCGTCGGAATTATTTCGGCTTGTGATTATGTTTTTGCGACTTCTGAAAGTGCTGTGAAATTGTCGGAACTGGCCATCGGAATTGGTCCGTTTGTGATTGAACCCGCGGTCTCGCGTAAGATTGGAAAAGCTGCGATGGCCGAAATGACCTTGGCAGCACATGCATGGAAATCGGCAACGTGGGCATTAGAAAATAAATTGTTCACAGAGATTCATAATGCTGAAAATTTAGATGTGGCGGTAGCAGATTTTGCTCAACAATTAAGTTTGTATAATCCTGAAGCTTTGTACGAAATGAAGAAAATTATTTGGGAAGGAACCGAACACTGGGAATCTTTACTTGTCGAGCGTGCCTCTATAACGGGAAAATTAGTTTTGTCGGACTTTAGCAGAAATGCTTTAGAGCAGTTTAAGAAATAGCGGAATCCTAAAATTTTTATCTGGTTCCTTTCAGAGATTTTGGATTATGATATTTGTCATTGGATGCAGCGTCAGACAGGCATAAATTTGAAATGTTTTTGAAGTGAAACATAAAAAATAAATCAAGATGAGAATTATTTCGTTGTTGCAGCAAGTTGATGTTGCAGAGAAAATTAAGGCTGCTCCGGACAGCAGTTATCAGATAGGAGTGGTGATCGGATCCTTTATTCCTTTCGTTGTTTTAGTCGGAATTGCATATTGGATGTATAACAGAGCCAAAAAAAGAGACGAGAACGGTTATTAATTTGTAAATTTGCAACCTAAAATTCAAATCGATGAGTAATATCAGAATTACAAAACAATTTAGTTTCGAAACCGGACATGCTTTATACGGTTACGACGGAAAATGCAAGAACGTTCACGGACACAGTTATAAATTATCGGTAACGGTTATTGGTTCGCCAATTACAGACCGATCGAATGTGAAATTCGGGATGGTAATTGATTTTTCGGATCTAAAGAAAATTGTAAAGGAAGAAATCGTCGATCAGTTTGATCATGCGACGGTTTTTAATCAAACAACACCACATATCGAATTGGCAAATGAATTGAAGAATCGCGGTCACCATGTAATTCTGGTAGATTATCAGCCCACAAGTGAAAATATGGTAGTTGATTTTGCAGACAGAATTATAGCACGTTTACCTAAGGAGATTTCACTTTTTTCGCTTAAACTTCAGGAAACCGAATCTTCGTTTGCTGAATGGTACGCTTCAGATAATTAATTTAGTCGAAAGTCGAAAGTCAAGCGATCTCACAATTTAAAACATCTAAGAAGTCCAACAATCTAATAATCTAAATGAAAAAAGTATATTTTGCTTCAGATCAGCACTTCGGAGCACCAACGCCAGAGTTGAGTTTGCCACGTGAAAAGAAATTTGTGGCCTGGCTGGATGAGGTGAAAGAAGATGCAGAAGCTATTTTTTTACTGGGGGATTTGTTTGATTTTTGGTTCGAATATAAAACGGTTGTACCAAAAGGATTTGTTCGTATTTTAGGTAAGCTGGCTGAAATTCGTGATAGTGGTATTCCTGTTTATTTTTTCGTGGGAAATCATGATTTATGGATGGATGATTATTTTGAAACCGAATTAAATATTCCGGTTTATCATGATAACAAGGAGTTTACTTTTAATGAAAAGACCTTTTTAATTGGCCACGGTGACGGGAAAGGACCGGGAGATAAAGGCTATAAACGTATGAAAAAGGTCTTTACTAACCCGTTTTCAAAATGGCTCTTTCGTTGGCTTCACCCCGATGTAGGGGTAAGTCTGGCACAGTATTTATCCGTTAAAAACAAATTGATTTCAGGGGATGAAGATGTGAAATTCCTGGGAGAAGAAAACGAATGGCTGGTTTTATATGCCAAACGTAAACTGGAGACCAAACACTACAATTATTTTATTTTTGGTCATCGCCATTTACCAATGATTCTTCCGGTTGGAGAAGATTCCAATTATGTGAATTTAGGCGACTGGATTGGCTATTTTACTTACGGAGTATTTGACGGAGAAAACTTCGAACTTAAAAAATTCGAGAAATAATCACTTTGTTTTGTTATAAACGAATGATCTTGAGCGTTTTTTTAGTTTAAGCCAACTCCGTAAACGTATTCATCCAGTTCGATTCTGAATAAAGAACCTTCAACTAAGTCTTTAATTGATTTTAATTCTTTGATAGAAACCGCCAAATCTATTGCAGCGCAAGGAGTTTTGAGCAGGAATTTATGACAGGAGTTTTTTAGTTCGCAAGCTTCACAACAAGCATTTTCAATCATACTGTCCTCAATTAAATCACAAAAATAATTCAGTTCCTGAACCGTGAAATAAAATCCGGTTTCTTTAAAAACCAATTGTACTTTGTCGGTGATGGTTTCGTTTTCCTTTTTCCAGTAAAAGGCAATTCCAAAATTATTATGATATAATTGTTCTATTTCTCTCATTACAGATTCTTTTATTTCAACAAATATAGATATTATTTATATTTGTTCTAAATAAAAAAGTCTTAAAAAAATGTTTTTTTTAAACGTATAAGTTATATAAGCTAATTTGGTTTTCTTTCTAAGTCAAAAAACATATAATGTTTATGAGGTCTAAACCTCTTTTACTGAAATTTTGGAATTTGAAAAATTAGAATTTGAATGTTTTACTCCATATTATGATGATCGTCCATGTCTTTTTGAAGATCCAGATTTCTAAAAGTAGGAGAGATCAGTCCAAAGCCTAAAACAGTTAGAAGTGTGACACTACCTCCAAAAATTACTGAAGTAACAGTTCCCATTAATTTGGCGGTTGCTCCACTCTCAAAGGCTCCCAGCTCGTTAGAAGATCCAACAAAAATAGAGTTTACTGCACCCACGCGTCCACGCATATGATCCGGAGTTTTAAGCTGTAAAATCGTTTGACGGATTACGACCGAAATTCCATCGGCAAGTCCGCTTAAAAATAAAGCAAAAACAGAAAGCCAGAAATAGGTAGAAAAGCCAAATAAGATGATCGATAATCCGAAAACGAATATGGCAATCAAAAGTTTTTTTCCTGCGTTTTTATAGAGAGGTACGTAAGCCGAAACCAGCATTGTTATAAAAGAACCCACGGCAGGAGCGGCTCTTAAAATGCCAAATCCTTCTGAACCGACTTTAAGAATATCCTGAGCAAAAATAGGCAATAAAGCTACGGCACCTCCAAAAAGGACTGCAATCATATCCAGTGATAAAGCTCCTAATACAATTTGGTTTCTAAATACAAACGTTAAACCTTCGGTAAGACTGTCTTTTATTGATTCTCCAATCTTTGGGTTTATAATAGGTTTTTTGCTGATTTGTGATAAGGCAATTAAGGAAAGTACAGAGAATCCGAAAACAAGACACATTGACCAGTGAACCCCAATCCAATTGATTGAAAAACCTGCTACGGCAGGGCCTAGTACAGCACCAATTTGCCAAACTGTACTACTCCAGGTTGCGGCATTGGGATATGCTTTTTTAGGAATTATCAAGGATAAAAGAGAAAAAATAGTCGGCCCAAGGAAAGCTCTGACTAATCCGCCCAAAAAGACTAAGATATAAATGGAGTATAAAATTACATTTGAAGATAGACCCCCAACAACTCTTGGCCAGGTTACCAGAAATAATCCGAAACTGATTACCGAAAAGCCCAGAATACATTTTACCAATAATCCTTTCTTTTCTCTTTGATCGACAATGTGTCCGGCAAATAGTGCCATTGAAACAGCCGGAATAACTTCCATTAAACCAATAATTCCAAGTGATAGCGGATTTTTAGTGATGCTGTAAACTTCCCACTCAATTACGATAAACTGCATTGCCCAGGCAAAAACCATTGCAAAACGCAATATTAAAAATACGTTGAATTCTCTGTAACGTAAGGCCTGATACGGATCAGGTTTGGTTGAATTATTTTTTTCCATTTGTTCTGATATCTTTAAGCATAAGTTGGTTCGAAACGGTTCCGTTCCATTCATTTTCAGCCAGAGAATAAGCCAGCTGAAATGAATTTTGATTTTTTGCGAGGTCTAATTTTTTTCCAAGACCAAAGCCTATTGCGGCAATTCCATCTGAATTATTTTGCTTTACAAAAAGCCTCAAATGTTCCTCTTCAGCACCTAAAGTTTTGGCATATCCCGTATCTTTTATATCCGAAGTCATAAAAACCGGTGTCATGTTCTGAGGGCCAAAGGGTTCGAATTGTTTTAGGATGCGTATTAGTTTTGGAGTGATGTCGCTGAAATTTATTTCAGCGTCAATTTCTATTTCCGGAGTTCGCATTTCCGGAAGTATGGTTGCAGAAACTTGTGTTTCAAAGGCTTCTTTAAAGGTTTTATAATTTTCGGCTTTCAGAGTCATTCCTGCGGCGTACATGTGCCCTCCAAATTGTTCCAGATGTTCAGAGCAGGCATCAAGCGCATTATAAACGTCAAATCCTTTTACGGATCTTGCTGATGCGGCATATTTGTCTCCGCTTTTGGTAAAAACCAAAGTAGGGCGATAGTAAGTCTCGATTAATCTGGAAGCCACAATTCCGATGACACCTTTGTGCCAGTCTTCCTGAAAAACAACCGTCGAAAATCGATCTTGTTCGTTGTTTGCTGCAATTTGCTGAAAAGCTTGTTTTGTAATTTTTTTGTCCAGATCTTTTCGGTCTGCATTGTATTGCTCAATTTCTGAAGCAAACTGCTGTGCTTGTTCAAAATTAAACTCAGTGAGTAGTTCCACAGCATGATTGCCATGTTTGATTCTTCCCGCTGCATTTATTCGCGGAGAGATGATAAAAACAACATCGGTTATGTCTAATGTTTTCTTTTTTACCTGATGTACCAAAGCCTTGATTCCGGGTCTTGGGTCAGAATTGATAACCTGTAGGCCATAAAAAGCCAGAATTCTGTTTTCACCCGTTATAGGTACGATATCTGCAGCAATTGCCGTGGCAACTAAATCAAGATAGGGAACGAGATCGTGAATGGTTTCGTTTCTGTTTGTTCCTAAAGCCTGAATTAGTTTAAAACCAACACCACAGCCGCACAGCTCATCATAAGGATAAGAGCAGTCGTCTCTTTTTGGGTCTAAAATGGCGACAGCATCCGGAAGAGAATCCCCGGGTCTGTGGTGATCGCAGATGATAAAATCAATGTTCCTTTCTTTTGCGTAAGCGATATGATCAATCGATTTTATGCCACAGTCGAGAGCAATAATTAATGAAAATCCGTTATCATCGGCAAAGTCAATTCCCTTAAAAGAAATTCCGTAACCTTCATCGTAACGATCCGGAATGTAAGTCGCAATATTGGGATAATGTGATTTCAAATAGGAAGAAACCAAAGAAACGGCCGTTGTTCCGTCGACATCATAATCACCAAAAACCAAAATGTTTTCCTGATTTTTAATCGCCAGTTCTATTCTTGAAACCGCTTTATCCATGTCTTTCATCAAAAATGGATCGTGAAGCTGTTCTAATTGAGGGCGAAAGAAATCCTTTGCCTGATCAAAAGTCTCTATGCCACGCTGAATCAAAAGTGTTGCGACAAAATCTTCTACATTTAAAGCTTGTGCTAAATGCTTGATTTTTTCTTCAGAAGGTTTTGGTTTTATGGTCCAACGCATGGTTGATTTTAGATTTTAAATTGTTGATTTTAGATTGCTGATTTCTGAAATCAAAAATCGTTAATCAAAAATCTTAGATAATTATTTTTGTTCTAAAGCATTTCCTTCAAACTGAATTCCGTCCCAGCCTAAATTGATGAAGTTTCTAATGTTTTGATGGTTAGTTCCGTTGGGATCGCCCAAAACTTCATCGAAATAGAAAGCTCCAAAACAGGCCAAAGTTTCGTCTTTAGTTAAGTTTTGCAGTTTTGCGAAAGAGAATAATTTGCAGGAACCGGAATTTTCTCCGGCAGCATTATGTTGTGTTCCGTTTTGGAAAGCTGTTGGAGTGAAGTTGTAGTTTTCTTCAATTACTGCAATAGTTTCCGGGAATGTTATTTCGTTTGGAGTTTGTTTTACTTTTTCTAAAAAGGCTTGTATGCTCATGATGTTTATGCTTTGCTATTTTATATAATCTTGTTGTCCGTTCGATCGAAGTCGAGTGTCAGTTCGAGCGAAGTCGAGAACCGTTTGTGACATCTCGACTTCGCTCGATGTGACAAACCGGGGCTTAAAAATCAATGAAGTTTTTATTCTTCTTCGTTTTTCGAATATTTACTTTTCTTCGTTTCTTTTTCTACTGTTTTTCCGGCAACCACCACGACAATTTCGCCGCGTGGTGCTGTTTTTTCAAAATGTGTTAAAACTTCTTTAGCGGTTCCGCGTACATTTTCTTCATGCAGTTTCGATAATTCTCTGGAGACGCAAACTTGTCGGTCTTCTCCGAAATATTGAATGAATTCGGCTAAAGTTTTAACCAGTTTATGTGGCGAAACATATAAAATCATGGTTCGGGTCTCCTCGGCTAAAGTCAGAAAACGAGTTTGACGTCCTTTTTTGTCGGGTAAAAAACCTTCGAAGACAAATTTGTCATTGGGTAATCCGCTATTGACTAAGGCCGGAACAAAAGCTGTGGCTCCGGGAAGGCACTCCACTTCAATTTTATTCTCGACACAGGCACGCGTGAGTAAAAAACCGGGATCTGAAATAGCAGGAGTTCCTGCGTCTGAAATCAGGGCGATATTTTCACCCGCCTTCAGACGTGCAATTAAATTTTCGGTTGTTTTATGCTCGTTGTGCATGTGATGACTGTGCATGTGCGTGCCAATCTCAAAATGCTTCAAAAGTTTGCCACTGGTTCGGGTGTCTTCCGCCAAAATCAAATCGACTTCTTTCAGAATCCGAATGGCACGAAAAGTCATGTCTTCAAGATTGCCAATTGGCGTGGGAACGATATATAATTTAGACATAATTTTTCTGAATTCTAAATGGATTTATTGGACACGAATTTCACTAATTGACATAAATTTTAAGTGTCTTTAGGAATTTTACAAACAAAAGGTTCGTGCTAATTCGTGTAATTTGTGTTTTAGTTTTTATGAAAATTTCTTTTCTACAATTCCTAAGAAACGTTCTGCATAATCATCTTTTCCATCCCAGTTGTTGTAATCCGGTTTTACCATATCCTCAATAAATTCTTTTGCTTCACCGTAAGTGTCAAAAGTCAGTAACTGATTTAAAACACGACTGTAATCTTCTGAACTGTTTCCAAAAAGATTTTTAGTGAAGGCAATTCGGTCGTTTAAATCAATGTGAAAACCTTTTACCAGTTTTTCATTTAGAGTGGCAGCTTTCGGTTCAGCCGGAGTCTCTAATACAGTTGTTTCAACTGCTTTTTGCTCTTTGAACTCATTGATTGACGGTGTTGGAGCAGGAGAAACAGCTTCAAAACTGTCTACTTTTACAAAATGCGCATCGGCATAGTTTACACCTAATATCTCTTCAAAAGAAATGTGAACAGGTTCCGGTTTTGATGGGCTTTCTGCTTTTGGCTCTTCTTTTTTCGGTTTCTTCTCTTCTTGTACCTCTTCTGATTTATCCAATTCAAAAGCTGGAATAAAAGCAGGAATCGGTTTAGAATCACTAATAGTTGTAAACGAAAGTTCTGCTATAGTTTCCGGTTCTTTTGTTGTTTCTGAAATTGGTTCTTCCATTTTTTCAACAATTGGTTCGGCTGCGATTTCGGCTATCGGTTCGGCAATGGTTTCTACAATTGGTTCGGCTGCTGTTTCTTCAGGAATTTCTGTTGTTACTTCTGCGAAAATCTCAGGTTCCGGATTTATATCTTCGGAGGGTTCACCAATTGCTTCTTCAGGAGTTTCAGGATCCGGATCTGATTCTTCTGCAGGCTCAGCAGTAATTTCTTCAGCAATTTCTGGCTCTAAAGTTTCTTCAGTAGCTATTTCTTCAACGATTATTGGAGTTTCAGTCTGAACTTCTGTTGGGATTGCTTCTTCTTTTTCAAAGACAGCTTCAATTTCAGAATGGATTTCGCTGTGGCCAATGGTTGGCTTCAGAGTGTCGAAATTTTCATCTACAAATTTTAAAACCGCTAGTTTTTCATATAATTTCTGCGTTTCAAGATACAATTGATTGATATCGGATTTGTTTTTAAGCTTTAAAATTCGATGAGCAATGCTGATTAAATCGGCTTCCAATTTTTTTTTCATAACTGTTGAAATTATAGTGAATAGGGTATTTTAGTATATTTTGTATTTGAATGTCTTTATTCGTCGCCGAAATCTGAAAGATATTTTTTTATTTCTGTTAATACGCGTTTGCGAATCTTCGATTTGATAAAAATTTTCTACTTTTGAAAAAGTGAAAAATTGCGATTTTTTACGTCGATTTATTACCAGTACAAAGTAATAAAAACTATTCATTTTTAAAGGTAGAAAAATACAAAATGTTTCTCGAAAATACAGTAAATCACAAAGAACAATTTGGTTGGATTGAAGTTATTTGTGGATCAATGTTTTCGGGTAAAACCGAGGAATTAATCCGCAGATTAAAGCGCGCCCAATTTGCCAAACAAAGAGTCGAAATCTTTAAACCCGCTATTGATACCCGCTATCATGACGAAATGGTGGTGTCTCACGATGCCAATGAAATTCGTTCTACTCCGGTTCCGGCGGCTGCCAATATCTCTATTTTAGCACAAGGTTGCGATGTGATCGGTATTGATGAAGCACAATTTTTTGATGATGAGATAGTGACAGTATGTAACGATCTGGCCAATCAGGGAATTCGTGTGATAGTTGCAGGACTTGATATGGATTTTAAAGGAAATCCTTTTGGTCCCATGCCGGGACTTATGGCAACCGCCGAATATGTCACCAAAGTTCATGCGGTTTGCACCCGAACAGGAAATCTTGCCAACTACAGTTTTCGTAAAACCGATAATGATAAGTTAGTGATGCTTGGCGAAACGGAAGAGTATGAGCCACTGAGCCGTGCAGCCTATTTTAATGCCATGAAAAAGATTCAGGATAAATAATTTTTTCTTTTCTTAACAAACAAACGAACAGATGCAGCAACCAACTAAAAAAAAGAATTCAACCATTTTAATAGTGTGTGCAATTGCGGCATTATTGCTGGCTTTGATTGCATATTGTTCTTTTAAAGAGCCTGTAACAGATAAGGAAATGATTGAGTTGGTTGCAAAATACAACGAAAATTGCCCTTTAACCATTCAGGAAGGAATTCGTCTGGATAATGTTACACTGCCTAAAGATAAAGTGGTTCAGTACAATTTGACTTTGTTAAATGTTGAAAAAGAAACTGCCGAAATTGAAGTAATTAAGCAAAATATAGAAGAAAGTCTCCTAAGTACAGTTAAAGCAAATCCAGGGCTTAAAGCTTTTAGAGATAATGATTTTACCCTGATCTATAATTACGATGACAAAAAAGAAAATTATCTGTTTCAGATTACGATAACGCCTAGTCAGTATAAATAATTTAAGCGTTTTAAAAAATAAACCCGACAGGTTTCAAAAACCTGTCGGGTTTATTTTTTTGAAAACGACTGTCAGGCTGAGCGAAGTCGAAGCTTTGCGCGTAGGGCTTCGACTTCGCTCAGCCTGACAGAACGATAAACTTGATAAAAACAGTTATAAAACAAAAACCTGTCGGCTTTGTTGTTTTTGAGGTAAAAAAAACCTAACAGTGTTTAAAAAGCTGTTAGGTTTGTTTAATAGAATATTTTTTTCTTCTTGTAAGAGATTAAAAACTTAAATTTTCTTCCTCATTCTTGCTACCGGAATGTCTAATTGTTCGCGGTATTTTGCAATAGTTCTTCGGGCAATTGGGTATCCTTTTTCTTTCAGGATTTCGGCCAATTGATCGTCCGGTAAAGGTTTCTTTTTATCTTCTTCTTCAATGGTGTTTTGAAGAATTTTTTTAATTTCTAAAGTAGAGACATCTTCTCCCTGATCATTTTTCATGGCTTCAGAGAAAAACTCTTTGATCAGTTTTGTACCGTATGGCGTTTCTACATACTTACTGTTGGCTACACGTGAGATCGTCGAAATATCAAGACCAACCATATCCGCAATGTCTTTTAAGATCATTGGTTTTAGTTTGGTTTCGTCACCGTCCAGAAAGTATTCTTCCTGATAATGCATGATAGCGTTCATCGTAACAAACAGAGTTTCCTGACGCTGTCTGATAGCATCGATAAACCATTTGGCCGAATCCAGTTTCTGTTTGATAAACTGAACAGCATCTTTTTGTGCCGATGATTTATCACGAGAATCTTTATACGTCTGCATCATTTCCTGATAATCTTTAGAAACGTGCAGGGAAGGAGCATTTCGTCCGTTTAAGGTAAGTTCCAGTTCTCCGTCAACAATTCTAATGGCAAAATCGGGAACAACGTTCTCTGTTACTTTATTGTTTCCGGTGTAAGAACCTCCGGGCTTTGGATTCAGTCTTTCGATTTCGTGAATGGCTTTTTTAAGCTGTTCGTTCGAAACACCGTATTTCTGTAAAAGTTTGTCGTAATGTTTCTTGGTAAAAGCATCAAATTGATTCTCGATAATATCAATTGCTAAATCAATATATTCGGTTGGAGTTTTGTGTTTTAATTGCAGTAGCAGACATTCTTGTAAATCACGTGCTCCGACTCCTGAAGGTTCGAGCTCATGAATGACATGAAGCATTTTGTCGACCATTTTCTCATCGGTGTAAATTCCCTGAGTAAAAGCCATATCGTCTACAATATCCGGAACACTTCTGCGGATGTAACCCATATCATCAATACTTCCAACAAGGAATTCAGCGATTTCGCGTTCTTCATCATTGAGAATAAAAGTATTCAGCTGATTGATTAAATCCTGGTGGAAACTAATTGGTGAGGCAAAAGGAGTTTCGCGCTCCTCGTCTTCGCTGTAATTGTTAACCTGAGTTTTGTAATCGGGTGTGTCGTCGTCGCTTAGATATTCGTCAATGTTAATGTCGTCTGCTTCGATTCTGTCTGATTCAGCATCATCGTAATCGTCGTAGTCTTCATTGGCAAATTCATCGGCTTCGTATTCGTCTTCTTTACCGGCTTCGAGGGCCGGATTTTCGTTCATTTCTTCCAATAAACGTTGTTCAAAAGCTTGCGTAGGCAATTGAATTAACTTCATCAGCTGAATTTGCTGTGGAGATAATTTTTGGGATAATTTTAGATTTAAAAATTGCTTTAGCATTTGATTTTGTTAAAAGTTTCAAGTTTCAGGTTTCAGGTTGTAGAACATGCCACAATTTGAAACTTGAAACTTGAAACAAATATTATTATTTTAGTTCAAACTCCAATAACTTGAAACCTGAAACAAATTTTATTATATTTAAAAACTTAGAACCTCAGTATCTCAGTACCTTAGAACCTTTTTTAAAACTCTGCATTCCCCGGAGTTCTCGGGAAAGGAATTACATCGCGGATGTTTGTCATTCCGGTTACAAACAATACCAAACGTTCAAATCCAAGTCCGAAACCTGCGTGAGTTGCCGATCCGAATCTTCTGGTGTCTAAATACCATGATAATTCTTCTTCGTCAATTTCTAAGGCTTTCATTTTTTCAACCAAAACGTCGTAACGCTCTTCTCTTTCAGAACCACCAACGATTTCTCCAATTCCAGGGAAAAGAATATCCATTGCACGAACGGTTTCTCTTCCAGGTTCAGTATTGTCGTTCAGACGCATGTAAAACGCTTTAATGCTTGCCGGATAATCAAATAAAATTACCGGACATTTAAAGTGTTTCTCCACTAAATAACGCTCGTGTTCCGACTGTAAATCAGCTCCCCATTCGTTGATGATATATTGGAATTTTTTCTTTTTGTTTGGAGTAGAATCTCTCAAAATGTCAATTGCTTCTGTATAAGAAACACGTTTGAAGTTGTTCTCTAAAACAAAGTTTAGTTTCTCTAACAAAGCCATTTCGCTTCTTTCCGCCTGAGGTTTTGATTTCTCTTCGTCTAAAAGCCTTCCTTCTAAAAATTTCAAATCATCCTGACAGTGGTCTAAAGCATATTTAATTACATACTGAATAAAATCTTCAGCCAAATCCATGTTGTCATCCAGGTTGTTGAAAGCAACTTCCGGTTCGATCATCCAAAATTCTGCCAGGTGGCGAGAAGTATTTGAATTTTCGGCTCTAAAAGTTGGTCCAAAAGTATAAATCTGACCCAAAGCCATTGCATAGGTTTCACCTTCTAATTGTCCCGAAACCGTTAAGTTCGTTTCTTTTTCGAAAAAATCTTCTTTATAGTTTACTTTTCCGTCTTCTGTTCTTGGGGTGTTGTCAAAAGGTAAAGCTGTAACTTTAAACATTTCTCCTGCGCCTTCAGCATCAGAACCGGTAATAATTGGCGTATTTACGTACACAAAACCTTTGTCCTGAAAATATTTATGAACAGCATAAGACAATACCGAACGCACACGCATAATAGCACCAAACATATTGGTACGTACACGTAAATGTGCATTTTCGCGCAAGAAGTCTAAACTAGGTTTGTTTTTTGGCTGTATTGGGAATTTCTCTGCATCCGAATCTCCTAAGATTTCCAGTTTGTTTACCTGAATTTCGTATTTCTGACCCGCACCTTTACTTTCGATCAAAGTACCAATTACAGAAATAGCAGCACCGGTAGTGATTCTTTTTAAAGTTTCATCAGGTGTATTTTCAAAATCAACAACACATTGTATATTATTAATGGTAGAACCGTCATTAAGCGCGATGAACTGATTATTTCTAAAAGCTCTCACCCATCCTTTTGCATTCACTTCCTGTAACGTCGTCGTACTGTTTAATAAGTCTCTAACTTTTGTGTGTTTCATTTTTATATATAATTGATATTAAGTAATATTCATTTTGAACAACTGCAAATATAATCGATAATAATTAATTTTTGAAGCTGATTCCCGCTCTTCGCTGTATCTTTCTGTTTTTGGCGGCAAAAACAGAAAGGATGCCGCTTCGATCGGGGCTAGTGCTCTCGGTTTCAGGAGAAGCAATTTTTTTATTTTGCGTTTTATCATTCCGAGGAACGAGGAATCTCAGTTGAAACTCGATAAAGATTGACAAATTTCTTTGCCGAATCACTAGTGTGATTCCTTGTTTCTCAGTTGTGTTTTAATCTGTGTTAATGCGTGCAATTCGTGTTTACTTCTCCAGATTCTCCAAATCCTCTTTCTTGGCTTTCTTTTTCTCAAATGTCAATACCAAAGCAGGTAAAACCAATAGATTCGCAAACATTGCAAACGCTAATGTACAGGAAATTAATCCTCCCAATGCGATGGTTCCGCTAAAGCTGGAAAGCGTGAAAGTGGCAAACCCTAAAATTAAAACCACCGAAGTGTAAAAAGTACTGATTCCGGTTTCTCTTAAAGCACTGAAAACTGATTTTTTTACCTTTCCGTTATTTTGTAATAAATCATGATGGTACTTCGCCATAAACTGAATCGCATTATCAACTGAGATTCCGAAAGCGATACTAAATACGAGTATCGTTGAAGGTTTTAACGGAATTCCAAAATACCCCATCAGTCCTGAAGTAATACAAAGCGGTAAAATATTCGTAATTACCGATGCAAAAACCATTTTGAACGATCGGAACAAGTAAAGCATCAATACAGCAATTACAAGTATTGCAAAGATTAAAGACTCGATTAAATTATCAACCAAATAAGAGGTCCCTTTTTGAAACACTAATGCTTTTCCGGTTACGGTAACTTCATAACGGTCTTTCGGGAAAATTTCATCAATCTTGCTGTGAAGTTTTTTCTCCACTTTTGCCATTTCATCCGTACCAATATCTTTCATGAAAGTAGTGATTCGGGCATATTGTCCGGTAGAATCTACGTAAGCTTTCATCAGATTTTCTTTGCTGTTTTTGGTAGCATTTTTAGCATACGACAAAATAAAAGTCTGTTCCTGCGATGTCGGCAATTGATAATATTCCGGATTTCCGTTATAGAAAGCCTGTTTCGAATATTTCACCAGATTTACAATAGAAACCGGTTTCGCTAATTCAGGCATTTCTGTGATGGTATTCTGCAATTCATCCATTTTGCGAATGGTAGAGGCTTTCATGACACCCTTTTTCTTTTTGGTATCAATCATAATCTCAAGCGGCATTACACCGTTAAATTCTTTTTCGTAGAAGATGATATCCTTAAAGAAAGAGGCGCTTTTTGGCATTTCGCCAATTAAACTTCCCGAAACTTTCATTTGAGTAACTCCAATAACACTGAAGGCTAACAATAAACCGTAAATGATATAGATTACTTTTCGTTTATTTTTTACCACATTTTCAACAAAATCCAATAGGGTTGAAATGTATGTTTTGGTGAGATGGTACAAATGTTTTTCGCCCGGAACCGACATAAAACTGTAAATGATCGGTACAATTAAAAGTGTCAGGAGGTATACAGAAATGACATTGATAGAGGTAACCAAACCAAATTCAAAAAGCAAATCGTTTCCGGTAATCATAAACGTTGCAAAACCTATTGCTGTCGTTAAATTGGTCATTAGAGTCGAAACTCCAATTTTCGAAATGATACGCTGTAAAGCTTTTGCCTGATTATTATGAAGTTTGATTTCCTGTTGGTATTTATTGATCAGGAAAATACAATTCGTAATTCCGATTACAATAATTAATGGCGGAATGATCGCAGTTAGAATCGTGATTTTATAATGAAATAATCCTAAAGTTCCGAAAGACCAGATTACTCCAACAATCAAAATACAGATGGAGATAAAGGTAGCTCTGTACGAACGGAAGAAGAAAAAGAAAATCAAAGAAACCGTTAGTAATGCCGCGCCAATAAAAAGCCCGATTTCACCTTTCATATTATCAGCATTGATCGTTCTGATGTAAGGCATTCCCGAAACACGCAAATCGATTCCGGTGGTTTTCTCGAATTTATCAATTTTCGGAACCAGATTTTCCAGAATAAATGTTTTCCTTTCAGCAGTGTTTACAAGCGCTTTGTTGATGTAAATGGCCGAACGGATACTGCCGCTTTCTTTGTTGTAAAGCAATCCTTCGTAAAAAGGTAAATTATGAAACAAGTCATATTGTATCTTTTTTAAATATTCCGGATCTGTTGCTTTGCTTTGATCGATGAACGGAGCGAGAACAAATTTTTCGTTAACGGTATCTTTTTCCAGTTTCTTTAAATCGTTTAAGGAAACTACTAAATCTACTTCTTTCGATTTTTTAAGACCCGTCATTAATTCGTTCCAGGCAGCATAATTTTTTGGCGTGAAGAATTTTTTATCCTGAAAACCAATTACAACAAGGTTTCCTTCTTCGCCAAACTTATCCAGAAATTTTTGATAGTCTTTGTTTGCAATATGATTTTTAGGAAGCAAGTTTGCTTCGGTATAAGTCATGGAAAGGTTTTTCCATTGGTAACCAAGGAAAATTGTCAGGGCAGCGACCCCAACGAGTATAGAAATTCTATTTTTAAGTATGATTCGGGCTAATTTTTCCCAAAATCCAACTTGTACGGCGTTTTTCATAAAAATTGTAAAATGGATGCAAATGTAGTGAAAAGTGCTCGAAATCATAAATATTCGGCTTGGTTTTTACGGTTTGTTAACACAATTGGACTGCTCCCGTAATCTAAAAATGGGATATTTTGTAGCATTCTACGCTAGGTTTTCTCATATTTGTATCTCATTTAAAAAGGCGTAGAAAATGAATTGGATTTTATTAGTAATCGCAGGACTTTTTGAAGTTGCATTTGCCTCTTGTCTGGGCAAAGCCAAAGAAACGACAGGAATGGTTTCGACTTATTGGATGATTGGTTTCTTCGTTTGTCTTTCTATCAGCATGTTTTTGCTGTATAAGGCGACACAGGTACTGCCTATTGGTACTGCCTATGCAGTTTGGACAGGAATTGGAGCCGTTGGAACTGTTCTGGTTGGAATTTTAATTTTTAAAGAACCCGCTACTTTCTGGCGAATATTTTTTCTTTCGACTTTAATTGCTTCGATTATTGGGCTGAAATTTGTTTCCAGTCATTAATGAATGTTGGCACGCGGATTTTACAGATTAAACGGATTTACGCGGATTAGTTTATTTTTTATGCGATTTAAAACACAATTCAATCTTAAAAAAATCTGTGACAACCTTCTAATCCGTAAAACCCGTGGGCAAAAAAACTTTTAAACTTTACATAAACAATGCAAGAAAACAATACAATCACTTTTATTTTTCTGGCGATTCTTTTATTGCTTATCGTTATCATCTGTTTTTTGATGTATCAATTGCTGCAGTTCAAAAAGGCAAAGGACGATGCTGAGAAAAGTTTCTATGCACTCGAGATGAAAGTTAATGACTTGCAGTTGGAAACTTTAGAGTCTAAACTGAATCCGCATTTGTTTAAGAATATTTTAAATTCGATACAATCTCATGCATACCAAACGTATTTTGCTTTAGATAAACTGGCCAACGTATTGGACTATATTCTGTATGAGAGCAAAAAGAAATTTGTTACTGCCCGGGAGGAAATTGACTTTGCACTCAATTTAATCGAAATCAATAAAATTAAAGTCAGTCCACTTTTTGAATTGAAAATCAAAACCAATATCAATAAAGAAGACAAATTGTACGAACAGCCTCTATTGGCACCGTTAATTTCGATTGATTTAATTGAAAACGCGTTTAAACATGCTGATCTTCAGAGCGCCGATGCCTTTATCTCGGTAGTTTTTGAGTTTAGAGATAATGCTTTTTTTATGACGGTTTCGAATAAGATATCAAATAAAAAAGTCTTAAAAAAGGAACGAAGCGGTTTTGGTCATGCTACTTTAGAACACCGATTAAGAATTATTTATAAAAACAACTTCAAACTCGAAAGGTTTGTCGAAAATGACGTTTATATTGCTCATCTAAAAATAGATTTACTTGAATACAAAACTGAAATGCTTGCTGCTGGACGATGAGCTGCCGGGCTTAACGTATCTGAAAATGCTTTGCGAACAGATTCCTGAATTGGAAATTGTAAAAACATTTAACAATCCCGAAAAACTCCTTGCCGAAATACCGAATCTCGATTTTGATTTGTTAATATCGGATATCGAAATGCCAGGGATCGACGGTTTGCATCTGGCAGAAATGCTGGACAATAAGCTGGTTATCTTTTGCACCGCTTACAAAGAGTATGCTGCCGAAGCGTTTAATATTGACGCGGTAGATTACATTACCAAACCGGTAAAACTCGAACGTTTGCAAAAAGCGATTTCGAAAGCCCTGGAGCGTTTTGATAAGCCTGATGCGGCAAAGAAATTCATTCAGTTAAATACAGATAAAGGCAAAACATTGCTTTACTTCAATCAGATTCTATACATCAAAACGGCAGTTAGCGACAGTCGTGATAAAACCGTACTTCTTACCGACGGCAGTTTTCTGAACTTAAAAAATGTGAAATTCGACACGCTTTTACAGGAACTTCCCGAAGCCGATTTTTGCCGTGTCAACAAAAAGGAAATCGTAGCAGTAAAGGCAATAAAGTTTTTTAATCACAATGAAATCGTTTTGCATCATCAGGAAAAAGACGGTAAAAACAGTGCATTGATTCTAAGTGAAACCTATCGTGCCGATTTCCTGAAAAGAGTCAAACTATAAGATGATCCGCTAAGGACGAAGTCCGAAGCCCTGTCCGGCTAAGTGAAGTCGTGTCAGGCTGAGTGAAGTTGTGTCCGGCTGAGCGAAATCGTGTCAGGCTGAGCGAAGTCGAAGCCCCCCCTTTTTTAGTTAGAAAAGCTTTCGACTTCGCTCAGAATCACAATCGTTTTAGATGTCGTTATTAACTTATTACAAAGTTTTTCGGACTTGTTACATGGATTGAAAATTAGCTGTAAATTTACTTTTGCACTACAGTTGGAGTGTTGATATTTGCAGCAATAAATCTAAAAAACGAGTTATGAATAATCTTAAAAACTCCTTGTTTTACATTACGGTTATTGGCGGTTTTACAGGCCTGATCTATTGGGTAATTTCAAAAGGGGTTTCACTTGAGGCCGGACGCGGAGTCGTTCATAAAAAAATAGAAAGTAATCACTGGAATGATTTTCTTCACTCGATGATAGAAAACCTACAGCATCCTTTGGCTATTTTATTAGCACAGATCGTGACTATTATTTTAGTAGCCCGTTTGTTCGGGTGGTTTTTTAGAAAAATAGGACAGCCTTCCGTAATTGGAGAAATGATTGCCGGAATTGTTTTAGGGCCCTCTTTGGTCGGAATGTATTTTCCTGAATTTTCAGCTGCTTTATTTCCAAAAGAATCTTTAGGGAACCTGCAATTTTTAAGTCAGATTGGTTTGATTCTTTTCATGTTTGTGATTGGAATGGAATTGGATTTGAAAGTTTTGAAAAACAAAGCACATGATGCTGTAGTTATAAGTCACGCAAGTATTGTAATCCCTTTTGCCCTGGGTCTTTCATTAGCTTATTTTATCTACCATACTTTTGCTCCGGTTGGGGTGGAGTTTGCCTCTTTCGGACTGTTTATGGGAATTGCGATGAGTATTACGGCATTTCCGGTTCTTGCGCGTATAGTGCAGGAGCGCGGAATGCAAAAAACAAAACTCGGAACTATCGCCATTACGTGTGCCGCTGCCGATGATATTACGGCATGGTGTATTTTGGCAGTAGTAATTGCTATTGTAAAAGCAGGTTCGTTTACAAGTGCTTTGTATGTAATTGGTCTGGCATTATTGTATGTAATTGTCATGCTGAAAATAGTTCGTCCGTTTTTAAAACGTGTAGGGGATTTAAATTCAACACGTGAGAGCTTGAATAAACCTGTGGTTGCCATCTTTTTTCTAACCTTGTTGTTCTCTGCATACGCTGCTGAACTTATCGGAATTCACGCTTTGTTTGGGGCTTTTTTAGCCGGAGCCATTATGCCTGAAAACAACACCTTCAGAAATATTTTTATCGAAAAAGTAGAGGATGTTGCGATCATCGTTTTATTGCCATTGTTCTTTGTGTTTACCGGTTTACGCACACAAATTGGTTTGTTGAACGATCCGTATTTGTGGAAAGTAACCGCTGTGATTATTGGAGTAGCTGTAGCCGGAAAGTTCTTCGGAAGTGCCTTTGCAGCGAAATTTGTCGGACAAAGCTGGAAAGACAGTTTGGCGATCGGAGCTTTAATGAATACGCGTGGTTTGATGGAGCTTGTGGTTCTAAACATTGGTTACGACTTAGGGGTTCTGTCAACAGAAATTTTTACCATGATGGTTATTATGGCTTTGGTAACTACGTTTATGACTGGTCCGGCACTGGATTTAATAGATTTTATATTTAAAGATAAGGTAACCGCCATTCCGCAGGAAATAGGAAATAAAAGCAAGTATAAAATTCTGCTTTCTTTTGCAACACCTGAGAAAGGAAAAAAACTGCTTAAACTGGCCAACAGTCTGGTTAAAAAACAAGCCGATAATTCGATTGTGACCGCCATGCATTTGTCGTTAAGTACCGAAATACATTCGTTTGATATAAAAGACCATGAGCGAAAAATGTTGTTGCCGGTGGTTGAAGAATCAGAACGTCTGAATCAGAATATGGTTAGCGTTTTTAAAGTAACAAATGATATTGATACTGATATTATTGATACAGCAAATCAGGGAGAATATGATTTATTATTAGTCGGATTAGGGCAGTCTATTTTTGAAGGAACCTTACTGGGGAAAATTCTTGGATTTACGACCAGAATCGTAAACCCGGACCGCTTAATTGATAAGTTTACCGGAAAAGAAGGGTTGTTTGAAAATTCTCCTTTTGACGAGAGAACACGTCATATTATTGCAAAAAGCAAAATGCCGGTAGGAATCTTTATTGATAAAAACCTGGAAGAAATCAATCAGGTTTTTATGCCGGTTTTTAGTAAGGAAGATGCTTTTTTAATTGATTATGCCAAAAAATTAATCAACAACAACGGGTCTCAGATTACCGTACTGGATGCCAGTGGGGAAGTAAAAAGTACCAGAGATATTCAGGAAACGATTCGTTCTATCGAACAGATTGCGCCGAATCACATTATGATCATGCACGACCGAACGATTAAGAAAGAATTTTTAGAAACTCAAAATTTAATGATTATCAGTTTAGACAGCTGGAAGAAATTAATAGAATCTCAGAGTACCTGGTTGAACAATACACCTTCGGTATTGATTTTGAAACCATAGAGGAATTAAATTACAGTTTTTTTAAATACCAAATCTCAAATCCCAAATCCCAATTTTGTTGGAGTTTGGGATTTTTTGTTTTCTTACTTCTTTGTGTTTTCTCTTTCTGTTGAAACAATACGAAGCCTCCAATTGGAATTTGGAATTTAAGACTTTTCTTTTAGGCACGCAGATGAAACAGATTCGCTTTACGAAAACGCTGATTTACACGGATTTTGTTATGTTTACTCCTTTCTTCGGAACGAAACGATACGTCACATTGGAATTTGGGATTTAAAAGAATTGGAATTTAATATTTATAGCCCCAAATCCAAAACATAAGAAATTTTAACGGCAATGTTATCCTCAAATTTCATTAACTGGTTCGGGCCATATCGATAAAAGCCGCCGAAACCAATGCCTTTGTAAATTTTGTTTAGTTCGATTCCGGATTCAAAAAAGCCTCTGTCTAAAGTTTTATAGATTGGACCTACATGCTGTTGCGGATTTTCCATATTTCCCCATGCCATTCTCGTTACCAATACTAAAGAAGGACGTACTTTTTTGAGGATTCTGATTCGGTCAAAACCATGTTTAAGTTGAAAGAAGACATATTGACTGGAGAAAAACTCATTAAAAAACATCGTTTCAAAACTGTTTCGTCCGGCAAAGGTAATACGCTGGATAATGGTTTCCTTTGTTAAGTTGTTGGGCATGGTATTGTAAAGATGGGTAATGGGAACATCACCCGTAGCATAACCTCCCTGCAGAAGCAAACTCGTTTTTTGACCGTTTAGGTATTTCTTCTCGTATTCAGCTTTGAAATCTATTTTCCCAAAAGTGAAATCGTTTTCCATCACATTAGGTAATGATTGTGTGTACTGAAAAGTAAACCTTGGAAATCTTTTATCAGTTTCAGTTCTCCCGGTTGGAGTTTGCATAAAAGCACTAAAAGGAGCCCATACGATCGAAACCATTGCTGTAGTCATAATATAATCCGAATACAGCTTTCCATTGTAATTAAAAAGATAATCAAATTTGGGCTCGACATAAGTTCTCGAAAATTCCAGTACGGCTTCCGTTTTAGGAATAATTTTGGTCTGTATATTAGCTTTCCAGCCCACATATTGATAAAAAGTACTAATGTTGATCGGACGCGGATCGTAAATTTTGAAAACACGTTTGTCAACGGCAAAAACGGTACTCGCAATTTCCCGAACATCATCGGTATAATATCCGTTTACCCAGGTATTGGTGTTTTTGTCCAATAAAAATCCTGCTCCCAGACTGTATTTGTGCTGACCGTCTTTTGTACCGTAAGCCGAGTATCCCTCAATTCTGAAGTTTTTAGAAAAACGATCATTGGTAATACCGCCAAGCCCCAGTCTGAAACCTTCGTAATTGTTGTAGCTGATAATCTTTTTTAAATCCAGATCAACAGGTCCAATCGGGAAATAGCCATTGATGATTTTTCGCCCAAGTCCCAAACGATTTTCGATTCTTTTCTTTATCGAAAGACTGTCAATTAACTGATAGGTTCTCTGGCTTTTTAAGTCAAGATCCTCTTTTCTGTATTCTTCCCAGAAGGCTTCCGGTTTTTTGTTGGCATCATCTTTAATTTCAATGTAAAGTGCCGGATCTTTTATAGGGGCAGTAGTGTTATAGTGAATGTCAAAATTGTTACTTTCAGATAGCAGATAAGTAAAGTCGGAAGCCGATTTTTTTCGGGGTTCAAAATTATCCTCAACATCTCCGTCAAACTGAATGGTTCCGCCTAAAATTTTAATATCATCATCGTTTTTGCCTTTAACAATTTTAAAGGTAGTGTTGCTTTGGAACCATATTTTTTCACTCGGTACGTATTCAAATTCATGAATTCCGCTAATGTCCAGAACCCCTTTGATACGCATTACCGCTTTAGCTACAGCAAAGTTCTCCTGATCGATATACAAAACGCCTTCTAAACCGGATGACTTTCTTCTTTGTTTGTTTTTGAAGTAAATCATGTACGTTTCACGTCCTTTTATAGTTACCGTGTCCAGAATTTTGTAATTGTAACTTTGAGGAGCACTATTCGAAATTGGATTTTCGTATTTCGTTTCAAACAGTTCGTATTTCGGATCGTAAATCGAAATCGACTGGAGATTAAAAGCAATAACCTCATAAATAGGTTGTTTAAACCCGGACATTTTGGTTCCCAGTATCGTTTCTTTCAGTTTGTTGTTGCCAAACTGGTATTGTGAAACTTTCTCGGTTTGAAACAAGTGCTGCTTGCTAATTATTTCTTTGAATTTATAATCCGAAGAATCAATATTAATACGCTTTTTGTCGAAATTTTTGTACGTGGCTGTAGAGTCAATTCTGCCGTCAATAGAATCAGGATTCGCTGTTACAATAAGTTTATTGTAGCTTTTGTATTCGAAACTGTTCAGTTTTTTTTGTGGATTGTTTTTGTTTTTATTCGCAATGACCTTCTTAATTATCGTGAGGGCCGGATTTTCATTTGAAACCACGACCTCCTTCAAATCGTCGGTTTTTTGAAAAAGAAAAACGGGGTAAAAAGTTTTGTGGTCCGTAATTAGAATTGTCTTCGTTTGAAAACCAATGTAAGAAACGGTAAAAGTCTCCGGTTTTGAAAGAGCTTTTAGAATAAACTTTCCGTCAACATCCGTAATTGTGTTATTACTGTCGGAAGTTGTAATAGTAGCAAAAGGAAGCGGTTTGTTATTAGAGTCCGTTACAATTCCGTTTATTTGAAATTGTGCCTGAATGGTAAGCGTGAAAAACAAAGTCAACAAACAGAATAGCTTCATAGAGAATGTTATAGTTTCAAAAACGGACAACTTGTACTTTTGGTATGCAAAAATAACAATAAAAAAAATCCGTTCAGTATAATTTAACTAAACGGATTTTATTTTGTGTTGAATAGAATTACACCTTCATGATTTCGGCTTCTTTAGCAGCCAGTAATTCATCGATTTTTTTGATGTAAGTATTGGTTAAATTCTGAACCTGCTCCTCAGCTGATTTGCAAATGTCTTCAGAAGTTCCTTCTTTTTCTAGTTTTTTGATATCGGTATTAGCATCCTTACGTACGTTACGAACCCCAATTTTAGCATCTTCAGCTTCAGCTTTCGCTTGTTTAGCCAGTTCTTTACGACGTTCCTCTGTTAAAGGCGGAACACTGATGATGATAACATCTCCGTTGTTCATTGGGTTAAAACCAATGTTGGCGATCATGATTGCTTTTTCAATTACTTGGAGCATGTTTTTTTCAAAAGGCTGTAGTGTAATTGTTCTGGCATCAGGAACGCTAATTTTTGACACTTGAGAAAGTGGTGTTGCAGCTCCGTAGTAATCTACAAAAACACTTCCTAACATTGCCGGAGAAGCTTTTCCTGCACGAATGTTAAGGAATTCTTTCTCTAAGTGCGCAATCGAACCGTTCATAGATTCCTCCGTACTGTCTAATATAAATTCTATTTCTTCCGTCATTTTTTTAGATTTTTAGATTTTAGAGGATTGGGTTTTCAAGTTTTAACGAAAATACTCCTCTAATTTACTAACTAATATATTTCTTTTTTTTGATTTTAAGATGGCTGGATTTTTAGATTATTGGAAATTCTCCAAAAAAACGGCATTCAAAACTTTAATCAATCTGTTTTTTTGACAAATTAGAACTATTACGACTTCTAAAAATCGAATAATCCAACAATCGAACAATCTAAGTAGTCTAAATGTTAACTACTGTTCCAACGTTTTCACCTTCACAGATTTTCAAAAGATTACCAATTTTGTTCATATCAAAAACAACGATTGGCAATTTGTTCTCCTGGCTTAAAGTAAAAGCGGTAGTATCCATTACGTTTAGTCCTTTTTTAAGAACATCATCAAACGAAATAAAATCAAATTTTACAGCCGATGCATTTTTTTCCGGATCAGAATCATAAACACCATCTACACGAGTTCCTTTTAAGATAACATCTGCATTGATTTCAATTCCTCTTAAAACGGCCGCTGTATCAGTTGTAAAATAAGGATTTCCGGTTCCGGCACCAAAAATTACAATTCTTCCTTTTTCAAGATGACGGTCTGCTCTTCTTTTAATGTAAGGTTCTGCAATAGACTCCATTTTCAAAGCAGTCTGCAAACGCGTTTTCATTCCTTTGTCTTCAAGTGCCCCCTGCAAAGCCATTCCGTTAATTACGGTAGCAAGCATTCCCATATAATCGCCTTGTACTCTATCCATACCGGCACTTGCACCTGCAACGCCTCTAAAAATATTTCCTCCTCCAATTACAATAGCAATTTCTACTCCTTTACTGTGAATTTGCTTAATCTCTTCAGCATATTCGGCTAATCTTTTAGGGTCAATACCGTATTGTAAATCACCCATTAAGGCTTCGCCGCTAAGTTTTAGAAGAATTCTTTTATATTTCATTTCTGTGTTGCGTTAATTTGTGCAAATATAGACATATTCTGATTTTTAGAAATAATGTTTTAAAAAAAATAATAGTTCTTTTCGTTTTGAATTTATACCGTTTTTTCGGATTTCTCCGAATGTGACAAAAGTCATTCTTTAAGTCCTCTTAAAAGTTGTAATTTTATACAACTCAAAAAAACTAAATATGAAAAGTACCATAGCGAAATCATTATTCAACAGTCATTCGTATACCGAATATCGAAAAATAGTTACCGATTTATTACTGGAAGGGAAATCAACAGGCAATGAACAATCCGAAAGCTTAACCAATTACAGTAAGCTGAATGAGGCCAGGATGAACCGACTGGAGAAAACCATGAAAGTTTCGGATGAGGTAGTTTCCGAATTAGAAAAGGTAAAGCACAATTATATCTGGCTGGTGATTTCTGAAGGCTGGTGTGGTGACGCGGCACAAATACTTCCTATTATTAATAAGATAGCTTTAGCTTCACATAAAAAAATAGATCTCCGAATCGTTTTTCGTGATGAGAATGAGCCTCTGATGAATCAATACCTGACAAATGGCGGGAGGGCCATTCCAAAAGTAATTGTGATTTGTAAAGAAACCGGAATAGCCCGCGCTGACTGGGGACCCAGACCAAAAGGTGCTAGTGAATTAATGGCAAACTATAAAAAAGAGTTTGGCGTAATTGATGAAAAAATCAAAACTGATTTGCAATTGTGGTATTTGGCTGATAAAGGCTTGAGTACTCAAAACGAACTTATGGATATCATGCGTGCACTCGAAATTAGGGAGTAATATGAATAATTTTGAGCAAAACGGATATGTGTTTCTGAAGGATTTCTTTTCGGAAAATGAACTGGCAGCTATTGAAAAAGTACTCATTAAATTTCACGAAATCTGGTTGCATGATAATGAAATAAGTTATGAAAAAGGGGCTATAAACAGTCACAGTCTGACCAAGGGAGATTGTTTAAAGGAGGAAGAAAAAACACGTCTTTTTGAATTTATAACTCAAACCAAATTTGAAGAAATACGAAGCGTTATCTTTCCTAGACCGCCTGTTTTTTTGAACACCCAGCTTTTTTTTGATCCAAAAGAGGAAACCCAGAAGAATTATTGGCATCGTGACATACAATATACAGGAATGTCTGTTGAAGATCAAAAGAAGGCCATCAAAACTCAAAATGTAGTTCACTTCAGGATTCCCCTGAAAAGTGAGCGAGGAATTGAATTGATTCCGAAAACACATCGCGAATGGGATTTACCGGAAGAGTTTGAGGTTAGAAATTCTTTGAACGGCCGTCTTCAAAGTGACGATTTAAAACGTGGAGAAATTGTAAGATTGAATCGTGGAGATTTATTGGTTTTTTCTGCCAATATGATTCATCGCGGTATTTATGGAAAGGATAGATTTTCTCTGGATATCATTTTTTGCGATAATATTCCTGTAATGAAAAGTTTTATTGATAAGGATAATTTGCCATCAGCAAAAATATTGGAGAAGCTTATAAACAAACAGCTTTTTGATATTTAGTAAGTCGATAATGGTGATTAAGAGTGTTGAAATAGATTCCTTAAGTTTTTAAGAAATAAATCGTTGAACAGCCTTATTTTTCGGGTATTTCGCTGTAAATAAGAATTTTAGTAATAAAAAAGATGCTAAAATATTTTGTGTTGCTTCAATTTTTTGTAACTTGCAGGAGTCATCCCACTTCTATTATTCATTTTCTTATTTACTCTTTTTATTGGTGTTTATTTAATGTTTAACAACTAAAAATTACACTATCATGAAAAAGTTATTCGAAAGATTTTACGATTTTGTTTCGGGCTTGTTGTTTGGAGGAAAGAGTATATCTCATTATTAACTTCAAAAAACAGAGCTTATGAAATAGAACTACTTTGTAAGAAGTTGGCACATTGCTATGGGGATTCCTGAAGTAATGTGCTTTTTGTTTTTGAATTCAGCATATTTGGACTTTGAGATCAAGACAAAATAATCAAGACTCTTTTTGTATATGTTGAATTTATTGATCAATATGTAAATCTGTGCTGTGAAAAATAATGAAAAATAGCATCTGACAAGAGATTTAGAATATAGCTTAGAATCTTCGCCATGTAAGGTTATTTAGGCAGGTTGCTCTGAAAGAGCTCCAGCCATAGCATAGTGCTTTGCACTATGAATGAAGATAATGATTATTTGTGCCCTGTAAGGGTAAAAGACTACAGACAAAGAAAAAAGTACTCACCCAGTCTTTTGTGTTATGTTTTCTGATAAAATTTATTGATCTACAGGTTTCTTTGTTTGCTTTTGCCCTTTCAGGGCATTACTTGTTGTTAAATCTGTTTTATAGTGCGTTGCACCATACTGATGCTTTTAGGCTTTCAGCCTTTTTTATAAAATAGGTTTGAAATTCTTTGCTCTTTCAGGACGTTACTTATTTTTAAATTTGTTTTATAGTGTGTTGCACCATACTGATGCTTTTGGGCTTTCAGTATTTTCTAAAATGGGTTTAAAATTTTACTCCGCAGTTTTAAAATCGATTAAAAAAGGTTTTAGCCTCACTCCGTTTTGTTTTCTGAAATTATCCGAAATTAAAATTTGGTAATGTTGGCCGGGTTTTAAATCCGCTTTTATAGTCCAGGATTTCATATCCGATGACCAGATTCTTTCTGTGCTTATTCTTGGAAAAAAGTTTTCACCAAGCGGGCCAAAATCAATACCTGTACTGCGCCCGTTTAAAGGTTCCGAAAAAGTAATCGTGATTTCAGTTTCTCCTGATTTTACTTTTTGACTTCCATTTTTAAATGCAGAGACAGATACAACGCGAGGTCTTTGTTTTTCGTAATTCTGACGTAATTTTTTTAGATTTTGCGGAAACAATTTGGTACCATCTACTATGTGTGCCACTTCTTTTTCATTATGGTAATCTAGTTCAATTAAGGTCTTTATTGCTTTTGCTTTGTCTTTGGATGCATTGTAGTAACGTTCGCAAATTTCATAACCTACATAATATCCCAGATCTCTAACTTTTAAAAGGTTTCTGTTTTCTCCCCAGATCCAGTTGTAATTGTTGCTTTTGATGTACAAATCTGCGATGAACTGATCGATTACTTTTTGCTGATTGCTTTTTCCGAATTCAATTGCAGGAGAGCTTGATTTTTTATGGGTTACTTTACAGGAAACAAATTCGGCAACACCTTCGTAAAGGCACATCAAAAGCAAATCTTCGACCAGCTCTTTTTGCTGAGTATGCACATATTCGTGCGTGCAGAGCAGGGCAATGTTTTTTCTCGGCTCGTATTCTTTGTAAAAGGGTTGTCTCCAGGCTGGAAGTTCATCTATAACGGTAGTTTCATCTGTCAGACTCAGTTCGCTTCCAATTAAAACACGATCTTCCTGAATGGTTCCGTTTGTTCGAAATACACCAATAGAAAAATAAATAGTGGATGGTTTTAAATCGGGATAGGCTTGTTTTAGTTTATTGATGTCGGCATCAATTTCCGGATAAAGTCCGGCGGAATTTAAAGTGTTTGGTTTTAATGAATTCCAGAATTTAGGATATTTATTTATGGCATTGATGTAGTCTTTGGCGGTATAATTTCGAACCTCGAGCAAGCTTTTTAAGCCCGGAGTAGCTTTGTCCAGGTAGAGTTCTTTTAAAAAAGAGTATTGTTTGATGCTGTCTTTTTCGGCGACAATTTTATCGTAAGCCTTCCAGAAATTATCAATATCAGTGGAAACAATTTTTTGATTAACGGTTTGACTGTTTGATGAGATTGTGAAGACAAACAATAGTAGTAGAAAGTGGTTTTTCATGTTTTGGTTTTTAATCTTGCGACTAAAGTACAAAAAAAGAAAAAGACGCGACCTTGCTTAAAGGGGCTTGAAAAAAAAAGTTATGCTTTATTCCTGCTGAAGACTTTCTTCAAAAAGTGTAATATCAATAGCATTTTTCACATCGTAATCGCCAATTTTAGTTCGGCGTAAAACCGTTAAATGCGATCCGGAATTCATAGCTTTTCCAAAATCAAAAGCCAGAGAGCGAATATAAGTACCTTTACTGCAAACCACTCTGAAATCTACTTCAGGTAAAGCGATTCGGGTAATTTCGAATTCATGAATGGTCGTTTTTCTGCTGGCAATTTCTACTGTTTCTCCTGCACGCGCATGCTCGTACAAACGAACACCGTCTTTTTTTATCGCAGAGAAAATAGGTGGTTTTTGGTCAATTTCACCTAAAAATTGTTTCACCGTTTCATGAATCAGTGTTTCGTCAATATGATCAGTTGGAAAAGTCTGATCGATTTCGGTTTCTAAATCGTAAGATGGAGTAGTAGCTCCAATGTAAAATGTTCCGGTATATTCTTTTGCCTGCCCCTGTAGTTCGGAAATTCTTTTGGTAAACTTTCCTGTGCAGATTAGCAATAGGCCAGTTGCCAAAGGATCTAAAGTTCCGGCATGACCAATTTTGAACTTTTTAGGAAGTCCGACTTTATTAATTAAAAGATATTTTAATTTATTGACAGCTTGAAACGAACTCCATTTTAAAGGTTTGTCAATCAGTAAAACCTGTCCGTTTAAATATTCTTCAGGAGTCATTATATAATCGTAAGAGGATGAATGAAAAAGTGAATCAGCAACAGAATGATTCCTGCAATGATTCTATAGTAACCAAAAACTTTAAACCCGTTTTTAGTCAAAAATCCAATAAAGGATTTGATTGCCAGAAGCGCTACAATAAAAGCAACGACATTTCCAATTACCAGTATGTTAATCTGATCGTGAGACAGTTCGAATCCGGCTTTGTAATAATCATAACATTTTTTTACTGTCGCACCCAACATGGTTGGAACGGCCAAAAAGAAAGAGAATTCTGCCGCTGTGGTACGGGATAATTTTTGAGACATTCCGCCTACAATACTGGCCCCGCTTCTTGAAACTCCCGGAATCATAGCAATACACTGGAATAAACCAATTTTAAAAGCTTGTAAATAGGTGATTTCAGAAGAGCTTTCAGTTGTATTTGGATGGTTGAACCACTCGTCAACTTTTAGTAAAATTAAACCTCCTATTAAAAGAGAAATAGCAACTGTAACAGGATTTTCTAATAAGCCATCGATAAAATCACTTAGCAATAAACCTAATACCACAGCCGGAACAAAGGCAACTAAAAGTTTAAAATAAAAATCAAGTGTTTGAAAGAATCGTTTGAAATACAAAACCACTACCGAAAGTATCGCGCCAAGCTGAATGACAATGGTGAAAAGTTTAGTGAAATCTTCATGAGCAATTCCGAAAAAGGAAGAGGCAATAATCATGTGACCAGTTGAAGAAACAGGCAAAAATTCAGTGATGCCTTCAATAATAGCAAGAACGATAGCTTGTAATGTATTCATTTAATAAGATTGTTAGATTTTAGACTCCTTAGACTTCT
>NZ_MUHH01000022.1:75829-83613 GCF_002217475.1 Flavobacterium tructae
AGAAGTCTAAGGAGTCTAAATAAAGTCTATTTGGATTTTTTGAAAATAGAATAAATCGTGATTCCAAAACCGATTAAAACCGTGGTTGGAGCCAAACGAATACGTCTGAAATTAAAAACATCTTCATTAAAAACATTCGGATCGTTGCTTCCTCCGCCAGACATTAAGATAAAGCCTAAGGCAATAACTCCTATTCCAATTAATAGAATTTTATAGTTAATTCCGTCAAAAAGGAATTCTTGTTTTGGTGCGTGTTCTTCTTTATTGTTGTTTTTCATTTTATTTCTTTTGTGCCGCTGAGCGTAGCCAAGGCTTTTTAAAAATTTGCAAACTAAAATCTATAATCTGCGATCTAAAGTTAATACAGATCGTCAGTTCTTAAATTTAGGAAACGTTGTGTGGCAAAGTGAGTACTTACCCAGGTAATCAAAACTCCTAATCCGAATACGGCTAATAATACCAGTCCAATTAAGGCTTTATCTTCTAAAATACCCAAGCCCGGGAAATTAGTTTCTACATAGAACAAAAGTCCGATAAGGGCAATAATAGCCAGACCGGCACCTAACATTCCTAATTTTACACTGCGCATTACAAATGGCTTACGGATAAACGATTTTGTTGCACCAACCATTTGCATCGTTTTGATGATAAAACGATTCGAATGAATAGATAAACGTAACGAACTGTTGATTAGCAGAACAGCAATAACCGCAAGGAAACCACTGATAATCAAAATCCACATACTTACTTTTTTGATATTGTCATTTACCAGATTAACCAATTGTTTATCATAAACAATATCTTCAATCATGGTGTTTTGACGTAGTTTGCTTTCTATTTTAAGGATACTGTCTCTTTCAACATAATCCGCTTTTAAGTGAATGTCGTAAGAATTCAATAAAGGGTTTTCACCTAAGAAAGTCAGGAAATCTTCTCCGATAATGTCAGTGTGTTCTTTTGCCGCTTTTTCTTTTGTTACGTAAACGAATGATCTTGCAAAAGGAGCTCTTTTTAGTTCAGTATTGAAAGCTTTTATCACGCTGTCATTAGCCTCGTTTTTAAAGAAAACCGTCATGGCAATTTTTTCTTTAAAATCATTAGCCAGTTTTTTAGAATTGATAATGAATAATCCCAGTACTCCTAGTAGGAATAAAACCAGAAATACACTTAATACAACCGAAAAATAAGAGGAAATTAACCTGCGCTTTTGAAATTTATCAAAGTTAGAACTCATAGTTTGCTTAAATTATGGGGTAAAAATAATAAAGAATTTCTTTATATGAAGTTAATAACGGCCAAAGTTTTAACTTTCGTACAATATAAGCAATTTTAGACTTGTATTTTATCGTGATAAAAATGAAGAATTTGTAATTTATTTTTATGTATTAAAATACTTTTGTTACAATCTGTAATAAATGTAAATTTGCGGCTTAATTAATTTAGTGAAAAGCTTAGAACCTTAGTAACTTAGAATCTTAGTCACTTAGAAATGAAATACAATCCAAACGAAATAGAAGCCAAATGGCAAAAATATTGGGCCGAGAACCAAACTTTTGCCGCAAAGAATAATTCTGAAAAACCCAAACATTATGTGTTGGACATGTTTCCTTACCCATCCGGGGCAGGATTACACGTAGGACATCCGCTGGGTTATATTGCTTCAGATGTTTATTCTCGTTTCAAAAGGCATCAGGGTTTCAATGTTTTGCATCCAATGGGGTACGACAGTTTTGGATTGCCGGCAGAACAGTATGCGATTCAAACCGGGCAGCGTCCGGAAGATACTACACGTGTTAATATTGACGGGGGAGTAGATAAAGAAGGAAAACAAATAGCAGGATACAGAAAACAGTTGGATAAAATTGGATTTTCATTTGACTGGGGGCGTGAAGTGCGAACTTCAAATCCGGACTATTATAAACATACACAATGGATTTTTATCCAGTTGTTTAATTCCTGGTACAACAAGAATGTTGACCAAGCAGAAGATATAACAATTTTAGTTGCTCTTTTTGAAAAAGAAGGAAATGTAAATGTAAATGCAGTTTCTGATGATAATATCGGAATTTTCTCAGCTGAGGAGTGGAATGCTTTATCGGCGGACCAACAGGAGAAAATCCTTTTACAATACAGATTGACTTATTTGGCAGAAACAGAAGTAAACTGGTGTCCCGGTTTAGGAACGGTTTTAGCCAATGATGAAATCGTAAACGGTGTTTCAGAACGTGGTGGATTTCCGGTAATTCGTAAAAAAATGACCCAATGGAGTATGCGAATTTCAGCTTATGCAGAGCGCTTGCTTCAAGGTTTAAATGAAATCGACTGGAGCGAGTCTATCAAAGAATCGCAAAGAAACTGGATTGGAAAATCGGTAGGCGCAATGGTTACTTTTAAATTGAAAAATCACGATGAAGTAATTGATGTTTTCACAACCCGCCCTGATACCATCTTTGGAGTAACTTTTATGACTTTGGCACCGGAGCATGATTTGGTGGCTAAAATTACAAGTCCGGAACAAAAAGAGGCAGTTGAAGCGTATATCGAAAAAACAGCAAAACGTTCTGAGCGCGAGCGTATGGCTGATGTAAAAACCATTTCGGGAGTATTTACAGGGGCTTATGCAGAGCATCCATTTACGAAAGAACCAATTCCGGTTTGGATTGGGGACTATGTTTTGGCTGGATACGGAACAGGTGCCGTGATGGCAGTTCCTTGTGGTGATGAGAGAGATTATGCTTTTGCAAATTTCTTTAAAGGTCAGAACGGAATGCAGGAAATCAAAAATATTTTTGCCAACGTTGATATTTCTGAAGCCGCTTATGGTTCGAAAGACAATGTGGAGATCGCAAATTCTGATTTCCTAAACGGATTAAATTATAAAGAAGCTACTAAGGCCGCTATTACGGCGTTAGAAAAATTAGGACAGGGAATTGGAAAAACCAATTACCGTTTGCGTGATGCAGTTTTCTCCCGTCAGCGTTATTGGGGTGAACCATTCCCGGTATATTATGTGAATGGTCTTCCAAAAATGATTGATGCACAGCATTTACCAATTATTTTACCTGAAGTAGAGAAATATTTACCAACCGAAGATGGTTTGCCTCCATTAGGAAATGCAGCAGTTTGGGCTTGGGACACCACAAATAATAAAGTTGTCAATACCGATTTAGTAGATCATGCAACGATTTTTCCTTTAGAATTGAATACCATGCCGGGTTGGGCAGGAAGTTCATGGTACTGGATGCGTTATATGGATGCGCACAACGAAACCGAGTTTGCAGGCAAAGAAGCATTAGCATACTGGGAAAGTGTTGATTTGTATATTGGAGGAAGCGAGCATGCAACCGGACACTTATTATATTCCCGTTTCTGGAACAAATTCTTAAAAGACAAAGGTTTTGCTCCAACCGAAGAGCCATTCAAAAAACTGATCAATCAGGGAATGATTTTAGGGACTACTGCCTATGTTTATAGATTAGAAGGAACGAACACTTTTGTGTCTAAGAATAAAATTGGAGATCAGAATGTACAGCCGCTTCGTGTGGATGTTAATTTTGTAAACTCTTCTGATGAATTGGATGTAGAAAGATTTAAAAACTGGAGAGAAGATTTTAATACGGCAGAATTTGTTTTTGACGAAAACGGAAAATATATCGTCGGACGTGAAGTCGAGAAAATGTCGAAATCGTATTACAATGTAGTAACTCCGGATGATATTTGTAACGAATACGGAGCCGATACCTTGCGTTTGTATGAAATGTTCTTAGGGCCGTTAGAACAGGCAAAACCTTGGAATACGGCTGGTATTTCGGGAGTATTTGGTTTCCTTAAAAAGTTATGGAGATTGTACTTTGATGATAATGGTTTAATCGTAAACAACGACGAACCAACAAAAGACAATTTAAAATCATTGCACAAAACCATTAAAAAAGCGGCAGATGACATCGAGAGTTTCTCTTTCAATACCTCTGTTTCTCAGTTTATGATTTGTGTAAATGAATTGTCTGCTCAAAATTGCCATTCAAGAGCCATTTTAGAACCGTTAGCAATTTTAGTTTCGCCTTATGCACCGCATATTGCAGAGGAATTATGGCAGCAATTAGGAAATACAACTTCAATTTCAGAAGTTTCTTTCCCGGTTTTTGAAGCAAAACATCTGGTAGAAACAAGCAAAGAATATCCGGTTTCTTTTAACGGAAAAATGCGTTTCACCATCGAATTGCCTTTGGACTTAACCAAAGAGCAAATTGAAGAAATTGTGATGAAGGACGAGAGAACTTTACGTCAATTAGATGGGAAAATACCAAATAAAGTGATTATTGTTCCTGGTAAGATTATCAATCTTGTAGGATAAATAAATTTTTCAATATTATAAATTCCAAATTCCAATTTTACGATTGGGGTTTGGGATTTTTTTTGCGCTTATTTTTCAGCCACAAATTGCACAAATTTACACAATTGTTTTTGCGTTTAGTTTGTCTTTTCGACCAACGGGAGAAATCACACTAGTTAATCGACAAAGATTGCCGAGCTGGTTTGCAGAGTTTCTTATGTGATTTGCTGCGTCAGTCGCTATCGCTCGAGTATCCTTCGTCGTAAGGATGAAAAGCTAGGGGTGAGTTTTTTTGAAACAGCTCCAGCGGAGCAAAATATTTATAGCAAATGTAATTTTCCGGTATCAAGAAGCTCCGGCGGAGCAGAACATAAATATTTGAGGCAGTCCCGTTTTATAGTTTTTTTTGTATTGACCGGAATTGATATTGACGTGTGAGAAGATATTTTTTATGAAAAAAAATAATTAATTTTTTGGAGTATCTGAGCCCTTGTAAAGATTGGGGTTTAGACCTATAGATGAAGGTTGGAATTTGGAATTTGGAGATTAATTTTTATTTTTTTTTAAAACGATTTGTAACATTTTAAAATATCTCGTATCCAAAAGGCGAATTTAACTAATAAACCATTTAACAACTTAAATCTATTAAAAATGAAAAAGTATATCATCTTAGTTATCGCCTTATTATTTTCAGCAGTATGTTTAAATGTATTTGCACAAACAAAATCGTATCCGTTCGAAGTTCTTAAAACCGGAAAAGGAAAACAAGCCGTTGTATTTATTCCAGGATTTGCCTCTTCCGGAGATGTGTGGAAGGAAACCAGAGCCAATTTAGAAAAAGATCACACTTGTTATACACTTACCATGGCAGGTTTTGCCGGAGTGAAACCACAGCCGAATGCAAGCTTCAAAAATTGGGAAACTGAAATTGCAGACTTCATCAAAACAAATAAAATCGAAAAGCCAATTGTAATTGGTCACAGTATGGGTGGAGGATTTGCATTGGCTTTGGCAGCAGATTATCCGGAATTGGTTGGTAAAATTGTTGTAGTAGACGCGCTTCCGTGTATGGCTGCTCTGATGGATCCTAATTTTAAATCAAAAGAAAATAACGACTGTTCGTCAATGGTGAATCAGATGACGGCTATGACGGAGACTCAGTTTTTAGACATGCAGAAAAAAACAATGCCAAGACTGGTTCAGGATGCTTCAAAAATTGATATGATAGTGGACTGGAGTGTAAAATCAGACCGAAAAACATTTGCTGAAATGTATTGCGATTTTTCTAATACTGATTTAAGAGAAAAAATCTCACAAGTAAAATGCCCATCATTGATTTTACTGGAATCATATTTTGTAAATTTAAAACCTGCTATTGAAGGACAGTATAAAAATTTAAAAAATGCTAATTTTCAATATGCCGCTAAAGGGTTACACTTTATTATGTATGATGATGCAGCGTGGTATTTAAATCAGGTGAATAATTTCGTAAAATAATACTAATGGAATTTGAAGTTATCTATAAAACGTATTGGGATAGGATTTTCAGGCTTTGCATGGGTTTTGTTAATGATTATGATATTGCTCAGGATTTGGCTCAGGAGACTTTTGTTATTGTCTGGCAAAAACTGGACACTTTTAGAAGCGAGTCGGGCATTGGAACCTGGATTTTTAGGATAGCTTCTAATAACTGTTTGCGGCAAATAGAAAAAGAAAAGCGTTTTCTTAAATCAGATCTTCCGGTTAATTTGCAGGAAGAGAAACAACAATCGTTAGAACCGCAAATCCAGTTTTTGTACCAGTGTATTGCTGAATTGCCTGAAACGGAACGTATTATTATTTCGCTCGAACTTGAGGAAGTAAAACAGGCTGAGATTGCCAAAATTGTGGGGCTTTCGGAAGCAAATACAAGAGTGAAAATTCACAGGATAAAGGAAAAACTGACTCAAAAATTTAAGGAAAATGGACCAAAATAACAATATAGATTTCAAAGATTTGTGGAAAAAACAATCCGTAAGTCAGCCCGATATGAAAGATTTATTGGGAAGATTGAAAGAATTTAAAGCAGCCGGCCTTCGCCATCTGTGGATTACTAATATTTTGCTTTTGGCAACTACTGCATTTATTCTTTTTGTCTGGTACTACTATCAACCGGAATTTATTTCTACCAAAATAGGAATTGTGCTGGTGATTGTGGCCATGGTAATGTATGTTGGTGTTTATAATGGATTATTGGTTGGTTATAAAAATATCGATACGACACAATCCAATCAGGAGTACCTGCAGCGATTGATTCTAATCCGAAAAAAACAGCAGTTTATGCAGTCGACGATTCTGAGTTTGTACTTCATTTTATTGGGTGTCGGGATTGGTTTGTATATGTATGAGTATACTTTGAGAATGCCCCTTGTTTATGCGTTGCTAACGTATGCAGTGGTATTGCTTTGGATAGGAGTGAACTGGTTTTACATTCGTCCGAAACAAATTAAAAAGCAACAAGCAAAAATCAACGATCTGATTGGGAAATTTGAAGAAGTTAATAAGCAATTGGAGTTGTAGAGAAATTTTTTAGCTTTTGTAAAGTCACTTGAGGAATACCCTGACGCCAAAATGTCAAAATGACATTTTTTGAAATTGGTTCAGAATTTGCGGTTTGTACTGTAAATTTAGTAATCAATCAAAAAAACAAAGATATGGGAAGTGGATATTTAATTCTTGCCGGAGCAATTATGTTGTTCAGCTGGATAGTGAGTTCAAGACTCAAGAGTAAATTTGAGCAGTATTCTAAACTGCAATTAAGAAATGGAATGAGTGGTGCTGAAATCGCCGAAAAGATGCTGGCTGATCATGGTATTAGAGATGTTCGAGTTATTTCGACACCTGGTCAGTTAACCGATCACTACAATCCTGCAGATAAAACCGTAAATTTAAGCGAGGTGGTTTACAACGAACGCAATGCGGCTGCGGCTGCGGTGGCTGCGCACGAATGTGGTCATGCGGTACAGCACGCTGTTGGTTATGAGTGGTTGACAATGCGCTCCAGATTGGTGCCGATTGTAAGTGTTGCATCCAATTATGTACAATGGATTTTGTTAGCCGGAATTTTAATGATCAGAACCTTTCCGGGGCTATTGCTGATCGGAATTATCATTTTTGCTGCAACAACTTTATTTACAATTATTACGCTGCCGGTAGAGTATGATGCAAGTAACAGAGCATTGGCTTGGTTGGAAAATAAAAATATGCTGACGCAGCAAGAGCAAGCCGGAGCGAAGGATGCGTTGAAATGGGCTGCGAGAACCTATGTTGTTGCTGCTATCGGATCAATCGCAACCTTGTTGTACTATATCTCGGTCTATTCCGGAAGTAGAAGGAACTAAAGATATAAAATTCAAATTTTTAAAAATCCAAATTCCAACTTTGTTGGGTTTGGATTTTTTTTTTTTTTTTT
>NZ_MUHH01000022.1:83696-174729 GCF_002217475.1 Flavobacterium tructae
TTGGAATTTGGAATTTCAAAGATTGGAATTTTGTTTTTTAAAGTTGAATTTGCCTGTCGATTTGCTGATCCAGGGAAATAAAGGTTTCTGTTCTGGAAACGCCTTCTATTGCCTGAATTTTAGTATTTAGAAGCTGCATTAAGTGTTCGTTATCGCGACAGATGATTTTAATCAATACCGACCAGTTTCCTGTGGTGTAGTGGCATTCTAAAACTTCAGGGATTTTTTTTAAATCTTTCACAGCTTCGGAGTTTCTGGAGGCTTTGTCCAGATAAACACCAACAAAGGCCATGGTGTTGTATCCCAATACTTTTGGATTAACGGTAAATTTAGAGCCTGAAATAACACCCGATTGTTCCAGTTTTTTCAACCGCTGATGAATGGCAGCTCCGGAAATACCTATTTTATTGGCAATTTGCAAAATAGGTTTTCGTGCATCATCCATCAGGTAACGCAGGATTTCTTTGTCGATACCGTCAATTTCAATAATAAGGGAATTGATTTTCATTGGAGTTGTGATTTGAAACTAATTTTAGTTATTTGGTTGTAGTTGTAAATCAAATGTACTCAAAACGATTTGAAAAATAAAATTCCAATCTTTGAAATTCCAAATTCCAAATGGAAACTGAAAATGTTGCTTGCTTTTCTTTGTTAGAGCTTTAACAAAGATTGGGGAGAGGATTATTTTTAAAAATAAAAATTCCAAATTTCAACTTTAAGGTTGGAATTTGGAATTTAAATGTTGTTATTTTCTAAAAGGATTATTTTCCTTTGTTTGCTTCTGCAATGTATTTTTCTAAAGCCATCGTCATCGAAGGTGTTTCAGGAGTTGGAGCAAGAATATCAATTCTTAAACCATGATCAAGCGCTTCTTTTTGAGTTGTGCTTCCAAAGACAGCAATTCTGGTATCGTTTTGTTTAAAATCAGGAAAGTTTTTAAACAATGATTTGATTCCGGTTGGGCTGAAAAAAGCCAAAACATCATAGTAAACATCAGCCAGATCAGACAGATCGCTCATTACTGTTTTGTAAAAAACAGCTTGTGCCCAATCTACTTTCAGATTGTTTAATGTTACAGGTGCATCAGCGTTTAACTGATCAGACGCCGGTAAAAGGAATTTTTCGTCTTTGTATTTTTTGATAAGCGGCGATAAATCTGCAAAGTCTTTTGCTCCCACGTAAATTTTACGCTTTCTATACACAACATACTTTTGCAGGTAGAATGCAACAGCTTCAGATTGGCAGAAATATTTCAATCCTTCAGGAACTTTATAACGCATCTCATCTGCTACTCTAAAAAAATGATCCACCGCATTACGGCTCGTCAAAATGATTGCAGTATAATGATTAAGATCGATTTTCTGTAATCGGATCTCTTTTGCATTAACCCCTTCCACATGAATAAATGGTCTGAAATCAATTTTTATTTTGTGTTTTTGTTGGAGCTCAAAGTAAGGAGAATTTTCCACTTTAGGTTCAGGCTGTGACACCAAAATTGTTTTCACTTTCATATTATAAACATTTACTAAGCCGCCTGTTTTGTAATCCAATAATACAGGAAATAATAAGGGGCTATTTCAAGAGCGCAAAGATATAAAATAAAATAAAATAACTTGCTGATTATTGCATTTTGATACGTTTTTATTGAAATAAAATAAGAGTACAGGCTAATACACAGCGAAATGGCGATTATTGCCAGGGGTACAATCTTAGGAATATTGTCATAATAAAACAAAACAGCATTAATAGGAAGGATTAAAACGCCTATATAAGTCCTGTAAGTTACTTTTTGTAAGTTAAAAAGTTCTGCAAATTCGTCAATGTTGAATGAAGTGGCTACAATTTTTTCAATTAAAAATTTTCCCAGAATAAAGTAAAGTAAAAAGGTAGCCAGCTGAATGAATAAAATCCAGTCCGTTTTCGATGCATATCCAAAAATGTGCATGGTAAGCTGGATGAAAAAAGCATACGAAACAACTTGTACAAAAAACAAACCAACCGTAAAACTGCTTCTTAAATGATTGTTGTCGCGATAGATTTTAGCATACTTGTCAGAAAAAATAAGCTTACTGAATTCGCTAAATCGGGTTTCGTAAGCTGATTTAGTCATGGCAACAACAGCAAAGGTCAACACGAATAAAAGTGTTGCCCAGTCTTTGTTTTCCAGAATTCGGGGGTGAAGTTGTTCAATCATAGCGATGCAAAATTAGTAATTTTTTGTATCAATAGTTTTATTATATATTTATTATGAATCAAATGCTATAAAAAGTTTACTTTTGCGGTGAAATTACTCAGAAAAATGAATGATTGTATTGTCATAATCCCCACTTACAACGAAATCGAAAATATTGAAAGCATAGTTAGAGCTGTACTTTCGCAACACAAACCTTTTCATCTTTTAATTATTGATGATAATTCGCCTGATCACACTGCCAATAAAGTAGTCGCATTGCAGGAAGAATTTCCGGAACGGTTATTTTTAGAAAAAAGAGCTAAAAAATCCGGTTTAGGAACTGCCTATGTCCATGGTTTTAAATGGGCGTTAGAACGTCAGTACAATTTCATTTTTGAAATGGATGCTGATTTCTCGCATAATCCAAATGATCTTGAGAAATTGTTCGATGCCTGCCATTTTGGTGGAGCAGATTTAGCGATTGGTTCCCGATATGTAACAGGTGTAAATGTGGTGAACTGGCCCTTAAGCCGTGTTCTGATGTCGTATTTCGCTTCGGTGTATGTGAAATTTATTACGGGAATGAAAATTCACGACGCAACGGCAGGTTTCGTTTGTTATAAACGAGAAGTGCTGGAAAAAATCAATCTCAATAAAATTAAATTCGTGGGTTATGCGTTTCAGATTGAAATGAAGTACAGAACCTATTGTGCTAAATTTGAAATTAAAGAGGTTCCGATTATCTTTACTGACAGAACAAAAGGAGTTTCTAAAATGAGCAATGCCATTATCAAAGAAGCTATACTGGGAGTGATTTCACTTCGATTGAAAAAACTAGTCAATACTTTATAAAGCTATGAAAATAAATAGGGTTCTAATAAAAAATGCCAAAATTGTAAACGAAGGATCTATTTTTGAAGGAGATGTTTTAATCGAAAACGATCTGATTGTTGAAGTGGCAGACAGCATCAGTTTAAAAACATCCGATTGTAAAGTAATCGATGCTGAAGGGAATTATTTAATTCCGGGGGCAATTGATGATCAGGTTCATTTTAGAGAACCGGGACTAACACACAAAGGAGATATCGAGTCAGAGTCAAGAGCTGCGGTGGCTGGAGGAATTACATCTTTCATAGAGCAACCTAACACAGTTCCAAATGCTGTAACTCAGGAAATATTAGAAGATAAATATCAGGTTGCAGCAGTGAAATCATTTGCGAATTATTCGTTTATGATGGGGGCAACTAATGATAATCTGGAGGAAGTTCTAAAAACAAATCCGAAGAATGTTGCCGGAATAAAGATCTTTTTAGGATCGTCAACAGGAAATATGCTAGTAGATAATGAGGCAGTTTTAGAAAAGATTTTTTCAAGTACTCCGCTTTTAATCGCGGTACACTGTGAGGATGAAACGACGATTAAAAATAATTTACAGCTGTACAAAGAACAATATGGTGATGATATTCCGGTAACGGCGCACCATTTAATACGCAGTGAAGAAGCCTGTTATATTTCTTCTTCAAAAGCGGTAGCTCTAGCGAAAAAAACGGGAGCTCGTTTGCATATTTTTCATCTTTCGACTGCGAAAGAAATGGAATTGTTTACCAATAAAATTCCACTTGAAGAAAAGAAAATTACTGCTGAAGTTTGTGTGCATCACTTGTGGTTTACAGACGAAGATTATAAAACCAAAGGGAATTTTATTAAATGGAATCCTGCGGTAAAAACAGCAGACGATAGAAAAGCATTGTGGGAAGCTTTAAATGACGGACGTATTGATGTAATAGCAACCGATCATGCGCCACATACTAAAGAAGAAAAAATGCAGCCTTATGTGAATGCTCCATCTGGCGGTCCGCTTGTGCAGCATGCGGTTGTAGCGATGTTTGAAGCGCACCATCAGGGGAAAATCAGCGTGGAGAAAATTGTCGAGAAAATGTGCCACAATCCGGCTAAACTTTTCAAAATAGAAAAAAGAGGTTTTATCAAAGAAGGTTATTTTGCTGACTTAGTGATTGTAAACCCAAGTTTGCCATGGAGTGTGAAACCTGAAAATATTCTGGCGAAATGCGGATGGTCGCCTTTTGAGAATTTTACTTTTAAGTCGAGAATTACACATACTTTTGTAAACGGTGAAATGGTTTACAATAACTTTAAAGTAAAAGACATTCGCGCAGGAAAACGTCTATTGTTTGACAGATAAAAAGCTGAGATGAAAAATTTTATAGTAATAATATTGGTGTTGTTTCTTTCTGTAAGTTGTAAAAAAGAGCTGGTAAAGCAGCCTGCAAAACTTATTGAGAAAGATAAAATGATTGATATTATGTATGATTTGTCTATCCTTGAAGCTATGAAATACCAGCATCCGGTTTCGGCAGATTCAGTTGAAACCAGCCCTACTGCTTTTATTTTGAAAAAATATAAAGTGGATAGTGTGCAATTTTCACAAAACAACCGTTACTACGCTGCCGATTATGAGAATTATAAAAGCATATTCGATGAAGTAGGAAAGCGTTTGGCTGTCAATCAGAGAGCTACAGATTCAATTGTGAAAATTGAAGAGAAGAAAGCAGCAAAAGAAAAGAAGAAACCTATTGTTAAAAATACGATCAAGAACAAGCTGAGCAAGACGAGTTTGGATTCTATCCGAAAAACAACACGATTAAAGAGATAGTTAAAGTCTCGAAACATCTTTTATGTACGCATGTATATCCTGAAAAACCGTTCCTCCCAGAGCGGTTTTTATTTTTTCATTAGAATATAAATTACTGGAATAAGAAGCCTTTGCAGTTGCTTTTGTCAGGCGTCTTTTTTGAAAAAACAGAGTCGAAAAAATTCCGTCGGCAATCCAAAGGAAATTCATGAATAAAGGCGTGGCATGAATGGTTGGTCTTTTTACTTTTAAAGCATCGGCAATAGTATTCAGGATGTCCTTAAAAACAATATTGTCGGCAATTAAGGTAAAGCGTTCATTTTTAATCTCACTCTTCATTAATACGTCAGCTATTTTTATGACATCCGTTATGGTGACAAATCCGGTACTTCCAAGAGTGTAAAAAGAAAGACCGTTTGCAACTTTTGCATAAAGCTCTGCGCTTCCTTGTATGTGAGTTTTGTTTTTTGGAATTGGTCCTAAAATAACACCCGGATTTAGGATGATTACATCTAGACCTTCCTGTAAACCACGCCAGACCTCCATTTCAGCTCCGTATTTAGAAATCGCGTAATCACTATGAGGCTTTTCGGGATTCCAGTCTGTTTCTTCAGTAATGTAAGTTTCGTGAGCTGCTAAATCACCTAAAGCAGCGATAGAGCTTATAAAACAGAACTTTTTTACATTTTTGGCAATAGAAAAATTAACCATATTGGCAGTTCCTTCGATATTGGTTTTTCGAAGCAGCTCTTCGTCTTTTGGATCAAATGAAATTAAAGCAGCACAATGGTAAACGTAATCAATACCTAAGAACGCAGTTTCCAGAGAGGGGACATCCAGGATATCGGCTTCAAGCCATTCTATTTTTTCAAACAAATCCACTTTATTGTACAACTCAAAAACCGATTTGGTTTTTTGAATGTTATTTTGAGTTCTGTAAATAGCCCGAACACTTTCTCCATTCTCAATCAGATGAAGTAATAAATGTGCGCCAACTAAACCTGTACCTCCTGTTACTAATACCATTTTGTAAAGATAACTTTTTTGTTTTTAAGGTGCAAAAGCTCAAAGCTGCAAAGGTCTGATTTTGCTATCAGCAATTATGATCTTCTCTTTGTTACTAAGAATTTAGATGTTGAAATTGCTTTTTACCATTGATATTGAAACTGCTTTTTGTCATTGCCATTGTCATTGATTATATTTGCACAAATTATTTTAAAAATGAAGAATCTAGTTGAAGAATTAAAGTGGCGCGGGTTATATCATGATAGCATGCCAGGAACGGAAGAACAATTGCTAAAAGAGGTAACTGCTGCTTATATAGGTTTTGACCCAACAGCAGATTCGCTGCACATTGGCAGTATGGTTCAGATTATTTTATTGGTTCACTTAAAGAATTTTGGACATCAGCCTATCGCTTTGGTAGGAGGTGCAACCGGTATGATTGGTGATCCATCGGGGAAATCTGATGAAAGAAATCTGTTGAATGAAGAAACTTTGGCTAAGAACGTTGCAGGTATCAAAAGTGTTTTGTCGCGTTTTCTTGACTTTAATTCAAAAGAAGCAAATGCTCCTGTTATGGTAAACAACTATGACTGGATGAAGGAATTCTCATTTATTGATTTTGCACGTGAAGTTGGAAAACGTATCACGGTAAATTATATGATGGCGAAGGATTCCGTTAAAAAAAGATTTGCCGGAGACGGTGTAGGAATGTCTTTTACAGAGTTTACCTATCAGTTAATTCAGGGTTACGATTTTTATCATTTATATAAAAATAACAATTGCGTGCTTCAAATGGGAGGTTCGGATCAATGGGGAAATATCACCACCGGAACGGAGTTGGTACGCAGAATGGGAGGAGAAAGTGCAAAAGCTTTTGCATTGACAACGCCATTGATTACAAAAGCAGACGGATCTAAATTTGGAAAATCTGAAGGTGGAAATGTTTGGTTGGATACTGATAAAACCTCAGTGTATAAATTTTACCAGTTTTGGGTGAATTCAACTGATGTTGATGCAGAGAAATACATCAAAATCTTTACGTTTTTAGATAAAGATACAATTGAAGCTTTAATCGAAGAGCATAGAACAGCTCCGCATTTAAGAGTTTTACAAAAGAAACTGGCAGAAGAAATTACCATTTTTGTTCACTCTGAAGAAGAATTGGAAAAAGCAATTCAGGCGTCGAATATTTTGTTTGGAAATTCTACAGCCGAAGATTTGAAAAAACTGGATGAAGCTACTTTTTTGGAAGTTTTTGACGGTGTTCCTCAGGCTGAAATCGCAAAAGCTGATTTAGAAAATGGTTTGGAGATTATTACAGTTTTAAACGAAAAAACAGGTTTCTTTAAATCAAACGGAGAAGCGAGACGTGCCTTAACCGCAAATTCGATCTCGGTGAACAGAGAAAAAATAAAAGAAGATTTTGTCTTAACTGCAAATGATTTAATTAATAATCAGTTTGTGTTATTACAAAGCGGAAAGAAGAATTATTTTGTGATTAGAGTAAAGTAATCTTTGAGCCAGATCAAATATTTAAATTTTAAAGACCGTTTCAATACTTAATTTGGAACGGTTTTTTTTTATCTGTTTTTTAGGGATTGTTTTGCGAAGTGTATAATCTAAAGTAAGCCCCTAACACTTATTTATCTCCTGGTTTTTAAGAGGTTCGTTTTCTTCTTGTGGCGTATTTTATTTGATACTCTTTGAAATCTGTTATTTCTTCTTTCAATTTCTTATTAGCATTTTTCAGCAAATCATTCTGGTGTCGCATGATACTGATCAAATCGTTCATTGCGTTTAGGTTTTCTAGCTGACTGTGAATTAATTCTTCTAATTGTAATTTCGTATAGGTGTTTCGTAGTGACATGTTTTTTAGTTTAGTTATCCGATTTTCTAAACAAACGTATTGATTTTCGGATAAAAATCCAAATCAAGTTTTAGATTTTCAGAAAAATTGTTCTGTTTTACTAGATTTATGTCTGTAAAAACAGATAATAATGACAGAATTAGGATTATTTTTTTCTAGAAAATCAGTAAATCGTTCAGATGTTTCCCGTAAAACCGGAATTAGTAAAACACGTTTGAGCGAATTAGCAAATAGCACTAGCACAAAATTACGTGCAGACGAATTGTATTTGATTGCTTTGGCAATTGATGTCGATCCATGTGAATTATTAAAGGATGTTTGCAAAGGACTTAAACTTGTAGATTAAGGAATAAGGATAACACAGTCATAACAGGAGGGTGCTTTAATTTAAATAATTGATCAGATTTATGGAAGAGCTTCTGGAACAAATTAAAAACTGCCGTGTTTGTGAAGATTACCTTAAAGATGGTGTAAATCCCGTTGTTGCTGCCAGCAGAAAGAGTAAAATTGTAATTATAGGGCAGGCACCAGGGCGAATCGTACACAATACAAATATTGCATGGAACGATAAAAGTGGAGACAATTTGAGGAATTGGCTGCAAATTGATAAAACAGTATTTTATAATACCGATAAGATAGCGTTAATGCCAATGGGTTTTTGCTTTCCGGGTACGGGAAAGACAGGAGATTTACCTCCACGTCCAGAGTGTGCACCATTATGGCATGAAAAAGTATTGAGATTAATGCCTGATGCAGAGCTTGTGTTATTAATAGGGCAGTATTCGCAGAAATATTATTTAGGGGATACTATCAAAAATACACTGACCGAAACGGTACGAAATTTTGAAGATTATTTACCGTACTTTTTTCCTTTGCCGCATCCGTCACCGAGAAACAATATCTGGCAGGCCAAAAATGAATGGTTTCAGGAAAAAGTTTTGCCTCAGTTAAGAGAAAAGGTCAAAGTTATATTAGATAACAGCTCTTTAAAGAAGTAAGTTTTATATTAGAATGTGGTTTTTTAATTGATTTTTTCGCGATTAAACGATTTCAACAAATTAACGATTCAACATCTAAAGTACCATCAGGTTACAGCCACGAATATCAGAATTATCAAAACGTCCCAATACTTCGAAAGAGTTGTTGGGATTTTTTTTGCCTAAATCCTGAGTAGCAATGAAGGAGCAGGAATTAATGTTGGCCAAATCAATCACATTGATTCCACCGGTTTTTCCGTCTTTTACGTAAGTGAGTGCATCTTCGGGATCGCGAACCAAAATGTGCATCCACGACGGGCATTCAAATACACCTTCACCCAGAGAATAAGCTTGTCCCAGAAGTTCGGTCATACCGTATTCCGAGTGAATGGCCGAAACACCGAAACCCGAACAAAGCTGCTCGTGTAATTCCTCACGAATCATTTCTTTTCGTTTGCCTTTCATACCGCCAGTCTCCATAATAATAGTATTCTGAAGATTGAATTGGTGTTTCTCAATCAAATCGAGTAAGGCGTAAGTAACACCAATCAGGATTACATTTTGACCAGATTCGTCTAAAGCGGTTAATTTTTTTATAAGATCGTCGTGATTGTGCAGGTAAAACCCACTCTCAGGCTGATTGGAGAGTTTTATTAGATCTTCAACCATGTAAATTAGCGAAGATCCATCTCGCTCGAGATAAGACGGCAAAAGGGCTAAAACAACGTAATCCTCTATGTTGCCATAGAATTGTGAAAATCCGTTGCGATAACTTTCTTCGTAAAGGGTTACATCGGTCACAATATGTCTGCTGGTAATCATGCCTGTAGTTCCGCTGCTTGTAAAAGTTACCTGAGCAGGATCGTTATTAGAAACTACATTATGACTTTTGAAAAACTGAATGGGTAAAAAAGGAATTTGTTCCAATGATTTTACCTGTTGTGGATTTACTTTTAAAAAATCGCAAAAATCACGATAGACAATGTTATTCTCATGTTGAAAACGAAACACTTTTAGTGCTATTTTCTCAAATTGTTTCTGACTCGAAATGGTAAATATATCGTTGGCTGTGATCAAAACTTTTTTTGTGCAAAGATATTGTTTTTAGTTTTTAGTCATCGTTTTCAGTTGCCATTTTTAGGATTTCGCAGAAACTGAAAACTGTGACCGCGACTGAAAACTAAAAAAGCTCTAATGAAAATTAGAGCTTTTGTGTTTTATCGAATAATGAGCTTTCGTGTTGCTGAAGCATTTTCTTCGCTTATTTTGATGATGTAAACGCCTGGAACCAGATCAGAAACGTTTAATTCTCGAGAACTTAAATGTGTTTGAAGTACTTTTTTACCCAGAACATCAAAGATGATAATCTCTTTTTCTAAATCATTTTTAGAGGAGATAGTTACTTTTCCACCGGTCACGGGGTTAGGGTACAAGCTTAGACCCTCAATGGTTGCTACCTGTTGAGGTTTTGGTAATTGCTTACTGTCTTGTGCCGAAACACTAACAGTAAAGAAAAAAGCCAATAAGAAAGTAATATAAAAGTAATTTTTTGCCATCGCGTTATTTTGGTTAGTGTAAATATACAAAAAAAAGTACAAAAATTACACCAAAAAAAAACATCCTAAATATTTAGGATGTTTTTAACAGTTTATATTGTAAGTGATTAGAAACCAACTGACCATCCAGCAGCCCATGTTGGAGCTAATACTCCGTTTCCAGCTCCAGTAGCAGTAGCCGATTCTGTAACAATAGCACTTACGTTAGCAGAAGAAGCGTCTGTTTTCTTTCCTTTAGTTTTTACAGGTACATCAGTAACAAATAATACATTTGATACTTTTAATGCAGTTCCAACAAAAGCAATAGTTTCGTCGTTTTCAACATCGATTCCAGTTGCCCATGCACTTAAAACTACGTTTGAGATAATAGCTTTAGTTCCTCTTCTTAATTTGATTGCTTGGTTTTCAGCGAAGTTAGCAGCAGCTGCAGTACTTCCAGGCCCAACAAGAGTTAAGTTTGTGATAGTAGGATTAGCGATTGGAGTGAAAGCATATCCGAATTCGAAGTTATCGGCTTCAATTCCTCTGTTTCCTTTTCCGAAGTCTAATTTACCATACCAGTTTTCGTTGATACCATTCCATCCTTCAGTCCAGTCAAATTGATCATCTTCGTTACCGATAGAGATTAAGTTTTTAGTATTTACAGATCCTCCGAAGAATTCGAATCCGTCATCAGCACCGTAGTAAGCTTCAACGTTTTCAACGATTGTTCCTGAACCTACTCCAAAGAATGAGATTCCGTTAAATTCTTTTTCAGAGTTGAAAGCAGCTCCAGCGTATTCAATTCTTAAATATTTGATAGATCCAGAGTTATCAGCAGAGTTAGTTCCACCATAAGTCAATTCAGCAACTTCAGATGTAGCAGTACTAGCACCACCAGTTACACGGTTGATTGGAGCTTTACCACAAATTACTAAACCACCCCATTTACCAGCTTGTTTTACAGAAGCAGTCATGATAACTGGTTTTGCAGCTGTACCGTTTACGTTTATTTTTGCACCTTGCGCAACTGATATATATGCCGCAGTTCCTCCAGTACCTTCAATAACCGTTCCTGCAGGAATTGTTAAAGTTGCTCCGTTTTCTACTTTTATAGCTCCTGTCAATTTATAAGTTTTAGTAGCATCAAGTATTACTTCACCATCAGTGATCTTTCCTTGAAAGTTAGCAGGGTCGGCAACAAACGTCGAAGTAGGTGCTTTTTTATCGTCATCGCTACTTGAACAGCTTGTAAGTAAGCCTCCTGATAAAGCAATAACTGTAACAAAGTTTAAAATTGATTTTTTCATAATCGTTTTAATAATTTTTTTTGTGTGTTTAATTTCTTGATGCAAAGATGGATTAGAAATCCTTTCCGGATGTTAAGCAACCGTGATTGTTAGTTTAATAAAATGAAGCTTTTATATTAACTAAATGTTAACTACTTAACACACTGTTTATAGTTGAAAGAATAAAAAAAGGACAGTACGCAGACTGTCCTTTTTTATTAATTCAATTTATATGGCTTAGAACTCGTAGCTAAATTGTAAACTTAAGTTTAAACCTTTTTTGTAGCTCAAAACATTTACATCACCAGATTGATTTTCCTGAACTCTGTTAACTGTTGGGTCAAGAATGTTTTTTACAACTAAACCAAGACCATAGTTTTTACTCAGTTTTGCTTTTGCAATGAAATCTAATGAACCAACCGCTTTGTCAACCAAGTCTCCTTTTTCAAGTGTACCAATTGCGTTAACGCGATCAGAGAAATAATTGTAAGCCAAAGTTGTAGTCAGGTTACTGTTTTTATCATTCCATTCATTGTAGAAAGAGATGTCAGCATTTAGTAAGAAAGGAGAAGCTCCTGTAAATTTACCTGTTGTATTTGTAAAAGTAGTTGGACGTGTTCCTTCAGTTTCTTTCAAAACCTTTTCGTCGTCTAATTGTTGTTTGCTGTACAAGTAAGACAAGTTAATACCTCCTGTTAATTTCTTTGTCTGTTCACTGTCAAAGTTAAAAAGTACTTTTTTGTACTCTAATTCAGCTCCGGCTACATATCCATAATCTCCAGAGTTTACATATGAAATATCATTTGTAGAAGAGTTAATGATTACCTCATTAATTGGATTCAAAATGTATTTTCCAAAAGCCGTTACAGAGAAAACTTCGTCACTTTTTGGAAAAACTTCCCATTTTAAGTCAAAGTTGTAATCGTCTGAAGCGTATAAAAATGGATTACCAACTTTAGCCTGTAAAAAGTCCTCATAAATAAAAGGAGATCTTTCTTTGAACTGAGGTAATGTATACGTTTTACTGAATCCTAAACGTAAATTTTGTTTTTCGTTAAGTTCATACTTTAAAACTACACTTGGTAAGAAAGCTGTTTTTTCTAACTTATCGCTTCCTCCTGCAGGATCTAATTGTGTACTCCATTCCACATTTTGGGTGATAACTTCAGCTCTTAATCCTAGTACTGCTGTGAATTTAGGATTGAATTTGTACTCTGTATTTAAGAAACCACCGTTGATCGTTAAATCTCCACCGTAAGTTTGCGGATCCAATGCGTTAGGAACTTCAGGTCCTCCACGGAAAGTTGAAATTGTGAAATAGTTGTTCGCTAAGTTTTGTTGGTTGTAGAATAAATCTAAGTTGTTTGGGTCAACAATATCACCGGTGTGAGACACTGGAAATGTTGTGGTTTTAAGGTTGAATTGAGTAGCCTCAAAATCTCTGTTTTTAAACCTTCCGTTGTATCCTAAAGTGAATTTTCCTTTGAAATCACCTTCGTCATTTTTGTTAAACTTATAGTTTACAGACAAGTTTGCAGCCAATTCGTTTTCTTTTAAGTCCTGAAAGTAACGGTTGTTGTTTGGTGCAGATTGAGAGTTGATTACATAACCACCATTCACTTTGTTCATAGTGTTGTAAGTTCTGTCCGGAATGTTTTGGTTTACAATATTGTAAGAACCTCCCCAGTTCAGTGTACTTCTTTCGCTTAGTTTGTGCTCTCCCAATAATTGATTTACCCACAAAGCTGTTTTTTCGTATTCATTTCTGCGAATATATCCGTTTCCTTCATTGGCAAGATCGACAATATATCCAGATGACTCTTCTCTCTTTTGTGCAGAAGTGTTGATGAATAAAGAGTTGAAGTTGATTTTGTTGCGATTGTTGATTTTGTATCCGGCATTAAACATTCCTGTTGTGTTAGTGCTGTAGGCCAGGTAGTGGTAATCTAAATCTTTTCCGGCAACACCAGCAGCATTTACACTCGCCTTGGCAGTTCCGTTTGTTCTTGACGAATACTCATTTGAGAAAGAAGCAGTTCCAAATACGGTAAGTTTTCCTTCACTTCCAATATTAAACGAATCTCCACCTGAGATTCCGAATGAACCTGCTAAAGGTGTTTTCTTCTCAAATTGAAGCGTGTTGAAATTGTATTGATTCAATGGATTGTTTGGAATTTCAGCTTTACTAAATCCAAAAGCATTTGGGCCTTTTTGCAGGCTAAAGTTGTTTTCACCAAGAGCATTTGTGTTTACTTTTGATTCCACATCAATTTTAAAAAATCCATTTCCTTTGTAATCTTTAGAGATAATATCAACATTTCCTCCAGCAAAATCTCCAAAGAACTTACCGTTGTAAACTTTGTCAATCGATACATATTCGATAATGTCAGTAGAGAAAATATCTAAGTTGATGTTTTTCTTTTCAGGATCGTTTGACGGAATTGGCAAACCGTTCATTGTAGTTGAATTGTAACGGTCCCCTAAACCTCTTACGAAAATATTGTTTGTTCCTTCCTGTTTGGTAATACCAGTCGTTTTTACAACTGCATTGGCAACATCACTAACTCCTTTTTTAGAAAGCTCCTGTGCTCCGATAGATTGTTTAATATCAACAGCATTTTTTTGTTCCAATAGCAGTGCAGATTCTTTTTGTTTGTTTACTGCCGATGATTTTACAACAACATCTTTAAGTGTAAAGCTTCCTGACGAAAGTACCTGATTTACAGTGATTGTTTCATTTGCTTTTACAGTAACTGGCTTTTCTACAGATTCATATCCAACGAAACTAAAAATAATGATATAATTTCCCGGATTTACATTTAAGGAATATTTTCCCTCAATGTCAGTGTTTGCGCTAATGTTTGTTCCCTTTAATAAAACATTTGCAAAAGGTAGGGCTTCATTGTTGGTTTCTTTGTCGGTTAATACACCAGAAATCGTACCTTTGTTTTGTGCGATCGAAATCGTACAGATGAATAATGTGATAAATAGAAATTTTAAATTGAATTTCATTTCAGTGTTGTGTTTAAATTTTTGTGCAAAGAAAAAGACGCTGTGTAAAGTTCATGTTAGCCACTTGTTATGTTTTCGTGTCGCGTAGATTATCAAATTGTTACCAGATTAAATTACCGTTAACCGCAATTTTTAACGGTCATTTTATTAGTATATTTACCATCTCAAATGAAAATCATCGAATGTATAATAAAGAAAATTTGATGTAAAAATCTCAATTTTTGCTATTTATGAAAAAAACACAAACCAAGATTTTACTAGTTGACGATGAACCAGATATCTTAGAAATCGTTGGCTATAACCTTGCTCAGGAAGGCTACCAGATTGTAACTGCCTCTAACGGAAAAGAAGCAATTGCAAAGGCTCAGAAAGAATTGCCGGAATTGATTATTATGGATGTAATGATGGCAGAAATGGATGGAATGGAAGCTTGCGAACACATTAGAAAAATTCCCGAATTAAATAATGTTATCATAACATTCCTTACAGCAAGAAGTGAAGATTATTCACAAGTAGCTGGTTTTGACGCAGGTGCAGATGATTATATTACCAAGCCAATAAAACCAAAATTATTGGTCTCCAAAGTAAAGGCGCTGTTAAGAAGGTTAAAAGAACAAGAAGTCGTAAGTGATACTTTAAATGTAGGCGGAATAGAGATTAACCGTGAAGAATACAAGATCATTAAAGGTAACGTTGAGATTGCCTTACCAAGAAAAGAATTTGAATTGTTTTACTTGTTAGCCTCAAAACCGGGGAAAGTTTTTAAAAGAGATGAAATTCTCGATAAAGTCTGGGGAAATGAAGTTGTAGTAGGAGGAAGAACGATTGATGTTCATATTCGAAAACTTCGCGAAAAAATTGGAGAAGACCTCTTTAAAACCATAAAAGGAGTAGGTTATAAATTTGAAGTTTAGATTTTTAAGGTGCTGAGGTTCTGAGAAGTTAAGTTACTAAGAACTTTAGTCGGGATCTAAATTCATTCAAATTGTTTTAAAATATTCAATACATTTAAACCATATAAGAATTGAAGTTTGTGTAATCTTCATTTTCTTATATGGTTTTTGAGTTATTCCTTTTCTGCTTTTGCCTGAGAAAATAGTACTCAAAAACAAAACTTAATTTTCTTAATCTCTTAATGACCCAATAATTTCAATGAAAATTAATTTTAAAAAAACATACAAATTTGCTGTAAAGTCAGCATTATACATAAGTCTTTTTGCAACAGGATTTGTGATGATATTGATGTCTTTGTTTTATAAAAACCAATTAAAGTATCAATTTGCATTCGCCATAATCTTTATAATATCCATTTATGCTTTTTCGTTCCTGGTCTTGCAATATCGTGTGGAGCGTTTTATTTACAGAAGAGTCAAAAAGATATACGATGAGGTTTCATTATTAGAGACAACAACATTGATCAATCAGCCTATAACTACTGATATGGAAACACTTTCGCGCGAAGTGAAAAAGTTTGCCACCGATAAAAAGCTGGAAATTGAAATGCTGGAGATCAGGGAGCAATACCGACGTGAGTTTCTTGGAAATGTTTCGCATGAGCTGAAAACGCCTTTGTTTACGGTTCAGGGTTATGTTTCAACTTTGCTGGATGGTGCTATGGAAGATAAGAATATTCGAAAAAAATATTTAAAGCGAGCGGAGAAAGGTGTTGAGCGATTGATTTATATCGTTGAAGATCTGGACATGATTACCAAATTAGAATCAGGAGACCTGGATTTAATCATGAGTGATTTTGATATTGTAGAACTGATTCAAAACGTTTTCGATTTATTGGAGATGAAAGCCGACAAAAAGAAAATTAAACTGGCGTTTGAAAGCAAGAACATTAAGTCAGTAATCATTCGCGGAGATAAGGACAGAATTCAGCAAGTTCTGGAAAACCTGATCGTGAACTCTATTAAGTACGGTAAAGAAGGTGGTTTGACTGAGGTGGGAGTTGTTAACCTAACCAAGAAAAAAGTACTGATCCGTATTAGTGATAATGGTGAAGGTGTTGAAAAACAAAACATTCCGAGACTTTTTGAACGCTTTTACAGAGTGGATAAAAGTGGAACCCGTTCAGAGGGCGGTTCCGGATTGGGATTAGCTATTGTAAAGCACATTATTGAAGCACATAAAGAGAAAGTATATGTAGAAAGTGAGTTCGGAATTGGTTCTGAATTCTCTTTTACGCTTGAAAAAGCAAATAAAACAGTAAAAGCCGAAGTTAAATAATTGTAAGCTTGTTGGAGTGAAGTACCGTGAAATCTAGTGTTTTAACACTAATGAAATTTACGTAACCATTTCGAAACAATTCCTTTTTGTTATAGTAACACCTTGTTAATGATATCTTAACATAGGTGGTGGATCTTTGCATTCGAAAAATTAAGGGATCAGAAAACAAAAAGAATGAAAATAAAACTAATAGCAATTCTGTTGCTAATTACTTGTGTATCAAACGCACAGGATTTAAGTAAAGAAGAGGTAAAAAAAGAAGTAGTACGTCTTCTTGATTCAATCAACAAAGCAAAATTGCCGGATACTGAATCCGAAAAGAATGATGATGAAACGAATAAAGATCGTTGGTACGATAAGATTTCTTTAAGAGGTTATGCACAGATACGATACAACGGTTTGTTTTCTACAAATGATAAAGTATCGTGTGATCAGTGCGACAGATCATGGGGGACAACTTCTACGGCCCCGGATGCAAAAGCAAACAATGGTTTATTTATCAGACGTGCACGTTTAGTGTTTTCCGGTCAGGTTCATCCAAATGTATTTTTTTATTTTCAACCTGATTTTGCGAGTTCTCCGGTTACTGGAGTTCAGAATTTTGTTCAGGTTCGTGATTTATATTTTGACCTTTCTTTTGATAAAAAGAGAGAGTACAGATTACGTGTCGGGCAAAGTAAAATACCATACGGTTTCGAGAATATGCAGTCAAGCGGACAGCGTTTAACTTTAGATCGAAACGATGCGTTGAACAGTGCCATATTAAACGAGCGCGATTTAGGAATGTTCTTTTACTGGGCACCGGCTAAAATTAGAGAGCGTTTTGAAATGTTGGTAAAAGACGGTTATAAAGGATCAGGTGATTATGGTGTTTTCGCTTTTGGAGTTTACAATGGACAGATTGCGAATAGATTAGATGGAAACAGAGATTTGAATGTGGTGGCAAGAGTAACGTACCCATTTGTAATTGGAAGTCAGATTATCGAACCCGGAATTCAGGCTTATGCCGGAAAATGGGCTTTTTCAGGTGAAATTTCATCGGGAGTTAAAGTGAACAATTCGCAGCACGTAAAAGATCAAAGGGTTGGAGCAACCTTTGTACTGTATCCAAGACCTTTCGGAATTCAGACAGAGTACAATATCGGAAAAGGACCAAGATACAATTCAGTAACTAACGCAGTCGATGAAACAGATCTGGACGGTGGTTATGTATTACTGAATTACAAATTAGATATTAAAAAACAAGTTATTTATCCTTTCGCCAAATTTCAATATTACGACGGAGGGAAGAAATATGAGAAAGATGCCAGAAGTTATGTCGTTAGAGATTATGAATTTGGTATAGAATGGCAGCCTCTAAAAGCCTTTGAACTTACGGCGGAATACGTGATTGCCGACAGAACTTTCCAGGACAGTGCACTTCCTGTGAACAGACAGCAAGGAAACTTATTGCGTTTGCAGGCACAGTTTAACTTCTAGTTTTCATCCTCAAAAACGGTAAACAAAGTATCCCAGTCTATCGTATCGTTAAATTGAGTCAGACCTTTAAACGACTTTACTTTTGAAAGATCTTCAATCGTAAAGTCGTCTTGCATTGCATAAGGTACTAAATTTTCTTTCTGAAGCTTTATGGCCAGATATTCCTGCTCGTATTGCCCCGGAGTTGGAATAAAAAAGGCTTTCTTGCCTAATTTTGCCAAATCCATTACAGTCGTGTAACCCGAGCGGCATAAGACAAATTCACTTTCGTTAAAAGTCTGCTCCAGCTGTTTAGAGTTCATGAAATTATAATACGTAACATTTCCGGCTTGCCATTTGGTTTGTATTTTTTCCACAATACCCTGAACAAACACTACTTTACCTTTATAATTGACAACTTCTTTCTGTAATTTTTCGTCCAAAAAAGTGCGCTGAGGTTCGGGTCCTGATAGGATAATCATCAGATCATATACTTTTGGAGTGTCCTTTTTGCGCATTCTGCTTAATGGACCAATATATTTTAATTTTAGATCATCCGTTTTAAGATGCCCCAGTTCTCCGGTTAGATTTACCGTGTCATTGGTGTCCGGAACCCAGCACTCTGTGTATTTTTTTATGATATGCTGATGGCATTTACTGGTGAACCAGGTGGTGTTCCCGGTCATGACATTCAATTGATGTGTCATAAAAACGGAAGGGACTTTTTTACTGAAAACCCCCAGTCGGTTATCCGAAATAATACCGTCTATTCCGTGTTTTTTGATCCAGCTTTTTACGATTTTTTTTTCGTCAAGGATGGCAACAATCATTTTTGGCAGGTTTTTAATCAGCTTCCATTTAAAGTTTTTAGCATTCTTGGCGTATTCGATATGATAAGATGGTAATTCAAGGGTTTGAATGTATGGAAACTCTTTTCGTAACAATGCTAACGCAACACCGTCAGAAGCAATTATCGGGATGTAATTGTTTTCCTGAAGTGCTTTTATAATAGGGATGCATCTTGTCGCATGACCTAATCCCCAGTTTAATGGAGCAACTAAAATTGTTTTGTTCGCAGAATAGTCAATGCTCATAGTGTAACACTTTTTAAAAACGAAGATAAAGAAATATGCTTTTTGTGTTATTTCGTATGTATTACTAAATTATTAACTCTATAAGGGTCTTCAGCCCATATAATTCGTTGTTTAGGTTGTGGAATTAGTAGTGTTTGGAAGGAAAAGTTACTTGTATGTTAACGAATATTTGGTTTCTCAATAAACAAAAAAAAGGAGTTACTGTAAGTAACCCCTTTCAGATATTGGTAAAAGGAACTTTAATCCTGAATATAGGTTTTGTTTCCATTTTTATTAATGTAGTATTTACCGCCTTTTGGTCCGGTATATACTTTTTTTCCATTGTACTCGCCAGTTACTTTATCGGCTACTTTTGGAGCTTTTTCATTTGTTTCTTTTATTGTTTTCGAAACTGTTTTTTTCGCAGCAGTGGCGTCTTTTTGTGCTGCTTTTGAAGCTTCAGTTGCTTTTGCTGCTGTTTTTGTTGCCTCAGCTTTTACACCGGCGGCTTTTGTGCTTGCCGCTTTGTCAGCAGTTTTTGTGGCTTTTACAGCATCAGTTTTTGCTTTTGTGGCCTCGTTTTTAGCTTTGGTTGCCTGTTTGTCGGCCGTTTTTTTTGCTGCGCTTGCAGACTCTTTTGTCGCTTTTGCTGCCGCTTTGCTGGCATCATCAGCTGCCTTTTTGGATTTTGCAGTTTCTTTTTTAGCGTCTGCTTTCGCTTTATCTGCTTCCGCTTTTTTCTTTTTCGCAGCAGCCTCGGTTTTGCTTTTCACTGCTTTTGTAGTTACATCTTGCCCATAGAAATTAGAAGACAGAAGAACTACAAAACAAAGTACTAATAATTTTTTCATAATGTTACAAGTTTAAATTCCTACTAAAATTAAACAATTTATGAATATGATTTTCGTAAACTGTTAAAAATAAGCACGGAGCTGTATGTTTCCGGTGTGAATTACCGGACCAGTCTCACTCTTTCGTCCCTGATAATTTAAATTCACATCTAAAAACTGAGTTATATTTTTTTGTAAAAGAAACTTCCACACCAGATTTTGTCCGGCCTGTAGCCCTTCGAGTATTTGAAATCCTACTGATGAAAATTCATTTCCTGTGAATTTATTCCGGTAAAAAGAAAATTCTCCGTTTACCGTTATTTTCTTTTCTCCCGCAAACGAAAAAGAAGTTCCCAATCGATTTTGAACCAGAGCTTCAAAATTTCCTATCTGATTTTCTTTGTTCTGAAACTCAAAAAAGAAATCCAGACTGGTGTTTTTTGAGAACAAATAACTCACTTTGGGAGCCATTTGGTAGCCCGTGATTGCATAGTTTTTTTCGACAAAATCTTCAGAAACCAGGTCGGTTTTAATCGTTTTGGTAAAGAAGTTAAACAGCCAGCTTTTTTGATACAAATGAGTGTATTGCAATTGATGTGAATTGTTTTGAACATTTTGCGATCCGATCGAAAGCAGGCTTTTACCTTTATTGACCAAATAAGTATAAGTAACAGAGTGTTTTTGTTTGCCGCGGTTATAGTATAGACTATTTCTGAAACTCGAATTAAGTCCCAGAATATTTTCTTCTGAAGAATTAAACGGATTCAATTCCAGACGCTCTCCCTGACTTTTTACCTTACGATCCATGATAAAGGATGTCTGATTGTAAAAATAAGAGAGGAGTTTTTTGAAACCAGTTTCGTTCTGCCACTGCAATGGGTTTAATGCCACAGATTGGGAGAACCTATTTTGATTGGTTTTGATGTACACCCGATTTGGTAAAAAGATTCGGATGTAGCGAGCCTGATCGGGAAAGGCTGCAATTTCAAATTCTTCGAGTTCCTGAATTCCGTTTCCGTTGTAATCGTTCCAGGTATAAACACCCTGACCCGTCGGAACTTCAATATAGGTAAACTCCTGTTGGGCAATCGTTCCTGAACTGGTTTCATAGGTGGTTCCAATTTGCACCAGCTGATTAAAAAAACGATCGTTATAGAGTATTCTGGAGTTTAACGAAGGTTCATTTTTTCGGGAAGCATCTGTAAAATCCAATTTGCGATAGCTGGCATATACGGCCAGATCCGTTTTCTTATTCTGAATCAATTTTGATTTTAAAAAGTAAGTTTGAGAATTGTTTACATGCTTTAAAAATCCGTTTTGCAAACTATCGTTTCGACGTTGCAAATAACCAATTTCAACAAAAACTTTAGTGCTGTCACCACGGCCAATAAAAGCACCATATTCTGAAAATCTTTGGCTTAAAGCCGAAAACTGATTAGTGATTTTATTCTTCTGCTGATTGTTTTCAAGCTGCATACTGGCGCCGACCCAGTTTTTACCAAAATGATATTTAGTTCGGGTTTGATTCCGGATAAATTTTGAAGTAGAATTTATAGCATCTGAATTCAGGAAGCTGCCCCTGTTTTCGATCGTCCATTGCTGCAGTTTAAAAAGTGCTGTTGAGGTGTGACGCGATCCGGAATAACTTTCGGAGTAATCTAACTTCTCAAATTGATAGGTAAACAATCCAATATTGGAAGTCTCTTTTTTGGCAAATAAATCAAAATTTAGTCCTGTGATCAACATGTTTTGGTTCCCCAAAAGTATCTCGTTTAAATTCCAGTCACGGTTGAATTCGATATTGTACAAACGCTCAACAGACCTAAAATCTTCCTGAACGAATTGATAGTTTGCAAAGGCATCCAAGGACCAGCTTCGTGTAAAAAGACGTTTTTTGATGTTGGTTTTAATAGCGATACCGTCATTATTAGCATCATCTATTTTAGAGAACAGGTTTTTGTCGTTGTTGCTTACTGCAATCTCAAAGTCAACCAGGGTCTTTTCGTCCGGATTGTATTTTCCTAAAAAGGTAGCAACTTGCAATTTTATAGGGGCGACCAGATTTACAAGTGGTTCATAATTTCCTTGTAAAATTCCGTTAACAGGAGCTACATATTCATAAATGCGTTCTACCGAATTGTTGTTCTGAATGATGTAATTACCGGCATTGTTTCCGACAAGACTAAATTTTACGTTGTATAAAACAGTACTCGCATCTTTTGAATATTCATAAATTTCGACAGAATTGACTATTTTTTTTTTGTAAAGTATTTTAGTATCGGCATAGGTGTCTTCATACGCCGAAGGGGCTTTCATTAAATTCGGATCATCTCCGGCCTGACTTAAAATCTGAACCTGCTCTTTTGAAAGATTTTGCTGTAAGGGCTGATTCTTCATGTCGTTTTCAGAATAAAGATAACCGCCAAAACTCCAGTTTTTGCTTTCGTGAGTTCCGCCTGCGTAGGTCACGAGTCTGTTGTAATTTCGTTCAGAATACTGGTACTCTACATTAATTCGCATTTCGGAAGTAATCGTAAAAAGAGAAGTGAAAGTAATTTCACCGGCATTATAGTCGATCACATAATCGTTATTTTCTCCACGTTTCAGCAAAACACCATTGACGTAAACACGCTCAGAGCCTGAAATTACCAGAACATACAATTCACCATTTTGTCCTTTTAATTTATAAGGCCCCTGATTTCCTTCCTGGCCTGTAAAAGTACTTTTGGCATATTGTCCTTTTACAAAAGCCACCGAAGCAAAAATGTTGGTTTTGTTTTCGTCGGTACCAAAATTAAAACTGGCCGAAAGCCCTTGAACTTTTTTATTGAAATTTAAAAACTGAGTTTTTCTGTTCTCTAAAAAAACATCTCCGGCCCTGATGTTCCAGTCGTCTGTGAAAAGTTCCATGAAGATATTATCAAACTGATCCAGTTTTTGAGAGTAACCGCCATCCTGAAGCGGGATATTGCTGTCTTGTAAGGAGGCCCGTAAACTAATTTTGTCGGATATTTTTCCTGTGATCTGCAAATCCAGATTGGAATTTAGAACAGTGTTTTGGTTGTTTCCAACAGTTACGCCTCTTGTAATGCTTCCAGATGTATTTAAACCATCAAACGGAGTGACTTTTTTGGTGACAGCATTATTAATTTTATACAACTTTTCAGTACCAATGTCGTTGGATACGACCTGATTTGATTTGTATAAAGTATATTCCCTGGTGAGAAAATCGGGGTACTTTAAATAATTGACCAATAAAGTATCACCTGTTGTGACAAGTTTTTCATTGAGGAGTAGAGTACCTTTTTTAAAATCAACTTTATAAAAGGTAGAATCGAGAGGTTCGTTTTTGGTATTGAAAAGCTGAAAGAATCCCGAATTGATACTTACTTCTTCAAGATGAATAGTATCCCGACTGGCAATTATTTTCCTGGTTTTGTACGATGATATCGTTTCCTGTGCCTGAAGCCCGGAAAACCAGATGAAAATAGTAAGAACCAGTAATTTTTTCAACATAAATACTTTAACTCTCAAAAATCAAAAGTAGTATTTATAATTGGGAAATAAAGAGTCAGTAATTCAGACTAACTTATGATTGATCAGCGTTATCTTCCGCTTCTAATCTGACAGCACATCGTCATAAAAATAGAAAGTGCTAAAACAAGAGCGGTTCCCGTTTTGATCATGCTGCCGGCACGTTCTGAATTGTAAAAGAAGTAGGCCAGATAAAGACAGCTTATAACAGCAATGCTATATTTGAGTATAAAAAGTTTCATGTTTTTAAGGGTGATTTAAAAATAATAATCAGCTGTTTTGAGTTCAGGTACTAAGAGTTTCTTGTGAAAATTAGTAGTACAGCGATTATTGCTATGGCGATGCATATTGAATTGGGGTTTGCAAAATTTATGGTCCACCTAAGTTGCTTAATTTTTTTTGCAGGAAATAATCTTTTATCCAGAGGATTGTAATAAAAAATTCCCCAAATCCAATTATTTGGATCGCGGTTCCAGTTGTTTTGGGTTTCTTTTGTAGGTTTAGTATTGAAATCCATTATTTTCGAGGGTTAAGTTTTTATCAGAGGAGGGGGATTTTGATAAAATGATTTAACTGTTTTTTCTACTAAAGCGATATCCTAATGCTATAATAATGATCAAAAGGCAGAGAAATAAGACTGGTCGGGTCATGGTTTTTTGGGTTTAGTGTTTTTGGTGTTAATCAAATTCCTGGGCGTGGTTAAGCACAAGAAATTATTTATTTGTTTTTCGGTGGCGCTAATTTAACATTTTGTAAGGTTCTCTATTATGTGATTATCGGGTATTTTTAATAAGAAATTGGCATATGTTTTTTTATTTTAAAAATTATTTGTTTTTTGTGAGTATATATATGTAAAAGTGTCCTCTATTATTTTGGACGGAAAAATTTGCTAAATCATGAATGTAATTGTAGGAAACAAGCTTAAAATACTTCGGAAAAATAAGAGAATGTCACAGGAAGAAGTGGCAGATTTTCTTCATATCTCACAATCAGCATATGCCAGAATGGAAAGTGGTGAAAGCAGTTCATGGGCGAATCATATTTTAAGAATCTGCGAAATTTTTGAGATAATTCCTGAGGATTTATTGAAAGTTGAACATAAAAAACAGGATCTGAATGGAGAGGGTTCCTCCACTACCACCGCTCATTTATCGGGTAAAATAATTGAGGAATATGAAGAACGTATAAAAGAGTTGAAACAAACCATTCGCGATCTGAAGAAGGTGTAGTTTTTATTTTAAGAAAGAGAAGAAAAGTAGTTAAAATAGTATTTTTTTTTAGCTTTGCACGGAATGTAACAACCTTAAACAATGGATTCCAGTAAAGAACTTTTATTCTTTTTTAGTGCATTAGGAGCTTTTAACGGAATTATCTTAAGCATCTATTTCTTCTTTTTTACTAAAAAAAGATTTCTTACAAACTATTTTTTAGGAGGTCTTTTGTTCGCTTTAAGTATACGAATCGCAAAATCAGTATTTGTTTATTTTAATCCAACTTTACCCAAAATGTATTTGCAGATTGGGCTGACAGCTTGCTTTTTCATAGGTCCTTGTTTGTACTTTTTTCTAAAATCAGCTGTAGACGAAATAAATGTAATGCCAAAATCCTGGAAACTCACGTTTCTATTTTGGGGGATCCTTAGTGTTTTAGTTGGTGTTATTTTTCCTTATGAATATTATCCGGAACTTTGGAGTTTTCGTTTTATCAGAATTATTTATCTGCAATGGTTTATTTATATTGTCGCTTCAGGGTTTACCATTAAAGCAATTCTGAAAAAAATCTTTAGCAGAAAAGAGAAAACGTCTCCATCTGAAATGTGGTTTGGAATGCTCTTTTTAGGTATCCTTTTACTTTTCGTTTTTTATTTTCTTGCTTTAATTGGAGCACCGGCCGCAATTTATATCAGCGGTGCAGTTGTTTTTTCTTTTATTCTATACTTAGTCGTATCAATCCTTTTGTATCGAAAGAGGACTGATGATTTATTTCTGTTAAATGGCACAAAAGGTGCTGTAAAAAAAATAGATACTGAAGAGGCAGGAGTTTTATCTCAGAAGTTAGAAAGTGTAATGAATGAAAAAGCATTGTATAAAAATCCAAATCTTTCACTGCAAGACCTGGCTAAAGAGGTCAATATTACAAGCCATCAATTATCACAGTTTTTAAATAATAATTTAGGTAAGAACTTTACCAGTTTTGTAAATGAATTCAGAATTAGAGAGGCCCGCGAAATTATAATTTCAAATGATAAGCTTACTTTAGAAGCTATTGGTTACGATGTTGGTTTTAATTCCAAATCGACATTTTTTGCGACATTTAAAAAGTATACCGGAAAAACACCTTCTTATTATCAAAGTGCAGATTTTAGAAACTCAAACCAAGTGTGAATTTATAAAATTGTACTCCTGATTTCTATTTTGAAGATCTCATAACGTGATTTACTGCGGACTTTTGTTCCAATAAAAGTCAAATTTTAATTACCATAAACGATGAGATCTGTTGTTACTCTTTATTCCTGTTTTTTATTTTTCTGTTCTATAAGCTCAAAAGCACAATCTAAACCAACAAATCAAGATAAGGTTTTAGATCAGATTGATGAGTTAAAGGAAGTGGTTGTAAAAAGCCAGCCGACATTGATAAAACATGGAACAAACGGAACGGTTGAGGTTCAGGTCGCAAATACTTTACTTTCCACCACTAGTTCTGTTACTGAATTATTAGGTAGAGTTCCAAATGTTATTGCAGCTGATGGACAAATTAGTGTGCTGGGTAAAGGTGAAGCAATTATTTATCTCAATGGAATTCTGATTAATAATGAACGATTTGCCGCAATTCCGGTTTCGCAAATTTTGAAGATTGAAGTTGTTTCTAATCCTTCCTCAAAATATGATGCCGAAGGAAAAGCAGTGATCAATATTATTACCAAAAAGAATATTGAAAGCGGAATGATGGGGACAGCAAGTCAACAAGTTACCGTTTCAAAATTTGCCGGAACCAGCACCAATACATTGCTTGATTTTAATTATACAAAAGGCAAATTCTCTTTTATAACCAATTATGGATTGCAATTAGGAAAAGGAAGGGAATTATTATATACCACAAGAACAAGATCCAGTACCGACGAGTATATGCAATCAAAACTGACTACAGATTGGCAAAGACAATTTAACAATTATTCCAATTTTGGATTTGGATTACAATATGCCTTCTCGGACAAACAGTACATTACGTTGGGGTATAGCGGTAATGTTGCAGATTTGGGAGGAGCGGTTATAAGTCGAAATACAATAACAAATAACATTGGTAATAGCCTTTACAGTACTAACATTTCTAAAAATGATGTGTTGTTAAATCAGTTCATTAATTTAAATTACAATCTGGTAACGGATGATCTGGGTTCGTCATTATTTGTAGGCACTCAATATTCTAATTATAATGGAGATGTTAAGGATTTCATTGATGAAAATGGTCTGGTCGATAGCTTTCTGACCGAAAAATACTTGAAGAACAATGTAGAAAACACTACAAATATTACAAGCATACAGTCAGATTATGCTAAAAAGATCGATGAAGATACAACATTAGAAATGGGAGCTAAATTTAGCCGTGCTGTGATTAATTCTGAAACGAATTTTCTGGTATCAAAAGTAAAAGAAGGCGATTTTGAAGTGGACACAGGGCTTTCAAGTGATTTTAAATACGATGAGAAAATTGGTGCGGCTTATTTTAGTTATCTGTCATCATTAAGTGAAAAGTTTAGTTATTCGCTTGGTGCCCGGGGAGAGTGGACCAATTACGATTTGCGTACCAATGCTAACGGAAATCAGGAATTTAAAAAAAGTTATGCGAATCTTTTTCCAAACGTTCTGTTGAATGTGAAGGTTTCGGATGAATTTAAAGCACATGTTTCTTATGTCTCCAGAATAACAAGACCGCGGTATCAGTCTTTAAATCCATTTGTTATTTACCAGGATCCTTTTACGACCATAGAAGGAAATCCTGATTTGTTGCCGGAAAAAGTTCATGCTTTTGAAATTGGCGCATTCTACAGAAAATTCGATTTTAAAATAGGATATACACATAAAACAGATCCTATATCCGGAGCCGCTTTGCGAGGAGATAATCCGAACAGTTATATCTTAAGATCGATAAATTTTGATAGAGAAAATACTTTTTTTGTTTCTCTTTCAAGATCGTTCAAGAATAAAATTTGGAGCTCTGTAAATACGATAAGTGTCAGTTATAGTAAAGCGGTTGATCATAAATATTCGTATGAATTTGGGGCTGTTAAACCGCAGTTGTATCTGTACTCGAACAATACGTTTACAATCCCTAATCTGTTCAAAATTCAACTACTTGCCTGGTATTTGGGAGACAGAAGCTACGGATTAGGTCATGATGATGATCGGTCAACAGTAACTATTGGGATTGAAAGAAACTTTTTTGATGATGCATTAAAACTAAATTTTACAGCGAATGACATACTCCACAAATTTAGAACTTCCGGAAATTATAATGTTGGACAAAGCGAAATCTATTATCACAGGACCTATACAACAAACTATTTCAGACTGGTTGCGACCTATACTTTTGGAAACTCAAAGAAACAGATGTTCAGGAAATTGAAAACAGAAGAAGTAGAGAATAACAGAGCAAGATGATTGGAATGAAAAAGCATCACTTATTCAATTAGTAAAACACTATCATTTTTTTCATTTCTTTAGTCTATTGGGTTTTTAACTGTATATTTTTTCTTTCTAATAGTAATTGTTTCATTTTTTCATCTCCGATTTGAGATCGTCGGTTTTTTAAGAAGTAGGGGTAAAATTTTTTCTTGTTGACTTTCAGTTCCGGATATTTTTGGAAAAGTTTTTCCTCAGCTGCTTTAAAAGCAATTAGATTGCGAACTCTTTTTCCAAAATCAACGTATCCTGTTTTTTCCTTGGCTTTTGCAAAATCTTTGAAATTTTTAAATTTATTTAGTTGTAAGTCTTCCGTGAATTTTTTCTCTAAGGTTTGATTTACATTGTCTCGAGGATATTTTAAAACATCTTCCCAGTACTTGTTGTAGGCTTTATCCATCGACTCAAATAGTGGATCGTTTTTTAATTCTTGTGAAATCTCTCCGTCTTTATTAATCATTTCATCTTTTACACAGGATAAAAAAGTAAGAGATAACACTAAGAGAAGCATTGCAAATGATTTGATTTTGTTTTTCATAGTGGAGCAGTTCTTAGTTAATGTAGAATTTTTCTTTTATTAAAGTTAAACTGCTTTCGGGGAAATTGTCAGCCGAAAAACGGTTATTTAAAGCCTGTTTCTAAATAATTGTAAAACAATTCCTATATTTATACGCAAGAAAAGTACCAATCATGAATAAGACTGTAGGGGGAAAATTAAAGATGCTGCGTAAAGAGAAAAATATGTCGCAAGAAGAAGTGGCAGACAGTCTTCATATATCACCATCGGCTTATGCAAGAATGGAACGCGGAGAAAGTACTTCCTGGGTAGTTCATTTTAAAAGGATTTGTGAGGTTTTTGAAATAGCACCGGAAGAATTAGTGCGAGAAGAGATAGGGGTTAAAACTTATGAGAGTTTAATGAATATTGATCAATTGATAGACTATTCTATGCTTGTTGTTTATCGAAAGATTATCAGAAAATACGAATTAGAGATTGAAGATCTTAAAATTATAATTAAACATTTGAATAAAGGGCAGGAATAAAAAAAGCTTCACTTTATTGGTGAAGCTTTTTAAGTATATGAATTATATAATTAACGTATAATGCAGATTTAGTTAATCTCTTTAGTAACGATTTGCATCGTTTCGCGGCTTACTTGTTTTAATAAAACGGCTTTGTTCTCTTCTACCGTTTGTGCCGCTTGTTCTGTAAAATGACGAATGGTATACAAAGTCACATTCTCGCTAAATTCTACTTTGAACTTTTTCGAAAGAATGGCGTTCAGGTCATTAAAATTCCCAAATTTATCTTCCACACAAACCGAAAAACTAATGGCAGAATTCTGAATCAGATTTACTTTTATTTTAAATTGGTGAAACAAAGCAAAAATCTCGCTGATATTCTCTTCCATAATAAAAGAAAAATCAATCGAAGAAAGAGAAATTAAAAGCTGTTCTCTTTTTACGATAAAACAAGGATATTGCGGCTCCAAATCGACACCTTTAGAAACACAGGTTCCTTTTAAAAGTGGATTAACAAAAGATTTTACGTACAACGGAATTTCCTTTTTCTGTAAAGGCTGCAATGTTTTTGGGTGAATTACAGTAGCTCCGTAGAAAGCCAGCTCGATCGCTTCACGATAAGAAATCTGGTTTAATAAACTCGCATTTTCAAAATAACGCGGATCGGCATTCATAACTCCCGGAACGTCTTTCCAAATTGTAACACTTTCTGCATTTAGGCAGTAGGCAAAAATTCCGGCGGTATAGTCAGAACCCTCACGACCTAAAGTGGTAGTAAAGTTGTTCTCGTCGGCACCTAAGAATCCCTGAGTAATGTTTAGAACTTTACGAGGAACATTTTTACTGATGTTTTGTTGTGTAACCTCCCAGTCTACTTCAGCATCACGGTAGTTGGCATTGGTTTTGATAAAATTTCGAACATCCAGCCATTGCGTTTGAATGCCCATAAAATTCATAAAATGACTTAAGATAGTCGTTGAAATCAATTCTCCGAAGCTCACAATCTGATCGTAAACAAAATTATAGTTTGGAGATTTATTGTGTGCCAGGAAATATTCCAATTCAGAGAATAGCGCTTTTACAGCAGTAAAAACAGCATGTTCTTCGTTCTCAAACAAATCCAGTAAAATTTGATTGTGGTATTTCTTTATTTCCTGTACGGATGAACTCAGTTCTGATGATTTTTCAAAATAATTTTTGATTACTACTTCAAGAGCATTTGTCGTTTTTCCCATTGCGGAAACTACTAAAATCACATCTTCATAACCTACTTTTTGTAAAACGTCGTATACGTTTTTAATTCCTTCGGCATCTTTAACCGATGCTCCACCAAATTTAAATACTCTCATTTTTAATTTTAGATTTTTTATTTCAGATTTCAGACCGGATGAAATCTTATATATGTTATCATTTTTTCTGCCATGAATCTATATTAATTGATGAAATTCGTGGCAAAATATTATTTTTTATAATTTTTCTAAAAACGAATTAATTCCCGCTTCGTCCATTTGAACAACTCTCCAGTCTTCAAGGATTTTTGCACCCGAATTCTCGTAGAATTTTACAGAAGGAGTATTCCAGTCCTGAACATTCCAATCGATTCTGAGAACATTATCCCGCTTTCCCTGTTTTATGATTTCGGCATAAAGTGCAGACCCTAGACCTGTACCTCTCATCTTTTCTTTAACGACCAAATCTTCAAGATGTATTGTTTTTCCTTTCCAGGTCGAGTATCGGTAATAGTAGAATGCAATTCCAACAATTTCTTTATGATTTTCGTCAGTATCAATTTCTGCAACAAACACATGAAACAGTGGTTTTTCACCAAAACCGTCACGTATTAAATCTGCTTCTGTAATCACTACGGCATTTGGTTCTTTTTCGAATATTGCCAACTCCTGTATTAATCCCAGAACCGATTTCATGTCTTCAGGATTCCCTTTTCTAATATTCATATATTCTTATTATTAAGCGTTTATTAGCTAAAAAAGTATTCTTTTGCTCAGTACTTTAGGGCTTTGTTTAGCAAATATACAATAGTGGCAAACTAACGAAATAATTTTTAAACCATTCTCACAAAAAAAACGATATTTGTGACTTAAAAACAAAATTACAACGATTTAGTAATGGAAGAACGCAATAAAACACTGGGAGAGTTTATTATTGAGAACCAAAAAGCATTTCAATATTCGTCGGGGGAGCTTTCCCGAATTATCAATTCTATACGTTTGGCGGCCAAGGTCGTAAACTATAAAGTAAACAAAGCTGGATTGGTGGATATCATTGGCGCTGCAGGAGAGCAGAATGTTCAGGGTGAAGACCAGCAAAAATTAGATGTATATGCAAACGAAGTATTTATTCAGACGTTAATTAACCGTGAGATTGTCTGTGGTATTGCTTCAGAAGAAAACGACGATTTTATTACTGTTCAGGGGAGCGACAACAGTCATAATAATAAGTACGTGATCTTAATGGATCCGCTGGACGGATCTTCAAATATCGATGTGAATGTATCAGTGGGAACCATTTTTTCGGTTTTCAGAAGAATTACACCTATCGGAACTCCGGTTACAAGCGAGGATTTTTTACAACCGGGAGTCAATCAGGTAGCAGCAGGATATGTTATTTACGGAACGTCGACGATGTTGGTATACACCACAGGTCATGGCGTAAACGGTTTTACCTTAAACCCGGCGATTGGAACATTCTATCTGTCACATCCTAATATGAAATTTCCAAAAAATGGGAATATTTATTCAGTCAATGAAGGAAATTACGTTCACTTTCCACAAGGAGTAAAAAATTATATCAAATATTGTCAGAGAGAAGAAGAAGACAGACCTTACACTTCAAGATATATCGGAAGTTTAGTTTCTGATTTTCATAGAAATATGATCAAAGGAGGAATTTATATTTATCCAACCAGTTCAAAAGCACCAAAAGGGAAGCTACGTTTGTTGTACGAATGCAATCCGATGGCTTTTATCGCAGAACAGGCAGGAGGAAAAGCAACAGATGGTTTTGGAAGAATTATGGAAATACAGCCAACTGAATTGCACCAGAGAGTTCCGTTTTTTTGCGGAAGTTACAACATGGTAGAAAAAGCAGAAGAATTTATGGCGGAAACAGAGTAATCTCCGTTTTTGGTTCGTTTCAAACCCGACAAGTTTTTAAAACCTGTCGGGTTTCTTTTGCGGTAAATTTTAGTTTCGGTTTAAAAACAGAAAACCCGACAGTTTTGAACTGTCGGGTTTATTTTTTATTTAGCTTTAGCTATCAGTCTGAAAACTGAAAACTGCGACTGAATACTATTTATGCATGTGTTGCATTTCGTAAACAAAAGTATCACCGTCTACTTTTTTGTCGACTAATGATAATGCTTTAGAAATGATATAGTTTACGTTGCTTGGTGTAAAACCTAAAGCGATACCTAATTTTCGTAACATCACTTCTTGTTGGTCTTCAAGATGGTGATCTACGTGTACCATTCTTGTTAAATCATACAAACGCTCTAAACGCTGTACGTGCAAATAAGGAGGATTGATAGGGTATTTTAATGGGTCGTTAAGAATTTCTTCGTATTCAGTTTCTGAAATTTCTAAACGTGCAGCCAATTTGTCCAAGAAATTTTTTTCTTCAGGATGTACAATTCCATCAGCTAGTGCTACACGAACAATAGCAGAAAAGTGACCTTTGTTTCTTTGTTTGAATTCGCTATCAAATAAATCTGAAAATGACATAATTATGGTTTTTTTTATCCTACAAAGATAATTTTTATTTTAAATTATTAATTTTAAAGTTCTCATAAAATTTAACTTAATTTTTATCGGTTGTTTTAGTTTGGGACATCTATAATTGTTCAAAATAAATCGTAAGTTTACAGCCCCTAATCATTATAATAGAGTACCCTTATGTCAGAATTTTGGATTTATTTTCAAATAGGATTAAAGCATGTTTTAGATATTAACGCTTATGATCACGTTCTTTTTTTAATTGCATTAACAACCCCTTATTTGTTTAAAGACTGGAAACGTATTTTGCTTCTTGTTTCTGTTTTTACAATTGGTCATACACTGGCTTTATTGCTTTCTGTTTACGGAATTATTGCGATAAAAGTGAATACTGTTGAGTTTTTAATCCCCATAACGATTTTAATTACCGCAGTTTTTAATCTTTTAACGGCCGGAAAGAACTCTAAAAATGACGGTTTGAATGTAGTGTTTTTTGTGACCTTATTTTTTGGAATTATACATGGACTTGGATTCTCGAATTATTTCAAAACAATTTTAGGAGGGTCACCTGGTTCAAAATTACTACCTTTAGGAGAATTTGCTTTAGGAATTGAAGCAGCACAACTGGTTGTGGTTTTTGTAGTTTTGATACTATCTTATATTGTGCAGACCATATTTCGTTTTTCAAAACGCGATTGGGCACTTGTAATGTCGGCTTTTGTTATCGGAGTGGTTATTCCCATGATTATTGAAAGCCCAATTTGGAACAGATAAAATAAATGAAGAAAAAAAAATTAAATAAATACGACAAAGCTTATCTGCGGATTGCCAAAGAATGGAGTTTATTGTCGTATTGCAAACGAAAGCAGGTAGGTGCTATTATTGTGAAAGACCGGATGATTATTTCGGATGGATACAATGGTACCCCGTCTGGTTTTGAAAATTGCTGTGAAGATGAGGAAGGATTAACCCGTTGGGACGTTCTTCATGCCGAGGCAAACGCCATTTTGAAAGTAGCAAGATCAACGCAATCCTGCGAAGGAGCGACATTGTATATTACGCTTTCACCTTGCAAAGAATGCAGTAAATTAATACATCAGTCGGGTATAAAAAGAGTGGTGTATCATGACGGATATCGTGACGATTCCGGAATTCAGTTTTTAATAAAAGCAGGTGTCGAAGTCGAACATATTCCTGTTTTAGAAGAGTAGATGAAATTTAATTCAAAATATTTACCACTTGTTATCGGAGCAACCTTAGCTCTGGGTATTGTTCTCGGAAGCCTGATGAATGCTCCCGCGGATGATCAGCTTTTGGCTAAAAATTACTCAAAAACCAAACTGAATAAGCTGATCGATTTTATCAATAATGAATATGTTGACAGTATCAACACCGATTCAATTGTAAATCTTACAGTCGACAATATCTTATCAAAATTAGATCCGCATTCCGTTTATATTCCCCCAACAGAACAGGCCGAAGTAGCCGAAAGCATGAAAGGAGATTTTGTAGGGATTGGAATTAATTTTTACATGTACAAAGATTCTGTTGCCATTATAAAACCAATTGAAAACGGGCCTTCGGCAAAAGCCGGAATAAAGTCTGGCGACCGTATTCTATTTGCCGGAAAAACCAAACTGTTCGGACGCAGATTGTCTTCAGATATTTTGTTTTCTAAGTTAAAAGGATTAAAAGGATCTGAGATTGAACTGACTGTTTTTAGAAGATCAGAACAAAAGAAACTTAAGTTTAAAGTAAAAAGAGATGTTATTCCAATCAAAAGTGTCGATGCTTCATTGATGCTGGGGAATAATGCCGGATATATCAAAATCAATCGTTTTGCCGAAACTACTTTTAATGAGTTTAAGAGTGGTCTGGATCGATTGAAGCAAAAAGGAATCGAGTCGCTGGTGATTGACCTTCGTGACAATGGCGGTGGTTATATGGAAGAAGCTATTGCAATTGCAGATGAATTTTTAAAAGACAAACAACTCATCGTTTTTACTAAAAATAAAAACGGTACAACCGAGAAGACTTATGCAACCAAAGCAGGCAGTTTTGAAACCGGAAAAGTGTATGTGCTGATTAATGAAAACAGTGCATCGGCCAGTGAAATTCTGGCGGGAGCATTGCAGGATAACGACCGAGGGACCATTGTAGGCCGACGTTCTTTTGGAAAAGGTCTGGTGCAGCGTGAAATGGATTTCAACGACGGATCGGCAGTGAGGTTGACCGTGGCTCGTTATTACACCCCAACCGGAAGATCGATTCAGAAGCCTTATAAAAAAGGAAATGAAGACTATTTTAAGGAATCTGAAGCCCGTATAAAATCAGGCGAACTTTATGCAAAAGACAGTATAAAAGTGGCCGATTCTTTAAAGTTTAAAACGCCAAAAGGTAAAATTGTATATGGCGGTGGCGGAATTGTTCCTGATGTTTTCGTGCCGATGGAGGCCGAGCATGGGAATGAAAATGTGGCCTACCTGATGCAAACCGGAATTGTGGGGCATTTCGTTTTTGAAGAATTGGATAAAAACAGAGGTGTATTTGCCGGACTCCATTTTAATGAGTTTTTGGCAAAGATGAAGAGTTCTGATCTGTATTTTAAAAAGTTCAAAACCTATGTGTTGTCAGCCGGTTTAGATTTGAAATTTGACAAAACCAAAGCGTTGGTAAATCGATATATCACTGCTGAGTTTGCCAGACAATTGTATGGCGAATTGTATTACTACGATGTTATTTTAAAAGAAGATGCCATGATCAAGGCTGTTTTGAAACCAAACAAGTAATCCCTAATCTTCATCAGATGAAAATAGAAACTATTGTAAATGCTGAGATTGAACTATTAACGGCCATGAAAAGTGCAGATATTCCAACTTTGGAAAAGATGCTACATGACGATTTACTTTTTAATTTACCGGACGGACAAACTATTACGAAAGAGTTTGATTTAAATTCGTATCGTTCAGGTAAGATGCAAATAGATGCATTAGAAGCTTCAGATCAGACTATAAACTTAATTGATGGCTCGGCTGTGGTTGCGGTAACGATTTTATTAAAAGGAAGCTTTAATCATGATCCCTTTAACGGAACTTTTAGGTACATCAGGGTTTGGAAACAGTTTGATGAAAACCCGAAAGTAATTGCCGGAAGCTGTATTCAATTGCAGTAAAAAACGATCTAAGCTGGATTTTGTTAATCTGCGCTGCTTTTGTGCTAATTTTCCAGGGTTTTATCGAATACTGTCGTGAGCATGAGTTTGTACACCGTTGTTCCATAAAGTTAAGATGTCTGTCGCTACGGCAGCACCACTTCCGGCTGCAATGGCCAATTGACTTCTCCAGCCTGCCAGAGTTCCTGTAACGTAAATGCCATCGGCAACCTTGTGGTCGTCATTTTTAAGTTGGATTCGCTGTTTTTCTGGAAGTGCTTTCTTGTGTGGCTCGATATATTGCATTAAGCCTTCTATGTCAAAAGTATTCGCTGAACCAATGCCAACTACGATACTTTTTGTTTTATAAGAGTTTTTGTTGGTAGTTACAATGAAGTCTGGGTATGAACCCTCAACTTTAACTACCTTTTCGTTTTCTATCTGAGTGATATGCGGATAAGTTTTGGCTAAATCCTGAGTACTTTCTACTAACAAATCAGATCCCAGTTTACCGGGTGTAATGCCGTAAGCATTGTAAAAAATGGCTTCCTGTAGAGAAGAGTTTTTTTGATGTGTAAAAATTCCGATTTTTTTGTCGGTTACAAAAGCTTTGTTTTTGGCTGATCCCAATACAAGGGCACAGGACATGCCTGAAACACCTCCGCCAATAATTAAAACATCAAACATAGGATTATCGTCCGTTTGTTTTTTCTTCAATTCTTTTAGAGATTCTAAAAATCAAAAGAATTAAAACGGCGCAGAATGAAGCAGCGATTCCAATAAAAGCAACTACACTGTCTCCCTGAAAAGGATTTTTGAAGTCCAGTAGCGTAATATTAAAAACGATTAATGCTAAAGCCAAAAGCACTAAAATTGAAGTAAAAATTTTCATAATGGTTGTTTGTTTGTCTAAAATAATAAAGTAGAACCGTCAGATGTGAAAAATATCTTAAAGTTATATTTTAGAAATTTTATGGGGTAAATTTATAAAAATAAATGTTAGACAAACAAACCTTTAACATTAGCAGCAAATAATTTAACAGCAATTGCTAAAAGGATTACTCCAAATGTCTTGCGAACTACACCGAGTCCGTTTTCTCCTAATAAATTTTCTATTTTTTTAGAAGATTTCAAAACAACGTAAACCAGAATAATATTCAGTAAAATGGCAATGATAATGTTAATAGTGTGAAACTGAGAACGTAATGATAATAAAGTAGTCATCGTACCGGCGCCAGCAATTAAAGGAAAGGCCAAAGGAACAATCGAGGCTGATCCCGGTTCTTCATCACGATAAATTCGGATTCCTAAAATCATTTCCAAGGCCAGAAAGAACAATACAAATGAACCCGCAACAGCAAAAGAATGTACATCAATTCCAATAAGATGTAAAAAACCTTCTCCGACAAAAAGAAAAGTAATCATAATCAGACCGGCTACAATCGAAGCTTTCTCTGAATCTATATGACCAACTTTCGCTCTCAAATTTAATATAATCGGAATTGATCCTACAATATCAATTACGGCAAAAAGTACCATTCCAACGGTGATAATTTCCTTAAAATCAATTTCTAACATAATTTTTTTTATTTACTGTTTAGAGATGTGCAAAAGTAGATAATAAAGTTAATGCTTTTTTGTGATATAGTGAAAGGGCTGCATTTTTGTTATAAAAACACGTGTTGTTGTTTAAAAAAACGATTTTTATAACAATTACCAAGTTGTTTTGCATATTTGCAAGGCGTTTGCTGAAAAATGTTGCGACGGTTTTTTGTCCGGGACCGGCATAAAGTGTTTGACATGAGGACCTGTTGGGTAAGTATGAGAAAAGAATAGGCAGAATATCTGCTTTCTTTGCGTATCTTTGCACTTTATAAATTACAGTATTTCAATATCATGTTTCAATTAGGGAAAACCATTATTTCAGAAGATATTCTTGAAAAAGAATTTGTGTGCAACTTGTCAGCTTGTAAAGGAGCTTGCTGTGTTGATGGAGATGCCGGTGCGCCTTTGAGCGAAGCTGAGACTAAAATTCTGGAAGAAATCTATCCTAAAGTTAAGCCTTTCCTGCGAAAAGAAGGGATTGCTGCCATCGAAGCTCAGGGAACCTGGGTAAAAGGAACGGATGGTGATCTTGAAACGACTCTGATTGATAATAAAGACTGTGCTTATGTTATTTTTGATGGCAAGACTGCACTTTGCGGAATTGAGCAGGCGTACAATCAGGGAATTGTAGACTGGAAAAAACCTGTTTCCTGTCATTTGTATCCAATCCGGGTGAAAGACTTTACAGAGTTCGCTGCTGTAAACTATGACAAGTGGGATATTTGCGACGATGCCTGTTCGTTAGGTAAGGAGTTGGAAGTTCCGGTGTATAAATTTGTCAAAGAAGCATTAATTCGCCGTTTTGGACAGGATTGGTATTTGGAGCTTGAAAAAGTTGCAGAAGAACTCAAAAAATCGTAAAAAATCGGTAGCCATTACCATTGCTGGGAAGTGTTCGGATTTTGATTAAAAAACATTTAAGAAGTCAGGTGAAAACTTTTAAAAACATTTAAAATTTTCTTGCTTTTTGTTTCAAAAATTCTATATTTTACTTCCAAAAATGAGATGAAATTTAATATTAATTTGCTTGTTTTCAGTATTTTAGTTATTGTATGAAAAATATCTCATTTTCGGTGTGTTGTTAAAAACTACGCCCGATTGTGAATAAGTTTGACTTTTATTTTCGGCAACAAATGACAATCTTTGTAGTCTACTGAATGAGCTAAAATTTAGTATAAAAATTAAAGAAAAATTTCATGTTACAAGTCGAGCCAATATTACAAGAAAACAAAAATCGTTTCGTTATTTTCCCAATAAAACACCATGATATTTGGGAATGGTACAAAAAGATGGAGGCTAGTTTCTGGACTGCCGAAGAAATCGATTTGCACCAAGACTTGACTGACTGGAATAATAAATTAAGTGACGACGAAAGATACTTTATCAAGCACATTTTAGCTTTTTTTGCAGCTTCTGACGGAATTGTAAATGAAAACCTTGCAGAGAACTTTGTAAATGAAGTTCAATATGCCGAAGCTAAATTTTTCTATGGCTTTCAAATTATGATGGAGAATATCCATAGTGAGACTTATTCTTTATTAATTGATACCTATGTAAAAGACGAAGCAGAGAAAGCGGAATTGTTTAATGCTTTAGAAGTTTTTCCTGCGATTGGTAAAAAAGCAGAATGGGCTTTAAAATGGATCGAATCAGATTCGTTTGCTGAAAGACTAATTGCTTTTGCAGCAGTAGAGGGGATCTTTTTCTCAGGTGCTTTCTGTTCAATTTATTGGTTGAAAAAACGTGGTTTAATGCCAGGTTTAACTTTTTCGAATGAATTGATTTCGCGTGACGAAGGTGTACACTGTGATTTTGCAGTGCACTTACACAATCATCACCTGGTTAATAAAGTGCCAAAAGACAGAATTAAAGAAATCATCGTTGATGCTTTAAATATCGAAAGAGAGTTTGTAACAGAATCTCTTCCGGTAAGTTTAATAGGAATGAATGCTACTTTAATGACGCAATATCTAGAATTTGTTGCGGATAGATTATTAGTAGAATTAGGTTGCGAGCGTGTGTATGGATCAGCGAATCCGTTTGATTTCATGGACATGATCTCTCTTCAGGGAAAAACTAATTTCTTTGAAAAACGTGTTGCGGAGTATCAAAAATCAGGTGTGATGAACACAGATAGTGATGCTCAGAAAATTTCATTTGATGCAGATTTTTAGCCAACAGCAATAAATTTAGTGTATACCAAAACACTAAAAAAATAAATCATTTTATAAGATTGAATCTTCATCCCAAATCGTTGATTCAAGTACAATTTTTAATGCCTTTCAGTTTGTTTTTCAAACTGGAAACAGACAACTATTGAGAATCCTGCAATTCTCAAAAAATAATTTAAAAACACACAATGTTTAAGCCTTGGAAATCGTTATTCCCGAGACTTTCATTTTTTCAATAACTAAAAAAGTAAGCTTATGTATGTAGTAAAAAGAGATGGCCATAAAGAGCCGGTAATGTTTGATAAGATTACAGAAAGAATCAAAAAATTGTGTTATGGTTTAAATGAACTTGTAGATCCTGTTAAGGTAGCGATGAGGGTTATTGAAGGATTGTACGATGGGGTTTCGACTTCTGAGTTGGATAATCTTGCGGCAGAAACGGCGGCTTCTATGACGATTGCGCATCCTGATTATGCACAATTGGCGGCACGTGTGGCAATTTCAAATCTACATTCCAATACCAAGAAATCGTTCTCAGAAACGATGAAGGATATGTACAATTACGTAAATCCAAGAAACGGACAAGATGCTCCGTTACTTTCGGATGAAGTATTTAAAGTAATTCAGGAAAACTCCGCTTTCTTAGATTCTCATATCATTTACACAAGAGATTTTAATTACGATTACTTTGGTTTTAAAACCTTAGAACGTTCTTATCTGTTAAAAATAAACGGTAAAATCGTCGAAAGGCCACAGCACATGTTAATGCGTGTTTCGGTTGGTATTCACCTTGACGATTTAAAAGCTGTAATTGAAACCTACGACTTAATGTCTAAAAAGTTCTTTACGCATGCAACGCCAACGTTGTTTAATGCCGGAACTCCAAAACCACAAATGTCTTCTTGTTTTCTATTGGCCATGCAGGACGATAGTATTGATGGTATTTATGATACTTTAAAACAAACCGCTAAAATTTCACAATCGGCGGGAGGAATCGGACTTTCTATTCATAACGTTCGTGCGACGGGATCATACATTCGTGGCACAAACGGAACTTCAAACGGAATTGTTCCGATGTTGAGAGTTTTCAACGATACTGCTCGTTATGTAGATCAAGGTGGCGGAAAACGTAAAGGAAGTTTTGCGATTTACATCGAAACCTGGCATGCTGATATCTTTGATTTCTTAGATTTAAAGAAAAACACAGGGAAAGAAGAAATGCGTGCGAGAGATTTATTCTTCGCGATGTGGACTTCAGATTTATTCATGAAACGTGTACAGGAAGATACTACCTGGACTTTAATGTGTCCTAATGAGTGTCCTGGTTTGTACGATGTTTATGGAGAAGAATTTGAAGCATTGTATACCGATTATGAATTTAGAGGAAAAGGTAGAAAAACGATTCGTGCACGTGAATTATGGGAGAAAATCCTGGAATCACAAATCGAAACGGGAACACCGTATATGTTGTACAAAGATGCAGCAAACCGTAAATCAAATCACAAGAATTTAGGAACCATTCGTTCGTCTAACTTGTGTACTGAGATTATGGAGTATACTTCTAAAGATGAAATCGCAGTTTGTAACCTGGCTTCTATTTCATTACCCATGTTTATTGATAACGGAAAATTCGATCACGAAGCGCTTTACAATGTTACGAAACGTGTAACACGTAACCTGAACAAGGTAATCGACAGAAACTATTACCCGGTTAAGGAAGCTGAAAATTCTAACCTTCGTCATCGTCCGGTAGGATTAGGAGTGCAAGGTTTAGCCGATGCTTTCATCATGTTGCGTATGCCATTTACAAGTGATCAGGCTAAAGCATTAAACCAGGAAATTTTCGAAACTTTATACTTTGCAGCTGTAACCGCTTCTATGGAAATGGCAAAAGAAGAAGGACCATATTCAACTTTCGCAGGTTCTCCAATGTCACAGGGAGAATTCCAATACAATATGTGGGGATTGAAAGATGAAGAATTATCAGGTCGTTGGGACTGGGCTTCTTTAAGAAAAGAAGTAATGGAGCACGGAGTTCGTAACTCATTATTGGTTGCGCCAATGCCAACAGCTTCGACTTCACAAATTTTAGGAAACAATGAAGCTTTCGAGCCGTATACCTCAAACATTTATACACGTCGTGTATTGTCTGGAGAATTCATCGTAGTAAACAAACATTTACTTCATGATTTAGTAGACAGAGGTTTGTGGAACGAAGATTTGAAACAAGAAATTATGCGTCATAACGGATCTGTTCAAAACATTGATATTATTCCACAAGATTTAAAAGATCTTTATAAAACAGTTTGGGAAATGTCGATGAAAGACATTATCGATATGTCACGTCAAAGAGGTTACTTCATTGATCAATCACAATCGTTAAACTTGTTCATGCAGGATGCCAACTATTCTAAACTAACGTCTATGCACTTCTACGCTTGGCAATCAGGTTTAAAAACAGGAATGTATTACCTAAGAACAAAATCAGCAGTTGATGCGATTAAGTTTACGTTGAACAACGATAAAAAAGAAGAAACAAGCCCAACTTTAGTTCCGGAAACTGAAGCAATCAGCGTTGAAGATTACAAAGCAATGTTGCTAAAAGCGCAAGCTGGAGATCCTGAAGATTGTGAAATGTGTGGATCTTAATTTTTTTTAGAAGAAAGAAGATAGAGTAAAGAAAATAGAGTAGTGATTATTTTTATTCTTAAGTTTATAGAAAGCAGTTATCGTAAGGGTAGCTGCTTTTTTTGTTGTTGTTTGTTTTTGTCAATGTAGAGGAACGAGGTGTTTTTGTCCACTGCTATTTTAATATTGTCCAGGGTTTCAACCGTTAAATACACTGCATTTTGTCATAGGTTTTCCAGACTTGAAACTATAACTTGTAATGTATATAAATGTTATAAAGCGCGTAATATCCCATAAAAAAATCCGTTCTAATTATTACCAAAGATTTTAAAGCCTTAGCACCTTAGTAACTAAGCATCTCAGAACCTTCTCTTTAAACCTTTAAGAGAAAGTCAAGTCTTATTGTAATACTTTCTGAATTATGAAAAAAAGCAATCTTTGGTCATTACGATTGGGTTTTTCCGGAAAAGAATCCGATGTGATTGAAAAATTGGGAATAGAAAAATTCCTGAAACAGTCTTATCAATCAAAATTTGATACCCAGCTCCCCGCTTTTCTGGAAGATGATCCCAAAACATTATTAGAACTCAAAGAACTTAAAGAGTCTATTAAAGTCGCAGATTCAGAGGAAAAAAAGAAAGCGCTGAAAAAAGAAATCTACTCCGCTGTGGAGTTGCGAAAGTGGTGGATCGGAAAAATGCGTAATGACGAATTTCCATTACGGGAGAACATGGTTTGCTTTTGGCACAATCACTTTGTCTCTACTTCTCAAAAAGTAAAAGTCAATTACTGGATTTATCAGCACAATATGATTTTGCGGGAACATGCCTTCGGTAATTTTAAAGAGCTTACCAAGCAAATCATAAAATCGAATGCTATGGTGAAGTATCTGGATAATGTTGACAACAAAAAAGGGAAATACAACGAGAATCTCAGTCGTGAATTATTGGAACTGTTTACCATTGGAATTGGAAACTATACCGAAAGCGACATTAAGAACGGTGCAAGAGCTCTGGCCGGACTCAATTACGGCGACAACGGGGCTGCTTACAGACGGTTTGCTGAAGATGATACAGACAAAACGTATTTTGGTAAAACCGGAAATTGGAAAGCAGATGATTTGGTTGATATTATTTTCGAACAGAAAAATATTCCATATCTCGTTACGCGAAAAATTCTGGAATGGTTCATTTATGACAATCCACCTGAAGATTTGGTCACTTACTATGGAGATTATTTTAGAAAGGTGAAATTTGAAATACAGCCTTTACTGACCAAAATTTTTACCGAAGAGTATAAGAAAGAGAATTCAGGAGCCAAAATCAAAGATCCGTTAGTTTATATTTTGCAGCTTTTAGAGGAACTGCATATCGACGATCTTGATGAGGGTATGATTTTGTTTTTTCTGAAGCAGCAAGGAATGGATTTGTACAATCAGGTTAATGTGAAAGGCTGGGAGGGAGGAAATTCCTGGCTGACTTCTCAGGTGTATCTGCAGCGCAACAACACAGCCGACTTACTTTGTTCTGGAAAAAGTATTACCCGAAAAACTTTGAACACAATGACTACTGAAACTGAAAAACCAAAATCAGAATTTGAAAAAGTGGATGTGAAAATGGGCTTTGATACCAATGGCACTAATAAAACGATCATCACGGAACTGTCAAACAGATTATTGTTTAAAGTAAATGATTCGATGCAAAAAGACATGGAGAATTTACTAAAATACGATTTCGATCCAAAAGAGGAACACGCCAATTTTGCTGTAATTCGGCTCTTCAATTATATTACAAAACTGCCCGAGTATCAATTAATTTAGAAGTTATTATCATGAACAGAAGGAATTTTCTAACGCTTACAGGAACTCTTACCGGCGGAATGTTGGTACTTCCTGATTTTTTACACGCATTTGGTTCGCAGAGTAGTTTAATTGTAGGGGAGCAATGTGTGGTGTTTGTTCAGTTAAATGGTGGGAATGATGGTCTGAATACTTTTATACCATACGACAATCCGCTGTATTACGATTATCGTGCAAAAATCGCTTTGAATAAAGACGTTGTTATTGGTAAAAATAAAGGAATGGCATTTCATCCGGCATTGAAAGATCTGGCTCAGATACAACAAAACGGAGATTTGACTGTAATTCAAAATGTAGGTTATCCCGAACCCATTCGATCACACTTTAGAAGTCAGGAAATTTGGCAAACCGCAACAGATTCTAATAAGTATAGTAACGAAGGCTGGTTAGGACGTTATTTGGATTTACAATGCAACGGACATCAGGCTACGGCGGGAATAAATCTGGATTCGATCGATAATTTAGCTTTAAAAGGGAATGAGCCTAATTTTATAACCGTAAAAGACCCAAACCGATTTAAGGTAAAATCAGATAAAGAAGTAAATGTAACCTTGTCTGATAATCCGCAATTGGATTTTGTTCGAAAAATTGCCAATTCGGTTACAGAAGGATCGGATGAGATTCAGAAGGCATTGGCAAAATCAAAGGCGGAAATTAGTTATTCGAAAACAGAATTGTCTAAAAACCTGGAATGGATTGGCCGACTAATTAAAGGAAATCTAAATTCGAAAGTATATTATACCTCGCTGGGTGGATTTGATACTCATGACAATCAGCTGGCTTTACACGAAAGAAAATTAGGGGAGCTGAATGACGCCTTGTATAGTTTTTATCAGGATTTGAAACAGGCAAAGCTGCTTCAGAATGTAACGGTCGTAGTTTTTTCTGAATTTGGAAGACGAGTTAAAGATAACGGAAACGGTACAGATCACGGAACTGCGGCTCCAATGTTTATAATTGGTGGAAACAACCGAGGAACAATTTTAGGTAAGAACCCTGATTTATCTAATTTGGATAACGGAGATTTGAAATATGAAATTGATTTTAGAAGTGTGTACGCCTCATTATTACAGCAAAAAATGAATTTCGATTATACTAAAATAGGAATTAAGAATGCACCGGTTTCAGGATTATTTTAGAATTGCGAGATAGCCACGAATTCACGGATTTTTTGTTTAAAAGCTGCAATAGTTTGAAATCATTTGTGAATTCGTGGCGAAAAAACGTAGCACATTAGTATCTAAGAACCTTAGCATCTTCAAAAAACCAATTGTAAATATCTCATTTTAAGAGGATATTTTTATATTATCTTACAAAACATCATAAATTTGTTAAGAAATCCTTTTTTGTTTCATAAAAAGTATTATTTTTTTTGGTGCGGTAAAAATAATTTATACATTCGCAGAGTATTTATTGAAAAACACAAACAAAATGACTAATAACCGTTTTTATTTTAGCAACTCTTTTTATTTCTTCTTTAGTAGAAGTGAGGATTGTGCTATGGTTATTTGAGAAAATTAAAAGACAAATAAAACTAATATACAATCCTGATGCAAATCAGGATTTTTTTTTGAATATATGACAACGAAAATTGCAATACAAGGTATTAAAGGATCTTTTCACCATCAGGTAGTGAAGGAGTATTTCTCTGAAAACGTGCACATTGATGAGTGTTTGTCTTTTGAGGAATTAATTGACAGTCTGCTTTCAGGAAAATCAGAGCAGGCAGTAATGGCTATTGAAAATTCGATTGCGGGGCCAATTATTCCGAATTATGCCTTGATTGATAAGAATAATATTCACATTATCGGAGAGCATTATTTGAATATTCACCAAAATTTAATGGCTTTAAAAGGTCAGAAAATTGAGGATATAAAAGAGGTTCATTCACATCCGATGGCCTTATTGCAATGCATGGATTTTTTGAAACAATATCCCAATATTAAATTGGTTGAGGATAAAGATACGGCCGAAACAGCAAGAAGAATTCAGGAGAAACAATTGACCGGAATTGCGGCGATCGCAAGTAAAACGGCTTCAGAAATGTACAATTTAGAAATTATTGCTCCTGAAATCCAAACCATCAAAAACAATATGACCCGCTTTGTAATCATTAAAAAGGAGAATTCATTTTTGCCGGAAAATGAAATCAACAGAGCCTCAATTAAATTTGAACTGGATCATAAGAGAGGAAGTCTGGCAGCGGTTTTAAATGTAATGAGTGACTGCAAATTGAATTTGACGAAAATTCAGTCGCTTCCAAAAATTGAAACACCTTGGAAATATGCGTTTTTCGTAGACGTAACCTTTGAGAAATACGAGGATTTTGCAAAAGCCAAATCGTTATTAAACATTATGGCAGAGTATTTTAAAGTATTGGGAGAATACAAAAACACCAAGCCTTTAAGTGAGTCTTAAAGTTGAAAAGTCGAAAATCATAAAGTCAAAAAAATAATATAGCAAATTAAAAAGTTTAAATGAGCCTAAAGCATACAGCTTAAAGCCTAAAGCAAAAAAAAAAAATGATCACAACAGCAAAACGATTAGATACAGTTGAAGAATACTACTTCTCCTCAAAATTGAGAGAAGTTCGTCAACTGCAATCTGAAGGGAAACCTATCATCAATATGGGCATCGGAAGCCCTGATTTGAGTCCGTCTAAAGCAGTAATTGAAGCGGTAGCCGCAGCAATTCAGGAGGAAAACGGGCATGGCTATCAAAGCTATCAGGGGTTGCCGGAATTGAGAAAAGGGATGGCTGATTTTTATCAGAATCAGTTTGGTGTTGTGTTGAATCCCAACAATGAGATTTTACCGTTGATGGGTTCGAAAGAAGGAATTATGCACATTTCGTTAGCATTTTTAAATGAAGGCGATCATGTTTTAATTCCGAATCCGGGTTACCCAACTTATACTTCGGTAACCAATTTGGTTGGAGCAGTTCCGGTTTATTATGATTTGAAAGAAGCAAATGCGTGGGAACCTGATTTTGATGCTTTAGAGAAATTGGATCTTTCGAAGGTAAAAATTATGTGGCTGGGGTATCCCCATATGCCAACGGGAGCAAGAGGAAGCTTGACGTTATTCGAAAAACTGGTTGCTTTTGCTAAAAAACACAACATACTATTGGTTAACGATAATCCGTATAGTTTTGTTTTAAATGATAATCCAATGAGTTTGCTGCAGGTTGAAGGGGCAAAGGATGTGGCTTTAGAATTGAATTCATTGAGTAAAACATTCAATATGGCCGGCTGGAGAGTGGGGATGGTTTTAGGAAATCCTGAAATTATAGATGCTGTTTTGAAAGTAAAAAGCAACATGGACAGTGGTATGTTTTACGGAATTCAGAAAGGCGCTGTCGCAGCTTTAAATTGTGATAGAAGCTGGTTCGAAGATCAAAATGTAATTTACAGACGTCGTAGAGAATTAACAGAAAAATTAGCAGAGAAATTGGGCTGCGAAGTTTACAAAGAAGGTGTTGGACTATTTGTCTGGGCAAAACTTCCGGAAGGAATAGCATCAGCAGAGAAGTTTATTGATGAAATATTATATGAGAAACATATTTTCATCACGCCGGGAACTATTTTCGGAAGCAATGGCGAAGGATACATCAGATTCTCATTGTGTGTAAAAGAAGAAAAAGTACAAGAAGCGATAGAGCGATTTTAGAGATTAAGATTTTAGAATCAAGAGTCTAGATTTTATCCAAATTGTCTGGCTGAGCGGAGTCGAAGCCCACATTCCAATTGGAGCGACCTTCAACTTCGCTCAGGGAGACAAATAAGATCAAAAATTGGAAATTAAAGAAATAGTATGAAAGTATACGTAATAGGAATAGGATTAATTGGCGGTTCGATGGTGTTGGACATCAAGGACCAACATACAAATGCAGCTGTTTTTGGAATTGACAGTAATGAAAAACACCTGCAGGAAGCAATTGATTTAGGAGTTATTGATCAGGAAGGACATTTTGAAGATTTGTCAGGAGCTGATTTTGTAATTGTTTCGGTTCCTGTAGATGTGGCGCTAACGGTTTTGCCAAAAGTACTGGATTTAGTGGGCGATAAAACAATCGTTTTTGAAGTAGGGTCGACTAAAAAACCAATTTGCGATGCAGTAGCAAGCCACCCAAAGAGAAGAAATTTTATTGCGACACATCCAATAGCCGGTACAGAGTTCTCAGGACCTTCGGCGGCGATAAGAGGGTTGTTTAAAGGGAAAACGAATATTATTTGCGAGGTGGAAAAAACCACTTTTAAATTGCAGGAAAAGGCATTAAAGCTTTTCAGCGAAATAGGAATGAGGATTCGATACATGGATCCGGTGTCGCACGACAAACACATCGCTTATGTGTCGCATTTATCGCACATCAGTTCATTTATGCTTGGGAAAACGGTGATGAACAAAGAAAAAGACGAACAGGATATTTTCGATATGGCGGGAAGCGGATTTGAAAGTACAGTGCGTCTGGCCAAAAGTTCTCCTGCAATGTGGACCCCCATTTTTGAGCAGAATAAAGAATACGTTCTCGAAACTTTAGAAGCATACATTTCAAATCTCAGTCGGTTTAGAGATTTGCTGAAAGAAGAAGATTATAGCGCCATTTTTGAAGAAATGGAAAGCACCAATAAAATTAAAGAAATACTAAACGGATTAACAATTAAAAAATAAACTATAACAAAGATGGAAAATAAGAAAGAAATGAGAAAGTGGTTAGAAGATTTCAATTTAAATCACCCACTTGTGATAGCAGGACCATGCAGCGCAGAGACAGAAGATCAGGTATTGAAAATTGCACGTGAGTTGAAAGATTCAAAAGTTAGTGTATTCAGAGCAGGAATCTGGAAACCAAGAACGCGTCCGGGAGGATTTGAGGGTGTTGGAGAAATTGGTTTGAAATGGTTACAAAAAGCGAAAGCTGAAACCGGTTTATTAATGGGAACTGAAGTAGCAACTGCAGCACACTGTAAATTGGCTTTAGAACACGATATCGACGTTTTATGGGTAGGTGCCCGTACAACGGCAAACCCTTTTGCAGTTCAGGAAATTGCAGATACTTTGAAAGGAACAGACAAAATCGTTTTGGTTAAAAACCCGGTAAACCCTGATTTAGCTTTATGGTTAGGTGGTGTGGAGCGTTTGCACATGGCAGGAATCGAAAAATTAGGGGTGATTCACAGAGGATTTTCGACTTACGAAAAAACAAAATACAGAAACATTCCGGAATGGCAAATTGCAATCGAATTGCAAAATAAATTCCCTGATCTGCCATTAATCATCGATCCGTCTCATATTACCGGAAACCGTAACATGATTTTCGAAGTGACTCAGGAAGCATTAGATTTAAATTACGATGGTATGATTATCGAAACGCATTACGATCCGGACAATGCCTGGAGTGATGCCGCTCAACAAGTAACTCCGGATGCCTTGAAGCAAATCATAAAAGATTTGACCATCAGAAAAACAGATGATACTACAGACGAGTACAACCAAAAAATGAAGAAATTAAGAGCAAACATTGATGTTTTGGATGCTAACTTATTAGAGTTGCTTGGAAAACGTATGAAAGTTGCTGATGAAATCGGACAGGTGAAAAAAGATGCAAACGTTGCGATTCTTCAAAACAACCGTTGGAATGAAATTTTAGGAAAAATGATTTTGGAAGGAGAGAAAAAAGGACTTACTGAAGAATTCGTTTTGAGAATGTTTAAAGCAATTCACCAGGAAAGTATTGGTCACCAGGAAAAAGTTTTCAATGCATAATTTTTTCTAAGCACATAAGTGATATAAGTGAATTGAAGCTTTTTAAACGCTGTTCTACGATTTTCTTATGTCACAATTTTAAAAATAGATTGTTTTTTTTACATTAAATCTCCTTTGCTTTTGGGCTTTGGAGATTTTTTTTTGAAATAAATAGTATCTTCCCAACCTTTTGATGTTTTTTGTTCTCTATAAAAGTATAAACCTAAATTTTCGTATCATGAAGTCAAAATTGTTTTCGTCTGTGCCGGGCATTTTTCGGATGAATTTGCATGTATTGTTTTTATTCTTTTTGTTTATGGGAATAAAAAGTTTCGCACAAAGTCCTGAACTAACGGTTAAAGGAGAGGATGCTGAAAAAGTGAGAATGAACAAACTTTTCGTCAATGTAAAAGTGGTAGGAAACATTGCTTATACTACTGCCGAAATGCACTTTTTTAATTCAGGAACCCGTCAGATGGAGGCAGAACTTATTTTTCCGTTACCGGAAAATGTTTCGGTTTCCAGATATGCTATTGATATTAACGGAAAAATACGTGAAGCAGTTCCGGTTAATAAAAATAAAGGGAAACAGGTTTTTGAAGCGATTGAACATCGTCGTGTTGATCCGGGATTACTGGAGAAAGTAGATGGGAATAATTTTAGAACGAGAATTTATCCGTTACTGCCAAATGGAGAACGAACCGTGATTATTGGTTACGAAGAAGAACTTTCGGCTTTTGATAAAGACAATCTGGTGTATCAATTGATGAGTCGTTTTCCAAAAAAAATAGATCAGTTTGAAATTAATGTATCAGTTTTAGGAGCTTCAACGGCACCAACAGTTACTGAGAATTCAGGAAACGAGATTACTTTTTCAAAATGGAACCAATCTTTTCAGGCTTCGATCAAAAAAGAAAACTATCAGCCTGCAGAAAAAAAAGTTTTTAAAATTCCATTGCAGCAGAATATTCCAAGTGTATTGATGCAGGATGTTGGTGGCCAACATTATTTTTACGGGAATACTTTTGTAGAAGGGAATAAAACAGCGAAAAAGACACCAGCTTCGATTGGTTTAATTTGGGACAACTCGCTTAGCTGTCAGAATAGAGATTTAAAAAAGGAACTGGATTTGTTAAATGTTTATTTCCAGAAAATAAAAAATACAAAAGTTACCCTGTACTTTTTGAATTATACTTTCGAAAAACGAAAAGAATTTGTAGTTTCTGATGGAAATTGGTCCGAATTAAAAACAGTTTTAGAAAATACGAAATACGATGGCGGAACTCGTTTTTCACAAATCAGTTTTGAAAACCAGGATGAATTTTTATTTTTCACAGATGGATTATCTTCTTTGAGTGAAAATCTTTTACCCAAAACGAAGAAACCTCTTTACATAATTACCTCTTCAGTTTCTTCAGATTTTGCTTTTCTCAACTTTTCTTCAATGAAAACCGGCGGAAATTTCATCAATTTAAATCAGATAAATGCTGAAGCTGCTTTAGATAAATTGGTAAATACTAATTTAAAGTTTCTTGGAATAAAGGAGAATTTAACGGTAACTGATGTATTTCCTATAGAAGGAACTTCGGTTTCGGGAAATTTTAGTTTTTCGGGGATTTCTTTGAATCCGAAAAATGAGATTACACTTCTTTTTGGTTACGGCAACCAAGTAGTTTTGGAACGAAAAATTACGCTTGAAGCTGCTATTCAAGATACCAAAGAAGTAAATATTGAAAAACTTTGGGCGCAGAAAAAAATTGCCAATCTTGATTTTCAATATGACAAAAATGCAGCTGAAATCGAGCTTCTGGGTAAGAAATACGGAATCATAACGAAGAATACGTCATTGATTGTTCTGGAAGATATTCGCGATTATATTTCTTATGATATTATTCCGCCAGCAGAATTGCGTGCCGAATTTGACCGAATTAAAAAACAGGAACATGATGCTACACTGGCGCAGCAAAAAAATAATTGGGAAAGTATTGAAAATTATTTTAAGGAATTAAATATTTGGTGGAAAAAGAATGTTCAATATAAAGGGCAGAAAATTGCGTCTAAGTATAAATACAAAAGGCAACTTCCGCCTAGTTTAGGTAGAGATGGGGGCACAGTTTATCAAGAGACTATAAAAGGAGATCCTGATGCAGTCTTGACCGTAGATGAACCTGTTGGTGCAGGAACAGCCGCGACAGTAATTGAAGACAACAATGTATATAATACTGCTTCTGCACCAAAAGTAGATCAGGTTAAATTTGTTGCGCCAGTGGTAGCAAAAGCGGAAGAAGTTACTGAGGATATACCAAAAATTGCTGATATAAAAGATAAAAAAGTAGGAAGCGAAGAAATTAATAAAGTTTCAAATAGCGCAGAATTACAAGAAGTAGTTGTAGTAGGGTATGGTACTCAAAAAAAATCAGATTTAACAGGGGCTCTTGAAGAAGGTACATCAAAAAATAAAGATTTTTCGGAAGATTCAAATTTTAATAGAGGTTATTTAGCCGGAGATTCAAAAAAGCCTTTAATTATTGTTGATGGTCAGTTTTATGAGGGTGAATTAACCGATTTAAAGTCAGATGATATCGCTTTGGTAGAGGTGTTGAAAGATCCGTCGAGAATTTCTACATATGGTAGCAGAGGGGCAAATGGAGTTATTATCATAACAACGAAAAAGGACTCTTCAAATAGTGGAGTTGTTCAAACAAAAAGTTGGAATCCAGATCGATTGTATTTAAAAGCGTTGGCCTCAGCTCCAAAAGAAAAACAATATGATTTGTATTTTGAATTACGAAAAGCACAGGAAAGGAACCCAAGTTTTTATTTTGATGCGGCTCATTTTTTCTACAATCAGGGCGATGTAAAAAAAGCGTTGCTGATCCTTAGTAATATTGCTGATTTAGGGTTAGAGAATCATCAGCTTTATAAAACTTTGACTTATACTTTGCGTCAGTGGAAAGATCATAATGATGCAGTTTTTACTGCAAAACAAGTGGCAAAATGGAGAGAACATGAACCACAGAGTCTTAGAGATTATGCTTTAACACTAGAAGATGCAGGAAAATATCAAGAAGCTTTTGATCAATTAATTAAAGCGCTTGAAGTGAATTATTATGGAGAAATGAGTGGCCAGTATGAAGGTGTAGAGGATATTATTCTAATGGATGTTAATCGAATGATAACAGAACATTCTGGCATAAAAACGGGTAAGCTTGATAAAAAGTACCTTGCAAAAATGCCGGTTGATATCAGAGTTATCATGAACTGGAACCAAATGGATGTTGATTTGGATTTACATGTAATTGAGCCAACAAATGAAGAATGTTATTACAGCCATACTTCTACACAAATTGGAGGAAGATTTTCTAAAGATTTTACAGAAGGTTATGGGCCGGAGCAATATATAATTCGAAATGCAATAAAGGGGAAATATAAAATTAAAACCGATTATTTTGGAGAAACTGAATTAACTGAAAATGGTCCAGCAACATTAATGGTCGAAATTTATATTACAAGAGCAGGAAAAACGTCCAGAACTTTAAAAACGATTCAGTTAGGAAAAGTTAAAGAGAATGATATTTTAGCCGAAATTATCTGGTAAATCTTTCAAATAAAGAGTAAGCCTTTAATTTTAAAAGACGAAGTTGCGTTGTTCAATTCTAAAAACGTAATTTTGCCTTTTATTTTTTAGTTCAAGGAATAATCTAAAAACTAAAATCAGAAATCTAAAAATATAGAATGACAGGAATCGTATATAAATCTACAGGAAGTTGGTACACTGTGAAATCAGAAAAGGGTGATTTTATAGAATGCCGTATGAAAGGGAAGTTTAGGATGAAGGGTATTAAGAGCACCAATCCAATTGCTGTAGGTGATATTGTTGATTATGAATTGGAGCAAACTTCAGATGCGGTAACCGGAACGATTTTTAATATTCACGAAAGAAAAAACTATATCGTTCGTAAATCGGTTAATTTATCCAAACAGATTCATATCATTGCATCCAATATAGATCAGGTTTTTTTGCTGATTACGATTAATAATCCGCCAACAACAACGAGTTTTATAGATCGTTTTTTAGTTACAGCCGAAGCGTATGGAATTGAAGCTGTTTTGATTTTTAATAAAATCGATACTTTGGATGAAAATACTTTGGACGAACAGCTTTATCTGCAGCACATTTATCAGGAAATAGGATATAAGTGCCTGCGTATTTCTTCGACAGAGAATAAAGGAGTGGATAAGCTTAAAGAAATGATGGTGGGTAAAGTAAGTATGTTTTCCGGACATTCCGGTGTTGGAAAATCAACATTGGTCAATGCGATGGAACCAAGTTTGCATCTTAAAACTACTGTAATTTCAGAACAAAGTAAACAAGGACAGCACACCACCACTTTTGCCGAAATGTACGATCTGTCTTTTAATGCGCAGATTATCGATACCCCGGGAATAAAAGGTTTTGGAATTGTTGATATGGAACCTTCAGAAATAAGCGGTTATTTTCCGGAATTCTTCCGATTAAAAGATCAGTGCAAGTTTAACAACTGTTTACATAAAGAAGAACCGCATTGTGCGATCAAAGCCGCTTTGGAAAAAGATGAAATCGCCTGGTCCCGCTATAATAGTTATCTTAAGATTTTGGAAGGAGACGAAGAGCATTACCGCACGGATACTTATGGTGATGATCGTGCAGCGAGTGATGAAACGAGAAAATAAATTCAGTTAAAAGGTCGATGTTTAAAAAGTTTCGAAAGGACTTTTTTAAACTTTTTGGCTTTATAACTTTCAACTTTAAGACTTACATAAATGAGAATAGTACTGCAAAGAGTTTCAGAAGCATCCGTAACAGTCGATCAGAAAAAAGTTGCAGATATTCAGAAAGGTTTATTGGTTTTAGTGGGAATAGAAGAAGCCGATACGCAGGAAGATATTGATTGGCTGGTGGGTAAAATCATAAAAATGAGAATTTTTGCAGACGAAAACGATGTTATGAATTGTTCAATTCAGGATATCGATGGAGATATTATTGTAGTGAGTCAGTTTACACTTCATGCTTCTACTAAAAAGGGGAATCGTCCTTCATATATAAAAGCGGCAAAACCGGACTTTGCAATACCGATGTATGAGAATTTTTTACAATCCTTAGAAAGGGAATTCAATAAAAAAATACAGGCAGGAATTTTCGGTGCCGATATGAAAGTTGGTCTGGTTAATGACGGACCTGTGACTATTTTAATAGACAGTAAAAACAGAGATTAAAAAAATATTAGACGAGTGTTAAGAATTTCTAAAAAAAAATTATATTTGGCGAAATTACTTACTAAATGAAAAGCCTAGTTCTTACGTTATTTTTCTTCTTTTTCACCTTTGTTTTAACAGCTCAGAAGAGCGAATATAGTTCAGCTGCAATTGCCGACAGTCTTAAAGAAAATGCCAATGCAGTAGTTCGTTTCGATCAGATTGATATAGCGATTTTGTCTCAACGAACTATGAACGCTAGAAATCGTCGTGTTGTTACGGTTTTAAACGAAAAAGGACTTAGCGCAATACAAGCTCATGAATATTATGATAAATCAACTTCGGTCAGGAGTATCGAAGCGGTAGTTTATGATGCTTTTGGTAAGGAAATTAAAAAAGTAAAAAGGAAAGATTTTAAAGATCAGAGCGTTGTTGGAGGTAGTACGCTCTTTTCTGATAGTCGTGTTATATATTTAGACTATACTCCAATTTCCTACCCTTTCACAGTTGAGTTTAGCAGTGAGGTCCAAACTTCTTCAACTGCTTTTATTCCAAGTTGGATGCCTTTAAAAGGGTTTTATACCAGCATTGAAAAAGCAGTTCTAAATGTCGTCTATCCTGCTGATTTGGGATTTAAAAAGAAAGAACTTCAATTTTCAGGGTTCAACGTAAAGAAAACAATCGATACCAGTACGCAGCTTTCTTATACTGCAAGTACTATTTTAGCCCAAAAACAGGAAGATTATAGTCCGGTATACAGAGATCTTTTTCCTAAAGTTATGATGGGATTAGAACATTTTCATCTGGAAGGGGTTGACGGTACCGCCACAAATTGGACTGATTTTGGCAAATGGTATTCTGAAAAAATACTTTCCGGAACAACCGATTTGCCGGAGGAAACCAAAGTTAAAATAAAAGCGATTGTTGGCAACGAAAAAGACCCGATTAAAAAAGCAAAATTGGTTTACGATTTTGTTCAAAAAAAATCCAGATATGTAAGTATTCAGGTTGGAATTGGTGGTTGGAAACCTATGCTGGCGACCGATGTTGACCGCTTGGGTTATGGCGATTGTAAAGCTTTAACCAATTATACTAAAGCACTTTTACAAGCTGTAGATGTTCCGTCTTATAATACAATTTTATACGGAGATTCTAATAAAACAAATATCGAATCTGATTTTGTTTCCATGCAGGGAAATCACATGATTCTATCAATTCCGAATGGCAATCAGTATACCTGGTTAGAATGTACAAGTCAGGACGATCCTTTTGGATATCAGGGAACTTTTACCGATGATAGAGATGTATTGGTTGTTAAACCTGAGGGAGCAGAAATTGTAAGGACTAATATCTATGAAGATAAGGGGAATACTCAAATCGAAAAAGGAACTTATACAATAGATGAAAGCGGACATTTTTCCGGTTCTATTTTAATAAATTCAGAAGGATCTCAATACGCTTCGAAAACACGAATAGAGCATTTACAGCCAACGGAAAAAGAAGCACATTACAAAGAGTATTGGGATAACATCAACAATCTGAAATTGGGTAAAATAACTTTGAACAATAACAAAGAGACAATACGTTTTACCGAAGATGTTCAGCTTAGTGCTTTGAATTATGCAACAGTTTCAGGGAATAAACTAATTTTTGCCGTTGATGCATTTAATCAAAGCGCCACAAACGTAAAGAGAATCCGAAACAGAAAAAACCCCTTTCAGATTCAGCGTGGATATGCAGATACAGACGAGATTGAGGTCAATTTACCAGCAGGTTTTGCTATAGAGTTTTTGCCTTCAAACTTTGAGTTAAAAGGAAAGTTCGGCGAATATAAAACTGAAATCATCAAAAAAGAAAATAATAAATTACTCTACAAACGCTCGCTGTTTTTGAATAAAGGAAAATATTCCAACAAAGAATACGATGACTATCGTCTTTTTATGGAGCAGATAGCAAAAAATGATAATGCCAAAATTATACTAACCAAGAATTAATCAAAATGAAACCAATCAAATTTTTAAGTTTTTTAATGGTATTGCTCTGTATGTTCAAAGTAACAGCACAAGAGTTTAAATTAGGAAAAGTGTCTGTTGCTGAATTAGAACAGAAAGTACACCCTAAAGATTCATCAGCGGCGGCTGCTATTTTGTATAAAAAAGGAACGGCCAGATTTGAATACGATGAAACGCAAGGCTTTGTTGTGGTAACGGAAGTCGAAACCAGAATTAAAATCTATAAAAAGGAAGGATACGATTGGGCAAATCAAAAAGTATGGTATTATAACGAGAATGACTTTAAAGAAAAGGTAACATTTAGCGATGCAGTTACCTATAATTTAGTAGGAGGTAAAATCGAAAAAACAAAGCTTAAGAGTGATGGAGTGTTTGACGAAGTAGTCAATAAATTCAGAGCGCAAAAAAAGATTACCATGCCTAATGTAAAAGAAGGCTCTGTTCTGGAGTTTAGATATGTTTTAAGATGTCCAAGCGATCGAATGATCAGAGAATGGGATTTTCAAACGAGTATTCCTGTAGATTATTCAGAATTTACAACTTATATTCCGGAGTATTATGTGTTTAATCCAAGACAGAAAGGGTATATTTTTCCAAAAACTACAGTAGAGAAAGCTTTAAAGACGCTTACTTTTACAAGTAAAGAAAGAAATGGTTGGCTGAACAGCTCGACAACATTTTCTACAGACAAATTAGATTATCAGGAAACCAAAACAACTTATGTGGCCAAAGATTTTCCGGCTATGAAAGAGGAGGCTTTTGTAAATAATATTGATAATTATACGGCAAGTATTCAGCATGAACTGTCGATGACTAAATTTCCGCGTAAAGAGTTTAAAATGTACTCAGTAGACTGGAATTCGGTTGTGAAAACGATTTACGAAAACAAGGATTTTGGCGCGGAGTTAAGCAAGACAGGATATTTTGAAGAAGATTTGAAAAAGAAACTGGAGGGAAAAAATAGTATCGATGAAAAAATATTGGCTGTTCTGCATCATGTGAAAGAAAATGTGAAATGGAATGATTATTTTGGATATTATACAGATAATGGCGTTAAGAAAGCGTATAAGGAAAAGACAGGAAATATTGCTGATATTAATTTAATGCTTACCGCGATGTTGCGTTATGCGGGCTTGACAGCAAATCCGGTTTTAGTGAGTACACGTTCTAACGGGATTTCGCTTTTTCCAAACAGAACCGCTTTTAATTATGTGATTGCGGCAGTTGAAACGCCAGAGGGGAATATACTTTTAGATGCTTCAGATAAGTATTCAACCCCTAATGTTTTGCCACTTAGAGCCCTAAATTGGTACGGTCGATTGATTAGAAAAGACGGAAGCTCTGAAGAGGTAGATTTGATGCCTAAAAAATCGTCGAATGACATTGTATTTATGAATTATAGTGTTGATCCTGATGGTAAAATCACAGGAAAAGCCAGAAGACAATGTACGGATTACAATGCTGTGATTACGAGACATAACATTTCCAGTCTCAAAGAAGAGGAATATCTGGAAAAATTGGAAAATCAAAACAATAAAATTGAAATCAGTGAGTACTCAAAAACCAATGAAAAAGATATTCTATTGCCTATTGTCGAATCGTACTCTTTTACAGGAAGTAATTTATGTGAAGTAATTGGCGGTAAAATATATGTGAGTCCGATGTTGTTTTTTGCAAATCAGGAAAACCCATTCAAACAGGAAGTGAGAGAATATCCGGTAGATTTTGGTTTCCCGTTTACTGATAAATACAATATTACGCTTAAAATTCCTGAAGGATTCGCAGTAGAAACATTGCCTGCGCCAGCAATTTTCAATATGGAAGAGAATTTAGGAACTTTTAAGTTTAACATTGCAGCAAACGATAATCTTTTACAAATCACAGTGCAGCACCAGATAAATGATGCAATAGTATCTACTGAAAAGTATGAAATGCTAAAAGAATATTACAAAGGGATGATCGCTAAAGAAACAGAGAAAATTGTTTTAAAGAGAATCTAGCGGTATTAAAAGATTAGAATTATTTTTGTTGAAAAATAGAACTATGGATTTGAAAAATGCACAACTAGATGTCGATACCTGGATTAAAGAACACGGCGTTCGTTATTTTAACGAATTAACCAATATGGCACAACTTACAGAAGAAGTAGGTGAAGTCGCTCGTATTATTGCCCGTAGGTATGGAGAACAGTCAGAGAAAGAAAGCGATAAAAATAAAGATTTAGGAGAAGAACTGGCCGATGTTGTTTTTGTAGTACTCTGTCTGGCCAATCAAATCGGAATAGATTTACAAGCTGCTTTTGATAAAAAAATGGATTTAAAATCAGTTCGCGATAAAGACCGTCATAAAAACAACGATAAATTAAAATAATGTGATAAGTCCTGGTAAAGTTTTGGAGTGTCCTTTATTTAAAATAGATTTGCAAAAATGCTATAATATAATTACCCTATAATGAATTTACTACTCCAAACCACTCAACATAATTTACAAGGACAAATTGCAGTAACCGGATCAAAAAGCGAAACCAATCGTTTGTTGTTATTAAAGGCACTGTTCCCAAATATTACTTTAGCCAATACTTCAAACTCCGATGATAGTGAGGTAATGCAAAAAGCATTAATTGGCCATGACGAAATCATAGACATTCATCATGCAGGAACGGCGATGCGTTTTTTAACAGCGTATTTTGCAGTAAATGAAGGCCGCGAAGTAGTCATGACGGGTTCCAGCAGAATGCAGGAGCGCCCAATTAAGATTTTGGTAGAAGCTTTAGAACAATTGGGAGTTGAGATTTCCTATGAAAAAGAAGAAGGTTATCCGCCAATTCGAATCAAAGGAAAAAAAGTAACCGCTTCAAAAGTAACTTTGGCAGCCAACGTAAGCAGTCAGTATATTTCGGCACTTTTATTAGTGGCACCAAAACTGGAGAATGGCTTAGAATTGACTTTAGAAGGTGAAATCACTTCGATTCCATACATCAAAATGACTTTGGCTTTGCTAAATGATTTAGATATCCAGACCAGTTTTGAAGGAAATGTGATCAAAGTATATCCAAAAACAGAAGTAGCTTCTAAAGAAATGGTAGTAGAATCAGATTGGAGTTCGGCTTCGTACTTCTTTAGTTTAGTGGCTTTGGCAGATACTGCTTCTATAACGTTAAGCAGTTACAAAGAAAACAGCTTACAAGGAGATTCTGAATTGGTATCACTTTATGAAAAATTGGGAGTGAAAACTACTTTTCAGAACAATAAAATGACTTTGGTCAAACAAGAGGATTTTAAGTTTGAAAATGTAAATTTTGAATTGAACAATACTCCGGATATTGCGCAAACAATAGTAGTAACTTGTTTAGGTTTGGGAATAGGCTGTCATTTAACAGGTCTTCATACCTTGAAAATTAAAGAAACAGACCGATTGGAAGCGTTGCGAATCGAGCTTACAAAATTAGGAGCTGACATTTCAGTAACCAATGACAGTTTGACTTTGGTGGCATCAGAAAATATTAAGCACAATGTGAAGATTGCGACTTACAATGATCACCGCATGGCAATGGCATTTGCACCCTTGGCTTTAAAAGTGCCTATTGTTATTGAAGATGCCGAAGTAGTTTCAAAATCATACCCTGATTTCTGGAATGATTTGAAAGTATTAAACTTTGAAATTGTCGAAACACTATAAAAAATAGAAGCTCATTTAAGAGCTGAACATAATTCAATAGCCTCCGGTTCCAACCGGAGGTTTTTTTGTGGATTTATTTTTGATTTTGATCGGGAAAAGCAACAGCGATTTTTCAGGAGTTCGGATTAAATGAACTTTGGTTTCTTCTAAAGTTAAAGAAAAGCTAAAACTTTCATTTTTAAGGAACTCTAAGGGGCAGTAAACCAAAGACTTTTGAAAATAAACAGCAAAACACTTGACAACGCCTATCTCACAATCGTATATTTGCACACGATTTACAATTTTAGATAAAAAAATCTAAAATCTACACTCTAAAATCAGCAATGTCAATATGAAATTATCACATTTTCAATTCAATTTACCAAAAGAACTTTTAGCAGAATTTCCAGCAGAAAACAGAGATGAGTCTCGTTTAATGGTAATCGATCGTCAAAAACAAACTATAGAGCACAAAATGTTCAAAGATGTTATCAATTATTTTGATGACGGAGACGTTTTGATCCTTAACAATACTAAAGTTTTCCCGGCACGTTTGTACGGAAATAAAGAAAAAACAGGAGCAAGAATTGAAGTTTTCTTATTAAGAGAATTAAACTCAGAGCAGCGTCTATGGGACGTTTTGGTTGATCCGGCCCGTAAAATCAGAATTGGTAACAAACTTTATTTTGGCGATGACGATTCGTTAGTGGCTGAGGTAATCGACAACACCACTTCACGTGGTAGAACTTTACGTTTCTTATACGACGGTTCTTACGAAGAATTCAGAAATAAATTGACAGAACTTGGAGAAACTCCGATTCCTAAATACATCAACAGAGAAGTAACTGCTGAAGATGCTGAAAGATACCAGACCATTTATGCAAAAGAAGAAGGAGCTGTAGCAGCACCAACTGCAGGTTTACACTTCTCGAAACACCTTTTGAAAAAATTAGAAATTAAAGGAGTAAATTTTGCAGAAGTAACACTTCACGTAGGTTTAGGAACTTTTAACCCGGTTGAGGTTGAAGATTTGTCCAAACACAAAATGGATTCTGAAGAATTGATCATCAGACAAGAAGCGTGTGATATCGTAAATGCTGCAAAAACAGGTAGAAAACGTATCTGTGCTGTTGGAACAACTTCAATGCGTGCCATTGAAAGTTCAGTTTCCTCTCAAAATACTTTAAATCCTTATGAAGGCTGGACGAATAAATTTATTTTCCCTCCTCACGACTTTAGTATTGCCAACTGTATGATTACAAACTTCCACACACCGAAATCAACATTATTAATGATGATTTCTGCGTTCTGTGGTCATGATTTAATGAAAAGAGCTTACGAAGAAGCGATCAAAGAAGAATACAAATTCTATTCTTACGGAGATGCAATGTTAATTCTTTAATTAGAATTTATCTTATAGACAGACCCGACAGGTTTTTAAAACTTGTCGGGTTTTCTATTTTATAATGGTTTCAGGTTTCAGGTTCTGTTGGTAACTTGAAACCTGAAACTTGAAACAAAATAAACAATTTTTGTTATTTTAGCATTCAAAACAAAAACACAATGACTTTTCAAAATACACGCGAATTCGCGAAACAACTCGATTCAGAGGATATTTTAAATCACTATCAGGACCAATTTATATTTCCAAAAGTTAATGACAAAAGAGTGATTTATTTCACTGGAAACTCTTTAGGATTACAGCCAAAACGTACCAAAGCTTACATTGATGAAGTAATGAATGATTGGGCAGATCTTGCTGTAGAAGGTCACTTTTATGCCGAGAAACCATGGTGGGATTATCAGGAAAGATTCGCTGGACCCCTGAGTAAAATAGTGGGAGCTTTACCTTCTGAAGTAACGGTAATGAATACTTTGACTGTAAATCTTCATTTGTTAATGGTGTCTTTTTATCAACCAACCGCAACTCGTTACAAAATCATCTGTGAGGAAAAAGCATTTCCTTCAGATCAATATATGTTTCAGAGTCAAGTACATTTTCATGGTTATAAAACAGAAGATGCGATTGTAGAAATCAAACGTCGTGAAGGAGAACATAATATTCGTCTTGAAGATATTCTGGCAAAAATTGAAGAAGTCGGAGATGAATTGGCTTTAGTGTTAATAGGAGGAGTAAATTATTATACCGGGCAGGTTTTCGATATGAAAACAATTACTGCCGCAGGTCAAAAAGTAGGAGCAAAAGTGGGTTGGGATCTGGCACATGCAGCCGGAAATATTAAACTACAGCTCCACGATTGGAATATAGATTTTGCTGCCTGGTGCAGTTATAAATATATGAACTCAGGACCGGGGAATGCTTCAGGTTGTTTTGTACATGAAAAACATCATAACAATCCGGATTTACCAAGATTTGCCGGATGGTGGGGACATAACAAGGAACGTCGTTTTAAAATGGAGCCTAATTTTGATCCGGTTCATGGAGCAGACGGTTGGCAAATTAGTAATTTACCAATACTTTCTTTAGCGCCTTATTTGGCTTCCGTTGAAATGTTTGCTGAGGTTGGAATGGATAACCTGATCGCAAAAAGAGATAAAATTACCGCTTATTTAGAGTTTATCCTACACGAAATTGATAAAGAGGTAAAAGGCAATTTTGAGATTATAACACCTTCAAATCTTAGTGAAAGAGCTTCTCAGCTTTCTGTTTTTCTACATGGAGAAGGAAGAAGCTTATTTGATTACCTGATGAAAAATGGCGTGATAACAGATTGGCGTGAACCCAATGTAATCCGTCTGGCACCGGTTCCGTTGTATTGTTCGTATGAAGACATGTATGATTTTGGGCAGATTCTTAAAAAAGGAATTTTAGGAGAGTAAGTCAAAGTATAATCCCGTGCAGATTCAAATAGATTGAAGTAGTTTTTTAAAATCATTTTAATCATTATAATCTGTGGCGAAACAGAACCTTCAAATTCTATAAGTTTTCTGCAAAATCCTGTAACTTTTTCGAAAAAAGTTCTTCTTTACTTTGTAGTGTAATAATTTTTTAAACTACAATCTCATGAAAGCTTTATATATTTTTATAGCTGCGGTATTTCTTGTTTCTTGCCAGAATCAGGGAAAAGAGGATATCAATAAAGCAAAACAAGCTAGTATTGATTCGATGAAAGTTGAAATCAGTAAACAAAGAGTTATTGATTCAATGAGAACGGAAATGGCAAAGATCAGAGAAGAGCAAAAGGTAGAGGCGCAACAAAAGTTAGAAACACAAAAAGTAGTCGTGGTCAATCAAAAAGCTGACGGAACTTCGACTGCAACACAAACCACTCCCAAAAAGAAAGGCTGGAGTTCAGCTGCCAAAGGAGCTGTAATAGGTGCCGGAGTAGGAGCAGTGACAGGAGCCATTGTTAGCAAGAGAAAAGGTGAAGGTGCAATAATAGGCGGTTTAGCAGGAGCAGGAGTTGGAGCCGGAACCGGAGCTATTATCGATGGCAGCAAAAAGAAAAAAGAGTAAACTGGAAAACAGTTTTAAAATAAAACCGCCGATTTAAATTTTAAATCGGCGGTTTCTTTATACCAACTCACAAGTTGGAACTTTAATTGTAGCCAGTTCCAGTTTGTAAAAATCGAATTGGTATTTGATTTTTTCGGGATCTTCCTGAAAATAGAAAGAAGACGAAAATAGATTTTCATAATAGGCAATTCCTTCTAAGAGATTAGCTTTAAAAGCAGTCCATTTCTTTAATTGGGCATTGGTGATTTCTCCCGAAATATTATTTATTTCATTCCTAAAGTAGTCGATATACATTTTTAATTCCTTTACAAACAGATTAGGCCTGTTATTAGCCCTCAGAATTGATTTATTTCCATAAATATGTGCCAGCATATCAGACAATGAAACTTCTTGGTCAAAATAGGCCATATTAGGCCCTGGACAGATAACAACTCCCTGCGCCTGACCTTTTATCTGAATATTATTTTCTAAATAAGACGCGTTAGCTAATCCAACGCATAAACAGGCTTTTTCGGTGATCGAAAACTTCTCTCTTTCGTAAGCTTCCTTCGAAAGACTATTTTTTTTAGCGTCTAATTCTGCCAGTTTAATGTCCTGAAATTTCTTCGATGCTGTGCAAATTCCATGTGGATCATATTCCTTACTCAGGGCTAGAAATTTTTTCGGGCAGGAACTCCCTGCTTTATTTTGCTCGATTCTTTTTTGTTTTAAAGCCTCATTTGTAGTGCCTTTTAAAGTATTAAACGGAACTCCCAGTGGGGAAATGTGGCTCAGATACAAGTCTTTTTCTTTAGCATCCATTAATAATTTACGAGTAGCGGGGTCTACAGAAGTCGCTTCGGGAACCAGTAAAAAAGGAGATCCCCATCCTACAGAGTCCACTTCGTAATTTTGTAATAAAAAATCGTGTTCTTCCGCAGTACCTACACCTCCCTGAACTGTAATTTTCAAAGGCAGTGGTGCTTCAGGGACATGAACTTGTTTTTGCTGTAATACCTTTGTCATCAATTCATGCGCAGACTGAATAAGCTGATTCTTTTTCCGCAGGAACTCTTCTAAAATCGGACCTAGTAAAAGACCTTCAGTGGCAAAAGCATGTCCGCCGCAGTTTAGCCCTGATTCTATGCGGTATTCAGAAACCCACAGGCCCTTTTTGGCCAGGAAATTTCCCTGTATCATAGCCGATCTGAAATCGCTGACTTTTAGAATGATTCTCTTTTTTAGCTCGTTTTTACTATTGGGAAAGAAATCCGAAAAATTTTCGAAATAGCTGTACAATCTCGGATTCATTCCGGCAGAAAGTACCACCGAAGATTCAAGATCACTATTAGCGAAACCTCGCAAAGCAGCATGAGCATCATTAAATTCAATCGGAAGCTGTTCGTTTTTTTCAAAATTATCTTTGTCGATTTTGGTCATGATATTCACATCAATACAACCGGGTGAAAGATGTGATTCAATGTAGTTTTGGATATTTTCTTTAAAAGAAATTCCGTCCTCCAGTAAATTCTGAAACCCCTTTTTGATGTCGGAAGTATTCGGTAACATCGCAATGTAGTTTTCTAACGCAGTTTTACTTTCGATTAATTCCGTTTTAAAATTTTCAAATTTCTCTTTCACAATTTTATCGACCAGATTGAGATATGAAGTAATGCGCTGTGCCCTGTAGTCCTGAAATTTTTGACTTATCTCTTCGTACGGAAAATTAAATTTAGTACTGTAAAAATTACGCATCTTCTCAATCAGATCATCATCAGCGATAGAAATTACAGACGAAATACCAAATTGTGCCACTCGAATCGGACTGTCAATTGTATATGCGAGACCCATTACAGGAATATGAAAAGTGTGTAACGATGGTTTTGCCATTTGTTTTTAAATTAAAATAAAAGCAAATGTTGGGAAAATAAAATTCAAAAAACCTGATAAATATCAGGTTTGCAGTTTATTATTCCTTTGACCTTATCCGAAATGAAACTCTTCAGAAGAATAAATAAGTTAAATTAAAATTTGGGAAAAAGACGCTGCAATACTTCTCCATAGAAAATTGTAAAAAGATTTTTCGGGAATTCGGTCCAATTCAACATCAGCAGTTTTAGATGTTGCTCCCGAGTCATCTTTGAGTACTAAATTGGCAACTGCAGTTTTTAGTTTCGCTTCCTTTTCAGGATGTTTCTTTTTAAAGAGTTTTACTTTTAAATTTTCATAGTCCAACAAAGCGTTTCCTTTAACGTTATCATCGTTTCCGTAAAAATCAAATTGATATTTATGGAATTTGCCGGTAAAAGTAGTGTTGATGTAAGGTTTGGTAAAACGTTCCATTGCGTCAACATTGAAACGGGAGATCGTTCCCTCAATGTGAAAACTGTCTTTAGGATCGAGAACATTAAAACTCCAATCAACATGTAAAGGAGACGTTTTCATGAAAAGGCAATTGATTTTAATTTTCACATCAGCAGTTTTCTTTAAAGCAAAACCGCTTTTCAGATGGATAGCCTGCAAATTGAAATTGTCAAAATTTAGAATCCCGGGACCTTTTGAAAAGTCAATTTCTTCCTCATAAACCAATTTTGATTTTAAAATCCGGATCGTATCAATCTGTAGAGGAAACTTAATTTTTCGCAATAAGGCATTGTAAAGATATTTTTTACTCAAATCATCTTTCGGTATTTTATTGCGATAGATATTAGCGTTCAAATGATGAGCAACCAATGAGTTGGCTTTGAAGAAAAATTGCTCTTTTTTAAAACCCCAATCCATTTTTTCAATGTCAGCTGAATCCAGTTTTAGCGTATAAATATCTTTCTCTTTGTCGAGTTTTTGAACAAATTCTTTTCGATTAAATTCAGGCAAATAAGAAAAATTCTTAAGCCTTAGGAATTGATTTTCACTACTGATTTTGCCAATATTCAGGCGATAAAAGGCATTGGGTTTAAAATATAAACTATCACAGACCAAAACATACTTTTCAAAATGCAGGGGGATTTTTTCTTTTAAAGTAGTAGGAGTGACCAAAATTCCTTCGAGCTTTAGAATCATTTTTTTGATGCTAAAAATAGGTTGGTTATTGTTCAGTGAAACCACATCAACACTTCCTTCGTTTAAATAGATATTGGAAACCGCAATTATTTTTTGAAAAGGGGTTATAATTTCTGTTTGAATACTTCTGCTATTGTTTAAAAGCTTATCCCCTTTTTTATATAAAATGACGCGGGGTTTATCGATGATGATACTTTCGGCTTGAATAATATCGCGAAAGGCCAGATCCCAAATGTTAAAATGACGAATCGTAATGGATTCAATTTTGGAGTAGATTCCGTTTTTTGTTTTGCTGTTCTGAAGCTGATTTTTGGGATGGATCAGTAAGGTTTGCGCATTGATGCTTCGGCTCCATAATGAGACTTCGATTTTTTCGTAATGAATCGAATAAGCAGTTTTGTTTTTTTCGTGTACAATAAGAGGCAATTGTTTTTTTATCCAATAGTTGAGGCCCATATCGAATAAAATCACAAAAAAAAGGACTGAAATGATACCGATCGCTATTTTTTTATAGATTGACATTTATAGTATTGATTTTAAATACATAAATTTAGACTTTTAAAAGAGATGTTTCTTACAGGATTTTAAATTTAAGTTACATCATTGCAAAATCATCTATCATTATACGTTTCATAAATATGAGAAAAATTAAAAAAAATTCTGTTGGTTTTATTGGTATTGATTGTTATTCTTGGAATTGGTCTTTGTGCCTACATCTTTCATCTGAAGCCTAAATACGAAGGTGAAGTACAACTGAAAAACCTCCAGAAAGAAACCACAGTGTATTTTGATGATTTTGGAGTGCCTCATATTTATGCCGATTCTGAAAAAGACGCGATGACGGCACTTGGTTATGTTCATGCGCAGGAACGATTATGGCAAATGGAATTACTTCGAAGAATTGCACCCGGAAGATTATCAGAAATCTTTGGATCGGTTGCACTAAAAAATGATAAATTTTTCTCCGGAATCGGTATAGAAGAAGCTTCGGCAAAAGCCATAGCAAAATTAGATCCTAACAGTCAGAGTTATAAAATGACCATGGCTTATCTGGACGGGATAAATCAGTACATGGAAGAGGGAGTAACGCCGATTGAGTTTACTCTGGTAGGAGTGAAAAAAGAAAAATTTACCATAAAAGACGTGTATAATATTTTTGGTTATATGTCTTTTAGTTTTGCAATGGCGCAAAAAACAGATCCTTTGTTAACTTTTATTCGGGATAAATACGGTGTTGAATATTTAAAAGATTTAGGGATCGAGGGGGAGTTTAATACCACCAGGATCAAAAACTCAAAAGAGAATATCGAAGAATATACCACCATTTCAAAGTCTGTAGCGGCATTGCTGGAGAATTCACTTATTCCTCCTTTTGTGGGAAGTAACAGCTGGGTTGCGGGTCCCACTAAAACGAAAAGCGGAAAAGTGATTTTTGCGAATGATCCGCATATTAGCTTTTCACAGCCTGCGACCTGGTATGAAGCACATTTGGTAACACCGGATTTTGAATTGTACGGCTGTTATCTGGCCGGAACACCTTATCCGTTATTGGCGCACAATCGCAATTATGCTTACGGACTGACAATGTTCGAAAATGATGATATCGATTTTTATCAGGAAAAAAATAAAGAGGGTGATTCCAATCAATATCAGACACCAACAGGTTTTGCGGCTTATACGTCGATTAAAAAAACGATAAAAGTAAAAGATACGTCAGATGTAGTTCTGACGGTTAAATCAAGCCGCCACGGGCCTATCATGAATGATGTGCTGGATCGTTTGGGAAAAAAGAATCCTATTGCAATGTCGTGGGTTTATACACAACAGCCCATCCAGATTTTAGATGCAGTTTATGGACTTTCACATGCTAAAAATAAAGACGATTTCAGAAAAGCAGTTTCGCTTGTAGCGGCACCGGGTTTGAATGTGATGTATGGTGATGCTAAAGGAAATGTGGCATGGTGGGCAACCGGAGCACTTTATAAACACGATAAGGGAGTGAACACCTTTCTTATTTTGGATGGTGCCAGCGGTAAAGACGATATTAAAGAGCATTTAGATTTTTCGAAGAATCCTTCTGCCGAGAATCCAAAATGGGGTTATGTGTATTCTGCCAACAATCAGCCTGAGGCTATCGATGGCTTTTTATATCCGGGATATTATTTGCCGGAGGATCGTGCCAAAAGAATTTCAGGTTTAATGGACGCAAAATCAGATTGGGATAAAGAAGCCATCAGTAAGATGATTTTTGATAATACTTCACTGGTTTCACCGGGAGTGGTGCAACGTTTAATTTCGACTGTAGCCGGAAGTTCGCTTTCCGCAGAAGAAAAAGAAGCGATAAATGCTTTGCAATCATGGAAAGGAACCAATAATACGGAGGATGTTGGACCAACGATTTACAATAAATGGGTTTATCTGTACCTGAAAAATACTTTTGAAGACGAAATGGGAGCCGATAACTTTACTTTGTATCTTGATACCTCGCTGGGGAAGCAAATCATTGCAAGACAAATTCAGAATGAAAATTCCGTTTGGTGGGACAATATCAAAACCAAGAATGTAAAGGAAACCAGAAGTGATATTGTTTCAAAATCTTTCCATGAAGCCATAGCGGAACTTCAGGAACAATTTGGGAATCAGGTGGCAGATTGGAACTGGGGTAAAGCACACACCGTAGAACATGAACATCCTTTGGGTAAAGTAGCGGCTTTGCGCAGTTTGTTTAATGTAGGGCCATTTGCAGCTCCGGGATCGAATGAAGTAATAAACAATCAGTTTTTCGGATTCAATAAGGAAGGAAAGTATCACGTAAAAGGCGGGCCATCAACCAGAAGAGTAGTGGATTTCTCTGATATCGAAAATAGCTGGAGTATTTTGCCAACAGGACAATCCGGTAATCCGTTTAGTAAACATTATGACGATCAGGCCGAGATGTACAATGCAGGAAAATTCAGAAAGATGAAACTAAACAAAGAAGAGATCATTAAAACATCCACCAAATTGGTATTTAAGCCTGCTGGGAAATAGTTTTTTTAGTTTTAGGATTACTGGTTTTACCGCAAAGTGCGAAAAGTCTTTTCGCAAAGATTCGCAAAGTTTCTTTTGCGTTTTTATGATTACATCTTTGTCAAAGTGTAAGCTTTGACAAAGATTAAAACCTTAGCAACTTAGAACCTCAGTACCTCAGAACCTATTTATACCTTCCCCGAACAATATCATTTGCAAATATTTCGAGATTGTAACCCAGTGCATCGTTGGTAACCATGACATTGGTTGTTTGATAGGCAGTATCTTTCTGATAGGTTTTTAAAAGTGTTTCCAATTCTATTTCATTATAAAAAGCAAACATATTATAAACGGCGTCCCGGAAGTTTTTGTAGTCGATACTCTCCGTTATTTCAATCGTTTTTTGATCGTTCCATTTTTCTTTAAGGGCAGCTTCGCTAATAGTTACCAGACAAAAATCGGTCACATAATTTTTGTAACGGGCAGCCTCGACAATTTTATCAATGATAATTTTGTTTTGCTGACTGGGCATCGGTACGGTCTTGGTTGAGGTTTGAGCATTACCGATAAGCGGAAGAAACAGGCATAGTACGAGTACTAAAAGAGTTTGTGTCTTTAATTTTTTCATAGGTTAAGTAAAAACAGTTCACAACAATTATTGCTGTAAATCACGTTGATTTGAGGGTTTATTTTTTGTTTTTTTGGGCAGCGCTAAAATAGTTCTTTTAATGCTAAATTATCGAATATGACTGTTAGAAATTGTAACAAAAAACTCCGCTAAAACTGATTTGAAATCAATTTTAGCGGAGTTTTTTAAAGAGGTTTGCTGAGAGTTATTTCGTTTTGTTTTTTGAAATTTCGTCTAAGACCTTTTTCCCGTTTTCATTTGAAGGATCTAGTTCCACCGATTTTTTATAGTTGGTTATCGCTAAATCTTTATTTCCATCTGTCAGATAGGCTTCTCCTAAACTATCATACACGTTTCCGGATTTTGGAAAAGTCTCCGCATTAATTTTAAATACTTCAATAGCTTCTTTCTTTTTTCCGCTTTGCAGCAATTGATAGCCGGCTTCGTTCATGTCGTTTTCTTTAATAACAAAAGTGGGGTCATTCTTTAGTTTTTTATAAGTATCCATTCCGGCTACTAATCCTTTTGTAGAGAAAACATCCAATAAATCAATTGCCAATGATTTTCTGGCAGGTTTATAAGGCTGGTTGTATAAAATAGCACGAATAGCAGTGTTCATTTCGCCCAAAACAGTATTGCCTGTATTGTTAAGTAACACCACTAGAATTTTATCGGCAGGAACACGTGAAATGAGCGTGTTAAATCCGTTAATTCCTCCACCGTGCTCCGTAATTTTTACTTTGTCTTTACTACCATTATTAGCTTCTGAAATAAACCATCCGTAACTGTAAAAATCTCCCCAGGCTTTTATATACGGTTTAAAAAGAGACTCCATCGATTTTTCTGAAAGCAATTTAGTCGTATAAAGCGCTTGATCCCATATGTATAAATCTTCGACAGTAGAATATAAAGATCCCGCGGCATATGGGATACTCATGTCAATGAAAGAAGAATTGACAAAATTTTTGCCTTGTTTTTCATAACCCGCAGCTCTGTTTTTAAGGATAACTTCACTATGATCAAAACCTGTATTTACCATTTTTAAAGGAGTAAGAATAGTTTCCTGCAAATATTGTTCGTAGGTTTTACCGGTAACTTTTTCGATAATATACCCCAAGAGGAAATATCCGGAATTACTATAGTTGAATTTTTCACCTGGTTTGAATTCCAGAGGCAATTTGTTAAATGTTTTTACAAAGTCTTCCGGAGTATAAGGATTGCGGCTTTTATCTCTAAGAAAATTTGGTGTAGCGGTATAATTTGGAATTCCTGAGGTATGCGTAAGTAAGTGATGAAGTGTTATTTTGTCGCCGGTTTCTTTAGGGTAATCCGGTAAATAAGTAGTGATAGGAACGTCCAGTTTTAGTTTTCCGTCGTCTACTAATTTTAAGATTAAAGAAGCGGTAAATTGTTTGGTGATCGAGCCCAATCTGAACTTGGTATCAGGCTGATTCGGAATATCCCATTCCATATTGGCTGAGCCGAATCCTTTTTTAAAAATTACCTTTCCATTTTCGGCAACCAGTGCCGAACCATTAAATTGACCATATTGATTGTAGGTAGTTAATAATTGGTCAATTTGTTTCGCTTTGTCCTGTGCGGAAGTAATGTTCAAAGCGAAAAATAGTAGAATAACACTAAGAACAACTAGTTTGATTGGTTTCTGCATATTGATTGATGATTAAGGTTAGTAAATCAGTGATTGATTTTTGATTTGATGATTGAAACTCTTTAATCTGTTCAGGATTATGTCGTTGTCTTTTGTTAGACGACGAATTTTTAATTATGTTTCAGAATCAATCCTTTTTTTATCTTTTTCTTAACACTCTTGCGGGAGAGCATAGACCGGGAACTGCCAGGAACCACCACTATTTATAGGCCTATGCTCATAACTAACAAATTTTTTTTAAATCAATAATAGGTTTATGCAAATAGAACTTCACTTAAAAATAACACAATAAGAATACATAATTTTACCATAGATTTCCGAATAATGATTTTGTACACATCACTTTTTGAATTAAGATTTACTTGGTTTCAATCTCAATTATTTTCTTCCCTTTTTCACCCATATAATGTGTAAGGATTTTTTCGTAAACCTTATATCCATCATCAACATTGGTAAAAATAATCAGGCCTTGTTTGGTTTTTGGAAGTAACAGGAAAATCGTCTGAACCCCATTGTCAGCTCCGCCATGTGACAAAGCAAAATCGTCATTTCCTAAATCATAAATCTCAAACCCTAAACCAAAATATTTATTCTTTTTAGTTTGAACCTGATGTGCGGTCATGTCTTCGTAAACTTTTTTACTCAAACCGTCACTGTTCATCACGCTGCATAGAAATGTCCCGTAATCTTCAAGGGTTGTCAGCAAGTCATCGGCTGCACTTGCCGTTTTATTTTTGGTAGGCTCATAAGCATTCCCTTTATTGTCGTAACCAGTGGCATATCGCGAAACATCGGTTATGGCGCCCCAGGTAAATTTGGTGTCATTTATTTTTAACGGTTTAAAAATCAATTCATCCGCTAATTGATCCAGTGATTTATGAAACTTTTTTTCCAGAGCCTTTCGCAAATATTCCATGCCTTCTCCCGAGTATTGGTATTTTGTTCCGGGTTTGAATTTGAAATCTAATTTGCCAGATTTGTTCATATACCTCCAATTCGGAAAACCGCTTTGATGACTTAAGATAATTCTCGTGGTTAATAATTTAGTATTCGGATCATTTGCGATATCCGGATCTGTCCAGTATTTGTATAGAGGCTCGTCGAGATCCCATTTTCCGGAACTTACCAATTTTAAAGTGACTATGGCAGTAATTGGCTTAGTCAAAGAAGCCACATTCCAAATGGTATTGTAAGGTGCAGCAACTCCTTTTTTAAGGTCACCAAAAACTTTTACTTCCTGTAGTTTCCCATCATTGATCACGCCAATACCCAGTGTCGGAACATTATTCTGAACCAGCCATTTTTTAATGGCAGCATCGTTGTCAAAGATATCCGATTGGGTGCCCGCTGTATTGGTCTCCTGATGATCGTAACTAAGAGATCTTTTAAGTTTCCATGCCCCATTTTCTAAAATCCATAGATGAGTAAATCGTGCAGTACTGCCAAATTTCTCCTTCACGTCTGCAAGAGATTCATTTTTTCCTGCTGATTTTTCGTAAAACTGATGAATTCCCATTTGAATGGCACCATATAACACGCCTTTTTGATATAACGGATAAACTTCGGTGCTGCCAGGAACCAGGTATCTTCTGGCTTTGTAAGTTTCAACCGATTTACATAAGCCTTTTTTGAGATTGACTAAAAAAAGAGCCTTGTCCGAAGGACCGTCCTTGTCGTGATAAAATTCAAAACTGTCACTGTAAAGATTTTCAAACTGGCTAATGTCGCAGGTATTAAAGCCAACATTAAAAAGAAGACTGTCTCGTGACATAATGATCTTATACAATTCGGAGCTTTTTTCTTCTTGAGAAAACCCGATTTGAGAGTGGAAAAGTAATACTCCAATTAAAAAAACTTTTAACGGGAAAATAGATGGATTGATTTTCATTTTATATTTGGTTTGATTGATTGATGATTTTGCAATAGTACTGCAATCCAAAACCTAAAAATTGTACAAATGCGAAAATCTTATCTTTTTTTAGAAAGAAAGTACAAACTGGAGTTGAATGTTTTTGGAGTTGTTTTCATGACACCTTTAAATTGTTTTATAAAATGCGACTGGTCAAAATACTTATTGTAAAGTGCAACCTCTGTCAGACTGAGTTTCTCAGGATTCGAATGTACCATTTGATCTACGGATTTTCTGAACTTCAGAATCTGAATGTATTTTTTAATCGTAAGCCCAGTTGCCGTTTTAAACTTCATCTGCAACAACCGCTGAGAGACCTTTAAAATCCCGCTAATTTCGGAAACCGAGATTTCTTCGTTGTGAAGTCTGATGATTTCGCAGATTTTTTCGATGGTATTTTTCTCTGAATGTGAAGCAGACAATTCTTCAAAATAAACATTAATAGCATGCAACAAATTTTTAGTAACAGCATCAGATTGTATTTTAAAGGGAAGCTCTTCGGGATTAATCCTGATAATTGAATCGCTAAAATGGCTTAAATCATATTGCGGAAACATCGAAAGCGTCCAGGGTTGGAATTGAATGATGGTTACTTTGGTCTTAGGTCTTATGTTGACCAAAACCTTGTTCGTCATTTGCGAACAAAAGTAAAATCCTTCGTTCATCTCATATTTTCGCTTACTGGTGTGTACTTCTATTGATTCGCCACTAATAAGAGCGAGATTAAAGCAGCCGTTGGGTAAGACAAGCTTATTTTCAACTGTTGTTTTACCATTGCCATTATCCAGACACCAGATTTTGGTAACAAATCGCTCGCTTTTTTCGCTTACATAATGTTCTGAATAGAGGTTCATTTTGAGATTATGTTTGGATGAGTTGTGACCTATGATTTTTCAACTGAACAATACAGTAAATAATTTTGAATTCTTTCTAAAAGTCTTTTTTCTAAATAAGCGTTGCTGCCTTTAAGTGTATTTAGTATTTGTAGCGCTTGATTATGATATTCTTTTATCTTTTCTAAACTCCAGTCTTCTGGCGGAACCTGTAAATTAGTTATTCTGTCAGCTAATTTCACAGCCCACACTTCTTTTGATAATGCTTTAATTCGGACCAGACTATCGGTCATTCTTTCTTCTTTAGGTATCTTAGAATTCTTGGTTAGTGCCAGGACGGCCTGAGCAATTTCTTCATCAAATTCCGCTACAAGTTCTTCAAAAGTAGTTGCTGTATCTTCCAGAATATCGTGGAGTAATGCAATTTGAATTGCAAATGCAGTATTAAAAGACGTTGTGTTTTGCGAAGCAAATAGAATTTCCATGGTTACATTGCTTAAATGAACAACATAAGGTAAATTGGTTCCGGGAATTACCTGATTCTGATCGGCGTGTCTTTTTGCAGCAAATTTTAGGGTTCTTTGATAGATAGTCTGTAATTCAGTCATAGAAGAGGTACTTTAGGAGAAGCTAAAATACCATTTTTCTATCACAATAGTTGAGGCGCTTTTCCTATATAAATTCAGGAAAGTAATTCGTTTTAACTGCTTGCCACTCTTCGGAAATAATACTGTAATAAACATCATCTTTACTTTTTCCTTCCGAATCGATATAATTGTTTCTGAAAAGACCTTCTTTGGTTGCTCCCAGTTTTTCAATTGCCCGTTGTGACTTTCTGTTTTCAAGATCAGCGCTGAATTGTATTCTTCTGAATTGAATGGCTTCAAATCCAAAATTTAGCAACTCAAATTTACAGGCTTTGTTTAAGCCGGCTCCCTGAAAATTTTCCCCGTACCAGGTCCAGCCAATTTCACATTTCTGACTTGCAAGATTCAGGTAGCCGTATCTGGTACTTCCTGCAATCCGATTGGTGGCTTTATCAATGATTAAAAAAGGATAACAAATCCCGGCGGCTTTTTGCTGTAGAGTATTTTGAATGTAATTTTCAAAATCTTTCTCATCGCGAACGTACATGCCCATGTATTTCCAGATCCCATCGTCAAAAATGATTTCTTTGAGTTCAATGTTTCTTCGACTCTCAAACGGAATTAATAGTACTTTTTCGTTTTCCAGAATAATTTCTGATTGTAAAATTGTGCTGTCCATGATTCTGATATATATTAAGGTAAAACCGAAAGCGAATGTAAGAGTTTAAATTTTTTAGATAAATCGAATAAAATAACATTTTGTTATATTTTTAAATTAACCCGGAATCCTGGCAAAAATCCAAACGGTTGTGAGTTGCTACAGTAAATAATTGATTTATTTTAAAGCTTATGTACAATTATTACTTATTTTTACGATCTTATATTTAGATTTTTCTTGATGCAAACTCCACTAAAAATTGCTGTTGTTGGTTCCGGATTAGTAGGATCACTCTTGGCGATTTATCTTAAAAAAGCAGGTCATACCGTTCATGTTTATGATCGTAGTCCTGATATCCGTAAAATTAATTTCTCAGGTCGTTCTATAAATCTGGCAATGTCAAATCGGGGCTGGAAAGCACTTGACGGCGTTGGTGTTGGAGATGCCGTTCGGGAAATTGCTATCCCAATGGACAAACGCGCCATTCATTTGGTAGACAAACTCAATTTTCAGAACTACGGTCAGGAAGGCGAGTCCATTTATTCTATTTCCAGAGGAACTTTAAACCGGAAAATGATTGATCTTGCGGAAGAAGCAGGTGCAGAATTTCTTTTCGAACAAAAAATTTGGGACGTGACGTTAAATGATGCTACGTTACATATAGGTGAAACCGAAAGAGGAGAGTGGGAAGAGAAAAAGTACGATATGGTTTTTGGTGCTGATGGTGCTTTCTCAAGAATACGACACCGAATGCAGCGTCAGAGCATGTTCAATTATTCCCAGGAATTTTTGAATATGGGCTACAAAGAGCTAAACATCCCGGCAAATGCAGATGCTTCACATAAATTAGATAAAAACTCTTTTCATATATGGCCACGTGGCGAATACATGTTAATTGCACTTCCTAATCTCGATGGAAGTTTTACCTGTACTTTGTTTATGCCTTTTGAAGGCGAAAATTCATTTGCGTCGCTTACAGATCGTAAAATGGTTGAAGATTTCTTTTTGAAGAATTTCCCCGACTCGATCGAAGTAATCCCTGAACTGGCAAATGATTTCTTTAAAAATCCAACCAGTACTTTGGTAACCATGAAATGTTTTCCGTGGACATACGAAGATAAAATTGCTTTAATCGGAGATGCTTGTCATGCCATTGTTCCGTTTTACGGACAAGGAATGAATGCGGGTTTTGAAGATATCACCGTTTTAAGTGAAATGATTGGAAAATATGGAGACGATTGGAAGAAAATCTTCTCAGAGTATCAAATTTCACGTAAACCGAATGCCGATGCAATTGCCGAATTGTCTTATCGCAATTTTATGGAGATGAGTACCAAAACGGCTGATGAAAAATTCTTATTGCAAAAGAAAATCGAAAAAGCATTCTCAGATAAACATCCTGATAAATGGATTCCGCTTTACAGTCGCGTAACCTTTAGTGATCGTCCTTATTCCGAAGCTTTGGCAATTGGCGATTTTCAAAATGTAATAATGGAAGAAGTTTTACGAATAGAAAATATTGAAAACATCTGGAACAGTCCGGAAGTAGAAAATAAAATACTGGAATTACTTCAGAAATAAATCAATCTCAAAAAGCAATATCAATAACAATGACAATGTCTCCATCAGTTTCAAATTGATTTTTGACATTGTCATTGATTTTTGATAGGTTATTTCTTGAAGATTTTGGACAGGACTCCAAAAACACCTCTTATAAAAGTAGCGCTGGTAACCACTTTTAAAACCGATTTACCAACTACACTTGCTGTGCTTGGTTCAGATTTAGATGATTTTGCCGGTGTTTCTTCTTCCTGTTCTGCAGCCGCCTGAGTGGCATCTTCAATTTTCTTATTCAGAATTTCATAAGCGCTCTCCCGATCAATCTCTTCAAGGTATTTTTTTACGAGTTTCGATTTGCTGTTGATCCCTTCAATTTCTTCAGCAGTTAACACATCCATTCGACTCATAGGTGCACGCATCATAGTCGCTACAAGCGGAGTAGGGACTCCTTTTTCATTCAATGCAGTTACCAAAGCCTCCCCAATTCCTAAACTGGTTAGTAACTCATCTGTCTTATAATAAGGAGAAGTTGGATAATTGTCTGCTGTTTTTTTAATCGCCTGACGGTCATTGGCAGTAAAAGCTCTTAGCGCATGCTGAATTTTTAAACCCAATTGTGCCAATACACCACTCGGAACGTCCATTGGATTCTGAGTTACAAAATAAATTCCAACCCCTTTAGAACGTATTAGTTTTACAATCGTTTCGATTTGTTCCAGAAGAGCCTTGCTGGCTTCATTGAAAATTAAATGTGCTTCATCAATAAAAATAACCAGTTCAGGTTGTACAACATCTCCTTTTTCCGGCATTTGCTGATAAATCTCAGCCAATAAACTCAGCATAAAAGTCGAGAATAATTTAGGTTTGTCCTGAATATCCGTCAAACGAATAATGTTTACATAACCCTTTCCGTTTTCATCAATTCGCATTAAATCATCAATTTCAAACGAAAGTTCACCAAAGAACAAGTCACCGCCTTGCTGCTCTAATTCTATGATTTTTCTCAAAATCGTTCCTGTAGTTGCGGTTGAAATTTTGCCATAATTGGCAGATATTTCATCTTTGCCTTCCTCGGTAATATAATTAAGGACCTTTTTAATATCCTTTAAATCCAAAAGCGGCATTTTATTATCATCACAGTATTTAAAGATAACGGCAACCACACCCGCCTGGGTATCATTCAGGTCTAATATTCTGGAAAACAATACCGGTCCGAACTCCGAAACAGTAGCTCTTAAGCGAACTCCGTTCTGTTTTGAGAGAGACATTAATTCAACAGGAAAAGAAGCTATATTATAAGGTATGTTTATTTTAGCATGACGCTCTGTTATAAAACCTTCTTCTTTACCTTCTTCGGCGATTCCACTAAAGTCACCTTTAATATCCATCATCAAAACAGGAACTCCCACATTCGAAAGCTGCTCAGAGAAAACCTGTATCGTTTTGGTTTTTCCGGTTCCCGTTGCCCCCGCAATCAACCCGTGACGGTTTAATGTTTTCAGAGGAATTTTGACATGAGCTTCTCCAAGTGGTTCTCCGTCCAGAATGGCGCTTCCAAGAACAATACTATCTCCCTTCGAAGAATAGCCATTGTTGATATCCTGAATGAAATTGTCTTTTTTATTCATGTTTTTATTTGTAATTTAGATGATTATAAGAGGTTTGCTAGGTTTATTAACATTTTAGGCTGTTTTTCTTTAGTAGGAAAAAACTTTTTTGGGTTAAAAAAAATATAAAAAACAATTTCGCAACTTTTTAAGAAGATATCAATGGAATGTTTGAATATTTACTAAAACGTTGTAATTTTCCCATTATTAGCCCTTATTTTTGTTTTATCTAAAAAATGATATCGGCAATTTAATGAGATATTTTTTAAATTGACGTTAAATTTCCTTCAATTAAATTAAAAAAAGTTTTTTTATTTAAACTAAACGTATAAATTTGCTCCTCTACAAGTTAAATATAACTAAAAAATAAAATTATTTAAAACTATTAAAATTAAAAAAAATGGCAAACGTTAAAGTTAAAAAAGAAAGCACTTCAAACGGAGGAGGAATGATCACTGGAATCATTATTGTAGCGTGTATTTTAGTTGGGGTGTTTATTTGGAAAGTAATCATGGGAGATGCAGCTAACTTTGAAGGAGGAAATCCAGAAACTGGTCACCCTATCAATACATTAGGACAGGTTTATAAAGGAGGTTTTATCGTACCAGTATTATTAGGTATGTTTTTAATGGTTGTTGTTTTTTCTATTGAAAGATTTATTGTTATCGGTAAAGCTGCTGGTAAAGCTAACTTAGATACATTTATGAAAAATGTACAAGGAAGCATTAAAGAAGGAAACATCGAGGCTGCTATCGCTTCATGTGACAAACAACAAGGTTCAGTTGCAAATGCAATTAAATCTGCTTTGATTAAATATCAAGATGTTAAAAAAGAAGGTTTCAACAGTGAAGAAGCTTCAGAAGTAATCCACAAAGAAATCGAAGAGGCAACTTCATTAGAAATGCCAATGTTAGAAAAAAACATGACTATTATCTCTACTTTAGTATCATTAGGAACTTTAGGAGGATTATTAGGAACAGTATCTGGTATGATTAAAGCGTTTGGTGCGTTAGCTTCTGCTGGAACTCCAGACCAGGCTGCTCTTGCAACAGGTATTTCTGAGGCACTTATCAACACTGCAACAGGTATCTCTACTTCAATCTTAGCGATCGTTTCTTACAACTTCTTTACTGCTAAAATTGATGATTTAACTTACTCTATCGATGAGGCTGGTACTACAATCGTAAATACTTACAGAAGATTCAGAGGAAGTTTGAAACAATAATTAATTTTTGATATTATATAATTAATTATTTATCAAAATAAAATAAAAGAGAATGGCTAAAATAAAAATGAAAAAAAAGTCAACATCGACAGATATGACTGCCATGTGTGATGTTGCGTTCCTTTTGCTTACGTTCTTTATTTTGACCGCTACTGCTAAGGTGCCAGAAGCACTTCCTGTAGATATGCCTTCTTCTACTGTTCAAAGTAAATTACCAGATTCTGATTTGGCAATTATTACGATCGGTAAAGGAGCAGACGGAAAAAGCAAAGTGTTTTTTGATATCAAAGGAAGAGAGATTCGTAAAAGAACTCTTGAAGGAATGGGAGCTAAATTTGGTGTGACTTTCTCAGAAGATGATAAAACTAAATTTGCCTTAATGGATGACTTCGGTGTACCAGTAGCAAATTTGAAACAAATTATCGCTATGAAAGCTGCGGATAGAGTGAAAGCTGATCAACCTGGAATTCCAATTGATTCTTTAGACAATCAATTAAAAGAATGGCTTTTGGTTTCAAGAAGAGCCGCAATTGACCTTGATGATAAAGAATTGCAGATTGCGATCAAAGGTGACGCTAAAGAGCAGTATCCACAAATCAAAAAGATTATGGATATTTTACAAGATCAAAAAATCAATTCCTTTAACTTAGTTACAGGTATGAGAGGAAAAGACTTTTAATTAAAAAAGATACACTAAAATGGCTGAATTAAATACCGGCGACGGTGGTGGCGGAAAAGGTGGTAAAGTAAGAAGTAAAAAGCAAAACTCGAAAGTCGATTTAACGGCGATGGTAGATTTGGCATTCTTATTGATCACATTCTTTATGTTAACCACATCGTTGTCAAAACCTCAATCGATGGATTTGTCTTTACCAGATAAAGATCCAGACGATAAGACACCTCCAGTTAAGGTTGATGAGAATCGTACAATGACTGTTATGATGGGGGAAAACAATAAAATGGTTTATTATATGGGATTATTGGCAACACCTAAGGTTGGGCCTAAAGATATTGCATATGGTAAGGATGGTATTCGTAAGGAGTTATTGAAGCAAAAGAAAGAAGTATTAGCTTACTCTGCTGCTTTAGGAAAACCTAAGAATGGAATTATAGTTATCATTAAGCCAACTAAAAAAGCAACTTACCGCAATTTAGTTGATATGTTGGATGAGATGGCTATCACTGGAGTAGATACTTATGCTATCGTTCCTGAGTTTTCACCTGAGGAAACAAAATTGATTGATAAACAATAAGGGTTGTCTTTTTTTGAACCTCCTAATAATCAAGAAAAATGAAATTAGATATAATTAAAAATCAGTGGCTTGATATCGTATTCGAAGGGCGTAATAAGATATATGGTGCATATGAGTTAAGAAAATCGAACGGTAAGACGACTGTAAAGTCTCTTATTATTGGATCGGTTATTTTTAGCTTTGCTGTTGCAGCTCCTCTTATTGCAAGCTTTTTACCAGATTCTAGTGAAGATGATGTGAATAATGATATTAAGATTGCGACAGTAAAATTACCTCCTAAAAAAGAGGAAGTAAAGCCAAACCAACCACCACCACCACCACCACCACCAAAAGTGGATCAGGTGAAGTTCGTGAAACCGGTTGTTGCTAAGGCAAATGAAGTTACTGAAGATCCTCCGAAAATTGAGGAACTTAAAGATAAAAAAGTAGGTAACGAAACCATCAAAGGAGATCCAGATGCAGTTTTAACTGTTGATGAGCCAGTTGGTAAAGGACCAGTTACAGAGATCATTCAGGAAGATAACAACGTTTATAATACTGCAGGTATCGAAGTAAAACCAGATTTCCCTGGAGGAATTGAGAAATTCTACAAATTCGTAGGAAACAATTACAAGACTCCGGAAGAAGAAGGTTTAAAAGGTAAAGTTTATGTTACTTTTGTAGTTGAAAAAGACGGTTCATTAACCGACATTAAAGTTTTAAGGGATATCGGTTACGGTACAGGAGCAGAAGCAATTCGTGTTCTTAAAAAGTGTCCAAAATGGACTCCCGGCGAGCAAAATGGTAAAAAAGTTAGGGTACTTTACTCTCTGCCTATTACTATTCAATCTGCAGAATAATGTTAAAAGGTATACTTAATAATATTCAGAAGAAATCGCTCAAAGAGCGATTTCTTCTTGTTTTAGGAATACTGTTCTTTTTAATATATCTTGTACTCGGTTTAATGATCATGTTTTGGGAAAAACTTCCGCTAAATATGGAGCAAAAGTATAGATATGCTTTTGGAGGATTATTGATAGTGTATTCAGCAATTCGTTTTTTGAGATTAATTAATTCAAACGCAGAATAATTATGTTAAAGTATAGTAAGATTGCAGGCTTGGTTGTTTTTGTTTTTTTGTTTGCCATGTGCAACCAAAAAAGTAAAAACGATAAAGAAACAATTTTAAAAGGAGCAATCGATATTACTGTCGATGAAACTATAAAACCTATTGTGGACGATCAGGTTGCTGTCTTCGAAGGAACTTATTACGATGCAAAGATTACGGTAAAACCTAAGTCAGAAGCTGAGCTTATAAATGATTTACTCAATCAGAAAGCTTCAGTAGTAGTGACAACGAGAGATTTGACTAAAGAAGAATTGGCTAAATTCGAAAAAAGTAAAATAAAACCCAGAGTTACCCCTTTTGCGACAGATGCAATAGCTTTTATTTCGAACAAAGGCAATAATGATACATTAATAGCGTTGAAAACGGTAATCGATTTTATGCAGGGCAAACCTGATGCAAAAATTAAAGGACTTGTGTTTGATAATCCAAATTCAAGTACCGTACGTTATATGAAAGAATTGGCTAAAGTTAAAGATGTTCCTGCAAAAGGAGTGTTTTCTTTTAAAACGAACGATGAAGTCATTAAATTTGTATCTGAGAATGATGGTATGATCGGGGTAGTTGGTGTAAACTGGCTTTCTCAGCCTTCACCAAACATGGCTGAAGTGGTGAAGAAAATAAATGTATTGAGTGTTAAAGGATTAAATAGTAATCAATATTATAGCCCAACTCAAAATGATCTTGCAGAAGTAAAATACCCTTTGGCACGTGATTTGTTTATCATAAATTGCCAGGGTTATTCTGGCTTGGGAATGGGGTTTGCATCCTTTATTGCCGGCGATATTGGACAGAGGATAGTTCTAAAATCAGGTTTATTACCGGTAAGAACTCCTGGAAGAAAGCTTAAAATAAGGAATCAAATAGTAAAAGATAAAGAATAAATTAATTACAATTAGAGATGAATAAATTTAAAATTTTTAGTCTTGCCTTAGTTGCTTCAGCTACTGTAGTAAAAGCGCAAGATATCAAAGAAGCTAAAAAAGCAATCGATGCTGAGCAATTTCAAAAAGCAAAGTCATTGCTTAAATCAATCATCAAAGCAAAACCTTCTGATGGAGAAGCTAATTTTGTTTTAGGTAATGTATATTTAAATCAGGCAATCATTGATTCTGCTAAAATTTATTATGCAAATGGTTTACAGGCATCAGATAAGAAAAACTTAAATTATATTGGATTAGGTCAGTTAGATCTTGATGCGAAGAATGCTGCTGCAGCTCAGGCAAATTTTGCTTTAGCCGCAAAAGATATGAAGCGTAAAGATGTAGAGGAATTCATTTACATTGGTAGAGCTTACATGAATTCTTCTTCGCCAGATTATACAAATGCGATAGCTGTTTTGAAGCGTGCGTTGGTAATTGATCCTCAAAATGCGACTGCACTTTTAGCTATTGGTGATGCATACTACGGAGCAAACAATCAAAACGATGCTTACAAGGCATACCGTGATGCATTTACAGCTGACCCAACGCTTTTAAGAGCAAAAATGCAGCTAGGAGTTTTATTAAAAGGCGCTAAATCTTATGATGAAGCAATTAAATCTTTTAATGAAGTAATTGCTTTGAACGCTAATTATGGTCCGGTTTACAGAGAGTTAGCTGAGACTTACTATAAATGGGGAAGAAATAAACCATCTACTTCTAAAGTTAACATGCAAAATGCAATTACAAACTACGAGAAGTATTTAAATCTTACGGATTACTCTTTAGATTCTAAAATGCGTCACGCAGATTTCTTAATCTTGGTTAAGGATTATAAAAGTTTAGAGACTGTTGCAAACAAAATGATTGCTGAGGATAAAGTAAATCCTAGAATTTTCAGATATTTAGGTTATGCTGCTTATGAGAATGGAAATGTAGATGTAGCGATCAAATCTATTGAAGATTATATCAAAGTACCTTCTAACAAAGTAATTGGTAGAGATTATTTGTATTTAGGTTTATCTAAAATTAAAAAAGGAACTGCTGCTGACGGAACTGTTGATCAGGCTTCTTTTGATGCTGGTATAGCTGATATCAAAAAAGCGATCGAACTAGAGCCTTTAGTGGTTGAAGAATTATCTGATTTAGGAAAAGCTTTGTTCGGGAAAAAACAATTTGCTCAGGCTGCTACTGTTTTAGAGCTTGGAACAACGAACAAAGAGTCTAAAAACTACTTAGATGATAATATTTATTACGGTATTTCTCTTTATTATGCTAACGCAAATAAAACAAATGGAGCTGCAGATGCTGTGGCTTTAGGTAAAGCGGATGTTGCTTTTGACAGAATCTTAGAAGCTTCACCAACTTATAATGAGGCTTACTTGTACAAAGGTAGAATTAACAACTTGTTAGAAAAAGATGATTTAATCATTAAAAACTACGAAGAGTACGTAACAAGAATTACGGCAAAAGGTGCTGAAGAATTGGCTAAGCCAGCTACAGTTAAAAAAGTAGTAGAAGCTTACAATAGTATCGGTGCTAGTTATGCAAATACTGATAAAGCAAAGGCAATTGAATATTTCAATAAGAGTTTAGCTTTAGATCCTGCAAATGCTTACGCTGCGCAATCAGTAAAAGCTCTAAAATAATATAAATTTACAGTCAAATATAAAGCCGATAGTTTCTTTGAACTATCGGTTTTTTTTGTTCCGTATTTAATTGACTATCTTTGCACTTTAAAATAGAATAATGTTATCAAAAGAAATACAATTAGAAGTAAATAAAGGAGCGATGTTGCCTTTGATGGAAGAATTTTATACCATTCAGGGAGAAGGGTTCCATACTGGGACAGCTGCTTACTTTATACGAATTGGAGGTTGCGATGTGGGTTGTCACTGGTGTGATGTGAAGGAAAGTTGGAATGCCGAGTTACATCCGCCAACAAGTATTGATTTAATTGTAAATAATGCATCAAGTCAGGCTGATACTGTTGTGATTACAGGTGGTGAGCCTTTGACGTGGGATATGAGTTTATTGACTCAACAGTTGAAGGATAAAAATATGAAAGTTCATATCGAGACTTCAGGAGCTTATCCGTTATCAGGTACTTGGGATTGGATTTGTCTTTCGCCTAAAAAAAATAAATTGCCTACTCAAACGGTGTATGACAATGCGCATGAGTTGAAGGTAATTATTTATAACAAACACGATTTTATTTTTGCAGAAGAGCAAGCTGAGTTGGTAAATGACAACGCAATTTTGTTTCTTCAGCCAGAATGGAGTAAAAAAGAAGAAATGACGCCTCTGATTGTAGATTATGTGATGAACAACCCAAAATGGAGAGTTTCTCTTCAAACGCATAAATATTTAAATATTCCTTAAGGAATCTAAACAAAAAATCTCTTCAATTGAAGAGATTTTTTGTTTCTGGGAAATAGTATACACTGTGTAAAAAGGAAACATCGGATTTAGATCCAATTTTTGCTGTTTTTTAAATTTGTTATATGGGCCAGGTGATGGTTGCTGTGCCAAGCATACATTCCGATGATTTGTTTGATCAGAAATTCGGAGTTATTTTCGGGATGAATAAATGATTTGTTTAAATCTTTCGGACTTAGATTTTTCATGATATAAGCTAGTCTGTAATGTAGTCCTTCCAGTAATTGTAAGGTTGGTTGGATGGGCATGGTTAGATTGTCCTGCAATTCGGACCATAATTTTTCATCATAAGCTTTTATTACAGGATTATTTTCGGTTAAAGCCCATTTTATTCTGATATAACAGTTCATGTGGCTTTCGGCACAATGATGAATTACTTGACGAACAGTCCATCCGTCCGGACGATAAGGAGTGTCTAGTTGTTCGTCGGTTAAATGAATCGTTTCTTTTTTTAATCTTTCAGGAAAAGAGGCAATGATGGCAACACTATCAGAAATGTACTCCGAGGTATAATCTGTTGGAGTTTTAAACTTTCCGATTGGATATTTTAGTTTTTCTAAATCTGTTTCGTTCATGTTTTGTTGTTTTATAGGGAAAGTTTAGCCAAATAATCGTAGTGGTCGCCTTCAAGGATGAGCTCACATTTTAATCCATTAGCGGCAGCGGCATTTTGAAGAGTATTGTAATCAAGGTATAGCCAGTCGAACGGCTCTTCTTTCTCGCCTTTATAAGAAATGTTGAACACAAGCTCTCCATAATAGTCATTATCGGATGGGATCCATTTTCCGCCATCTTCGTCTTCGTCAAACATATAGATAATGTCTGAGCTGTCGAGTAAAATTTGCCCGCCCGGGTTCAGAAGTGATTTTAGTTTAGAAAGGTACTTGTTGCAATTTTCTAGTTTACCAAAAATTCCCACTCCATTCATTAGTAAAATGATAGTGTCGAATTTTTCCTCTTCAAAATCCAGAATATTTTTGACTATAGCATTTTTGACTCCGCGAAGCTTACAGGTTTCGATTGCATTTTTTGAGATGTCAATTGAAACAAGCTCCAGATTTCTGTCATTTTGTAAAGATAAACTATGGCTTCCGGCTCCGCAGCCTACGTCCAGAGTTTTTCCGAAGGCTAATTGCAATGCTTTTTGTTCGAGTTTAGGCATTTCATTGTACGAACGGAATAAATAATCCACACTCATTTCGTCTTCTTCAGAAATCGAAGTTTCAGTGATAATATTCTCAGGTGAATTATTGGTTTGGAAATCGTACATGGCTTTCCCGAAAAGATCTTTCATTGTATTTTAGTTCAAAGTTTAAGGTTACAAGTTTAAAGTTGTTTAATTTTGCAGTTCAACTTTAAATCTTAAACTTGAAGCAAATTTTAAATAACTTAAATAAGTTAGCCAAAGATAAGCATATCGAAAATAAAAAGTATTTCGATAAGCTTAAAAAGAAACAGCCAAAAAATTTGGATTATGTGATGCAGGATTTACATGATGCCGAATTTAAGAAAACAGACTGCTTGCAATGTGCGAATTGCTGTAAAACTACCGGGCCTTTGTTTACTTTGGCTGATATCGAAAGAATTTCAAAATCATTCCGACAAAAGCCGCAGCAATTTATCGAACAATATCTCAGAATTGATGAGGACAAAGATTATGTTTTGAAAAGTGTTCCTTGTACTTTTTTGGACAATGAAAATTATTGTATGATTTATGATGTTCGTCCGAAAGCATGCAGAGAATTTCCGCATACAGATCGTAAAAAGTTTCATCAGATAGCGGACTTAACATTGAAGAATGTTGCCATTTGTCCTGCTGCATATAATATAGTGGAGGAAATGAAGAAAAAGCTTCCTTTATGACCTTCTAAACATTTGATAATTGTTCTTAGAAGCAATTCATTTTTGCTTTTTAAAATGTACTTTTGATTCGAATGAACCGGAAACGGATGTAATTAATAATTTCAAGACAACATAAAATTTGAGTTTAGAATATTTCATAGCTAAAAGACTAATTACTGCAAAGGATTTTAAAAGCAGTATTTCCGCGCCTATTATTAAAATTGCTATTTCGGCCATCGCTATTGGTATGATAATGATGATTGTTTCTGTTGCGACAGGGATTGGTCTTCAAAAAAAAATAAGGGATAAAGTTTCGGCTTTCAACGGGCAGATTATAATTTCAAACTACGATAATAATAATTCTGATGTTACTTTGATTCCTATTTCGAAAAAACAGGAGTTTTATCCTGAATTTAAATCAGTTCCTGAGGTGAATCATATTCAGGCAGTCGCTAGTAAAGCTGGTATTATCAGGACAGAGAATTCTTTTGAAGGTATAATCTTCAAAGGAGTCGGAGCGGATTATGACTGGAAAAATATAGAAGAGTATTTGGTTGAAGGGAAGTTGCCTGATTTTTCAGCTACTTTAAACGAATATGTTTTGATTTCAAAATTCCTTGCAGATCGGCTTCATCTTAAAGTAGGAGATAATTTTAATACTTTTTTTATCAAAGAAGAGCAAGGGAAAATGCCTAATAGCCGCCGATTCAGAATCGCAGGTGTTTTTAGTTCAGGTTTTCAGGATTTTGATGCCACTTATATATTGGGGGATATAAGGCATATTCAAAGAATTAATAAATGGAGTCCCAATCAGGTTGGCGCTTTTGAGGTATTCATTAATGACTTTGATGCTATTAAAACAACAGGAGAAAAAATCTACGATCAAACATCATCTAATCTGGATACCAAAACAATAATAGAGAAGTACAGTTATATATTTGATTGGTTGCAGCTTTTCGATTTTAATATCATAGTAATATTAGGGGTAATGATATTGGTGGCTACCATTAACATGGTTGTAGCGCTGTTGGTTTTGATTTTAGAACGAACCCAAATGATTGGAATTTTAAAAGCGTTGGGAGCTAATAACTGGATGGTTCGTAAAGTGTTTTTATATAACGCGTTCTATCTGATTGTTCGGGGATTGTTTTGGGGAAATTTAATTGGTATTGCTTTGTTGTTAATTCAACAGCAGTTTGGAGTGATTCGCTTAAATCCTGAAAATTACTATGTAAATCAGGCTCCGGTCTATTTTAATATTTGGCATATTATTTTATTGAATTTGCTAACGGTTGGAGTTTGTTTTGTGGTGCTGTTGATTCCTTCCTATATAATCACAAAGATTTCTCCGGTTAAAGCTATTCGTTTCGAGTAATTGTATTGTTCTGGAGTGTATATACAACCCGACAGGTTTTCAAAACCTGTCGGGTTTGTTTTTTTTACTACCTATTATATAAGGAGTGATTTCGTCCAGCTGAGCGAAAATGCAAGAAAAGCAGTTTCTGTCCGGCTGAGCGAAGTCGAAGCTTTATCCCGCTATCCGCTTCAATCTTTTGCTTTTTAAAGGAAAAATCAAAAGGATTTCCACTACTATCGGGGCTAGGGCATGGGTTTTCAAAAGAAATAAGACAAGAAAAACAAAAACTTCGCGTCTTTGCGTCTTTGCGAGATTAGTAAGAAACCAGTAAAAATGGGGCTTTGTATCTAAGAGTTTTATTTGAACGAAGAAAAACCTTTCAAATCTGAAAATGATTTAATTTGTAAAAGAGGTGTTATCAGGGTGTTAAGATAAAGTTTCGAAAAAGATTAAAAATAAGTTTAAAAAAAGCTTGTAAAAGCGGATAAAGTGACTACTTTTGCACCCGCAACAGCGATAAACGTTCACAGAAATACTGACAAGCGAAGGAATTAAAACGGAAAGAAATTTTCAAAAAAAGATTCCAAAAAGCTTGCGAGTAAAGAAAGAAAGTTTTAAGTTTGCACCCCGCAAAACAAGGGAAGTTCATTGAAAGATTGGTAAGGAGGGAAGTTAAAAACGAAAAGAAATTTTCTAAAAAAAAACTTCAAAAAACTCTTGCCGATTAGAAATAAGTTTTCTACTTTTGCACCCGCTTTGAGAAACAAGCGAAATTAAGAAAAA
>NZ_MUHH01000023.1:0-70517 GCF_002217475.1 Flavobacterium tructae
AAACTCAATAATTTTTTATTTTTGTTAAAAAAACCGAAACGATTAAATCTCGGTTTTTTAGAGCGAAAGACGAGGCTCGAACTCGCGACAACCAGCTTGGAAGGCTGGAGCTCTACCAACTGAGCTACTTTCGCATTACTGCGGTGCAAAGATAAGGCATAAATTCAGTTAAATCTAAGCTTTTTGGCAAAAAAATTCAATAAAAAATCACATTTAACGATAACTTATTTAAAATTAAAAAGTTATAAAATCAATTATTTCTCATAAAATGGAGTTCGTATAAAAGAAACTACAGCAAAAGAAATTTATTCCGATTATCAATGCCGGCTTCGAAAGGAAAAATCAGCCGAAAGTTGTATCTTTGAAGGAAAAGTTTAGAAAACGGCCAACTTAACCGGTCTTATTTTAATAATGAAAAATTAATAAGAATTATTTCATTATTTGAGAAAATCAGACCTATATTTGCCGAGAAAATCAAATTTAAGTCCGGAAAATCTTTGCAGAAAAGCTTCAAAAGAGTAAAGAATCTGAAAAGGCTGCAATCAAACGTCGTAAACCTACTGCAACGCCGATGAAGCCAATTTGATTTAACATCAAAACGCTATTGTACGTTTACGAAAAGAACAAACTTCCATCCCCGGGTAATTTAGTTCGGATTAAAAACTGTAGCGTGTATTGTTTTATATTTAAAAGAATATTGAATGAAGAATTTTTACTTTTTATTTATAATATGTTTATTCATTAGCTGCAAAAAAGAAGCACCAAAAGCTATTCCCGTGGTAAAAAAAGCCGCCCCGGCTATTATACTTACTGACGAAAGAAAGGTTTCAATTGATACCGCTCTGATTGGTACCTTTAAAAGTGAAACACTCAAGCTGTTCTACAACTCATCAGAAAACATGACCGTTTGGGGAAATCTGAAAAAAAGAACCTATGTTTTGTCGCAATTGGCCGATGCCGAACAATTGGGTCTGGATCCCGAGGATTACAAAGCTTCGAAACTACAAAAATTCGAAAGTAAAATTAGTTCGTTAAGTGATTCTGATCTGGCAACCTACGATGTTTTACTGACTTATAATTTTGAAAAATACCTCAACCATCTTTACAAAGGAAAACTGGACCCTAAAAAACTATACACTGATTGGGATCTGGAAGAAAAAACATTTGACGTAAACAATGTCCTGATAAAAGCATTCAACAAAAACAAACTGGACAGCATTGTAGACGGCATTCAATCGAAGGCATCTCCTTACAAACAACTTTTAAAAGCACTGGAAATCATCAATACTTTTCCGGATGACGATATCCAACCTATTGAATCGGCTACCAAAATCACCTTAAATGACACTAACACCGCTTTGATCAATATCAAAAAAAGGCTCTTGTTCTGGAAAGACATGACCGGAAAGGACAGTCTTACTTCTATTTATGACCACAAAACTTTCGAATCGGTTAAAAAATTTCAGGAAAGACATGGCTTAGCTGCTGATGGTGTTATTGGAGCTGGAACGATAAGTGCCCTAAACTATTCAAAAGAGAAAAGAAAACATCAAATTATCGCCAACTTAGAACGCTGGAGATGGTATACTACGGATTTGGCCGAAGACTACTTTATTATCAACATCCCTGATTACAAATTAAACGTTGTCGAAAGTCAGGATACAACCCTGGTCCGTAATGTTGTCGTAGGAACAAGTAAGAGAAAAACTCCAATCATTACTTCAAAATTAAGAACGGTGGTTTTTAACCCAACCTGGACTGTACCGCCAACTATTTTAAAGGAAGATGTGGTTCCGGCAATGAAACGCAATCGAAATTATCTGGCGAATAAAAATATTACTATTTATGATACCGCCGGAAAGGAAGTCTCCCCTGCTGCCTGGAACGAAAATAAACCAGGGAATTACCGTTATGTACAAAGTCCGGGTTACAATAACGCTTTGGGATTAATGAAAATTTTATTTCCAAACAATCATAGTGTTTACCTGCACGATACGAACCATCGAAATAATTTCGGAAGAAACAACCGTTCCTTAAGTTCGGGATGTGTGCGTGTAGAAAATCCGCTGGAACTGGCTGAACATATTTTAGGAGATTCAACAAATTGGTCTAAAGATAAAATTGACACCATCATCGCTTCCAAAAAAACGACCAGCATTCGAATCACAAAAAAATACGCCTTATACCAATGGTACTGGACAGCATGGAGCAAAAAAAATCAGCTCATTTTCAGAGCTGATATTTATAATCTGGATTCGGATTTGTATGCTAAATTAAGAAATTAGCCTCTCTTCCATCGCGAAACTTCTGGATGGATGGTAGATATACAAAAGCGATTTGTCTTTTATGATCTCGATAATTTCATTAGTTAATCCCATTGGAATTGCCGGACATCCCTGACTTCTTCCTAATCGTTTGTTGTTTCTGATAAACGATTCTGAAACATAATCAGCTCCATGCATGACAACTCCACGTTCGCGTGCATTGTCATTCACTCCGTTCTCCAGTCCGTCTAAGCGTAAAGAAACACCATGTTTACCTTTATATACTTCGCCTGTAGCATAAAATCCCAGACTGCTTTTGAAAGAGGAATTGGCATTTGAAAAATTAGATGCAAATTCTTCTCCGGTATTTCTACCATGAGCTACTAAAGAATTAAATAAAACAGTATTGGTAGCCAAGTCAATTACCCACAAACGTTTGGTGTTTGACGACAGGCTAAAATCGATAAGTGTCAGGATGTCTTTTTGGATTACGCCTCTTTCTTTCAACAAGTAAAACCCTTTTAAGGCTTCAGAGAAAGTTCTAAGCTCAGGTAGTGAAAAATGATTGGGATTTAAGGTATTGTAAATACTCTCAATTTTCGAATCAACTGTAAGCGTTTCTATTTTAGCAATAGTTTTTACAGCTGCTTTTTTAACTTCGGAGGTGTTGTTTGAATCTTTACCAAAAGATAACAGCAAAAACACCAGTAATGGATAAATCTTGTAAATCATTGAATTTCTTTAGGTTAAACAGAGGTTTGGGTTTGGCAAAAGTATAAAAAAAATATACCTGGCAAAATATAAGGCTGTAAATCAGCCCTTTTTTGGTGAAACTTTAACAGAATCAGCTTAACAAATTAGTATTTGGTTCAAAAAACAAATATTTTTGTAGGAGGTTTACTCAAGGATGAATAAAAAATTGATTTTTCGTACTTTTCTTGCAAAAAACACAGAAAAATCATTTATTTCAATTAAAACTGTAACATTTGAAAAAAAACAGGGTCTGTTAACCAAAGCGCATTATCCATTCTTCTATTTTTTAAAATACTATGAAAAAATTAGTTTTTATCAGCTTTCTCTTTTTTACTTTTTGGTGTCATGCCCAAAAGAAAACACTGCAGGCTGAACTGACTACCGAAAATATTTTAATTGATGGAAAACTGGACGAACCTGCCTGGAAAAATGTTTCTCCGGCTACAGATTTTGTAATGTATCAGCCTGATAACGGCAAACCTATTCCTGACAATCAAAAAACTGAAGTAAGGGTTTTATACAATAATGATGCAATCTATATAGCCGCAACACTTCACGATGATCCTTCCAAAATTTTAAAAGAAATTTCGCAGCGTGATAATTTCGGAACTTCCGATATGTTTGGTGTTTTTATCAATGGCTTTAACGATGGCCAGCAAAATTTTCAGTTTTTTGTATCGGCAGCAGATGTACAGGGCGACTGCATCATGACAGATGCCAATGGCGAAGATTATTCCTGGGATGCCGTATGGCTCAGCAAAGCGGTGCTGAATGACAAAGGATGGGCCGTTGAAATCAAAATTCCCTATGCCGCCTTACGTTTTTCAGCCGCAGACAAACAAACCTGGGGCATTAATTTTTTCAGAGAGATCAGACGGGAACGCAAAAAATATACCTGGAATTTAATCGACACCAAAATTGGAACATTCACACAGCAAAATGGTAATCTGGAGGGAATCGTCAATATAAAACCTCCTACCCGATTGTTTTTTATGCCTTACGCCTCTTATTATTTAAATGCTTCAGACGGTCAAAAAACATATGGAACACTGAAAGGCGGTATGGATATTAAGTACGGTATTAACGATGCTTTTACTCTTGACGCGATTCTGATTCCTGATTTTGGGCAAACGAAATACGACGATCAGATTTTGAATTTAGGTCCGTTTGAACAGCAATTCAACGAAAACAGGGCTTTTTTTACAGAAGGAACTGATTTGTTCAATAAGGGAGGTTTGTTTTATTCGAGAAGAATTGGCGGCAAACCTTCTATAGACATCGCTTTAAATGACAATGAAAAAATAATTGAAGAAGTTCAGAATGTGAACCTCATCAACGCTTTAAAAATTTCAGGAAGAACCCAAAAAGGATTAGGAATCGGGATTTTAAATGCTGTTACCGAAAAAACGTTTGCCACGATAAAAGACACTCTTTCAGGCGAAACAAGACGTGTGGTTGCTGAACCTCTAACCAATTATAATGTATTGATTTTAGATCAGCGCTTTCGCAAAAATTCTTCCGTGACTCTTATCAATACAAACGTTACCCGAAATGGGCATTACAGGGATGCCAACGTAACGGCACTGGCCTGGGACTTAAGAACGAAAGCCAACACGTACAGCTTATCCGGTAATGTAAAATACAGTTTGATTAACGATACTGAAGACAAAAATGGTGTTTTCAGTACCATTCGTTTTGCCGAAACCAGCGGAAATTATCGCTATAGTATTGGCTCCGATTTTGTTTCTAAAGGTTTTAACCCCAATGATATGGGAATTAATTTTTACACCAATTATTACAATCTTTACGGAAATGGTAACTACCGCATCCTAAACCCTACAAAACTCTTTAATACTTTCAGGGTTGACTATGATATGTATACCGAATTCAATAAAGAATCCGGTAAAGTACAGGACAACCGAATTAGCACAGAAGTCAATCTCTCTACCCTGAAAAACAATTTTTACGGTGCCGGGATTGATCTTTTCCCTTTAAATTCACATGATTATTACGAACCAAGAGCCGAAAACCGCTATGTTATCATTCCTAGAAAAATAGAAATCTGGGGAAGCGTTTCGACTAATTACAACAAGAAATTTGCTTTGGACTTAAATCCATTTATAATCTTTGCGGACGAAGCAGGAAGAATGGCCTATGGTGTTGATGCTGGACCTCGATACCGTTTTAGCGATAAACTTTTACTAACCTATGCTTTTAGTTTCCTGCGAAGAAACAACAACAAAGGTTATATTGACGATTTTGACGATGATGATAATGACAACACTCCTGAAACAATCGTTTTTGCGAATCGAAATGTTATTACTTATTCGAACACTTTAAACGGAAAATATGCCATAAACAGTGCGATGACACTTAATCTGGCTGTAAGACAATATTGGTCTTATGCCGAAAATAAAGACATTCTTGAACTTCAGCAAAATGGAACTTTAACGCCATATCCACAATACACTAAAAATAAAAACTCAAGCTTTTATTCCTGGAACACTGATTTATCGTATTCCTGGTGGTTTGCTCCGGGCAGTCAGCTTTCGGTTTTATATCGCAATAATGGTGTTAATTTTGAACGCATTATCAACAAAGACTTTAAACACAACATCACCGATTTACTGAACAATCAGGCTTTAAAACATATCTTTTCAGTAAGTGTGAAATATTTTATAGACTATAATGGGGTCAAAAATAAGATCCGAAGAAGAGCCTAGCGTGAATTAATTTTAAAATTTTTAGGGTTCTGCAACCAAATTAGTATTTTTTACTACGCTTCATTTTATTAAACATAATTGTCACCGCGCTTTTTTGTCGACTTTAGAAATGAATTATCTTTGTAAAAAACGAAAACTAATGAACAAGAAAGTAATCCTTATGATTTTAGACGGTTGGGGAAAATCTCCTGACCCTAAAGTATCTGCAATAGACAATGCAAATGTTCCTTTTATAAACAGCCTTTACAAAAATTACCCAAGCGCTCAGCTTCGTACTGACGGATTAAACGTTGGTTTGCCTGAAGGTCAGATGGGAAACAGTGAAGTGGGTCATATGAACCTTGGTGCCGGACGAATTGTATATCAGGATTTAGCCAAAATAAACTTAGCCGTAGCACATCAAACACTTGCCAAAGAACAAGTCCTTATTGATGCTTTTACTTATGCTAAAGAAAACAATAAAAAAGTTCACTTTTTAGGATTAGTTTCCGACGGAGGTGTTCACTCTCATACTTCGCACTTACGCGGATTAATCGATGCTTCTCAGGAATACGGACTTGATAATGTTTTTGTTCATGCGTTTACAGACGGTCGTGATGTTGACCCTAAATCGGGAGCAAAATACATTCAGGATTTAGAAGAGCACATCAAAAATACTCCTGTAAAAATTGCTTCAATCGTTGGGCGTTATTATGCAATGGATCGTGACAAACGATGGGAGCGTGTAAAACTTGCTTATGATTTAGTAGTAAACGGTATCGGAACTCCGTCTAAAAATGCGGTTTCAAGCATTCTTGACAGTTATGCACACGATGTAACCGATGAGTTTATCGCTCCAATCGTAATGGTTGACGAGCAGGAAAAACCATTGGCAACCATCACTGAGGATGATGTAGTTATCTTTTTCAACTTCAGAACCGACAGAGGCCGTGAACTTACAGAAGCGCTTTCGCAGCAAGACTTCCACGAGCAGAACATGCACAAATTAAACTTGTATTATGTAACGCTTACCAATTACGACGAAACGTACCAAAACGTAAAAGTCGTTTACAACAAAGATAATATTACTGAAACTCTGGGTGAGGTTTTAGAAAAAGCAGGTAAAAAACAAATTCGTATTGCCGAAACAGAGAAATATCCACACGTGACCTTTTTCTTTTCGGGAGGAAGAGAAACTCCATTTGAAGGAGAATCACGTATTTTAAGAAACTCTCCAAAAGTTGCTACTTACGATTTACAGCCGGAAATGAGTGCCTATGAATTAAAAGACGCTTTAGTTCCTGAATTAAACAAAGGCGAAGTAGATTTTGTCTGTCTTAATTTTGCCAATGGTGACATGGTGGGGCATACCGGAATCATGAGTGCTGCAATTAAAGCCTGTGAAGCAGTAGATGCCTGCGTAAAAGAAGTAATCGAAGCGGCTCTTGCCAACAATTACACCACAATTGTTATTGCCGATCACGGAAATTGCGAAACGATGATTAACCCTGACGGAAGCCCAAATACAGCGCACACAACCAATCCGGTGCCGATTATTTTAGTAGATAAAGAGTTGAAAAATATTCAGGATGGTGTTCTGGGTGACATCGCTCCTACAATTCTGGAATTAATGGGCGTGCCTCAGCCAAATGCGATGACTTGCCATTCGTTATTGTAGTATTTAGTTTTTAGTCACAGTTTTCAGTCTGAATCGCGATAGTACTAAATCCTCAAAATAAATAAACCCGACAGTTTTTTTTAAACCTGTCGGGTTTCCTATTTTAAAACGGGACCGAGACAAAAAAAACAAACATAAATAATAGTTAAAATTTCTTAATTAATAGCTTTACTATTATCTTTGCAAAAAAAATGTTTTTTCATGCAAATTATACTATCAAATATAAAAATGCAGATCAACGAAAAGATCTATGTAAAAGATCCGGAAACATCTGCGTTGGGAAAAAAAATAATTGAGCAGAGTATTCTTCTAATTGACGATATTGGTTTTGATAATTTTACATTTAAAAAGTTAGGTGAAAAAATAGGCTCAAACGAAAGTTCGATTTATCGTTATTTTGAGAACAAACACAAACTGCTGGTATACCTGTCATCCTGGTACTGGAGCTGGATCGAGTATAAATTAGTTTTTAATACCACTAACATCACCGATAAAAAAGAAAAGCTTAAAAAAGCCATTACGATTGTAACCGAAAAAATATCTGACGATATTTATACAGATCATATTAATGAGTCTATTTTAAATAAGATTATAATTGCTGAGTTCACCAAAACACTTCATACCAAAGAAGTGGATCAGGAAAACAAAGAAGGCTTTTTCTTAATTTACAAAAGAATGATTAATCGAATTGTTGAGATTGTAAAAGAAGTAAATCCCGATTATCCTTACGCCAAATCACTGGTTTCAACCATTGTTGAAGGAAGTTTACATCAGCATTTTCTAACGGATCATTTGAAAACAATTACAGATTGTAATGAGACGGTTACGACAACTCAATTTTACCTAAACCTTGCAGAAAACGTTTTGCGCTAATTATAACAAAAACAGTATGACTCCTTTAAAAAGATTTTACCATTTACTTGAACTGGACAAAAAAGACATTTACCAAATTTTTTTCTATGCCATTTTTGCCGGGTTAGTCAGTTTATCGCTTCCACTGGGAATTCAGGCCATCATTACTTTTATACAATCCGGAAGAGTTAGTGTTTCCTGGATTGTACTTATTATACTTGTAGTGGGCGGTGTGGCTCTTGTTGGAGTGCTTTCGTTTATGCAGCTGCGTATCACAGAGAATTTACAGCAGAAAATATTTGTTCGTGCTTCTTTTGAATTTGCAGCCCGTCTGCCTAAAATAAAATCAGAAGAATTGTATGGCACTTACCCACCGGAACTAACAAACCGATTTTTTGATACGTTAACGATTCAAAAAGGAACTTCAAAATTATTAACCGATTTTTCTGCAGCATTACTGCAGATTACTTTCGGAATTATTCTGTTGTCCTTATATCATCCCTATTTTATTGTGTTCGGACTTTTACTGTTCCTTCTTTTGTACTTTATTTTTAAATTTTCATACAAATCAGGTTTAGAAACAAGTTTAAAAGAATCCAAATTCAAATACAAAGTGGCGGGATGGTTACAGGAAATGGCCCGTAATAACTTTAGTTTCCGTAATGAACTGAATTATGACTTTGCGCTTCAAAAAAACAATTCGATCGTAGCGGGTTACCTGAATTACAGAGAAAAACACTTTAGCGTAATCAAAAAACAATTTACCCAATTGATTATTTTCAAAGTTATTATTACCGCCAGTTTATTGTCTATCGGAGGGTATCTGGTACTAAGTCAGGAAATGAACATCGGGCAGTTTGTTGCTGCTGAGATTATCATTTTACTTGTGATTACATCGGTAGAAAAAATCATTCTGGGACTTGAAAGCTTCTATGATGTTTTAACTTCTGTTGAAAAAATCGGACAGGTAACGGACTTAGCTTTAGAGGAAAACTCTGAGTCTGATTCTCTAAACGATCACTGCTACAACAGCATCTCTTTAGAAACAGAAAATTTAAAATTCAAATTCCCGGATTCTCCAACCAATGCCCTAGATTCCATTACGTTAAAAATCGATCAGGGTGAAAAAATTGTTATTGAAGGTGAAAACGGATCAGGAAAAACAACGCTTATTCGATTGCTATCAGGCTTATTAAGACAAAGTTCGGGAGCTTTTTACATCAACGACGATACTTTCAGAAAAATAAATCTGAAACAATACCGCTCACAAATTGGCAGCATCATTCACAACGAAACACCATTTGAGGGCACTATTTTAGAGAACATTACTTTTAATGATCCAATGATCAGTACCGAAGATTTGAAATGGGCACTGGACGGAGTTCAGCTTAGTCCACTGATTAAATTATTGCCTAAAGGTCTGAATACTCATATTCACCCGGAAGGAAAACAGTTATCATCTTCTAATGCTCAAAAAATCCTGTTGGCCAGAAGTATTATCCACAAGCCAAAAGTACTCTTTTACGAAGATCCAACAGACACCATGGACGAAAAAGTGGCGAATGAAATCATAGATTTTATTACTTCGGATAAGAACAAATGGACGATTATCGTTTCTTCCAAAAATCCATATTGGAAAACCAAATCGACGCGAAAAATTACAATGCAAAACGGTCAAATTATACTGGATCAAAAAAAACAATAAGCCATGTTAAATATCTCTGACAATAAAACAAAATTACAGCCGCTTGATCGCTATGAGACTGTAAGAAACCTAAGCAACAGGCCACATTATAAAATTTTAAACCGAATTATAATTGCATCTTCCATTCTGGGAATTATTGCACTTTTATTGCCGTGGACTCAGAATATTTCGGGTTCGGGAGCGGTAACCACTTTAAAACCCAACCAAAGACCACAATCGATTCAGAGTGTGATTTCAGGACGTATTGAAAAATGGTACGTGCAGGAAGGTGACTTTGTTAAAAAAGGAGACACGATTCTGTTTATTTCTGAGATCAAGGAAGATTATATGGATCCTAATTTGGTTGAAAACACCAAAAATCAGGTCGATGCCAAGAAAAATTCCTTAGAATCTTATGGCGAAAAAGTAACCACGCTTTCCGGTCAGATTCAGGCCATCGAAAACGAAAGAAAGCTAAAACTGGAGCAAGCCAGAAATAAAGTCAAACAATCGCTTTTAAAAATAAAAAGTGACAGTATTGATCTTGTAGCGGTAAAAACGCAATTGCGAATTGCCAATACACAGTACAATCGTTCGGTGCAATTAAACAAAGAAGGTTTGAAACCACTTACCGATGTCGAAGAAAAACGTCTGAAACTGCAAGATGTAGATGCTAAAATCATCACGCAGGAAAACAAATACCTCACCAGCAAAAATGAATACATCAATGCCAGAGTAGAGATTAACAGAATTACGGCGGAGTACGGTGAGAAAGTAGCCAAAGCCAGAAGTGACCAATTTACCACCCTGAGTAATAAATTTGATACAGAAGCACAAGTGAGCAAACTGGAGAATCAATATGCCAATTACAGCTTGCGTAATGGCATGTACTACATCAGAGCGGTACAGGACGGTTACATCAACCGCGCTTTGCAGGCAGGTTTAGGTGAAACGATTAAAGAAGGTACACCAATTGTAACGATAATGCCTTCTCATTATGATATCGCAGTAGAAACCTATATCAGCCCAATTGACCTCCCTTTGATCAGAAAAGGAGAAAAAGTACGTGTTTGGTTTGACGGATGGCCTACCATTGTGTTTTCAGGATGGCCGGACATGTCTTACGGAACTTTCGGAGGAACAGTGGTAGCCATAGAAAACTTCATCAGTGAGAATGGTAAATACAGAATCTTAATTGCTCCGGACCCGGATGAGACGAAATGGCCAAAACAATTAAGTATTGGATCAGGCGCTCAAACTATTGCCCTATTAGACACGGTGCCAATTTGGTTTGAAATCTGGAGAACCCTAAACGGATTCCCTCCTAATTATTATAAAAGTACCCAAAAAGTAACTAAAGAAAAAAAATAATGAAACCAATACTTATCGCTTTTCTTTTTCTGGGCTGTACCGTTTTTGGCCAGCAGCCCTTCTCAAAAGAACTCACCTACAATGAGTTTTTGGGGTATGTAAAAAAATACCATCCATTGGTTAAAAATGCCAATTTGGAAGTCAGCAAAGCACAAGCCAATCTGATGATGGCACGTGGTGGTTTTGACCCAAAAATTGAAGTTGATTTCAGTCAGAAAAAATTTAAAGACAAAGAATATTATTCGATTCTAAACAGCAGTTTTAAGATCCCGACCTGGTACGGAATTGAACTGAAAGCGGGATTCGACAATAACGAAGGAGTGTACCTGAATCCTGAAAATACTACTCCCAATCAGGGATTAACTTCTTTTGGGATCAGTGTTCCAATTGGACAGGGATTGTTCATCAACCAAAGAATGGCAGATGTGCGAAAAGCTAAAATTCAGATCAAACTAAGTCAGGCTGAAAGAAAACTTCAGGCGGTTGGCATTTTGTATGATGCATCACTGGCTTATTTCAACTGGAAGAAAAACTTCGAGGAAATGAAGCTTTATGAAATGTACAACAGCAATGCTGAAATTCGTCTGAAAGGAATCAAATCGCTCATCGAACAAGGCGACAAGCCGGCAATAGACAGTATTGAAGCCGGAATTATCGTAAGAAACAGAGCCTTAAGCCTGGAAGATTCTAAATTAAAATTAACCAAAGCCAAACTCGAATTATCGAATTATATGTGGCTGGAGAATAATATCCCATTGGAAATTTCAGACGAGCTAGTGCCGGAAACAGCGCTTGAATCGACTTTACAAGAAACGCTGAAAACAAACGATCTACTACAAGGCGATACCAATTTAGAAACACATCCGAAATTGAATGCACTGCAAAATAAAATAGACCTACTCAAGGTTGAAAAAGACCTGAAGCAAAACATGCTGCTACCTAAAATAAACGTTGGGTATTCTTATTTATCTGATCCGAGATATATTGACAATTATAAATTTGACGATTACAAAGTTGGCTTAGAATTTTACTTCCCTTTGTTTCTTCGAAAAGAACGTGGAAGTCTGAAACTGGCCAAATACAAACTTCAGGAAAATGAATTTGCTCTTGCTCTGGAACGAACACAGCTGACCAATAAAATAAGTGCACAGAAAGTAGAAATCAATTCGCTGATCAGACAAAAGAAACTGGTAAAAAATTTAGTAGAAAATAATGCCGCGATGTTAACCTCAGAAGAACGATTGTTCTCTTTCGGAGAAAGCTCATTATTTCTGATCAATACACGCGAAAACAATCTGGTTAGCGCAAAACTAGCCGCAATTGCTCTGGACAACCGATTTTACATCTCAAATTCAGAGTTGTTCAAAATCATGGCCAATCCGGATTAAAGTTTAAAATCTACTTTAACACATAGAAACATATTTCTTTTTGCGTTCTTTTTTGTGCATTCAATCTATGTCTCTATGTGTTAAATCTTTTTGCACGCAGATCTTGCAGATTTCATAATCTTTTTAATCCCCTAATCTGTGGCTATTATCTAGACTCATAGGCCCGATACTCCTAAAAAAGACATTTCACGTTTTTTAACGCATAATCCTTCTATGTGTTAAATCATTTTTTACTGATGGATTAGACCAAATAATGATACGTCCATTCGACGGCATAAATTACTAGTCCAATGAGACCTCCTACCAAAGTTCCGTTGATTCGGATGTACTGCAGATCTTTTCCGATCTCCAGTTCTAATTTTTCCGAAACCTCCTTCCCATCCCAGCTTTTCACAGTAGACGAAATCAAATCTCCAATTACTTTTTTATTGTTTAGCAGCATCGAAAGCAAATCGTTCTTGATGAAATTATTGATCTTGTCGATCATAACAGTATCTTCTTTTAATCCGTTTCCGAACCCCTCAATCAAACCCGAAATATTTTTCTTAATTGACGATTCTTCACCCTTTTCCAAATCAGCTGAAATCGATCTTTTTATTTCATCCCAAATTCCGTTGACATAATCCTGAACCTCTTTTTTTCCGGCAAAACCCAATATCACAGTATTAATCTTCTCCCGCATTTCTTCTGAATGCTTTACTTTGTCCAGAAAATTATACACATACTCGTCTATCTTAATCCTGATGGCACTTCCGGGATGTTTGGCTTCGTTTAAAAAATCAGCAAGCCCATTAAAAACTCCCTCTGTAATACTTTTATCTGCCAAACCAAAACTTAAAAACGGAGTCGATGCTTTCACTTTTTTCCGAATCAGATCTTTATTATTAGCAAGCTCTGTACTCATCACATTCAGCACGTTGGTCAGCAGTTCCTCTTTCACATTTCCTTTCTGCAAAGGCTCTAACGCCAGCGCTACCCAATCGCCAAAATTGATTGCTTCCAGTTTTTCTTTGAACTGAGTTTGAATAAATCGTTTGATATCTTCATCTTTTATCGTTTTTAAAACTCCCGGAATAATATTTAAAGCCACAACACTGGCAATTTTATTGGCATTCTCCTCCTGCGAAAGCCAATCAGCCGCTTTCGTAGCAAAATTAAATTCTTCGAGTTTTATTTCCAGTTTCTCCCGATTCAGAAATTCTTCCGAAACAAAATTCCCTAAATTTTCACCAATTTCATTTTTCTTAGTCGGAATAATGGCCGTGTGCCAAATCGGAATTCCTAACGGATGACGGAACAATGCCACCACTGCAAACCAGTCCGCGATACCGCCCACCATCGCTGCTTCACTAAAAGCCTGAAGCATCGGAATCTTAAAATAAACCGCTATTACAAACAAAAGCACTGCGATACCTAAGAGTCCCAATGCATTATTTTTCATCCTTTTCAGGGCTTTCTTCTTTACTATGTTTTCATGATCTATAGACGTCTCCATAATTTAATTCATTTCAATGATTACTAATTTACGTTTTTTCTGTGAACCAATAACTCTTCATTAATTATCAGTTCGCCACGAATTCACAAATTTCTATTAGCAAACTTTACGCATAAATATTGATTCGTGAATTCGTGGACAATTTTCAAACGCCTGTCATTCCTTTTAATTCGTGAATTCGTTGCGAAAAATTTTTAAATAAAAAGATAATATTAAAATTTGTACTTTTGCGAACTGAAAATCCGAAATTATGATTATTGTAAAATCACGTGAAGAAATCGAATTAATGCGCGAAAGTGCTTTGATCGTATCTAAAACATTGGGAATGATTGCTTCTGAAATTAAAGAAGGAGTAACTACATTATATTTGGACAAACTGGCTGAGGAATTTATCCGTGATCACGGTGCAGTTCCAAGCTTCTTAGGTCTGTATGATTTCCCGAATTCACTTTGTATGAGTCCAAACTCTCAGGTTGTACACGGAATTCCGAACAATACACCTTTGAAAAACGGTGACGTTATTTCGGTAGATTGCGGTGCATTCAAAAATGGATATCACGGTGATCACGCCTATAGTTTCGAAATTGGAGAAGTTGCTCCCGAAGTTAAAAAACTTTTGAAAGTAACGAAAGAATCTCTTTACGTAGGAATCAGAGAATTTAAAGCCGGAAATCGCGTGGAAGATGTTGGAAATGCGATCCAAAAATATACAGAAGCTCACGGATACGGAGTAGTTCGCGAGTTGGTAGGACACGGTCTAGGGCAGAAAATGCACGAAGAACCTGAAATGCCAAACTACGGAAAACGCGGTCGCGGAAAACTGTTTGTGGAAGGAATGGTTGTAGCGATCGAGCCTATGATCAATCTTGGAACCCGAAACATCAAACAACACAAAGACGGCTGGACCATTACTACCGCAGACGGAAAAGCAAGTGCTCATTTCGAACATGATGTCGCTTTAGTGGATGGTAAACCAGAAATCTTATCGACTTTTCAATACATCTATAAAGCGCTTGGAATTGAAAGCAATGAGGAAGATGAATTCCGAAAAGTGCCGTTGATTCTGTAACAGTTATTCCGCAGAGATTCACAAAGATATACGCCAAAATTCACAAAATTCATTTATTATAAGCCTTTGGAAGATGTATGAAGAAAACACAGAATCTCGCGAAAAATTAGATGCAATTAGCTACAAAATAATCGGACTTGCTATTGAAGTTCACAAACAGCTTGGACCTGGTTTATTGGAATCAGCTTATCAGGAATGTTTGTACTATGAAATTGTAAATTCCGGTTTGATTGTTGAAAAGCAAAAAGCACTGCCCATAATCTATAAAGATATACAGCTGGATCATGGCTATAGAATTGATTTATTAATTGAAAATAAAATTGTAATTGAATTAAAAACTGTTGAAGCTTTTACAGATGTACATGTTGCTCAAATCTTAACCTATTTAAAACTTGGCAATTATCCATTAGGCCTTCTTATTAATTTTCATTCAAAAATTTTAAAAAACAACATCAAAAGATTTATAAACACTTTGTGAAGCTTTGCGCCTCCTTTGTGAAACTCTGTGAAACTACTCATGAAGAAACTTTTTAAACTCGTACTTAATACAATACCCCGTCCAATATTAATTCGTTTAAGTTATGTGGCGCGTCCTGTTTTAGCTTTATCATTAAGAGGAAGCAAATATACTGATCCGATTGACGGGAAAAGTTTTAGAAGTTTTTTACCTTATGGATATGGGAAACAACGTAACAATGTGCTTTCACCAAGTACACTTTCATTAGAGAGACATCGGTTACTGTGGTTGTATTTAAACGATCAGACTGATTTTTTTACAGCACCTAAAAAAGTATTGCACTTTGCTCCGGAACAAGCTTTTTACAAAAGATTCCGCAAGCAGAAAAATTTGGATTACACGACAACCGATTTGTTCTCGCCTTTGGCAGATGTAAAAGCAGACATTTGTAATTTGCCTTTTAAAGACAATGAATATGATGTTATTTTATGCAACCACGTTTTAGAGCATATTCCGGATGACACAAAAGCGATGCGTGAATTATTTCGTGTTTTAAAACCAGGCGGAATGGCGATTCTTCAAATCCCGCAGGACTTATCCAGAGCGGTTACTTTTGCTGACGATACCATCACCGATCAAAAAGAACGTGCCAGAATATTTGGTCAGTACGACCACGTGCGCATTTATGGCCGTGATTATTTTGACAAGTTAAGAAGCATTGGTTTTATCGTAATCGAAGAAGACTATACTCATAAAATTGCTCCGGAACTGGTAGAAAAATATTGTCTGGCAAAAGGCGAAATCATCCCGCTTTGCTTCAAACAGGAAAACTAATTCTTTCACCATATAAGTGATACAAGTTCATTTAAAAAGAGTTTTCAAATTATTGATATTTTGAAAACTCTTTATTTTTTTGCCCAATCTCTAAATTATAAGCCAACCAAATCCCTAAATCTTGGAACCTACAAAATCATTTCAGTTCTGCTTTGACATCAGTTTTGAAAAAAACCTGAATACCTACCTCCCAACAGCTTATATCATTGAGAATACCGATGATATTAAATATCTGGACAAAAAAGCGAGTACAGATGTACTTGAAAGTTTTGGAGTTCTTTTTGAAAATTTAGATTCCAATACAAAAAAAATACTGACGGCTTGCGACTCTTTAAAACCTGATTTTATCTTCAAGAAATTCAGCGCCAAAATCAAATCGGCTAAAACAATTGCTGATTTACAAAAAGATTCCAAAATTGAATTTGCCATTCGTCAGCATTTAAAATTTAACTTAGAATCCTTTTACAATCTAATTGTAAAAGAACAATTTCCATTCTCTGCTAACATGAGTGCCGAAAAGGATTTTTATCGTTGGAGAGTCGATACAAATCCGTTAGAATTTGAACCTCAGATTCAATTTGACAAACACGCCGAAGGCATTACTTATACTCTATCTTTAAAAGAAGGCGAAGCCACATTTTTACCAATGGATAAAAGTGTAGATATTCTTTTGGACGAACCAAGCTGGTTGATCATCGACAAAAAACTTGGGCAGTTAAAAGAACTTAATTCTAAAAAACTGCTGCCTTTTTTAAAGAAGAAATCAATCGAAATACCATCAAAACTAGTTGACAATTACTTCAAGAATTTCATTCCGGAAATAGCCAAAAAAATCGACATCGAATCTACCGGCTTTGAAATTGAGCTCCGCGACACCATTGTCTCCTGCACGATTCAGCCTGTTTTTGATTTCTTTAAAAACTGTTATTACCTCAACCTTTTTTTTGACTATAACGGTTATTCTTTTGATGCGGGTAAAACTAAAAAAACACACTCTTTTGTGGATTTTAGTGTTGCCAACGAACCTAAAATTATTCAGTTCAAACGAAGCGCTGATGAGATTTCCTATACAGACAAATTACTCAGTCTTGGTTTAACAAAAATCAAAAATGAATTGTTTGGATTGAGTTCAAATGCCGAGACCTCTGATCCGTATGTCAATATTCAATTCATTATTGACCATAAAGAACCACTCGAAAGTCTGGGTTTTACCATTCAGAATCTCAAACTCGAAAGCAAAGAAATCATCACCGAAAGCAACACGATTTCAATTGCAAAAGAAACGAAAGCCGATTGGTTCGACATTAAAATAATCATCACAATTGGTCCTTATAAAATCAATTTCAGCGAAATAATTCCAAACATAAAAAGCAAAGAAAGACTCTTTATGTTGCCTGACGGAAATTACTTTTTGATTCCGCTGGAATGGTTTAGCAAATACGGTTCTCTGGCAAAATTGGCAAAGACAGAAAACGGAACTGTTTTGTTGCGTAAAAGTAATTTTACTGCTTTAGACGGAATTTCAGAAATCTCCAATGATCCGGACCAGATTCATAAAGCTGAATTTACAGCTTCCGATTTACTAAAAGCAACCTTGAGACCGTATCAGATTGATGGTGTAAAATGGCTTTTAGGTCACTTTAATGCCAATCTCGGCGCGTGTCTGGCCGATGATATGGGACTTGGAAAAACGCTGCAGACTTTAGCGGTTTTAGTTGCGGTACAGGAACAATTGGGCTTTACGACTAAAACGACCAATTTTGATTTATTCTCAAACGATACGACTATCGAAAGAGAACCTCTGAAGGCCTTGATCGTTCTCCCTTCTTCTTTGGTTTTTAACTGGTACAATGAAGCCGGAAAGTTTACGCCTCATTTTTCGAAAATGCAATATGTGGGCAATGACCGAAAATTACTGGCAAGCAGATTAAATTCAACCGATTTAATTTTTACGAGTTACAGCATTGTTCATCGTGATATTTCTATTTTAGAAAAATATGATTTCCGCTATTTAATTTTAGACGAGAGTCAATACATTAAAAACAAAGATTCTAAGATTTTTAAAGCCATCAATAAGATCAGCACGGGACATAAAATTGCTTTGAGCGGTACACCAATCGAAAATTCACTTGACGATTTATGGTCGCAGATGCAGTTTATCAATCCTGATATTTTGGGGAGTTATGCTTTTTTCATGGAGAATTTCAAAAACCCTATTGAGAAAAAACAGAACGAAGAAGTTTTAAATGAATTAAAAAACCTGATCCAGCCTTATATTTTAAGAAGAACCAAAGAACAGGTTTTAAAAGATTTACCGGAATTGACAGAGCAAGTTTATTACTGCAATATGGATGCTGAACAGGAAAAACTATACGAAAAAGAGAAATCAAAAGCACGTAACTTTTTACTGAAAACGGATGGATCAGGTCCTGATAAAATTAGTATTATCAATACTTTAATGAAGCTGAGACAACTGAGCAATCATCCCAAAATGGTCGATCAGGATTCTGAAGTAGATTCCGGAAAATACATTGCCGTTACGAATTACCTGAAAAACTTAGTCAAGGGAAAACAAAAAGTCATCATTTTTAGCTCCTTTGTGACCAATTTGAATTTTTATACGGATTGGTGTAAAGAAAACAAAATAGAATATTGCGAGATTACCGGTGAAACTCCGTCACAAAAAAGAGAACAGCAGGTAAAACGATTTCAGGAAAAAGAAAACCCTTTGTTATTCTTTATTTCCCTTAAGGCGGGTGGCGTTGGTCTCAACATTACCAAGGCTTCTTATGTCTTATTCCTTGATCCCTGGTGGAATCCTTTTGCAGAGAAACAGGGAGTAGGAAGAGCACATCGTATCGGACAATTGAACAAAGTAAACGTAGTTCGTTTCATTTCAAAAAATACAGTCGAAGAAAAAATCATCAAATTACAGGAAAACAAAAAACTACTCTCGGATTCGCTTTTGGAAGAAAGTCATATCAGCGACGAAATTGAAGCTAATCTGGAATACCTGCTGGGCTCCTGATAATTTGTTTTCAAAACCTGTAAAACAGCATCTTATTAGGTTCTATAAAATTGTTATATTTACAATCTTACAACTTAATAAGATGCCAAAAAAATTATTTAGAAACCTCCTTATATTTTTCATTTTTGCTTCGGCTACTGCTCAGGAAGTACAAACTGAAGTAAATCCGCCTTACAATATTAAAACCGTCTCTTTTGTTCAGAACGGCAGTAATGTGATTCCGATCTTCGAATTGGGGGAAGCATTTCAATTTCAATTTGACGATTTATTTGGCAATGAAGCCAATTATTATTTTGAAGTGATACACTGCGACTACAACTGGAAACCGTCTGATATTCCGAAAACAGACTATATCATCGGTTTTGACAATCAGCGAATTACTGACTATTCGAATTCGTTCAATACACTTCAAATCTATTCGCATTACCGACTTCCTTTCCCGAATCAGTTTACCAGTCAATTGCGTCTTTCTGGCAATTATATGCTTCGTATTTTAAATGAGGACAAAGAAGTTGTGCTATCCAGAAAATTTATCTTATACGAAAATCACTGTACTGTAGCGACTCAGGTAAAAAGAAGCCGGGATTTGTCTAACATAGAACACAAACAAAATCTGGATTTTAATATCAGCTCTAATGATATTGTTTTTCAGACTCCGCTGCAAAATGTAAAAGTGCTGCTGCTACAGAATGGCAACTTTAACACTTCTATTAAAAATATTGTGCCGCAATACACCATTGGGAATCAGCTGGTGTACAAATACGATAAAGAAACTCAGTTTTGGGGCGGTAACGAGTTTTTGTATTTTGAAAACAAAGACATCCGCGCGGCTAGCACCAATGTAGCCAAGGTAGGAAGCAGCGGCGACATTTATAACTCTTATTTGTTTACCAATCTGGCAAGAGCCAATCAGATTTACTCGAACAATCAGGATGTAAACGGAAATTTCGTAGTGAAAAATATCAATGCTTCCAACAATGAAATCGAAGCTGACTATGCCTGGGTATATTTCAGTCTGTCGGCCCCAACTTTCAGAGCCTCGAATAAGGATATTTATATCAGCGGGATGTTCAACAATTACAGCCTGTCTCCGGAATATAAGATGGATTATAATTCAGAGAAAGGAATATTTGAAAAAGCCGTAATGATCAAACAGGGTTTTACTGCTTTTCAATACACGGTTGCCGATAAAAAAGGAGTGATTGATTATGAAAATGCCATAGACGGAAACTTTTATCAGACTGAGAATGAATATACCATCCTGGTGTATTACAGAGAAAGTACAGATCGATACCAGAGAGTGATTGGCAAAGGAAATGCAAACTCGATAAACATCATAAATTAAAACATTGTTAAGGATTTAGGCAGAAAGATTTTTTTTCGTAGCTTTGCACCTATAACGCACACATATATACTACTTTAGTATGGTTTCTCAGATAACAAGAGGCATAAAAATATCTGTTTTGACTAGTTTTGAAGGTACTTACTTCAAGAACTATAAGATTCACTTTGCTTTTAGCTATGTCGTTACAATCGAAAATCACAGCAAAGATTCTGTTCAGTTAACTTCCCGTCACTGGGAAATTTTCGACTCGTTAAACGACCTCGAAGTAGTTGACGGTGAAGGCGTAATTGGCAAAAAACCGGTTTTAAAACCCGGCGAAAATCACACTTATAGTTCAGGCTGTTTATTATCGTCTCCATATGGGGCAATGAAAGGTCATTTTAATATGATCAACTTTACCACTACCAAAACATTCAAAGTAATTGTTCCTACTTTCAGAATGTGTGCTCCTTTTGCTTTAAACTAAAAATTAGGTTTAAAACTCCCTTTTTTATCGTTATCTTAATCACAAATTTGACAAATTATTAATTTATCCTTTGTACTTTTGTGCAGCGTTAGATTATTCGTAACAATCAAATCGTCTAATTCTTAAATTGTCTAATTATCTAATTTTAAATAACATGCTAAAAGGATTCTTTCACGTACCAAAAGCGGTAAACGAACCGGTAAAAGGATACGCACCTAACTCACCAGAAAAAGCAGCAGTTCAGGCAGCTTACACTACTTTATGGAACTCTAAAATCGACGTGCCGTTATACATCGGAAGCGAAGAAATCAGAACTGGAAATACAAGAACAATATCAGCTCCTCACGATCACAAACATATCGTAGGAACCTACCACTTAGCTGAAAAACAACATATCGAAAAAGCGATTGCCAACGCTCTTGAATCAAGAAAAGCATGGGCAAATATGGCATGGGAACAACGTGCTGCTATTTTCTTAAAAGCTGCTGAGCTTATTGCAGGACCATACAGAGCCCGCATTAATGCTGCAACAATGATCGGTCAGTCTAAAAATATTCACCAGGCAGAAATTGATGCTGCTTGTGAGCTAATCGACTTTTTACGTTACAACGTAGAATTCATGACTCAGATTTACGGAGATCAGCCAAAATCAGATTCTTCTACATGGAACCGTTTAGAATACAGACCTCTTGAAGGTTTCGTTTACGCGATTACTCCTTTCAACTTTACTGCTATCGCTGCTAATCTTCCTGCAAGTGCTGCTATGATGGGTAATGTTGTGGTTTGGAAACCAAGCGACAGTCAGGTTTTCTCTGCAAAAATCATTATTGATATTTTCAAAGAAGCAGGTGTTCCTGATGGCGTTATCAATGTTGTTTTTGGTGATGCTTTAATGATTACAGATACTGTTTTAGCAAGTCGTGATTTTGCAGGAGTTCACTTTACAGGATCAACTCATGTATTTAAAGACATCTGGGCTAAAATTGGTGCTAACATTCACCACTACAAAACTTACCCTAGAATCGTTGGAGAAACTGGTGGTAAAGATTTTATCATTGCACACCCAAGCGCTAACGTAAAACAAGTGGCTACAGGAATTGCCCGTGGTGCATTTGAATTTCAAGGGCAAAAATGTTCTGCAGCTTCAAGAGCTTATATCCCGCAAAGTTTATGGCCAGCGGTTAAAGAACAATTAGTTGCCGATGTAAAATCAATGAAAATGGGTTCTCCGGAAGATTTCGGAAACTTTATTACGGCGGTTATCCACGAAGGTTCTTTTGATAAATTGGCGAGCTACATCGACCAGGCTAAAAAAGATGCTGATGCTGAAATCATCGTTGGTGGAAACTACGATAAATCAGTTGGATACTTTATTGAGCCAACGGTTATCGTAACTACAAACCCAAAATATACTACAATGGAAACCGAATTATTCGGACCTGTAATCACTATTTATGTTTACGAAGATGCTAAATGGGAAGAGACTTTAGAATTAGTAGATACTACTTCTGAGTACGCTTTAACAGGAGCGGTATTTAGCCAGGATCGCTATGCAATTGAAGTAGCTACAGTAAAATTACAAAATGCTGCAGGTAACTTCTACATCAACGATAAACCAACAGGAGCTGTTGTAGGAATGCAGCCATTTGGTGGAGCAAGAGCTTCTGGAACTAACGATAAAGCAGGTTCTGCATTGAACTTATTGCGTTGGGCATCTCCTAGAACCATCAAAGAAACCTTTGTAACTCCTGAAGATTACAGATATCCTTTCTTAGGATAGTCTTAAAGCTGGAAAGTCAAAAGTCTTAAAGTCAATATTAAAAAGCCAAATCTAAGTTTTTAGATTTGGCTTTTGTTTTGTTTTGTTTAACCTATTGTTTTTTTTTATTTCTGGACAGGACTTATAATTTAAAACTGGAAATAGTATGAAAACGATCTGCGCCTTTATTCTTTTCTCCCTCAAAAGTATCGTAATTTACAACTAACAATTTTCCTTTATAAACAATAGTCTCACAAGGATTATCTAATTGCCCGTCAGAACCGTCAGCATTATCATTTTCCCAAATTAAAGAAATCGTATTTGTATCTAAATTTAATTCGTGTACACTATTATTTTCATAATTGGCAATGAAAATAGAGTTTCGCTTTTTATCATAAAAAAAGCCATCGCAACATTTTAATTTATCCGAATCAAAAACAACTTTTTTAGATTTTACTTTTCCATCACAGTAGAATTCTATTTTAGTAATTACTCCATCACCAAAATTTCCCGCATATAGATTTCCTTTTTTATCAAAAGCAATTCCATCAATCCCAATGGTACTCTTGGTAACTTCAGGTTTTAAGATAAAAGTTGCAATCAGATAATTTTTCTTATTTGATGAATCCAGAGCAATCATTTTCTGATTCAATTCCTCTAACGAAAAACTATAAATTCCGCTTTCTCTTCGATTTTCAAATAAAGCATCTGTAATATAAATTCGATTTTTAAACCATCTTACGGCTTCTCCAAAATTAAATCCTTCGGCTAAAACCTCAGCTTTTACAGGCTTCCCGTCTTTTACGATAATTCTTAGTAATCTGGAGAAATTCTCTCTATTCGCAAAAAACTGATTGTCCATAATATATAGATTCCCATCAGGGCCAAACTCCATTCCCATCGGATGTACTTTTTGTGTAACAGGATGTAATGGTAATTTGTCGAACCAGGTTATCGGTTTATCATTCTTATCGAAAGTTAAAATTTTACTGCCGTACTTTTCAAATGAAATTGCATTTGTAATCGAAAGAAATAAATTTCCTTTCTTATCAAGAGCCATTCCGTCCGGAGTTTGGCAAGTTTCGCCCAAGTCTGCAAACAAAGCAGGCTTGATTACTTTAGAAGTCTCGTTGTATTTAATTTCTTGTTTTTTTTCCTGCGAAAATAAGTTTAAAGAACTTATTAAAATCAGAATACCAATTGTGTGTTTAATCATTTTTTTCATTTCGTTTTAGGCCCGTTTATTATTTTAAGGAGATTTTATTTCAACATGTTGCTTAGAAATAGAATCAATACAAGGATAAATTTGATCATAATTATTTTTAAGCGAATATAATTGCAAGAACTTCTGCTAATTACAAGCGCAACCGAAAAGGCTGTTTTAGCAATCAAATAATGAATAATTCAATTCTGTTGTATTCGTATGCTGAAATGCTGTTATTGAGGGCAAAATCTCATTATTTATAGTCCTAAACAGAGCTTATTTCTATATTTTGTTATCTTGCTCCTATTTAAAATATGCTAATGAATTTCATCAAACAAATTGATTTAAAAAGAGCAGCACTTCATTGTTTTTACTGGATTTTCTTTTTATTTTTTTATTTTTCGAATAAAGCTGATAACGAAGATTCTTATGCTTTTCTATTTATATATTCCTGGAAAATTGTAGCACAGGCAGCTGTTGGGTATGGTCTGATTTATTGGATTATTCCTCAGACATTAAACAAAAAGAAATATTTACTTTTTACAGTTTCCGCATTAGGCTGGCTTTATTTCGTTTTTGCCCTTTTAATGATTTTAAAATTTTATTATCTCGAACCAAAATTTCCGGGTTTCTTTGATTACTGGCCTGGTCATAAAATGACCGTTATTGAAAGATTAACTTCGGTTAAATTGATGCTGAGAGAATTCTCATTCCTTACCTATCCTGTTATTATTTTAGGCTTTATAAGTTTTAACCGTAAACAACAACGGCTTTTAAAATTAGAAGAAGAAAAAAAATCAATGGAACTGAAGATCCTAAAAAATCAACTGAATCCACATTTCCTCTTTAATACATTGAACAATCTCTACACTTTAACCTTAAAAAAAGATAATAAAGCACCGGAAGTTATCGCTAAATTATCTGAAATTTTAGATTTTGTTTTATATCGCTGTAACGAAGATTATGTATCGATCGAAAAAGAAATTGCATTAATTGAAAATTATATTGGTCTGGAAAAATTACGCTACAGCGAAAGCAGACTGACTATTTCATTTACAAAAAACATTGAAGTGAGTAATAAGATATCTCCTTTAATTCTATTAACTTTTATCGAAAATGCCTTTAAACATGGTGTAATTAACGAAACTGAAAAAGCAATAATTTCTTTGCATTTAGAAAGCAAAAAACAACAAATCATTTTTAGCATTGACAACACAAAACCTAAAAACGATTTTGGTAAAACTTCAGATAAATCTAAAATTGGTTTGGTCAATGTTCGCAAACAATTGGATTTATTATATCCTAAAAAACATCAATTAGAAATTGAAGAAACACAAATTACTTATGCTGTTAAACTTTACCTCAACATTTAATTTTAAGCTTACAAAATGAAAACTCCTAAGATTTTTTTAGAGCTATAACCAAAGCTTATTCAAAACCCATAAATTAGATTTTCTAAAAAATATTCTTTTTTGAATGAAATACAGATGCATCATCATTGACGACGAACCTTTGGCAAGAGAATTAATTGCTTCTCATTTAGTGAATTTTCAAAATTTCGAACTAATCGATTCTTTCGAAAACGCACTGAATGCTTATACTTTTTTAGAAACAAACACAGTCGATTTGATTTTTTTAGATATAGAAATGCCACTCTTAAAAGGCAATGAATTTTTAAAGAAATTAAAAAATCCGCCTAAGGTAATTTTCACAACGGCTTATCGGGAATATGCCATAGAAGGTTATGAACTTAATGTCATTGATTATCTCTTAAAACCTATCACTTTTGATCGTTTTTTTGTCTCGATAGAAAAATTCAAACAAGTACAGCCATTAAAAAAGGAAACAAAATCAGACTCTGAAAATCATGTTTTTGTAACCAGCGGAAGCAGAAATATTAAAATTGTATTTGATGAAATCTTATTTATTGAAAGCCTGAAAGATTATATTACCATTCATCTCGAAAACGGAAAATCACATCATATTAAGCAGAATATTTCTGTTTTTGAGAAACAATTAGATTCCAATTTTGTGCGTGTTCACCGTTCTTATATCATTCAGATCAAAAAACTAACAGCTTATTCTAAGAATGAAGTTGAAATAAATACAGTAGCAATACCAATAGGAAATAGCTATAAAGAAAATTGGTTACATCATTTAGATACAGCTTTACTGAAATAAAAAAATCCCAATCTTAAAAACAAATAAGATTGGGATTCTTTCTTTTATTTCCAAATTGGAATCTGTACAAAACTATCGTTGTACCATTTGATTTTTAAAGGTTCTTTGGCATCTTTAATTGTTTCGCTGCTGACCTCCTTCCCCGTCCCATAATTCAATTCCGAAAAAGCATTTTTGTTTACATTCAAAGTAATCAACAATCTGCTTCCTTTACCCAATTGTTTACTCACCAAACGGGTATTGGAGAAAGGAATACTTTCTATTTTATTGGGCTGAAGCAAATTTCTTTTCGTAATATCCTTCGCATAACTTGCCCTTCCTATAAAATAAGACAGCTCAAAATATTTTCCATCCGGCGTTACTTCAAACAAGGTAACTCCAATATCCATGTCTTTTTTATTGATGCTGGCCTTTATTTCTCCCAAAAATGCTCCATTTACCACTATCGGCTGACTAAAAGGTTCACTTATAAAAACATAACCATTGGACGTATCTACTTCGTTATCAATAATGGGATCGGGATAATAATCGTTATTAATGGTTTGTCGGTCTGCAAAATCAACTTCCTGCGGCAAATAACTTTTCTTACCCGGTTTTGTGGCATTCAACGAGTAAAATTTTCCTTTCTCTGCCGGATCATTGGTAAGATACAACGTTAGCAAACTATTACTCATTTTAGCAATAGACGGAGCACTTCTCCACTCATTAGCTCCCATTACCTCATAATTGATTCTGTCTTTTAAGATTGCCGGTTTGGGTTTGCCCTTCAAAATATAATCAAACCATTGATAGGTTATTTTATAGGTATTAATTAGAGCAACCTCATCCACTTTGTAACCATTCAGCACAGCATCACCCCCTACTTGTGCACCAAAATGACCGTACGGGCCAATGATTAAATACGAGTCGGCTTTCGGGTTGTATTTCTCCAATTCTCTCAAATAATACAATCCTGAATTTTGAGAATCATTATAGTAACCATCAATGGCTAAAACCGGAATATTGATCTGCGAAAATTCTTTTCCGTATGGTGCCATTTTCTGCCAGTATTCGTCAAATGACGGGTGCTTGATCCACTTTTGAAAGAATTGGTTCGGAGTGCCGTCAATGCTATCCATTTTTTTGTAAGCCACACCGGTTTCCCACCACTTAAACTGCATATTCCTGAAGCGCTGTCTGTCGTTTCCCGCAACCGTATCCAGATATTTGTTATTTCCAACGTAAAACGCCCATTCGTAATTAGGGTTTATAAAAACGTTATTCTCCATTGGCAACCCCATTCCCGGTCTGGAAGCAACATACGGAACTATCGTTTTAAGTGCAGGGTGCATTTTTTTACACGCTGCCCATTGCGTAAACCCGTTATAACTTCCGCCATACATCCCGACACTTCCGTTGCACCACTTCTGTTTACTAATCCAGTCGATAACATCATAAGTATCATTCGTCTCGTTTTCATAAGGCGTTATTTCATCAGGACTAAATCGTTTCCCGCGTGAATACGACATGACCCCTATATAATCCTTATCTGCCGCTGCTTTTAAAGATTTGAGATCTCTGCCTTTTTCTCTGGCATAAATGGTATGCTGATAGATGACCGGCTGGGGAGTTAAATTCCCTTTTTTCCGAACAACCATTGCTGATATTAAAGCACCATCTCTGGTTTTAATCATTACACTGTCCTGAATGTCATAAGCGCTTTCCAGATCTTTTGATCTTGTCACACTTGTCTGTTGTGCATAGGTGTTGATTACTGAAAAAATAAAAAACACCAATTTTAAAATTAGTCTCATTGAGTTATTTGATTTAAGTAGTTTTGTTGCAATTTTAAACGAATCAGTCATGTCAGATCTGGGTTTTATTTTTCCGGAATTTTAATCCAAAAACAACACACTGCGTCCCGCTGTTTTCAGTACCTCTAAAAACGGCTTCATTTGTATTACCTCTTCTTTTGCTATAGCGATTTAAAAAGAATGAGTTTTTCTTTTTTTAATTAAATCCCATTAAGATTTTTAAACTTCACGGCCTGACGGTTTGAAACTTCTAAGAATTCTCCCGTTTTTAACGTTACTTCCAGTTTGCCGCTAGCGGTTCTGTTAACTTCCCGAATGTGATTAAGGTTTATAATTTCGGTTCTGTTTATTCTAAAAAAAACATTCGCATCCAGCATTTCTTCCCATTGGCGGAGGGAACGTCTCTGAAGAGCTTTTTTATCCTGAAAAAAAAGTCTGGTGTAATTTTCAAGAGATTCGATCAGATAAATTTCATCCAACTGAATAAAGAATCTTTTCTCTCCATCTTTAATGAAAATCTTACGGTCTTTTACTGCAACGTCTCCCAAAGAATACTTTCCGGATAAAGTATTTCTTATTTTTTCAATTGCTTTTGCAAAACGTTCTTCCCTTATCGGTTTCATTAAATAATCTAAAGCATTTACTTCGAAAGCCCGCACAGCATATTCATTATAAGCCGTTGTAAAAAGTACTGCCGGTGCATTATCGAGAGATTCCAGTAAATCGAAACCGGATTTTTCAGGCATCTGAATATCCAAAAAGATCAGATCCGGCATTTTGGCTTCAATCAGACTTTTGGCTTCATCGGCATTTCCTGCTTCTCCAACAAGAACAAAATCTTCATGAGGTTCCAGTGCCCTTTTTAGTTCTTCTCTGGACAAACGTTCATCGTCTACTATTATAACTTTTATCTTTCTCATTCTGATGGGAATAAAATAGTTGCCAAAACGGTTTCCCTCTCCATTTCTTTAATTTCAAAAGAAGCTCTTCCTTTGTATTGCAACAGCAATCTCTCTTTCAGATTACTCAATCCAATACCTGAAAAATCCTTAATCTCTTTATTAAGCTTCCCCGAATTTTGAACACTGATGTTTATAAAACTGCCCAACTGCTCTACTTTTACGGTAACAGCTCCTCCTTCTTTTCTTTTTTCAATTCCATGTTTTATTGCATTCTCCACCAGTGCCTGAATACTTAAAGGTAAAACTAAATGATCAGACAGATTGCTATCTACTTCAATTTGTACCTGTAGACGTTCTTCAAATCGTATTTTTTCCAACTCCAAATAATCCCTAACCAGACTGATTTCATCGCTTAAGACTACTAAATTTCCTATATTATTATTTAAAGAATTCCGAAGCAAATCAGATAAAAGGTCAATCGCCCGTCGTGCCGAATGCGGATCTTCTAATACCAAAAATTTAATACTGTTCAGTGAATTAAAAAAGAAATGCGGATTAAGCTGTGTACTCAGATTATTCAATTGTGCTTCTTTTAATATAATAGACAATCTGGCATTTTCTTTTACGGTTTCAATCTCTAATCTTGAATAATGATACAGATGATAAGCCAGCACCCAAATAGACATTAGTCTGGTACCAGTAATAAAAACCTGCAACTGCGTGGATTGTAAAAACGAAATAAATGAAATTGATGTGCTTTTTAAAACAAATAGCCGCACAAGGTAAAGTTTCCCCACAATCAAAAGCATGTACAACACAGAAAGTATAAGAACACTCAACACCATTCTTGGAACCAATTTTTTCAGACTGAGCTTATTCCAACCTCTTTTCAAAGCAAAATTTCTGTAAAGATGCGTTAATGAAATACCGATAAACACATCTAATACAAAATCAGCTATGCCAATTGTCCACATAAAACTACTGCCAAAAAAAGCCGAAACTCCCCAATACAAAGAAGTTGCCGCCCATCCAATGAGCTGAATTTTCCAATATGCAGATAATTTTACCATTATTCTCAAGCCAAAAATTGTTATGCTGTAGTAAAGATATTCCACTAACAGAGATTGAGCAAATAAAAGTACATAAGCGAAAGATAACTGTAGACGAATGACGTTCTTTCCTGAATTAACACATAAAACATACAAAAACCGGATCTTAAATGAAACCTGGCTTTTATCTGTTTTTTTTATTTCATAAAACCAAAGAGAACAAAGGTGTTTTTACTTACAAAAAAAATCCATTAACAAATAAAATCATATGTTTTTTCTTTCATATTAATTTAGAGTCATTACAAATTAGAACTTTGTCTTATCATGTTATTTATATGTCCTGTCGTTACATTAAAAAAGAAAAACCCAACATAAATTTGCAGCATAACCTCAAGAAAAAACATAAATCTTAATCACAAAAAACCGAGAAATAAACTTCATAAACAATTACTATACAATCCACTTTCAACAAAGGAATCAACCAAAAAAATCAACAATTGACTTATGAAAAGCTTGAAAAATGCTCCGCAGATTATTCTAAACTCAAAACATATTGGGCATCCAATTGATTTCAAATGGAATAAAAAGAAGATGGAAAAGTTCTTAGATCCTCTGGATGAATACAAAGAACTCGAAACTAAATTGTTAAATATTAATCATAAAGCAACGGTAGGACTTAGTGCTGCTTTACTGGAGTGGATCTACTGGCGTTTTTTAGGCCATAATACCAGTATCACTGATACCGAAAAACGCATCGAAGCACTTTGGTGCTCAACTAAAGATCCGGAGTTATCAAGCCCTTTATTATTTGACACTAATTTTGATATCCCGGCTTCAGGCCCTATAAATGGTCCATTATGGGTAGCACATATGACCGTGAGAATGATCGATGTAAGATATAGAAAAGGATCTTACTTTTTACAAAATGAAATTTTAGGACTGGTACTGCTTGCCCGTCATATAACGCCTAAGAAAAACGTTTTTGACAATTGGTTCAACAATATCATTATACAATTAACTTATTTGTATCCGTGTCCATATGCAAATGAAGATCTTGATGAAACGGATGAAAAGGTATACGATTCTCATAACGAGTCCTTAATCTGTCGCGATTTTTTCTTTAATCCTAAATTTCGATATACCATTATGGCATCAGAAAAAGCGGTGAATAAATACATCCAAAATTCAGATCAAAAGAGTAATCCGTTCCTTCAACTATCACAAAAAGTTTCCTAATTATGATGTACTAATACTATTTTAAATACAAAACCCAATAATGCTCTGAAAACAAACAAACATTATTGGGTTCTTTTATAGCTTCTAAACAGTGAACTTTAAAGGCAAATGGACCACTTTTTTAGTTTCAAAGAATTCATCTTCAAAAATAGTCGACAAATCATATAAAGTAGCTTTTGGAAAAGCTGCCAATTCTTCTGTTAAGTCTCCTCCTTTTAAATATAGAATTCCATTTTTCAAAGTGTGTTTATGCTGCTTCTTTATTTTACCTTTTACCCACGAAACAAAATCCGGCATATTGGTTACGGCACGGCTTACAATAAAATCAAAATCGCCTTTTACCAATTCAGCACGCTTTTGTTCTGCTTTAACATTTTTCAATTCTAATGCGTCTACAACTCCCTGAACCACCTTAATTTTTTTTGCTATGACATCAATCAGATAAAAACGGGTTTCAGGAAAAAGAATGGCCAACGGAATTCCTGGAAACCCACCTCCGGTACCTACATCCAAAACTGTTGCCCCCGGTTCAAACTTCATAATTTTAGCAATTCCAAGCGAGTGCAAAATGTGTTTTGTATATAAGGCATCAATATCTTTTCTTGAAATAACATTGATTTTTTCATTCCAGTCGTGGTACAAAAAGTCTAACTTTTGAAATTGCTGGATTTGAAGTTCAGTCAAATCCGGAAAATATTTCAATATCTCATCCATTGCTCTAATTTTTTTAACAAAAGTAGTACTTTACGATTGAAATATTTAACTCAATTTTGCAAATTGAAAATTTATAATAATTACCTTTGAAACCTATTTAAAATAATTATGAATAACACTGCGCCTACATTTGCGAAGCAAGACAATCTGAAGTTCTTCAGAACGCTTAACTCACGAGTAAACAATTACTTCAAAGAGAACAATATTCAGAAAACAGGAAACTGGAAGCTGCATTTAAAAGCCATTATTCTTTTCGCTGTTTTTTTAACACCCTATTTTTTAATATTAACGCTTAACATGCCTTTTTGGGCACAATTACTCCTAAATATCCTTATGGGAGTTGGTATGGCCGGAATTGGAATGAATGTCATGCACGATGGAAATCACGGGTCGTACTCTTCTAAATCATGGATCAATAAAATCATGGGGGGAAGTATTTACGTATTAGCCGGAAACGTTCACAACTGGCAGGTACAACATAACGTACTTCACCATACGTATACGAACATTCACGGTCATGATGAAGATCTTGATGCCGGAAGAATTATCCGCTTTACACAAAATGCAGAATGGCGTCGTTTTCATAAATTTCAACATTACTATTCTTTTTTCTTATATGGACTATTGACTTTCAACTGGGCCTTAACAACCGATTTCAAGCAAATGAAAGACTATATTAAAAGAAAATTATCTTACGGAGCGCCGCAAAGTCCAACCAAATTATGGACCGTTCTCGTGATCACAAAAATAATTTATATTTTAATCTGGATCGCTTTACCAATGATTTTGGGGGTAATATGGTGGAAAGTCGTGATCGGGTTTTTCGTAATGCATTACACAGCCGGATTAATTTTAAGTATCGTTTTTCAATTGGCACACGTAGTAGAAGAAACTTCAAATCCTGTTCCGAATGAAGATGGAGAAATAGAAAACACCTGGGCCATTCATCAGTTGTACACCACCGCTAATTTTGCACCAAAAAACAAAGTTGTCAACTGGTTTACCGGAGGATTAAACCACCAGATCGAGCATCACATTTTTCCAAATATCAGTCATATTCACTACGGAAAAATTGCCGAAATCGTAAAACAAACGGCCATCGAATGCAACTTGCCTTATCATGAATTTAAAACGATGAGAGGAGCTGTATTAGCACATTACAGACACTTAAGAGATCTTGGAATAAAACCCGAGCTAGCATAAAATAAGAAACTATTAATCATTAACCGTCTTTAATTAAAGTTGAAATTAAAGACATTCAAAAATTTTATAATGAATCATATTCTTTCAGACAGAATCAACAACTTAGCGACATCACAAACTTTAGCAATGGCTGCTTTAGCACGCGAATTAAAAGCACAGGGAAAAGACATTATCAGTTTAAGTTTAGGAGAACCGGATTTCAATACGCCGGATTTCATTAAAGAAGCAGTTAAAAAAGCAGTAGACGAAAACTACAGTACTTATTCTCCGGTAGAAGGTTATTTAGAATTGAGAGAAGCAATCTGCAAAAAATTCAAAAGAGACAATGCATTAGAATACAAACCATCTCAAATTGTGGTTTCTACAGGTGCAAAACAATCTTTATACAATATTGCCCAAGTAATGTTAAACGATGGTGACGAGGTTATTTTACCGGCACCTTACTGGGTTTCTTACTTTGAAATCGTAAAACTTTCAGGCGGAGTTCCGGTTGAAGTTCCTACTTCTGTAGATACTGATTTCAAAATGACGCCTGAGCAATTAGAAGCTGCCATCACACCAAAAACAAAAATGATGTGGTTCTCTTCTCCTTGCAACCCATCCGGATCTGTATACAGCAGAGAAGAATTGACAGCGCTTGCAAAAGTGTTGGAAAAACATCCAAATATTTATGTAGTTTCAGACGAAATTTATGAGCACATCAATTTCTCAGGGACTTTCTGCAGCATCGGATCAATTCCGGGAATGTTAGAAAAAACGATCACTGTAAACGGAGTTGCAAAAGCATTTGCTATGACAGGATACAGAATTGGTTATATCGGAGCTCCTGAATTCATTGCAAAAGCATGCGTAAAAATCCAGGGACAAGTAACTTCTGGTGCAAATTCTGTAGCACAACGTGCCACAATTACAGCTGTAGAAGCCGATCCAAGTGTATTAAACCACATGGTTCAGGCTTTCCATACCCGTAGAGATTTAGTTGTTGGATTGCTTAAAGAAATTCCAGGTGTAAAAATCAACGTTCCGGAAGGAGCTTTCTACGTTTTCCCTGATGTATCTTCTTTCTTCGGAAAAACATTAAGAGGAACTGAAATTAAAGATGCAAACGATGTTTCGATGTATTTATTGGCTGAGGCTAATGTAGCAACGGTAACAGGTGATGCTTTTGGAAACCCAAATTGTATCCGTTTCTCTTATGCTACAAGCGATGATATTTTAAAAGAAGCTTTACGCAGAATCAAAGAAGCTTTGACTGCATAATGCCATACAAACAATAACCAAAAGGGTGTTTTCTTTCGAAAACACCCTTTTTTTTATCTAGTCGATTAAAAGCGAAGCGATCTCTTTTGTAATTGCAGTCGGCGAATTGCAATCGCAATTACTTAACCCTACTACATAAACCTGTTCTGTCGGTTCGTAAATCCCCATCGATTTAAATCCAAAAATGCTTCCACCATGCTCATACACCATTTTATTTTTTATTTTTTCTAAATGCCAGCCGTAGCCGTAATCTATATTCGTTTTGTTGTTCAACTGATAATTCGTAAAAGCTTTTACTGTGAAAGCAGGACTCAATAAGGCATTACTCTTTACTGCATTTTGCCACTTCCATAAATCATCGACGTTTGACATAATCGATCCCGAAGCATACGGAATAGAGAAACTGATATAATTGGCATTACTAAAACCATTCCTGTCCCGATAACCGGAAGCCCTGTTTTTAATCATTTTATCATGGCTCGCGTAATAGGTATTTTCCATCCCTATTTTCTTAAAAATATGTTGCGTTACAAATTCTTCATACGTCTGACCTGATGCAATTTCAATTATATATCCCAAAAGAACATAGCCGGAATTGCAATACTTATACTGTTCCCCGGGTTTAAAATCAACCTGTTCATTCTTAAAGAAATCAACTAATTCTTTTGGCGACAAATCTCGTCGGGCTATATCTTTTATCGCTTTCATACCGGTAAAATCCTTAATTCCGGAAGTATGTGTTAACAAATGATGCAGGGTAATCTTATTTCCATTGGTTGGATAATCGGGAATAAATTTCGTGATTTCATCATCAAGTTTAAGCTTCCCCTGCTCTGCAAGCATCAAAACAGCAACAGCCGTAAATTGCTTGGTCATGGATCCGATTTCAAAAACAGACTCGGGTTTCATTTGAACATCCATTTCTAAATTAGCCATTCCAAAAGCTTTTCGATACACTACTTTTCCTTTCTTCACCCCCAGAAAAACAGCCCCGGGGTTTTCAGGTTTAAATTTAGCAGTTAATAAACTGTCAATTTTAGCTTCTAAATTCTGAGCAAAAACGAAAGAATGAAAAAGTAGAAAGAAAACAACAAAAATTCTAAAAATTACTCTCATCTGATAATCTAATTAAGGGTTGATTCTTCTTTTGACGATATCACTCCACTTTAGGTTACAAAACAAAAAACAGTAGTTGTTCAAATTTTATGGTATCCTTTTTTCTAACGAGCATTATTTTTTAGATTATTTTTACAGTTACTCTTAACAGAAAAACATTCCCAAATGAAAAAAATAATTTTAGATCTGGCTGTAACTTTAGATGGTTTTATTGAAGGTCCCAACGGAGAAACAGATTGGTGTATCATGGATGATGATATGAATTTTGATGGATTCTTATCCAGTATAGACACCATTTTTTATGGCAGAGTGAGCTATGATATGTGGGGAAATTATCAACCCGATGAAAATGCAAGTCCTACTGAAAAGTCACTTTGGAAAGAAGTACATACAAAGAACAAATATGTTTTTTCCAGTCAAAACAGAGAAGACGACAATGCCTCTTTTATCAATTCTGACATCGCAGCTAAGGCAAACGAAATCAAAAAACAATCGGGAAAAGATATCTGGTTATATGGCGGAGCGAGCCTTATTAAAACTTTTATTCAATTAAATCTTATTGATACCTATAGAATATCAGTTCATCCAATAGCTCTGGGAAGCGGAAAACCACTATTTGAAGACTTAAAAGAAAGATTAGAATTAAAGTTACTGACCACCAATATTTTTAAATCGGGTGTAATACAGCTTATTTACGAACCCGTTAAATAAAAACTCCATTTATCATCATTCCATATAACCTAACTATTTCAAAAAAAGTCACTTCAGCATTAGCAAACTCGAAATATTTATAAGAACTTTGCAAACTTTTTTCCGTGAATACCACAAAAGCCTAAAGTACTTAAAATGAAGAAGAAGATTGAAATATTAGCTCCTGCCAGAGATTTAATTGGAGGAATGGCAGCCATAAACAGTGGCGCCGATGCCGTTTATATTGGTGCACCACAATTTGGAGCACGTTCAAACGCCAACAATTCTATCGAAGATGTAGCCGCACTGGTACAATATGCACACCTATTTAATGCACAGGTTTTTGTAGTTATGAATACCATTTTGTACGATAACGAACTAGAAACTTGCCGTTCAATGATCTGGGAATTGTACGATATTGGTGTTGATGCCCTGATTATTCAGGATATGGCAATCATGGAAATGGACTTACCTCCTATCGTACTTCACGCCAGCACACAAGCCAATAATCGTGATGCTGATAAAATTAAATTTCTTAAAGATGCCGGAATCAAACGTGTGGTTTTAGCCCGTGAATTGAACCTGCATCAAATTAAAACGATATACGACGAAGCTGATGTTGAATTAGAATTTTTCGTAACCGGTGCATTATGTGTATCCTTTAGCGGAAACTGTTACATGAGTGTAGCCAACGGAGAACGCAGCGCCAACCGCGGTTCCTGCGCACAAAACTGCCGTTTACCTTACAACTTAATCGACGGAAACGGAGAAACCCTAATCAGAAACAGTCACTTGCTTTCGATCAAAGATTTAGATATTTCAGATCAGATTCCGAATCTAATTGAAGCCGGAATCGTTTCTTTCAAAATCGAAGGCCGTTTAAAAGATGTCGTTTACGTTAAAAACAACGTTTCCTATTTACGTCAAAAACTAGACAGCTATTTAGAAGGCGCAGGAAGTGATAAGTATATGAAAGCATCATCAGGAACATGTACCTATACTTTTGATTCTTCTTTAAGCAGAACTTTCAATCGTGGTTATACGGATTATTTCGTAAACGAAAGACACAGCTCCATTGGTTCCTGGGAAAGCCCAAAATCAAAAGGTCAATATATTGGTAAATTAATCAGAACGGTTGGAAACGCCTACGAAATCGAAAATGGCGAATTACTAAACAACGGTGACGGACTTTGTTTCATCAATGAAAACAATGAAGCCGACGGAATCTATGTAAACAAAGCCGAAAACGGGAAAATTTATCCAAACGTTTTAAAAGAAGTAAAAGACGGAACTTTTATTTACCGTAACAACGATGCTGCTTTCATCAAAATTGTTGAGAGAGAAGACAGTGCTGTTCGTAAATTGAGCACCACTTTATTACTTACCGAAACAGAAAACGGTTTTGAACTAATCGCAACGGATGAAGACGGTAATGTAAGTACTGTTACCCTGGAACATGCAAAAGAGCAGACTAAAACCGGTGAATCGATCGAGGAAAATATTAAAACACAATTGGCCAAAACAGGTTTTACGCCTTACACTGCCAATGAAATCAATGTAATGTTCTCTCAAAACTGGTTCCTTCCTATTTCAAAAATCAACGAAATGAGAAGAACCGTTTACGATCAGTTGACTGAAATTCGTCTGGCCAATTACAAACGCGAAGAACACCAACTCGTTAAAACATCACATCCTTATCCGGAAACTAAATTGGATTTCATGTACAATGTTTCCAACAAAACGGCCCGTAAATTCTACGAGCGTCATGGCGTTACCGAAATTGAAAAAGCATTCGAACTACAATGGGATCCGGGAAAATCACGTGTGATGACCACTAAATATTGCATCAAATACGAATTGAAGAAATGTCCAATACACCAAAAAGATATAGTAGGTGTTAAGGTAAAAGAGCCCTTGGTTTTAAAACAAGGCGAACTGGAATACAAACTAAAATTCAACTGCAAACCTTGTGAAATGGAAATCTGGGAAAAAGATGCGGAATTCGAAATAGAAGAAGATCATTTTCATTAGAATTTTAACCGCAAAGAATACAAAGATATACGCTAAGGTCCGCAAAGATTAATTAATCTTTGCGGACCTTTTCTTTTAACTGAACATCAAAAAAAATTGCGTTCTTAGCGTAATTCCTTGCGGATTTTGTGGTTAAATTCACCCCGTTATTTCTCAGTTTTATCATTTAGACATAAAAAGAAATCGCACAAGAAACTCAATCCCAATTGTCGTCAATCTTTGTCGAATTACGAGTGTGATTTCTCCCTTCGCTCGAAATAACAAGCTACAAGGTTACTTTATCTAAAAGACAAAAACTTAGCGCTCTTTGCGTAATTCTTTGCGAACTTTGCGGTTAAACTCTTTTTTCGCTACTTTTACTTCTCCAACAACACAATTAATCCAAAATGAAAATACTACTCCTTGGTTCGGGTGAACTGGGCAAAGAATTTGTCATTGCCGCTCAACGAATCGGACAAACTGTAATTGCTGTCGATAATTACGAAAATGCTCCGGCCATGCAGGTAGCACACAGCTTTGAAGTCATCAACATGCTCGACGGCGAAGCACTGGACCGAATCGTAGCCAAACACCAGCCCGACTTTATCGTTCCCGAAATAGAAGCTATCCGAACAGAACGTTTTTACGATTACGAAAAACAAGGCATTACCGTTGTTCCATCTGCGAAAGCAGCCAACTTTACCATGAATCGAAAAGCGATTCGCGATCTCGCTTCGAAAGAACTGGGATTAAAAACCGCAAAATACCAATATGCAACTTCGGCAGAAGAACTTCAAAAAGCCGTTCAGGAAGTTGGAATTCCCTGCGTAGTAAAACCTTTAATGTCTTCTTCCGGAAAAGGACAATCTATTATCAAAACGGAAGACGATATTGAAAAAGCCTGGCAATATGCCGTTGCAGGTTCACGTGGCGATGTCATCGAAGTTATCGTGGAAGCTTTTATAGATTTCAATTCTGAGATTACACTTTTAACCATTACTCAAAATAACAATCCAACACTTTTTTGCGCTCCAATTGGACACCGTCAGGAACGCGGGGATTATCAGGAGAGCTGGCAGCCTGCAAAAATTTCTGATGCAGATTTATATGAAGCGCAGGATATGGCCGAAAAAATTACCGAAGCTCTGGGAGGCGCAGGCCTTTTTGGTGTTGAATTTTTCTTAACCAACGAGGGTGTTTATTTCTCAGAACTATCCCCACGCCCACACGATACCGGAATGGTAACTCTTGCCGGAACACAAAATTTTAATGAATTCGAATTGCATTTGCGAGCTATTTTAAGCTTACCCATCTTCGAAATCACTCTTGAAAAAGCCGGTGCAAGTGCCGTGATACTGGCCTCAGAAGACTCAACAAATCCAACTTTTACCGGAATTGAAAAAGTAGCTGCCTTACCTAAAACTGATTTTAGAATTTTCGGAAAGCCAACTTCAAGACCTTACCGTCGAATGGGAGTTGTTTTAAGTCATGATACCCTAACAACACCAATCGACGAAATTACAGAACGTGCCAAAACAACTTCAAAACTAATAACCGTAAACTCTTAAAAAATGAAAAACGCATTATTTGCACTGTTCCTGCTTGCCGGAATTTCAACTCAGGCTCAGGATAAGAAAACAAATGAAAAACCTGTAATTGTAGAAACCGCTTGTGGCGAATGTCAATTTGGAATGAAAGGCAAAAGCTGTGATTTAGCCGTTCGTATTGACGGTAAAACGTATTTCGTAGACGGAACAACAATTGACGAGCACGGTGACGCACATGCGGAAGATGGCTTTTGCAATGCCGTTCGCAAAGCTTCAGTTATTGGAAAAATAGAGAATGATCGCTTTAAAGCAAGCTCTTTCACGCTGATAAAAGAAAAATAATGGCATTAATTCTTGAAAATATAGCCAAACACATTTCATTGACGCCTGAAGAGCAGGCTCATTTTTTATCCAAAACAGAAACCCATTTTTACAAGGCGAAAACCATTTTACTGAATGCCGGTGAAGTGTGTACCCATTCGTATTTTGTAAATTCGGGAATTCTAAGAAGCTTCAATATCAATGATAATATTGTCGAGCATGTTCTGGCATTTGCTTGTCAGGGCTGGTGGATGAGTGACATGTACAGCTATTTTTCACAGAAACCGGGAGAACTTTTTATAGAAGTCTTAGAAGATGCGGAAGTCGTTTCTTTATCCAAAGAAAATCAGGAGCAATTGTATCTCGATATTCCTAAATTAGAACGTTTTTTCAGAATTTTAATTGAAAATTCTCTGGTCGCCAATCAACAACGCTTAATGGATAATTTAAGTCTGACGGCAGAAGAACGCTTTGAAAAATTTTGTGTTAAATACGGCACATTGGTTCATAAAGTACCTCAAAAACAAATTGCTTCTTTTATTGGCGTCACACCTGAATTTTTCAGCAAAATGAAAGCCAGGCTTTTAAAAAAATAACCACAGATTTCACAGATTAGAATGATTAAAAAAATGTTGCCACGAATTTTAATTCAATTCTTTCGCAAATTTAATTTGTGGAAATTCGTGGAATTCACGGCAGAAAAAAATCCTTTTAATCTGTGAAATCTGTGGCAAAAAAAACCAGTTCATATGAACTGGTTTTTCTTTTGAATTAAAACTGCTCAACCTCTGTTGAATGCTTCATTGCAGTAGTTGAAGACCTTCCTATCGTTACTGTATTTTGAACCGCATCAAAATAAGAAGTCCCTACAAAAGCCTGATGTTTTACTGCTCTGAATCCGTTTTGCTGCAAAGCAAATTCTCTTTCCTGCAATTCAGAATATCCTGCCATACCACGTTCTTTATACGCTTTAGACAATTCGAACATACTGGTATTTAAAGCATGGAATCCTGCCAGAGTAATGAACTGAAATTTATACCCCATAGCCGCCAGATCTTCTCTGAAAGTTTCCATTTCTGCTACTGATAATTTTGCCGCCCAGTTGAAAGACGGAGAACAATTATATGCCAGCATTTTACCCGGAAACTCTTTTTTCATTGCATCCGCAAACTTCTTAGCATAAACCAAATCAGGATTACTGGTTTCCATCCAGATCAAATCAGCATAAGGCGCATAGCTCAATCCTCTTGCGATTCCCTGATCGATTCCGCTGTTTACATAGAAAAAGCCTTCATTGGTTTTTTCACCGGTAATAAATTTTGCATCTCTTGGATCTGCGTCGCTAGTCAGTAAATTAGCTGCATCAGCATCTGTTCTGGCTACAATTAATGTCGAAACGCCCATAACATCAGCAGCCAAACGAGCAGCAATCAGTTTATTGATCGCTTCCTGAGTAGGTACTAAAACCTTCCCGCCCAAATGCCCGCATTTTTTAGCAGAACTCAACTGATCTTCAAAATGAACACCAGAAGCACCCGCTTCAATCATCGATTTCATCAATTCGAAAGCGTTTAAATTTCCGCCAAAACCGGCTTCTGCATCGGCTACAATCGGAACCAAATAATCTTTTTTATCTTCAACCTGGTTTACCACCTGAATCTGATCAGCTCTCAACAAGGCACTATTAATTTTCTTTACCACCATCGGCACGCTATTTACCGGATAAAGCGATTGGTCAGGATACATTTCTCCTGCCAGATTTGCATCGGCAGCCACTTGCCAGCCACTCAAATAAATCGCTTCTAAACCAGCATCGACTTCCTGAATCGCCTGATTTCCTGTTAAAGCACCTAAACCAGCAACATAATCCTGACTTTTTAACTTTCTCCATAATTTCTCCGCCCCCATTTTAGCAATAGAATGCTCAATATGATAAGAGCCCTGAAGCATAACCACCTCAGTAGCAGTATACGGACGTTCAACACCTTTCCATCTTGGGTTTGTGATCCAATCGTTAATCAATTCCTGAATTCTGTCTTCTGTTGTTTTCATAAAAATATAAGTTAAGTTGGTTAGTAAGTAAATAGTCTGCAGTCGCAGTTCACAGTTCTGACTGTGACTTGTAAAAGGTTTATTTTTTCACGCAGATTTTTAATGATCAGCGCGACATTTTTTATAAATATTTGTAACATGGAAGGGTTAAAAAATCAACGAAATCGGGATTTACAACCAGTCTTTCCAAAACTTTCTCCGCTAACGGGAATTGACGGTTTTCGTAATTTTCCTCTCCCAGCTCGTCTTTAATTTTTTTGAATTCATCTAAAGCCAACTCATGATAATACGCCAGATTCAGTATTTGCCCGTTATCCAAAGTCACCTTATTCTGAAGCCACTGCCACAATTGCGATCTTGAAATCTCGGCCGTAGCAGCATCCTCCATCAGATTGTGCAAGGCTGCGGCGCCTTGTCCGTTCAGCCATGAAGCCAAATACAAAACCCCAACATTAATGTTTTTACGAACCCCATTTTCTGTTATAATTCCAATTGGTGGCTCTATCAAATCTGCTTCTGTTATTTTACGATATTCTTTTTTAACATGAATTTGATTGGGAGTTGGCATTCCGGCATCGAAAACATTTTTAGCCAGAGCAACCAAATCCGGATGCGCTACCCACGTTCCATCGTGACCATTCTTTACTTCACGTTCTTTATCGGTTTTTACCTTTGCGAAAGCAATTGCATTTGCCTCCTCATTATTTTTAATCGGAATTTGAGCGGCCATCCCTCCGATGGCATGAATACCTCGTTTATGACACCTTTGAATTACCAAATTCGAGTAAGCGTTCATAAAAGGCGAAGTCATATTGACCTGATCGCGGTCCGGAACAATAAACTTGGAATGCTTGCGGAATTTTTTAATGTAAGAGAAAATATAATCCCAACGCCCACAATTCAATCCCACAATATGTTCCTTCAATTCAAAAATAATTTCGTCCAGCTGAAAACTTGCTGTGATGGTTTCAATTAAAACAGTAACCTTTATCGTCCCTCTTTCTAACTTCAAATAATCTTCGGTAAAATCAATTACGGTATTCCACCAGTTCGCTTCCAGATAATGTTCTAATTTTGGAATATAGAAATAAGGTCCTGAGTTATTTTCTAAAAGTCTCTTATGATTATGAAAAACATACAAACCAAAATCTACCAAAGAACCTGAAACCGCATTCCCATCAATCGAAAGATGTTTCTCCGGTAAATGCAATCCACGTGGGCGCACAATCAATGTCGCAATCTTTTCATTCAGGTGATACGATTTATGCTTAATCAAATCGGTATAAGAGATCGTCTTGTTAACCGCATCAATCAAATTCACTTGTCCGTCCATTAAATTTTGCCAGGTCGGAGAAGTACTGTCTTCAAAATCCGCCATAAAAGTTTTCGCTCCTGAATTCAACGCATTGATAATCATTTTGCGATCAACCGGTCCCGTAATCTCAACTCTACGATCCTGTAAATCTTTTGGAATTCCTCCTGCCACCCAATTACTTTCTCTGACGGTTTTGGTTTCTGAAGGAAAAGACGGCATGACTCCCTGATCAAAAGCGGTTTGTTTTTGTTCGCGTTGCAGTAACAATAATTTTCGTTGCGAATCGAATTTTCGATGCAGTTCGGTTATAAAAACAATTGCCTCTTCTGTCCAGATCTTTGGATAAGAAAGCTTCTTTTCGGCCAAAAACTCCATAGCCGTCTCGGTAATCTCTAATTGGTTTTTCATCGCTGTTGCTTTTGATTAGTTCTTCATTATTCGTCATTTTTTGCTAATAAAAGATCTTTTCTGTTATAACAATCTGACCGTTAATATTTTCTACACCACAATATTAGAAAAAAGTTTTTTACAAAACAAGCGAACGTTCGCTAAATTTACAAAAACTTTTTTGGTGATTATTTTTAGATTACTTACATTTGATATTATGGATATCGAAAAAGACTATATAAAGCTGATTTTTGGGCTAAAACTCAAGCAAGTTCGTACTCAGAAAAACCTCTCTCTATTTGGTTTGGCGAAACTGACCAATCTTTCAAAATCGTATTTGAACGAGATTGAAAAAGGAAAGAAATATCCAAAAACAGATAAGATTTTGCTTTTATGCGAACATTTGGATGTTACTTACGACCAAATGGTTTCTTTAAAACTGGACAACAACCTCGCTCCGATTGGAGAAATCTTAAAATCAGGAATTTTAAAAGAGATTCCTCTGGAGCTTTTTGGCATCCAGGAGGCAGATTTAATTGATATTATTGCCAATGCCCCTGCCAAGGTCAATGCGTTTATCAGCACCATTATCGAAATTGCCCAGCATTACAATCTGAGCAGAGAGAGTTTTTTCCTGGCTGCCTTACGCTCGTATCAGGAGGCTCACAGTAATTATTTTGAAGATTTAGAAGAGAAGGTCATCGCTTTTTCTAAGTCCTTTCAAATTAATTTAGACTCTAAGATCACTATTAAAGAACTTGAAGCTATTCTTAAAGAGGAATTTGACTACACCATCAAAGAAATTGCCTTCACTGATCAGGAAGCCTTAGAAGATCTGCGTTCCATCTACGTACCAAAAAGCAAAACCCTCTTACTTTCAACAGAAATCGACGATCCGCAAAAGGCTTTTATTCTGGCCAAAGAAATCGCCTATAATTATCTGAACTTATCGGATCGTTTACTGACTTTCAGTTGGATCAAGTTCGAAAACTTCGACCAAGTATTGCATAATTTCTATGCCTCATACTTTGCAGGTGCTTTATTATTACCGAGACAATTGATTGTAGGTAAAATCAATGACTTTTTAAATAACGAAAAGCCAAATCCGGAAGAATTTGTAACGCTGATCGAAAGTTTTGAAGTTTCACCGGAATCTTTTTATCAAAGATTAACCAATTTACTCCCTAAAGATTTCCATCTGAAAAATTTATTCTTTTTAAGAATGTCGCATAAAATTGGCTCTGATTTTTACCAAATCAAAAAGGAATTACACATTACCAATCAACAAGAACCACATGCAAACGAAACCAACGAGCATTATTGCAGGAGATGGGTTTCGGTAAAAACCATAGACGAGGCCATCAAACAAAACAAACCACACTTTTTTGACGCACAGATTTCGAGTTATGTTCATAGCGGAAATGAATATCTGGTTTTTTCATCAGCCACAAAAGATCCTTTCATCAAAGACAACATAAGAAGTATTTCGGTTGGTATTTTAATCAATCCAACCATGAAAAAGAAATTCAAGTTCATCGAAGGAAAACCACTTGTCAAACGAATTGTAGGGGTCACCTGTGAAACCTGCGATGTAAAAGACTGCCTCGAAAGAGCCGCTCCTCCAATCGCATTGGAAAAGAAAAAACGCCACGAGAATACAGATGCCGTTGTGCAGCAGTTTATTTTGCAATACAGTTAGACTTTCTTAGACCTTTGGATTTGTTAGATCCTCAGATTATTGAACTATTCGATTCTTTGAATGTTTAGATCATAAACACGAAAATCAAGCCAATCTAAGTCGTCGCCAAAGCCTCTGAACCTTTGTACCTTTGCAACTAAAAACCTTAACCCCTTAGCAACTCAGAACCTCAGAACCTTTTCTTAATCTACATTAAGTGCTTTTCAGGCATGTTGATCGTAAATTTGTACTATAAAAAATAACAAAACAATTATCATCATGGAAAATATAGTAATACACAAAGCAGAAACAAGAGGAAATGCAAATCACGGATGGCTTAATGCCTATCACAGTTTTAGCTTTGCGAGCTGGTACAACCCGGAAAGAATTCAGTTTGGAGCGCTTCGTGTTCTGAACGACGATACTATTGCGGGCGGAATGGGTTTTGGAACTCACCCTCACGATAATATGGAAATCATTACCATTCCGTTAGAAGGTGATTTAGCACACAAAGACAGCATGGGGAATACCGAAATCATTAAAAATGGTGACATTCAGGTGATGAGTGCCGGAACCGGAATCCAACATAGTGAATTCAATCCAAATGCCGATCAGCAAACGAAGCTGTTACAAATCTGGTTGTTTCCTAACCAAAGAAATGTAACTCCGCGTTACCAACAAATCACTTTAGATGTTGCCGACAGACACAACAAACTGTCTCAGGTTTTATCTCCAAATGCTGATGATGAAGGAGTCTGGATCCACCAGGACGCCTGGTTTCATATGGGAAATTTCGATTCCGGAATCGCTACAACCTATAAACTAAAAAAAGAAGGAAACGGGGTCTACGTTTTTATCTTAAAAGGAAATGTAACGATAAACGGTCAGGAATTGAACACTCGTGATGCTATGGGAATCTCTGATTTTGAAACTTTAAACATCAAAGCCAACACTGAGGCCGAATTCCTGCTAATGGAAGTTCCTATGAATTACTAATTTGCAAGACACCTCACATACACTTCAAAAGAAACGATAATCATACTGGATAACAGCATGTTATCGTTTCTTTTTTTTCTCAAATCACAAAAAAACCAAAAAGAAGTATTAAATTTATTAATAGAAAATTGGTCTGAATTTAAAACTAAAATTAACCGCTAAAATTTTCAATCATGAATCCAAATGACCTTACGAAAGAATATAGCAATGGAGAAGTAACCATTGTATGGCAGTCCGGAAAATGCATTCATTCCGCCAATTGTGTAAAAAATAATCCCGATGTTTTTCACCCAAAAGAAAAACCATGGATCATTCCTGAAGGCTCAACAACAGAAAAAATTATTTCAACCATTCACAAATGCCCATCGGGAGCATTGAGTTTTTACATGAATGACAAAAGCTAATTTTCTTGCCACAGATTACCTAGATTAAAAAGATTCTTTCTGAATTGAAACATACTAATCCATAAAAAATCCTTTAATCCGTGGCAAAAAACTAAGACTCTTCCCTCTAACCGGGAGGTCTCAAAGCAACAATTAAAGATGCGATACTCAAAAAGTCATCGCATTTTTTATTTCTTAATCTAGGTTAAGTCCCTTACGCTCACTACCACCGTAACTTTGTCCTATCAAAATGAAATTAATTATTTAAAAGATAAAATTATGGCAACTACAAAATGGTCAATTGACCCAACACATTCAGAAATTGGTTTTAAAGTTAAACATATGATGTTTACCAATGTTTCAGGTAAATTTGGAACTTACGATGCAACAATCAACACAGAAGGAGACAACTTCGAAAATGCTGCAATCGAATTTTCAGGAGACATTACTTCTATTGACACTGCAAATACAGACAGAGATAATCACTTAAGAAGTGGTGATTTCTTTGATGCCGAGAATCATCCAAAACTAACTTTCAAAGGTTCTTCTTTCAAAAAAATCAATGAAGGGAGCTATGAATTAACCGGAGATCTAAACATTAAAGGTATCTCAAAATCAGTGACTTTTCCGGTAGAGTTTAGCGGAACTATGACTGATCCATGGGGAAACACAAAAGTCGGATTAAATATCGAAGGAAAAATAAACCGTAAAGATTGGGGACTCAACTGGAACTCAGCTCTTGAAACCGGCGGTGTTCTGGTTGGAGAAGAAGTAAAATTAAACATTGAATTACAGTTTGCAAAACAAGCTTAATTCAATATCCCAGAATTTAATTGATTGGTTATTAAGCCCTGCATCTGCAGGGCTTTGTTTGTAGGGACGAGGCTTCGACTTCGCTCAGCCTGACATTTGTACTTTAAAGATATCAAATGTCAGGCTGAGCGAAGCCGAAGCCCCACTTTTTTTACTTCTTATTCCTAAATTCCGTTGGCGATAGTCCGGTTTGTTTTTTGAAGAATCTGGAGAAATACGAATAATCTTCGTAGCCTACTTTAAACGCTACTTCGTTAACCGCTAATTGTTTGTCAATCAACATTCTTTTAATCTCCAGAATCACTCGGCCCGTAATCACTTCTGTGGCCGTCTTTTGCAGAATTTCATTGCAGATACGGTTCAAATGCTTTAAAGTAATACTTAACTTTTCAGCATAAAAAGACGGTAATTTTTCTTGTTTGAAATAGTGCTCCAAAAGCATTTCGAACTTGTCAATTTTAATGTTATACGAATGCGCCTGATGCGAATAGGTTTCGTTGTATTTGCGGGCTATTTCAATATGAATACAATCGAGCAAATTCAACATTTTATCCAGTTGATATCGCCCCTCCTGAGTACTTTCCTGAATTAATAAGTCAAAATAAGGACGGATTTTAGTAATTCCTTTTTCTTCAAAAACCATTTCCGGCCGATTGTGAATCGAATGGTAAAAATTATATTCGTTGATTTTTTTCTGTCCAAAATATAAATTATACAACTCCTGTGAAAAAATAATCACAAAGCCCTCAACATCTTCAGATAAACTCCAATGATGCATTTGTCCCGGCTGTAGCACAAACAGGCTTCCCTTTTTAATTTCAAACTGATCAAAATCAACTTCGTGCTGTCCAGAGCCTTTCGTAAAAAACACCATCAAATACGAATCATGCCGGTGTGGTTCTTCTACAAAACTGTGACTTTTTAAATGCTCTTTGAAGGTATTGACATAAAAATCACGATGAATATCATTACAGCTAAAATTCTGAACACTATAAACCGGGTATTTTTTCATATAAGTAGAATTTATTTTTTTACTGGTCATATATGCGATCGCCCAATCCTGTTTTTCGTTTATAAACTTGTTTAAGGCGGGCGATATCATAATAAATGTCTTTATTGTGCTATAAGTAGCGAAGATATAAAAAAGACTTTAATCCTGTTCTGAATTACCTTTGTATAAATAAAAAACAACAAGATCATGTCAAGTGCATTAACTCATATTTTAAGCAACGAATGTCCCATTTGTCATAAAGGAAAGGTTTTTACAGATAAAAATATATTTTTCACTTTTGGCCTTCCAAAGATGAACGAATTTTGCAGTCACTGTAATTATAAGTTTCAAAAAGAGCCTGGTTATTTCTTTGGCGCTATGTATGTAAACTACGGATTAACAGTCGCTCAGGGAATTGCAACGTACTGTATCGCACAATTTTTCTTCGAAAAGAATTTCGATTTAAGAATCATTCCGATTATCGCTGTCGTCATTACCCTGCTCACTTCTTTCAATCTTAGATTTTCAAGATTAGCATGGATTTACATGTTTAAGGATTATACGAAGTAAAAAAATGCTACTTTTGCCTTTCAATTGAAACTAATTTTCAATTCAAAAAAATTCAATCTTTAAATTAGACAAATGAAAGCATACGTATTTCCGGGTCAGGGTGCACAATTTACAGGAATGGGCAAGGACTTATATGAAACATCGGCTTTAGCCAAAGAATTGTTCGAAAAAGCTAATGAAATTTTAGGTTTTAGAATTACAGATATCATGTTCGAAGGTACTGCCGAAGAACTAAAAGAAACTAAAGTTACACAGCCTGCGGTATTTTTACACTCCGTTATTTTAGCTAAAACTTTAGGAGACGATTTTAAACCAGAAATGGTCGCAGGACATTCTTTAGGAGAATTTTCAGCTTTGGTTGCCAACGGAACTTTGTCTTTTGAAGACGGTCTTAAATTAGTTTCTCAACGTGCTTTAGCTATGCAAAAAGCTTGTGAAATCACTCCATCAACAATGGCTGCGGTTTTAGGTTTAGCTGATAATATTGTCGAAGAAGTTTGCGCTTCTATTGACGGAATAGTTGTTGCGGCAAATTACAACTGTCCTGGACAATTGGTGATTTCTGGAGAAACTTCAGCTGTTGAAAAAGCTTGTGAAGCTATGAAAGCTGCCGGTGCAAAACGTGCTTTAATTTTACCTGTTGGAGGAGCATTTCACTCTCCGATGATGGAACCAGCAAGAGAAGAATTAGCTGCTGCAATTGAAGCCACTACATTCTCAACTCCTGTTTGTCCGGTTTACCAAAACGTAACCGCAAATGCTGTTTCGGATGCAAACGAAATCAAAAAGAACTTAATCATACAATTGACTGCTCCCGTAAAATGGACACAATCTGTTCAGCAAATGATCGCTGACGGCGCTACTTTATTCACTGAAGTTGGTCCGGGAAAAGTGTTGGCAGGTTTGATCAATAAAATTGACAAAGAAGCGGTTACTGCGAATGCATAATTAGCATTTAGTCTCAGTAACAGTTTTCAGTTACTCACTACATAAAAAAAATCCTCATGAACAAGATTGTTTATGAGGATTTTTTTTTATAACCCTTTTGCTTCTGCACTGTAATTATTTACAATTCCAGTTATCAAATAATTTTGATTTCTTTTTTCAAAGAAGATATACCAGGTTGTTTTGGCATTGGGTTTGTAAAAAATATAACTTGAACCTAAATATTGGAGTAATTTTGGTGTTTTCTTGTGAGGAAAACTCGAAATATCTGAAATAATAAAAACAACTATCTTATCTACATAATTCTGAGCTGATTCAGGAAAACCAAAATACTCCTCTTTAAAAGTGCAAAAACTAAATCATCAAAATAGTCAAGAACTTCTTTTTCAAAAATTACTTTTTCCACGGATAAGCTTGAATTCTCTTAAACATTTCAGCTTTAAATTCCTCTGGAGTCAGTCCTTTTGCAAACTCGGCATCAAAATCAAAAGTTTCCTGATCAATTCCTTTAAATTTAGATTTTTGAACTTCATATTCTACAGCAGGCTCTTCCACCTTGCTAGCTCTAACTTCTTCTTTTTTCTTCTTCATGATTCCTACAATTTATTCTTACAAATTTACAAAAATAAATTAAGCCAAAAATAAAAACCCCAAATAAATTTTAGATTATTTGGGGTTTTTCTTATATTTTATTTTCGTCTGAAAAAAATTAAGAACGAACTTTCTGTTCCCATTTCCAGGCACTTGCCATGGCTTCGTCTAAACTTAATTGGGCTTTCCAGCCTAAAACATTATTAGCTTTATCTGTATTTGCATAAGCTTCTGTAATATCACCTTCACGACGCGGCATAATTTTATATGGTAATTTTTTATCGCTTACTTTTTCGAAACTATGAATCACTTCTAAAACAGAACTTCCTTTTCCGGTTCCTAGATTGAAAGTTTCAACTTTTTGCAAATTCTTTTTAGCCAACAAACGCTGTAAGGCAATTACGTGCGCTTTTGCCAAATCTACTACGTGAATATAATCACGAACTGCCGTACCATCAGGAGTTGGATAATCATCTCCAAAAACCGATAATTCCTGACGCAATCCTACACCAGTTTGTGTAATGAAAGGTACTAAATTTTGAGGAACACCAATTGGTAACTCGCCAATTTCAGTCGTTGCATGAGCTCCAACCGGGTTAAAATAACGCAATAAAATTGCACTGATATTGGTTACTTTAGCTGTATCCGTAATAATTTCTTCACCTATCTGTTTCGTATTTCCGTAAGGCGAAATCGCCGCCTGTACCGGAGCATCTTCAGTAATTGGCATTTTTTCGGCCTGACCATAAACGGTACAAGAAGAGCTAAAAATAAAACTCGCTTCAGGTTTTTGCTGCAATTCCTGCAATAAATACACCAATGAAGCAATATTGTTTTCGTAATACAACAATGGATTTTCAACACTTTCACCAACTGCTTTTGAAGCCGCAAAATGAATTACTCCGGTAACATCGTTATGTTTTTTAAAAAATTCCCGAACCGACGCTTTTTCTCTTAAATCCAACTTTTCGAACAAAGGTGTTTTTCCTGTAATGGACGTAATCCCTTTTAAAACATCTTCTGTAGAATTGGAAAGGTTGTCAATAATGACTACTTCAAAACCTTCATTTTGCAATTCTACAACGGTGTGAGAACCAATAAATCCTAATCCTCCTGTTACTAATACTTTCATTTTGTGGTTATTTTGTGCTGTTGTTTATTTGGTTTAATCTTTATTATTTATTCAAAAATTCCAAAACAGAATCGGTTATAAATTTAATTTGCTCATCATCCAGTTCTGTATGCATTGGCAAAGCAATTACTTCTTTCACCAATTGATTGGTCACCGGAAACTGCTCTTCTTTGTAACGAGAATCAGCATAAGCTTTTTGTGAATGCAACGGAATCGGGTAATAAATCGCACACGGAATTCCCTTATCCAATAAATGCTGCATCAAAGCATTACGATCTGCATCAATAATTCTCAATACATATTGATGAAAAACATGATCATTTTGACTTGCATCAAATTCCGGTGTAATAATATGTGTATTTCCGGCAAAAGCTGCATTGTATTTTGTTGCCGCTAAACGACGCGCTGCATTGTACTCGTCTAATAATGGCAATTTTGCATTTAGAACTCCGGCCTGAATACTATCCAAACGTGAATTCACTCCTACAACATCATGATGGTAACGCTCATACATTCCGTGATTTACGATCCCGCGAATGATGTGCGCCAGTTTATCATCGTTTGTAAAAATTGCCCCTCCATCTCCATAACAGCCTAAATTTTTAGACGGGAAAAATGAAGTTGCCGCTACATGACCAATTACCCCAACTTTGCTTTTTGCTCCTGATTTAGAAATATAATCTGCTCCAATTGCCTGTGCATTGTCTTCGATTACATATAAATTATGTTCGGCAGCAATTTCCATAATAGCATCCATGTTTGCTGCACGTCCAAATAAATGTACCGGAACAATTGCTTTTGTTTTTGGTGTAATCGCATTTTTAAGCGCTTCAATATCGATGTTCATATTTACGACATCAACATCCACTAAAACCGGCGTCAATTGCAGCAAAGCAATTACCTCAACAGTAGCTGCAAAAGTAAAATCGGCCGTAATTACCTCATCGCCCGGTTTCAAATCCAATCCCATCATGGCAATTTGCAAAGCATCGGTTCCGTTTGCACACGGAATCACGTGTTTTGCCCCCAGATAGTCTTCCAGATTTTTTTGAAACTGGTGTACTAAAGGACCGTTTATGTAAGTATTGGTATCCAGGACCTCCTGAATAGAGGCATCAACTATAGTTTTTATTTTTTCGTATTGACTTTTTAGGTCAACCATTTGAATTTTTTTCATTTTCAATATATTTTAAAATTAAAGACTTGCATTTCATTCAGCGTCTCTAAAAGGAGGAACAAAAATAGTTATTTAATACCTTCAAACCAATGAAAATAATTGAAAGAACCGTAATTTAGCCACAAAAACAAACAGATGCTTTTTCTCTATAATTTAGTTATTTCTATTGCTGGCTTTTTTCTGAAAATTGTAGCGCTTTTTAGTCCGAAAATTAAGCTTTTTGTCGAAGGTCGTAAAAATGTTTTCACGATTCTTGAAGAAAAGATAAAACCTTCAGATAAAACCATCTGGTTTCATTCGGCCTCACTTGGTGAATACGAACAAGGCCTTCCGGTAATCGAAAAAATCAAAGAAAAATACCCTGCGCACAAAATCATCGTTACCTTTTTCTCTCCCTCAGGCTACGAAGTCCGAAAAAACAATACTACTGCAGATGTTACACTGTACCTTCCACTGGACACTAAAAGCAATGCAAAGAAATTCTTAAAGCTTGCTCATCCTGAATTGGCATTTTTCATAAAATATGAATTTTGGCTGAATTACCTGAATGAATTAGAGAAAAGCCAAACCCCGACCTATTTAATTTCCGGAATTTTCAGAGACAATCAGATGTTTTTTAAATGGTACGGCGGTTTTTACAGAAAAGCATTAAAAGCATTCACTTACTTTTTTGTTCAGAACGAAAATTCGAAAGAAAAAATAAAGAGTATCGGCTTTGACAATGTTATTGTTTCAGGAGACACTCGTTTTGATCGTGTAAATGCTATTTTAGAAAGAGACAACACTTTGGATTTTATCGAAAAATTCAAAAACAACACTCCAACCATCATTATAGGCAGCTCTTGGCCTAAAGATGAAGTATTATTAGCAGAATACATCAACCAGGCATCCGAAGATGTAAAATTCATCATTGCACCTCACAACATTAAGAGCGATCAGATCGCAAGCCTGAAGGCGCAAATTACTAAATCAACAATATTATTCTCCGAAAAAGAAAATACCGACTTATCTAATTACAATGTCTTTATTATAGATACTATTGGATTACTGACTAAAATTTACAGTTACGGAACAATTGCTTATGTTGGAGGCGGATTTGGAAACCCGGGAATCCATAATATATTAGAACCGGCTACTTTTGGAATCCCAATTGTAATTGGCCCCAACTACTCGAATTTTGCCGAAGCAGTTGAACTGGTAGCGCTCAAAGGATGCCTTGTAATCTCGAACAATCAGGAATTAAAACAAAATCTTGACCGTTTGCTTCAGGACAAAGAGTTTTTAGAAGAAAAGAGTCAGATTTGTAAATCGTATATTCAGAACAATAAAGGAGCTACAAACAGCATCATGAATATCGTCGCGTAACCTTTTTATACGAATTGCACGTGATTCAGAAACAACATTACACACAAAAGGGCTTATTTAAGCTCTTTTGTTTTTTTTCAGCACTACCTAATATTCTAAAAAACACAAAACAAACTGCAACCAAGAGTGTAAAAACCCCCAATTCTCTTATTGAATCTTCAATAAAAAATAATTTAGACAAAATATACCATAATTTAACATATTATTATTAATTTGGCACATTGTTTGATAAATAAGATAATCGTGAGCAATGAAAATATTTTAAAAAAAAAATAAAAAAATATTTTACATATTAAAAAATTTATATCTTTGCCACGAATTAATAATTAACCTTTTATAATAAAGTAAGATGAAAAAAGTATTTTTAAGTTTAGCTGTTGTTGCTGTTTTAACTGTTGTATCTTGTAAAAAAGCTGACGCTGCAGCTACTGAAGCTGTAGATTCTACTGCTGTTGCTGTTGATTCTGCTGCTGCTGTAGTTGATTCTGCTGCTGCAACTGTTGATTCTGCTGCTGCAAAAGTTGACTCTGCTGCTGCAAAAGTTGAAGAAGCTGCTGCTCCTGCTAAAAAGTAATTCTAAATTACTCAAAAAAATAAAAAGCTATCTCTTTGCAGATAGCTTTTTTTTATGCCTTATACCCAACAAAACCACAACACCTTTCCTAACCACAACACACACGCTATAAAAAAACCCGATAAGTCTTCAAAACTCACCAGGCCTTTATACAATTACAAAAACTTAGAAAACAAAAGACACTCTTTTATTTCCTAATCCCCCACTTCCACTTCCTCACCCACAACTTCATCTTCAAAAATAGATTCACTCGAGGAAAAATCCAAAATCTCAGCTCTCGAAGCATAAGTCACAATTTCTTTGATCCCTTTCTGCAAAAGCAATTCCGTTGTGTATTTTCGACTTGTAGCAAAATGAAGCTCTCCCAACATCAATTTAAAAAAATACCTCCCCCCAGCTCCTTTAAACTTTAAAAACCGAGCCATCTCTATATTCACCTTAAACTTCTCGATATCCTCTTCGCACTCAAACCTCAATTCATAACTAAGACTCGTAAATATCACCTTGCCCTTCCTCGAAGTAAATACGAATTTATATTCATCATTAAACCGCTTACTAATTACAAAGGCACCCATATTATTATTTTAGATTTTAAATTTTAGATTATTGACTTCAGATTCTTAGATTCTTAGATTCTTAGATTCTTAGATTCTCTAAAATAAATCCGCTTCGCAGATTTATTTTAGAACTCCTGGATTTACACCATAAAAAAAGCCTCTTCAAAAGAAGAGGCTTTAGTACTCAGAGCGGGACTTGAACCCGCACGAACATTGCTGTTCACTGGATTTTAAGTCCAGCGTGTCTACCAATTTCACCATCCGAGCATTAGATGATATAGAGCGAAAAACGGGGCTCGAACCCGCGACCTCGACCTTGGCAAGGTCGCGCTCTACCAACTGAGCTATTTTCGCATTTCAAATTCTAATTAAGAACTGCAACACTTGATTTGTTCTGTATTGCGAGTGCAAATTTAGGACATTTATTCAATTACACAAGCGTTTTTTGAAAAAAAAATCTACTTATTTTATAACTTTCTGATAACCTAAACTTTAAATATGAAATTTATTTTCGTACCAACATTCTTTTAATCTCATTGAGTTTCATCAATGCTTCAACCGGTGTGATCGCATTAATATCAAGCCCCAGAATTTCTTCTTTTATCTCTTCCAGCAAAGGATCATCTAAATTAAAGAAACTCATCTGCATTTCATCATTTTCAGACTTTACACCATTTAACGCTTCACTTGAGTGGTTTTTCTCCAGTTTTTTCAACATCTTTTGCGCCTTCAAAATTACAATCTGAGGCATTCCGGCCATTTTTGCCACATGAATTCCAAAACTATGAGCACTTCCTCCTTTTACCAGTTTACGAATGAAAAGCACATTATCTTTTAACTCTTTTACCGCAACATTATAATTTTGAATTCTTGGCAGCGATTCTGTCATTTCATTCAATTCATGATAATGCGTTGCAAACAAGGTTTTAGGTCTTCCCGGGTGTTCGTGTAAAAATTCGGCAATCGCCCAGGCAATCGAAATCCCGTCATACGTACTGGTTCCTCTTCCAATTTCATCCAGAAGTACCAAACTGCGATCTGAGATGTTATTCAAAATAGAAGCGGTCTCATTCATCTCCACCATAAAAGTAGATTCTCCCATCGAAATATTATCCGAAGCCCCTACTCTGGTAAAAATCTTATCTACAATTCCCATTCTTACACTATCAGCAGGAACAAAACTTCCCATTTGAGCCAACAATACAATTAAAGCCGTTTGTCTCAAAATAGCAGACTTACCAGACATATTAGGACCGGTAATCATAATCAGCTGCTGCGTCTCTCTGTCTAAATAAACATCATTAGCAATATAAGGCGTTCCAACTGGTAATTGCTTTTCAATAACCGGATGACGTCCGTTTTTGATCTCTAACTCAAACGTTTCATCAATTTCAGGACATACATATTGATTCTCTATAGCCAATTGTGTAAACGAACACAAACAGTCCAGCTGTGCCACCAAATTAGCATTCATCTGCACCGGCTTGATATAAGTTCCAATCCAGATCACCAATTGCTCAAAAAGCTCTGTTTCTATCTTGTAAATCTTCTCTTCTGCTCCCAGAATTTTAGTTTCATATTCTTTTAATTCCTCGGTAATATATCGCTCTGCATTAACCAGCGTCTGTTTACGAATCCACTCTTCAGGAACTTTATCTTTGTGTGTGTTTCTAACTTCAATATAGTAACCAAAAACATTATTGAACGAGATCTTAAGCGAAGAGATTCCGGTACGCTCCGATTCTCTTTTTTCAATTCCCTCCAGATATTCTTTTCCGGAAGTAGAAATAGCACGTAAATCATCCAGCTCTTCACTGATTCCTTTTGCAATAGCATTTCCTTTAGCCACCGTGACAGGCGCATCCTGATTTAAAGTATTTTTAATCTTTTCTCTTAGCAAATCACAGGCATGCAGACTATCTCCTATTACCTTCACCGCTTCCTGCGGACTTTCAAGTGCCAGGGTTTTAATTGGAATAATCGCATCCAACGATTCTTTCAGATATACAATCTCACGTGGCGAGACTTTTCCTGTTGCTATTTTAGAAATCAAACGCTCTAAATCTGAGATTTGTTTGATTTGATATTGAATACTTTGCAAAACCTCCGAATTGCCCCTTAAATAAGAAACCACATCATGACGGCTTTTTATTCTGGCACTGTCTTTCAAAGGCAAAGCCAGCCAGCGTTTCAACAAACGCCCTCCCATTGGCGAAAGCGTTCTGTCAATCACATCCAAAAGGGTTACCGCATTTGGATTATAACTATGATACAATTCTAAGTTTCTAATGGTAAAACGATCCATCCAGACATAAGCATCTTCGGCAATACGCTGAATCGCTGTAATATGCTGCACACGATTGTGTTGCGTTTCCGACAGGTAGTACAAAATTGCTCCGGAAGCAATAATTCCTTCTCTTAATTCTTCTACTCCAAAACCTTTTAAGGAAGAGGTCTGAAAGTGCTTCGTCAGCGTTTCCAGAGCATAATCTTCCTTATAAATCCAGTCTTCTAAATAAAAGCTATGAAAATCATCTCCAAAAGCATCTTTAAAGTCACTTTTATTCTGTTTCGGAACCAAAACCTCACTCGGGTTGAAGTTTTGCAGCAATTTGTCGATGTACTCTGCATTTCCCTGAGCCGTTAAAAACTCTCCTGTAGAAACATCCAGAAAGGAAACTCCGATATTTTTGTTAGCAAAATAAACTGATGCTAAAAAGTTATTTGATTTGGATTGTAAAACTTCGTCGTTTAAAGAAACTCCGGGAGTTACCAATTCAGTAACACCACGTTTTACAATAGTTTTAGTCATTTTTGGATCCTCCAGCTGATCACAGATCGCCACACGAAGTCCGGCTTTGACTAATTTTGGTAAATACGTATTGACAGAGTGATGCGGAAAACCGGCCAAAGCGGTTTCTGTATCAGAACCGGCGCCTCTTTTGGTTAATGTTATTCCCAGAATTTTTGAGGCTCTAATAGCATCTTCTCCAAAGGTTTCGTAAAAGTCTCCTACTCTAAAAAGCAAACAGGCATCAGGATATTTTCTCTTGATTTCATTGTATTGTTTCATTAAAGGTGTCTCTTTAACCACTTTCTCTTTCGCTGCCAAATTATTGTATTTTAAATGAAAAAATTAAGACAGCGAATTTATGACATTTTGAAGGAATATCGAAGTAGTGCAAAAATTAAAATATTTTAAGCTTTTTTTAAGTTGAGATATAAGAATTTTACATAGATTTGTCTTAATTAAAAAAGACTCTAAAAAGATGAAAAAAATAATTTTAATCGCTATGTTAGCTGTAGTTGGAATTACAGCTTCTAATGCTCAAAGCAATAAAAAAGGAAAAATTGCCAAAGTAGAAGGTGCAGGAATGGCTTTCGAAACAGAAACCATTGATTATGGAACTATTGCTCATAATGCAGATGGAAAACGTGAATTTGTTTTTGTAAACAATGGAACTAAACCTCTTATCATCACAAACACAACTGGATCTTGCGGTTGTACAGTACCAACAACTCCAAAAGAGCCAATCGCTCCGGGTGCTAAAGGTATTATTGGTGTAAAATATGCTACTGACAGAGTTGGTGCTTTTACAAAAACTGTAACTGTAACTTCTAATGCTGAAGGACAACCAACAAAAGTACTTACTATTAAAGGTACTGTTTTACCAGATCCGGTAAAAAGCTAATCTAAAAAGTAAAATAGAATAATTCAAAAAGCTTCCTTAACTTTGGAAGCTTTTTTTATGACCTGAATAAACCTATGAGAAAACTTGAAAATAGCGAACTGGACCGTAAATCGATAGAGGATTTTAAAAAATCAGACAAAACTCCTTTGATTTTAGTTTTAGATGATATTCGCAGTCTGCACAATATTGGATCTGTGTTCAGGACCGCTGATGCATTTTTAATTGAAAAAATAATCCTGTGCGGTATTACCGCCACTCCACCCAATAAAGAAATTCACAAAACGGCTCTTGGCGCAACTGAGACTGTTGCATGGGAACATCACGAAAATGTATTGGAAGTAATCGAAAATCTTAAAAAAGAAAATGTCCTCACGCTTGCCATCGAACAGGTGGAAAGCTCTATTTTCCTTCAGGATTTTAAAACGGAGAAAAATCAGAAGTATGCATTGGTTTTTGGCAATGAGGTTTACGGAGTTGCTCAGGAAGCAGTTGCGCTTTGTGATGGTTGTATTGAAATCCCACAATTAGGTACCAAACACTCTTTAAATATTGCCGTAAGCGCGGGAATTGTGGTTTGGGATTTATTTCAGAAATTAAACTGGCCCAAATAGATAATGTGTCAATTAGATAATTAGATAATGTGATAATTGCCCCATTATCTAATTTTCTAATTAAAAATCTTCTTCTGGATTTCGTCTAAAATAAAAAGGTAATCTTTATGATTTTTCACGAAATCACGATCGGAAACATCAATAATCAACACATTTAAATCAGTTTGGGATTTAATATATTCTAAATAACCATTATTGATTTTATCCAGATAACCTGCCTCAATATTCTGCTCGTAGTTGCGTCCGCGTTTCTTGATGTTTTGCAGCAGCCTTTCAGAATTCTGATACAAATAAACATACAAATCAGGTTTGGGCATTTCTTTATAGATAATATCAAACAAGTTTCGATACAATCGATACTCATCTTCGGCAAGGGTAATTTTAGCAAAAATCAAGGATTTAAAGATATGATAATCGGCTACAATAAAATCTTTAAACAAATCAAATTGCGCCAGATCATCTGATAACTGCTGATAACGGTCTGCCAGAAAAGACATTTCCAACGGAAAAGCGTACCTGTTCTGATCTTTGTAAAATTTTGGTAAAAAAGGATTGTCGGCAAATCGCTCTAAAACCATTTTTGCATTAAAATCCTCCGCTATTTTTTGCACCAAAGTGGTTTTCCCTGCCCCAATATTTCCTTCGAAAGCAATGTAGTTGAAGTTCTCCAATGCAATTTCGCGTATCGGATTTTTCAATTCCTGAACTACTTCACAAACACTATCGTCTGGCGAGACTGCAATTAATTCTGTAATGGATTTTTGAAAAACAGGATGTTCCCAGTCTACACCTAAATCCTGCATAGGAAGCAAAACAAACTTTCTGTTTTGCATTAACGGATGTGGGATTTGCAATTTTTCGGACGCAATAACTTCATCATCGTAAGTAATCAAATCAATGTCGATAATTCGGGACTGATACCCTTGTTGCTCCGATCTGATTCGGCCAAGTTTTTTTTCTACTTTCAGAACCTGACTTAATACTTTTTGAGCCGATAAATAGGTATGTAAAACCAATGCACAATTATAAAAAGCATCACTTTCAAACCCCCAGGCAGGAGTTTCATACAGTTTTGAAACCCTGATTACAGTCCCCACTTCTTTATGTATCAAATCGATACACGTTTCGATGTTTGTTAACCTGTTTCCCTGATTGCTGCCTATTGATAAAACGATTTGATGCTGTGACTTCATAATTAATGCAAATTAACTAAAACTATTTTAGAATTAACTACATTATTTGATTCAAGAGTTAGAAGTTTCCAACTATTTCAAACTCTTTCTTGTTCTCTTTGTTTTCTGAAACCCTCTTCAAAAAAGCACTTAAATCGCTTGTTAAGGGTAGTTGGTTCTGGCTTTTCCAAAATTGTTCTGAGTAAGGAAATTTCACTTTAAAAATATCCTTATCCATCGATAAATTTGACTTTGCTTTTTCGGCAATAAAACTATTGGTTACAAAAAAATTGGTCGAATAATCATAAAACGCTTTTATATTTTTTTCACTTACAAGTAATTCTACCCTAACATCTGATTTTGCATTATTCAAATAATACTTATTGGTGCTGGCACTCTTCTTATAATTTGAAGTGGTTTTAAAACTGGTGGTTCGATATTCTACTTTGTCCTTTTTTTGAAACGGTACTTTTTCTCCATTATCATAAAGATCAAAATAGGTTTCTACAATAGCATAGTCATTCTTATTAATTATAAAATAACCACTGGTTTTTTGTGCAATTGTATTTTCTGACTTTTTGATAAAACTAATTTTAAAAAAATCACCTGCTACATTTTTTTCCTTAGTAAGTTCGAAATCTTCCGTTTTGATAGAGATCATAGCATTTATGTCAAATAATTTTTCAAAACTCTGAAATTCGAAATACACAAAATCAGCCTTATCTTTTATTCCGACTTTCCTCATATTCAAAATCTCAACTTCACATTTATTGTCCGGTTGTGTTTTTGATTTAAAGATGCTTTTTCTCGATACTTTACCATAAATATCCTGTAATCTTTCTAATTCATCATTTCGTTTCAAGACACATCGCAAGAAGAAGTTTTCATTGTACGGTTCGAATATATAATTCTCTTTCATTTTGGCATATACTTTTTTCATTATAGCCATTTCTTCTCCCACCACTACTTCATCAAGTTCAATGGTTTTACTTTGCAAAAAGATCGTATCCTGTTTGTTTATTTCGGCAAAGCTGAGTTTCAGATTTTCATATCCAATCAAACTAAAATTCAATTCATCCTGATCGGAAATAAAAGAAAAAACACCTTCCTCATTCGTTATTGAATTGTCCTTTTGATTGTAAATATTTACTTTTTCCAGAGGAAGCTTTGTCAGTTTATCGACGACCACTTTTTTAGTTTGCATTTTTTGAGCCCCGGCATAAAAGCCCAAGAAAAAAAGACTCCACAAAATTATTTTATCTTTCATATTTAAGTATTTGGTTTCCTCAAATATAAAATATTCCGAACTCAAACTATATTTATCTTACAAAATATCTTATCTTTAATTTAATGCGTTAAAAATGCAGAAGCCATAACCATTTCATCCAATTTACCATTCGAATTAATTTGTTTTTAGATTACTTTTGTAACAAACCAACCTTTTTCGATACTTATTAAAAAAAATATACTTATGAAGTTTTTAGGAAATGTAATTGCCACTGTTATTGGTATTTTTGTATTTATTATCCTCTTCTTTTTTGGGGTCATTCTTATTGGAGCAATTTTTGGAGGAGACGATGCTGTTTCTGTGAAAAGTGATTCTGTTATTGAATTAAATTTAAAACAAATTCAAAACGATTATGCCGGAAAATATAAAGACCCGTGGGTAACTGTTTTTTCGGATAAAAAAGGCATCGGTTTAACAGATGTAATCAATGCTATTGAAGCGGCGAAAACCGATGATAACATTAAAGGAATCTCTATTTTAAATGATGAGTCTTCTTTAGGTCTGGCACAATACAAAGATTTGAGAAATGCGCTTGAAAGTTTCAAAAAATCAGGAAAGTTTGTATGGGCATATGCCAATACGTACTCTCAGAAAGAATATTATCTGAATTCTGTAGCCAATACTATTTATTTGAATCCTGCCGGAGATTTAGATTTTAAAGGTCTTTCATCTGAGGTGATGTTCTTCAAAGATTTTCAGGAAAAATCAGGCATTCACATGGAAGTGATTCGCCACGGAAAATACAAAAGTGCTGTTGAACCTTTTCTGGAAAATAAAATGAGTGATGCCAACAGAGAACAGGTAACCGCTCTTTTAAACTCCATCTGGACTACGGTTACGACTGATATTTCAAAAAGCAGAAATATTCCGCTGCCGAAACTAAATGAAATCGCCAATGGATTACTGGCCAGAACTCCGGAAATGGCAAAAGCACAAAAACTGGTAGATGTTATTGCTTATGAAGATGTGTACCATAACGCGATTAAAAAAGCGCTAAAAGTAACGGGAGATGACGATTACAATAAAATTTCGATTTTAGATTATACTCAAAACAACATTACAACTGCCCTGACCAATACTGCTACTGATCAAATTGCTATAATTTATGCACAGGGTGAAATACAAGGCGGCGAAGGAGATGTTAATGTAATTGGTGAAGGTTCTATGCGACGTTCTTTACAGGAGGCGCGCAAAAATGAAGATGTAAAAGCAATCGTTCTGAGAATAGACAGTCCAGGAGGAAGTGCTTTAACTTCTGACCTGATCTGGAGAGAAATCGAGATAACCAAAAAAGTAAAACCGGTTGTGGTTTCTATGGGGAATTATGCCGCATCAGGCGGTTACTACATTGCCTGCAACGCCAACAAAATTTTTGCAGAAAGCAATACGATTACTGGTTCTATAGGTGTTTTTGGAGTACTGCCTAACTTCACTCCTTTAGCTCATAAATTAGGAATCAACACAGAGCAGGTAAAAACACATGAAAACTCCGCAAATTACAGTCCGTTTGTACCTGTTGACGAAAAATTTAAAGCCTTTACTTTAGAAGGAGTTGAGCATATTTACAAAACCTTTGTAACACACGTTGCAGAAGGCCGAAAAATGACTTTTGCACAGGTAGACTCGATCGCACAAGGAAGAGTCTGGTCAGGAAGTGAAGCTTTAAAAATTGGATTAGTAGATCAGATTGGAGGTTTGAATGATGCTATTGCTGAAGCTGCAAAAATTGCAAAGATCAAAACGTACAGTACACAAAACTATCCTGAATACGAAAAAACATTCAATGACCTTCTTTCCAATCTGCCATTTGCGCAATCAAAAGAAGCTTTTATTAAGGAAGAAATCGGAGAAGAAAATTATATGCTTATTGAGCAGGTAAAAAGACTTCAAAAACAAAAAGGAGTTCAGGCCATGCTTCCATTCGGAATAAACATTAAATAACTTCCTTTTAAAAATGAAGAATTTATTTGCCCTTGCTGCTATTCTGTTGCTGAATTTTGTGAATGCTCAGAATAAAACCGAAGTTGCTTTTACAGAAACTCCCATTGTTTTAAAAATCAACATCGATCAGCTTTTTGGTACGTTGACCACTCCGAATTTAGAAAAAAGGTGCCCGGTAGCTTTACTCATTTCAGGTTCAGGGCCTACGGATCGCAACGGAAACAATCCGATGATGAAAAACAATTCTCTGAAAATGCTTGCGGAAGTGCTGGCAAAAAACGGAATTGCATCATTACGATACGACAAAAGAGGAATTGCAGAAAGTAAACCGGCTGCTATCTCAGAACAAACTCTTGTATTTGAGAATTACACCGAAGATGCCAAAAGCTGGATCAATCTGTTAAAACAAGACAGCCGTTTCTCTGAAGTAGTTGTAATTGGTCACAGCGAAGGCTCTCTGATTGGAATGATTGCCGGAGCAAAAGCCAATAAGTTTATCGCAATCGCAGGCGCAGGAGAGTCTGCCGACCAATTGATCAAATCGCAAATTGCTTCCAAACAAAACAAACAAGTAGAGGAATTAACCTTCCCGATTATTGATAGTCTGAAAAGCGGATTTACAGTAAAGAAAGTAGACCCAATGCTTAATGCTCTTTTCAGACCAAGCATTCAGCCGTATTTAATTTCCTGGTTCAAATACAATCCGCAAAACGAAATCAAAAAACTAAATGTTCCTATTTTGATCGTTCAGGGAAATCAGGATTTACAAGTGACCGTAAAAGATGCTGAACTCTTATCGAAGGCCAATAAAAATGCTGAACTTTTGATCGTTGATAAAATGAATCATGTCATGAAAATTATCGATGGAGATCATCAGGCCAATCTGGAAAGCTATAAAAATGAGAGTCTGCCTATCTCAGAAATCATGGCCACTAAGATTATTTCTTTCATTAAAAAATAATCGGCAATCATAAAAACATTAAAAATCCGTTTGAACTTATATTCAGGCGGATTTTTATTTGGGACAAACAGAAGTATATTCTTAGGTTTAACAAAAACTTTATTTATGAACTCCATCAAAAAAAACTATTTTTGCAGCAATCAGTTTGCAATTTAACCCCTCAAATTTATTTATATGGTAAAGAAAATTTTAAAAATAACAGCTATAGTTCTTGTAGTCCTTGTAGCGGCCTTATTTGCCATTCCGTATTTCTTTAAAGATCAAATAAAAGCTAAAATTTCAGAAGCCATCAACAAAAGTGTTGATGCCAAGGTAAGTTTTACAGATGCCGATTTAAGTTTGTTTAAAAACTTTCCAAATGCCACTGTGGGAATCGAAAAACTGGTGATCATCAATAAAGCTCCATTTGAAGGAGATACTTTGGTTTCACTAGGCGAGCTAAATTTAAAAATGAGCATTAAGGAACTTTTCAAGGGAAAAGAAGAGCCTTTAAACATACAGGGAATCAGCTCTACCAATGGTCTGGTGAATATTATTTTCAACAAAGACGGTGTTGGTAATTTTGATATTGCCCTAAAAGACAAAGAAAAGGATGTGAAAGACGACAAAAGCAAACCGCTTTCACTGAAAATTCAAAATTATAAAATCGAAAATTTCACTTTCAGATACATCGATCAGGGATCTAAAATAAAAATGGTCATTGACAGTTTGAACCATGAAGGAACGGGCGATTTCACCAATTCAAAATTAGATTTAACAACGAAATCTGTTGCTAATGTTTCTTTGGAGATGGATAAGATTAATTACATGAAAAATGTAAAACTGACTTTAGACGCTGTATTGGGAATTGATCTTGAAAAAAGCAAATACACCTTTAAAGAGAATAAAGCTTTAATCAATCAATTGCCTTTGGAATTTGACGGATTTATTCAGATGGTGGATGCCGGACAAATTTATGATCTGAAGTTTAAGACTCCCACTTCATCCTTTACGAATTTCTTAGGACTAATTCCTTCTGCTTATGCTTCAAGTCTGGACGGCGTAAAAACTACCGGAGATTTTACTGTAGCCGGTTTTGCTAAAGGTGAATTAACCGAGACTACTGTTCCTAAGTTTAATGTGGCAATTGCTTCTAACAATGCTTCGTTTCAATATCCAAACCTTCCAAAATCGGTTCAGAATATTGTAATTGATACGAAAATTATCAATGAAACGGGAATCCTGAACGATACTTATGTTAATCTGGATAAACTTTCCTTCCGAATCGATCAGGATGTTTTTAACGCCAAAGCTAATATCAAAAACATCACGCAAAACCCTATGGTGAATGCCGCTTTGAAAGGAACCATCAATCTGGCGAATCTTTCTAAGGCTTATCCAATTAAAATGGACAAACCTCTTGCCGGTATTTTAAAAGCTGATGTGACTACACAATTTGATATGGCTTCTGTTGAAAAGAGCCAATACCAGAATATCAAAAATGCCGGAACCATGAGTTTGTCCGGATTTAAATATACAGACGAAAACAATAAATCGATGAACATCAGTACAGCATTGGTAGAGTTTAATCCGAGTACCATCAACCTGAAAAAATTTGACGCCACAACCGGAAAAAGTGATTTAAGCATTAACGGAGTACTGGAAAATTTCTATGGTTTCATGTTCAAAAAACAAGAGCTAAGAGGAAACTTCAATATGAGTTCAAATCAGCTGGCAGTGGATGATTTTATGACTTCAGGAACTCCTGCTACAGAAAAAGCAGCTGCAAAACCTACTGAAGCGATGAAGATCCCGGCCTTTTTAAATTGTACTTTAAATGCTAAAGCTACAACGGTTTTATACGACAATCTGAAACTAAAAGACGTTTCGGGACGATTAATCGTTAAGGACGAAAAAGCTACTTTAGAAAACTTTAAAACCTCTATTTTTGGGGGAACAATTGGCCTTAACGGAGCTGTTTCTACCAAAACAAAAGTGCCTACTTTTGACATGAATTTAGGTTTCAATCAGGTGGATATTGCGCAAACTTTTACGCAATTAGACATGATGAAAAAAATTGCTCCTTTGGCAGGAATCATCAACGGAAAATTAAATTCGACTATAAAATTAAACGGAAACTTAGACGATAAAGAGTTGACTCCAGATCTAAAATCAATCTCGGGAGATCTTTTAGGACAGCTGCTTTCAACTACTGTAAATTCTAAGAATTCAACTGTTATAAACGCCTTAACTTCTAACCTGAAATTTATTGATCCTAATAAAATAAATCTGAATGATATTAAAGCGGCTCTAACGTTTGATAACGGAAAAGTGAGCGTAAAACCATTTGACATCAAATATCAGGACATTAAAATTACAATTGGCGGAACTCATGGCTTCGATCAAACGATGAACTATAATTTAAAATTAGATGTTCCGGCAAAATACTTAGGAAATGAAGCCAATGCCTTCCTTGCTAAAATGTCTCCTGCAGATGCTGCAAAACTGCAAAACATTCCAATAAATGTGGTGCTTACAGGTAATTTTTCACACCCAAAAGTATCAACGGATATGAAAAGCGCTGTGACTAGTCTGGCTACGCAGGTTGCGAATCAGCAAAGAGACAAGCTGACTCAAAAAGGAACTTCGGCTCTTAATGATTTTATCAATAAAAATACAAAGGCTAAAGATACCACCAAAGCTGCTGCTACCGAAAAAGAGCAAAAAACTCAGGAGGTTACTAAAAAAGCCAGTGACTTAATCAATGGCTTGTTTAAGAAGAAAAACTAAATAAAAAAGGCATCTACGGATGCCTTTTTTTATTTCTTATAATTTAAATTGCTTGTCCTATAGTATTAAGTTTTCCATTGTTCAGGATGGAGTTTATGATTTTTACATAATCCTTTTTAGTATGCAAATTAATATCTATTCCGATACTGCAATTGTCGTAAGGTTCATATTTTTTAAGGTTTGAAACCGAGAAAAGCCCAATCGTTGGAGTCTGAACGGCACTGGCTAAATGCATGATTCCGCTATCAGCTCCAATAAACAAATCAGTATTGGCAATTACCGACCCTATTTCGCGGATATCTTTACTGTAAAATACAGGTGCCTGAAATGCAATTTGCGAAACATTTTCTACAGGCAGGATCTCGATAATATTATAGTCTTTATATTCCTCTTTAAGTTGCCTGTAAAAGTTCTCCCACCACTCTTCCGACAAGCATTTTGCTCCAGTCGCATACGTAAAAACACAGATGGTTCTTTTAGAATCAGGCACTAAGTCATTCAAAATTTTCTTTCCGTTAGCAATTTCGGCAGAAGATAGTTTAAGGTCAATCGGGGCTATTATTTTGTTGCTTTTTGCTAATCCAAGTTTCGTTAAATAATTTCGGAAGTTATAAACGGGATATTTCGCAATATGTTCGTAGTCTTTTTTTACAAGTTGAGATTCATCATTTAAATCTCCGTAAAATTTATATTTAGCATTAGAGAATTGGACTGCTAAACGTCCTGAAGAAGAGTTTTGATCTACATTGATCGCGACATCGTATTTTTGTGTTTTTATTGAAATCCAGACATTCAGATATTCCAATAAGCTTTTGAACGGTTTTTTAGGCAAACCAATTACCTTATTGATGTTTTGATAATTTCCAAAAATTACCAGAGCTAAAGCTCCCTTAACAAACAAATCGACTTTACAATTTGGAAACATATCGTTGACTTCCTGAACAAGTGGAGTAATCAATAATAAGTTTCCGAGTCTGGCATTTGGCCTGCAGATCAGGACCCGCCTAATTTCTGTTTTATCCACTAAAACAATATGCTGCTCTGACCTTGGCTTTCCAATGTTCTTAGTGAGACGGTGCATTACGCTGCGCCTGACCACATTTATTCGTTTTAAAACACTCATCTTTATAATCCACTTATTAATTAAATATTTGTCCTTGGAAATTCAAAAAAAAAACTTTCATTTCGCTTTTTGCTAAACTAGGTTCTCTTTAGATTTAAAATTAAAATCTTCTAATAAATAATTATTATAAAATTGTAATCAAATGTTTCAACATTCAAATTACAATTTTACTAAAACAGTATTATAAATATACTAAAACACTAACAAACAATTCCTTGCAAAGCGCTTTTCTTTCTTTAAATGTTAAACGGCAATACTAACCACATAACCTTCCGAACCTCTCACATTAAAAACAGTTCCGTTCTCAAAGATTAAATATTGCCCTTTAATTCCCGTTAATTTCCCCTGAAATGACGGGGTTTTATCCAGATTCAGACTGGTTACTTTAGTTGGATAATTTAAAACCGGATACTGCAGTTCATACAGATCATTTTTTTGGGTATAAAAATATTCCTGTACTTCTGCCGGAATCAAACTTTCTACTTTTGCCTTTTCAGCCAGCAGGTCGAAACTTTCACCTGTATTTTGGAGCATCTTTCTCCAGTTTGTTTTATCCGTATAATGGTCTTTTAATGCCACCTCAGTAATTCCGGCTAAATATCGGTTTGGAACCTCAACAATCGCAATAGCCTGTGTGGCTCCCTGATCGATCCAACGTGTTGGAACCTGAGTTTTACGCGTTACTCCAACTTTTACTTCACTTGCCAAAGCCAGATACACCACATGAGGCTGAAGCTGTACTTTCTGTTCGTATTCCAAATCACGATCTGCAATTCCTAAGTGTGCGGTACTGAGTTCCGGTCGCATAATCCAATCCCCAACAGCAGGGCTTGAGTAAAAGCACTCATAACAAAATCCCTGGCGGTAGATCTTTTTCTTCTTGTGGCAATTCAGACATTCAAACCCGACGAAATTAATCTCAATTTCTTTGTTCAGTAATTGATTCATGTTTAAAAAACTGTCTTCAAATACTAAATAATACTGAATTGGAGCCCCCATTTCAGTTTGCATTTTTGTAAGTACGCCTTGATATGTCATTAGAATTTAGATTGCTGATTGTAGA
>NZ_MUHH01000023.1:70726-149548 GCF_002217475.1 Flavobacterium tructae
TCTACAATCAGCAATCTAAAATATAAATTTCACCCATGCCCTTATCAATAATCAACTCTTTCGCTTCGTGGGTCCTAAAACAAAGGATACATCAAATAGAACTTTTTCTAAAATATCCGAATGAAGTTCAGGAAGAACTGTTGCATAATTTGCTGACCGCTTCAGAAAACACTATTATAGGGAAACAGTATGATTTTGAATCGATTAATTCTTATCAGACTTTTGCTGAGAGGGTACCGATTGCTACTTATGAGGAGCTTCAGCCATTGATTGAACGCACGCGTCAGGGGGAACAGAATGTATTTTGGGAAACGCCAATAAAATGGTTTGCTAAATCGAGCGGAACGACGAATGCCAAAAGTAAATTCATTCCTGTGAGTAATGAAGCTCTCGAGGATTGTCATTATAAAGGAAGTAAAGATTTGCTTTGTTTGTACCTCAACAACAATGAGGATTCGGAATTGTTTCTGGGTAAAAGTCTTCGTCTGGGCGGAAGTTCTCAGATCTACGAGAACAACAATACGTTCTTTGGAGATTTATCTGCTATTCTGATTGAAAACATGCCTATCTGGGCCGAGTTTAGCAGTACTCCGAGCAGTAAAACTTCTCTGATGAGCGAATGGGAATCTAAAATTGCTGCGATTATAAATGAAACAAAAAACGAAAATGTAACCAGTTTCGCGGGCGTTCCGTCATGGATGCTGGTTTTAATGAATAAAGTTTTAGAGAATACGGGGAAAGAAAGTCTTTTGGATATCTGGCCTAATCTGGAAGTTTATTTCCATGGGGGCGTAAGCTTCTCTCCTTATAAAGAGCAATACAAAAATATTTTACCAAGCAAAGATTTCAGGTACTACGAAATATACAATGCTTCTGAAGGCTTTTTTGCTATTCAGGATTTAAACAATTCAAGTGATTTATTACTGATGCTGGATTATGGCATTTTCTATGAATTCATATCGATGGATACGTTTGGCACTCCAAACCAAAAAGTAATTCGTCTGGCTGATGTTGAGTTAAATAAAAACTATGCGATTGTCATTACAACGAATTCCGGTTTATGGCGTTATTTGATTGGGGATACGGTTCGTTTTACTTCTCTAAACCCATACAGAATCAGAGTGACGGGCAGAACGAAACATCATATTAATGTGTTCGGCGAAGAATTAATGGTCGAGAATACCGATCAGGCCATTGCCAAAGCCTGCCAGCTTACTCACACCGAAGTGATCGATTACACCGTGGCTCCTATTTTTATGCAGGACAAGGAAAAAGGCGCTCACGAATGGATGATTGAGTTTAAGAAAAAACCTGCTGATGTGGGACTTTTCCAAAAGGTCCTGGACGAAACACTACAAACTTTAAATTCGGATTACGAAGCCAAACGTCACAACAATATGACTTTAAATCCTCTGGTGATTAATGTGGCACGTGAGAACCTGTTTTACGACTGGCTAAAAGAGCGCGATAAATTAGGAGGGCAACATAAAATTCCAAGACTTTCGAATCAGAGGGATTATTTGGAGCAGCTGAAGGAGATGTAATTTTTATAAGGACCTTAACCAAAGACCACGTTAATTTGCATGGAATCAACAGAAAAAATCCAGAATTTACTTCCAATAGGTTATCTTTTTCTCGTCGTGCTGGGAATTTTAAAAGAATGCGTTTTCTTTTTCCAATTGAAAATAAACATTCTGAAATATTCGACCATTATGGATATTCTTGTCAGCCCCATTGCTGATTTAACTGCGAATCCAATTATCATTTTAAGTCTAATTGTTTTCGCCGTTTTTATCTTACTTTTTATCAGCTTATGCTACAAGCATCGCAATAAAAGCTGGGTAAAAAAAATAATCGGCACCAAACCGGATGGCGATAAATTCTCGGACATAGAGATCAAGAGCAAGCTGAAACATTTTTTTTTAATTTCCATTGGAATTGGACTGTTAAGTTTTTTCCTTGGTTTAGGAATTGGTGAAGGGTACAAAATTGCAGAAAAAATTAAGTCGAATAAACTGCAATACGAACAAAAGCTCACCTTTAACACAGGAGAAACAGAAACTATTTTTTTGATCGATGTGAATAGTGCTTACTATTTTTATTTGACTCCAAAAAACAATGCCATCAAAGTTGCCCCTCTGGGAGCCATTAAGAATATTGAATTAACGTGCTTAGAATCTATAAAATGAAAAATGCCATTCTGATTCTACTTTTTATTTTTATTTCTTGTACCAAGGAACAGCATTCAAAAATAATTGTTCTTCAACCCTTGGGGGATTTCAAAGCAGAGCAGGCCAAAAATGTTTATCATAAAATACAAACGATTAACCCTAATGTTGTTTTAAGAAAAAATATACCTTTTCCAAAAAACTCTTACTACAAACCCAGAAACAGATATAGGGCTGATAGTATTATTAAAACCATCAAAAACAATATTGGTCAGAATACCGTAATTGTTGGCTTATCAAACTGCGACATTAGCGTTACAAAAGGTAAAATCAAGGATTGGGGCGTTATGGGTCTAGGCTATCATCCAGGCAAATCCTGTGTAGTTTCTGATTTTAGGCTGAGCAAAAGAAACAAAGAAGTACAATTCTACAAAGTTGTTTTGCATGAGTTAGGTCACACCGAAGGTCTGCCTCATTGTCCCGAAAAAACATGTTTAATGAGAGATGCTGAAGGAAAAAATTATTTAGATAAAGAAACTGCCTTTTGTTTAAAATGTAAAAATTATTTAACTGAAAAAGGGTGGAACCTAAACAGTCCTACAACTTGAAATCTCAAAATACACTATTCAATTAACCAAAAACCAACATAAAATGAGCACCAAAAAATACAGCGAAATGACTACTGAAGAGTTAGTTAAAAGCGAGAAAATTTCAAAATCAGCCGCTTATGCATTTACCATCCTTTTACTTTTATTATTTATCTCTAACATTTATCTTGCTTTTTTAAAAGGATTCAGTGCTGTTCAAATTGTCCCTATTGCCTTGCTGCCACTACTTATTTTCAGTTTTAAGACTTTGAAAGACATCCAAACTGAATTGAAATCCAGAGAGAAATAAGAAACTGTAATTCCAACACAACTCATGAGGGATAGAAGAGAAAATCCTTTTGTGTCCGCCACGGCGGGCACAAAAGATTACTTCGCTCGTGCGCAACGGATAGCCCGACCCGCTTTTTCAGTGGGGCATGCCCATAGCTTCGACTTCGCTCAGCTTGACTAAAATGAGCGAAATCAAAGTTCTTTTTAGCATTACAGGGCTTCGACTTCGCTCAGCCCGACAATAGATTTACATCATATCGATATACCTGTCATGGTATCCTAATAAATACAAAACTCCGTCAAGACCCAGACTTGAAATTGACGTTGCAGCGTTTTCTTTTACTTTTGGTTTGGCGTGAAAAGCAATTCCCAGACCTGCTAGATTGATCATTGGCAAATCATTTGCACCATCTCCAACCGCAATGGTCTGGTTGATGTGAATTCCTTCTTTGTCGGCGATTGCTTTAAGGTATTCGGCTTTCTTTTGGCCGTCTACGATATCGCCTATATATTTTCCGGTAAGTTTACCGTCCTTTATCTCTAATTTATTGGCATGAACGTAATCGATGCCCAATTCTTTTTGAAGATACTCTCCAAAATAGGTAAATCCTCCGGACAAAATTGCGGTTTTGTATCCATAGTATTTCAGGGCTTTCATTAAGCGATGCGCTCCTTTTGTAATCGGTAAATTGACGGCTACATTCTGCAAAACATCTTCGCTCAATCCTTCGAGCAATGCCATACGCTGTTTGAAACTTTCGTTGAAATCAATCTCGCCATTCATTGCTGATTCTGTGATGGCTCTAACCTGATCTCCTACTCCGTTCAGCTCGGCCAGTTCGTCGATCACTTCAGTCTGAATTAAAGTAGAGTCCATATCGAAGCAAACCAAACGTCTGTTTCGTCTGTAAATATTGTCTTCCTGAAAGGATATATCCACATTTAACGTTCTGGAAATTTCCATAAAACTTGCCGTCATGTCAATCTTGTTTACGATCTCTCCGGTCACGGACAATTGTATGCAGGAACGAGGGTATTCTTCCAGATCTACAATAGAAGTTCTTCCGGTTAATCTTATGATAGAATCAATATTCAGATTTTGGGCTGACATTATTTTGGTTACGGCAGCCAATTGAGAAGCAGCTAGTTTTTCGCCCAAAATATTGATGATATAACGTTGTTTGGATTGTGATTTCACCCACTTTTCGTAATCCTCGATAGAAATTGGAATAAATTTTACTTTAATTTCTAATTCATAAGCTTTGAACAATAAATCTTTTAAAACGGGGCCGGAAGAGGAACCTGCCTGAATTTCGAATAAAATTCCCAGAGAAAGCGTATCATGAATATCGGCCTGACCAATATCTAAAATATTTGCATCGTAAGTTGCCAATACAGCGGTTAAACCTGCTGTTACTCCTATTTTATCATGTCCTGAAACTTTTAATAAAATAATCTCTTTATCTTCTGTTGCCATTTTATGTTTATTGATTTTACGAAGCGACAAAAATCGGCAATCTAATGTTGATAAAAAAGGATATTGCTTGTTTTTTAAAGAGAAAAAGCACCTAATACTGTGCTTTTTGGAGTAATTTAACAATAATGTTCAGGGATTGGAATAACCTAACTTTTTCGATCTCTGAATTGTTTTTTTATCACAGATTTCAAGGATTAAAATGGTGAATCCCTGAAATCTTTTGTATTGTGATAAAATATAAGAAGTTGTTTTTAACCTGCCTGGTTTTCATCAAAGTTTACCATCCAGCTTACATCAAACTTATCTTTGAACATTCCAAAATAAGCTCCCCAAAAGGTTTTTGCCATTGGCATATAAACAGTTCCTCCTGCCGAAAGTCCGTTAAAAACACGATCGCCTTCTGCTGCACTGTCTACATTTATGGAGATAGAGAAATTCCCACCAAAGGTTACGTCTCCGGATTGCTCACTGCTATCGCTTCCCATCAGTATGGTGTTTCCAATTGGCAATGAAACATGCATGATTCTATTAGCATCTTTTTCAGATACCGGAGCACCACATCCTTCCTCGCCTTCCGGCATTTCACTAAATCTTCCAAGAAATGGAAATTCTCCTCCAAAAACGGATTGATAAAACAGAAATGCTTCTTCGCAATTTCCGTTAAAAATTAAATAAGGGTTTACTGCTGTTGCCATGATATTTGTTTTTTTGTTTGTTGTTTGTTTCTTTGTTTATTGTTCCGAAAGTTCTTTGGCGGTTTCTAGTCCTTTTGGAAATGCTTCCTTAAAATAATCAATGTATTTTTCGACTACATCTACCTGCGCTACCAAATCAGTAAATTCGTCATCGGCTGTTAATCGATACGTTTCCATGGCACCTGTCCACTTTTTGGTTTCTTCATCAAGAGGCAATTCTTTAAAGTCTTTGATTTCGCCTATATGTTTAAAAGCCATATACTCGTTCGGAATTTTCGTTTCAATGACACTATTCATTCCTTCTCCGTTTGGAGACAAGAAATGTATTTTATCGCCCTGATTCCATTCACTTATGGCGTATGAACCTTCGCAAAAAGACCCCGTCCACTTCTTATATGTTTCCTCGTCCCATAAAACTGCCCAGACTTTTTGTACCGGGGCTTTAATTCTGATTTTAAATTCTAATGTTTCCATACTCATGATAGTTTACTAAAATCCATAAATAAAACATTCCAGCGATGACCGTCTAAATCTGCAAAGCCACAGCCGTACATCCATCCCTGACTTTCTGACGGTGGAGCAAAAACAGTTCCTCCGGCTTGTTTAACTTTCTTTGCCAGTTCATCTACTTCAGCAATACTTTCAGCATCAATCGAGATCAGAACTTCTGTACTTGTTTTAGTATCTGTCAGTTGATTATGAGAAAAACTGGCAAACAATTTTTCTTCAAAAAGCATTACTACAAATTTTCCTTCTCCAATCACCATACAAGTTGACTTTGGTGTGTCGTGTTCTTCATTAAAAGAGAATCCTATTTCCGAAAAAAAAGCTTTTGATTTTGCCACCTCTTTTACCGGCAAATTCAGCCAAATTTGTTTTGTCATTCTAACTCTTTTTAAAATTAAATTCTTTCTCTGTGATGTCAGTCAGTACCTTTGTCACTTTGCTTCTTTGAACCTTTGAGCCTAAAAAAACTAATTACTTTCGGCATAACTTTTAAAATTATCCATGATGGCTTGCCAGCCTCCACGCTGCATTTCTTCAGGGTTTTCTGTTTCGGGGTCAAATTTTTCAATTACCTCAACTCCGCTTGGTGTTTCTTTAAAAATAATTTCAACCTTTCTTCCATCGCCTAAAATGTACTCAATAGCTTTGTTCTGCTCTACTACAGTGTACTCCCCTCCAAAATCAAAACTCATACTGCCGTCTTTTGCAGCCATAGTCGATGTGAATTTTCCTCCAACTCTCAGATCATTTTCAGCATGAGGTGTATGCCAGTCCGGAGAAGCAAAATTCCATTTTGTAATGTGTTCCGGTGCTGTCCAAAATTCCCAAACTTTGTCTACTGATGCATTAATCGTGTTTTGTACTGTTATCATTTTATTTCTTTTTTTAGTTATACTTTTAAAATTGGTTCTTGTTTCGTTTTTTATCTAATTATTTTCAACATACTCTTTAAAACAGTCAATCACGGCCTGACACCATTGCTGCTGCATGTTTTCAGGGTTTTCTGTTTCGGGTTGAAATACTTCTGTGAGAATTACTTTTTCATCACTTTCTTTAAAATGAACACTTCCGGTTCTGTTATCAGATAGTTGATACTCTATTTCTGAAAAAGTTTCTACCCTCGTATAAACTCCTTCAAAATCAAAAGTGGCAGTTCCGTCTTTCGCAGCCATCGTATATTTGAATTTCCCTCCAGCCTTCAAATCATTTTCGGCATAAGGGGTATACCAGTCCGGAGAACCAAAACTCCATTTCACTATATGTTCCGGCGCTGTCCAAAATTTCCAGACTTTGTTTACAGCTGCGTTAATTGTGTTTTGTACGGTTATCATTGTTTATTTATTAAAATCAAAGATGTTTCTTTATAAAATTACAAATTATTTAAAGCAAATTTAGTTTTTTAGCATTAGCTTTAAGTTACATTAAAAGTCATTTTTAGGGTCATTTAAGACAAAATACTTACTTTTGTAACCTATCATTTTTCCAAAAACCAATGCAATCATGACTAAGAAAGTAGGATTAATTGTTCCGCACGACTATAAATTACTAAGTATAGCAGCTATTTTAGAAGTTTTTGAAACCGCCAACAAACTTGCTAAAGAAGACGAAAAGCCTTTTGAGATTATGGTATTTCAATTGACAGAACAGATCAAAGAAGCAAATTTGTTCGGCTATAAAGTAAATCCGGTTGAAGATTCAACAACAATCCTTGAACTTATCCTGATTCCGGCTTTTACTACGGATAATATGAGCGAAATGATCGCAAAAAACAAAAACTTTATTCCCTGGTTGAAAAAGCACCATCAATCCGGCGCCGAGCTGGCCAGTTTTTGTACGGGTGCCTTTTTATTTGCCGCATCCGGTTTGCTTAACGAAAAGTTGGCCACAACTCATGTCGATGCCTGCAGTGCTTTTACCAAAGCGTTCCCACTCGTAAAATTGAAACCCGAAGAAACTTTAACGGCCGACGGTAGTTTGTATACCAGCGGAGGCTCTACCTCAACGTTTCACCTGTTGATTCTTTTGGTTCAGAAATACTGTGGAAATGAGATTGCAGTTCAGATTGCAAAGATTTTTTCGATCGACCTAAACCGATACAAGCAAAGTTATTTCAGCACCTTTAGACCCAACCATTTGCACAATGATGCCTTAGTTGCCATGTTGCAGCAAAAAATAGAAAGTCAGTACCATACAATCGAAAAACTGGAAGAAATCACCAAAGACATTCCTACCAGCACGCGTAATATGACGCGACGTTTCAAACAGGTTACCGGCATCCCGCCTATTGAATACCTGCAAAATATAAGAGTCGAAAGTTCAAAGAAATATCTGGAACAAACTCAGCTTTCGATTTCTGAAATTATTGAGAAAACGGGCTATAATGACCCAAAAGCCTTTAGGAAAGTTTTTTATAAAATGGTAGGCATGAAACCTATTGAGTATCGGGAGAAGTTTAGGGTGCAGTAATTATTTCAGATTCCATTTCAAAAGTTTTTCTGATGTGCTATTGTCCCAATGATAATGCTGCCTTCTAAATGAAGAATCAATTTTTACCGTTGACTGATACTGTTCCAACCAAACTTTTTCTTTGTCAACAGCAATAGATTTCTCCGTTTTTTCCTTTTCTTTCTTTTTTATTAAACACCAATGAGTGACCAACATTGGAAGCCCTAAAACAATTATAACAATGGCAAATTTTTTAATATCCTTCACACAAATCCATTTTTACAAATGTAGGAAAAAAAATACATTAAATAAATTAACTTAGAAAGTTCTTTTCTTTACAAAAAAACCTATTCGAATTAATGAACAGGTTTAAGAAACTTATAAATAAGAGTTTAATACGTTATAAACACCCCCTCATCTCCTTTAAGAATATAATCAAAAGAGAGTATTCTGCCATCTATTAAATAGAAATATTCAACTGGTTTATTTTTACTTATTAAAATAAAAATTTTATCAGTATCTCTAGAGAAAAAAACTTTATCATGTTTATAGTCTTTATAGCCTACCACATAAAAATCTTCTGAATTTAAGAGCACTTTTTTATCTTCTTTTATCTTTTTCAAATGTTTACTAAGTATCTCTATTCGGTCATCTAAAGAATATTTTACATCAGAGTTTACTGTTTCAAAACAGATAAAATTATCTGCAATAAATCTCGTCGATCTCTCTTCAAAAAAAACAGATTTCACAAAATTAGTTACCATGTCAGTCTCATTTATTTTATTCTGACATGCAATAGTCGGTGTTTTTAATAGTAACACGACAACTAAAAACATACATTTATTTATTTTCATTTAGCAACCTCCTTTCTTTTTTGACGAAATTCTCTTTCTACAATATTACATTACTAAAAAACTATAAAAGTATAATCTTCGGAACCAGCTTTTTGGAACCCAAAAAAAGACACTATTTTATCTTTTTCGATTAAAAAATACTGAGGAGCACCATTCTTTAGATCAACTTTATAAATTTCCTTCCTTTTGTCTTCTACTAGATTTTTGAATTTAATTTTATCAGTCTCAGGAAAAGAATTATAAGACGAGATAAAAAAATTATTTTCCATTATATCTTTTTTTAATAAAAAGAAATTTCCTTTTTCTTCATTAGCCAGATTACGAAAGTCCATCACCATATATACGCCTTTCTTGCATTGATCTGCATCAGAACATTCAATATATCTAGCAACTATTTCTTCCGGATCAATATCATTAATATATAATGCTTTATAAAAATCTCTTATCAGCTTTATTTCATTATTCTCTTGACCATATGAATCTAACGAATAACCAAGAATCAGAACTAGTACTAAACTTAGACATTTCATTTGTTATAGTTTAAATTATCAATTACAATCTCCTTTTCTCTGTGGAGCATTGCTTTTAGTTGTCGTTTTTGTCGTATTTAGAAAATTCCCATTTCTAACATCTCGCCTAAATTCCCTGGATATGTACCATTAAAAGTAAAACTAGAGGCCTTTGTTGAAGGAAGATTAATCCCTCCTAATTTACCAACAGCAATACCAAAATCAGTACAAGCATATCTATTTTGCATAATCTTTATCGCTACTTAAAAATATTAACTTTAAGTAATTGGAAAGTTCAGATACCAAACCCATTTATTATTTACTTTCTTATAAACTTTCACTGTAGTAGCACCACATCCGTCATAATTGCAGGGGTTACTAAAAAAAATAAAAACCACTTTTTTGTCTTTGGAATAGATTGGAGGCGAGACACTAAACCTAATAGTTTCATAAGGTGTCGATTCACTATATTTTATAAAAGGATATTTGAATTTACTTAAATTCCAATTTACTTCTTCTCTCTTTTGATTGGCTAAATATTCAAAGTTCATTGATTTAATTAGCTTTTTTATTTTTACAGAATCTATTGGCGTATAAAAGTACTCTTCAAAAGTTTCTTTAGTAAAAAATGTTTTCTGATCATGAAATATTAGACTCTCTTTATACAGAGCAATAGTGGTATCTTTATCCTTTACATATAACTGTTTTCTACCCTCTATTAAACTATTTGTTATTTGGTTTATTACCTCATAATCTTCGTTATCAACTTTGCTGATTGTTTGACCAATAGCAACATTAGCTAATAAAGAGAAAAACAAAAAAATTAAATGCGCTTTCATATTTTCTAATTAGTAGGTTTTTATTGGCAAGCTTTTTTCCCTCTCGGATTAAAGCTATTATTTCCTGAATTTTTGTACTCTGAATAAATTCTATCCAATATTCTCTCTTGGTCAGCTTGAGGAAGATTTTTAAAGGCCTTTGTTTCTGCTAAACCACCCCATGCCATATCATCGTAAAACAATTTGGGTAGATTATATCCTTTCAAATTGCCATACTCTTGCAAGGCAACAGATATTTCCTGTACAATATTAGTATCGGCAAAAATATTATGCTGAGCATCATTTAAATCTTTATTGAATTGATTAAAATATGTCTCTACCAAGTTAACATAGCTCTTATCTATATCTCTGTATCTGTAAACACTAACCAAATACGCATGAAAACACTCATGAAGTAAAGTTTTTGCGATTGAAAGATCTGTCGAAACTGAAAGATCACTTTCATTTAAAGTTGTAGTTACTTTACCATCTAATACTACTTTACTTGTACTTCCAGGGCTATCTGCTGATAAATTGCCCTTAATTATGAGCCAATTGTAATTAGTAGGTGTAGGATTTACTCCTGAAAATTTTGCAATTACCTGAGAAAACTTACCCTTTTGTAATTTTTTTATATCATTGACAATGTTATCAATACATACGGGCAAATTAGTCTTTATCTGTTTTACTATATTTTGTGCATTTTCTGAAGTCGTAGAACTTCCACTTCCACCACCTCCCGGAGACTTCACATATCCCTTTGGACTGTTACCTTTCGATCCTGATTTTAGACTGCCTCCATAAGCTCCTCCTCCATATTCCTGCTTATTCTCGGATTTTTCTCTGCGAATGATCACTTCATCTAATTCAAAAGGATCTGAATCTGACTTAGCAGTCGATTTATTGAGGCGTTCTGACTCCTCCGAAGTGATTACCCTAAGTCCTGTTAGCGCTGCTGTCGTATTGGAGTTTTCAAATTTTGCCCCATTTACAAATCCCTTTTCTAAATCCCAGGCAATGATATACCCATTAAAGTTAACTAAATCCGCTGAAGTTTTTATTTTTTCTAAAGATTCTGATAAAGGGAGTATCTCATATAATGTAGCCGAAAATTCCTTTTTATTTTCTAAAGGGTATAAATACAATACTTTCTGACCTTTATAAGCATCACTCAGATTATTATCTCTAACGGGAACTACAATTGCCTCAGTCCCATTTTCAAAAGTTTCCGTGATTGCACTATCCCAATTATAAACCTGACTTTTAAACGACGAATCAATTTTTGCTTTTGATTGATACTGTTCAAACCAAACCCTCGCTTGACTAACCTTAATAGATTGCTCTATTTTTTGTTCGCTTCCTGCTTCTTCTGAAACACAACGACCTGTTAATACTGCAACTCCTAAAACCATTAAGAGGATTGCCATTTTTTTAATATTTTTCATACAAATATATTTTTATAAATATAAGAAAAATATTATAATAAATAATTTAAATTATAGGTTTTATTTTACAAAATAAAAAAACCTGTTCGTTAAGCCGAACAGGTTTTTTCTAAATTATTAAATCTTATTATAGAAACTTACGAAGCGATTTCCATACGTTTCAATAGATTTTTATTCAAAGTATGTTTTGCGTAATCTTTATCGATACTCAAAACTTTATCGTCTGAACTTGGCAATTCGTACATGGCATCGGTTAAGATTGCTTCACATAACGAACGCAATCCACGTGCCCCTAATTTGTACTCTAATGCTTTGTCTACAATAAAATCTAATGCCTCATCTGTAATGGTGAATTCAACTTCATCCATTAAGAATAATTTTTGGTATTGTTTTACCAAAGCATTTTTAGGCTGTGTCAAAATTGCACGCAGGGTTTCTTTGTCTAAAGGATCCATGTGCGTTAAAACCGGTAAACGTCCAATAATTTCAGGAATCAAACCGAAATCTTTAATATCTTTTGGAATAATGTATTGCAACAAATTGTCTTTATCGATATTGTCTACATTTTTAGAAGTCGAATATCCAACAGCCTGACGGTTCAAACGTTTAGAAATGATACGCTCAACACCATCAAAAGCACCTCCCGCAATAAACAGGATGTTTTGAGTATTTACTTCCACAAATTTCTGGTCCGGGTGTTTACGCCCTCCTTTTGGTGGTACGTTTACAATTGTTCCTTCAAGAAGTTTCAATAAAGCCTGTTGTACTCCTTCGCCGGAAACGTCACGTGTAATAGACGGATTATCACTCTTACGGGCAATTTTGTCAATCTCGTCAATAAAAACGATTCCTCTTTCGGCTTTAGTTACATCATAATCGGCAGCTTGCAACAAACGTGTTAAAATACTTTCAACATCTTCTCCTACATAACCTGCCTCAGTAAGTACGGTCGCATCAACGATAGCCAAAGGAACATCTAACATTTTAGCAATTGTCTTTGCTACCAGTGTTTTTCCTGTTCCGGTTTGTCCCACCATGATGATGTTACTTTTTTCAATCTCAACTTCATCGTCTAATTGCTGTTGCATTAAACGTTTGTAGTGATTGTAAACGGCAACCGACATTACTTTTTTGGTCTGATCCTGGCCAATAACATATTGATCTAAGAAAGCTCTGATTTCTTTTGGTTTCTTTAAAATTAAATCCCCAACCAATTTTGCGCTTCCACTTGATTTTAATTCTTCTAATACAATTCCATGTGCCTGTTCGATACACTTATCACAGATATGTGCATTGATACCTGCAATCAATAAATTAGTTTCTGGCTTTTTTCTTCCACAAAACGAACATTCTAATACTACTTTTGCCATTCTTTATTTAAGTTACTAAGCTGCAAAGATACTAAGTTTTAAAGTTTTTCAACTAAAACTTTAAAACTTAACTCCTTACAGCTTAAGAGCCTGTTTAATTTTTAAACAGGCTCTAATATTTTTATTTTTTTATTTAAAAATTTAAATCACAAAGAACACCTAGAATCTTAGCGTCTTAGCAACTTAGAAGCTTTAAAAAAATTAGCTTCTTCTTAATACTTCATCAATCATTCCGTATTCTTTTGCTTCATCTGCAATCATCCAGTAATCACGTTCACTGTCTTTGTGCACTTTATCAAAAGTTTGTCCTGAATGTTGAGAAATAATATGATACAATTCATCTTTCAACTTCAACATTTCACGTAAGTTGATTTCCATATCTGTTGCAACTCCCTGAGCTCCCCCTGATGGCTGGTGAATCATCACTCTTGAATGTGGTAAAGCCGAACGTTTTCCCGCTGCTCCTGCACATAATAGTACTGCTCCCATAGAGGCTGCCATACCAGTACAAATTGTCGCTACATCCGGTTTGATATATTGCATGGTATCATAAATTCCTAATCCTGCATAAACACTTCCTCCAGGAGAATTCAGATAAATCTGAATGTCTTTTGAAGCATCAGCACTTTCTAAAAATAATAACTGTGCCTGAACAATGTTCGCGATCTGGTCGTCAATACCTGTTCCTAAAAAGATAATTCTGTCCATCATTAATCTGGAAAAAACATCTAATTGAGAAATATTCAACTGACGTTCTTCAATAATATATGGAGTCATATTCGTTGGGTTCATTGCCGCTATAATTTTGTCATAGTACATGGCATTTACTCCCTGGTGCTTTGTAGCAAATTTTTTGAATTCTTTACCGTAGTTCATATTTTTAGTTTAAAGTTTGAAAATCTAAAGTCTTTAAGCGACTTAAGCAGGTAAAAACAAAGTTCGTACCTTTTTATACAATAATGTCAATTTGTCTTACTTTTTTGTTTCAGGTTTCAGGTTGCAGATTACTTAAAGTCCGTTTAAACGAAAACCGAAACAAAATAAACTTAAAACAAAAAGAGCGTCAGAAAAATCTCCTGACGCTCAAATATACTTATTTTTTTAGAAATTATTCTCCGTATGAAGCGGCAATAAATTCTTCGTAAGTTACTTCTTTTGTAGTTGGATTTGCTTTTTCTTTAAAGATTTCCAATAACTTCTCAGCTACTACCTGCTCAGAAAGTCTTTTCACTTCTTCCTGGTTTGATAAAACTCTTGCTACAATTGCCTGAACTTCTTCATCAGAAGGATTTAACTGTCCAAATTGAGCCATTTGTTGTTTGATAGCGTTTGTTGTAAAAGCTTTCAAATCTTCAAAATTAATCTGGATGTTGCTTTGAGCTAAAGCTTTTCCTTCGATTAATTGAAAACGTAATCCTTTTTCAGATCTTGCGTATTCAACTTCAGCTTCTTCTGCAGAAAGTTTTTTCTCTCCAACAGTTTGCAACCATTTTTTAAGGAATTCAGCCGGTAAATCAAATTTTGTGCTTTCGATCAGGAAGTCCTGAACGTCTAACAATAATTTCTGATCTGCTTGCTGCGCGAATTGAGCTTCAGCATCTTCTTTAATTTTAGATTTCAAATCTTCTAAAGAAGCTACTTTTCCTTCACCAAAAAGTTTATCAAATAACTCTTGGTTCAATTCTGCCAATTCAGCTCCGTTGATAGCCTCGATAGTAAAGTTTACTTCGATATCTAAACCGTGAACATTATCATGACCTACTTTTAAGTAATCCATTAATTGGTGATCGTCTTCAAATAAACCTTTTGTGCTTACTGTTACAACATCTCCAACTTTTTTACCGATGAATTTATCTCCGGCAGCTTTGCTAAAAGTAGCTACAGCAATTGTAGTTGTATTGTTGATTCCGTTTTCTTCGTTAGCGAAAGTTCCAGTCAAATCTGAATCAGCTACTACCACTTCTTGTGGAATTGCTTTTCCGAATTGTTTTTGGATACGCTCTACCTGACCGTCGATTAATTTATCATCAGCAGTAACGATGTATTTTACGATATTGTTTTTAGCTTCTAAATCAATTTCGAAGTTTGGTACTAAACCAATTTCATACTCGAATGTTAATTCTTCAGCATCCCAGTCAAAGTTTTCGTTTACTTTAGCTAGTGGAGTTCCTAAAAGATTTAATCTTTCAGCTTGAACAAAACGCTCTAAAGCCAAATCAACTACTTTTTTAACTTCTTCCTGCTTAATTGCTTTTCCGTATTGTTTTTCAACCAGGTCTTTAGGAACCTGTCCTTTTCTGAAACCTTTTACAGTAGCCAATGGCATTTTTTCGTTTATCCTTTTTGCTACCTGACCTTTATAATCCATGTGAACAACTGTCATTACAATTGTTTCATTCACAGCGTCTATTGCTACTCTTTTAATATCCATTTTCTTCTTTAATTTACATAATAAAATTGGGTCGCAAAATTATAAAATTTTTGCAACCCAACCAAGTTTTTAATCTATTGTATTTGAATACGTTTTAATCACGCTTTCTCTATTTATTTTATTTATCGTCTCCTATAATCTTATAGGTGATGGACTGCAGAACAGACAATATAACACTAAAAAACAAGGCTGTCCAAAAAGAATCTACTTTAAAACCTCCGACAATATTTGTACAGAACAAAATAATGATTGCATTAATTACCAACAGAAATAAGCCTAAAGTAATCAGTGTAACCGGTAACGTCAAAATTACCAATATTGGTTTTATAAAAAGATTTAACAACCCCAAAACTACCGCAACAATTACCGCGGTGGTAAAACTGGCAACATGAACACCAGGTAAAAAGTGAGCAATTAACAAAACTAAACCTGCCGTAACAAGAAGTCTGAGTAGTAAATTCATAATGGTATGTTTTAAAAATTTATTTAAAAGTACTAAAATTTAATAATATAAACCTTTGCTCAAAATTGCATTGATTGCTTTTTTTTCATGCTCCAGTAATTTCACCATTTCCTCTTCAGAAATATCATGTTTTACTCCGACATATTCCATCTGATCAAATCCTAAAATTTCATCAAAAATAAGTTTCACCCTTTCAACATGATAATCAGATGTAATGACCACAACAGCATTTAAGTTGTGACCGAGTACTATCTTTTTTGATAAAACGGCATCTTCGACGGTATTGGCAGACAAGGCAGACTCCAGAAAATTTTCAGCACTAAGTCCTTTTTCTTTTAAATATTTGATGGCATAATCTGCGTGTGGAAGCGGCGCTGTATTAAAGTGCTCTCCAAAACCTCCTGTACAAATAATGCAATTGTCCTTTGATTCAAAAATATCGAAACAATATTCTAACCTGTCCAAAGCTACTTGCCCCAAATCTCCTGTTTCTGAATTTGGGGATCCCAAAACTATTAAAACTTTCATCTTTTAAACTAAATAGAATTAGTTATTTTAAATCAAAATTTACTCTTTCAAAAACCCTGCTGTCAGTTCAAAAAACATTTTTGGATTTTCGGCGTGAAGCCAGTGCCCTGCATTGGGAATGGTTTCAAATTTAGCTTTAGGGAAATGTTCGCGAATTGCATCAAAATCTGTATCTAAAATATAGCCGGAATTCCCTCCTCTTATAAACAAGGTATCTTTATCGAAAACTAAATCATCGGCCAGCGCTTTTCCGATAGCATCAAGATTATTATTAAAAACTTCCAGATTGAATCTGAAAGCCAGCTGTCCCGGTTCCTTCCAATATAAATTCTTCAATAAAAATTGCCTTGTACCAAAATCGGATACATATTGCGCAACAATTGCTTCAACATCATTTCGGCTCGGTTTTACCGAAAAATCAACGGCATTTAATCCGGCCAAAATATCCTGATGATGTTGTTTGTAAAATCGAGGACCAATATCGGCTACAATTAATTTATCGACTATTTCGGGATGCGTAGTAGCAAAAAGCATAGCCACTTTCCCTCCCATTGAATGTCCTAACAGCTCTATTTTATTTAACTGATTGGCCTGACAATATTCAAACACGTCTTGTACCATTGCTTCATAGGACCATTCGTCTGAATGAAAACTACGTCCGTGATTTCTTAAATCCAGAAGATGAACCTGAAACCCTGCCTCGACATATTGACCTGCAAGTGTTTTCCAGTTGTCTGACATTCCTAAAAATCCGTGCATGATTACGAAAGGCTTTCCTTCTCCTTCTATTTTCGAATATAACATTTGTATTGGGTTTTAAAAACTGCCCACAAAGGTAAAAAAAGTTATGCATCAATTCTTAAACTAATTCCCCCTGACAAAGCTACTTTGTTTAAAAAACTTCGCGGCATTACGGCTTTCCGTAAAGAAAGCACAAATACAAACTGTAACTTGCGCCTTCAAAAATCAAAATAAAATTTTTATTTAATTTAAACCTCAACCATGATTAAAAAATTATTTTTAGTATCCTTAGTTGCTTCTCAACTTATGGTTTCCTGTTCTAGTGACGACAGCAAAGACGAACCTACAAAGGAACAAACTCTGGCAGAACAAATTGAAAATCTTAGCAAACAACCTTATTCAAAACTAACTCCGGCTGAACAAAAAGTAAAATTAGAGGCTGAAGCTAATGAGATGTTGGCTCAATTAGACAAATCAAAAAGTTCCGGTGCTATTGAAGCAATTCAAAACTTAGGCAGATTGTTAGGTCTTAGAGAGGTTGATATTTTTAACGGAAAAAGCGATAATGCAGTAGAAGACATTTTAAATGTTTCTGGTGTTTACGGTATTTATACCTGGGACAATGCCGCAAAAAACTGGGTTAAAACAGCTTCTACAACTGAATTAAAGTTTGTTTTCCCTGCAAAAGCGTCACAAACAGCGAACAATGCAATATTCTCTGCTAAAAGTACTTCATCTGATATCAAAGTAAAAAATATCGACACTTACGGAAACTGGACTTACGACCCTGTAAAACAGCAATATATTCAAAATCCATCTGTATACGACTATTTCTTTTTACCAACATCTGCAGATGCTACTTTAACAATCGATAATGCAACAGCAGCTACTTTTACTCAAACTGCAAAATACTCTAACAAAAAAGAAATCCCGGATGAGTTTGCTTACAAGATGACTTTGAACGATGGATATGCCTGGGAAATGAGTGGTAAAAAAGCGCTGGAAAGCAGCTCAAAAGCTACTTTTACTTTTAACGGAAAAACATTAGTTGATTTCAACGCCGGAAGTACAGCAAACATCGATGGTTTACTTGAAAATGACGAACTTGTTCAGTACAGAGGAAAAGCGAATGGTGTAATTAAATTAATGGACAATTTTATTATTGTTGCTAATATGGATTTGGCTACTGAAGCAGCTGATGATATCGCCTTAGATAAAAGCATTGTTCGCCCTGCTTATTTAACAGATAACACCAACCCTAAAAATGATTACAAAGCCTATTATACGGCCTTAAATGCATACGAGAAAAAATACTCTGAAGGTTTGGTTGCGCTTTTCAATAAAAACATAAAACTGATCTTAGTTTCTAAGAAAGACGGTACCAAAATAGCTGATATTATTAAACGTTCAGAAGCGAGAGGTAACTATACTTTCAATCTGCCTGTTTGGAATGAAAAAAACAAATACTGGTCATGGAATACTGCACAAGGTGAATCTTTTTCACAACCTTACATGGAAGAAATCTACTATCTAAAATTCAGTGACAACACTGAAGTAGAAATGAGTACTTATTTCTCAGAAGGTTTCACAGCACTTGAAACTAAATTCGAGAATTTCGTAAAAGCATTCAAAAGATAATTACCCTTAAAACATAAACTTAAAGCCGTTTTGAAACTATTTTCAAAACGGCTTTGTTTTTTACTGAGCCTTTACCCTAAAGGTACTTTGACCATATCCTGCCCAAATTCCTATTCCGCCTTTTATATTTGATTTCAAACTAGTGTTTGCAGGATAAATAGGGTTTCTGCTGTTTACAATTTCGTTTTGCCAACTGTTCCAAAAATCCAGAGCCTCTTTGTTCTGTGTTCTTAATTTTACGTGTATTAAATCTCCATCTACAAAATAAGGTGTGAACTTGGTTTTAGGAAAAAGTAAAACTCCTCTGTTAACTTGTACAGATACTGCCGAAATACTAAAGTTTTTATCGTCTAAATTGCCATAAAATGCAGGTACAAAAACAGGTTCCTCTCCTTCTATTCTGGTTGCAATCTGATAATAATTTTTTTCGTTTAGCGGATCATCAAATTTCACAAAAACGTAGCCAGTCGTATCGGTGTCAACTTTCTTTACATACTCTGCACTTTTTATGGCTACTGATTTTGGAATCTTGGTTGTCGCTTCAACCACGCGGTTTAAATACTCTATTTTCAATGAATATTCTTTCCCTGTCTCCCCTTTAAGAACTGAACCATAATACACAAATGGAGGCACTCTGTTTTTATCATTCTTAACCCTTAAAACTTCCGATGTCACACCATCTGAAATTGTAATTTTTGCAGAACGTATGACATGATTTAAGACATTAGTGGAATCAATTGTATTGGTAACCGAAATACTGCTCGATAGCAAAACCTGAGCATAATCTCCTTCTTCAATCCAGCCTTCTACTACAATTTTAGATTCTGCTTTTCGGTCGCCAAAATCATCCTTAGAACAACTTGCTATTATCAAAACTACCAGAAATAATATATATTTTTTCATCTTTTTTAAAATTTAAACCTCCAGCTCACAGAAGGCAATATGCGATACAAAACCTTTTCTTCCTGTTTTACAATTACACTGTTTTTATCTTTATTCTCTTTAACACTCAGTACCACATAAATAGGGTTTTTGATATTGAATGTATTGTAAATGGAGAAATTCAAAGCGCTTTCTTTTTTGTTTGTTTTTAAGAAAAAATAATTCACCGAAAGATCGGTTCGGATATAATTAGGCATTTGTGCATTGTTATAACCTGAATACTCTTTAACCGGATTATTATTGATGAAATACCAGGATGTTGGCATAGTAAAACGGTTTCCGGAACCAAACAGCTGTGTAACTCCGAAATTCCATTTAGCATTCAGATCATACATCCCGACAATTGACAGATTATGTCGTCTGTCGTATTTGGCAAAATAGGTTTTCCCGTTGTTGAGTTCCTCAAAATTTCGATCAGACCAACTCAATGTATAACTCAGCCAGCCTGTAAACTTTCCATTGCTTTTACGAAGCATTACCTCCAATCCGTATGCTTTACCTTTTCCCGTCAACAAGTCGTTTTTGAATGTGGTAACCTCATTAAACTGTGTGATACCGTACGGATACTCCAGTAAATCTTTCATCGAACGATAAAAACCTCCCAAAGAAGTACTGAAATTTTTCGAAATATTCTGATTAGAACCGATCGAAAACTCGTCTGACGATTGCGGTTTTATACCGTCTGAACTGGCAATCCAAAAATCAGTTGGAATCCCAACACTTGAAGTAGTTATCAGGCTCAGATATTGATATTGTCTGTTATAAGATCCATAAAAAGAATATTTTTCGTTTAACTGATAATTCAATAAAACTCTGGGCTGAAAATGCAAATAAGAATCACGGGAACCTGAAGTATAATAATTAACCCGAATACCCAATTCGGCACTTAAACGATCTGTAAATCTAGGCCTTACAGTCGTGAAAATAGCCGCCTCATTGGCATTGATTGTACTATTTTGAAAAGTATTATTAGCATCTGTCAAATTCTCGACATTCACTTTTTGAGGCTGTAAATTATGATGTACGTATTGTATTCCGGATTCTACAGGAACATTTTTTATCTGATATTTAAAAGCGTTATTAAATCCAAAATCTTTTACATACGACGAAACTCCAAACTCAATTGTAGCCTGTTCCATATTCAGTTCATTAGAATATTGGCTGAAATATAGTGCATTTGACATACTTACATTTGGCGAAATTGCAGTAATCAAGGTTGGTGAAATGGTGACATTACTCCATTTTAAACTGGTTTGCAAAGCAAGGTTTCCGTCTTTGATTTTCAATTCATCACCGCTAACAAAAGCATCGACAGAAAGCAAATTATTTTTAGAAAGCTGAGAGATAAAAGTTAGATTTCCATCTGAGAAACCGTATTTCATATTCTGAACATCATTGTTTTCTGAACCGGAACGCAATAATGGCGCAACAATTTCGTCTATATACGTTTTCCTTCCTGAAATGTACAAGCCTGAGTTTTTACCAATAGGAGCGGTCAATGTAAGCTGTGAAGCTAAAATCCCAACATTTCCCTGAATCCCCAATTCTGAAGGTATTTTTTTATTCGGTATCAAGAGTGTAGTTGAACTCAAACGTCCTCCATATTTTGCATTCGAACTTGATTTATCAAACTCGACACCCTTTATATGATCAGTATTGTAAAAAGGGAAAATCCCCAGTAAGTGTGACATTCCATATACAGGAGCTCCATCGTACAAAATGGCATTATGCCCAGGATCTCCACCTCTAACATACAAATATCCGTTTGCATCTCCTGAATTTTGCACTCCTGGTGTCAGCTGCAAAAGTTTTATAATATCAGTAGTTCCTAAAACAGTCGGAACTGAAGTCAATTCTTTTAAATTAAAGGCTAATTTCCCACCTGATAAAGTCGTTATGGGGCTTTTTTTATCATTGTTCACGATAACTTCTTTCAGATGAGAAACATCTTTATCCAGTACTATTGAAAGCACCGTATCTTTTTCGAAGTTAAGATTAATGATTTTCGTAAGATAACCCAATTGGCTGATTGCTATTTCTACAGGTCCCGGCGGCAGCTGTTGCGAGAAATTACCAACAGAGTCAGACAATGTATAATACTGTTGGGTTGCTGTTTTTAAAGAGATACTTGCTCCAACGAGATTCTCACGTTCAGAAGATTTTAGATTTCCGTTTATACTGACTTTAGATTGCGCAAATACATTGGAAAAACAGAATAAAAAAAGGAGGATAATTGGTTTTGGCACTTGATTTTAATAAGAAAAATGCGAAAATAAACAATTATAAAGTGTTTTTTGAGAGTCTGCGCGATTTTATTTCAATTTGCGTACTGCTTTCTTGCGGTCTAACCTGACCCATTTTAGATCAGTTTCAACCTGTTGCTTTTCTCAGCGATTAAAAACCTTCAAAGCTAGTCCCTTTTCTAAAATTCGTGACTAATCTTTACTATTAGTCACGAATTATTATCTCAATTACTTCAATTTATTCAGATACATGTTTACTACGTTATCCAAGCCCAGATAAAGAGCTTCTGAAATCAAAGCATGGCCAATAGACACTTCTAACAATCCCGGGATATTTTGTTTGAAGAACTGAATATTATCCAAACTTAAATCGTGACCTGCATTAATCCCTAAATCCAATTCATTAGCCAGTTTTGCCGCTTCAACATAAGGATCAATTCCGTTTTTATTCCCTAAACCGTATTGATGTGCAAAAGCTTCCGTATACAACTCAATACGATCTGTTCCTGTTTTTTTTGCTCCTTCTATAACTTCCAGCACCGGATCGACAAAAATTGAAGTTCTGATTCCGTTTCGTTGAAACTCCTGGATAACTTCCGTCAGATACGATTGATTGGCCACAGTATCCCAACCTGCAGACGAGGTAATCGCTCCAATTGCATCAGGAACCAGAGTCACCTGTGTTGGTTTACATTCTAAAACCAAATCGATAAAATTATGCTGAGGATTTCCTTCAATATTATATTCGGTATATACAATTGCTTTTAAATCGCGTGCATCCTGATAGCGAATATGACGCTCGTCCGGACGTGGATGGATTGTGATTCCCTGGCTTCCGAAATTCTGAATATCTGTCGCAACTTTTAATAAATCAGGAACATTTCCGCCGCGTGCATTTCGCAACGTTGCAATTTTATTGATATTTACACTTAACTTTGTCATATAAATAGATAATTAATTCTGGTAACACTATATTTGTTACGACAAAAATACAAAGTAAAACGTAGCGTTTTTTGCTATTTTTTGATTATTTTGCATGAAATATCTTCAATAGATTTATGACAGAAATTACAAACTATATCACCAATGATTTCAGAGCGATTGATAGTCAGGAAACGATAGCATCGGTTCAGGACTTTTTTGCTGATTTGAGTTTTTCGCATTTTCCGGTTTTGGAAAACGGAATTTTTATTGGAAGTATCGCCGCCGATGATGTCGAAACTTTTGATACAGACAAAAAAGCCATTGACTACAAATATACGCTGGAACGTTTTTTTGCCCGAAAATCTATGATTTGGCTTGACGTTCTGGAAGTATTTGCTAAAAATCATACCAATACAATCCCGGTTCTTGACGAAAACAACACCTATATTGGCTATTATGAAATGGAAGACATCATGAAGTTTTTTCAGGAAACTCCTTTTTTAAAAGAGCAAGGCGGTATTATAATCGTTCAAAAAGGGCTTTTGGATTACTCCATGGGACAGGTTACTCAAATTATAGAAAGTAATAACGGTAAAATCCTCGGATGTTTTGTCTCTGAAGCTGACTTAGAAAATGTTCAGATCACCATAAAAATTGGTATAGGACCTATGAATGAAATCATCCAGACTTTTAGACGATACAATTACGAAATCATATCCGAACATCAGGAAGACGCTTATATCAACAGCTTAAAAGAACGTTCTGATTATCTGGACAAATACCTTAACATATAAATTATTAATGTGTCAATAAGCAAATTAGTTGATTAGATAATCTTCGCATTGACAAATTATCCGATTAACACATTGACAAATTATCTAATTAACGAATGAAAGTAGCCATTTACGGGCAGTATTACCAAAACAGTACAGGCCCCATTATTAAAGACATTTTTATTTTTTTCAATTCCAATAATGTCGAAATGGTAATTGAAGAAGACTTTCTGAAAATGCTCTACGAAAAAGAACTTGTTAAAAAGGAATATAAAACCTTTTCTTCTTCTACTTCGTTAGACGACAGTTATGAAATGCTCATTAGTATTGGTGGTGACGGAACTATTTTAAGAGCCGCAACTCTGGTTCGCAACTCAGGAATTCCAATACTAGGCATCAACGCCGGAAGATTAGGGTTTCTGGCAACAGTTCCCAGAGAAAGTATCGATAATTTTTTACAATACATCATCGACAAAAATTACACGATCTCCGAAAGAACTTTATTAAGCTTGACCTGTGATCCTAAAAATGAAGCCATCGAAGACGACTTAAACTTTGCAATGAATGAAGTCACCGTCAGCCGAAAAGACACCACGTCTATGATTACAGTTGAAACGTATTTAAACAACGAATACTTAAATTCATACTGGGCAGATGGTTTAATCATTTCAACGCCAACCGGCTCGACCGGCTACTCATTAAGCTGCGGTGGTCCTATTCTGACCCCTAATGTTGAGAGCTTAGTGATCACTCCTATTGCGCCGCACAATTTAAACGCAAGGCCATTGGTTATCCCGGACAATACCGAAATCAAACTTCGCGTTACCGGAAGAGAAGACCAGTATTTAGTTTCTTTAGATTCCAGAATCACCTCTGTAAAAAATGACTCCGTTCTAAAAATTAAAAAAACCGATTTTAAAATAAAAATGGTGGAAATACCGGGCGAAACTTTCCTGAAAACATTGAGAAAAAAACTGCTCTGGGGAGAAGACAAGAGAAATTAAGCGCTTTTCTGAATTACCACTATACGATAATACTACATTTTCCCGTTCTGCATATAGCGAATCATTACCAAATAGCTCAAAATCATATTATAAATTGAAAAAAAAGCACATTTAGCTAAACAAACTTTGATTCGAATCGATAATTATTATATTTGCACGCAATTTTGAATTAAATGAAGAAAATTTTTAATTTATTGTTATGTTTTTTCCCCTTTATCACACTAAATGCTCAAATCAATGAGATTGGTGTTTTTTTAGGTGGAAGCAACTTTGTAGGAGATGTAGGCAAAACTACCTATATTGCACCAGAAAAACTTGCTTTTGGCGTCTTGTACAAATGGAACAAAAGTCCGCGTCACTCCTATCGTTTTTCGTATACACAATCAACCGTTACAGCAAACGATTTCGATTCATCTGAAACAGGAAGAAACAGAAGAGGCTATAGCTTTAAAAATAATGTAAAAGAACTTTCAGCGGGTCTGGAATTCAATTTTTTCGACTTTAATCTGCATGATTATCACAGAAAAATAACTCCGTATATCTTCTCCGGGCTTAACTTTTTTATGTACGACAAATTGTACCGCTTTACATCAAGTCCAACCGTAACACAATCTATAAGTTCAAGTTCGTTTGCCATACCTATTATATTAGGTATAAAATCAAACATAACTCCAAGTATTGTTCTGGGAGCTGAAGTTGGAGCACGATATACTTTTACAGATGCTATGGATTCCAGTAATCCAAATACAAAAAACACAAACATATTACAGTTTGGAAATTTAAATAATAATGATTGGTATGTCTTCTCTGGTATTACTTTAACTTATACCTTTGGAGAAAAACCTTGCTATTGCGCAGAATAATAAAAATGAATTTACTAGAATCAATAGATAAAACAAATTTACCTCAACACCTGGCCATTATTATGGACGGGAATGGCCGTTGGGCAAAACAACAAGGTTTTTTAAGAGCATTTGGTCATGAAAACGGAACAAAATCTGTAAAAAACACTATAAAAACATGTGCCAAACTTGGTATTGAATACCTGACGCTATACGCTTTTTCGACAGAAAACTGGAATCGTCCGAAACTGGAAGTCGAAGCACTGATGAAAATTTTGATCAATTCCTTAAAAAAAGAACTTGGAACCCTGCAGGAAAACAACATCAAACTTAATGCTATAGGGAACCTTGAAAAATTACCAAAATCAGCTCAAAAAGAGTTGTTGGATGTAATCGAAAAGACCAAAAATAATACCCGTCTGACCTTAACTTTAGCATTAAGTTACGGATCAAGAGAAGAATTGGTACAAGCTGTTAGAATCATCAGTGATAAAGTTAAAAATAATATAATTTCAATAGACTCTATTGACGATTCAATTATAAATGAGCATCTTTACACGCAAAATTTACCTGACGTAGATTTATTAATAAGAACAAGTGGAGAGCATAGAATAAGTAATTTTTTGCTATGGCAGATCGCCTATGCAGAACTATATTTTACTAATGTCTTATGGCCAGACTTTAAAGACCAAGATTTATATGAGGCTATTATTAGTTATCAAAAAAGAGAACGTAGATTTGGAAAAACCAGTGAACAAATTAAATAATTTTTTAGTGTTGCAAAAAAGAATACAAATAGTCTTTACCCTACTTCTTTTGGGTAGTTTTTCACAAATTAAAGCGCAGGAAAGAGTTCCTTTTGATCAGGGGAAAAAATATATTCTTGCCAAAGTTTCTGTTGTTGGTAAAATAAGCTTTAACGAACAAACAGTTGTTACTTTTTCCGGTCTTCAAAAAGGACAGGAAATTGCTGTTCCGGGTGAAGAAATTAGTGGGGCTATTAAAAAATTAGGCAAACTTGGCCTTTTTGACGAAATCTCTTTTTATGTTAACAAAATCGACAACGACAGTATCTATCTGGATCTGAACATTGTCGAACTCCCTAAATTAAACGAAGTTAAATTCGTTGGTATCAAAAAAAATAAAATCGAAGGGTTAATTAAGGACAATAATCTGACCAAAAACAAAATTGTCAACGAAAACTTAATCACGACAACTAAAAATTATATTGAAAATAAATATAAAAAGGAGGGATTTTACAACACTAAAGTTACCATTACCAATACTCCTGACAGTACTGCAGGCAATCATGTAAACATGCTTGTACGGGTAGACAAAGGAGATAAGGTCAAGATTAGCAGTATCGATTTCATCGGAAACAAACAGCTTAGCGGAAATCAGTTGCGAGCTGCTATGAAAGATACCAAACAAAAGAACGTACTCCGTATCTTAAAGTCTTCTAAATTCATCCCTGAAAAATATAAAACTGACTTAGAAAAAGTCGTTGCTGCTTATAAAGAAAAAGGATATCGTGATGCCCGTATTATTTCTGATTCTGTTAAATACGACAAGAAGAAAAATATGCTGGCCATCAAAATTAATGTGGAAGAAGGAAACAAATACTACTTCGGAAATATTAAATTCTTAGGAAATACAGTCTATTCAGATCAATTATTAAACCGTTATTTAGGAATCAAAAAAGGGGAAACTTACAACGGTGTTTTACTGGAAAAACGTATTGCCGACAAGACAAAACCTGATGCTGAAGACATCACAAACTTATACCAAAACAATGGTTATTTATTCTCTAACATTAATGCTGTAGAGGTAAAAACAGTAAACGACACCATTGATTTTGAGATCAGAGTTACAGAAGGCCCTATCGCATACTTCAACAAAATATCGGTTGTAGGAAATGATAAAACAAACGATCACGTTATTTATCGTGAATTAAGAACTAAACCGGGAGAAAAATACAGCAAAGAACAGTTAGTTCGAACAATTCGTGAAATTGGACAATTAGGATTCTTTGACCCTGAAGCCATTGATCCAAAATTCAAAAATGTTGATGCTGCAGCAGGAACTGTTGACATTGAATACCACGTTGTAGAAAAAGGATCTAGCCAGGTAGAACTTCAGGGAGGTTATGGCGGTGGAGGTTTCATTGGGACCCTTGGATTATCATTCAACAACTTTTCAGCAAGAAACCTGTTCAATAAAGAATCTTATAAGCCATTACCAATGGGTGACGGTCAAAAAGTAGCACTTCGTTTACAGGGAAGTACTTATTTCCAAACCTATAGTGTGTCATTTTCAGAACCATGGTTTGGAGGAAAAAAACCTGTACAATTTAGTTCTTCTATTTCATACAGTAAACAATTCCTAAACAATTTCGCGACCAGACGTGTAGATAAAAGCAAAAGTTTCAACATCCTGACCTTACAGGTTGGTTTAGCTAAAAGACTTACCGTGCCGGATGATTACTTCGTATTATCACAATCTGTAAGTTACCAACATTATGATTTGAACAATTATAACACAGGATTGTTTACCTTTGGTAACGGAGCGTCGAGAAACTTAGCGTATACTATTGGACTTTCCAGAAGTAATAAAGGGGTTAACCCAATATTCCCGACTTATGGTTCAGACTTTAGTATTTCAGCAAAAATAACTCCTCCATATTCATTGTTTAACGGAATTGATTACGGTGACCTACAAAATCAAAAAGAATATAAAACACAATATACAGGAGCTCCAAAATCTGGTGATGATGGCAAACCATTGAACACTGGAGATTACACTAAAACGGAAATCGTAAACGGAACACCAAGAGTTGTAAGTGTTGGTTCTGATTACGCAAGTGCAGATGTTGACCAGGGGAAAGTCGATCAAAAAAGATACAATTGGCTGGAATATTATAAAATTAAGTTCAAAGGAGAGTGGTTTACCAAACTTTATGGTAAATTAGTACTACGTACGCTAACAGAGTTTGGATTCATGGGAGCCTACAATCAGTCGAGAGGTCTTGTACCGTTTGAGCGTTTCTATTTAGGTGGAGACGGAATGGCAAACTATTCGATGGATGGTAGAGAAACGGTACAGTTGAGAGGTTATGAAAACAACTCTTTAACTCCTGTAAATGCAAATGGAGAACAGATTGGAGCTACAATCTATAACAAATTCTCTATGGAGTTACGTTATCCGATTACATTAAAAGCTTCTGCATCGATTTATGCATTGGCGTTTTTAGAAGCTGGTTCATCATACCCAACTTTTAAAGCTTATAACCCATTTGATTTGAACCGTTCTGCGGGTGTTGGTTTACGTGTATTCATGCCGGCATTTGGATTATTGGGTATTGACTGGGGTTACGGTTTCGATCCTCAACCGGGAGAAACTAAGGCACATGGTAAAGAAATTCACTTTATCATTGGGCAACAATTCTAAAAAAAAACAATAGTTGGTTAAAAATTTTCAAATAAAGTAATGTTATGAGAAGACAATTTTTATTTATATTTTTAGCCCTGATTGTAGCAAATACAAGTCAGGCTCAAACAAGAACGACAAGGATTGGCTACATCGATATGGAGTATATTTTAGAAAATGTTTCCGATTACAAAGAGGCTAAGGCTCAATTAGAGTTAAAGGCTCAAAAGTGGAAACAGGAAATAGAAACCAAAAAACTGGACATCAATAATCTTAAAGAAAGCCTTAAAGCCGAAAGAGCTTTACTGACAAAAGAGCTTATTGATGAGAAAGAAACCGAGATTAAATTTCTCGAAACTGAAATGATGGATTATCAACAAAAGCAATTTGGTGTTGACGGAAATCTGATGCATCAGAAAGCTGGTTTGGCAAAGCCAATACAAGACCAGGTTTTTACTGCAGTTCAGGATATTGCCGAAGCAAAAAATTATGACTTTGTCTTTGACAAATCATCTGATTTAACCATGCTTTTTAGCAATAAGAAATTTGACATCAGCGATCAGGTAATCCGTATTTTAAACCGTACGGACAAACGAGAGCAACTGACCAAAAAACAATTAAAAGATCAGGAAGCCAAAGAAAAACTGGAAAATGCAATTGATGAAAATCCGGCAATGGCAGACCGACAAAAAGCTCTTGATGACAAAAAAGCAGCCAGAGCAAAACTAATTGAAGACAGAAGACTTGAGCAGGAAGCCAAGAAAAAAGAATACGAAGACAGAAGAAAAGCATTAGCTGCTGAAAGAGATGCTAAAAAAAATGGCACGGTTTCTGAACCTGCCAAAACAGAACCTGCTAAAACGGATGGTACAACAGCTAAACCTGCTACCACTGTTACGCCAACTGAAGGAACAGCACCGGCTCAGCCTGCTGTAAATAAAGCCGAAGAAAGACAAAAGCTTTACGAACAGCGCAAAAAAGAATTAGAAGACAGAAGAAAGAAAATTTTAGAAGAAAGAGAAGCGGCGAAAAAAGCAAAAGAAGCCGAAACACAAAAATCAAATACGACCAATAATTAATTAATATTTTTAAAAATGATGAAACAAATCAAAACTTTACTAATTGCTGCAATACTAGTTTTAGGAGCAAGCAACACGATGAACGCGCAAGCTAAGGTAGCTCACGTTGATGTTAGCGAGATTATGTCGAAAATGCCTGCAATGCTAGACGCTCAAAACCAACTGCAAAAATTAAGTGGTACATATGATGCTGAATACAAAAAAATGGTTGACGAATATCAAGTAAAAATCAAAAAATACGAAGGTGAAGCTGCAACTGTAACTGATGCTGTAAACGGAGAACGTTCTAAAGAAGTTCAAGACATGCAAAAAAGAATTGTTGACTACAGAGACAACGCTCAAAAAGAATTACAACAAAAAGAAACTGACATCGTAAAACCATTAATGGAAAAAGTAAAAGCTTCTATCCAAAAAGTTGGAAAAGCTAAAGGTTTCCAATACATTTTAGACGGTTCTACTTTATTATTAGCTGATGGTCCAAACATTACTGCTGATGTAAAAAAAGATTTAGGATTCTAATAAACGAATTCCTTACATAAAAAACGGTCCGTACTTTAAATTGTACGGACCGTTTTTTTATACATCTCACCGAAATAGGATAAATGCTTCTCTTTAGAGATCAGGCTTGCGCCCTTTCAGGGCTTTACAATGATTATTCTTATTGATAGTGCGTTGCACTATGATATTGCTGAGGCTCTTTCAGAGCAATGAGTTTCGAATAATTCAATCTGAGAGTCAAACCATAAACCAATTGCTTTTAAAAAAGTATTCTGGAAAACTTCTCTTTCAATCACTCCAAAATCTAACTCCCCATCCACAAAAACATAGCGAACCTTACCGAAAACATTGCGCTCTTTGCGGTTAAATCTCTAAATTTTTATCTGAGTTAAAATGCCGTTAAAAAACAAAACATCCTACGATTTCCTTTCAATTGGGATATGCATTTATATCAAAAAACATTAAATTTGTCCTATGACAAACAACAATCCTATAGGCGTTTTTGATTCCGGTATTGGAGGAACTTCCATCTGGAACGCCATTCATGACCTGCTTCCAAACGAGAAGACTATTTATTTAGCCGATAGCAAAAATGCTCCTTACGGTCAAAGAACAAAAGAAGAGATTGTTGCTCTAAGTAAAAAAAATGTAGATTTTTTACTGGAACAAAACTGCAAACTAATTGTGGTTGCCTGCAATACTGCTACGACCAATGCGATTCGCGAACTTCGTGCTGATTATGACATTCCCTTTATCGGAATTGAACCGGCAATTAAACCGGCTGCCAACAATTCGAAAACACAGGTTATTGGCATATTGGCCACGCAAGGAACGCTGAACAGTGAACTGTTCAATAAAACTGCCGAAATGTTTCAGCATACCACTATTATCGAACAAGTAGGTCACGGGCTCGTTCAGCTTATTGAAGACGGGAACTTATATTCTCCGGAAATGACTCAGTTACTGGAATCCTATTTGCGACCTATGATTGAGGCCAATATTGATTATCTTGTTCTGGGATGCAGTCATTACCCTTACCTGATTCCGCAAATCAAAAAGATACTTCCGGAACACATTCATATTATCGATTCAGGAGAAGCGGTTGCCAGACAAACGCAAAACATCCTGCGCGAAACTGTTGGTTTTACTGCTAATCCGAAAAGCGAACCCGTATTTTATGTCAATTCAAATCCAGAAGTTTTAAAATCTATTTTAGACCATAAATATCCTGTTATCGAGAAAGATTTTTAATTCTTTACTCAAATTTTCGCTTAACGAACCAAATTCCGTCCAAGGATAAATTAAGGGATATTTTATGATAATTTTCTTTGATCAGGTTATCCGAAACCCTTCCTCTTTGTCCGTAGGAATAGGAAATATTTAAAGACGAATAGGTATTTTCAAGAGGTAAATTAAGTCCTATTGAAATTGCGGCATTATGGATTTTTTTACCATCGATTTCCAAATAACCGGTGTCAAAGTTTGCTCCGGCAGCATACTGAACTCTATCCCAATATTTACGGATATTTTTCCTTCCACTGTATGTAAATCCCAGGGCAAACCGATCCTGATTTACGAAATTGCCATACAATTCAGATTGATTGGTACTGCCCCACAAGCTTTTTTCATAATCCAGCGTCATGTTTAAGTTGTTCTTAAAACGTTTACTGATCCCGATCCCCATTTCCAAAGGCATATAATAATCGTCTGTATCTGAAGCCACATCAGACTCTATAGTTGTCACAACATCATCAGCAATAGTTTGAACAGTTTGAACTTTGGATGCTTTAATCCGGGTCGGAACCTTAAATGTTGTTGCAATGATAAGAGTAGAATCAACATGGTACTGCGCACCTAATGTTGCCCGAAGACCACTGTAATGTGTCTTTTTCTGAATGCTTGTAATGGAATTCATAATTAAGAAACTTCTGTTGTCTTTTGTATTTCCAAACAACACAGATGCTGAAGCTCCAACAGACCATTTCTTACCAAATCGGTAGCCGTAAGACAAATCCAGATTATTTAATCCTCCGGAACCAGTCGCCGTTAAGTAGTAAAAATCCTGGCTGTTTTCGATAGGCAATTTTAAATTCGATATTTTAAAAGCAGCACTCGAATAAGGGCGAATCGCAATACTAAATCCTGAATTCTTAGTAACCGGAAAGGCAAATGCCAAATGCGAAAACTGAAAATTATTGCGGCTTTCGCTTCTTAAACTGCTTTGATAAGTAGTCGAAATGGATTTTCCTCCAACATCAAACATAAAATGATTCTGTGGCAAATATCCCAGTGATGCCGGATTTAGATTGTTGATAAAAGTGGCAGAAGGCATAGCAATTCCTGAAGATCCAATAGAAGGAATGTTTCCAAAATCAGAATCGTACACACTTCCTAAACCATACAGCGAGTAAGGAGAACTTGAAATGCTTTGAGAAAACGACGTGAGCGACATCAAAATGAGGCAGCTTAAACAGGCAATTTTACTTTTCATTTAATAAGAGATATAATAAATTTTAAGCTGGAGTTTATTGTTCAAATGTTTCTGATCGCCTAGAACAATCCGGTTAACTGTCTTAGAAATCCCGGGTAAAGAGAGAATAAGAGAAGATCTGGAACTAGATTGCTTCAGCATTTCTTTCTGCAGGAAATAACCAATCGGCACCGAATATCCCACATTTTCATTGAATTCATCCTTCTTCTTGTTGAGAATACCAAATACGGCAGTTCCGGCCGAATTGACCAACGAAGTACTGATTCGGTTTAAATTATCGCTTACATAAACTTTCAAAGAATCTTCCAACGGATATTTTTCTGAGTACGTATTGTTTACCGGCTTTAAAAACAATTGCGCGTCTACAATCGCCCCGTTAGTCGAAATACGTTTCAATTGTTTGATGTTCGGAAAATCAATCCGACAGGCAACTCCGGTACCGGACTGAATAAATCCCTGACGATTGGTTAGTACGCTGGAAAGCTTACTATTCGGAGCAGGTAGATTTTGAATTAGGGTTCCTGTCTTATCTAACGAGATGGAATTAAATTGCTTTTGAGCGTCCGAAATCTTGAAATCCATGATATACGGAACTTCTTCAGTATTTGCCTGATATTTGGAATAATACAAACGTACCTTACTCGATGCAACATGAAAGCCAATAACGTTTGCCGAATTTGAAACAGAAGGAACCACAACAAGCCCTTTTAAATATTCACTAAAACTATCAAAATCTGTGATTTCTCTTTTTTTGAGTTTCTGAAAAAGAGCCGCCCCGAAAGTACTGCTCATCTTAATATTAATAGAATCTTTCCCGGCTGGTCTGGGTTTATACAAAATGCTCCCCAGGCTCTCATCACTATAATTTAAAACCGAATTATTATAGAAGTTTTTGTCATTAGTATTCGGCTTTACTTTCTCTGTTAAGCGATGAATATCTAATGTCTGAACTTTCGTGGTATCTCCGTAATAATATTTATCATATTTCAGAATCATCGCAATAGAATCAAAAACATAATTGGTAGATTCTGTATCAGATCCGTCATTTTTTAAAGAATAAGAATCGGACGCCAACTGAAAATAACTGCTCGATTTTACTTTTCCATAAATAGGATCTTCATAACTTCCAATTAAAATACGATTTTTCCCAGAAGTAATCAAAGAGTCAAAATTTATTGTAGACATCTCCACAGTCATGGTATCAATCAAAATAACTTTATTGCCTACAGCCAGATAATCAGATCCCACTACAAACTCACCCGCATCTGAGTCGGTTCCGCATGAAAACAGGGTCATTGTCAAAAATAACATTACGATGTACTTGTGCATATTCTAATTTTTTGGGCAAATATAAATGGCACTCTTTCGCGCCACATCATAACATATACCGTCATGCATTTTTACACTATAAACAGCCAAAAAATATCTATAACAGATCTACAGTATCAAATACCCCGTTCGGCTTTGAAATCGGCTGTTTAGTCTATCAAAAATCGCCATACATATATCTTCTTTTTTTTAAAACCACTAGCCTCCTACTTTTGAACCAATAAATAAGTAATGAAAATAAGGATGCTAATTCGTTCGTTTTTTTTGATTTCGTTTTTCAACAATATTCGTAATACTTTCAATCTGACCAATAGTTTCAACAGTAATTTTTATCATCTGGATGATGCAAAACAATCATAAAGCCTATGATTTTAATACCGGTAACAGCTATGCCTTAGGAATTGGCATCAAATACAAACAATAAATAAACTCAATACATTATGAATAATTTAAAAAAAGGAATACTATTCGCGACACTGTTTTCAGGTCTCTTTTTTATAAGCTGTAGCAATGACAGCAGCGAGGAGCTAATAGGAAACTGGGTTAAAAAATCGGCATTCGACGGACCAGCAAGATCCAGTGCTACCAGTTTTGTCATTGGCGATTATGCTTATGTCGCAACAGGTTATACCGGAGATGTTTATCTGAAAGATTTATGGTCGTATAATTCAACGGGAGATTACTGGGAGCAAAAAGCGGATCTTCCGGGTATCGGAAGAAGTTCTGCCTCGGCTTTCGCCTTAAATCAAAAAGGATATCTTGGTTTGGGTTATGATGGAACTAATAAATTAAAAGATTTTTATCAGTACGATCCGAGCAGCAATACCTGGGCCCAAAAGACTGATTTTGCCGGAACAGGCCGCTACGCTGCGGTAGGTTTTCAGGCGGGTGGAAAAGCTTATTTTGGAACCGGTTATGATGGAAATTACCTAAAAGATTTCTATCAATACAACGATCAAGCCAATAGCTGGACGCTTGTAAATGGTTTTAGCGGAAATAAAAGACGTAATGCCACTGCTTTTGTAATTGCCGATAAAGTTTATTTGGGAACGGGAATTAATAACGGAGTATATCAGGAAGATTTTTGGGAATTTGATCCCGCCACTGAGGCATGGACCAGAAAACGAGACATTGATAAAGATACCGAAGACGACAGCTCCTATAATGATGATTATGCCGTTGTTCGTTCAAATGCCTCCGCTTTTGCCATGAATGGTTTGGGCTATGTTGTGGGAGGAGATAATATCAAAACCATCTGGGAATATAACCCTATCACCGATTTATGGTCAGAAAAAACACCAATGGAGGGTGCAACCAGAACAGATGCCGTTGGCTTTGCCATCAACAATCGTGGTTTTTATATGCTTGGAAGAACGGGTTCAACCTATTTTGATGATGCCTGGGAATTTAAACCGTTAGATGCACAAACAAGTAATGACAACTAAAATAAAAATACCGTTCGTCTGGAGTAAAATCGGGAAGAATGTATTACTTACGGCACTTATTTTACAATTTTTAGCCTGCGCGAAAAATGAAACTTTTAAAATCGAAGCCTTCAAAACTACGTCAGGTTGGGGTTATTCGATTGCTACAAAGAACAAAATCATTATCAAGCAGGCTATTATTCCCGTTATAAACGACTCTAAAAGTTTTGCCTCAGAAAGTGATGCTTTAAAAGTGGCACATTTAGTCGTGACCAGACTCGATCAAAATAGATCGCCAACAGTAACCAAAAATGATTTAATTTTATTAAAAATAAAATTATAGATGAAACTCGATACGATTAGAAATACAAGTTCAAACAAAATTTTACTGCACACTATCATCTGGGTTTTCTTTATTCTGACTTCATTAATTCAATTTTACGAAAGTCCGTTTAAGGTTAGCGCCGATTTTTATGTACAATGGAGCACGGGAATTGTTTTGTTTTATCTGAACTTTTTCTATCTGGTTCCTGTCTTGCTTTTGGAGAAAAAATACTGGCTTTATTTTGTATTTGTATTTGCCCTTATTTTACTTTTTATGATTATCAGAATCAATTATTTTATTCCTGATTTTAGTCAGGCAAGGCCTTTAAAAAATTTACCGCCACCGGAAGATCTTAAGTTAATGTATAAAGGAACAAGAGTAAGGGCTGTTTTAGCAACAAGACAGCCTTTATTTTTTAAAATTGGCCCTTCGTTTTTCTATATTTTAATCATTACCATCAGCGCTATTATCAGAACGCTAACCGAATTTTACAACAATCAGCAAAACAAATTAATCGCCGAAACACACCGAACCAATACAGAGCTGATCTATCTGCGCAAACAAACCAATCCGCATTTTTTATTCAATTCATTAAATAGTATATATTCTCTGGCACACAAAAAATCAGATTTAGTTCCCGATGCCATCGTAACCTTATCAGAATTGATGCGCTATATGCTGTATGAAACGGATAACAAAACGGTCGATTTAGAAAAAGAAATCAATTACATCCAGAACTACATTGAATTGCAAAAACTCAGATTAAACAATATTGAAGACATCGTAATCAATGTTCATGGAGACACCAGAAACAAATTTATTGAACCTTTATTATTGATTTCGTTTGTCGAAAATGCGTTCAAATACGGAACCGATTACAAAGGTGCGGCTCACGTAAAAATTAAGATATTCATTCTAAACAGCAGTCTGGATTTCTGGATTGAAAATACGATTGAAGATTATAGTAAAGATCCTGACAACTCCGGAATTGGACTGGTCAACATTCAAAACCGACTGGATTTACTTTATCCCAATGCGCATAAACTTGATATCACACAAGACGACGAATTTTTTCGCGTACATTTGAATTTGGAATTGGATAAAATTCAAACCGCGATAGATTAGACCTTTTTACCTAAGGTTACTTTACAATAAAAGCTGAAAAGTTCTTCTACGTATTTTTATGATAATTTTAAAACTTATTTTATTGGTTTAAAAGTACTTTTAGCGCTAAACAAAACTTTAAAATTAAAACTTCAACAGATGAAATGTGTAATTATAGACGATGAACCTTTAGCAGTTGAATTACTGGAAGATTTTGTTCAAAAAGTAGATTCTCTCGAATTGATCCATACTTTCAACAATGCCATTGATGCTATTTCTTTCATCAATCAGAACAATGTTGATTTGATTTTTCTGGACATCCAGATGCCGCATTTCTCAGGAATTGATTTCTTAAATACGATCGAGAAAAAACCATTAGTTATTTTTACCACTGCTTTTTCTGATTATGCCGTTGAAGGTTTTAACCTCGGAGCAGTGGATTATTTGGTTAAACCTATTCCGTTTCACCGGTTTTTGAAATCGGTCGTACGGGCACAGCAGGTATTAAATCCGACCACAACGGTTCAGGCCATTTCAGAACACACTACCGCGCCGGAACTGGAACAGGATTTTATGTTCGTAAGAGCGGAGTACGAAAATGTAAAAATGAATTTCTCTGATATTCTATTTATTGAAGGACTAAAAGATTACGTAAAAATTTATACTATTGATAACAAATTTACTCTCACATTAATCAGTTTAATTAAGCTTGAAAATCTGCTTTCGAACAAAGGCTTCTCCCGAATTCACCGCTCTTATATCATCAATATAAAACATGTGAAATCCATTCAGAAGAATAAAGTTTTGATTAGCGATAAACGCATTCCTATTAGTGAAAGTTATAAGACTTCTTTCTTCGAAAGAATCAACCTTTAGATTCAATTTCAAAAATAGAAATTCCAATATGTTGCGTAAAACTTTTGGAATTTGGAATTTGAAACTTCTAATATTTACAACGTTTCTTCATTTTTAAACCAACCGGAATACATGACGTAATTGTTTGAAATACGCTCAATTTCGCCTGCAAAATCAGACTGATCAATGTCTTTTACTTTTTTAGCCGGGACACCTGCATAAATACTTCCTGAAGTTATGACCGTATTTTGAGTAACGACAGCACCGGCTGCAATAATCGAGTTGCTTTCAACCACACAATTATCCATAACAATAGCGCCCATACCAATCAAAACATTATCGTGAATCGTGCAGCCGTGAACAATTGCATTGTGTCCTATGGAAACATTATTACCTATAATAGTAGGATGTTTTTGATACGTACAATGGATGATGGCACCGTCCTGAATGTTCACCTTATTTCCAATAGTAATAAAGTTAACATCACCACGAATAACTGCATTGAACCAAACACTGCAGGACTCTCCAAAAGTCACATCGCCCACAATTGTAGCATTTTCGGCCACATAACAATCTTCTGGAATCAAAGGTGCTTTTCCGTTTACAGATTTAATCAGCATAATATTTTTTTAATTAATGGCGGGACAATTACAATCGTAACGTTCCTTTTTACAAAATAAATTAATTCCGAGGGTAATTTGGTGATAGCCACCTGTGTCAAATTTCACATCACCCGTAACCTGAGAATAGGTATAAGCAAACATGAAATTTTTATAGTTCACGCCAACGATTGGTGTAATATATTGCAGTTTTTGAGCAGCTACTCCACTTGATGAACTGTACTGAGTACCATTAAAACCTTTTCGATAAGACAAGGCAGCCCAAAGACTTCCAAAATCCATATTTTTATAGGCTTTAAGGTTTAAATCGATAGTCTTTTCTTTGGTTTTATCAAACACCTGAAGCATTACAGATGGCTCCCAGGTTATTTTACTTCTTTTTCCAAAAACATAGCCTGCACTTAACAGAAACTTTCTTAGATTATTACTTTCATATTCGGTGTACAATTCTCTTCGGGTTTCCAGAACACCCTGAACTGTTGCATGGGCATAAAAATCAAGATAGTTGTACGATGCCCCAATATCTAAATTGAAGTACGAATCTTTTTGAATAGAGCCGAAAACGATAGGATCAAAAGTAGTTCCAAATTTAGTTTCATCCAATTGACTCTGAATCACTCCCCCACTAATACCAAATGAAAGCTGATTTAAATCGAGTTCATCTCTGGAAAACAAGATATGATGTGCATAGGTAAGTTTCAATCCTTTTTGAGAATGATAACCGTTTTTATCATTAAAAATAATAATTCCGGCTCCTGACCGCTCTCCTATTCTGCCATTAAAAGTCAACGTTTGTAAAGACGGCGCATCCTCCTGGCCAAACCATTGTTTTCTGGCAGTCAGTCTTATCTTGGCACAATTCGCCGCTCCTGCCATCGACGGATGGATCAGGTAATAATTATCAGACAAATAATCAGAGTAAACCGGTATCCCCTCTTGTGAATAAGAATAAGCGGATACAATTAGAAAAAACAATAAAACCCTGATTCTAAATTTCATAAAGACAATATTGAACGACTATATTTTAAACTCCTCTAATTTAATACGATTAATTTGAAAAGAGTCTTAATTATTTTATTAAAAAATCAAATATAGGTATTAGTAGAAAATAACTTTACTAAATTTGTAAAAAATTACAAATCATGACAAAAATCACCATAAAAGAAACTCAAAATCCAACGATATTAAAGTTTGAATTTGAGGATTTTATTACTCAGAATCAAAGCTTCGAATTCAAAAATATTGACGAAGCACAAGCCTCTCCTTTAGCACAGCAATTATTCTATTTACCGTTTGTAAAAACCGTTTATATTTCAGGAAACTTTATCGCAATCGAAAGATATAGTATTGTAGAATGGGATGATGTGAAAGATGCGGTTTCGGAACAAATTACTTCATTTGTAGACAAAGGAGGCGTAATCATTAAAGTTGAAGAAACCCAAGCCAAAAAACAACCTATTACAGTTTATGGAGAAACCACTCCTAATCCTGCAGCTCTAAAATTTGTGGTGAGCAGAATGCTGACCAGAAACGCTGTTGAGTATAAAAACATCGATCAGACTGCTTCTTCTCCATTAGCCAAAGAATTATTCAAATTTCCTTATGTGAAAGAAGTTTTTATTGATGAAAACTACATTTCGGTAACCAAATACGACATCAATGACTGGCAGGAAATTACACTTGAAGTACGAACTTTTATCAAGCAATTTATTGAAAACGGAGGAACTGTTTTAGATGAAAGTCTAATTGAAACAGCTACTAAAAATGACATTACAAAAGACGAAGCATTTGACAAACTGGATGTTACTTCGCAACAAATCATTAACATTCTTGAAGAATACGTAAAACCTGCAGTTGCTGCTGACGGTGGAAATATTGCTTTTGACTCTTATAATGAAGAAGACAAAACAGTAAAAGTAATTCTACAAGGAGCTTGTAGTGGCTGCCCATCCTCAACTTTTACTTTAAAAAGCGGAATCGAAAATATGCTAAAAAGCATGTTAAATGACGAAGCCATTAAAGTAGAGGCTGTAAACGCTTAATTTTTTTTATCCTTTATAAAATACAGAAAGCGTCTGCCAATGGCAGGCGCTTTTTTCATTAAAACACATATCTCACTAATTATCAGCAAATTATTAATCAAATAACGCTGTACTATTTTAAAAATAGTTAATATTGTATTCTAAACCAATCAATATCAAGACTATGGGATTATCTTCATTCTTTAAGAATTTATTTGGCACAGCCAAAGATTCTGCTACTGATCTGGCACATCAGGCCGAAACCACTTTTGAACAAGCCAAAGAGGCCGCTGCTCCTTATATTGATAAAGCAGAAACCTTCGCCGAAGAAACTTTTACAAAAGCCAAAGAAGCATCAGAACCACTGATTGAAACAGCAACGGATTATGCGCATCAGGCCAAAGATATTGTTAGCGAATATGTCGAAAAAGCATCTGATTCTATAAGCGACGTAATTGATTCTGTAAAAGAAAAAACCAGCGAACTAACCGGAGAAACTAAGGCAATTGTTTCAGAAACCGTAACTGATATTAGCGAAAAAACGGTTACTAAAGCAGATGATGTTATTGACGGGACTACCGACAAGGAATAAAACTCCTTTTTCTTATCCCGGGAAATATTTTTATATTTGCACAACTAATATACCTTCTCTTTGGGAAGGTTTTTTTATTCTAAAAATATGTACAATTCAGAACAGATTAGCAATTATGCTACTAAATTTATTAACGTATTAATCGATTATTCTCCAAAATTAATCTCGGCATTCATCATTTTATTTGTCGGAATCTATGCCATCCGATTAATCAGCAGAATCATCACAAAAATAATGATCCAAAGAAATCTGGATCCCACATTGACCCGATTCCTCTCCGACATCCTGATTTGGGCACTCCGAATTTTATTGTTTGTGACTTTTATCTCAAAGCTTGGTATTGAAACATCATCCTTTGTTGCCATATTAGGAGCAATGGGTCTTGCCGTAGGTTTGTCTTTACAGGGTTCTCTATCCAATTTTGCAGGAGGAATGCTGATTATAGTATTCAAACCTTTCAAAGTAGGCGATACGATCGAGACCGCAGGAGGAGTTATTGCAACCGTGGTAGAAATTCAGATTTTTGTAACAAAGATGTTAACCGCCAACAATCAAACTGTTTTTGTTCCAAATGGAGCTTTATCAAACGGTACCATCATCAATTATTCGATGCAGGGAGAACGAAGAGCCGATTTGACTTTTGCAGTTTCGTATGATTCTGATATAAAGAAGGCAAAAGACATTCTTTTGAACGTTTTAAACAACAATCCAAAAGTACTTAAAAAACCTGCTCCTGAGGTTTTTGTAAAAAACTTAACCGCAAGTTCTGTAGAGTTTGCCGTACGTCCGTGGGCAAAAAACGCTAATTACGGAGCTGTTTTTTCTGAGACTTTAGAGAATTGTAAAGCAGCATTAGATGAAGCCGGAATTTCGGTTCAGCCGTATACTCTTCAAAAATAAAAAGTTTTATGCTTTTTTTGATGGAGGAGCCATCATAAAATCTTTTAAATAATAAGGTTCAAAATAAGCGACATCAACAGTGTCGCTTTTTTGATATTTATCATAACTGATTTTACTCATTGCAGCAGCCGAAGGATATTTGATCTCTTCCAAAAACACAAAATTTGATTGGGTTAAAACTGTTTTACATTTTTCGGCACAATCACCTACAAAATACACAGTCTCTGCATACCCCTTAAAAGAATCCTCGGTAATAATTTCAGCCTGAATGGTTCTTTCCACTTTTAAATCGGCTGTAAATACTTCACTGTATACTTCCATTCTTCTGGCATCCAGCATCGGAATAATTTTCCCTTCGGAAACCTTAGCTTGTGAAGCTAATGTTTGCAAAGTATCAACTGCAATCAAAGGAATATTTAAGGCAAAACACAATCCTTTAGCGGCCGAAACCCCAATACGCAGACCGGTATAAGACCCCGGTCCCTGGCTTACGGCAACAGCCACTAAATCCTCAGTCGCTACACCTGCTTCGGCAATTACCTCTTCGATAAAAACATGCAGTTTTTCGGCATGTGAATAACCTTCTTCGGCAATTTCCCTGCATATAATGGTTTCTCCGTTTTTAGCAATAGATACGGAGCAATTTTTGGTAGCGGTTTCAATATTGAGAATAAAAGACAATGTATGTAATTTTAAATTTTTATTATGATGCAAATTATTTCTTAGAAGTATCTGCTTTTTTGAGTTTTACTTTATCTCCGGAATTCAAATCTTTAGAGACAGTGGTATAAGGCCCTGTGATGACAACATCTCCTGCTTTCAATCCTGACATTACTTCGATATTCGTATCGTCCTGTATACCGGTTTTGATAATTTTAATTTTGGCTTTGGTTCCTACTTTCACAAAAACGCATTCAAACTTTTTATCGCTTTTCGGAGCTGCTTTTTTGTCCTCATTAGGATCTTCTACCTTAAAGTCTTTTACCGCAGCGGTATCTGACTTAACTACAACTGAACTGATTGGCACCGCCAAAACATTGTTTTTAGTTTTGGTGCGAATATCAACCGTAGCTGTCATTCCGGGTCTGAAAGGAGAATAAGTACTTGGTTGTCCTTCCAGTAAATCCTGATAAGATTCTTTTAAAATACGTACCTTAACTTTAAAATTTGTTACCTGATCAGAAGTCAGCGCTGTACTTGCCGAATTAGAGATACTGGTTACAATACCTTTAAATTTCTTTTTCAGATAAGCGTCAACTTCAACGTTTGCTTCGTCGCCAATTTTTACTTTAACGATGTCATTTTCGTTTACGTCAACTTCAACTTCCATATTGTTTAAGTTGGCTACACGCAAAAGTTCTGTTCCGGCCATTTGCTGCGTTCCTAAGACACGCTCTCCCAGCTCTACATTTAAAACAGAAATAGTTCCGTCAGCAGGAGCATAAATTAACGTACGTCCTAAGTTGTCTCTGGCCTCTGTAACCGATGCCGAAGCACTTTTAACATTGTAATATGCATTTTGCTTGGTGGCCTTGGCTACTTCGTAACTCGAAATGGCCTTGTCCCAATCTGATTTTGAAATTACTCCTTTTTCGTATAACGTTTTGTTACGCTCGTAATTTGCTTTTGCTTCGTTATAACTAGCCTCAGACTGTGTTAAACCGGCCTTAGTTCCTGACAGATTAGCCACAGAACGATCTAAACCGGAGGTGTACAAATCAGGATTTATTTTTACCAATAAATCTCCTTTTTTAACCACCTGGCCTTCTTTTACATTTAACGCAATAATTTCTCCCGAAACCATTGACGAAAGCTTCACTTCAATTTCAGGCTGGATTTTTCCTGTTGCTGAAACTGTTTCAACAATTGTTGAAGCTATTACTTTTGAAATTTCTACTTCTGTTCCTTCATCCTTATTCCCAATGACTCCTGCTTTCGAAAGACCAACTAAAACTGCAATAAGTGCTACTGCGCCACCTACTAAAAGATAAATCGTTTTTTTAGACATAATAAATTATTTTGTAACAATTGGAACAATTGGAATTCCAAAGTAGAATTCTAATATTTTTATTTTAAACATGTAATCGTATTTTGTTCTGATCACATCAGACTGCGCATTTGTTAACAATGTTTGCGCCTGAGTAAAATCAAAAGAATTCATTAAACCTACATCATACTTTTCTTTCGCATAGTTATAGGCCTGCTGTCTTGCTTCTAATGTTACTGTAGACGATTCGTAAGTATTTAAAGCTCCTTTTGCATTTGTAAAAGCGGTATAAACATTACGTTGCAAATCTAAACTTTTTTGCTCTAAATCTATTTTAGATTTTTCTAAACTTACTTTACTACGCTCTACATTATTTCGAACTGAAAAACCATTAAAAATTGGCACATCTAAACGAAAACCGAAATTATGCCCTTTATTATCACTAAACTGTTTAAATATCGGGTCCGGCCCTACAGAATAGGGTTTATTATTTTCATCCAGTCTGGTTCGGTCACTGTAACTCGCTCTGGTATCAAATCCATAGAACCCTCTTAATGTTGGCTGATAGGCCCCTTTTGCAATAGTAACATTTTTCTGTGCTATTTCAAGATTGGTTTGCGCCAGTTTTAGTTCAGTTCTTGTTTCTTTTGCTTTGTTGTAAATCTCATCCGGAGTTTGTGCCATAATGTTATTTTCATCTTTTGCATTAGTATCATCTACCACATCAAAATCTGTAAATTCTTTTAGTTGTAAAAGTTGGGCCAAACTCAATTTTGAGATTAAGAAATTATTTTCTGAAACGGTGATATTTTGTTTATCAGTTGCGACAGTTGCTTTTAAATCAAACAAATCACCTCTGGGAATAGTCCCGGCATTAACCATTTCTTCTGAACGAGCCAAACGTTTTTCATCAATCGTCAGCTGTTCTTGTTTTATTTTTAAATCTTCTTTATTCGAAAGGATCTGAAGGAAGGCATTGGCCACATTCAGTGAAATATCTTCCTGCATTTTCAGCAATTGATATTGTGAAGCGATGATGGCAAGTTTTGTTCTTCTATACGTATTTTGAATTTGCAAACCTTTATAAATATCAACTCCCGCACTTAAACCTACAGAAGAGTACTGTGTCGTTTGATTACGCAAAAGACCGGTTGTAAGATCCTGATTCAAACCAATGTTCCAGGAATGTGATGCATTACCACTTACTGACGGAAGATAACTTCCAAAGGCAGCCCTTTTGTCAATCGCTGCATTTTGAACGTCCAGTTCTGACAACTTTATCGTAATATTATTTTCTAATGCATAACGAACACATTCTTCCAAAGTCCATTTCTTTGTTTGCGCCTGACCCGACAAGCCAAAACCGAATAACACTGCAAAAACAAGACTATTATATTTATTTATTTTCATATATTTTGAATGAAAGCATAGTAACCCTACTACACAAATTTAACATTTTTTAAAAACCAAAAATTCTTTATTTGCTCAAATTACTTCTTTTCTTCACTGATCAAACCCTGATTCCAGATTTTAATTTTATCCGAAGCTTTGATTCCGCTTTTCACCTGAACATAAATTCCGTCACTTACTCCTAAAACTAAATCTTTTCTTTGAAATTTCTGAGGATTAGTTTCAATCTCAACATAAGGCTTTTGTGTCTTTTTATCAAACTGTACCAGTGATTCTTTTATTGCCAAAACTTTATCTGCTTTTTCTAAGATAATTGAAGCGTTTGCACTCAAACCTGCTCTGATAAAAGTAGCATCTCTATTCACTAAAGCTGCTTTAATTTCAAACTGAATTGCTCCGTTTTCTACAACACCTTTAGGCGCAATATCGGTCAGAGCAGCTTCAAATTTTTTATTCTCGATTGCTCCAACGGTGATTTCAATTGGCATTTTTTCTTTGATTTTCCCTACTTCAGATTCATCAATTTTTCCAATAAAAATCATTCTTCCCACATCCGCTACGCTCGCAATAGTAGTTCCTTCATTAAAATTATTACTCTCAATAACCTGATTTCCTACTTTAACCGGAACTGCCAGTACCATTCCGTTTACTGTGGAACGGATTAACGTATTGGCATAATTTCCAAGTGAAGTTGTTGTTCCTGTTTTAACAATATCTAAACTTTGCTTTGCTGCCAGATAGTTTTGTTTGGCTTGTTTGTACGCTAATTGTGCTGCATCAAAATCATTTGCTGAAATTACGTCTTTATCGAACAATGTTTTTTGTCTTTGATATATTTTTTCCTGATTGTCTAAAGCAATTTTGGCAGTCTGTACCTGATTTTGGGTACTGCTTACATTAGAAACATTGGCGACAACTCTAATTTTGGCAATCATATCGCCGGCTTTAATTTTCTCTCCCGCTTTGATATACACTTCTTCGATAATCCCTGAGATGTTAGGTTTGATTAAGACCTCTTCATTAGGCTGAATATTACCGGTTGCAATGGTATTCTTGACGATAGTTTTAATCTCTGCTTTCTCCGTTTTAAATACAATTGGAGACTCTTGATTCTTAGCGTACAAGTAATACAGTGCGCCAAAGAAAACTATAGCAATAAAGATTAAAATGGTTACGGTTACTCCTTTTTTCATTGTGTTTTCAGTTTAATTCGATTATATTCTGATTGATAATTTATTCTGTTCGTAAAGCATCTACCGGCTTCACATTAATTGCGGTTTGTGCCGGAATAAACCCTGCCAGCAAACCTGATCCTACTAATATTATTAAAGCCACAAATACTACTCTCAAATCGACACTTGGATTTGCAAACATGGTATTGCTATCCGGCGGCATTGAAGCTAATGCCATGTTTAAAATCGCGATAATTCCGGTCGCTACAGCAATACCTAACATTCCTGAAATAATGGTCAAAAATATAGACTCTGCTAAAATTTGTCCCCGAATAGCAGCTGGTGTCGCTCCTAAAGCCCTCCGGATACCTATTTCTTTGGTACGTTCTTTCACTACAATAAGCATGATATTTGAAATACCGATTACTCCTGAAATCAACACTAAAGTACCCACGAAATAAGCAATGATTTTTAAGATACTAAACAAACTCTGTACTTTGTTGAACTGCTCGTATAAATCAAAATTACCTACAGCACGCTCATCTGTTGGATTTATAGAATGCAGTCCTTTAATAATCTCGAGAATTTTTGGTTTTAAATCGGTAATAGACGTTTCATCTTTTGCAGTAAGTGCCATCCATCCCACTTTATCTCCGTAATTGAAAGCTTGTTGAAAAGTGGTAAATGGAATAAATATATTCTTTTGCTCCTGCTCCGCATTTCCTCCCTGTTGTTTTGAATTGTAAACTCCTACCACCATAAAATTGATTCCGTTGATTTTCACATAAGTTCCAATCGCTTCTTCCTCTTTTCCATAAAGTTCACTGATAACACCTTTACCTACCACGGCAACTTTTCGTCTTTCAAGGATGTCCTGCTGATTTACAAATCGCCCTTTAATGATATCCATCGGCTGCTGCTTGATCAGCTCCGGGTAATCTCCATAAATAGTAAATGCCGAAGTTTTTGTGCCACGAACCACATTATTAGTCCCATTAAAATCACCCAGTTGATTTCGAGGCGACACATATAACAAATCCGGCAAAGCTGCTTTTAGCGCTCCAACATCACTGTTTCTAAAATCATAACGACGTGTTTTAGGCAATCCTTTGTAGGCTTTCGATGTGGTCTGACTCCACATAAACATGGTGTTTGTGGCAATTCCGTCAAAACCTTTCTTAACTCCGTTCTCTAAACCGTTTCCGGCAGCCAGCAATATCACCAAAATAAAGATACCCCAAAATACTCCAAACGCCGTTAGCACCGTTCTGAAAACGTTGGCTGTTAAAGCCTGTAAAATCTCGTCCCAATTATCTTTCTTAAACATAATTATTCGTCTCTAAGTGCTACAATAGGTCTAATTTTTGCCGCATGATAAGCCGGAAAAAATCCTGCCAGAGCACCTGCAAATATGAGCAGCGCCAGTGTAGTTAAAGCCACACTAAAATCGACTTCAGGATTTCTAAAATACTCGCTTTGTACCATCGGCCCAACAAATTCCAATAACGCTAAACTAGCCAGTAAGCCTGTAAATCCAGCAATAGTGGTTATGAAAATAGATTCATGAAGAATCATCGAAATAATTGAAAACGGAGAGGCTCCGAGTGCTTTTCGTATTCCAATTTCCTTTGTTCTTTCTTTTACAATAATCAACATGATATTACTTACCCCAACAACTCCTGCAATGATGGTACAAATACCTACCCACCAAAAGAACAATCTTATGTATAAGTTTAAGTCATAAAACTGTTTTGCATCTTTAACGGAATTGTAAACTCCAACTCCACTGTCATCATTCGGAGCAATTACATTTTTACTTTTCAAAAGGTCTTTTAAATCTTGTGTGAATTTTTCAGATTGCGCCAAAGCTTCATTGTAATCATTCGTTTTCTTCAACGTAAAAAACAGATTACTGATTTTATCCCCTCCGCCGTAAGCTCTCTGAACAGTAGTTTTAGGTAGATAAGCTCTGGTTTCTTCTCTCTCTCCTCCCGGATCAGTAAAAACTCCTACTACTTTAAAATTGATATTATTAATTAGAATTTCTTTTCCTAGAGCATCTTTGTCTTTAAACAAATCTGTTTTGACTTTCATTCCAATGCAAGCTACTTTTTCATTATTCGCCAAATCATTACTGTTTATGTATCTTCCCTGAACAACAGTAAGATTCTCGATCCCTGAATAATCCGGATCAACTCCTCTGTATTGATAACTCCCGGATTCTTTTCCATAGGCAAAGGTTCCTCCCCAATAATTTTGTGTTGCGGCCTTCAAGTCCAGTTTATCATTAAATTTCTGTACCGATTGTGAATAATCACTATTTCTAAACTGAATTTGTCTTCCCGGATTCAACCCTTTATATTCTTTTGTTGTTGTTCCCGACCAAACCTCAATAATTCCGGCAGCATCACGTTCAAATTGTTTCTCAATTCCGTTTTGAAGTCCTTTACCTGCTCCAAGCAAAATCACCAAAATAAAAATCCCAGACGCTACAGAAACTCCGGTAAGAAATGTTCTCAATCGGTTTTTAGAGATTGCCTCAAATATTTCCTGCCAACGCTCAATATTAAACATAAGATGAAGCTCTAACTTGTTCTACCTTTTTATCATCGATAATTAATCCGTCTTTCAGGACCACATTTCTTTTGCACATTGCGGCAATATCAGGTTCGTGAGTTACGATCAGGATTGTTTTCCCTTCATCGTTAATCCCCTGAATCAGTTCCATAACCTCATAAGATGTTTTAGTGTCCAATGCTCCTGTTGGCTCATCTGCCAATAAAACTTTTGGATTCGAAGCCAGAGCTCTTGCAATGGCAACACGCTGTTTCTGACCTCCTGAAAGTTCATTCGGTAAGTGATGAGAATGCGAACCAAGTCCAACTTTCTCTAAATATTTCATAGCGATGTCGTAACGCTCTTTTCTTTTGATTCCCTGATAATACAACGGCATTGCAACGTTATCGAGAGCGGTTTTATAATTGATCAGATTGAAAGACTGAAATACAAATCCCAAAAATTTATTGCGGTATTTAGACGCTATTGTTTCGTTTAACTTTTTGATTGGGGTTTTATCTAAAATATAACTACCGGAATCAGCCTCGTCGAGAATTCCTAAAATATTCAAAAGTGTTGATTTTCCTGATCCTGATGATCCCATAATTGCAACCAGCTCACCTTCTTCAATATTAAAATTAATTCCCTTTAACACGTGTAACTCCGAACTACCCATTTTATAGGATTTGTGCAAATCTTTGATCTCAATCATGGTGGTAATTGTTAAATTTTAAAACAATAATAGCATTTTTCTTAACTTTTTTATGATAAGAAAACGTTAATAATTATCTCTTCTTCTTTGGATAAGACTCACTTTTTTGCTAATTGTTACACATTTTTACAATAATATAATTGTTTTATTAATTTTGTCAGACTAAAAAAAATCATAACGATGAAGTTTTCTTCCATTATCTCCTTATTCACGCTACTTGCTGTACTTGCAGGCTGCTCTACAGCCCAAAAACTGGAAACCCTAAAACCGGAGCCGGATGACGCAAGTCCGTTAGTTTACGAAGCAAACCCCTCTTTTATCAATTTACCAATTACAGTAAAACTTAGCGATATTGAAAATCAGACCAATACCCTTTTAAACGGATTGATTTATGAAGACAATACGATCGACGACGACGATATCGAAATGAAAATCTGGAAGCAGGCTCCTATAAAAATTCAGAATGACCCCGCAAGCCCGGACAAGAAAATAAAAACCATCCTACCTTTAAAAGCCACTATTAAATACAGAATCGGCACCAAAAGACTAGGTGTTGAACTTTACGACACCAGAGAGTTTAATCTGAATGGTATAATTACCCTTTCCAGTGAAGTGGCGCTGACAAATTGGAAACTAAACACTAAAACCGAGTTTAAATCATTAGACTGGAGCGAAAGTCCGACCATGCAGGTTTTTGGTAAAAACATGCCTATTACTTATCTGATAAACCCGGCTATTTCTATTTTTAAATCAAAAATTGAAAAGAAAATAGACGAGGCTATCGAAAAATCGATGGATTTTAAACCCAATGTTTTAACTGCTTTAGAGAAGATATGCACTCCCTTCCAACTGAGTGACACTTATGAAAGCTGGCTTAGAATTGTTCCTGTCGAAGTGTATTCAACCAATGCCAAATTAAAAAATGATCAGTTTTTACTGGACATGGGAATGAAATGCAACATGGAAACCATCGTAGGCAAACAACCTGAATCGAAATTCAGTGCCAATAAAATCATATTGAAACCTGTCGCTAAAATTCCTAATCAGATTTCAGCAAACATTGCTGCCATATCTACCTATGTTGATGCTTCAAAGATTATGACGAAGAATTTTGCAGGTCAGGAATTTGGTTCGGGCAGCAAAAAAGTGACGGTAAAAAATGTTTCCATCTGGCATAAAAACGGAAAGATGGTTATTGCTCTTGATGTTCTGGGCTCTGTAAACGGAACACTTTATTTAAACGGATTTCCTCAATACAATCCTCAGACTAAAGAAATTTACTTTGAAAAACTGGATTATGTTTTAGATACCAAAAGCAGGTTAATGCGTACTGCAAGCTGGCTGGGTCAGGGGTATGTTTTAAGAAAAATGGAAGAGAGTTGTCGTTATTCGATACAACCCAATTTAGAGGAAGGTAAGAAAAACATGGCAGCTTATCTTAAAAACTATTCTCCAATGCCGGGTGTTTTTGTCAATGGAAAAATGGAAGACATTCAGTTTGATAAAATTCAGCTAACCAATCAAGCCATTATTGCTTTTATCAAAATAAACGGTATCGTAAATGTCTCGGTTAACGGTTTGAAATAATAATTAGGTAATGAGATAATTAGAAAATTAGATAATGAACGAATTGCCACATTATCTAATTTTCTAATTATCTGTTTTTTTCTTTTTTGACTGGTACATTCTGTATATCAGAACACCTATTACTGCCACCAGTAAATACGGGATGACCATTAAATATACGATTCCATTATTTACTGCTTCTGCTTTTTTAACATTTGAATCTCCACCAAGCGCTGCACGACACATCGCACATTGAGCATTCGCGTTTAGAGAAAAGAGAATAGAGGCCAGAATATAGAAGCATTTCGTTGACAAAAAATTCACAAACCTACTTCTATTTACTTTTCTATTTTCTTTATTCTTTAATCTATTTTCCATTTTAAGCATAATAAGGAGAAATCATTAGGTAAACTACAACACCGGTAACCGCAACATACAACCAAAGCGGAAATGTTATTTTAGCAATTTTTTTATGTCGGTCAAAGCGTTTTGCCAATGCACGTACATACGTAATTAATACCAATGGAATAATGGCAATAGACAATAAAATATGAGTCACCAAAATAAAGAAATAGATATAACGAATTGCTCCTTCACCACCAAATTTAGTAGAATCAGAGGTCATGTGATACGCCACGTACATTACTAAAAAAGCTACTGAAAGTCCAATCGCTAAAGTCATTAAGCGTTCATGGAGCTTACGTTTTCCATTTTTAATGGCCAATACTGCCCAAACTAAAACTACAGCGGTAATACCATTAGTTGTTGCGTAAATTGGAGGTAGAAACGAAAGCGGTTCTACTTCAATTCCTAAGTCTTTCAATTTTACTCCAAATAAAATGGCTACTACAAGTGGAATTACAATTGAAACTGCAACAATAAACTTACTGAATTTTTTCTCTAATGAATGATCTTCCATTTCTACTCTTCTAATAATATTTTAATATCTTCCTGTATGTCTCTAACTCCTTTTTTATCTAATCCGTCATAATAGATATTTGGGTTTCCGAATTCATCTTTTCTGCAACGAATATTTCCTTCTTTATCAATTAAAGCGAACAAACCTGAGTGTTCAAAACCACCGCTCACTTTTTCATTCTCTCCGGCATATAAATTGAATCCTTTATTAGACAATTCCATGATCGCATTTTTATCACCCGTTAAGAAATTCCAGGTAGAAGATTTTACTCCTAATAACTTCGCATGTTCTTTTAAAACCTGTGGTGTATCATGTTTAGGATCGATTGTGATGGATACGATTCCGAAATTTGGATTTCCGAAAAAAGTCTTTTCGATCTCCAGCATGCTTAAATTCATTTTCGGGCAAATTGACGGGCAAGTGGTGAAGAAAAATTCTAACACATACACTTTTCCTTTGTAAGTATCATTCGAAACTTTAGCATTGTCCTGATTGGTTAATTCAAATTTCGGCGCTGGTCCAATTTTCATCAATTTACCATCCGATTTTGAAGTTTTCAATCCTACATTGTCCAGACGGTTTCCTTTTACAATGTCGTCGTTTTTAACTCTGTCAACAATTTTAGGAACGGCATAAATTCCAAAAATTAAAATGATAAACGAAATACCGATATATGATTTATTCTTAAACATGATAGAAAGATTAAAGTTGTTTAGTTGCGTTGTGATTCTTTTTTAGAGCAGCACGATATTCGTATAAAATGATTTTAAAATCATCCAGCATTTCATTGCTTAGCTCTGAAGGATGAAAAGTGTCATACCCTTCTTTATATTCAGCTGCATCTTTTCTTCCTCTAAGATTTCTTTCTTTATCGACGATAAAAACATTCGGAGTTCCAAGATTCTGATCTAATTTACCTTTTAACTTTAGCTGATTGTAAAATGTTTGAATTTCTTCCGGTGAAGCGAAGACGAAGTTCCAGCCTTTCACGTCCGTAAAAGGTTTAAGAGCATCTACTACTTTTTGCGCATCGGCTTCAGTTCCCAACGGGCAAAGTATTACAAACTGAAGATCTTCAAAACCATTATAGCGTTTGTAAATTTTTTCGTTTAAGTTAAAATAATTCCCGCGATTGCTTAAAAGTTCAGATCCTGAAAAACCAAGAACCGTGATCTTTTTATCCAGCAAAACTTTCTTTCCGTTCAGGGATTTCCAATCACCGAAATCTTTAATTTTTGGTGTTATAACAGGAAGTGTAGTAAAGCTGTTAACCCCCGAAGCAAAAAACAAATAGGCTACAATTGGCAAAACAAAAAGAGCAAAAAGAACTATATTTTTTTTCATTATATCTGTACAAGTTATTGAGGTACAAAAATAAAAAAATCCCGATGTTATCGGGACTCTTTTCGAATTAATATCATGTTAAAAATTCCATTTAATAGTAGAATCTTTAAAAACCCCATAAATATAATGTCCTTCTGTTAACAGAATAAACAATAAATATAATACCAGGAAAATAACCGGTGCTACAACAGACCATCTAAGGCTGCTTTTTTCACCTTCCATGTGCATAAATGCCCATACTATATAATATGCTTTGAATATTGTAAGGATGTAAAAAATCCAGTTCAACAAATTCAAGCCAACAAAATGATTAAACTCTAATGATGCAGGTTTGTAGATACCTAAAATAACCTCTACTGTAGTTACTACTGATAGTAATGCAAAAACAAACCAGATTCTTTTTGTATTTGATACGTGCTCGTGTGACATAATAATTAAAATCTAAAATTAAACTAAGTAGAAAACTGTAAATACAAATACCCAAACTAAATCGACAAAGTGCCAGTATAAACCAACTTTCTCTACCATTTCGTAGCTTCTTCTTTTCTCGTAAGTACCTAATAATACATTAAAGAAGATAATGATATTAATGATAACTCCTGAAAATACGTGGAATCCGTGGAATCCTGTGATGAAGAAAAAGAAATCAGCAAATAATTTATTTCCGTATTCGTTTCTAATCAAATTAGCACCTTCTACAACATATTTAGCACTTGCTAAACGAGCTTCAGACTCTTCTCTTGATAAAACTGTTTTTTTCTTTTTATCTGTAAGATGTTCTGTTCTGATTAAAACTTCAGGATGAGCTTTAAAACCTGCCTGAATTTCTGCAACTGTATAGGTTGGCTGTGCCTGAGCATCTTCCATAAACCATGTTGAATGGCTTCTTGTTAAAGCTTCTCTTTGTTCCGGTAATTTAACCGCAAAATCAGCAAGAGCAACTCTTTTACCATCTTTATCAACAAACTGTAATAAACTTCCACCTGCTGTTTCAACTGCCCCATACTCTCCTTTAATGAAGTTTTTCCACTCCCAGGCCTGAGATCCCACGAAGATTAAACCTCCAATAATAGTTAAGAACATATAAATTGCAACCTTTGTTTTTTTCAATTGGTGACCTGCATCAACAGCTAAAACCATTGTTACAGATGAGAAAATCAAAATAAAAGTCATTAAGGCTACATAATACATTGGTGCCGCAACGCCATGCATAAAAGGAAAGTGAGTAAACACTTCATCAGCCAAAGGCCAGGTTTCAATAAATTTAAATCTTGAAAAACCATAAGCAGCAAGGAATCCAGAGAATGTTAAGGCATCTGATACGATAAAAAACCACATCATCATTTTACCATAACTTGCTCCTAATGGCTGGATCTCATGACCGCCTCCCCAAGTTTTTTCGTCGTTGTTTGCAGTAGTAACTGTCGCTCCCATAAAAGATATTCGTTAAAAAGTTCCCAAATTTACGTTTTTTTCTTATTTAAAGAAATATAAAAATAAAAATAAATACAACCATAATAAATCCAAAAAGTGCCAATACATCGCACCTAGTTCTATACCAAGAGTTTGAGTCGAATTGTATTTTTGTTTAAAATGATTATAAATTATAATTAAAAGTGAAATTAATCCTCCAGCCAAGTGTAACAAGTGTGTCACAGTTACTACATACAAAAATGTTGTAGTAATTGAGCTACCTTCTCCTGTAAAATAATACCCGCTTTCAACGATTTGCCCAAAACCTGCAAATTGCAGTACCACGAACAAAATCCCTAAAGCTAAAGTTCCCAAAAGTAAAGCTGTAACAGCACTTCTATTGTCTTTCTGAATGGCTTTTTTAGCCAGGTAAAAAGTAACACTACAAGCCAAAATAACCGCTGTACTATAATAAAATGCCGTTGGCAATTCAAAGTTCTTCAACCAGTCAGCTCTTGATTTACTTACCACAAAAGCACTTGTAAGTCCGGCAAACATCATGGTCATACTTACCATTGCAAACAAGAGGATAAGTTTTGCCGATTTGGCTTTCCTTAGCTTCTCTTCAGCCGCCGTTTCTGTTTTTGTCATTGTCATTTCCATAACTATCTTAAAAATTTATCTACTATAAATACGATTTGCAGTAACGAGATATACGAAACACTTACCAGCATTAAAGTTCTCGCTGCTTTTGGTGTTCTTAACTGATACAGACGTACTGCATAAAACAACATCCATAAACCTAACAAAAACACTAAAATTGCTGCTATTGGCGAGATAAACAATTGCCCTGTATATCCTAAAACCGGCAATAACGAAGCAACAATCAACCAAACTGTATATAAAATAACCTGCAAAGCGGTTCCTTTATCTTTTTTTCCTGTTGGTAACATGAAGATTCCGGCTTTCTCATAATCTTCATACAAAAACCAGCCAATTGCCCAAAAGTGAGGAAATTGCCAGAAAAACTGAATTAAAAACAGTGTTCCGGCTTCTATACCAAATTCTCCTGTAGCAGCAACCCAGCCTAACATGAAAGGAATTGCTCCCGGAAAAGCACCTACAAAAACAGACAATGAAGTTACCGTTTTCAAAGGGGTATAAATACTGGTGTATAAGAATATGGAGATTGCGGCAAACATAGCCGACTTAGCATTTATAGTGTAAAGCAAGGCGATACCAATAATAGTAAGCAAACTTGCTACAAACAAAGCCATTTTTGGAGACATGCGTCCTGAAGGAACCGGGCGATTTTTGGTTCGGTCCATTAAAGCATCGATATCTTTTTCGATCACCTGATTAAATGCATTCGAAGCTCCAACCATGCAATATCCACCGATTGCCAAAACTGCCAAAACACTCCATTTAAAAGGATGTTCCTCATTAACTCCCAATAAATATCCGGCTACAGAAGAGAACAATACACTGATTGCTAAACCAGCTTTGGTAATCTCTTTGAAATCGGTAAATATTGATTTTAGTGAAAATGTATTTTTAGTCGCGTTCAATACAGTAATTATTTGTATGTTTTTTTTGAGTGGTGCAAATGTACAAATTAGATTGTAGAATTTAGACCTATAAAATTAGATTTTTTTCAATAAAACCTTTACAAAATAAGGACTTGCAAATCTTTAACACTATTATATCAAAAAATCTTATTAAAAACACTAGTAATCAAAATACCAATTGAAGATATCGGAACGCAATCCGATAGAAAACCAGGTAGTACTTTGCTTAAAAGTTGTTGGTGTATTTTTCGTAGGATCAAAATTTCGATATAAAAAACTTCCGAACAGTTTCAGATTCGTCATCGGGTTTATCAGGTATCCTCCTTGTATATCTGCTATAAAAACGTTTGTTTTATTTCCCTGTCCTACTTTTACACCTTTATCATACGGTCGTTTCTCATCATAATTCTTATAGATGTTACTTCCGTAATTAAAACTATCTTCAGCGGTATCAAAGTCTAAACCTCTTTTTCCAACGGTAAATTTGGCATCAGCAAAATAACGCCCTTTATGGTAACGTCCGATTGCAACCAGTTCTGAAAAATTACCTCCCCATTGGTGCCCTATACTCTGATTGTTGTGTCCATAATTGGTAATCACCGCGCTGTGCGCATATACATACGGACGCACATGATTGTATTCCAGCTGCAGCAGCAAATCTTTTACCTCAAATGCATTGAAATATTTTACCCCCAATTGGTATCCAAATTTATTTTTCCAACTGCCGTCTCCGCTTTTCATATCTCCTAATGAGAATTCATCCAATAAAAACTGAGCATACAAATTAATATTATTGCTCCACTTGTATTTAGACGTTATTCCTAATAATGCATTTCCACTTCTTGACGATGATGCAAACTCGACAGAACGGTAGAAAATAATTGGATTCACAAAATTAATATCAAAACCTCTATTATTTGTATCGGTCCAGACTACTGATTCAAAAAAACCTAAGTTCAGTTTGTTAGATACGTTCCAGCTTAAGTAATGATTGGCCATGAATTTTGTGGCATAAGTTCTCTCCAAGGTCACATCCGGGCGAACATCTTTGAGCCACATGTAAGTATTCGTGTATTTTATTTTCCAGAAGGTCGTATTGATTTTAAAATACGGATACGGACTTGCTCCGTCACTTTCAAGCAATGAGCGGTATCCATCACCAATAAAATTTCTTCCATAACCCAATTGTAAATCAAAAAATTTACTTGGTGCGTAGGTAATATTTGCTTCTGCTAAAGGGAAATCATAAGCATCTGTTTTAAATCGTTTCGCAATTCCCATTCCCGGAAGAATGGCCGGATTTCCTCCTGACGGCTTTAAGGTTTCGGCAAAATCATTATAATAACCCGCAAATCGTCCCTGACTTTCAAAGATCGTTGTGGTAAAATTGATTTGTTTTCCTAATCCTCCTCTAAAATTTAAGGCACGTGTATTTACGTAGGTATAGGAAGCATCCAGATCTGAGGCTTTCCCCATTTGTAAATCCACAATAGGATTTAAGGACAGCCAATAATCTTCTCCCTGAATCTGAACCATATTTTCATTCCAGAATTTTCTCCCCAGCCAAGTGGAAACATTTTTCTGAAGGGATTGATTTACTGCTTTTAAATTATAATACTTTGAAACTTCAGCATACGTATACGGCTTTGATGCGGTATGGTTATTACTTCCCACCTGATTCATTGCTTTATCAAACTGTGCATAATAGCTGTGTGAAAACGGAATATTCAAATGACTTTCAAATTCCGGATTGTTGTATTTTTTATACACAATACTATCCAATTCTGTCATTGGTTTTTCGATAGGCTTTAAAATTTGGGCAGCGGCCAATGCTTCCTGAGCAATCTGATCGGCACTTTTCAAAGGAATATCGATCGAAATGGTGTATTTGGAATAAGTTGGTTTTCCGTTATAAGTAGACGGCTTTATTTTTGGAAACTTCTTAAAAACACGCTTAGCTTCTTCTGATAACGCATCGTTTAACGCGTTTACATAAATTACTTTGAACTCGCCATTTGCATCTACTTCGAATAACACTTTTACTTCTCCTTTATAGTTGGCTTGTTTTAGATTTTCTGGCACCTGATAATTCTGAAATACAAAATCCTGCACTTCTTTATAAAAACAATTTTCAAGTTGTTTGGATTGAAGATTTTCACAGTTTGGAAAAACCGGAAACTGTTCGGCAGTAAAACCAGGTTTGATTGAAGTATTGTTACTTTCCTGCGAAAAAGCAAACAAAGCGGTTAAGGTTAAAATAAAAGACAGGGCAATCTTATTCACGTAAATTTAGGTTTTTATTTAATATTGATTTGAGGTATTCCCTCCATCCGCAATTGTTTTTGCAGCAGAGGTTCCGATTCGTTTTACACCTAATCGAATCATTTCTATGGCATCCTGATAAGACCGAACTCCTCCGGCAGCTTTAACTGGCAGAGGCGATGCGTTTTCCAGCATCATTATAATTGTTGGAAGGGTAGCTCCGTTTGGCAAATCGTTTTCGGTTTTATAAAATCCGGTAGACGACTTCACGAAAACTGAACCGTAGTTTTCTTCTTTAAAATGAGATATCACTACATTTTTAATCAATGCCGAAAGCTGAATGATCTGTGTATCATTTAAGGCGGCAACTTCAATAATCCATTTCACTGTTTTATTGCTTGCAAGACCAATTTGTGTTCCCACTAAAATCTCTTGTTTGACCAGATCAACATCGCCTTCTTTGAATGCCTTATAATTGCAAACAAAATCCAGATCATCTGCTCCGTCTTCTATTGCTTTGTTGGCTTCTTTTAACTTAGACTCTAAATCTGAGTCTCCTTCCGGAAAATCAATGACTGTACCTATCAGCAAAGTCGAATTGGCTTTATGAATCATTTCTTTTGCCAAAACTACCTGTTCGGGCCGAATCATGATGAGTTTAAAACCTTCGCGAATTGCCTCTTCAATAGCATTTTTAACCACTAGGGTATTTTCCGCTTCCGAAAGTCCAGCCTGAGAGGCTGTTTTTAAATACGTAGAGTCCAGATATTGCTTAACATTCATGATTTGTGCGTGTTCTGAGAATTCTGCAAAAATACATTTAAAATTAGAATGAATCACAAAGGCTGGGAAGATTTACATAAAGTAGCCACGGGTTTCTTTTAAAACAAAGCAACATGAAAAATAATCTGACAACGTACTATCATTAAACTAATAGATTTTTGAATGCAGAGTAACGATTGCTGCTTTTTGATTTGATGTTTCTTAATGATACGATCGTCGATTTTATAACATCTGAAATCAAAAATCGCTAATCTTTTTACCCATTTTTTCCAGACTAAATAATATTTCTCGCAAAGTCGCAAAGTTTTAACCAACCTTGAAAACATTAAGATTAGATCACAAAAAAACCCACCGAAGTGGGTTCTATACTTTTAAATTTTATCGATTTGTTTTTTAAAAACTATCGCGGCAAAAATACCAAAAATAGCTCCAAGTGCATTGGCTAAAACATCTGTTACATCTGATGCTCGTGTAACCGTTAAAACACCTTGCAGAATTTCGATTGTAATTCCGAAAAAAACAGAAAATATAAATGAAATTAAATAGGCCTTGTAATCGTCTGGTGCTTTTCCTTTCAGCTCTTTTTTGAAAAACAAAATCCAGGAAATTGTAAATCCAAAATGAAAACAAAAATGGACAATCTTATCTATACTCGGAAAATTTACGGCCGGAATATTACTGGAATCTGTTAAACAAAAATAAGTAATGATTCCTGAGCAGATAATTGCCCAGATTAAAAGCAATTGTTTAGGCACCTATAAGTTCTTTATAAGCGTCGGCAGACAATAAAGAATCAATTTCTGATGCATCAGCAATTTTAATTTTAATCATCCATCCATCTCCGTAAGGATCAGAATTCACAGTTTCAGGCTCGCTTTCAAGATTTTCATTGAAGGCAATGATTTCTCCTGTTAATGGTAAAAACAAATCTGATACTGTCTTTACAGCTTCAACTGTTCCAAAAACCTCGTCTCTGTCAAGTTTTTGATCTAAAGTTTCTACTTCAACGTACACGATATCCCCTAACTCTTTTTGTGCAAAATGAGTAATTCCTACTGTTGCAACATCTCCTTCGATGCTAACCCATTCGTGATCTTTTGTGTACTTTAAATTTGCTGGTATGCTCATAATAGTTGTGTGTTTGAAAATTGATAGTTTAATAATTGAGGCACAAATGTAATAATCTTCTAATAAAATCCTCTTTAGAAATTCAAAATTAATTCCCAAAATTATATCGAAGTGTAAATCCTGATCTAATATTCGTTAAAGGGAATGCTGTCGAGATTACCGCTTTCGAAAATGAATGATCGTAATAGAATATCGCGGTCAGGTTTTTACTGAATGCATAGTCTGCCGTAAGTTTTAAAGACCATATATTTTGTCCTGCTGCTAATTGGTTGTTGTCATAATCTAAATAGCGCACTAAGGTTTCATTATTTCGATACGAAAAGTCACACTTAATATTGATATCACTTTTGATAATTCCCGTTGGAGAATCAGCAAGTCTTGAGGAGAAAATTACATCTTTAAAACGATAGCCCAGACCTACAACATATTCCATCCCTTTTACTTCGGTCAATAAATTATTATCAAAACTCATAGACAAAGCTCTGTCTTTTTTAATCTCTGTCAATACGCGTAATGAGCTTTTCAATTCAAAATCCATTCGGATTAACGGACTGAATTGCTCCACAAGGTTAATATTAGACATGATGGTTTTGTTAAAGAAATTGGTATTCACATCCTGTCCGTTAGGCTTCTCTATATAATCAAAATTAGATCTGAACTGGTTGATGGTATACGATGCTCTATAATTATGCTGTAAAGAAAAACGCTTGAATTTGTCTTTAAAATATTTGTAACGCATTAAACCGTTGTACTTAATACTCCAGTTTGGAATTGGGAAGCTTCTGAAAATATCTGTCGAGCTGCTTGATGCACTACTTCCTGTATAAGCCGCTAAAAATGCAGGCAATAAAACCGCCTGATTGCTTTTGGTAAATCCTATCGGATACCCTTCATTAGCCGTATATACTTTATAATTAGGATCTGTAGGAGCCGGAATTGGGTTATTAGCATCTCCATATCTCGGAATTGGTGCTCCTGCACCATAACGCTCCTCTGCCAGACGGTTTGCTATAATCATACGGTTGTTTCTGAAATCATCAAATGCGGCAGACTCTGTTGCAGTGCTGGTTGAAAATGCTGTTTTTATAAGCACTGTTGAAATAGAGAACATCCCATAATTATACGGTGACAAAGCCTTATAATCTAAATCTCCGGTCAAATTATTTTTAACAACACTATACTGCTCTGAATTATTTTCAGAATAATTACGATCCATATTCAGGTCAATTTTCAAATCAGGCAATAAGTCGATATTCGCCGTTACTTTCAGGAGCTTATTGGTTACCTGAGTAAAACTTTGATTAAAATCCTGATAAGAGGTTAACCATCCTCTTTTCGCCGCTTCAAAACGAATGTCGTCCTGGCTTCCGAAAACAAATCCTAAAGTAGGTCTCGATGTTCCGAAGAAACCAACACCCGGTGTATACCCCGGTAAAACGGTTCCACTATTCACGGTATAATTTACCTGAACATTTTTTATACTGGTCAGAATACCAATCATGCCATCATAGAATGGACTGCTAGTGGTAGCCGGTTTTGCCGTATTTACAATCTTCTCCCCTGGTTTTGGCGGTGCAGCTGCTTTAGGTTTTGCTCCTGTTTTTGAACCCGGAGTTAATCCTAAATACTTGTACAGCGTGTTCATGTTAAGCGTTGTCGTAAATGTATTCGAATTGGCATTCTGAATAGTGTTTCCTAAATCAAACGTACTTCCGCTGACAGGATCCACATATTCAGATAATGCAGTCGAAGCACGCTGCCAGCTATAATCGGCGGTATACGAATAATTTGCTTTGATGAAGCTCAGTACCGGAATTTTATGAATTGGAATATCATAGTTCAACACTAACTGTTGTACGTGCTGATTTGGCGTTCCAATATCAAAATAATCGTCCCAGATATTAAAATCCTGTTTTGGCGTATTGTCATCATTTAGAAAATTCCTTACGATATTATTGGATGCGGCGGTATAGTTAATTTTTAAAGATTTCGTTAAATTGAAACCAAAACCGTACTGATAATTAAAGGCAAAGTTTCGTCTGTACAACGGATCAAGACCAATTCCTTGTACCTCCACTTCTCTAAATTGCTGACGGTTACTTTGTCTCAAAATATTTGTGTTAAAGGAAACATTTGAAGGCAAATAATTAAAATTAAAATCACTCAGCATTTTCCAATACTCACTTTTCTTCATGAATTTAGTCTTCTTGAACGGAACCACTTCTTTTGGCTGGAAGGTGTACGCATAATTCACGGCACTATTCGATTGCTCGTCTACGTAATCTGCCACTTCATAATCGTGACGTTCTACCTGATTGTACGATTGTGAGAAGGTGAAATTTTCAACGTCATAAACATGCGGTTTCTGTTCCGGTGCTCTGTCTTTTCTTACACCGATAAAATTGATACTTCTTCTTTTGGTATAGTCAACAGCTCTGGTTCTGATGTTCTCTTTCTCTGCCTCATCGGTCGTTTCTTTAATCAGCTGTTTTAATTTTATATCCTGATTGAACGGGTCATATTCCGGTGTGATAACTTCTTCTCCAATTGCGTAATTAAATGGCAAATTGATTCCCCATCTGTGTGGCAATAATTTCCCTAAATTCAAATTGGTAACAATATTATACTGCTGTAGATCTTCACGGCTTCTCTCATTTGCTCCTTGTTCTAAAGATCCAAAACCAATGGTACTCTTTTTACCGGTAGCCGATACGGTAGCAAAATCCGCCATATTGGTATCGATATTTAAAATTGCTGCCATACCGCCTTTGTTCTCCAGATCGGCCATTCGAAGTTCGTTGAACCAAATCTCTCCTTTAATGGTTTTATGATCTGCCCTACTCTTAACTCCCACCATCAAAGTTCGGACTAAACCAAAATTAGGATTTCCTTTGATTCCTAATCTTAATCTGCCGTCTCCATCACCTCCGCCAACACTTAGGTCGTCATCCGGATAGTAAATCCCGTTAACATCTCTTTTATCAGAATTAATATCAACAGTCATCCCCTTAATTTTCATTCGGGTCAATAACTCCAGTGCTAAATCAATATTGTTCTCTTCCAGCCAAACCTGATCCGGACTTATACTACAAGACCCTCCGGTTCTGGTCACTTTTAAAGGAACCTCGACCTGATAGAAGTTTTGTGTAAAGTCATTTCCAAAACGGATAAAACCTACCATTTCATCATCGAGTAACGTATTTTCGTTTGGCAATGATTCAGCATGTAAAAACATTTTCAGTTTTTTGTACTGACGCATGTCTACACTTACATTCTTAAAAACCGCTCTTGAATCCTGATATTGTAATCCTGAACCGCTAACTCTAACCGCTAAGGCTTGCTCATTTTGATTGATAATGGTATTGTTATTATACAGCTGCTCTCTACGAACGCCCGGTGGCACCACATAATTCACAGGACATTTTGTACCATTCTCCTGAATGTTTACTGCCGCAACATCAAACTCTGTTCCGTCGTCAGCCGGATTCGTATCGTTGGCATCAAGTGTACCGGTATATCTTCTCCATTCTCCTCTCACTAAATCCAAAGCTCCAAAACGAACAGTCATCTGATCACTAAAGCCGGTCATGAACATACGCATGAAACGAATCGATCTGAAATCTGTAATATTTCCAATCGTATTTTGCGGTTGAGCAACCGGAATTTTAAACTGTATCCATCTTGCTGTTGTCGTTGATCCGTTTGGCAATTCAACATTGCTTACTTCACGAATGTCTGTAACGAAATTCTGCCCCACCTGCATTCCCGGTTTTACATCGATGCTATATTCATAATATGCATTGATGGTACTCATAGTGTTGTCACGGTTGATATCTTCAACATCCGGTAAAGTTGTTGATCCACGATTTGGGGAATCGATACTTACGGGAGAGTTTCCTTCTGTACCATTGTAATTTTTGTAGCGGTCTAAAACGCCTCCATCAGTATTCAGATAATAGGTATAATCGTCTCCGGCCGGATCTGTTTCTCCACCGTAATTTGTATATACTGAAGCTTCTTTCGAATTAGGTAAACCGTCTAAACCAACATCCTGATTGCTACGATTACCTGCATTATTATCGAAGGCATAAATTAAAGATTGTGATGCCGGAACGTCTCCCCAAAGCGGTCTAGGATTTACCATGATCTGATCCGGGCCTAATCCGTTTTCGTATTGTTTTCTTCCGTCTTTTAAAACGTCTTCCGAGATTTCTCCTAAGTTGAAATAAATTTTTCCGGTATTACCAACTGCTGCTTCTCCATTACCTACATAAGGATCCATTACCCAAAACTGAATGTACTCGACATTCCCTTGTTCAAAGTTGGTCGAATTCAAGGCACGCATGATTCCTCCAAAATTAGAACTGGCGGGACTTGCACCAAAATTCGGATTGTTGTTATAAGGTCCGCGGTTAGAAGGGTAATACGTTAAGTCCAGTGTATTCACTACCTGAATCTGTCCCTGAGCAATATCTGTATTTGGATATAATTCCCTGCTATAAATACGTCTCGTGGTATTTAATGACAAATCATCATTTGAAATACCCGATGGTTTTGAAGCGTAAAAAACAGGGTCGATAGTATACCAGGACAATTTTGCACGTTTAAAGCCATATTCTAATGTAGTTGAATTGGCATTAAAAGTATTGTCATTGATAGAATTTACAAATGGTGTCGAAGCCAGACTCCACGCATACGCTGATCGCATGTCGATGGTAGACTGAGAACCTTCGAAGTCATCAATATAAATGGTTGCCTCACCTTCAAAATCACTGGCTTTTGGAGCATCTGGTTTTAAGAAAGCTACTTCTCCTCTTATCGAAAGATTGGAAGGAACATCTGTATCTATGTTTGGTAATTTGTTAACTAATCTGGTAAAGAAAGGAACTTCGGTAGAGTAATTTCCATTGAATCCAAAGATCGTATTATTTACAGATTCCTGACCGTAACTTGATTTTTGAGTAAACGGTCTTTCGTTCATTTTCAAATAAGTTCCTCCTACAATAAATTTATCTGAAATTTTATGCTCAACATTGAAACCTATAAATCTTCGGGTCTGTTGTCCGAAAATTGAGTTGTTCTCCAATGACACCTCAATTGGCGTATTAGAAGCCTGAAGCGAAGGATCTAAAATCTGAACACGTCCTAATTGGTAATCTACACTATAATCGATCCCTTCCACCAGTCTTCTTCCGGCTGCCATAACAACAACAGATCCCTGCGGAACATTAAACGCTCCGATTGGAATACCATTGCTTCCTGATGATTTGTATTTTCCTCTTAATAAAAATTTATTCTTATCACTGTCCTGCAAAGCTCCGGACTGTGTGTTTCGGTACATGTTTCTGAACACATATCTTTTCTGATTGGCATTATAGGTAGTCGGATCGTCGTAGTTCTCACCCGAACCTGTATTTTGCAACTTTTTAAACAACAATTCTCCAAAAGGCTCTTTGGTACTAAAAATAATTCGAGCATTCTGAACGTCTACTGTAATTCCCGGAATATAATCAAAGAAACCATCTCCTCCGGCTTGCGGATCATTGTTATAATTCAATCGGTCCAGATTAAAGACATTCAATAAAGGGGTCAGCTCAACTTTATTATCTGCGGTAGGATTTGCTGGGAATGTTGTTCCCGGTACCGGTGAAATATAGTTGATTGGAGAAGGATCTGTATACAGTATGTTTAATCTGAAATCGTCTTGTTTGATTTGATATGCCTGAGGAATTTGGTACACGTTTTTCATCATCAGATTCCAAACCGGATTCTGAACGTTCGTCAAATTACTCTTCAGCATTTTTAACACTAAACTCTGAGTGATGATCGCTTTGTTGGCATTGTTGTTTCCGGTCACTACGGTTCCGTCAACCCCGTCACTTCCAAACTCTCCGACCTGATACACTTTTCCTCCAACAGTGTACTCAAATGCTACTGCTAAAATTTCGTCATTGGCCAAACGCTGCTGTAAGGAAATGTATCCCAATTGCGGATTGAAAGTAAATTCGTTTGCGGTTAATTTCCTGGCGTTTTCTAATACAGAATAATCTGTTCCTTCGCTGGTATTTGCGTTATTAAATCCTGATTTTGCCGTTACGATTTCTCTAATATTAGAATTTAGGTAGGCTCCCGGTTTTCCAATAGTAGCCGGATCGTATTTATTGTTGGTGTTGTTTGTTGGTGTATCGATAGGGTTATTAAAAAATCCGACAGGATTGCTTATCACCACCACCTGATTATCCGGAACTCCCGTAACCTGTCCTTCTCCTAAATCCTGAAGCGCGATAATGTTACGTAAGTTATTGTTGTTGGTTGCTACCCTGTTTTGTTTGTTAGTTACCCAAACTTCTATTCTGGTAACCTGAACACGGCTATCGATAAAAGGATAGCTTTTTAATGAAGCATCGTATTTATTTCTGAAATACTGAGATAAGAAGAAATGTCGGTCATTATCGTAATCCAGCGCATACAAATCAAAGTTCTGTACGGTACCGCCACCTTCTGCAACTATACTCTTGGTTTGTGACTTCTGTTCTGAGAAAACTCCGGTAACAGTTGTCTTACCAAATTGCAAAACTGTTTTAACCCCGAACAAACTTTGGGCACCTCGAATAAGGGTGCTGTTTAAAGGCATACTCACGTTACCTACTTCCACTTTCTGAACAATATCATCTTCTGAAGGCGTATAGGCAAGTTTAAATAAATTTTGAAAGGCAAAAGTAGACTGGGTATCATAATTAGCATTTACCTCTAATCTGGTTCCTACTTTCCCCAATAAACTCATACTGATTCGCTGATCGAAATCAAACGTTAGGCTGGATCTATTTCTTGGTGAAAAAGCCGGGTTATCCTGTTTGGTATACCGGATTCCCAAGTCCATTTCTACTGATCCTGTTGGCTTTACGTCTATGGTATTACTTCCGAAGATACTTTCGAAAAGTCCTGAATTGATATAATATCGCGGTAGTAAATTCTTTTTGGCGGCCTCACTTCCTGACTTTTTACCATCAATAGCATCTGATTTTTTTCTGAAATAATCTCTTCTGGATTCTTTCAAAACTAAATCTTCGTATTCTTTTGGCGTTAATACAATTGGATAATTGATATTAAAACCGTCTACGGAGCTGGTGTAAATGTAGCGATCGGTTATAGGATCATACCGATAGGCTGAAAGTATGCTTGGCGGATTTCCTATTTCTACTTTACCAACGGAAAATTGTGTTTTAGTTGTATCTTGAACTGTGGGATTTACTTGCGCACGCAAAACATTACCGCAAAATAAAAACAGTAAAAAAATACAAATTTTACGCATACTAGTTGGTTTAAATAAATTGGTTTTATAGGCTTTTTAATGCTTTTTTGATGATGGTTTCCACCGTAGCTTCCGGATCTTCTTTTACGATTTTCTCTACTACTTTTTCAGAAGTTTTACGAACAAAACCTAAAACCTCCAAAGCAGATAACGCTTCATCTCGATTTGTATTGTTTTGAACGACCGAAACTTCGTCCAAATCGTACAATTTTAACACTTTTTCTTTTAAATCTAGTATAACTCTTTGTGCTGTTTTGTTCCCAATCCCTTTTATAGACTGGATTACGCCTACGTCTCCTGAGGCGATAGCATTGATAATTTGTCTTGGCTCTATGGATGACAACATGGTTCTGGCAATGTTTGCACCAATTCCTGAAACCGACAATAACATTCTGAATATTTCGCGTTCTGATTTTTCTACAAAACCAAATAATGTATGCGCATCTTCTTTGATTTGAAGATGCGTATACAATTTTATATTTTCTACATTGGGAATTAATGAAAAGGTATGTAAAGAGATGTTTACCTGATATCCTACTCCGCCACACTCAATGATGACTTCTGTTGGATTTTTCTCTACTAATTTCCCCTGTAAATGTGCTATCATAGTATAATTTATTAAGGTCAAATATAACAAAAATGCATTAAAAATACGACATTATTATTTGACCTTAATTATTTCTACTATTTCGCTAATTTAATCTTTTTACTTTCTTTTTCCTGAGCGTCAATAACTGCAATTGCAGCCATATTTACCATTTCTTCAACGCTTGCTCCTAATTGGAAAATGTGAACCGGTTTACCCATTCCCATCATAATTGGTCCAATAGAATTTACTTTGTAAAGTTCTTTTAGCAATTTATAAGTAATGTTAGCCGAATCTAAATTAGGAAAAATCAAGGTATTCACTTTCTTACCTGCTAATTTTGAGAAAGGGAATTTTTCTGCAAGCATTTCCTGATTTAAAGCAAAATCTGCCTGAATTTCTCCGTCAACAATCATTTCCGGATGGTTTTTATGCAAGTAAGCTACTGCTTCTCTCACTTTTGAAGCACTTGGACTTGTTGAAGACCCGAAGTTTGAATAAGAAACCATTGCAATAACAGGCTCTACACCAAACATTTTAGCCGTTTTAGCCGTCATGATCGCAATGTTAATCAAATCTTCTGTTGAAGGATTGATGTTGATTGCTGTGTCTGACAAAAACATTGGTCCACGAGAAGTCAACATCATATTGGCTGTAGCTACTAATGAAGCTCCCGGTGCTTTTTCAATCAATTGTAACATTGGTTTCACAACAGTCGGATAACTTCTTGTATGACCTGTTACCAAAGCATCTGCTTCTCCTTCGTTCACCATCATTGCGGCAAAATAGTTTCTTTCACGCATGAATTTTTGTGAATCTAATAGCGAAACTCCTCTTCTTCCTCTTGTTTCCCAATATGAATTAGCAAATCGGTTACGTCTTCCTTCTTCTTCATTGGTTTTAGGATCAATAATCTCAAGTTCAGCATCAAAACCTAATTCTTCCTTAAGTTCTAAAATGACTTCTTTGTTTCCTAATAAAATTGGATAACCAATTCCATCTTCGTGTACAATTTGCGCTGCTTTAAGTACGTTTAACTGATCTGCTTCTGCAAAAACAATTCTTTTTGGACTTACTTTAGCACGGTTGGTAATCAAACGTACCATTTTATTGTCGTTCCCCATACGCTCGCGAAGCACATCTTCGTATGCTGCCCAGTCTGTAATAGGATTTTTTGCTACTCCGGATTCCATTGCTGCTCTTGCAACTGCAGGTGCAACCACGGTAATCAATCTAGGATCAAATGGTTTAGGAATGATATACTCTTGTCCGAAACCTAATTTTGTTGCTCCGTATGCTACGTTAACCTGCTCCGGTACCGGCTCTTTTGCCAAAATAGCTAATGCTTTTACAGCAGCCATTTTCATCGCTTCGTTAATTTTTGTAGCACGTACGTCTAATGCTCCTCTAAAAATATATGGAAATCCAAGAACGTTATTTACCTGATTAGGAAAATCTGAACGCCCCGTAGCCATAATAATGTCTTTACGAGTTTCTGTTGCTAAGTTATAATCGATTTCCGGATTTGGATTTGCCATTGCAAAAACAATTGGATTCTCGTTCATTGTCAATAACATTTCAGGTGACAAAATACCTCCTGAAGATAATCCGATGAAAACATCTGCTCCTTTCACTGCTTCTGCTAAATCAATTTTAGCTCCATCAACTGCATATTTCAACTGCAATTCTGATAGTGAAGAATTATCTTTTGTTAAAAGTCCTTTACTGTTAAACATCTTGATGTTCTTAACCTGAACTCCTAACAAAACATATAAATCAGTACAAGCAATTGCTGCAGAACCTGCACCCGAAACTACGACTTTTACATCTTCAGCTTTTTTTCCTGCCAATTCAAGGGCATTAATTAAAGCCGCTGACGAGATAATTGCAGTACCGTGCTGGTCGTCGTGCATTACCGGAATGTCCAATTCTTCTACCAATCGTCTTTCTATTTCGAAAGATTCCGGTGCTTTAATGTCTTCCAGATTTATCCCTCCAAAAGTTGGAGCAATATTTTTTACGGTCTGAATGAATTCTTCGATATCTTTTGTACCGATTTCGATATCAAAAACATCAATATCAGAGAATATTTTAAACAACAATCCTTTTCCTTCCATTACTGGCTTAGAAGCTTCAGGACCAATGTCCCCAAGTCCTAAAACTGCGGTACCGTTTGAGATTACGGCAACTAAATTTCCTTTTGCTGTATATTTGTAAACGTCTTCTACGTTTGCTGCAATGTCTAAACATGGCTCTGCAACTCCTGGCGAATAAGCCAAAGATAAATCTCTTTGGGTTGCATATTTTTTTGTTGGAACTACCTGAATTTTTCCTGGAGTTGGTTCTGAATGGTACAGTAACGCTTCTCTTCTTTTACTCTCTTTGTTCATTTATTTTTAGCTTTTATTCTAGCTTACAAAGATATAAGTCTTGTTTTAAAATGGCCTATTTTTACTGCTTTCTTTTCCTAAAAATAAAATTCGGAGCGAAAAAAAAATAGCCCAAATTAATTTGGACTATTTTTTTGATATGTTTTATTTTTTGCTTGTTTTATTGCGAAATATAAGAGTTTAAATGATTAATAGTATCTTTCTGAATTTCTATAATGGCCTTAACTACATCACTTATAGATATAATTCCTACTACAATTCCATCTTCCAGAACCGGTAAATGTCTGATTCTTTTGGTACTCATTAGCTCCATACAATCTTCAATCTTATTTGAAAGTTTTACCGAGAAAATATTGCTTTCCATAATTTCATGCACAAAAGTTTCTTTTGATGATTTATCCTTCAAAACAATTTTTCGAGCATAATCCCTCTCAGACAATATCCCTTTTAAATCGGAACCATCAATAACAAGAATGGCACCTATGTTTTTCTCTCCCATTACCTTTAAGGCTTCATAAACCGTTGTGGTTGAAAGAACTGAATAAACATTTTTCCCTTTTGCGTTTAATATTTGTTCTACCGTCATAGCTGAAAAATTTTAGATTTATAAAGTTAGAAAAAAATGTAGATACACCACAATGAAAAACCGTTTTTAAAACCATAAAACATTCATTTTAAGCAAAATAACTAATATTTTGTGTTTTATAAATTTAAGTTTAAAGAATGGAATGAATTCTAATCTTTTTTTACGAAAAGCGCATTGTTTTTTTGATTGTCAGATTTATTCTAAATAAAAAAATCTGTTGAAGATTTGCTTTTGCCCTTTCAGGGCGGTACTCATTGTCTATTTAATCGCACTACGCTAATTTCATAGCGCTACGCACTATGCTAATGTTTTTGGGCCTTCAGCCCTTTTTTACATACTTTAAGTACTCATCATTATAAATCTATGATTATGAATAAATCAATTAAATGTGTTTTGTTTTATAATAAGCGAGGCTTAGTAACAGCGCAATGTACCATTACGAATAAAAAATGACTCCTACCTTAAGCCCTGAAAGCTAATGCTTTTTTGGCTTTCAGTACTTTTTTTTAAAGGCTTTGAGTACTTATTATTATAAATCTATCATTATGACTAATCAATTAAATATATTTTGTTTTTATAATAAAGGAACTTCAAATCATAAGCGTTCCGAATATGCTCTGAAAGAGCTTTAGCAATAGCGTAGTGAACCGCACTACGAATATAAAAACGATTGTCACCTAAGCCCTGAAAGGGCGAAAGCACTAATCCCATAGAAAACGCTCATCATAAGCTACCTGATATTTATTTAAAAATGCCAGCAACTCTTCTCTGAAGTTACGCTTTTTATGATGTTCTTCCTGATTCTTAATGTATTGTATTACTCTCTCTAGTTCTGATGGATTGACAGAAAATATACCATAACCATCCTGCCAATAGAATTTCGCGTAACGATCGTCTATTGTTTTTATCCATTTTGAGGATTGCTTTTTTACCTCCTCGACCAATTTCATTTGGGTGACTTTTTTAGATAGTAAACACAGTACATGTACATGATCTTGATAGCCTCCTATCTGAATTGGATTGCATTCTAATCCTTTACAAATTCCGCCAAGATATTCCCATAAACGCTCTTGTATGACGTTGTCAATAAAGGGATAACGTCCTTTGGTGCTAAATACCAAATGAACGTACACTTTTGATAATGATTGCGGCATGTTTTTCTTGCTGTTTTTTTAGTTGCTTTTGCCCTTTCAGGGCGATACTCATTGTCTAATTAATCGCACTACGCTAATTTCATAGCGCTACGCACTATGCTAATGCTTTTGGGCTTTCAGCCCATTTTTTAACTCCCAACTGTTTATAATCGCAAATCTAATTAATTTTATAAGAAAAAACTTAAAAAAACAAATAATAGACCCAACTTACTTAAGAGTAGAAAGAGTACAATATTTTATTAACACGACATAAATGTCGTGCTATTTGCGCCAATAGTTTAATACATTTATTTAGTAAAAAAATAGAACTTAATATATCAAAGATGCTATCATGGAAACAAATGAATTTAAAAATCTAGAGCAATTACAAAAAATAACCGCCCGATATTTCCACAATTCAAAATCGGCCAATGACAATGTAGAAGCCAATACGACTCAAATTAAGTTTGTCAATTATTCTGAGTTGGGCAGTGTGATTACCGACATGCTTAAATTATGTATTCTTGCGTTGAATCAGAATCGATATGAAAATTCAGAGACTGGTATTAATGTAGGTCTCATTTTAGAAACGGTTCTCCAGATATTTCCCGTGGATGAATTTGAGTTTTTAAGTGAAATTAGCCAGATGGTTGCTACTAGTTCTCATCCTGCCAATGAATAAATCACTATTTTTTTGCTCGCAAAGACGCTAAGGCGCAAAGTTTTTTATTGTTGGCTGTTGCTTTCAATGTGTGTTTTACGCATCGTTTTGTCCTTGCGATGAAGGAAACTCGAGCGATAACGACTGACGAAGTAAATACATTCGAAACTCCATTCCAAATGCCGCCAATCTTTGTCGAATTACTAATGTGATCCCTCGTTCCTCGGGATGACAAGATTGTGAATAATTTGATAACAACGAAAAAAGCCCTTTTCTAAAATTTAGGAAAGGGCTTTAAACTATTACTTTTTATTTACAAATTGGTGATTACAAATTCGCTTCTTCGGTTGCGTTCGTGTTCTTCATCGGTACATTTTACACCATCAGAACATTGGTTTACCAATTGAGTTTCGCCGTATCCTTTTGCGGTTAATCGGGCTGGGTCTACTCCTTTTTGAATCAGCCAGTTTCGGGTAGATTTGGCTCTCTTTTCGGATAAAACCTGATTGTACTGCTGGGTTTGTCGGCTGTCTGTATGGGAACGGATATCCAATTTTAAGGCTGGGTATTGTTTTAGAATTTCGACAATTTTCTCTAACTGATAAGCGGATTCCTTTTTAATAGTGGCTTTGTCGAGATCAAAATAAATGATCGGAATATCGAGTGTTTTTGCCAGATCTGTTCCCACTTCAATGGGTTTAATTCTCTTTTCCAGCTGAATCAATAAAGTCGTTTTTCCGGAATTTCTTTTAATTGTTACCGGTACTTCCTTGCTTTCATAATCTGTTTTCGACGTTCGTACGAAATAGTTTTTTCCACATTTTACATTCGGAAAAACATAATTTCCATTGTTGTCAGTGATGACTTCTGCAACGGCTTGGAAATTTTCATCAAACAATGCCACATTCGCATTTGAAAGTATGACATTGGTTTCTGAATCGGTGACAGTACCTATTAATTGTTGTTCGCAATTTAGTTTTCGTCTTTCGGTAAATCGATAAACATCGTCAAATCCATGTCCCTTATCTCTGTTGGAAGAAAAAAATCCGTTTCTGTCTTTACTATTGATTATAAAAGCAAAATCGTCCTGCGGACTGTTAATTGGTTCTCCAATATTTTGTATTTCTTCAAAGGTGCCCTGATCCTTTATTTTTGTCACAAATACGTCAAGTCCGCCCAATCCCGGTCTTCCGTCTGTTGCGAAATAAAGTTCGTTATCTTCAGAAATAAAAGGAAATGTTTCTCGTCCTTCAGTATTGATTGCTGATCCCAAATTTTGAGGTTTTCCAAAGGTTCCATCTTCATTTATGGTTACTTTAAACAAGTCGGATTGTCCTAAAGTTCCCGGCATATCTGAAGCAAAATAGAGCGTTTTTTCGTCTACACTTAAGGTAGGATGCGCTACACTATACTGATCACTGTTAAATGGAAGTGCTTCGATATTTTTCCATTCTCCTTCTACTAAATTTGCTTTGTATAACTTTAATAAGGTGACTTTGTTCTCGTCTCTGCCTCTTTTACCGTTTAAGAAATTGTTTCTTGTAAAGTACATTGTTCGGCCGTCTTTTGTAAAAACGGGTGTCGATTCGTTGAATTTTGTATTTACTTTCTTCTGAAAACGCTGCGGTGTTCCTAAACTTCCATCCGGTAATAATTCGGCGGTGTATAAATTGGTAAAGGATCGGTTGGTCCACTTGAAATTTTTCTTTGCGACTCCGCCAGTATCTCGTGCGGATGTAAAAACTAGTTTATTATCAAAAATAGTACTCCCATAATCTGAATACTTAGAGTTTATTCCGGCATCGGCAATTTCAAATCGTCCTGAATTTGCTTTTATCTCGTTCAAATAATTTTTATTGGATTCGAATAAGATCCCTCTTTTATCTGTTGTCTGTTTTTGATTGAATTTTTCTAAGATTGCATCTGCTTTAGCGTAATTTCCAGCAGCTTTAAGACATTGTGCGTATCGGTACAAATACTCAGACTCTTGTTCTTTATTCATGGAAAATAATTCATCGTACCATTTTAAAGCTTTTACCAATTCTCCATTAAAATAATAGGAATTCCCCAGACGCTGGAACATTTTTTCGTCTTTATATCCTTTTTCAGCTACATTTTCATAGATTTTTATAGCATCAATATAGGCATACTTCTCGTATTTGGTATCGGCATACTTTATACTGCCGGTTTGTGCAATTGAATTAAATAAGAGGAATAAAAAGAATATGGTATAGTGTAGTTTTTGGCTTTTCATGGAGGGATTTTTTAGAAGAATCTTGGTGAGGTAATTCTATTGTAATTATTAAGAAACTCAAAACGCAGGAACACTTCATGTGACCCCGAATTATATCTTCTTAAATTAGTAGTTTCATGATCGTAACCATAACCCACATATAAACCATCTGTAATCTGAAAGCCTGCCATTGCGCTAACCGACGCGCTCCAGCGATAAGCCAGTCCGATTACAAACTTATCATTGAACATAAAATTCCCTGAAACATCAACCTGTAAAGGGGCTCCCTGAACCATCTTGGTCAACAATGCCGGTTTGAATTTGATGTAATAATCCAAATCAAAAACGTAACCTGCCATTAAATAGTAGTTGATTTTATCTTTAAAAATAGCGGTATCATCATCATTGAATCGATTGGTTTCGATAAAATTCGGAATTGACAATCCCAAATATGCTTTGTCAGAATGCCAATAAACCCCAGCTCCAATATTGGGTGTGATTCGATTGTTTAAATTCTGAAACTGCGGGTCTCCCTGATTTTCAGGATTCAATTTATTTACATCCAGATTAAAAAGATTTGCTGTGGCTTTTATTCCAAAGGAAAGTTTAAAGGTTTCTGAGGTTGGAACACTATACGATAAATCGGCTGATAAAGTGTTCTCGTTGGTTGGACCAATTTTATCGTTTACCAAAGAAACTCCCAATCCTAAATTGCTGTTGTTTAAAGGTGTATTTATAGCAAAGGTGCTGGTTTCGGGTGCTCCGTCCAGTCCGACCCATTGTGTACGGTACAGTCCGAAAACACTTAGCGCACCACGGGAACCCGCATAAGCCGGATTTATTGCCATGGTATTATACATATATTGTGTGTATTGCGCATCTTGCTGCGCCGAACACACCACTGTAAAAAACAGGAACATTACAATTATCTTTTTCATTTGAATGGCTTTTAAATAGCGGTCCGGGATTACCAGACCGCCGTAGTTTTTACTTGTTGATATATAAATAACCTGATTTTTCATGCGAATTAGATTCGTTGTCTTTGTACTTTAAGATGTAGAAGTAAGTTCCTACCGGTAATCCTTCGGATTGTTTTATAGTAGTACGTCCTTCTGAGAAACCTTTAAAAACACGATCTTCGTTATTGTAGTTGTCTTTTTCGAAAACCAGAACTCCCCAACGATTGTATATTTCAACCGTATTGCTTGGATAACATTCTAAGCCCTGAATATAGAATCTGCTGTTTTTGTCATCTCCATTTGGTGAAAACGCATTAAAGACTTTGATAACACAGCCCGTTAAATCCAATACGGTTGGTTTGTCTTCCAGAACACTTTCATCATCTGAAATGTCATCTACCACAACTCCTTTATCACTTCGTCCCTGAACGCTTGCCTGATTGCTTACGCTACCTTTATTGATATCACTTTGTGTGATTTTATAAATGGCTTTAAAGTTATATTCGTCAGATTCGTTTACACCTAAATCAATTGCCTGTCCTGAAACGACAACTCCCGGTAAAGGATCTGAAATGGTGATTCCTTTTAATGGAACGTTTCCGGTATTGGTTACTTTAAATCTGTACGTAATGGTTTCGCCTGCATTGGCAAATCCGCTTCCGTTTTCATCATTAAATACTGCTGTTTTAATTACTGCAATAGCAGGAACTTCAACAAAAACAGTTAATGTCGCGGTACCACAATTGGTTGGATGAGCCTTTTCACAAAGTTGATAGTTTAAGGCATAAGTTCCACCTGGTGTGTTTGGTTTCACATTTACGGTTCCATCTGAATTAAACTCAAAGTAAGGGTTTTTCGATAAATCGGTAAATATAACTTCCGAAGGATTAATTGGTAAACCTTTCAGTAAATCATTGTTGAAAACATTTATGAATTCAAGAGAACCATTTATACCGTCTACATTTACAATTCCATCATTCGTAACTACAATTTTCACTAAAGGTATCGGAGGATCCGGGTCTACTACATTAATTACCGTAATCTTCGCTACTGCCTGACTGCAATTAGACGGATTTAAAGCTTCACATATTTGATACGTTAATTCATAAGTTCCAGAAGGGGTTCCCGATTTTACTTCAATTCTACCATCAGATTTTAAAGTTAAATTCGGATTTGGCACAATCGTCGTTAAGATAACGCTTGAAGGAGTCAGTAATACTCCGTTTAAAGTATCATTCTGGAAAATACTTGTTGGAGAACTTTGTCCTTTACTACTGTCAACAGTTCCGGCATTATCATTATTCGCTTTTATAACCGCTCCTGTTACCGGAACATAACTTTTTACAGTAGAACAATTCGTAGGATTCAGATATTCACAAATACTGTATTCAACTTCGTATCTGCCTATCGGTGTTCCGGCTTTTACCGTTACCGTTCCGTCCGCATTTAAAGTCAATCCTGTTGGAACATTTATTGCTTTTAAGATTACTCCTCCAACACTATTTTTAATTACTGCCGGATTTCCATTCAAAGTATCATTCGTTATTAATGAAGCTGTAGTTCCGCCAATACTTCCGTTTATAGAAAGGGTTTCTTCTGTCACTGCATTAATCACGGCTTTTCCAACTTCAACGGTAGCTGTAGCTGTTGCACAGTTGGCAGGGGTTGCTCCTTCTTCACAGATTTCGTATGTGATTTGGTAAGTTCCTGTTACGGTGTTTGGATCTAGAGTTAGTACTCCGTTGGCATCAATGCTCAATGGTCCTGTTTTAATTGGGGTTAC
>NZ_MUHH01000024.1 GCF_002217475.1 Flavobacterium tructae
ATATTTACTACAATAAAACTACATTCTTTAAATTATTCAGAAAAAATGCGTAGAAATACGGGTAAAAAAAAACATTAAAACTTCAACAAAAGTTAAAAAATTAAAAATTAGCAAACATCTAAACGTTAAACACTTACTAATTTTTAATCTTAAAAAAAGCTATGATTCAATAATTGTATTGATCTGTGTAAACAATTGACCGTCACTTAAAAATGCTCCTTGCTGAATTAATTCAAAAATAGAAGCGTTTCTTTCCTCTGTGAACACTTTTTTTCCAACCTTCATTTCTATGTTTTCGGTAAACATATTATCAGACAGCCATTGCAATCCTTCTTTACTCAAAAAATCAGTTTCAGCAACCAATGATTTCAATACGATCGACTGAACATGAGTTTCAAAACACTGGAATAAGAAAATATGATTTTTAGAAAAGTGCTCCAAAAATTCTGCTCTCGACAAAACACCTTCCCAGATTAAATCTGAAAAAACATCCAGTTCCTGCTCCGCAACTTCCGGTTTATTTATTTTAAGAGCGTCCCACTCTGCTTTATCAATAGCCTGCGTTGCCAAAAAGCTTGCAAATTCTGCATGCAACTCATCAAATTGCTCTTTTGTTAATCTTGCGTATTTCATTTTTTTTCTTGTGTTAAACACTCTAAAAAGAGTTTGTGTAAAATTCCGGAACTTCTCTATTATTTATAAAAAAAAGCCCCCGCAAATGCGAGGGCAAATTTATAACTTTTTTTGCTTTACTAAAAGATGTATCGTATACCAAATTGCGCCTGCCATCTGGACAATAAACTAGCGTCATAATTAAACGTTTTGGTCTGAGTACCATTAAAAGTATACGTTGGTGTATTTCCGGCAACCGTAACTCCGATAGGCTGAACACTTGTAGGCACCTGAACAACTCCCCAATTTGAATTCAGTAAATTCCCGAAATTCAAAACATCGATACTAAACTGAATGGTATTCTTTTTATCTGAGGTGGAAGAAATCTTAAAATTATAATCCTGAAGAATTTTCAAATCACATCTTCCTCTCCACGGAGATATTGCTCCATAACGCTCAGCATATTGTCCTCTTCTGTCCTTCATGTATTTATCCTGAGAAATAAATTGATCAAAAGCAGCACCTTCTCCTGGTGCGCTAAAATTCATCAAAGCAATTTCAGCCGTTGTAGGGATATAAATCAAGTCGTTAACACTAGAGCCGTCTCCGTTAATATCTCCTCCATACGTGTAATTAAAACGTCCTCCTTGTGCATATTCGAGAACAGTCGACACTGTTGTCGCCCATTTATCTTTTCCATATTTCCATTTCTTGGAAGCTACTGCTATAAAACGATGATTATCTCCATATTTAGAATTCGAAAGCACATCGTTATTTACATTTCCTAAAGCCGGATTAAAAGCAAAAGCATCTCCCGTAATTTCAGCCTCAATAGAGTTAACATCTTTAGATTTTAAATAATTATAAGCCACACTCGCATACAATCCGTTTTCAAAGTTTTTCTGCACTTTTAAAGTGGCATTAAACGCACTTCCCTTATTCGAGTTCGTCATTACATAAGCATTGTTTGCACCTTTATCCGCTGCAACATAAATAGGTCGGTTATCCACACCTGCTAATGTTCCGGTTGGAGATTTCAATCCCCAATTCTGAACGTGTACTGCATTAATATCCTTATTATAAGACAAATCTGCTGTTACGATAAAATTATTTTCAAATCGATGATCAAACCCTAAACTGGTTCTCCAGACTTGTGGCCATTTATAATCCGGATCCATAATCTGCAAAAAGCCATCATCAGCACCACTTACCTGATTTCCCAACCACACAAAAGGAATTCTTCCGGTAAAAATTCCGGATCCCCCGCGAAGCTGTGAAGTAGCGTTACCTTTAACATCCCAATTAAAACCTATTCTTGGCGACCATAAAATTCGATCACTTGGCAAATTGGTCGAAATCAATTTAACCGCCTGCCCTGTCTGAGGATCAAAATAATCGGTATCGTTATTTCTTTTGGCTCCGCCATTATTCGTATCTATGTATTTTTGAATCAGATCTGCAGTATTAAAATACAAAGGCTTATCAATTCTTAATCCCAAAGACAGTTTGAAATTATCATCGATACTGATATCATCTTGTGCATAAAATGCGAGCTGCCCTACATTCAATTCCGCCAGTTTCCATCCCCCATCAGTTCCTACTTTAAAATTATTTTTGGCAGCGAAAACATCTTGGGCGTATTTCAAATTCTGCGCAATAATACTCGTAGCAAAAGGCTTAGCCGCATCATTTAAAAAATCCTGTGTTGTGAAATAGGGTGTAAAGAAGGTTCCCGCATATCCGTTTGGATTTCCAAAATTATCATATCCGGCCAGATTAAAAGAGTTTTCAAACTTAAACTTCTCAAAAGAAGCGCCAAAAGTAAACGCATGTTTACCCACATTATAATTCAGATTATTCGTGATCTGAATGACTTTCTGGTCTAAAGTGTTATTGATGGAAAAAGGCTCATGCCCTGCAATAATATAATTAGCACCTGCTCCGTCCTGAATATTAATCACAGGAGCCGGAACTGAAAATGGCACCCTGTAATCATTAAAATGAGAATAACCCGCCTGCAACTTATTAGAAACCGATTCACTAAATTTGGAATTCAACTCTACCAGAAAAGAACTCAGGTTATTATTAATCTGATATCCGGCATTTCTGAACTGCAAAATAGAAGCATTCGGTCCTCTAAAACCCAGTGCTGTAGGATGCGCTGGTTTGTCTTTTGAAGCGTCCAGAAAATTATAAATAACCGCCAGTTTATGATTGTCATTGATATTCCAGTCGATCTTAATAATCCCTTTATTCGAATTCGATTCATGCTTAAATCCCTGATAAGGTCCCGTCTCATAACCTAAATTAGCCAAGGCTTTTGAAACCGCAATTAAATCCGATTCTAAAACTCTCGATTCATTAATTCCGGTTACACCATCATTATTATTGGCTACAAAATTAGATCCTAAATCACTTCGTTTGTCAATTTCAAAATTTCCGAAGATGAACAATTTATCCTTTATAATAGGAGCCCCCAAACTAAAACCAGCCTGAGTTTGTTCTAAAGTAGGTACAAATATTTTTTCACCTTTGATCTTATTTCCCGTCAAATCCTGATTTCTGTAAAAACCATAAGCTGTACCATGAAACTCATTGGTCCCCGATTTAGTTACCGCATTAACAGAAGCTCCTGTAAAACCCGACAAAGTAACATCATAAGGAGCCGTCGCTACCTGAATCTGCTCAATAGCATCAAGCGAAATAGGCTGTGATCCAGTCTGACCTCCCGGTGTTGCAGCATCTAGTCCAAACGGATTATTAAATACCGCACCATTTAAGGAGTAATTATTGTATTGATCGTTTCTTCCTCCAAAAGAACCTCCGCTAGCGGTTGGTTCCAAGCGGGTAAAATCTTCCGCCGATCTTGAAATTGTTGGCAAAGCCGTTAACTCCCGTTTTCCAATCGTAGTTTCGGCACCCGTTTTACCACTTTTAAAAACTTTATCCTTTGATACGATTTTCACCTCTTCGAGCGTCTGACTTTCGTCTTCCAGAACCACATCAAGATTAAAAGGTTTTCCTAGATCAAGATTCACATCTGCATATTCATGATTTCGAAAACCCACAAAAGTCACAACAATTTTGTACGGGCCTCCAATTCTCATGTTCAAAATATTAAACCTTCCGTCTTCGTTGGAAACAGCTGAATATTTACTTCCTGTGGGAGTATGGATCGCTAAGATAGTAGCACCGGGCAAAAGTTCATTAGTAGAACTCTTGATAATCCCCTTAATACTCGACGTCGTGGTTTGCCCGATAGCAGTGGTTATGGCAAACACACCTAGTAATAATGCAAAGATTTTTTTCATTTTCCTGATTTTGAGTGAGTTGTTATTCTCAAAATTAGGTAAAAAAAAACCACTCAAAAGAGTGGTTTTTATATTTTATTAACAAGAAGTTAACAAAATGTTATTTTTCAGCGATAATCTCGTATGCTAATTCTACAATAACATCTCTGTGTAAACGGATGCTAGCTGTATATTTTCCAGTACGTTTTACGATACCACTAGTGATGAATTTTCTATCGATAGCGTTACCTGATTTCTCTAAAGCTTCAGCAATGTCGATGTTTGTGATAGAACCAAAAAGTTTCTCTCCACCAGCTTTTGCAGTAAGTTTAATTTCAAGAGCTTTTAAAGTTTCAGCTAATGCTTTAGCATCAGCAACCACTTTAGCTTCTTTATGTGCTCTTTGTTTTAGGTTTTCAGCTAAAACTTTTTTAGCAGAAGGAGTTGCTAAAGTAGCAAAACCTTGAGGAATTAAAAAGTTACGACCGTAACCAGGTTTTACAGATACTACATCATCTTTAAATCCTAAGTTTTGTACGTCTTGTTTTAAAATAATTTCCATGTTGTTGTCCTTATTTTTAGAAGTTAGGTTCTGATCAAACAGAAACCAGCGACTAGATTTTTTTTATACTATTTTAATAAATCGGCCACGTATGGCATTAAAGCTAAGTGACGAGCTCTTTTTACAGCTACAGACACTTTTCTTTGGTATTTTAATGAAGTTCCTGTTAAACGACGAGGAAGAATTTTTCCTTGCTCATTAACAAATTTCAATAAGAAATCAGCATCTTTATAATCGATGTATTTGATTCCTGATTTTTTGAAACGACAGTACTTTTTAGTTTTGTTAGTTTCAATGTTTAAAGGCGTTAAATATCTGATATCTCCGTCTTTTTTTCCTTTTGCAGATTGCTCGATTGTAGACATAATAATTACGCTTTAGTAGATTTTAATTTAGCTCTTCTTCTTTCCGCCCATGAAATAGCATGTTTGTCTAAACTTACAGTTAAGAAACGCATAACTCTTTCGTCACGTCTGAATTCAGTTTCAAAAGCAATTAGAACTTCTCCAGCTACTTTGAATTCGAATAAGTGATAAAAACCACTTTTTTTGTTTTGGATTTCGTAAGCCATTTTTTTAAGACCCCAATCCTCTTTCGATACCATTTCAGCTCCTCTACTAGTAAGAAATTCTTCAAATTTCGTTACTGTTTCCTTCACCTGAACTTCAGATAAAACGGGATTTAAAATGAAAACAGTTTCATAATGATTCATAAACAATATATTTATTTGTTAAAATTGGGTGCAAAAGTAACCATAAAATTTAAATATACAACACTTTTTTACTTTTATTCGTTGTACAGCAAAAAATACACGTCAATTTTAGTTTTTTTCTTAAAAAAAGAATACATTTACTATTGCTATCCTGAATTTATTCTAAATTTTTATGTTATGAAGCTAAACTGTGTTGTTGTTGATGATAGTTCTATACAAAGAACTATTATTGCAAAATTAGTTAATAATCACCCAGGTTTGCATTTAATCGGGGATTTTTCAAATGCAATAGAGGCAAAAAGCTGTATCTCTCTAAATAATATTGACTTAATTTTTCTTGATATAGAAATGCCTGTTATTAATGGGTTTGATTTTCTTGACGGACTAAAATCTAAGCCACAAATTATATTTATTACTTCTAAAGCAGAATATGCTTTAAAAGCTTTCGATTACGACGCTACGGATTACCTTCAGAAACCTATTGCGGTAGATCGTTTTAATGCCTCTGTAAAAAGAGCCATTGATATGCATTTACTAAAAAAGGACATCAAAGAAGAAGAAGGCGAACATATATTTATCAAAAGTAATCTGAAAAAACTCAAAATATTCACTGCAAAAATCAAATGGATTGAAGCTTTTGGTGATTATGTAAGAGTGGTTACCGAAGACGACAGTAATCTGGTGCTTTCAACTATGAAATCTTTTGAAAATGATCTCTCAAAAGACAAATTCATTCGTGTGCACAAGTCCTATATCATTAACATTGATAAAGTAGAACGCTTTAACAGTAAATTTGCTGAGATTGGCATTACCAAAATTCCTCTTAGCCGAAACAAAAAAGAAGATCTGGTAAAAGCACTTTCCACTTCTTCTTAATTTAATAGAAGTCAACATTGGCAATAACTTTTATAGCTCTGTACTGAGCAACAGCCTCAAAACTATTCAGCATTTTCTGAATAGTTTTTTTCGTATTAACCAAATGCTGGTTCTGCGGAATCTTAATCAAAATGGTTCGGATATACTCGTTTCTGATCCTGCTGATCGCTGGTTCTTCCGGCCCCAGTACCGGCATATTCAAATTTTGACTCAAAACCTGATACAACCACATCGAACCTTCCTTCAATTTATCGAAATCACGATGCTTTAAAGTCAGTTTTATAATTCTGAAATAAGGTGGGTATCTGTAAATCTGGCGATCATACAATTGCTCCTTATACATACCTATATAATTATGGTTGGTCACCTGCTGAATCGTATTGTGATTCGGATTATAGGTTTGAATCACCACTTTCCCTTGTTTTTCAGATCTCCCGGCTCTCCCTGCAACTTGTGTCATCATTTGATAACTGCGTTCAAAGGCCCTAAAATCGGGATGATGCAACATATTATCTGCATTCATAATTCCAACCAAACTTACATTATCAAAATCCAGTCCTTTCGCCAGCATTTGCGTACCGACCAAAATATCAATTTCACGATTTTTAAAGGAATCTATTATTTTTTCGAAACCAAATTTACCACGAGTTGTATCCTGATCCATTCGGCCGGTTTTAGCTTTGGGAAAAAGTGTAACCAGCTCCTGTTCGATTTGTTCTGTACCGAATCCTTTAGTCGTCAAATCGATACTGGAACAGCTATGACAATGTGTTGGTTTTGCAATCGAATAACCACAATAGTGACAACGCAACTGATTTTTATGCTTATGAAAAGTCAGACTCACATCACACTGCTGGCAATGCGGTACATGACCACAGGTCATACATTCTATTATAGGTGAATATCCTCGTCGGTTCTGGAACAAAATAATTTGCTCTCCCAAAGACAAAGCCTCTCCTATTTCTTCAATTAAAAGATCACTAAAATGCCCAGTCATTCTTTTCCTGAAATGTTTGTCTTTTAAATCCACTAAAAGAATTTCAGGCATTCGAACATTATTATAACGCTCCGTAAGCGATACCAAGCCATACTTATCGGCCTGTGCATTAAAATAGGTCTCAATACTTGGTGTCGCCGACCCCAATAGTACTTTTGCTTTATGAAAATTAGCCAAAACAATTGCCGCATCTCTGGCATGATAACGTGGCGCAGGATCTGTTTGCTTAAAAGTTTGTTCGTGCTCTTCGTCTACAATCAACAAACCTAAATTATCAAAAGGCAAAAACAGAGCCGACCTTGCTCCTATTACAATTTGCGCTTTCTCTGAATTTTCAAGAGTCTGTTTCCAAACCTCAACTCTTTCATTATTACTGTATTTTGAATGAAAAACTGCTACTTTATCACCAAAATAAAGTCTTAATCTTGAAACTAATTGTGTCGTTAAAGCGATTTCGGGAAGCAAATAAAGAACCTGTCTTCCCGTTTGCAGATATTCTTCAATAAGTTTGATATAAATCTCTGTTTTACCACTTGAGGTAACTCCATGCAGCAAACACACTTCTTTCTCTGAGAGACTCTCTTTAATAGCCACAAAAGCTCTCGTCTGTGCTTCACTTAACAACAATTGATCGTCTGTTGTTCGCCCTGTAAACAAAACTCTGTCCTGCTGCAAAAGGTACTCCTCAAAAATCTCTTTATCAATCAAAGCTTTTACGGCAGCCGAAGTAGAATTTGAAACCTCAACCAACTTTTTTACAGTGATTGGTTTCTTTTCAGAGGCCATAATTTGAAAATACGCCAACACCAATTCCTTTTGCTTGTTGGCGTTTTTTAGAACTTCCAGCAATTCTCCTAAACCATTATCTGATTCATATTTAGCATGCAGCTTCACATATCGAACCAATTTTGGTTTGTATCCTTCTTTAATTTCTTCTTCTAAAACAATAATATTTCGGGCAATCATTTTTTGAAGAACAGGAAGAATATTTTTCTTATTCAGCATCGAAATAATTTCCTGAATTCTTAAAGAACTTTGCTGTTGCAGGGCTTCATAGACTAAAAATTCATCATCAGAAAGCTCATCCTGATTTACCTCCGCATCAGTTTTATACGAAACAACCGTTTCACTCTCTAACAACAGACCGCTTGGAAAAGCTCCTCGATAAACATCACCAATAGCACACATATAATAATTCGCCACCCAAAGCCAGTGCTTGATCTGAACTTCGGTTGCGATAGGTTTTTCGTCTAATATCTGATGAATTTCCTTGGCTTCATACAAACCTGGTTCATTTTGATGCAGCTCAATAACCAATGCCGTATAAATTTTATTTTTACCAAATGGTACCGCAACCCGCATTCCTTTTTTAATAAAATGGAATTCAGCCTCAGAAACACGATAGGTAAAAGTTTTAGCCAGAGAAAGCGGCAAAACGACTTCAATAAAAAACATGCGGATATTTTATAGAAAATTTAAAATAAAACTAAACACGAACAAAAGAGGAATATTTAACTTCTTTCAAACCAATTTTCAATTTGAATTCCATCCAACATCTTAAAATCCTTAACATTATCAGTTACAAGTGTTAATTGATTTTCAATTGCTGTCACCCCAATTAAAAGATCAAATTCATCATTAATTGGTTTCCCAATTTTTCGGAGTCTGACTTTCTCCATAGCATATCTTTTAATAGAACCAAAAATTGGAATTATTGTTAATCCATTTAAAAAATTATCGACGGCTTTATTAGATTTCACCGGGTCATCGCTGTTTTCTGCTCCAAAACGAAGTTCAGCAACTGTTATTTCAGAAATATAACAATTTTCCAAACCTACTTTTTTTACCATTACATCAAGATTAAGCTTTCCTCTAAGAAAGAAAACACATGTACTTGTATCAAGTAAATATCTCATTAAAACTTAATTTCTTTATTTGTAAAGCTTCTATTAGATTTAATATCAGAAACAATTTCCTCAGCAGATTTTTCAGATTTAAATGCTCCAAAAGATTTATAAAAATTACTTTCTTTAGATTTAGTTCCTTTTATAGACTTCGTCAATCTCTCTATTAACTCTATTTTATTAGAAAAGCTCAGTCCTTCAAATAAATTTGAGTAGGTCTCAAGTAAATTTTTATCCGTAACAGTCATCTTATTTCAAGTTTAATTATTTTATACAATAGACAAAGTTAAGCTTTTTACAACTACAACAATTTGCAATCTATTTTAAAAAAGTATTACTTACCAGAAGGCTTTGCCGCATTGTATTCCTTAACCAGTTTTAATGTATGCTTCAACGAGGTCAAATCTTTCAAATCATCATGACCTGTAACAATGTATTTTGGATTTTTAAACTTCGATTGTACTTTCAGAATAGATTTCTGCCATTCTTTAACATCTGCATCTCCAAGATAGCCCAAATCTTTTGCTTCGACACTTTTAACAAAACAACCTCCGTAAAGTACTTTTTGCTTATTGAACCAAACCACAATATTATCTGAAGCGTGTCCTTTTCCCGGGTAATACACTTCAAAAGTATATTTACCCACTGTAAACAAGGTGTCATCCGGAATAACAAACTCAGCTCTTGCTTCCTTATTTTTCTCCAGAATCTGATCTGTTGCTTTTATTGTATAAGTTTTAATTCCTTTTTTACGGTAGAAATCCAGACCACCTGCCCTGTCTTCGTGTGAGTGCGTGGCAAAGTGCATCACAACTTCTTTATGATGTCTTGCTTTAATACTGTCCAGCAAAGGCTGAAATTGTGTTTTGTCCCAAGGAGCGTCAAACAGGACAACTCCTTTATCTGTAACCAAATACATCGCATTGGCTGAAATCAGCGTACCTTTATAATCGTGAAACGTCTTATAAACATAAAAGTCACCCGTAAGATGACTTATTTGTAATGGCGAATTCTTAGATTGTGCAAAACTATGGGATAGCTGTATCAGAAATAAAGCTATCAATGCTAATTTTCGCATTTTATTATTTTTTATAAAATTAATTCTTCACTCTGCTCCAGTATTGTGTTCTTCCCATGATAGAAATACCAACATAACCACGAAGTTTTAGTTTATCTGCTGATTCTAATGCAATATAACATTTGTATTTTTTTCCGTTTGTTGGATCTAAAATGGTTCCTCCACTGTATTCAGAACCGTCTTTTTTAAGTCCATTGATAATGACCATACCCAAAATTGGTTTGTTTTTATCCGCTCCGTCACATTTAGTACATAAGTCCTTTTTGTGGTTTTCGCGAAGTATTTCTACAATTTTGCCGTACACTTTACCGGATTTTTCATAAATCTCTACAATCGATTTAGCTTCACCGGTTTCATCATCAACTGTTTTCCATTTTCCAATTACACCCTGGCCCTGAATCGTGCCTAATGTTAGAAAAAAAACACCAATCGTTAACATCCAATTTTTCATCTTATTTATTTTTTTTTTGTTTTAATTTTCTGATAGTGGCATTCAGTTCAAATCCCAAAAGCAGAATCATACAGTTTATCCAAATATAAAACATTAGAATTAATAATGTACCTATCGAACCATAAAGTTCGTTATATTTTGAGAATTTTATAACCCAAATCCCAAAAAAGAATGAAGATATCACAATTAAAATAGTTGTAAAAACAGACCCAATACTTATAAAAGGCACTTTGTTATATTGTCTCGTACCATAACGCAATAATAGTGAAGAGGTTATCAGAATCATTAAAACAACGAATAAATATCGTCCCAAAATAATCAACGGAATACGATCGCTTAACACATCCTGAATAATTGTTTTTTGAATGAATACCTCAAAAACAACAATTGTCGCTACTGTTACAAACAATATAATAGTCATGATGAGTGAAATTGCCAGCGCCACCAAATACTGATTCAGAAAACCGCGCTTATCAAAGACATGTTTCGAGGATTCGAAACCGCTCAGAATACCGTTAATACCATTTGCCATTAAAAATATTGAAAGCAAAAATCCCGACGACAATAAACCGGAGTGACTGTTGTTTAAAATATCACTTATAATCTTACTGATCGCCTCGTAGGTGTTCGGAGGAACTCCCTGTTGCACAAACTGCAAAAAGTCCTGCTGAAATCCTTCAATAGGAATAAAGGGAATTAAGTTTAAAATAAATAATGCAAAAGGAAATAAAGCCATAAAGAAGCTGAACGAAACAGCACTCGCATGATACGAAAATGCTCCTTCAATAATACCGATGGTATACATTTCAAGCAAATCGTATAACGAAAAACCTTCAAGCCAGGGCAATTTTATTCTCTTGAAAAAACGAACTACAGATCGTACCACGGGAACTTTCTCAATCCGTTCTTCTATCTCTTTTGACATGTTTATTCTTAGATTATTAGATTGTTAGATTTTTGGATTCTTAGATATTAGATTTCAGAATTGTAAAATATAAAATCTATATGAGCTAAGTTCTCCTTATATTCTTTACTCATAATTCACATCTTACAACTCACATTTTACAACTCACATTTCATTTAAAAAGCCTTCAAACTTAAATCCATGTTATAAACAGAGTGTGTTAGTGCTCCTGATGAAATGTAATTAACACCGCAGAGTCCGTATTCACGAATTGTTTTTTCATTAATATTACCCGAAGATTCCGTCTGGCATTTACTGCCTATTAATTGCACTGCTGTTCTAGTATCTTCATAATTAAAATTATCTATTAGAATTCTGTGAACGCCTTCACTTAATAAAATTTCGCGAATCTCATCTAAATTTCTAGCCTCGACAATAATTTTCAAATCTAAATTATTCTCTTTTAAATACTCTTTGGTTTTCTTGATTGCAAGTGTAATTCCTCCTGCAAAATCAATATGATTGTCTTTCAGCATGACCATATCGTACAATGCAAAACGATGGTTTTCTCCTCCTCCAATTTTGACAGCCCATTTTTCGGCAACTCTGAAATTTGGAGTCGTTTTACGGGTATCTAATATTTTCGCTCCGGTTCCGTCCAATAGCTGCACATACTGATCTGTTTTGGTCGCAATGGCCGACATACGCTGCATACTATTCAAAACCACTCTCTCTGCCTTTAAAATAGACTGAGAACTTCCTGAAACTTCAAAAACTACATCACCATATTCTACATGAGTTCCGTCTTCTATAAAAATTTTCATTTTTAATTTCGGATCTACGTATTCAAAAATCATTTTCGCCAATGCAACACCGGCAATAATTCCCTGGTCTTTTACCAGTAATTTAGCCTGCCCGTGTGCCGTGTCCGGAATACAAGCCAGCGAGCTGTAATCTCCCACGCCTACATCTTCCCGAATTGCATTGCTGATTAATAATTGTAATTCGCTTTGAAACTGTTCTTCGCTAATCATTTTCCTAAAATTTTTATATGATGCTAAAGTAGGACATATTTTGTGGATTTAAAAGCTTCGCTTTGATTTTAAAATTGAGAAATTAGCCGAAGATTGAGAAAAATAAAGATTAAACTCTTAACTAAACTTAATCTTTTACCAGCTCAAATAATTAACAAACATTAAATATCTTTGAGGTTCATTCAAACAAAATCATGGGATTAATTAAAGACATTTACTCCGTTTCTTTCTACGAACAATTTGGTCAGGCTGTTGCGGAAGTACATCCGACATTTGACAAACAAAAATTTATTGCAACCATTTATGAAGGCGATTTTAGCCAAAAAGAGTGGAAAGACCGCATGAAACACACCACGGTTGTTTTACATCAGTTTATGCCTGAAAATTTCCCGGAAGCTGTTTCTTTACTGGACAAAATCATTGAAAACTTAAAGAAAAACAGTTTTACCGATAGTAATCTGGCATTTATATTTTTTGCTGATTATATCGAAATGTACGGCCTGGATGATTTTAAAACTTCAGCGAAAGCCTTTGTTTCTATCACTCAATTTATAAGCTGCGAATTTGCTGTACGTCCTTTTATTCTAAAATACAAAGAACAGATGATTGATGAAATGACCAAATGGTCTCTGCATGAAAACCATCATGTTCGCAGATTGGCCAGTGAAGGTAGCCGACCTAGATTACCTTGGGCAATGGCGATTCCGTACTTAAAAAAAGACCCTGACTCTATTCTGCCAATTTTAGAGAATTTAAAAAACGATCCTTCAGAATATGTGCGTCGAAGTGTCGCCAATAACCTGAACGATATTGTAAAAGACAATCCGCAAATCGTCTTAGAAATTGCCCGTAAATGGAAAGGTCATAGTAAAGAAACAGATGGAATCATCAAACACGGCTGTCGTACTTTATTAAAACAGGGACATCCAGAAATTCTGCATCATTATGGTCTGAACAATGCTAATATTGAACTTTCTTCTTTTGAAATCAAGACACCAATTGTAAAAATTGGAGATTATCTGCAGTTTCACTTTCATCTGAACAATAAAAATAATGACCCGAAAACGATTCGTTTAGAATATGCCGTTCATTACAAAAAAGCGAAAGGACATCTGGCAAAAAAAGTCTTTAAAATCAGTGAGAAGATTTATCCCCCAAATGAAATCATTAAAGTAGAGCGAAATCAGTCGTTTAAAATCATTACAACACGTGTTTTTCATACCGGAAAACATCAGTTGTCTATCATTATTAACGGGACAGAAAGCGAAACCCTCGATTTTGAATTGATTGAATAGTTAAAACACGAATTACACAAATTAACATAAATTGATTGAGTAATTTTTAAACACATAGAAACATAGTTTTTGATTGTACATATAAAGTCATTTCATTTTAAATAAGACTCATCGTTTTGTGAAAAAAAACTTGATTTTCTTGAACCTTCCTCCGCATCTAATTTAGGGTTCTATGTTTCTATGTGTTCAATCATTACACAAAATTAGTTCGTGAAAATTGGTGTAATTGGTGTTCTTTTTCAATTCAAATCAAATCTTTTTAATTCTATTCCTTACTTTTATAAAGAATACCAAAAACAAACTTTCTTAATCTAAATTAAGTTACAGATTGTGACTACAGCTGTAATTTTGCTTTCAACTAAAACAAAGAACATGTCAAATATCAGTTTAATCATCGAAGAACGCGCTGCCAATATTGGTAATTTTATGGTAGGCCGTCTATTGCCTTTCCGTGAAAAAAGAGCCGTTGGTCCGTTTGTATTTATCGACCATATGGGTCCGGCACATTTAAATCAGTATCAAAATATGGATGTTCCTCCGCATCCGCACATCGGACTTTCTACTTTGACTTTTTTATTTGAAGGCAGCATTATGCACCGCGACAGTCTGGGTACCGAGCTCGAAATAAAACCCGGTGCCGTAAACTGGATGACAGCCGGAAAAGGGATCGTACATTCAGAGCGAACTCCTGAATATTTAAGACATTCTGACAAGATGCTTCACGGTCTTCAAATTTGGGTGGCATTACCTAAAGAACTGGAAGAAATGGATCCTAACTTTACACATGTAGAAGCCAGTGACATTCCGAGCTGGGAAGAAGATGGTGTTTCGTATAAATTAATCGCGGGAGAAGCATTTGGCAAAAAATCACCTGTTCCTGTATATAGTCCGCTTTATTTTATCGAAATCAAAAGCACCGAAGCCAGAAAAATCAACATTGGAAAGGATCTTTTTGGCGAAAGCGGTTTGTACATTCTCGAAGGAAGTATTAAAAGCGGAGAACATGTTTACGATCCGAAACAAATTCTGATTACCAACGACAGTACTTTATGCGAGTTCGAAATAGCCGAAAACACAACTGTTTATATTTTTGGGGGACAGCCCTTTCCGGAAGAACATTTTATCTTTTGGAATTTTGTTTCCTCTGATAAAAACCGAATAGAAAAAGCTAAAAAAGACTGGACCGAACAGACTTTCCCTAAGGTTCCGGGCGAAACTGAATTTGTTCCTTTACCTGATCCTAAAATGAGATAACTATGGATACACTATCAGCACAAATCGACACCCGTTTGTATCGCACGGAGATCACATCTGCCAGCGGAAATATTGTAATTGCAGACGAACCTCAGGAAATGGGAGGCAAAAACTTAGGATTTAGTCCGTCAGAATTGCTGGCCTCTTCTCTGGCCGCCTGTACTTTGATCACACTTCGCATGTATATCAATCGCAAACAATGGGAAGTCACCGAAATCAATATCAAAGTTGACTTTGAAAGAGATCTCGACCAAAAAATCTCCTTGTTTACAAGAAAAATAGAGATTATCGGTGAGGTCGACGACAAGCAAAGACAACGTCTTGAAACCATTGCTAACAGCTGTCCAATACATAAAACATTAACAAATTCAATCGAAATAAAAACCACACTAATATAACACATCATGGAAATTCAACAAATAAACGATACAAGAAGAGGCTATTTTGAAGCTGTAGAAGACGGAAAACAAGCCGGAAAAATGACTTATACCTGGGCGGGTGATTCAAAATTCATCATCGACCACACCGAAGTAAATGAGGAATTTAACGGAAGAGGCGTCGGTAAAAAACTAGTCATGGCCGCGGTAGAATATGCCCGAACTAATAACCTGAAAATTATCCCGCTTTGTCCTTTTGCAAAAAGCGTTTTTGATAAGGTCGAGGAAATTCACGACGTACTTTTTTCTTAAAGGGGCTGAGAGGCTGAGGGACTGAGGTTCTAAGTTTTTTTTAACCGCAAGGCTCGCAAAGAATTACGCAAAGTTCGCAAAGTTTTTTTAGGTAAAACGTTGCGAACTTTGCGTTTATATAAAATTTAGCACATAACAAAACCTTGCGCTCTTTGCGGTAAAAAAACAACACAACGAAATCAATTTTTAAATCTCGGCAGAAACTCGTATATTTGCATGTAATTTAAACTTAGAGTATGACAAGGATAATTACACTTTTCTGTATTTTTATAGCACAGATCGGCTTTTCTCAAACGGCTGACAGTTATTTAGAAAAAATAAGAAACAACGAAGCGCTTTCCACAGCTTTCTTCCAACAAATGCCAAAAGGCGGCGATTTACACCATCATTTTTCCGGATCGATTTATGCAGAACCTCTTTTAGAAAGAGCTATTGCAGAAGATTTTTATTTGAATTTAGAAACGATGGAAGTTTCTAAAACAAAACCAGAAAAAGGAAACTGGCAAACCTTCTCTTCTCTAAAAAAGGATGGCAAACTAGATCATTACCAACAACAGGTTATGCAAACTTGGTCTGCAAAAGATTATAATGGTTCTGTACCTTCTGATGATTTGTTTTTTGATTCTTTTCAAAAATTCGAACCTACTATTAAAGGCCATTTTGCCGAAGGAATGCTGGAATTAAAAAAACGTGCGCTTTCTGAAAATGTAAGTTATATTGAAACTCAATTATCAACGATTCCGTGTGATATGAATGTTTCTGACCTTGCTGATTTCAATGCAAAACTTCGCCAGACCGCGACTCAAAAAGATGAAAAAGCAGCTCTAAAGCTTTTAGACGAATTGTACCAATCACTTCAAAAGAAAGAAGCCAAAAAATATGCTACAGACTTCAACACTAATTTTATCGCTAAACTGCACAAAGACCTAAAAATTGACGATGAGCGTTTTACGATGCGTTATCAAAATTTTGTGCTTCGTTTTATGGATCCTGTAGATTTATTTAAAAACCTGACGATTGCCTTTATTTCTGCCAACGACAGTAAATTGGTTGCAGGTGTAAACATTGTTTCACCTGAACATGGCGAAAATTCGATGAAAGATTATTGGCTGCACATGGTGATGTTTAAATACTGTAATTCTAAGTTTCCTACTGTAAAGTATACCCTTCATGCGGGCGAACTGACTTTAGGACTGGTTCAGCCGGAAGAATTAACCTGGCACATTAACGACGCTATTCACATCGCCGGAGCCAACAGAATTGGACATGGCGTTGATATTGCGTACGAAGCAAATTCTTATGATTTATTGCGTCACATGGCACAAAAAAATATTCCAATCGAGATTAACTTAACGAGTAACGAGTTCATTTTAAAAGTAAAGGAAAATAGACATCCGTTTACACTTTACAAAGAATTCAATGTGCCAATTGTAATTAGTACAGACGATGCCGGAATTTTGAGAACTAATATGACAGAGCAATATGTTTTACTAGCCAAAAGATACCCTGATGTTTCCTATGCAACGATAAAAAAATACGTATACAACAGCATTAACTACAGTTTTATTCAGGATGAAGCGGTTAAGAAACAATTGATTAAGGATCTGGACAACCGTTTTAAAACTTTCGAAGCGAAGTTCTCTAAAAACTAGTACAAAAAAATCTACCGAATCAGCTTAATCTGCGTGAGAAAATTTTACTCTTGCAGATTTAGCGGATCAAGCGGATAAAATCATAATAATGAATAGGATTCTGGAAGCTGCATTTCTTTTTGTTAAACCGGAATTGGCCTCGCAATTTGAAGCTGATTTTACGAAAGCAAGTCAATACATTTCCTCTATAAACGGATACTTAGGACATCGTTTAGAGAAATGCCTTGAAGTCGAAAACAAATATCTTTTATTGGTAGATTGGAATACTCTTGAAGATCATACAGTAGGTTTTAGAACCTCTGAGGCTTATCTGCAATGGAAAAAGATCTTACACCATTACTACGAACCTTTTCCGATTGTAGAACATTTTGAAACGGTTTTTGAAAATAAAAAATAGAGATTTATTTGCCACAGATTAAAAAGAACTACAAGGGATTATTTCTTTAATTCACTCTGTATCAATCTGTAAAAATCATTTTAATCAGTGGCAAAAAATAAAAATTACCATGAATATCAAACTTATCGCCATTGGCAAAACAGACAACAAATCGCTTCAAACTTTGATTGACGATTATACAAAACGTTTGTCGTTCTATATCAAATTTGATCTGGAGATTATTCCGGATATCAAAAATGTTAAGAATTTATCCGAAAGTCAGCAAAAAGAAAAGGAAGGTGAATTGATACTGTCGAAACTCTCACCAACGGATCAGCTGATTCTATTGGACGAAAACGGCAAAAACTTCTCCAGTGTTGGTTTTTCTGAAGAGTTACAAAAGAAAATGAATTCGGGAATCAAAACTCTGGTCTTCGTAATTGGTGGACCTTATGGATTTTCAGATACGGTATACAGTAAGGCACAAGGCAAAATCTCACTTTCGCTAATGACATTTTCCCACCAGATGGTACGTTTGTTTTTTATTGAACAATTGTATAGAGGATTTACTATTTTAAGGAACGAACCTTATCACCATCAATAATTATCAATTGTTAATTATTAATTGTTAATTGTTAATTGCTCTTCTTAGCTAATACAACTTATTGCTTACAGCTTAAAGCTTAAAGCTGTAAGCCTAAAGCTAAAACACAAACTCTTCTTCCTGGTTTATAAAAACAAAAGGGATCTTTTTATCGGCTATGGTTTTTACCAATATTTTACATTGAATATACGTTCCAAAAGTCATGTTTTTATCGTACGAAAACTTAATCTCAGCCTTTGGATTTATGATTAAACTGTCTAAAAACTTTGGCAAATCATTTTTAGGGAAATCATATGTTTTTCTTCCGCTGTATCGTATCATTCCATTCTTTTTAAAATACAACTGGCTTCTGTTATTGGCGATCTCCATTTTATAATACACCTTGGTGAAAGGCAGGAAAGCTAAATTCTTTCCGATCGAATCAGCGTAGGAATAATAATTTTCAGCATTTTCGTTTTTATGGGCACTGTCAGCTCGCTTTTTCTCTTGTAATTTCATTACTTCCGGAATAACCAATTTTAAAGGCAGACGCTTGTCAATATTAAAAATCCAATTGGTTGAAATAATGCTGCTTTTTCGGTTCACATCGGCGATGGTATCTTTTCCTTCGGTTTTAAAGAAGATATAAATTGGTGAAAGATCTTCCACATCTTTTACGATTGTAACGTTCGATTTTGGAAGTAAAACGTCCTCTTTTTTTCCACAAGAGAATAAAAGACAGATTATAAATAGAGAGAAGTATTTCATAATTTTTTTTTTAATATATAGAATTCACACAAAGTTGTCATTCCGAGGAACGAGGAATAACAAATCTATCGTTTTGAATATTCAGTTTATTAAACAAAGTAACACATTCCACCGCTTCCTTCACATCATGAACACGAAGAATTTTTGCACCTTTTGTTAATGCAATAGTATTTAAAAACGTTGTTCCGTTTAAAGCCTCCTGTGGCGTTATATCAAGCGTTTTATAAATCATTGATTTTCTTGAAATCCCGGCTAAAACCGGTAATTCTAATACATTAAAAAGCTCCATTTTTTGCATTACTTCATAATTCTGATCGGTCGTTTTAGCAAAACCGAAACCCGGATCTAAAATCAAATCATTGATCCCTAAAGCTCTTGCACGTTTCACTTTCTCAGAAAAATAAAACAACATCTCTTTTACAATATCATCGTATTGCGTGAGACTCTGCATCGTTTGCGGATTGCCTCGCATGTGCATCATGATGTATGGCACATTGTATTTGGCAATCACCTCAAACATTTTATCGTCAAGTTCACCTGCCGCAATGTCGTTTATAATGGCTGCACCGCTTTCGATACTTGCTTTGGCAACTTCGGCTCTAAAGGTATCAATTGACAATAAAGCTTTTGGAAAATGTTTTAAAAGCAACTCTATTACAGGAACAATTCGTTCAATTTCCTCTTGTTCTGATACAAATTCTGCACTCGGCTTACTGGAATAAGCTCCAATATCAATAAATGCAGCGCCTTCAGAAAGCATTTTGCCAACCTGATCAATTATTTCATCCTCATTTTTATATTTTCCGCCGTCAAAAAAAGAATTAGGTGTCACATTTAAAATCCCCATTACTTTAGGAATCGATAAATCTATAAGCTGGCCTTTGCAATTAATTGTCATGGTTTGTTTTGTTATTTTTGTTTCAGGTTTCACGTTTTCTTTGTTTCAAGTTTCAGGTTTCAAGTTCCGGAACTTACACAATCTATATCAACTTGAAACCTGAAACTTTTTTAAACTCTTCCCAGGTTTCAAGTTAAGAAAACTACACGATCTGCGTCAACCTGAAACTTGAAACCTGAAACTTTATATTTTATAGTTTAAAAATCGGGCATTAACACTTTGTTTAGAAAAAACTTGAAACAAAGAAAACCTGAAACTTGAAACTCTTTAATATTATCCCTATTTTTGAAGAAATTTTTAGCAAATATACAGCAATAAATGAAGAATACTTCCCTTGAATTTGATAATGTAATTACGGTTTGCCGTACTTTGTTTATTAATAAAATGAAAGATTACGGCAGTGCATGGCGTATATTAAGATTGCCATCCTTAACCGATCAGATTTTTATAAAAGCACAAAGAATCAGAAGTCTGCAGGAAAATGAAGTCCGTAAAATAGACGAAGATGAAAAAGGCGAATTCATTGGAATCATCAATTATTCGATCATGGCACTGATTCAGTTAGAACTTGGAGTTGTCGATCAGCCTGATTTAGATGTTGAAAAAGCAACTGAACTGTACGATGCTCAAGTAAAACGAACCAAAGACTTAATGGAAGCCAAAAATCATGATTATGGCGAAGCCTGGCGTGACATGCGTGTAAGTTCTCTGACAGATCTGATTCTGCAAAAAATACTTCGCGTAAAACAAATTGAAGACAATAAAGGAAAAACTATAGTATCTGAAGGCATAGATGCCAATTATCAGGATATGATTAATTATTCTGTTTTTGCTTTAATCCTAAACCCTATCACTAAATAAAAATCTAATTTTAAAAATCCCGAATCCAAATTTTTTTTGAAAAGTTGGAATTTGGAATTTTAGTTTTGGAATTTTAAAATCATTATTTTTATGAAAAACATCATTACCCAATTTTCCAGATTATTTGTCGGAGTACTTTTTATTATTTCCGGACTGATTAAACTAAACGATCCGGTTGGTTTCTCCTATAAATTAGCCGAGTATTTTAGTGAGCCGGTTTTTAACATGCCGTTTCTGGAGCCATTGGCTTTAGGATTAGCCATCTTTTTAGTAATTCTGGAAGTAGTTCTGGGTGTAATGTTATTGGTAGGATATAAATCAAAACTTACGATTTGGGCTTTGTTGCTGCTAATCGTTTTCTTCACTTTCCTTACCTTCTACTCTGCTTATTTTGATGTGGTTAAAGACTGTGGATGTTTCGGAGACGCGCTTCACTTAACGCCTTGGCAATCTTTCACAAAAGATATTGTTCTACTTTTCTTTATTCTGATACTGTTCATCAATAAAAAATTGGTAAAACCATTATTTTCAAAATTTGTGACCAATATTCTAACTTTGATAAGCATTATTTTATGTGTTATTATGGCTGTTTGGGTACTCAACCATAATCCGATCAAAGATTTCCGTCCGTATAAAGTAGGAAGTAATATCGAGAAGGGAATGGAAATTCCGGAAGGTGCCCCAAAATCTGTGGTTGAAATGATTTTCATCTACAAAGTAAACGGTGTTGATAAAGAGTTTACAGAAAAAGACCTGATGAATATTCCGGAAGGTGCTACGTTTGTAGACCGTAAAGACAAAGTAATTACAGAAGGTTATGTACCGCCAATTCACGATTTTACGATGACTAAAGATGATTCTGATTACAAAGACGAATTATTGAAAGAGCCTAAATTATTGGTTTTTGTAACCTATGATTTAACATTGTCTAATCCTGAGGGAATGAAAAAATTAGAAACACTGAACAAAGAGGCGAAAACCAAAGGTTATAAAGTAATTGCAATGACCGCTTCAGGTCCTTATGAAATTACAAAAGCTAAAAAACAATACGGCTTAGATGTTGACTTCTATTTCTGTGATGCCACTACGCTAAAAACAATCGAAAGAGCTAATCCAAGTATTGTAGTACTGCAAAATGGAACTGTGGTTCAAAAAGTACATTACAACGACATCAGCGATTTAAAATTATAAAATAGTATTCAACCCGAAAGGTTACAAGATTTTAACAAAGTCCGCAACGTTATAAAAACGTTGCGGACTTTGTTTTTTTACTCCTCTTAGATATCTTCATTAAAATGATATAAGATTCCATTTTAATACGTTTTAAATACGTATTTCAAGAAGCTCTTTTTTAAGTCAATCTGACGTTTTTTTCCCGCCAAAAACTTATCGTTCCCCAAAAAACATTTCTCTTTTTTGCTTTTTCGCAGATTTACTTTTAAAAATTCATTCCAATTTGAAGTTTATTCTCTCAACTATTACGATTTCACTCCTCTTTTTTTAACCGAAATTAGCTGATTTGTGATAAAATAAACGAGTCTTCAATTTTTGTTAATGTCCGATTGGCTTTCCATTTGTTTGTTTAACTTTGTTCAAAATCATTTACCACTATGAAACAAATAACGCTAATCTTTATTGCATTTATCACTTTTTCATGCTCACAAGCTCAGAAAACCAGTTTTTCAAAACAAGCTTTGTCTGAAAAATTATTAGCAGCTGATGATAGTCAGGTTGCTTTCAAAAACATTTTAAAAAAATACAAAGGCAAAACTTTGTTAATCGAAGTTTGGGCTTCCTGGTGTGGCGACTGTGTAAAAGCAATGCCTCAGCTTAAAGAATTACAAGCAAATAACCCTACTGTTTCGTACTTGTTTCTTTCTGCGGACAAAACTGCGGACAAATGGAAAGCCGGAATTGAAAAACACGAATTAAAAGGCGATCATTTCATGATGAACGACGGTATGAAAGGTGTTTTTGGAAAAGCAATTGACTTAGACTGGATTCCGAGATACATCATTGTAGACAAAACCGGGAAAATTGTACTCTATCGTGCCATTGAAAAAGATTTTGACAAAATCAATGAAACCTTAAAAGGTTTAAAATAAAACCGCAATATGCATTGCAATTGCAATGATAAACGTGAATAAAATAAAAGCAAAAAATAAAAAACTACCACAATGAGAAAAAAGATTGTTGCAGGAAACTGGAAAATGCATAAAAACGCAGCACAAACTGAAGAATTATTAAACGAATTAATCGCTAAAATACCTGCACAAACTACTGCACAAGTAATTGTAGCACCAACTTTTGTAAACTTGCAGGCAGCTGCTGCAAAATTAAAAAACACCACTATCGGTGTTGCAGCGCAAAACGTTCATCAGGCTGAAGGCGGTGCTTTTACAGGAGAAATTTCTGCTGACATGTTAACCAGTGTGGGTGTAAATACCGTAATTCTGGGTCACTCTGAGCGTAGAGCTATTTTTCACGAAACAGATGCCTTAATTGCAAATAAAGTGGACACTGCTCTAAAACATGACATGACTGTAATTTTCTGTTTTGGAGAGGAATTAAAAGACCGTCAGTCTGACAATCACTTTAATATTGTTGAAAACCAATTGCGTGACGGATTATTCCAGATCGCAAAAGAATCATGGTCTAAGATTGTTTTGGCTTACGAGCCGGTTTGGGCAATCGGAACAGGAGAAACGGCTTCACCGGAGCAAGCACAGGAAATGCACGAATTTATCAGAGAGGTGGTTCGTAAAGCATTTGGAGCCGATATCGCTGATGAAGTTTCTATTCTTTACGGTGGTTCTGTTAAACCTGAAAATGCTAAAGAAATCTTCTCTAAACCAGACGTAGATGGTGGTCTAATTGGTGGTGCAGCTCTAAAATCGGATGACTTTTTAGCAATTGTTACTGCTATCTAGATCTTTAGATTATTAGAGTCTCAGAATCTTAGAAACTTAGAATCTCAGCAACTTAGAATCTCAGTACCTCATAAAAAAAAGCGTTCGTAAAACCCGAACGCTTTTTTTATGACCTGTCTGCTCCCTGCTACTTAAGATACGATTCTAACAAAGGACAATTGTATTTTTGAAAAGCAGTCGTTTTTCTATAAACCGAATAGAAATTAATCAGCTCCTGCCCTGCTTTAAACGGGTTCTTTTCTTCTTCCTCTGCAGAAACAATATTGGCGTAGTGGTTGTAATAATTGCACTCAAAAATCATTAAACTTGCCAGAGCTTTTTCATTTGTATTTTTAGACATTTTCAAGGCTTTCTCATAGTACATTTTGGCCATGCTTAAACTATAGTAATTACCATTTTGATACTTCTTTTCATTTTCTGAATTATCTCCATACACATAATCCACATACGATTCACCCGATGTCCAATCGTACGCAGTCATCATCCAGGAATTACCCAAATACGACACATTAAAATAAGCATGTGCCAGTTTCAGATTGCTTGCGGCTGTGTTTTGTTTTTTCAGCTGAATCAACTGCGCAATAAAATCGGCTTTATTGAAACGATAGTCAAACTTTCGCTCTGTATCTCTTTGCAAAATTTTGGGCGTAAACGGATTCTCGTTTAAAAAATCTTTATACGCATAATTTTTCTCCCAAAAATCCTTCGGCATACTGGCAAAAGTTTGGTAAGCCAACTCCAAATTATTATCTCGGAATGCAATCGTTCCTTTCAGATCTTTATAATAATTGACATTTGGCGCTATTGTTCCTGAACAGATATACCTTTCAAAAGGCGTTTTGTCTTTTTTCTCCTGAAGTGCTATCAAACGATCTATATCTGCCTCGGTTGCATTATTTCGATCAAAATAACCGATATAACTGTAAAAATAAGGCGTATTATAAGCGGAGTATTCTCCTTCATTTTTAATATCTGATTTCGTCGCCAGTAAACCTGCTGTCACGCGATCGCCTTTTACTGCAAAATCTTTGCTGGCGATGCGATACAAACTGTATAAATTCTTAAACAAACCTAAATCGGTTTCTACCAGATTTTCAACCGAATCAAAATATTTGAAAAGCTGATTTTGAACTTCGTTGTTTTTCAAATCATCCTGCTTTAAAGAAACCAATGCTAACTGAATATTCTTTTGCATTTGTATCGAAGAACTTGCTTTTTCGGAAATCATATCCGTGTATTTCTTTCCCAGGTCAATTTCGTCTCCTATAAAACAAAGCTGTGCAATCGCTGCTGTAATATAGTCCTTTTGCTCGCCCGAAGTCTGCTCTCTGATTGAAATCAAATAATATTCTAACTCCCTTAAATACAAAATATCTTTCCTGAAATTCTCCTCCTTTGCTTTCGCATAGTTTTCATACCAAACTGTACTGTCAAAAACAACCGAAGGCGTTCCGTCATTAGTGTATTGGGGTGTAAAAATCCAATCTTCAAGTTTGTTCACTTCCCTCCCGATCAAAAAACTCAAATACAAGCTATTCGGACTCAACTCATAAACTTCCTGAATGGTTTTCAGACCCGGTGCCGGATTGCGTAAACCTTCAATGGACAGAATCACACTGCGCTCTTCATCGTTTTGAGCCAATGCCAAAGTCTCTGTTGTTAATTTCCAGTTGTAATGCTGCAAAACTGCTAATGATTTCTCTTCACAGGACACAAATACTTTACTCAGCAAATAATTCTGCAAAACTAAATCCTCAACACATAAAGCTTTATAGTACAAAGCCCAGGGGCCTAAGATCGTGTTTTTATCAGCTGCAAAATAAGTATCGTACAAACGAATCACTTCATTCTTATCAGAGCCATAAAAACTGTACCTCAACAGTAAAAAGGCATAACGCTGTTTCAAAAAAGAATCTTTTGCCGTTCTGATTTTCTTTTCAAAATCGCTAACATCGGCTATTTTATGATCTTTACTGTCATAACCAATATTTCCCCACGACTCCCATTTTACATCAGGATTACTGTTGTATTCTAGTTTTTTCGCAAACAAAATGTAATTGAGAAGCGCTTTGTTTTTTGAAAGTAGTAAGGCTTCAATGAAAGTATTCTTATCAAAAACTTTTTTCAGCGATTTCGTTTCATAAGCGGTTTCGAATTTCTCAGCATCCGTTTCGTACAAAATAACGTGCACGTCTTTTGGATCGACCTGACTGCCCAGTTTTTTCTTCCACTCCGCACAATTCAATTCCTGATCTGCCCCCGAAACAGTGTTTGTATCGTAGTAATTATCGGCCGAATAATAAAAAGGTGTCAGCTTAAAGAATCCTTCTCTTTGCGCTTTAAACAAAGCCAGTCTGCTGGTCTCAGGCGAAACACTCCATCCACAAGCCAAAGAGACTTGAACACTAAAAATAAAAAGTAAAGGGCTAAAAACACGCATAATAACCGGATATATTTTGGGTTCCATAATCGTTGATGTATTTTTTATCAAAAGAGAAAAACGTCACTTTGGTCTGATTGTCGATTGGAATTTTACTTTTTACAATCGAAATCATTTTGTCAAGTTCGTCTTCAGAAATTTTCTCAATCCTGATTTCGTCCCCGTTTCTCAAATAAGTCTGTCCCACTAAAATGTCGTCTTGAAGTATATATTTAGCGTCTGATACTTTTTTTAATTTAACGGTATCATTTTGAATCCTGTCATAATCGGATAAAATTCCCTTAAACTGATTGCCTCTGAAAACAACTGCCCAACTGTACAATGGCAGAGCAATATCAAGCTTTAAACCGTATTGGTTGTGTGTAATATATTGTGCCAATTCTTCGCTGGTTCCTATGGAATTTTTGGTAGTAAAGTCTTCCGGTTTACTCAAATTGTAACACATCAGCAAGCCTTTATCTACAGGTGGAATCCCGGCTTTTGAAGCATATTTATACTGCCAGAGTCTTATGGTAGCCGAAACTGCAGTCGCAGGATAACTTTTCTTGATTTGCCTTAACAAGTAAAAATAATTGTCTTTTGATTTTTCCGACCAGTCACAATCGATCAGGATTTCTTTAAAATCAACTTTCAATTTTGCCATTTCACTCGATTTTACCGAATCATAATTCAACTGTTTACGATGCTCCTGCTTGTAATAATCTTTTGGATACACAATCGAACTGGCTATTTTCTCGGCTTTCGAATCATTCATTTTCAATCCTATCTGTTCAATACGTTTGGCAATTCTCACAGCCAAACTGTCCAGTTGCTTTTTTCCGGATTTCAAAACCACTTCATTGGTAATAAAAATACTGGGCGTAATTTCAGGATTGCTTTCATTTAATCTGATATCGTGAAGGGTCGCAACCGGCAAAGGTTCTTTAGCATACGGGTTCCAGTCTACATCAAAAAAACGAATGTACAAATGTTTTACCTTCAAGTCTTTTATCAACGAATCCTCCGTGTTTTCGAAATTCAAATCGGTTTTCCAATAACAAAACGATCGAACTACTTCATGTTCCTTCTCACAAGTTGCTCCGTTAAGTACCACAAAGAGCAAAATAAAAATGATATTCTTCATATTTTAAAAATCCTTACAAATTCCAATCAAAATTAACATTAATTAAGGTAAGGATATTGATTATTTATGAACAACTTTTGCTTTGGATTCTTACCTTTGCAAAAAATTTTTTTATGTCGAATATATATTTAGGGTACCATTTTACAATTGAACCAAAAGAACCGGGTTCTGAAATTTTAATTGCTGAACTAGGCGAAAAAGCCTTTGAGACTTTTACAGAAACGGAGAACGGAATTTCGGCTTTTGTGAAAAAAGATTTATGGGACGAGAATATTCTGGACGACATTTATATTTTACAATCCGAAGAATTCAAAATCGAATATACCATTGAGGAAATCGATCAGGTCAACTGGAATGAGGAATGGGAGAAAAATTTTGAGGCTATTGATGTAGACGGAAAATGCCATGTTCGCGCTCCTTTTCATGAGAAAACAAACGCTGAATTTGATATTGTAATCGAACCAAAAATGAGTTTCGGAACAGGTCATCATGAAACTACACACATGATGATTCAGCATTTACTGGAAATCGATGTTCAAGGTTTGAAAACACTGGACATGGGTTGCGGAACAGCCATTTTAGCCATTTTAGCCGAAATGAAAGGAGCTCAGCCAATTGACGCTATCGATATCGACAACTGGTGCTACCTGAACTCAATTGAAAATGCAGAACGCAATAATTGTCAGCACATCTCCGTTTATGAAGGCGACGCAGCTTTACTAGCCGGAAAAAAATACGATTTAATCATTGCTAACATCAACCGAAATATCTTATTAAACGATATGCAAAGTTATGTTGATTGTTTAAATCCGAAAGGAATATTGCTTTTGAGCGGTTTTTATGAAGAAGACATTCCTTTTATCGATGCTTCCTGCACCGAAAAAGGTTTAACATATGTTAAAAAGTTTCAAAGAAATAACTGGGTTTCATTAAAATACGTAAATTAGATAGTTAATTATCTGTTTATTAAATAGTTCACAGATATCGATCTTTTAAATTCCGATGCAATCTGTGCACGCTGTGACCAAAAAATTAGTAATTACAACAGTACAAAAACCTAAAAAAATGAGTACTAAAGAAAAAGTAAGAGAAAGAGTTCGCGAAAAGGAAGCCACAGGTTTCAATAACGAAATCATTGTTTACAACGATGATGTAAACACTTTTGACCACGTAATTGACACTTTGATGCGTGTTTGCAGTCATACGCCAGAGCAAGCAGAACAATGTTCCCTAATTGTACATTACAACGGAAAATGCACTGTAAAAACAGGGCCTATTGAAAAATTAAAACCGCAATGTACCCAACTTTTGGAAGCCGGATTAAGCGCTGAAATTGTTTAATTGCAAATAATTTAAAAACGATTCTATTTTATTCTATATTTGAATAAAATAGAATCGTTTTTTTATGGAAGAATACGGAAAGATATTGATTATTGCAACGCCGATTTTTTTAGTATTAATTGTAATCGAAAAATTATACGGCATTTATAAAAAGAACGACACCGCTCCTTTAATAGACAGCGTATCGAGTATCAGCTCCGGAATTACCAATTCGGTCAAAGACGTCCTGGGATTGAGTCTGACCTTCATTTCATATGAATGGCTGGTTTCTAAAATTGCGCTTTATCATCTGGAAGCCAACGTACTTTCTTATTGTATTGCTTTTTTTGTTATTGATTTTTATGGTTATTGGAGCCATCGATGGGCGCATCAGATTAATCTTTTCTGGAACAAACATGCCATTCACCACAGCAGCGAAGAATTTAACCTTGCCTGCGCATTACGCCAGCCTATCGCAAGTCTGGTTAATTTGTTTACATTTTTATTAATTCCGGCCGCATTATTAGGAGTTCCGGCTTCAGTAATAGCCATTACCCTGCCCCTCCATTTGTTTCTGCAGTTTTGGTACCATACGAAACACATCAAAAAAATGGGTTTTCTGGAATACATCCTGGTTACACCCTCGCATCATCGCGTACATCATGCTATAAACCCTGAATATTTAGATAAAAACCATTCTCAGATTTTTATTTTCTGGGACAAACTTTTTGGTACTTTTCAGGCCGAATTAGACGATGTTCCTCCTGTTTTTGGTATTACAAGACCGGCACAAACCTGGAATCCTATCCGAATTAATTTTCAGCATTTAACTTTACTGATTAAAGACGCCTGGCGTGCCGAAAACTGGAAGGACAAATTCACCATCTGGTTTAAACCCACCGGCTGGAGACCTGAAAATTTTGAAGAAAAATATCCTGTAACCAAAATCGAAAATGTTTTTGCCTTTAATAAATATGGTACTCAAAATTCACAAAAGCTAATTTACTGGTCCGTAACTCAAATGTTAATCACGCTATTGTTTGTAACGTATTTATTTGATAATGTAGCCAAAATCGGATTGCCCAATATCTTCCTCTATGGATTTTTTATTCTGATTACAATTTACAGTTACAGCGAATTGATGGACAAAAGTAAATATGCCATTTTTTGGGAAGGTTTACGCTTTAGTATTGCCATTGGCATCCTCATGTACTATGGAGACTGGTTTGGCTTAAATCAAGTTATCTCCTTTAGTAATCCTGTTATTTTAATCTATTTGACCTTATCCTTTTTAATTACAATTTACTTTGTAAATATTGATTTTAAAAACTACCGAAACCAACCTGTTAATTCATAAACCGATTATGAGAAATCACTATTTTTTTAAATCCTTTATCGTTGTCAGTATTCTATATCTAATTATTTTGTTTTTAGAATACCAAAATCTGGACTTGTTTCTAAAACCTGTTTTGGTACCACTATTAGGATTCGGAGTTTATTTTCACGGAAAGTTCCCTTCAAAAAACATCCTTTTGGGAGCATTATTGTTTTCCTGGCTGGGTGATGTAATTCTGCTTTTTGCTGATATTGGTGAAATCTATTTTATTTTAGGGCTTCTTTTTTTCTTAATTGCTCACCTCATGTATTGCGTCCTCTTCAACAAACAAACAAAAAGAAATACTACTATCAATAAAGTCCTTTTCGCAATTGGCAGCCTGCTTATAGCTTTTTATTTAGTTGGAATGGTTTTATTTTTGATGCCCAATCTGGGTGAATTAAAAATCCCTGTTATCATTTATGCAGCCGTAATTTCGACAATGCTGCTGTTTGCTTTTAATGGCAGCCTGACTTGGAAAAAAACAGGCAGTCTTTACGTTTTAGCAGGTGCAGTTTCATTTGTTACTTCTGATAGTATTTTGGCTTTCAATAAATTTCATGCTCCCATCGAAAAAAGTTCCTTTTTTATAATGCTCACCTACCTTGTGGCACAATATCTGATTGTAATTGGTATTCTAAAACTAAATACTAAAAAAGCAGATTAACCACAGAATGTAGTGATGCAACAGATTTACAACCATTTTTTCCGTAAATCTTTAAATCCTTATCATCTGTAGTAAAAACACTTTACATTTGTAGGACCAACATTAATAAACCATGAAAAAAATAGCCCTTTTTATTGTTCTCATTATCAGCGTAACATCTTGTATAAGCACAAAATCGACTTTAAAAAATGTCGATGACAACGCTCCTGATCTTGTTTTAAAGAAAGACAATACATTTTCGATTACGCTTTTCAGCAACGATAAAAAATACGGTTACGACCCTGATTATCCTGTAAACCTGTTTTTTCAGAATACCCGAAATGAAGCTCTAAACGAAACTCGTTTTTTAAATGCTTTAGCAGGTCCAAATGGTGAAAAAATAACCTATACCCGCTTAGAAACCTGTTGTCCTTTCCCAACCAAAAGAAGCGACATGGGGGCAGGATTCCTAAATGTATATGAGCTTAAATGGGACGGGCAAAAGAAGCCGGTAAAACTCTATCTGAACGTTTATGAAAAAGGTATTTTAATGGTTCCAATGGGATTGCGTTTAAAGAGCAATTAAAAAATAAAGTTACACTCAGGATTATAATATGTTAGAAAGCGTACCTCTAATTGTACTTATTCTTCCATTGCTATTTCAAATTATAGCCGGAAGAAAAGCAATTGGCGAAACTATATCTTTAAAATTCGGAATGGTTTGTATAATTAGTCTCATCGCGCAAATAATAGTACCTGTTATTTCCTTTTACATTGCCACCTATAATGCTAATAAATATATCGAGCAAAATCCAAATTCACTTAGATGCGGAATGGAGTTTGTTGGACTTTTTATGTTCACGCTTATTTTTACGTTTGTCCTGATAGTGGTTATAATCATTCAGTACTTCATGAAACGATCTTACGAAAAGTAATTTTTTCATGATACTGCTAATTTACAAGCAACATGATAAATGTCATTTATTATCTTTTTATAACGCATTAATATTGCCCTTCATCTTAAACATTTAAGATTTTGAATGAAGTCTTGTAATAGTCTCGAGGGAATAATCCTGATTTCAACATAAATTACACAGCGGATAACCAGATTAGCTTCTTAAAAAAAACATAAATCTTCATCTGCTATTCATAAATCATAACTACCTTTGCACTGTCAAAAAAACATACTATGAACATACAACATATTCCACAAATTAAGCATACTGAAAGCGGCAACTTCTTTTTATTAGCAGGACCTTGCGCCATAGAAGGAGAAGAAATGGCTCTTAGAATTGCAGAAAAATTAGTTGGTATTACCGACAACCTTCAGATTCCTTTTGTATTTAAAGGATCTTTTAAAAAAGCCAACCGTTCAAGAATCGATAGTTTCTCAGGAATTGGTGACGAAAAAGCATTAAAAATATTACGAAAAGTTTCAGAGACTTTTAACGTTCCAACCGTAACCGATATTCATACCAATGAAGATGCTGCTATGGCCGCACAATACGTTGACGTTTTGCAAATTCCAGCCTTCCTGGTTCGTCAAACTGACCTTGTTGTTGCTGCAGCAAACACAGGAAAGACAGTTAATTTGAAAAAAGGACAATTCATGAGTCCGGAAAGTATGAAACATGCTGTACAAAAAGTACTGGATTGTAACAACGAAAATGTTATGGTTACAGATCGCGGTACTATGTTTGGTTACCAGGATATGATTGTTGATTACAGAGGAATCCCTACTATGCAGCAATATGCTACTACAGTTTTGGATGTAACACACTCGTTACAACAGCCTAACCAGACTGCCGGTGTTACGGGAGGAAGACCGGACATGATCGAAACTGTTGCCAAAGCAGGTATTGCTGTTGGTGTTGACGGTATCTTTATCGAAACTCATTTCGATCCTGCTAATGCCAAAAGTGATGGTGCTAATATGCTTCATTTAGACTATTTCGAAGGTTTAATGACCAAATTAGTAGCGATCAGAAAAACGGTTAACTCATTTTAATTACTTAATACCATTTCATTGAAAACAAATATTTTAGTTTTCTTTTTGTTGTGTTTTTCAGCAAGCACTTTTGCGCAAGAAGAAATCACAGTACAAAGATACACTGCCCACAATAAAGGAAAATTTTTCGTTTCCTGGGGAGGAAACAGAGAAAGTTACACTAAATCTGATGTGAATTTCAGAGGGAAAGACTACAACTTTACGGTTGATAATATGAAAGCGCATGATAAACCAAAAGGATGGCATATTGATTATGTAAATCCGGTTAACATGACGATTCCGCAAACCAACTTTAGAATGGGGTACTTCTTTAGTGATCATTACAGCGTTTCGATTGGTTGGGATCATATGAAATATGTGATGACTCAGAATCAAACAGCTAATGTAAATGGTTACATCAATTTACCTGCTGATCAGACCGGATCTATTTACAATGGTGTTTACAACAATAGACCTGTAGACATGTCTCAGGGCGGTGCTCAGGAAGGTGGTTTCGGAAAAGGTGAAGTTGGAAGCGGAACTGCTTTTTTAATGTACGAACATACAGACGGTTTGAACTATATTAATACTGAAGTTTCCAGACATGACGATATTTCTAAATTGTTTGGTATCACTAACACTGATAAAATTCAGGTTAATTTGACTGAGGGTGTAGGTGTAGGACTTTTATATCCTAAAACCAACACAACTCTTTTAGGAAAAGAACGTCATGATGATTTTCATATTTCAGGTTATGGTCTTTCCGCAAAAGCGGGAATCAACCTTACTTTCTTCAAGTATTTTTACATACAGGGTGAGTTAAAAGGTGGTTACATCAACATGCAGGATATCAGAACTACACAAAGCAGTGAAGACAGAGCATCACAGGACTTTTTCTTTTTACAGCGAATTATTGCTGTTGGAGGAATTTTCAGAATCTAATATTTCTTAAAATTATACTTAAAAATAGTTATCATTTTGGTAACTATTTTTTTTTGACCTTTATTTGTCTCGCTAATTGGTAGATGAGGGTTTAAGGTATTGGTTTCAAGTTTCAAGTTTCAAGTTTCAAGTTTCAGGTTTCAAGTTTTACAGATCTCATTTTACATTTTACATATCACATTTCACCTTTACAAAATGAAAAAATCAAAATATCTCTTTCCGGTTATTACTTTTTTACTCAGTTTTGGCTGCGCTTTGTTTGTTGCTCTGAAGGTTTTTCCTAACAATCCGTTTTCCCATACTAAAACCAAGGAGGAAAACACTTTACAAACTAAAATTCAGGATGGGGATATTATTTTTCAAACCTCTCAATCTCCACAATGTGAAGCCGTACGAATTGCCACAAACTCTAAATTTTCTCATTGTGGCATCATTTACGATATCAACGGAAAATGGTTTGTTTTTGAAGCAGTTCAGCCTGTAAAACTTACTCCTTTTAACGAATGGATTCAGCACGGAAAAGAGGCCAAATATCTTGTAAAACGATTAAAAAACTCTGATAAAGTTTTAACTCCTGTAGTGCTACAAAAAATGAAAGCGTACAGTCAGCAATTTGACGGAAGAGAATATGACGCATATTTTGAATGGAGCGATACCAGAATTTATTGCTCTGAACTGATCTGGAAAATTTATAAAAATGCCGCAAACATCGAATTGTCGAAACTAAAACAGTTGAAGAATTTTAATTTAACTGATCAAAGGGTACAAAAAATAATCAAGGAAAGATACGGAAATAACATTCCGCTCGACGAAAAAGTAGTCGCTCCTGTTGATTTGGCCGATTCTGACCTCCTAAAAACGATTATTGACACCTACTAAAAGCCCTTTTTTATCAGTATCGACGAATAAAACAAAAAAACTTCGTTTCTAAAAACTTACATTTTTAACCCCATGACAACTCTTCAACGTATTAAAATGTTTTTAAACGAATATCCAACAGAATAGTTAAAATCAAAACATAAATATAAAATTTTAATACTATTTTAGCAGAGTAAATTTTAAGTTAGGTTTAAACTATGATCGATAGAGCACCTAAATATTCCCAAAATAATCTGCATTTTTTCTCGCAGTTTGAAGATTTTTTTGACTCTTCACCCGATTTATTGTGTATTGCCGGTTTTGACGGCTATTTTAAAATAATAAACCCGGCTATGACTAAATTACTGGGTTATACTGAAGAAGAAATACTCTCAAGACCCATAAACGATTTTATTCTTGAAGCCGATAAACTGACTACTACAAATGCCCGCAAAGAACTTACTCAGGATATTGGTTTGTATAATTTTGAAAATCGATATGTGACTAAAAGCGGTGCTATCGTTTGGCTTTTATGGAGTTCTTTTCCGGTTGCCAAAGACAGACTCGTTTATGCTGTTGCTAAAAACATCACTTTCAGAAAAGAGATGGAACAGGAAAGAAATCTTCATCTGGCAGAACTTACCAAACTCAATAAGGAACTCAGACAGCTTACTTATACTACGGCACACGATTTAAGATCTCCTGTAAATAACATACTGGCCGTTTTTGATCTCCTGGACAAATCTACTATTACAGATCCTGAAACGCTCGAATTAATCTCCATTATTGAAATTTCGACACAAAGTTTAAAGAAAACATTAATTGATCATGTCGCGCTTCTGGATAAAAAAAATGAAGAAGACGATCAGTTGGAAGTCCTGCATTTTGAAGTTGTATTGAAAGAAGTTTTAGACTCTATTAATTCCTTAGTTCACAATTCGAAAGCCAAAATTTCAATTGATTTTTCGGAGGCAGAAACAATTCTTTTCAACAAAACTTCCTTAAAGAGTATATTCCTGAATCTGATTACCAATTCGATTAAGTACTCAAAACCCGGTTTTTTACCATTTATCAGTTTTAATTCCCTTACTATTAACGGAACCACACAGTTAATTATTTCGGATAACGGAATTGGTTTTGATATGGAAAAAGTAAAAGACAAAATTTTTGGATTACATCAGACATTTAACTCAAACAAAGACAGTAACGGAATCGGACTCTATCTGGTTTATAATCATGTAACGAATCTTGGCGGTCATATTGACGTGGAAAGTAACCCCAACAAAGGGGCAAAATTTACGATCACGTTTAAAAGTTAATCACATAAATTTCTAAATAAAAAAATTCCAAATTCCAATAAGGTCTGCCCTATTGGAATTTGGAATTTGAATTTGATTTTTGCAATTTAGTTTGCAGCCGGAAGAACAATTCCACCCTGATCCATTAAATACATCAACGTTGTCATAGTTGCAGCTCCAAGCTCCAATTCTCTTTTATTAATAGCATCAAACTTATCGTTTGCCGCGTGGTGGTAATCAAAATAACGCTGTGAATCCGGTTTTAAACCTGCTTTTACAATCGATTTAGAGGTTAAATGATTGATATCTGATCCTGCATGTCCAATAGTAAAACTATGCACCAAATAAGGCTCAAAAAGATCTTTAAATCCAGCTATTTTCTTAAAATTAGCGTCATCTGCTTCAATTGAAAATCCTCTTGGAGAAAATCCACCAGAATCGCTCTCTAATGCAAAAATATGATTCTCTTTCTTTTGTTTCGAAACTTCTTCATACTTAGCACCACCTTTTCCTCCATTCTCTTCATTCATAAACAGAACGACACGAATCGTATTTTTAGGCTTATAGTTTAAGTTTTTCAAAATTCGAACTACTTCCATACTTTGAACCACTCCTGCTCCATCGTCGTGTGAACCATCTGCTAAATCCCAGGAATCCAAATGTCCTCCGACAACCATAATGTTGCCAGGGTTTTCTGTTCCGGTCATTTCTCCAATCACATTATACGATAAAACATCCGGCAAGGTCTCACATGATTGTTTGAAATAAAATTTCAAAGACGGATTTACTTTCAAAGATTTACTTAACAATTCTGCTCCATTTGTACTGATTGCGGCAGTTGGAATGTATTGATCTTTTGGTAAGTCGCCATAACTTTGAGCTCCTGTATGCGGAAAATCGTCTAAACGCAAATTCATCGAACGCACAATTGTTCCAACTGCACCTAATTTTGCCGCTTCTTTTGCACCGGCATACCTTTGATCTACACAGGCTCCGTAAGATTTAAAGGTTTCGATATTTTCCGGATCCATTGGTCTGTTATAGAACACAATTTTACCTTTTACTTTATCGCCTAATTCTGCCAGTTCTTTAATTCCCTTTACTTCGATTACTTCGGCTGTAAGTCCTGTTTTGGGAGTCGCAACTGATCCTCCTAAAGCACAAATTGGCACTACAGTTTTCGTTTTATTATCTAAAATATAAGCGGTTTCTTTTTCGCCGCGTACCCAATGCGGAACCATTACTTCCTGTAGATAAACTTTATCAAGACCAAGGGTTTCCAATTGTCTTTTCGTGTATTGCACTGCTTTTTCGGCACTTGCAGAACCTGATAAACGGCTTCCGATGTCGTTAGACAAATATTCTAACCAGGTATAACATTTAGACTCGGTCAGGGCCTTTTTATAAAATAATTTAATGTTTTTCTCATCATTTGACTGCGCAAAAGATGTCAATCCGTTTAAAACTAATGCAGTTAACAGAATCGTTTTTTTCATAGGTTGTATAGCATTTTTTGGTTGTTAAACAAAGGAACAAAATTCTTTAGAACTGCCAGTATTTTTATGTAACGATTTCGAAAAAAAATAACACACAGAAACATAGACTTCCGATATAAAAAAAACTACAAAAGAAATAGGTGTATTTCAGTGAAGTGGAACGTCTTTTTTACAGATACGGAACCTATGTTACTCTATGTGTTACAATAAATTACACTCAAGAGGTCAAAATGAGAATTATTTTACTTCTACTACTTCATTTTTTACACCAATTCCGTTTTCATTAAAGGCTTCAATGGTAAAATAATAAGTGGTTCCTTTATCCAGGCCTCTAAAATCATACGAACTTTCGTCGTAAACCATAATGCTGTTATACAATTTGTCCGGTGCAATTCCGTAATAAATATTGTAACCGGTTGCGTTCGTCTGTTTTTTCCAGGAAATCATAGCATTTCTTGCATCAGTTGCATTTCTGTCTACTTTAAAACCAAGAACCGACTGTGGTTTTTCTGCCAATCCGTTTCCAAACACTCTGAAATCTGAAATCGCAAACAATCCGGAGGCATTATGAACGTTGACCATTTTAATGTAACGTGCTTTTATTGCTTTCGTCAGCTCGACATAATCGTGCGGAACGTCTTTTGCATTTTTAGATTTATCGACTACCAACTTCCAGTTTACAGCGTCATCCGACATGAAAATTTTGTACTGATAATAAATATCCATTGCCTTATTGAACTGTGTTGCTTTATGATCGGCATAGTTGATCTGCAAGGCATTGATCTGCATTTGTCTGCCTAAATCAAGCTGTAACCATTCACCCGGATCAGCAGTTTTTGCAGACCAATACGTTTGAATATTTTCGTCGGTTAAATTGACCGCCCCGTAACAAAACTTCTCGTATACTTTTTTACCTCCATTGTCCATTCTGTGGGTTTCCACTTCCATACATTCTTCTGAAGAGGAAACAGTGACAGGCTTTTTATACGAAAGCAACATCCAGCCGGAAGAAGCTCCTTTCTCCTGATTGCGTTTTTTGGTGGGAAGAACAATTGGAAAATCCCCATAAGAAGTAATCGAATACATCACATCGTCTTTATCAAATCCGGCAGGAAACATATCAATGCGACGTTCGAAACGGTCTTTGATGGAGATCTTACAGGTTCCGGTATTCCAGTAATTGCCATAATTATCTGCAAAAGTGTTTCCATGTCCCGCTCCGATTACAAATCCTCCCGGTTTGTATGACATAGGATTGTGTTTTTGATAGGTGAAAGGTCCTAACGGGCTGTTACCAATATGAACTCCATTGGCATAACCTTTAAATTCTGTGGCAGGAGCACCATATTGCATATAATATTTGCCATTGTGTTTGGTCATCCAGGCTCCTTCTATAAAATTCCCCCAAGGTGCGGGTTCCATATCATTATTGGGGCCAAAACGTTCCCAGCCGTGATTGGCAGGATCTAAACCTACTACTTCTTTTATCTCGCCATAAGCACGCTGAATATCTTCTACTTCGGTGGCTTTGTACAGTTTTTCATAAGCTGCCTGATTGCCTTTCGGAAGCCAGGTATTATAATCTACTTCTACACCTACAAGTGGTAATTTTCCACTTGAACCATAATACATGTACACTTTTTTATCATCGTCCTGAAAAATAGCAGGATCCCAGGTTGGCAGCATCGCTTTATCAACATGTCGCAACCATTGTCCTGATTTTGGGTCAGCAGTTTTCCAGATTGGATGATCTCTTTTCCAGGTCGAACCCACATAAAATAAGGTATCATTGACTACCCAGGCTGCAGGTGCACATTGATCGTCGTCGGCGGGCTTACGTTGAAAACTTCCGTATACAAATTTCCAGTCTGACATGTCTTTACTCCAGAAATAACCTGCCTGATTGGTCGCGAACAAATAGTATTCGCCTTTGAATGTAATAATTACCGGATCAGCACTGGAACGTCTGGACTCCGGAATACCATTGTGATTTTCGGTGGTATAATTGTACCCAATATTGATTGGATTACAGTAGGTCGTTGCTTTTTTATTGGGGTCAAACCATTCTGTTTTACCGGGAATTTTAGTGTTTTGTGCGAGTATTGTATTGCTTAAACTAACAAGCATCAGCATAACAGCTACTACATATGTTTTTTTCATAGGATGATTTTTATATAAAAGATTTTCTCCAAAAGAGAAAACACAGTTTCAATAGCTCTATTTTTTCTGTTTTATCCTTTGTTCTAACAACTCAGGTTCATTGGTAGTGATATAATTGAATTTATGATCAATTATCCAGTCCATATCGGCCGCTTCGTTTACCGTCCACGCATTTAAAATAACCTTATACTCTTTGGCTTCTTTGATCCATTCCGGATGCTTCTTAAATACGGAATAATGATAATCAACGCCGTTGATACGATCTGCTTTAACTTCTTTTGGAGATTTGTTTCCTTCGAGGTACTGTAAACTTGCCCGAAAATCGACTTCTCTGATTTGTTTCAGCATTTCGTAATCAAAACTAATGTAGCAGGTATTTCTTTCTGCTTTAAGTTTATGGATAGTTTCAACAGTCCTCAATGCTGTTTCTTTTCCTCTTTCTTTACTTATTTCCGAAGGTTTTATTTCGCAAACCAAAAGTGTGTGTTTATTATTTCGCTTACCTTCAACAATATACTCGTACAAGGTTGGAAGCTTCTCTCCGTTTGAAAGTTTAAACTTTATAAGATCGGCATAATTGGTTTCCTCAATAAGCAATTTGTTGTAATGTGCATCATGATTGATGACAAGTGAATCATCGGCTGTTCTCCATACGTCAAATTCTGAACCGGGAAGTTTTAAGTCGATGGCATGTCTTAGGGCGGCTATAGAATTTTCAGGAAGATTGTTTTTTTTCCATGCCCCGCGATGTGCCACAATTGCATTTTCTTTCACACAGCAGGACTGAAAAGCCATTGTTATTGTTAAAAGTAATGCTATCCGAAGTGCTTTAGTAGTATTCATTATTTTAAATTTATAAAGGTTTAAAAAATGTCTTTTAAAAAAAAGCCCTTCGCTAACCAATTACGAAGGGCTAATTACTAATCAATAAACCAACTTAATTAGTTAATACAAAACTAACTTTCTTCTCGGCATTTGAATTTCCACCAACGAAAACATCAAACTGTCCAGGTTCTGCCACAAATTGTAAAGCAGAGTTATAAAATTTTAAATCTTCAACTGTGATCTCGAATGTCACGGTTTGTTTTTCTCCTTTTTTAAGAGTTATTTTTTGGAAATTTTTAAGTTCTCTTACAGGTCTTGTTACCGATCCTACTACATCTCTGATGTACAATTGAACCGTTTCTTTTCCATCATAATTTCCTGTATTAGTCACATCTACCGTTACTTTTAGCTTTTCGCCTGAGTTCATTTTATCAGATGAAATTTTCAGATTTGAATACTCAAAAGTGGTATAACTTAACCCGAAACCAAATGGAAACAATGGCTCGTTTCTTTCGTCAATATAGTTGGATCTGAACTTTTCGAACTTACCTTCTGTGTTAACCAAAGGTCTTCCTGTATTTTTGTGTGCATAGTAAATTGGCAACTGACCAACACTTCTTGGGAAGGTTGATGTTAGTTTTCCGGAAGGGTTTACATCTCCAAACAAAACGTCAGCAATAGCATAACCCGCTTCTGTACCTGCGAACCAAACATTCAAAATAGCCGGAACGGTTTCATTCTCTTCTTTAATTACTAACGGACGACCGTCAAACAATACTAAAACAACCGGTTTTCCTGTTTTTAGCAAGGCGTTTAATAAATCTTTTTGGGCTTGTGGAATTTCCAAATTTGTACGGCTGCTTGATTCACCGCTCATCTCTGCAGATTCTCCAAGTGCCGCAACAATTACGTCTGACTGATTGGCTACTTTTAATGCTTCTGCCAGTAATTCTTCTTTCGAACGTCCGTCACGGTGTAACGTTTTACCAAACATGGTTGCTTTAGTTTCAAACTCTTCATCGTAATCTAAGTTGCTTCCTTTTGCATATAAAACTTTTGTCGATGCTCCTGCTACTTCTTTGATTCCTGCTAAAAGTGAGATTGCATTTTCCATTCTTGTTGCTACACTCCAGGTTCCCGGCATGTTTTCTTTGGCATCTGCCAAGGGTCCGATTAAAGCAATTGTTCCTGATTTTTTAAGTGGCAACAATTGATTTTGGTTTTTTAACAACACTAATGATTGTGCTGCTGTAGAACGAGCTTCTTTTCTGCTGTTTGCAGTAAAAATTTCTGTTTTTGCTCTATTAGCATCACAATACTTGTAAGGATCACTAAATAGACCTAAATCGTATTTTGCTTCCAGAATAAGTTTAACAGCATTGTCGATGGTCTCTATCGTTACTTTTTTCTCGTCTAACGATTTTTTCAAAGTTCCTAAGAAACCTTCACCAACCATGTCCATTTCAACACCTGCATTTAACGAAAGTGCCGAAACAGCTTGTAAATCTCCCATTCCGTGCTCGATCATTTCAGGTATCCCTGTAAAATCGGTAACCACAAAACCTTTAAAGCCCCATTGTTTTCTTAAAACATCTGTCATCAGCCATTTGTTTCCTGTTGCAGGAATTCCGTCAATCTCGTTGAAAGAAGCCATTACAGAACCTACACCTGCATCAACAGCAGCTTTGTATGGAGGAAAGTAATCGTTGAACATTCGAATATGACTCATATCAACCGTGTTGTAATCACGACCTGCCTCTGGTGCTCCGTATAAAGCAAAGTGTTTTACACAGGCCATAATTGAATTGTTTTTAGAAAGATCGTTTTGCTGGTAACCGTTTACCATTGCTTTTGCAATCTGACTTCCCAAATACGGATCTTCTCCTGAACCTTCAGAAACTCTTCCCCAACGCGGATCACGAGAAACATCAACCATTGGAGAGAATGTCCAGTTGATACCATCTGCACTCGCTTCCTGAGCTGCAATTCTGGCACTTCTTTCAATCAGATTCATGTCCCAGGTACAAGATAATCCTAACGGAATCGGGAAAGTAGTTTCGTAACCGTGAATCACGTCCATTCCGAAAATCAATGGAATTTTCAGACGGCTTTTTTCCACCGCAATTCTTTGTACTTCTCTAATTTTTTGAACAGATTTAATATTGAACAAACCTCCAACTTTACCTTCAGCAATTTTTTTCGCCACATCAGAACTGTTTGCCTGTCCTGTAGTAATATCTCCGGAGGTTGGTAAATTAAGCTGCCCTAATTTTTCATCCAGTGTCATCTTTGACAATAACTCTGCTACAAACTCCGATTTTGGTTTTATTTTTACTGTATTTTTAGTGTTCTTTTTCTGAGCATATCCCAGAACAGCACATCCTAAAAACAGTAAGACTAATTTGTTCTTCATTCTACTATATTTATTTGTTTGTGTTCGTTTTTTATTGGTTTAAATGTCCAGCCATAAAATGCTGAACTGTCATAAGCTCCTGTTACTAGAATCCGTACTTTCCGGATTTAAAACCAAGCTTAACCAAACCTTGTTTTACTTCGGGAGCATTCATGAATAGTTTCCAAAGCAAACCGGTACGATAATTTTCAATCATTACTACTTCAGGTCCCTGGTCAATAGCCAGGTACCGTTTTGCAACCCAATTATTCTGTAGGCTAACCGCATCATAAAACCCTGCCTCTCCAAAAGTTTCCTTTTTATGATTTTCGTATAAATTTCTAATTACAGCGATTGATTCTTTTGGTGTATAAACAATTGAACTAATGGCTGCTGTTGGAGAGATAACTCCTTTATCGTTGCTTGGCATGTGAGCATCGTACCCAATAGATCCGTCAGGATTTCTGGAATAAGACGCGGTTAAGCCCCAATAATCGGCTCCGTATCCTTTAAATTTCCCTGGATTTTCGATACAATATTGGTAATCAATTTTTACCTGATTGACATTCAGATCCCAATAGTTGGCATACTTATCTGTTAGCTGGTTCGGATCAAGTCCTACATACGAATAATGTGCCCAGAACAATGGTCCGCCAAATTCATCGGCTCCATTGTGTTTTAGAATTAGAGGAATATTGTATTTGGTTTTAGAAGAAACTATTCCGCCGCTTCTCGCCCAGCCTTCATGATATGCTTTTGCATCGATCGCGTGTGTTGGTGAAGATGCTGCCATGACATAGGTAATCAAACATTCGTTGTAGCCTTCAAGAGCAAAATTCATTTGCCAGTTGTAAGTTGGTGACCAGTGCCAGTACAAAACATTTTTATTATTCGTGTACCATTGCCAGTCTACTCCTTTCCAAAGTGCATCGTATTTTTGAGCTACCGCTTTTTCTTTCTCTGAACCGTCTTTTAGATATTCGCGAACGGTAATCATTCCTGCAACCAAAAATGATGTTTCGACTAAATCTCCACCATTATCCTTGGTTCCAAAAGGTTTTACTTTTCCTGTATTTCCATCTATCCAGTGCGACCATGCTCCATGAAAACGATCCGCTTTGCCTAAAAAATCAGCAATTTTGTTCAGTCTCTCAACTCCTTTTTCTTTCGTTACATATCCTTGTGACATTCCGGAAACAATAGCCATCAATCCAAAACCAGAACCTCCTGTGGTTACAATATGTGCATCGTTTTCAGGATAAATTCTATCCGGATGGTAACGTTCTCTTGCTAATCCTGAATTTGGCTCAGCATAATCCCAAAAATATTTAAACGTCTCTTTTTGAACTACAGCTAAAAGTTCATCATCTGTTAATTTTACAGCAGACGATTCTTCTTTTTCTGTTTGTTTGCTTTCTTGTCCGTTACAGCTCAAAAAAGTAAAAGCTAATAGTAAAACTGAAATTTTAACCATTATATTTTTTTTAATATCAGTGAATAAAAACCACTTCCTTCAAAAAGGAGAAGGAAGTGATTTTAAAAGTTTATTTAGTAACCTCCTGGATTTTGTTGTGAAAGTCCACCCGCTTCTCTTAAGAATGTAGTAGGAATTGGAAATAATTCATGTTTACCAACAACGAATGTTTTTCCGTCGGCAGCCATAGCAGCCTGAGCTTGTCCTGTTCTTACAAGATCAAACCATCTGTCATGTTCGAAAGCCATTTCTAATCTTCTTTCTTTCCAGATTGCTTTTCTAACATCTGTTTGAGAAGTAAAAGGAGTATCTCCTAAACCTGCTCTTTTACGAATCATATTCACTAAAGGAATTGCTGCTGATGTCTGTCCCAATTCATTCAAAGCTTCCGCCTTCATTAACAATACCTCAGCATATCTTAAATATCTAAGATTGGTATCTGTAAATTCCTGATTGTAGAAATCTGAAGAATACGCTTTGTAATTGTACATGGGATTTGCTACAGTAGCCGGTACCGGTCTTCCATCGTATAAAACGGAACCTCTGAAAATAATCGTTGCAGCTCTTCTTACGTCGCCTGCTTCATAAGCATTTGCTAACCCCTGAGTAGGTGTATTGAAGCCCCAACCCCATCCTCCTGCACCACGTGGTGCCTGAGAAACAGAGTAGTTTCCAATTCCAAAACCAGGGCTTGAAGTTGAACCAATTCCATTAATTTCAAAAATGGACTCTGGACCAAATTCTCCAGCTTTTTTATATTGTAGCGCATAATCAGCTACTAAAGAATATCCTGTTACTTTATCACAATTGTCAATTACTTTTTGCCAATTTTTTTGATATAAATTTACTTTTGCTAACAGAGCATAAGCAGAACCTTTAGAAACACGACTTTTGTCTTCTGCCGCGTAAGCTGATTTCTCCGGTAAATTTGTAATGGCATCATTCAAATCTTTCTCGATAAATGCGTAAACTTCAGCCGGCGTTTTACGGGTTAATTGCATGATTCTATCCCCTTCTGAACCCGGAATTGGTAAATGATCAATAATTGGAACTCCACCGTAACCTTTTACTAAAGTGAAATACATAAAAGCTCTGAAAAATTTAGCTTCTCCTTCTAATCTTACTTTTAAAGCCGGTGTCACCTTATCTAATTTAGGAAAAATAGCCAAAGCCTGATTACATCTGTTAATTCCCGCATAATGAGCATCCCAGGTAGATTGAAATGAAGGAGTCGAAGCATTATAGGTTAAGGCATCAATAATGTCCTTATCTGCTCCGGTATCTCCAGGATCAGAACCTTTATCTGCATCATCAGAAATGATACTTGTAACAGCATTCCATCCAAAAGAAGACATATCCCATCCTAAAAACTGATTGTAAATTGCGGTTACAAAACCTGAAGCTCCTGCGTCGTTATTAACCAACTCTACATCTGCTGACGGAATCGATTCTGTAGGGCTTACATCTAAAAAATCATCTGCGCATCCTGCAAAAAGTAACCCGGACAACACAAACATTGATATATATATTCTTTTCATGATATTAAAATTTTAAATTAGCACCGATAACAAATGATCTCAATGATGGGTAAGCATCTAACTCAACACCCTGAGTACCTTCAACCAATTTACCATCACTAACGACGTCAGGAGAGAAACCTGAATACTTTTGAGTAATAAACGGATTAATTGCGTTTACATAAATTCTGCAATAGTTAAAGAACAGATCTTCTTTTAATGGCAATTTGTATCCTAAACTAATGTTGTTGATTCTGAAGTAATCTGCTGATTCCAAAAAGAAAGTAGATGCATAAGGAATCTCATTAGAAGGCGCCGGATTTGAAGCAGTTGTGTTAGTTGGTGTCCAGAAATTGCGAGCCATAGAAGCTTCTATATTTTCACCACCAAAACGCTGTGCTTTTTTTCCATTGTATACTTTTGCTCCTCCTGTTCCGTAACCATCAACAGAAAAATCAAAGTTTTTATAATTTACTCCCAGAGTAATTCCATACGTTGAAGTTGGTAAGACTGTTCCAACATACTTTTTATCGGTTCTTTCGTTTAATGCTGACTGAACTACTTTATCACCCGCTGCTGTGTAGTATAACATTTTACCATTTGACGCATCAATACCAGCAAACTCATACATATAGAAACTTCCTAAAGGTTGTCCAACTGAAGTGTTATCCAATATTTTAGTGTTTTGACCATTTCCTAAACCTCCACCAATAGTCGGAGCAATTTGGACGTTTTTCAGACTTGTAAGTTCATTTTTATTGTGAGAGTAATTACCCCCTACCCAATAACTTAAATTATCGCTTATTTTATCATCCCAACGCAAAGCAATTTCATACCCTTTGTTTGATACTTCTCCGATATGTGAATAAGTTGAAATATTGTATCCTGAAGTTGCATAAGGTTTAACATTTAAAATGGTATTGGTTGTTTTTTTGTCATACAAATCAAAAGATCCTTTTAATCTGTTAGCAAACAATTCAAAATCAAATCCTCCTGAAAGTTCTTCTACAATTTCCCATGATAAATTAGGATCGATCTGTGAATTGATCGTTATTCCTGAGCCGAGACCCGGCACATCAACTCCTGAAGTAAAAACCTGAGTATTTAACGGTATGTTCTGATTTCCTAATCTACCCCATGATCCTCTTAATTTTAATAAATTAAGTGTTTCAATATTGCTTAAAAAACTTTCTTTTGATACAATCCAACCTAAACCAACTGATGGAAATGTTCCCCAACGTTTGTCTTCAGCAAATTGAGAAGATCCGTCACGTCTTACAGTACCAGTAAGTAAATATCTGTCCATTAATTTGTACTGAAAACGAGCAAAATAAGAAGCTAATCTTCTCTGATTCAAAGCTTCATCTTTATAACCTGTTACTGAACTTGCAACATTAATATCTTTTAAAGACCAGTAGTTTGAATTTGGATTTACATTTTTTCGGTCAATCGTTAATTTTTCTCTGGTTCCTTGTACGTTGGCCTCTATACCGGCAGTAACTTCAACATCATGAATTTCTGCAAAAACTTTATTATAAGTCAGGTAATTAGATAAATTCCAGTTGAAATACTGATCTCTGCCTCTTGTTAAAGTATTTGTATTTAAACTTTTAGTATCGTAAGCAGATACTACACGAGTAGGATCTCCTGATAACCAAAGTCCTAAATTATCTACATAATTATATTGTTTGTAGGTAAAGAACTCTCCATTAAACTGAGAGGTGAATTTTAACGATTTGAAAATATCATAATCCAATTTCAAACCTCCTTGTAAAATAACAGTCTCTTGTCTCTCGTTTGTAAAATCTAACTGAGCCACAGGATTCGCAACATTATTGAAAGACGCTCCTGTTTCGGCAACTACTCCATTTGAAACAAACGGCACTCCATATTTTCCATTAGGATAACGTACAGGAACAAGAGGGGATTGTCTGTAAGCATTTGTAAAAGCGCTTAAAGGCATTGGAGTGTTTTTTATCGTACTCACACTCATATTCTGAGTTACTCTAACTTTATCCGAAATTTTAAACTCATTATTACTTCGAATCGTAGTTCTACCATAATCAGGTCGGTTCAGAATTCCTTTTTCTTCGTAATTTCCAACACTAAAAAAGTACTTTACATTATCTGAAGACCCTGAAATGGCAATATTGTTTTGCGTATAAGATCCTGTTCTTGTAATTTCGTCAAACCAATTGGTATTGTAAGGCTGATTGGCAGAAAATCTTCCTTGTGGAAAAGCACCACTGTAAGCAATATTACTATAACGAACATATTCGTCGCTATTTGCCATTCTGACCTTTTTCAAAGGAGTTCTGATTCCGGCAAAGCTTTCTACATCTACCGTAAGTTTTCCTTTTCCGGATTTCGTGGTGATCATAATTACACCATTTGCACCTCTTGTACCATAAATAGCTAAGGAAGAAGCGTCTTTTAAAATCTCGTACGATGTAATATCATTTGCATTAATGTTATTGATATTCTCCGTTGGCATACCATCTACTACATACAAAGGATTTTTTCCTCCCAAAGCACTACCAGCTCCTCTAATGATTACAGAAGGTGTACTTCCCGGTGCATCTGAAGCAGATACCTGAACCCCTGCCGCCTTACCTTGTATGGCCTGAGAAGCATTTAGTACCTTCATTTTTGTAATCTCTTCAGATTTAATAGAGCTTATCGCTGAAGTATTATCAATTTTCTTTCTTGTTCCGTATCCAATTACAACCACATCTTTTAATACAGTATCACCTGATTCTTTTAAAGTAATAGTCATTGGTGCGGAAGTTGCTGCCACAGAAACAGGCTCAAAGCCCAACATCGAGATCTTTAGTATCTCCCCCACTTTGGCATTTATGGCAAAATTTCCGTCGAAATCAGCATCAGCAGAAACTCTTGAGTTTGAAGCAGCAATAATTGCTCCGGGAACTCCCATTCCATTACTGTCTACTACTTTTCCTTTAATTGCTTGTCCAGACATATAAGCCGGCAATAGCAAAAGCGCTAAAAAGCTAAAAATAAAATTTTTCATACAGTTCGTAATCGTTTAAGTTAGTAGAGCCAAATTAAACAATTACAACGTTGTAGTACATCAAATACCACTACTACATAGCTACATCATTATGTTAAAATCAGAATGTAAAAGTTTAAATTTCAACACATTAAATGTTAATTTTATTTTATTAACATAACGTTATGATGTAGTAATGATGTATTAGAATTATACAATAAAAGAAGTAGAAAAATATAAGATATTTAAAAAAATAATCTCAATCTTACAGACTTAATAAAAACTTTGAGAGGTTTTCATCCTGAGTAAGGCCTAATTTCTTTCTCAAACGATATCTGTGCAATTCTACGCCCCTAAAAGAGATGTTCATCATAGGTGCAATTTCCTTGGAAGAAAGATTCATTTTAAGGTAAACACACAGTTTTATATCCTTAGGAGTTAAGTTTGGAAACTTTTTAGAAAGATTAATGATAAATTCATTGTGAATCTGATTCAGATTGGTTTCAAAAATCTCCCATTCATGTTTGTTCACCTCATTGATTTTAATTGCCTTTTTAATTTCACTCTTCAGTTTATTGAAGTCTTTTTCAGAATTCAAAATGTTCTGAATGTTATCAATCATTTCACTTTGCTTGGCAATAGACAATGATTTTCCGGCAACTTCTGAGGATTTTGTTTGCAGTTCCAGTTCCAAAATATGTTTTTCATACTCCTGAACATTCAATTCATTCTCTGCTTTCAATTCCATTTCAAGAATTTCACGCTGATGCTTTAACTCTTCGGCCTGTAATTTCAGTTTTTGCATATAGCGTAACTTGTTCCACTTGTAATAGAAAAATAAAACCGCTCCCACTACAAGCAGATACAGTAAAATCATCCAGAATGAAAAATACCAGGGTTCTGCCACTTTAAAATCAAAATCTGCTACCTCTTCGTAACTCGCACCATCATGTTTGTAAACCACTATAGCATGTGAACCACTGCTTAAATTGTTCAATACGATCAGTCCGTCTGAAATTGGCAGGAAATCGCCGTTTTTATTGATTTTATAAAACAAATTAGGCTTACTTGCTCCGTAAATTCCGGAAATTACATTTATTCTTATCTCAGTGTTGTATTTGATCTTATCCTCATTTGATATAAGATTTCCATCATTAAAAGCTTCTATCTTTACATTAGCATTTTGCTTGTTTTCATAAGTGAGCTGAAGCGATATAAAACCATCATCAAGATTGAGTAAATAATGGTTCTGAGTTTTAAAAATCCTCAAATTATCATTGATCAGGGTACCTTTATAATATTTCTCCTGAATAATGTTCCAAATGAATTTATTGCCCTTTGCATATATATGGTACAATATTCCATTCTGAAGCACTACAAAATGATCTTCATCAATTGAAACGACATCACTTATATTCTTAAAATTAGAATTAAACAGCTCATTTTCTTCAAGACTGCCGCTAATCGAATTATAGGTATACCAAACATTATTGATTAGGAAAAGAATTTCATTTCTAAATTCAAAAATCTTTACACCAAAATCATTCTTAATTTTACTCTGCTGTGTTATATTTTCAACTTTTTTAGTCTTATAGTTATCATCGTACAATACACGATACAATCCGCGGTAATTATCTGCAGCCCAGATTTCATTTTTCTGATTCTGAGCCACATACTTTATAGGTTTTGAAAGATCATTAATAACTTTGTTCTCAGTAGGTACTGCAATATCATTATAAGCCACAACACCGCTGTAAGTCGATTGAAAATAAGTATTATTGATACTGCTTTTTGTCAAGTTCCATCCTCCGCTTCTGTTATTGATTTTAACCAATGAACCATTTTCGTAACAAAAAGTTCCATCATTATGACCTATAATATACTTAGTACCAATTTTACTAATATTCCAGGCCTGCCCCTGTGTATTAGGCAACATATTAAACTTACCGGAAACAAATTCGAAAACTCCGTGATTGGAAGCAATCAGATATCCTTTATCGATAGCTGCGACAGAATAAACAGAACCCAGAAGTCCTGAATTATCATAAAAGAAAGAAATCGGAGAGTTGATTTCAACATGCGTAATACCATTATCCAGACCAAGCCATAAATCGTTCTCTTTATCGAAACCGATGCTTAATACCGAATTATTCATCAAGACATTATTCCGATTAATATTTTTATAGGTATCCGTTTGAAAGTCGTAGATAAAAACACCTCTGTTCCCGGTTCCTACTACCAGTTTATTACCTTTAATAAACTTAGCAACATTTATCGTTGCCGATTTTAAAACTTCATTCAACGGATTATTCCAGGGTCTTAAACCTCCTTTTTCCACAATAAAAATTCCTTTCTTCTGTGTAAAAATAAACGTCTCGTTCTTGTACTTTTCAATAGCGTGAACTACGGTCTTTTTTAAAACATTCCAACCTTTCGGATTGGCTATTTTTGAACCGTCCATTCGGAAAAGGCCTTTTGCAACTGAAGCAACATAGACATCATTATCCACTACAAAGCAATAGGATATTAGAAAAGGGAATTTGATTTTCTTAATGTGTTTTCCATCATAAATAAAAACATCATTGAAAGACTGGAAATAAACGGAACCTTTAAACTTGAAAATTTTCCAAATCTCTTCATTGTCCTTTTCGTCAAACAAACGCAGTTTTTTAGTGATGGAAACGTAATGCATCTTTCCGCCTTTTCGGTACCAGTAACCAAACTCTTTATACGAGCCTGAATAGATCTTATCGCCTTCGATCATGATCGAACGGATGATCGTTTTATTAGGTAATGTATACTTTTCCCAGATGACACCGTCATAACGCAATAAATAGTGATTATTGGCAAAATACATGGCATCATCATTACCCTGAACCACATTCCAAATTTGATTGTCACCTTGGTAATCAGATTTATTATAATTTTCTACGAATGGAAGTAATTCTTGTGCCTGGATTTGAAAAGCAATGAAAAAGAAGAATATAAATTTAGGAAGTATCGATTTCAAAATATTCGGTTTTATCTTCAAAGATACTGACAAATATTGAATCTGATGGCATAAAAAAAGCTCCTCAACAGAGAAGCTTTCCTTATAATATAAAGTCTATTCTAGCTTTGAAGCAGCTGATAAACCTGATGAGCAATTTCGTATTCTTCATCTGTAGGGATCACCAAAATTTTTGCTTTTGAATTTGGTACGTTAATCTCTCTGATTTCTTTAGAACGAATCTGATTCTTTTCATCGTCCAGTTCAATTCCAAAATAATCCATATCAGTACAAACCAGCTTGCGCATATAAGAGGAGTTCTCTCCAATTCCCGCAGTGAAAATAATTGCATCCAAACCGTTTAGAGCTGCCGCGTACGAACCAATCGTTTTTTGAATCCTGTAGGCATTCATTTGCAGCGCCAATATACAATCTTTATTTCCTTTTTCCGCTTCTGCTTCAATGTCGCGCAAATCGCTGTAGCCTGTAAGTCCAAGCATACCACTTTGTTTCAATAAAATCGAGTTTACTTCATCAGCTGAATACCCAAGATTCTTAACCATATAAAAAATAACCGACTGATCAATATCTCCTGAACGAGTTCCCATGATAAGACCATTTGAAGGAGAAAATCCCATGGTATGATCGATACTTTTCCCGTCTTTAACAGCAGTCATACTACAGCCATTTCCTAAGTGAATGGTGATTATTTTGGAATTCTTTTCTAAATAATCAATTGCTTTTGCAGAAACGTATTTATGACTGGTTCCATGAAAACCATAAACACGCACTTTATGCTCTGTTAAAAGATAATTTGGAATAGCAAACTTATAAGCTACTTCTGGCATAGTTTGATGGAATGCAGTATCAAAAACTGCAATTTGCTCTGCATCACTAAAGATTTCTTCTGCTACATTAATACCCTCCAAATTAGCAGGATTATGTAGCGGTGCCAGTTCAAAAAGTTCTTTGATTTTTAATTTTACTGCTTCATCAATTTTCACTGTATCGCTAAAGGCACTTCCTCCGTGAACCACGCGATGACCCACCGCCGCAATTTCTGAAGTCGATTTAATCACTCCCTTTTCGGCATCTAAAAGCATATTGGCTACTTTTTGTAAACCAACCTTATGATTGGCAATCGGTAGGGTTTCTTCGATGGTATTTGACGAAGTTTTGAAAATTACATTTGAAGTTTCCAATCCAATTCTGTCAATCATACCGGTACAAATTACCTCATTTGTAGGCATAACCATTAATTGATATTTGATTGAAGAACTTCCTGAGTTTATGATAAGTATTTTCATTTTTTTTTAAGATTCTAAGAGACTGAGTCTCTAAGTTTTTTACTGTTTTTAGCTTTAATGTCACCCTGAGCGAAGTCCAAGGCCGGGCAAACAAAGAAGGCTTCGACTCCGCTCAGCCTGACTTACGTTTTTTAATTGATTAAAGTCCTTGGGCCTGAATAGCAGTGATTACCACGGTATTGATGATATCATCTACGGTACAGCCACGGCTTAAATCGTTTACCGGTTTGTTTAACCCTTGTAACATTGGGCCGATAGCCAAAGCTCCGGTTTCACGCTGAACTGCTTTATAGGTATTGTTTCCTGTATTTAAATCCGGAAAAATAAGCACACTCGCCTGCCCTGCTACTTCAGAGTCCGGCATTTTACTTTTTCCGACAGCACGATCTACAGCGGCATCGTATTGAATTGGCCCTTCAATTTTTAAATCAGGACGTTTTTGTTTTACGATTTCAGTTGCGGTTCTTACTTTATCAACTTCATCTCCTTTTCCGGAAGAACCGGAAGAATAAGAAAGCATGGCTATTTTAGGCTCAATTCCAAAAGCTGAGCTTGATTCTGCCGATGAAATGGCAATTTCTGCCAATTGTTCTGCTGTTGGATTTGGATTAATGGCACAGTCTCCAAAAACAGAAACTCTGTCTTCTAAACACATAAAAAACACAGACGAAACTACTGATGAATTGGGCTTGGTTTTAATGAATTGTAAAGCGGGTAAAATAGTATGCTGCGTGGTATGAGCAGCACCTGAAACCATTCCGTCCGCATGTCCTTTATACACCATCATCGTTCCAAAATAAGAAACGTCTTCCATTAAATCTCTTGCGGTAGTAATGCTGATATTCTTGGCTTTACGAAGTTCATAATAAGTGTTGGCATAATCTTCATAAAGTTCTGATTCTATCGGATTAATGATATTGATTTTAGAAAAATCCAATGTAATTCCAAGCTCATTGACCTTACCTTCAATTTGTTTTTTATCGCCAATGATCGTAATATCGACAACATCCATCGACAACAATCTCGAAGCGGCGATGATAATTCTCTCGTCGTTTCCTTCGGGTAAAACAATATGCTTTCGGTGCTGTCTGGCTCTCTTCACCATGTTGTACTGAAACATTTTTGGTGTCATTCCCTCTGCTTCAAAAGTGATTAGCCTTTCAGACAAATCATCCATGGCAACATACTTTTCGAAAGTACTGATTGAGGTTTCTATTTTATGAGTATTATTGGCGTAGATTTCTGATCTGATAGATCCTATTTTGTTCGTGATACCATAAGTTCCGCCATCAACTGCGATAATAGGTACGATAGATGAAAGACCTTCGATAAGTTTTAAAATACTTTCTTCAGGAACAATGTTTCCGGTTAGAATAATTCCGGATATTGTTGGATAATTTGCCGATTCGTTGGCTTGTAAAGCTCCCAGGATAATATCCGAACGATCTCCGGGAGTAATCACTAGCGCATTATCATGCAAATGGACCAGATAATTGTGCAATTGCATTGCTCCAACACTAAAATGCCCGATTTCATTGTTCAGATAAGCACCTCCAAACAGTACTTTGGCATCAAGCTGATTGACTATTTCCTGCATCGTTGGATTGTTCAAACTTGAAATCAGCGGAATGGTATTGATAAGCACATTCGTCGGCAAACTTTTTTGCAATCCCTGTGTCACCAATTCTATATTTTCCGGTTGTACTTTATTGGCAATGACCGATAAAACCTCAACTTCTTTCACTTTAAAGGAATCATAAACCAAATACAGGCTGTCTACTAATTCTTCTAAAGTTTTGCCAACTCCTGATCCGATAATAATAGTAGGAATCCCAAGGTTTTTAGCAATCAAAACATTCAAATCGAGTTCGATTGAAGTTCCTTCTCCGGTAAAGCTTGTTCCTTCTACCAGGACAAAGTCAAAACGTTCTTCAAGTTTCTTATATTTCTCGATAATCAAATCGAGAACCTCTCCTATTTTCCCTTTATTCTTTTTCTTGATTAGTTTGCTTTTGGTGATCGCAAAGGCATCTTCAAATTTAATATCCAGATTAAAATGTGACAATACTGTTTCGATATGATTGTCTAACTCGCCATCCACAAAATCTTCCACGATAGGCCTGAAATAACCCACTTTAGCCGTTTTACCAATCAAAATACTCATCAAACCAAGTGTTACAATTGATTTTCCGCTGTTCTGATCGCTCGTAGCTATATATATTGCTTTACTCATAATTTATGTATTAACTCAACAAATGTCGTATATAATCTATTTTTTAACGATAAATAAACGTTAAAACCAACGCCTTTTTTTAAAATAAATGATTAAGGCTATCACCAATAAAAACATGCTTGTCATGACAATGAAATAGCCGTTTCTTTCCTTCAGTTCGGGCATATATTCGAAATTCATCCCGTATACCCCAACAATAAAAGTAAGCGGAATAAATATGGCTGAAATGATGGTCAGGGTTTTCATAATCTCATTCATTTTTCGGCTTTGCTCCGAAAAATAGAAATTGGAAGCACTTTCTAAAGAACTCATATCAGATTCAATCTGCTCCAGAAGTTCTAAACTTTTCTGATGCAGTCTAATGAAAAAATTAAATGTTTCTTTCTGAATAAGCCCATTATTTTCATCATCATCTTTAATGGTCTTCAAATAATAAAGTGAATCACGAAGCGGAGTGATAGAACGTTTTAAAAAATTAAAATTGTCGCGATGATTTTCAATTTTTTCCAGAATAACAGGATCTGCTCCTTTCTTGGTTAAATCTATAAGTTCTTCGATATTATCTTCTTCATCTTCAATTGTAATATAAAAGTTTTCCATTACGGCATCCAGCAATAAATAAAGCAGATAATCGACTTTTTTTGTTCTTACGATTCCGGCATGGGTGCGCAAACGTTCACGTATGTGTGTAAAGAAGTCACTTCTTTTTTCCTGGAAAGAAATCAGTATTCCGTCTTTTAAAATAAAACTGAGCTGTTCAACCTTAAGACCGTCTGAATATTCTGAAGGCAACAACGATTTTATATTGAAAAATAAAATATCCTTTTGTTCTTCCAACTTGGTTCTTTTGGTTGTATTTAAAATATCAGCCAATAAGAAATCATCTACTTTAAAATGATCTCCGATTGTTTTGATAAGACCGATATCATTTAATCCGTGAATATTCAGCCAATTATTTTTAGTATAATCAAAACATGAATTTATGGCCAAAACCGTAAATTTCTCATATTCAACAATATCAGTATCATTATAAACAAAAAGCTGCATTTCTGTTTCATGACTTTTATGTGTGCCCGTGTACTCCAGACTTGTATGCTGCAACTTTCTGCCTTTCTTGTATTTTATCTTTCTCATTCAAAAATGATTTACAAAGTAATATTACAAAAAAGTTTCGGAATGGGAAATGACAATTGTCATTTTGCCAAGCTTATATTACTATAAATTGTACTATTTTTACTACTTTAAATAATTAAACCCGACAGGTTTCAAAAACCCGTCTAGTTTAGATAACGTAAACGATTGGCAAATAACACATAAACATGCAAATTACAGAACCTTTAGAATTTGGAAAATACTATCATATTTACAATATGAGGAATAAATAGCGAAAATATTTTTAAAGAAAATAGAAATCATGAGCATTTTCTCAATTTGTACAATAAACATATTGAACCAATCGCAGAAACTTTTGCATGGTGCCTGCTTAAAAATCATTTTCATTTATTGGTTAGAATTAAAACATTTGAAGAAATCCTTCATACTCACGAAGATTACGAAATTAAAAGAATTATAGCCCCTCATCAATCCTTTGGAAACTTGTTTAATGCCTATACAAAAGCAATCAATAAAGGATACAATAGACATGGTGCATTATTTGAACGAGCTTTTAAGCGAAAACTAATTGATAACGAAACTTACTTACAAACTGTTATAAAATACATCCATTACAACCCTGTAAATCATGGCTTCTGCCAACACCCGATTGAATACCCCTGGAGTTCCTATCAAACCTGTATCTCTGAAAAACCTACAAAACTAAAACGTGAAAAAGTAATTTCATTGTTTCAGGATATTGAAGACTTAAAAAGTTCGCATCAACAAAAAGAAAATTTTACTTCATTGGAAGATTTCCTTAATTCATAATGTAATACTATAAACAAACCGGACAGGTTTTAAAAATCTGTTCGGTTTAAATTAACAATACAACACAATTAAACACTAACCATAAAAAAAACCGAGTCATTTCTGGCTCGGTTTTTTCAAAACAAAGTATTCTAATTATGGTTGTGTTATAACAGTATAAGACAAGTTTGTAAAAGTTCCGTTTTTTACTTCAAAAATTTCAGGAGTATTAACTTTAGTCTGCAGCGAACCTACTTTTTTAGACATAAAGCTAAAAGTTCCGGATACCGTTTTATTAGCAGGATCCATCGAAGTTATGGTTAACTTTCCAGTCTGAACAAAATGTTCTGTAAAAGTACTTCCATCAATTAAATAAGTATTTATGAATAAAGCATTCATATTATCCTCATCTTCTGCATTTTCATCAAAGTTATAAGCTTTTATTGGCATAGCATCAGCAGTTGTCAGTTCGCTTACACAAGCTAGCGATAACATTTGGGCATTATCCTGAATATTAATATCAAAACGTTGCTGTTTTTCGCTTTTTACTTTGATTAATGTTACACTGTTAATTTTGGTTGCATTCCATGCTGTACCATTTATGGTAGCCGAAACAGAGTTACCATTATCCTTCTTATCATTTTCATCACTACTGCAAGCTGTTAACAAGACTGATAACGTCAATAATCCAATGCTTAAAATTTTCTTCATGTTGAGAGTTCGTTTAAATTATTTTTTTTCCAAAATAAAGACTAAAAACCCTAATAAACTTACGTAAAACCACATTCGCAGCAAATAATTCCGGCAAAACTGGACAGGTTTTAAAAACCTGTCCGTTTTAAATATTCAATATAAGAAATTCGAAACTCTATTTTCCTAATATAATCCACAAAACAAACCCGACAGGTTTCAAAAACCTGTCGGGTTTAAATAAAAAAACCGGGTCATTTCTGACCCGGTTTTCATTATTGTTTAAAGAAGAATTATTTTACTTCTTCGAATTCAACGTCTTCAACGTTATCTCCTTGAGATTGCTCTTGTTGTGGAGCTGCTTGTTGCCCTTCACCACCTTGAGCGTACATTGCTTCTGTAGCTGTTTTCCAAGCTGCATTAACATTGTCTAATCCTTTTTGGATTGCATCAAGATCTTGAGATTGGTGAGCCATTCTCAATTCAGTTAAAGCATATTCGATAGCTGTTTTTTGATCATCTGTCAATTTATCTCCTAACTCTTTCAATTGAGATTCAGTTTGGAAGATAGTACTGTCAGCTTCGTTCAATTTCTCAGCTCTTTCTTTTGCAATTTTGTCAGCATCAGCGTTAGCTTCAGCGTCTTTTTTCATTTTTTCGATTTCTTCAGCTGTTAAACCAGAAGAAGCTTCGATACGGATATCGTGAGATTTTCCAGTTCCTTTATCAGTTGCAGAAACTTTGATGATACCATTAGCATCGATATCAAAAGTAACCTCGATTTGAGGAACTCCTCTTGGTGCTGGTGGAATACCATCTAAGTGGAAACGACCGATAGTTTTGTTATCAGCTGCCATAGCTCTTTCTCCTTGTAATACGTGGATTTCAACAGATGGTTGAGAATCAGCAGCAGTAGAGAATACTTGAGATTTTTTAGTTGGAATAGTTGTGTTAGACTCGATTAATTTAGTCAATACACCACCCATAGTTTCGATACCTAAAGAAAGAGGAGTTACGTCAAGTAACAATACATCTTTTACATCTCCAGATAAAACTCCACCTTGAATAGCTGCTCCAATAGCAACAACCTCATCAGGGTTAACACCTTTAGATGCTTTTTTACCGAAGAATTTCTCTACTTCGTCAGCAATTCTTGGCATACGAGTAGAACCTCCAACAAGGATTACTTCGTCGATATCAGATGTAGATAAACCTGCATCTTTTAATGCTTTAGCAACTGGCTCCATAGAACGTTTTACTAAAGTATCAGATAATTGCTCAAATTTAGCTCTTGATAATTTTTTCACTAAGTGTTTTGGTCCTGAAGCAGTAGCCGTTACGTATGGCAAGTTGATTTCAGTTTCAGCAGAAGATGATAATTCAATCTTAGCTTTCTCAGCAGCTTCTTTCAAACGTTGTAATGACATTGGGTCTAAACGTAAATCAATTCCTTCTTCAGATTTGAATTCGTCAGCTAACCAGTCAATAATAACTTGGTCAAAATCATCACCACCTAAGTGAGTATCACCATTTGTAGATAATACTTCAAATACACCGTCTCCTAATTCAAGAACAGAGATATCAAAAGTACCTCCACCTAAATCGTAAACAGCAATTTTTTGATCAGTTCCTTTTTTATCTAATCCGTAAGCAAGTGCAGCAGCAGTTGGCTCGTTGATGATACGCATAACTTTAAGACCAGCAATTTCTCCAGCTTCTTTAGTAGCTTGACGTTGTGCATCGTTAAAGTAAGCAGGAACAGTAATAACCGCTTCAGTTACAGTTTGACCTAAATAGTCTTCAGCAGTTTTTTTCATTTTTTGAAGTGTCATTGCAGACAACTCCTGAGCAGTGTATAAACGACCGTCAATATCCACACGTGGAGTATTGTTGTCACCTTTTACAACACTGTAAGGAACTCTTTTTGCCTCTTCTTGAGTTTCAGCAAAAGTGTGTCCCATAAAACGTTTAATAGAAGCAATCGTTTTTGTAGGATTCGTTACTGCTTGTCTTTTTGCAGGATCACCTACTTTAATTTCTCCACCTTCAACAAAAGCGATGATAGATGGTGTAGTTCTTTTTCCTTCTGCGTTAGGGATAACAACTGCTTCGTTACCTTCCATTACAGAAACACAAGAGTTCGTCGTACCTAAGTCAATTCCGATTATTTTACCCATTTTTTATATATTTAATTTTTGATATACATTTTATAACTCAGGTGGCATAAGTCAATCTTTGTGCCAATATAAAAAACCAAAGTAAATTGTCAGTTTTACTATTGGCACGACAATAATCATCTGACAACATGACATTTTTAATACCTGACATACGTGGCATATCAGTACTTTACATGTCATTATTAACGGAATTGATCATTCATTAAGTCATAAAACAGCAATATAAAAAGCCCCGTCAAGTCTCTTATTTACAGCAAAACATGCTACTTTTGAAAAATAATAGAGTCCCGTTTTGACCAAACAAAATTCAACTCTCTCTTTTTTATTGATTTTTAAGCTTTAAAGATAGCATCTTAAAAGTAGAAATTAATAATAAGCAACATTAACAAATTATAAAAAAACAAACTGATGATCGAAATTGATAAAATCGCATTAATAAAAGTCGAAAATGGCCAAATTCTAAGCACTAAATCAAGAGGAAAAAACAAATATTATATTCCGGGCGGAAAAAGAGAAGATAACGAAACTGATGAACAAACTTTAATCAGGGAAATCCAGGAAGAACTAAGCGTTGAAATTCTACCGGAATCTATCGAATATGTTGGAACTTTCAAAGCACAATCTGACGGACATGCAGATGGAATTACCGTAAAAATGACCTGCTACAAGGCAGATTACACCGGAACACCCAAGGAAAGCAATGAAATAGCCGAAATTAAATGGTTAAATTATAAAGATCTGGACATCATTTCAGAGGTTGATAAAATTATCTTCACGCATCTGAAAGAAAACGGATGGATCAATTAAACAAAAATTAAAGATTAGGTGAAGAGAATTTTTTGTTTTGCAGTTTCAGAAAACCATAACAGAACCGACAAAGCATCAAAAAAAGCACAAACAATTGACAAACTGAAACATACACAATTAGCATTAATACTATTCCCATATTTAGTAAATTGCAGTACTAAAATTTCAGCACATCAATAACAATTGTAAAATATGGAAACTAAAAAAGCATATATCGCAGGAGGCTGCTTCTGGGGAATGGAAGAACTGTTCAGAACCCGTCCGGGAATTTTAAATACTGAAGTAGGTTATATTGGCGGACAAAATGAAAACCCAACTTACAGGAATCATCCCGGCCATGCTGAGGGAATAGAACTGACCTATGATCCTGAAGTTACAAACTTTAGAGAGATTCTGGACTATTTTTACCGCATTCACAATCCTACTACGATAGATCGTCAGGGTAATGATATGGGGTCCAGTTATCGTTCTGCCATTTTTTATCAAAACGAAGAGGAAAAGGCCATTGCCAAAGAAGTCATTAATCTTGTGGATACTTCAAAAAAATGGGGAGAAACTGTAGTCACTACTTTAGAGCCTTATAGTACTTTTTGGGCCGCTGAACCGGAGCATCAGGACTATCTGCAAAAACACCCAAATGGCTATACCTGTCACTTTGAAAGATTTGAAGAGAGTTTCTTACTCTAAGCATAAACCATCTTTTATCTCCAATAAAGAAGATCATGAAAATTTCAAAACTTTATTGGAGATAGTATTGGATCAAATAGACAGGAATTAATAAGACAGTAATCAAATGAATACAATAGGTTTTGGAGGAGGCTGTCATTGGTGCACCGAAGCAGTTTTTGATTTTTTTAAAGGAGTAACCAATGTGCGGCAGGGCTGGATAAAATCTGAAGCACCTGACGATACTTTTTCGGAAGCTGTTCTTGTTGATTTTGATTCCCGTATTATCCCGTTAGAAGTTCTCATTGAAGCACACTTGATTACACATTCCAGCACTTCAAATCACAGTATGAGAGAAAAATACCGATCAGCTATTTACTTTTTCGACAGCCATGAAGCTGTCCAAATTTCAGAAATACTCCAAAAACTGGATCATAAATTAGGCCGAAAACACATTACCAGAATCTTACCTTTTACTGCCTTTAAAAGCAACGAAGAACAATTTCTACACTATTACGAAACCCGAAAAGAAGCTCCGTTCTGCCAGACTAATATTGTTCCAAAACTGAAAAAATTACAAGAGGAGTTTGAAAAACATAAAAAAAGCAGTTAAAAATAAAGTAAAATATTCTTCAGTTTTCCAAAAGAGATATAAATATTCGTAATTTCGGTTTTTCATTAAAATTACAATTACAAAATGGCTTCATTTATTAAAGAAATCTCTTTTCGCTGGTCAGATCTTGACCCAAACTTTCACGTTCGTCACAGTGCTTATTACGATTTTGGCGCACAGCATCGTATTGAAATCCTTGAAGAACTGGGTTTAACTTTAAGAGTAATGCAAACGCAGGGTTTTGGACCTGTTTTGTTTAGAGAAGAATGTATTTTCAGAAAAGAACTAAAACTTTCCGACAAAATATTTATTCATACCAAAACCTCAAAAATGAAAGCGGATGCTTCACGCTGGTCGATCATTCATGAATTTAGAAGAGAAGACGATACACTTTGTGCTGTTATTACAGTTGACGGGGCCTGGATGGATACTAAACTTCGTAAATTAGCTTCTCCAACACCGGAAATCGCTATCGAAGCATTAAGCATCTTCCCAAAAAGTGATGATTTTGTTGGACTTTAAAAGCAAAATTCAATCTAATATAAATTATAAAAATCCAAAAAGCACATTCTAACAAAAGTCGTTTTTTGGATTTTTTTTTCAACCTTAAAACCTATGATCGACTACTTAAAAGACTTTAGAATAGGGATTTTCATTGCTATTATTGCCATTGTCACAATAATTCTTGGTGCGGTTACGGATAAGGTACTTCGTTATTTTTTGTATCGCAAACAGGCCAATAAAGAATATGATGCTACCGGCTTTAAGTTCCTGAAGCACCTGATCATTACTGTAATTTATATTTTAGGGTTTGCCTTTGCGTTAATTCAGATTCCCGAATTTAAAATAATAGGTCACTCCGTTCTGGCAGGAGCCGGAGTAATCTCAATTGTTGCCGGTCTGGCTTCCCAACAAGCCTTAAGCAATATTGTAAGCGGAATATTTCTTGTTGTTTTTAAACCCTTTCGCATCAACGATAAAATTACCATCAACAATTTTGTGGGTACTGTAGAAGATATCAATCTAAGACAAGTGGTTCTGAAAGATGCCGAAAACAACCGGATTATCATTCCAAATTCAGTAATCAGCGCCCAGATTATTGTCAACACCAACATGCATGATAGCAAATGTTGTAAAATCATCGAAATCGGCATTGGTTACCAGTCTGATATTGAAAAGGCCTTAGAAATCATGCAAGACGAAATTGCCAAACATCCGTTTTTTATCGATACCCGAACTGCCGAAAGTAAAAAACAAAACACACCTTTGGTTGTAGCTCGTGTAGTAGCACTGGCAGACTCAAGTGTTACCTTAAAAGCATGGGCATGGGCAAAAAACTCTACAGATGGCTTTATCCTCTATTGTGATTTGCTCCAAAGCATTAAAAAACGTTTTGATGAAAATAATATTGATATTCCTTATCCACAGCAGGTAATAACACTTAAAAAGTAATTTACTCTCCAGATTATTTCATGCTGCAGTTCAGAACTTTTTTATTGAAACTTCAGCCCAAAATTAACTTTATCAAAAGTAGTACTGCAGGAAACCGCAAAACGTCCCACGTTAATCGTTCCGAAAATCCCCTCTTCTCCATGGCCGGAATAAAATCCTCCTGCCGAGAAACGAGCATTCTGATACTTCAGTGCAATGTCATTAACCCTGCTGTTTAATTGCCCGAAAACAATGAGATTGGGAACAATTTCATAACTCGCAAAGACTTTTGGAGCCAGTTTTTTATAATAGTCAAACCCCGCATCACTACCATTATGAATACTGGAGGAATGCAGATTTGACAGACTTCCTCCAATGAAAGTATTCTCAGCAAAATGCCAGGATACACTAAAACCTGTAAAGGTTCCGTCATATCCGCTTCGGGATTCTACATAACCCACAGAGATTGTTGCACGAAACTTATCACACATCTTCCCAATATAACCAACGTAGGTTCGGTCTAATTCAGATTTATTAATACCCGCCCCAAAAATAATATCATCCTGACACATGGTAAGCGCGTACTGAAAATAAGCAGAATACTGATTTTTATTTCCCGCAACAACACTTCTCCCCTTGTCCAGATCAATATTTGGCGAAATCACAGTCGAATTTATCACAGCAAAATCAAATGTATTCATTTCCTGCGCAAATATGGGGGAAGCAATTAGGAACAAAAGTAGTACTGCTTTCATAATGTCAAATTTTAGGTGCAATATTCTTTTACTAAATTACTGACAAAATGATATGCTGAAAAAGAAACTCTACAAAGTGATAAAATTCTCGTTAAAATACAATATATTAAGAAAAATAGGAGAATTATATCCCTTCCTATTTATTATTTATTGCATTTTCAATTCCATTTTAAAATCATAAATTGTATTTTTGAATCAATAACAAAAATTAACCACGTCAGTTATGCTAACTTCCTTTTTACAAGTTTGCGGAAGAGAAAACAGAAGTACCTTACTGCACAACTCAGAGAAAACAAATAAAAAACATCATAATTATTCTTTCTAATTCACATCATTTAAAATTAAAATATATGTTTACAATAGAGCAAATCAAAGAAGCGCATGCCAAAGTACAAACCGGTGCTGACTTCCCTAATTATATTCAGGACTTAATCATTTTAGGCGTAAAAGGCTATGATACTTTCGTGCATGACGGACATGTGGAATACTACGGAGTAAACAATTATCATGTAACGGCTGACGAAAAATACGACGAAATAAAAGTAGAATCAGTTCCGAACAAAGAACGTTTTATCGAATTTTTAGTAATGCATCAGGATGGTCAGACCGATTACCTTACTTTTTGTCGTCACGCCGCCCAATGTGGAATAGCCAAATGGAGAGTCGATATTATAGAAATGACCTGTACTTATTTTGACAAAGACGAAAATGAAATTCTAATCGAGAAAATTCCAGGTTAACCTTTTAATCCTAAAATAAAACGATCCAAAGAATCCTATTTAATGAAAAATACAATCGCCGTAGTGGGTCTCACACTATTACTATTTGCCTGCAATTCAAAACAATCAGAAGATAAAATAAACACGTCCCGCATTACTAAAAAAGAAAGTACACATACAAAAACTTCAGAAAATAAGTCTGTTGGTTCTCCAAACTATGAGATCTCAACATACGACAATCCTGAATTTACATCCCGAATAACAGAGCACAAAAGGGACTTAAAGCAATTTTCAGAAAAAAAGCTCTTTTTAGTTATTCATGATAAATGGATTCAAAAACTAAACAAAGAGCAACAGGCTTTTTTTAGCGAAAATCCTAATTACGAATTACTTTCTATGGCCAAAGGAAATCTATTTCAGGAAGACAGTAATGATTTTGCTTTTATCGTTTACGACAAAAAGAAGGTAAAAATTTCGATTTTACTCTATAACGGCCTAACTTCTGAATATGCTGAATTATACAAAGATATAAAGGTCCAAAATGGCTTTGCTGACACTAATTCTGATGCTGGTTTTTTCAGAACACTTGATTATCAATTTGCAGATGAATTTTTATTTTACAATGAAGACGCTCTTAAAGAACATCCCGATAATTATTTAGAAACCTATGTTGCAGCTAAAATTACCGACCTGTCAAAAGACGACGATTTTGTATTAGACCACGGATCCTTTGCAAAAAACGTTTCGAAAACCAATCTGTCAAACACCCTTTGTCTTGCTACAAGTTCTGTTTATAGTAATTGGGATTGCTTGCGATATGATAAAACAAACCATACTTTTTTAATTTTTTATACACAGGCCTTCGCAGACTAAATACCCCGATTTTGTATAAGAATTCAAAAAAAATAAACTTTTTTAAGATGGCAACTAAACTTTCACCGATCCTAAGCCCTAAAGAATTAGTACAACGCTCTAATTCACCTGAAATTATTCTCATTGACGCCAGAGCCGGAGTAAACGCAGAAGAAAATTATCGCGGTCAACATCTTAAAGGAGCGCGTTATATCGATTTGAACAAGGACCTGGCAACCGTAGCGACCGATCCTTCAAACGGCGGAAGACATCCCTTACCTTCCATAGAGAAATTTTCTGAGGTACTTTCTAAAGCAGGAATTTCACCCGAAAGTCATGTCGTAATTTATGATGATAAAAACGGATCAAACGCAGCAGCTCGCTTTTGGTGGATGCTTCGGGCGATAGGACATGAAAAAGTTCAGGTTTTAAATGGCGGTTTGCAGGAAGCTGTAAAAGCAGGTTATCCGGCAAATGCTGAAATCGAAACTTATAAAACGACTGAAAGATATCCTATTTCAAAATGGGCGTTAAAAACTGCTGACATTGAAGAAGTCGAAAAAGCCCGAAATAACAACGAAAACATTGTAATTGATGTAAGAGATAAAAATCGATTTGACGGTCTGACAGAACCTCTGGATTTGATTGCAGGACATATTCCGGGTGCGATTAATGTTCCGTTTAGTGAAAATTTAGACGTTCACGGTTCTTTTCAATCTCCTCCATTTTTACAAGAGAAATATTCCCGAATCATTGGCGACAAAAAGCCGGAAAATATAATTGTACATTGTGGCTCAGGAGTTACTGCCTGTCATACTTTACTGGCTATGGATTATGCCGGAATACCCATACCTAAACTATATGTAGGTTCCTGGAGCGAATGGTCGCGTAACGATCGTGAAATGGCTACTAAACCAATTGAATAATTACTTTAAGATACAGAAATGCAGCATTGGGACATACTTTTATCAAATCAGGTCAATAAAAAAGCTTTTATAGACACTTTACTTTTAGGGGAAGCTAAAGGAGAATTAGCCCTTTTTAACACTCAAAAAGGCATTTTGTTTTCAGACATCGCTATCGAGAAATTCATCGAAAAAGAATACCAATACGATACTGTTGAAGCAGCCCCTGAATCACACAGACAACTAAGAACTTTTTCTTCGGGAGAACGTAAGAAAGAGTTTCTGAAATATTGCATCAATCAAAATCCTGATTTTATCATTTTTGATAATCCCTTCGATCATTTAGATCTGGCCTCACGTGCCGCTTTAGCAAAATCTCTGGAAAGATTAACCGATAACATTGCAATCATTCAATTGGTCAATCGCGTAGCAGATGTACTTGATTTCGTTCCGAATAAAGCATCGATTAAAGACAATTCCTTTGAACTGCATCCTATTTCAAAAAACGAAAAACATTTTAAAACTTTAAACACAGCGGCAATTCCCAAAGCGATTGAACCGCACTCTTTTCACGAAAGTGTGTTAATCAAAATGGATAAAGTCTCCGTAAGTTACGAGGAAAGAAAAATTGTCGATAACATCTCATGGACGATTAAACAAGGGGAATTCTGGCAGCTCGTTGGTCCGAACGGCTCAGGAAAGAGCACCCTCTTATCTCTAATCACGGGTGATAATCCAAAGGGATTCGGTCAGGATTTGTATTTATTCGGAAGAAAAAAAGGAAGCGGCGAAAGTGTTTGGGACATTAAAAAGCAAATTGGAATTTTCGCAACTTCTATGACTGACCTGTTTCAAAAGGGACATACTCTGGAAGAAATGATTCTTTCCGGTTTTTTCGATTCCATCGGATTGTATATTGAACCCACTACTTTACAAAAACAAACTGTAACACAATGGCTCGAAGTAATTGAAATGAGCCACTTACGAAAAAAACGCTTCATTGACCTTTCTATAGGACAGCAAAGAGTCGCTTTAATTGTCAGAGCCGTTCTAAAACATCCTCCGTTATTGATTCTCGATGAACCTGTCGAAGGTCTTGACGACGAAAATGTTGACTTGGTCATTCAATTGATCAACACCATCAAACAAGAAACAAATGTTAGCATACTGTACGTTTCACATCGTATAGAAAATGGCCTCGCTCCTACCTCAGTATTTGAACTTTTGCCAACTCCAACCGGATCTATCGGTAAAATCAAATACCATTCAGAGTTAAATTAAAAACAAAAATGAAAATTAAATATCTTACTTTTCTAGCATCCACAATGCTACTGATTTCCTGTTCAGGTACTATTTCGACTGCGAAAAAAGAATATCAAATCACAAAAACTGCCGCGTTAAAATCCGATTGGAATTTTAATCCCAATGAGTGGAGACTCCAAAACGATACCTTAACCGGAAACGGAGGTCCAATGCATTGGGGCGTGATCGAATCCAAAAAGAAACTTCCAAAAAACTACGAAATCGACTTTAAAGTAAACATCGTCAAAGAATCTTTGTTTGAAATAATGCTAAATCTCGAACAGGAAAAATACATTCGGACTTATCTCTACACAATTGAAAAAAGTATCATTATTGGAAAAGGTGTTTACCATAAAGACAGTGATGCATATGGTAAACGCGGCGGTCCATCCTTGTTTAAAAAACCAATGCAACTGGAAAACAACAAATGGTATACAGTAAAAATCAGAGTTAAAAACAATCAGTTGTACTTTGCTGTCAACAATCAAACGTTCTTAGAATGTTCCATCGAAAAAAGCAATCTAAATCAGCAAGGCCAACTAGGTTTCATAACCAACGGACAAGCCAAAATAACCGATTTAACGATTAAAACAATTCCATAAAAAAAGCTCCATCAGGAGCTTTCTTTTTATAATAAATTTTCTAATTGACAAATTATCCAATTAATTTTCTTCTTCATCTACATTGTGCGATTTCACATAATTACGCCATTTTTCAATACAATCCTGAAAATCCTGAGGCAGTTCCGTATCAAAACGCATCATTTCACCTGTATTTGGATGTACAAAACCAAGTGTTTTAGCATGTAGTGCCTGACGTGGTAATGCTTTAAAACAGTTTTCGATAAACTGTTTGTATTTGGTAAATGTAGTTCCTTTTAAAATTAAATGACCACCATAACGTTCATCATTAAACAACGGATGCCCGATATGCTTCATGTGAGCACGAATCTGGTGTGTTCTTCCGGTTTCCAGTTTACAGGAAATCAAAGTCACATAACCAAAACGTTCCAGTACTTTATAGTGCGTAATGGCAGGCTTTCCTATTTCAGGATCTGCAAAAACAGCCATTTGCATGCGGTCTTTTAAATGTCTGGCAAGATTTCCTTCTATCGTTCCGGATTCTTCCGCTACATTCCCCCAAACAAGAGCAATATACTCGCGTTCTGAGGTTTTAGCTTCAAATTGTTTGGCTAAATGTGTCATTGCCGCTTCGGTTTTTGCCACTACCAAAAGTCCGGACGTATCCTTATCAATTCGGTGTACCAAGCCCGGGCGTTCACTGCTGTTCATTGGCAAATTATCAAAATGATGTGCCAGCGCATTCACCAGTGTTCCGGTATAATTCCCGTGCCCCGGATGCACCACCATTCCCGGCTCTTTGTTGATTAACAGCAAAGCATCGTCTTCATATACAATGTTCAATGGAATATCTTCCGGCAAAACATGGTTTTCAAAAGGAGGATGAGACAACATCACAGTCACCACATCAAACGGTTTTACTTTATAATTTGATTTAACCGGAATATCATTCACAAAAATGTTTCCTTCAGTTGCGGCGTTCTGAATTTTATTTCGTGTCGCATTCTGAATCAAATTCATTAAATATTTGTCAATACGCAAAAGCGCCTGACCTTTAGGGACTTCAAATCTGAAGTGTTCGAACAATTCGTCTTCCAGATCTAAATTTTCAGTATTATTGCTCATCATTAGTTTTTTCAGTAGTTGGTGCAGCTACACTGTCTACAGCCTGCCCTTCATCTTCATAAGTTGCTTTTCCATCTCCTAAAACCAAATCAATTTTAGAAGCTTTCAACACACGATCTCCTACTTTTAAGTTTCTTCCTTTATAACGCATCTCCAAAACCATATCTTTTCCTAAGTTTGGAATATAAGTAATAGTTCCAGCTTCAAGCCCTAAAGCTTTTAGAGTTGGAACCGCCTCACGATAAGTTTTCTCAATTAAATCAGGTATTTTAACCGATGAGAATCCTGATGCATTAATTTTAATATATATTTTTCTTCCCACTTTTACCTTTGTTCCTGGCAGAGGATCCTGCTCAACAACACTGTATTTTGGGAATTCACTTCGGTAATCAACGCTGTCCAAAAGTACATAATCCAGGTCCAGTTCATCCAGTTTTGACTCTACTTGCTCCTCAGTCAGTTTAGCTAAATTCGGAACAGTAACCTCATTACCATGATCGGTTGTAAAAGTCAACCAATGCATAAACAAATAGCCTAAAACGGCAATTATAGCAGCCGCACTTAATACTTGCACAAAAAATACCCGGCTCGTTAAATACTTACGTAAACTCATAAATTTATTTTTATTAGTCGCAAAGATAAAGCTATTTCGTTTCAAAAAAAATGATAATTTTGTTTTAGACAAGAAAGTCGTTTGATTGCCATTCTTATGGAAAATAAAGTGCTTTGCAATTTTAATTTTCAGAAGCTCTCTCCTGCTGTCCGCTGTATCTTTTGCGTCCGCTATCGCGTGCACAAAAGGATGCCGCTCCCATCAGGGCTAGGGATTTAGGTTCTGCCACTATTGTCAAACTGAGCAAAGTCGAAGTTCAGCCCGACAAACAAACGATTAAACAAACTGTCAGACTGAGCGAAGTCGAAGTTCAGCCCGACAAACAAACAAATAAAACAAACTGTCAGACTGAGCGAAGTCAAAGTTCAGCCCAACAAACAAACGAACAAAACAAACTGTCAGACTGAGCGAAGTCGAAGTTCAGCCCGACAAACAAACGATTAAACAAATACACAAATAAACGGTTAAACACATAAACATCACAAAATGAAAAACATAGCCATTATCATGGGCGGGTATTCAAGCGAATATAAAATTTCGTTAATCAGCGGAAACGTGGTACATCAATATCTTGACAAAACAAAATACAACGGATTCCGTATTCATATTTTCAAAGAAAAATGGGTTTATGTAGACGAAAACAACGCCGAATTTACCATTGATAAAAACGATTTTTCAGTAACCGTAAACGATCAAAAAATTACTTTCGACTGTGTTTTCAATGCCATTCACGGAACTCCGGGTGAAGACGGTTTAATGCAGGCCTATTTTGAGTTATTAGGAATTCCACAATCTTCCTGCGATTACTATCAGGCAGCATTAACCTTCAATAAACGTGATTTATTATCGGTTTTAAAACCATACGGAATCAAAACGGCTATATCATATTACCTAAATAAAGGCGATGTAATCCATACTGCCGAAATCGTTAAGAAAGTTGGTTTACCATGTTTTGTTAAACCAAACAAAGCAGGTTCCAGCTTCGGAATCTCAAAAGTAAAAACAGAAGCCGAACTTCCAATTGCAATCGAAGTAGCATACAAAGAAGACAACGAAATCATTATCGAAAGTTTCCTTGACGGAACCGAAGTTTCAGTAGGAGTAATCAATTATCAGGGAGAAATTAAAGTTTTACCTATTACCGAAATTGTATCTGATAATGACTTCTTCGATTACGAAGCCAAATACGAAGGAAAATCACAAGAAATTACTCCTGCCCGAATTTCTGACGAATTAACTCAAAAAGTAAGCGAAACAGCAAAACGTGCTTACGAAGTCTTAAAAATGAAAGGTTTCTCCAGAAGCGAATTCATTATTGTAGACAACGAACCTTATATGCTCGAAATGAATACCATTCCGGGTTTAACCACCGAAAGTTTGATTCCACAGCAAGCCCACGCAGCAGGAATTTCATTGGAAGATTTATTTACTAATGCGATTGAGTTAGCACTATCCTAAAGAGACTGAGGTTCTGAGATTCTAAGGTACTAAGATCTCAGAACCTTTTTATTACTCCAGCTACGGTCAGACTGAGCGAAGTCGAAGTCCTCAAAAAAACTTAGTACCTTAGAATCTCAGAACCTTAGAACCTCCAAAAAAATGCGAAAAGCCCTATTCCCCGGATCATTTGACCCCATTACACTGGGACACGAAGACATCATCAAAAGAGGAATTCCTTTATTTGATGAAATCGTTATTGCCATTGGTGTCAACGCCGAAAAAAAATACATGTTTTCACTCGAAGAAAGAAAACGTTTTATAGAAGAAACTTTTAAAGATGAACCAAAAGTTTCAGTGATCACTTATGAAGGATTAACCATTGATCTGGCCAAAAAACTTAAAGCTAATTTCATCCTGAGAGGCTTACGAAATCCTGCCGATTTTGAATTCGAAAAGGCCATTGCACACACCAACAGAAAACTATCTAAAATAGAAACCGTATTTCTATTAACAGCAGCAAGTACTTCATTTATTAGTTCAAGCATTGTTCGTGATGTATTACGTCATGGCGGAGAATATGAAATGCTGGTTCCGGATGCGGTTAGGGTGAAGAAATAAAAAAGATAAAAAACAACAATGTATTCAGTCTAAAACATTTCAAATGATTGGTGAAAATATTCGTGGAAACTCAAAAATATATTCAGTAACAGAAAGGTTATTAGAAAACCAGGGGGACAGACCAAATGCCAATATTTATATTTGTGAAGATGAAAAAAATATTAAATACATTCTAAAACACTTTTACAGCAAAACACCCGTATCATTTATAGGATATAGCAAACACAACCATTATGGACGCAGAAGAGATGGAAGCCATAGAGTTTTTAATGAAATTCAGAAAAAAAACACCCAATATCCATTTTTACTAAAACATATTGAGCGAATAAAACATAAAAATAAATGGCTAATAATTTTAGAATATATTGAAGGAAGTACTTTATCTGAATTTGTTAAAATAAATCATTCCAAAGATTTTAATAAAGTAAACAGTGCTATTGAACAATTCGGTCTGGAACTAAAAAATTGGCATTCATCAGAATTTGCGCATGGCGATCCACACTTAGATAATGTAATGATATCTAATAAAAATGATGACAATTATATCATTAAATTAATCGATTATGGGCAGTTACATCACCCAGATTTTCACTATTGCAAAAAAGTAAACTGCTACAAAGACAAGAATAAAAGAATAAATGAAGATCTCAAAAATACAAACAATAAGTTAGGAAATGGTTTTTTAAAAGGATTGATAGATTTGGAAAACGCCCTTAATATTCCAAGTCAATTATCATCGATTTTTAAAAAAGCATATTACTGACCTTTTCATTTGAATCAACTTTTATCGTACAAAACACAAACTTGTTACTTATCTTAATTATAAGTAATTTCGCCTTTTTAAAACAAACAATAAATAATGAGCATCGAAAGAGAATTAAACAAACGCAGCGGATCTAAATGCGAGCTTTGTGGAGCGGAGGAAAACCTAAAAGTATATCAGGTATTACCAACTCAAAAAGGCGGAATTGATGAAGCTATATTTGCCTGCAATACCTGTATAGACCAAATTGAAAATCCAGATAATGTTGATTTAAACCACTGGAGATGTCTTAATGACAGTATGTGGAATGAAAACGTTGCCGTACAGGTTGTAGCCTGGAGAATGTTAAGCCGTATGCGTGCTGCAGGTTGGCCACAAGAATTACTGGATATGATGTATTTAGACGAAGATACACTGGCATGGGCGCAAGCAACTGGCGAAGGCGAAGACGACGAAAATAAAATCGTTCACCGTGACAGTAACGGTGTAATTTTAGAACACGGAGATTCTGTAGTTTTAATTAAAGATCTTAAGGTAAAAGGATCGAGCATGGTGGCCAAACAAGGAACTGCTGTACGCAACATCCGTTTAGACCATGAAAACGCCGAATACATAGAAGGAAAAGTTGACGGTCAGCAAATCGTGATTATTACCCAATACGTGAAGAAAATATAGTTTTTTTTGAGGTGCTAAGTTGCTAAGATGCTAAGTTGCTGAGTTTTTTTTTAGCTTTTACTCTAAAAGCCATAACCTGAAACTTGAAACCTGAAACTTGAAACTTGAAACAAAAATAACCTGAAACCTGAAACAAAAAAAAGGCTATTCAAAATCTGAATAGCCTTTTTTAGTGATTTACAATTAAACCTATTTTTGGAATAATTTATTGATCTGATCTTTTACAAATGGCTCAGAAACACTGCTTGTTGCAGCAGCAGCCTCTTTTGAAGAAACCATGAACTGAACCGTAGCTTTTTCCGGAACAACACTTCCTGTGTAGTGCAACCAGATATAGTTATTCGGTAATTCTAATTTAATATCATACAAAGGGCTTGCTGTGAAACCATTCATGATAATGTTGTAAAGACTCGCGTAATCATTGTTAACATTCTTAAATGTAAATTTTCTTAGACTTGATGATTCATCATCGTTTTGTATACTGGTATAATACACCGTATACTCATCTCCAATTTTCTGAATGTAATTGTTATTTACTTTTCCTAATTTTTCAACCGGTACAGTTTCAATAACTTTAATTTGTGCAAAAGACACAACACTAAACAACAAAATAGCAATCGTAATAATTCTTTTCATAATTAATTTGGGGTTTATTATTTACGGGCACAAGAAACGCAGAAAATATGATAAATTAAAGCCTTCGTCCTTATTTTTTATTCCCCTGTAATCTCCCTTAACAAGACATCTTTAAAGAACAATAAAACCACAAATCAAAACACTGAAAAACAGCTAATTAAAAACTAAAACACCTCAAAAAACAGGATTAAAAACATTCAAAATCCTTATTGATTTACGGTAATTTCAGACTCAAAACTTCATTTAAATTCTGAACTCTTATAAAGATTCCCATAAAAAACATCTGCCAAAAAAGATAGAGCCGGAAAGATTACCTCTCCTCCTCTTTCTTGACCACTTTGCGGGCAACTTCAATTTTGAATTTCTTGCCCTTCATTTTTTCGTCTTTAATATTTTTAAGCAGATCTTTTACCTTATTGTATTTAACAGCAGCAAACGATACAAAATCCTTTACTTCAATAAGCCCCAAATCTCCTTTTTCAAGTTTTCCTTTTTGAGAAAAGAAACCAACAATATCTATTTTATTCAATTTGGTTTTCTTTCCACCGCTAATATAAATGGTTTGAAATTGAGGTGGTTTTGGCAAAACTGTAGTGCTGGCAACCTCTAAAACCTCCATTCCGTAATCAATATAATCCAGTTGTTTTTCACTTTCGTGAACAATAATATAGGCTGTTCCTGAAGCCTGCATACGTGCCGTACGACCATTTCGGTGCGTGAATTCATCTTCTTTTAAAGGTAAATGATAATGAATAACATGTTTCATTTCCGGAATATCCAATCCACGTGCAGCCAAATCGGTAGTAATCAGATAACTCATACTTCCGTTTCTAAACTGAATCAGTGCACGCTCACGCTCCTCCTGATCCATTCCGCCATGATAATACGTCGCATAAATTCCTTTTTCGTTTAAAGTATCACTAATGCGTTCTGCTGCATCACGATGATTACAGAAAATAATAGCGGACTGCGATTTCAATGAACAGATCAAATTGAACAAACTGTCCAGTTTATCCTTAGCAGGTGAAACCACCATTTTCATCGAAAGATTTGTCTTTTCTTCCTCTTCCGGAATAAAATCCAAAACAGTTGGATTGACTACTCTGGTATATCTTGGAATCTCAATATCAGAAGTCGCTGAAACCAAAACACGTTTGTTCAATTTCGTTAACTTTCCGATAATATATGACATTTGCTCATGAAAACCAAGCTGCAAAGACTTATCAAATTCGTCCAGAACCAAAGTCTGAATTTTATCGGTGCGGAAAGTATCCCGGTCAATATGATCGGCAATTCTACCCGGAGTTCCAATCAAAACTGCCGGAGGATTGCTTAAATTTTTAATCTCAGTATCAATAGAGTGACCTCCGTAGCAAATATTTACTTTATAGGGAGTCCCCATTTTCTTCCAAACCTGCTCAATCTGCAAACCTAATTCACGAGAAGGTACTAAAATTAAACATTGAACCGAAAGAATTTCAGGCTGTAACAACTCTAAAATAGGCAGTAAAAAAGCTAGTGTTTTTCCCGATCCTGTTGGAGAAAGCAGTAAAACATTATTATCGTTCAAAATAGCATCCTGCGCTACCTCTTGCATTTCATTTAGACTCTCAATTCCTAAATTCGAAAGTATATTGTTGGAATGGTGTTTTTTATTCATTTTGCAAAAGTAGTCAAAATAAATTTAGAGGTTTCAAATTCCAAATTCCAAATTTAAAAACCTAAAACCTGAAACTTGAAACCTGAAACTTGAAACTTGAAACCTAAGTTCTGAATTCCATCCGGAAAACTATTCCAGTTCTTTCAAAATCAACTTAAACTCTTCAATTTCAGCTCCGGTTAATGGTTTTAGCGGGCTTCTTAAAAAACCGCCCTCTATTCCCTGAATTTCCAAACCTGCCTTGATTGCTCGTGGCAAACCTTTGTTAACGATAAACTTTAAAAGATTCAATTGTTTGTAAAATACTTTTTGCGCAGCCTCTAAATCATTGTTCTCAATCGCATGATACAAATCCAGATTCAATTTCGGAATTAAATTGGGCGCAGTCGTACACCAACCAGTAGCTCCTGCAGAAAATGCAGCCAGTGCCAACGGATTTGAACCGTTAAAAAAAGCAACATCATCGCCCAATTCCCGCTTTAAATAATGCATTCTCTGAACGTCTCCCGTGCTTTCTTTTATCATGGTTACATTAGCAATCTCAAGAAGCCTTTTTAATAAAACAGGTGACATATCTACTCCCCCCGTTGCAGGATTATTGTAAGCCATTATCGGAATCGAAATTTGCTTTGCTACTGCATCAAAATGCTGAACAATCTCGTCATCTGTAAGCTTCCAGTAACTCATCGGGATAATCATTACGGCAGCGGCACCTGCTTTTTCGGCAAATTTAGCATGATAAATAGTTTTCTCAGTAGTCAGGTTTGATACGCCAACCAAAACCGGAACTCTGCCCCTGACCTGTTCGATTGTTGCCATAGTAATAGCTTCTTTTTCCTCATCTGACAAATAAGGCATAACTCCGGTACTTCCAAGCGGGGCGACAGCGTGACAACCGGAAACAATTAAGCGTTCCAGTAATTTTTTATACAAAGTGATATCTACTTTTTCATTTTGATCAAATGGAGTAATCGGATAAGCAATAATGCCTTTGAATAGATTGTTTTTCATGTTTTCAATTGTTTTAAATTAAAGATCCCTGCCTTCTTCTTCTCTTAATGCCACGCCTAAATTCTGAAGCTGCGGTGCATTTTCACAGGCAATGTATTTCGCCGATGCTTCGCTGCTCAAATTTTGATGCCTGTGCCACGCCCAACTCGGAATATAAACAGCATCGCCTGCTTTCCACTCTACTTTTATATCCTCAATCTCGGTATACCCATGCCCTTCAATTACATAAATAACGGTTTCATACGTATGACGATGTCTGTTTGTCAATTGATCCGGTAATAAACCGCCAATGGTCATACTCACGTTCTTACTTGGAAGATCTACAAAGAAAACCGGATGTTTTCGCTCGGTAGAAAATTGATTGTGAACTCCGGCTTGCTCTACGTTTTTATGAATTAATTTTTCAGGCATCACAAAAGTGGGTCTGGCAAAAGTTTCGTGAAAATCTTTTGAAGAAAATTGTTTTTTAGTTTCCATAACTTTAATAATTATTGTGTTTTGCATTATTGCTCCACAAAATTATCTTAACTTTGGACTACTCAACTGATACAGTTTTAACATAAACAAATAGTCCAGATGTTACGACCTTGGCAATTAGAAATTCAACTCAACGCAAATGATGCAAAAGCCATTTATCTGCAAATCGCTGATGCAATCATCGAAGCCATTCAAACCGGAATGCTCAACAGCGGTAATGCACTGCCCGGCAGCCGGCAGCTTGCAGGCTTACTAAAAGTGAACCGAAATACTGTTATTGAAGCTTTAGACGTTTTAATTGCCGAAGGCTGGCTCATTACATTGGAAAGGAAAGGAACTTTCGTAGCCGATATTCTGCCATTGGCTTCCAAAAACATCGCTCAAAAGCAAAAACCAAATTATACTGAGGAAGAAAAACAGCCTCTTATTGTTTTTGATGATGGAATCCCCGATAGTCGAATTGCACCAATGAACGAACTCGCCAGAGCTTACCGACAGATTTTTAACCGAAAATCGCGTTGGCAGATCATGGGATACAGTACCGAGTACGGAAATCTGGAATTTCGTAAAGCCATTGTACAGATGCTCAATTTTAAAAGAGGAATGAATGTCACTCCGGACCAAATTTGCATCACACGTGGAAGCCAGATGGCAATGTACCTAACCTCCAACTGTTTATTATCAAAAGACGATTACGTAATGGTCGAAAACCCGGGGTATCAGGCCGCTTGGGAAACATTTCAAAGCAGTGGAGCTAAATTACTGCCAATAAATGTCGACAAAGACGGCTTGCTGATTGATGAGGTCGAAGCTTATCTGAAAAAGTTCAGCAACATAAAAGCCATATACGTAACACCGCATCATCAATTTCCAACTACGGTTACCCTGAGTCTCAAACGAAGATTAAAACTCATCGAATTGTCCAATCAATACGGTTTTACCATTATCGAAGACGATTACGATCATGAATTTCATTTCGGACAAAGACCTATTCTTCCTATTTCAAGTTACAGCAATGCCAAAAACACGGTTTACATTGGAACATTGAGCAAAATTGTTGCACCAGCCTTACGAATCGGATATTTGGTAAGTGATCGCAAAACCATTTTAAAAGTGGGCAAACACCGAAAAATAATTGATGTACAAGGTGATAACATTATGGAAGAAGCCGTTTTACAGCTCATAAACGAAGGCGAGATTAAAAGGCACCTTAAACGAACAACCCTTATTTACAAAGCAAAACGCGACTATTTTGAAACGATTTGCAACAAATACCTCAAAGACAAAACCACTTTTACCAAACCCGAAGGAGGCCTGGCATTTTGGATAATTCCCAACTCGCCAGTTAATATTTCTGAAATTGCGGACAAACTGCTGTTAAAAGGGATCAAAATAATAACACCTGAGAAATTCAGTTTTAATAAACCTGTGCAAGGATTCAGACTTGGTTATGCCTCCTTAACTGAAAAACAAATTGAAGACGGAATCGTTGAGCTTGCTAAGCTGTTGTGAGTTTTGTTTGTTTCAAGTTCCAAGTTTCAGGTAGAAATGCGATTAAACTTTGCGCAGACTTTACTGCAAAGATGCAAAGGTTTACGCAAAGTTCGTTAAATCTGTCACAAAGCTTTGCGAACTTAGCGTTTTCATAAAATCCCGGATAGTAAAAAACTTAGCGTGCCTTGCGGTTAATCTTTTTACCCTCATTCAAAACCTAAAACCTAAAACTTGAAACCCAAAACCTGAAACAAAAAACCTATATTTGATTCTTGCTAACAAAACCAAAACCATGAAACTTTTTACATTTCTCTTTTCACTTTTCACTCTAACCCTTTTCGCTCAAAACAATAAAAAATACGAAACTTTCTTCGAAAAAGGAAACGGAAATCAGTCCGCTTCTTATCAAGAAACGATTCAGTATTATAAACTTTTAGCACGTGATTTTGCGACCATCCAAATTAAAGAAATGGGGCTAACTGATTCCGGTGAGCCATTACACATGATCACTTACAATCCTGAAAAAGAATTTGATTTTGAGAAAATTCAAAAGAACAAAGCAGTGCTTTTTATCAATAATGGCATTCATGCCGGAGAACCTGATGGAATCGATGCCACCATGCAATTCTACAGAGATCTGGCAACAGGAAAAATAAAAGCCCCGAAAAATACCATATTGGTTACGATTCCGGTTTACAATATTGGCGGCGCTTTGAACCGAAATTCGACCACAAGAGCCAATCAGGATGGTCCGGAAATTTATGGTTTCAGAGGAAATGCCCGCAACTACGACCTCAATCGTGATTTAATGAAATCAGATACGCGAAACACCAAAAGTTTTGTTGAGATTTTTCAGAAAATAAATCCCGACGTTTTTATTGACAATCACGTGAGTAACGGCTCTGATTATCAATACAAATTAACCTATATCATGACACAGCACAACAAACTGGGAACCGTGTTGGGTGATTTTATGAATAGCGAAATGATGCCGGCTCTGGTCAAAGATCTACAACAAAAGAAAATTGAAACAACACCATACGTAGATTCATTTAAAGACACCCCTGACAAAGGTTTTGGTCAGTTTGTAGATAGTCCACGATATACAACGGGTTATACTTCATTATTTAACACCATTGGTTTTGTGGTTGAAACACACATGCTGAAAAAATATGCCGAACGTGTAAAAATGACTTACGAATACACCAAATCTACTTTAGATTACACTGATGCCAATTACCAAAAAATCAAGGAACTCCGAGTAAAAAACCTGGAACAATATCAAGCTAAGAAAAACTATACTATAAAATGGGAGCTGGACAGTACAAAAGCCACCACCTTTTCTTTCTTGGGTTATGAAGCAGCTTACAAAAAAAGCGAGGCTACAACCGGAGATCGCTTGTACTACGATCGAAGCAAACCATATAAAAAAGAGGTTCCTTATATCAAAGAATTCAAATCAGTAAAAGAGGTTGTTATACCTTCTGCTTATATCATACCACGTGGTTATTGGAATATTATTGACCTTTTAAAGAACAATAACATTTCGTTTACCCAACTTAAAAACGATACTATTATTGAAGTAGAAAGTTATAAAATTGCCGATTTTAAAACCGTTCCATCTGCATACGAAGGACACTATTTACACCGAAATACAACGGTAACTTCTAAAATTGTTAAAATGGCTTTCGCCAAAGGAGATTACATCATTCCAACCAATCAAAAAGGTGTAAAATACATCTTAGAAGCCTTTGAACCAGAAGGATTTGATTCGTTTTTCAACTGGAATTTCTTTGATACTATTTTACAGCAAAAAGAGCACTATTCCAATTATATTTTTGAAGATACCGCTGCTAAACTCCTAAAAGAAAACACAACTTTAAAAGCCGAACTGGAAAATAAAAAACAAACTGATCCAGAATTTGCTAAAAATCCGGAAGTACAGTTAGACTGGATTTATAAACATTCGGCCTATTATGAAAAGGCACATTTGCAGTATCCTGTTTATCGGGTTTTGTAGTTTTTTTGATTGTGTTGATTTTTTTTACGCAAAGTACGTTAAGTTTTTTTTGATTTTGATTACGTTGAGAAAACGCTGAGATCGCAAAGCTAATTTTAAAAGTAGTAACCATTAAATATTTATTACAAACCATTCTTAGAAAATCTTAAAAATTATGAAAGACGAAATAATTAAAATCCTGCTTGAACTGTTCATAATAAGTATTATTGGTGGAGCCATTACATTTTATTATAATAAACTACAAAAAAACAGAGAAATATTACTCAGTCTTATCGATCAAATTTCTTCAGTACATTCTCAATTTTTATCATTAAGATATAAATATAATGTTTTGTTTACTATCCCTGGAAAGCCAATTTCTAATATTCTTAATATTGATGAAGTTAATAAGCTAAAATGGGAATACTATGAAGAAGCATGCATTCTAATAAGTAAATTTCAAAGCATAAAGCCACTTCTTTTAAAATTTGTTCCTGAATTAAAAGAAGAGATCAGCATGGTAGATAATTACTATCAAGTGTATCGCCGAACAATTAGATCAAATCAGTCAATATTTCAAAATGAAAATGGAAAAACAGATTCTGCACAAAATAATCTGAAAAAATTGTATTATGAATTAATACAACAATTGACAAATAAAATCTAGAAAATAAACACTCCTGTGTAACGGGAGCGTCCCGCTCATAAATGCAATTTAAATCAACACAAAGAGGTCACGAGCGGGAAACTCGCACTAGCGAAAAATAAACTCAACAGAAATATAAAAGCCTAATAAAAAGAAATTTTATTAGGCTTTTTTAAATTATGGAAAGAAAAACTATTTATCCTTCAATATCTTTTCTAAAAACTCAACTTTTTCTTTTTCGGCCTGAACCAAACGTTCGTATAGTTTTTTATTTTCTTCATAAGCATCAATTAACTTTTCCAAAGGATTAAAAGTGAGATTAGTACAAGAATTATTTAGTATCTGTCCTTTTGCACTATTATCGTAAAAATTATTAAAATAATTAATTGCTGCTTCGTCTGAAAAATTTTTAAGCGCTTCAACAGTTACTCCCAAAGCTTTTGCAATTGGAGCAAGTTTCTCATCGTCTATCGTTTCACTATTCTCCAAAATTGAAATTGCCTGTTGGTTGGTTCCTAAAGCCTGTGCCAACGCTTCCTGTTTCATGTCTCTCAGTTCACGAATTCGGCTAATTTTTCGTCCTATGTGGTTTGGTTTTGATAATGTGCTCATAATTCAAAGATAATATTAACAATCATTACAATCAATAATGTAAAAAACATATTTTACTATGTATGATACAATTTAGATGCTTTTACTATTGATTTGGATATCAAACAAAAGTACGATTTTTGAGACATGAAATAGTTAAAAATGAAAAATTATACAGATTCTAAAAAAAGCTGACTTTCTTAGTAAAAAATCCATAACATATGATAATTTTTTTGTTTGCGAATAGTCTATCGCCCTTTCAGGGCTTAACCCAAAAAATCATTATTCATTCTTAGTGCTTCGCACTAAGCTATTGCTAAAGCTCTTTCAGAGCAAAAAAAATCAAAAATAACATGAAAACTTAAAATCATACGCTTCACACCAAAACCATTACATAAAATTCTTCCAGATGAAAGATTATAAAAAAACGGGCTGAAAGCCCAAAAAGCAACAGCGCAGTGCAACGCACTGCAAATTAAATAAAAAGTAAATCCCGCCCTGAAAGGGCAAAAGCAAACAAACACAAAGTATTTTTTTAGAGAGAACAACTCATCTTAAACGAAAACACCACACAAAACTTCGAAAATATTTTCTCGTTGAGACGGGACTTTCGCTACTATAGAGCTTAATACTATTTACACTTCATTTATCCCCCTTTACACCACATTATTGCTAAGATTCTTCTAAAACAAGAAGTTTTAAGCATTGATGGTTGATCCTGATTAATCAAAAAACATTCAGATTATCCAACAGTTCATTTATATTTGTTAAAACTATAACCATACCATTAAACCAATTTAAACCAAAAACCATAATGAATACCTCTTTTTATCTCGAGGGCTTTCAAAAAGCCGCCGACCGTCTCGATCAAAAAACATTAGACGAAAAATCAATCGAAGTTGCAGTTGGTCTATACTTAGACTCCGTATTCCTAAAACTGTACAAAAGATCATGGTCAACCAATCCGCAGGAAGCACTGACAGCCGAATCACGAATTTTCTTTTCAATTTGGGTTAATGACTCTGGTATCGAAAAACAAAGAATGATGTACAACATCCACGCTTTAAAGCTTAGAAAATTTAAAGTTTATACTATTGAGAGTCGAAAATTTGCCGAAGTCTTCAGAAAATCGTTTAAAAAGTACGAAGAAATCTGGCCAAATGTAACTACAAATCATGGCCCGTTAACCCTAATGGAAGGCTGGGTAACATTAAATTCCGAGAACTTTCAGGAAGAGATTACAGAACTCACTCATAAATTCTTAAAAATTGAGTACCTAATCGACGACGCTTTCTATCAGTTTGAATAATAAACAATTACCAAAATTCTGCTCGTGAACACGTTTATTTCAAAGTTTAAAACCTTAAAAAAAGAACGGCTTCACGAGCAAAAATTCAAATTTCAACTTTTACTTCTGTAATAGCTAAACCTTTTACTGGCTATTTTCGTCTTTAATACCTTTTAGTAAAGCATAAATTGCCATTGCATGACCTTGCCCTAATTCAAAATCTGCTTTAAGCCAGTTTACAATATCTCCGGCTTTTACTTCAGGCTTGAGTTTTCCTTCGTGAGTAAATGCTTTTTGTTCTGCCAAAGCCCTAAATTCGGCCGGACCATTGCCCGTTTTTTCTTTGATTGTTTTTAAATACGCTTGAAATGACATAAAAGTTCGTTTAATTGATTCATCGACAAACGAAAATACAATTAAAATCAAAACATTACCAAGATTATTCTTAGCTTTTACTGTAAAAACAACTATAAGTAGCGAATAGAACTCTACCAGTGAAGTGGCTCGCATAATCCTACAGCATCTCAATAAGAGAACATATAGGCTGTAGTGCCCTCCTCTCTTATCAGGATGATGGCACGCCTAATTAAAAGGGGTAAAAAATTATCAGGAAATGATGAGGTAGTATTTTTTCCCTTACTCTACTTTAATTTCACTTTCCTCTTCAAATAACAGCTTAATGTTTTCGTAAGAGTTTTTCAAAGCTTCTTTTATTTGTTCCGGATTTAACCAGGCCACTTTTTCGATACCTTCTTCAGCCTGACCATGAGGAATCCCTTCAAAGTCTGTATGCATTTCAAACCAATGCGTGATTTTGAGTTTGTATTTTCCGTTACGCTTAAAAACATGATACGTTTTTTGAAGTTTATTGGTAATACGAAGCTGGCTCACACCTGTTTCTTCTTCCACCTCACGAATAGCCGTAGCCTCAATTTCTTCCCCCTTCTCGATTCCGCCCTTAGGCAAATCCCACTTTCCATTTCTGAAGATAAATAAAACCTCGCCTCTTTTATTGTACACAAAACCTCCACCAGCTTTACTTACAGGAATTTTTGCCTTTAAGGTCTTCATAATCTCCTTTTCGTCAGGATGATACAAATAAGCTTTTTGAATTTTATTTTGAAAGATTTTCACTATAAGCTGCTCGATATCAATACTCTCTAACAAGAATAATTGAAAATTAGTCTCTCTCGAGATTTCATTTGTCAAAAAAAGTGGTTTGTCGTTCACAAAAACTTTATACATTTGTACTATGATTTTTAATAAAGATACTGCCGAAAAAACAGCCGAATTGCTTTTGCAAATAAATGCAATTAAATTGAATCCCGAAAATCCTTTTACATGGGCTTCAGGTTGGAAATCTCCTATTTATTGTGATAATAGGTTAATTCTTTCATTTCCAAGCATCCGAAACTACGTTCGTGATGAATTTGCGAAAAATATAGAAAAACAATTTGGAAAACCGGATGTCATTGCCGGAGTTGCTACCGGAGCAATTGGAGTTGGAATTCTTGTGGCCGAAAGCCTTGGATTACCTTTCGTATATGTGCGTCCTGAAGCTAAAAAACACGGAAGACAAAATCAGGTAGAAGGTTTTTTACAAAAAGGTCAAAATGTTGTGGTAGTAGAAGATTTAATCAGTACCGGTAACAGTAGTTTGATGGCTGTGGAAGCTTTACGCAATGAAGGAGCTAATATTAAAGGAATGGCCGCCATTTTCACCTATGGCTTTAATGTTGCCGAAGAAAACTTTAAAAATGCCAATATCGATTTGTATACCTTAAGTAATTACGAAAACTTACTGGATTTGGCGGTTCAAAAACAATACATCAGCGAAGAACAACAGTCTACCCTGCAAGAATGGAACGTGAGTCCATCAACCTGGGGACAGGAGTAATTTTAGATTTTAGATTTTCTAAAAGTCGCTGCGCTTCTTTTGGAATTTGGACTTTACAAATTGGAACTTATTAAAAAATCCAGCTTTGCGAACTTTGCGTTTGTAAACACAAAGAAAATCAAAATCCATAGCGCCCTTTGCGGTTAAATAAAAATTAAAAAAAACAAATTAATATATGAACTTAGAAAGTCCAAAAGTTACCGTTCAGAAATCAGCTCAGGATTTATTTGACTTATTGACTGACGTAAAGAATTTCGAAAAATTAATGCCGGATAATATTGCTAAATTTGAAGTAATTGGCGAAGACGCTTTTATTTTTGGATTGAAAGGCATGCCGGAAATAAAACTTAAAATGAAAGATAAAACCGCACCAAACAAAATTGTTCTAGGAGCTGCGAGCGATAAACTTCCATTTACCTTAACTTCAAATATTGACAGTGTTTCTGGTTCAGAAAGTGCCGTTCAATTGTTTTTTGAAGGCGAATTCAATGCTATGATGGCTATGATGATCAAAGGCCCAATCAGCAAGTTCATCGAAACTTTAGCAAACAATATGACTAAACTTTAATAATGATTAATTATTAATTGTGAATTATAAATGAAAGCCTGATTTAACGATCAGGCTTTTTTATTTTTTATTTCCCAAAAAACCTCTAAACCTCCAAACCTTTGAACCTCTAAAAAAACCTTAGAATCTTAGCAACTCAGAACCCCAGACCCTTCTAATAAAGCATCTGAATCTCCTTAATATCAAACTCTGAAACAGAATCATCTTCCAACAGAATTTGAATCCTGCCTACAGGTGACACTCCTTGAATGATTCCCATAAAGTTTTGATTCTCGAGGTTTTTGAATGGCATTGGAACACCTTTTCGGAACAATGAATTAAAATAAACAGACCATAAATGTTTAGAATTAACTTCCCATGCTCCTATCATCTCTTTCATTTTCTCGACAATCAAATAAGGTAAAAGTTCTTTCTCAAAACTACTACCCGAAATCACTGCCAATGAAGAGGCATTTGGAAGTTCATCAAAATTAGTCTGATTGACATTTAAGCCCAACCCAACAACTGACACAATCCTGCCATCACTTTTGAGGGTATTTTCAATAAGTATGCCACCAATTTTCTTATTATATGACATAATGTCGTTTGGCCATTTTATACTTAAATCAGGAATATTTAAGGATTTTAGCACCTCGATTACACTTAAAGACACTATAAGGCTAAGGTTAAAAACATGCTCATTATTAAAGACAAAATCTTTCACCAAAACACTCATAATTAAGTTTTTACCCACCTCAGATTGCCACTTAGCCCCCATCTGCCCCTTGCCTTTTGTCTGATTTTCAGCCGTCACTACAGTAAAATTTTCCAGTTCATCCTGACTAGACAATGATTTAAGGAAATCGTTTGTAGAATCTATGGCATCGAGTTTGATTAGTTTCATTTAAGTAATTTAAATAACTTAATTTAATATTTTGTTAAGGTTCAAAAATAATCACAAAATTTGGTAACTTTACAAATTCATATAAAATAATTCATGGCGAAAAAGACTGTTAATAATGATGTTCTATTGGCGAACATAATCAAAGGGATTGAAGAAGTAAAAGGAAATGATATCGATATTCTTGACTTAAGAGAAATAGACACTGCAGTTTGTGACTATTTTGTCATTTGCAACGGAAGTTCAAATACCCAAGTTAATGCCATTGTAAATTCAATTCAAAAAACTGTATCAAAAGATTTAAAGGATAAACCCTGGCATGTAGAAGGAACCGATAATGCGGAATGGGTTCTTATGGACTATGTACACATTGTAGTGCATGTTTTCCAAAAACACATTCGAGAATATTACAACATCGAAAGCCTTTGGGGTGATGCCAAAATAACTACAATCGAAAACAAATACTAAAGAAAATTTCTTCTAATGGCTAAAGATAATAATCCAAATCCGAGTAAATTTAAAATAAGTCCCTGGTTAATATACACTGCAATACTTCTGGTTTTTTTATTTATAAGTTTTGCAACCGGTGGATCAAACTTAAGCGAACCTGCTCAATTAACTTCTTCTAAATTCAATACTTTATTAGAAAAAGGGCAAATTGAAAAAGTAATCGTTTATAACAAAGCTGAAGCTGAAGTATATTTAAACGCTGCGGCTCTTAAAGACGCGGCTAATAAAAAAGTAGCTAAAGATATTTTTGACAGACCAAATAAAGGTCCTCATTATACTTTAGAAATTGGTAACGATCAAATCTTCCAGACAAAGCTTGAAAAAGCAGTTGGCGAAGGTAAACTGAAAGATTTTAATTTCTTACAGAAAAACAACTGGAGCGACATTTTAATCAGTCTGCTACCAATCATCATCATTATTGGTGTATGGATTTTCATTATGCGCAAAATGTCAGGTGGCGCCGGTGGCGGTGGCGGACAAATTTTCAACATTGGAAAATCGAAAGCTAAGTTGTTTGATGAGAAAACCGATATTAAAACTACATTCAAAGATGTGGCTGGTTTAGAAGGTGCAAAAGAAGAAATACAAGAAATTGTAGAATTCTTAAAAAACCCTGAAAAATACACTAATCTTGGAGGTAAAATTCCAAAAGGAGCCTTATTAGTAGGACCTCCGGGAACAGGTAAAACATTATTGGCAAAAGCAGTTGCAGGTGAAGCTCAGGTTCCGTTCTTCTCTTTATCAGGTTCTGATTTCGTTGAAATGTTCGTAGGTGTTGGTGCTTCACGTGTACGTGATTTATTCAAACAAGCCAAAGAAAAATCTCCCGCTATTATCTTTATCGACGAAATTGATGCTGTTGGTAGAGCAAGAGGAAAAAGCAATATGTCAGGCGGAAATGACGAAAGAGAAAACACATTGAACCAATTACTAACAGAAATGGACGGTTTTGGTACCAACTCTAACGTAATTGTTCTAGCTGCAACCAACAGAGCCGATGTACTTGACAAAGCTTTAATGCGTGCAGGACGTTTCGACAGACAAATCTTTGTTGACTTACCGGACATTCGTGAAAGAGCTGAAATTTTTGCAGTTCACTTAGCACCTATCAAAAAAGTAGAAGGTCTTGATCTTGATTTCTTAGCCAAACAAACTCCTGGTTTCTCTGGTGCCGATATTGCTAATGTTTGTAACGAGGCTGCCCTTATTGCTGCCCGTAACAATAAAACGGCAGTAGACAAACAAGATTTCCTTGATGCTGTGGACAGAATTATTGGGGGACTTGAAAAGAAAAACAAAATCATTACACCGGAAGAAAAAAGAGCTATTGCTATTCACGAAGCTGGTCACGCTACCGTAAGCTGGATGTTAGAGCATGCTGCACCGCTAATCAAAGTAACGATTGTTCCTCGCGGACAAAGTTTAGGAGCAGCCTGGTACTTACCGGAAGAAAGGCAAATCGTCAGAACCGATCAAATGTTAGACGAAATGTGTGCTACTATGGGCGGAAGAGCTGCTGAAAAAGTAACTTTTGACAGAATTTCAACCGGAGCATTAAGCGATTTAGAAAAAGTTACACGTCAGGCTCGTGCTATGGTAACGATCTATGGATTGAATGATAAAATTGGAAATGTTACGTATTACGATTCAAGCGGTCAAAGCGAATACAATTTTTCAAAACCATATTCTGACGAAACTGCAAAAATCATTGACAAAGAAATCTCAGAATTAATTGAAGGTCAGTACCAACGAGCCATTGAAATTCTTGAAGAAAATAAAGACAAGCTAAATCAACTAGCTGACATATTAATTGAAAAAGAAGTTATTTTTAAAGATGACTTAGAAGCTATCTTCGGAAAACGCACTTTTGATAAAAATTTAGAAGAAGTGGTTTCATAGATAATTCAGTAAATATGTAATATTTTTTAAAATCTTAATTCAAAACACCCTTTTGAATTAAGATTTTTTTATCTTTGAACGTTTTCAATTAACATGTAAAGTATTTCATATAAAATGAATTTTTTCAAAAAAATATTTGGTTCCAGCGAGCCAGCTTCTGATGAAGAACATGAAAGTGAATACGGGGCAAACCAAGCTCCTGACAGTCATTTATCTATCGATGAAAGATTCATTTTTAATTTCAAAAAAAATGGAGGTAAGTTCTTGTATTGCGAAAACAAACAGGAGGTTGCAGAACAATTTGAAAACATTTTAGAAGAAAACGACTGGTTCGAAAACGAAGTTTTGTGTTATGAACCTGCTCTTTTTAGTTTGCTTGAAGAAAATAAACTGCTTTATCTTTCTCCTAGAAACCCAAAATTTTTACTTGCCACTTGTGAGAATCTGATTGCTGACGAAGGTTCTATTTTATTCTCATCTAAACAAATCAGACAGGACAAACCAAACGAATTGCCTGCAAACATTGTTATTATTGCTACAACAAGTCAGATACTTTCCATCAAAAGCGATGGTCTAAGCGCGATCAAACGCAAGTACGAAAGAGACTACCCTACTAATATTACCACAATAAAATATTTCGAAAAAGCAAAAGAAGAAGATTTTACACAATACGGAAGTGTTGCCAAAAACTTGTATTTATTGCTCTTAGAAGATCTTTAAGATGAACGAAACACTCAAGAGAACCATTTCTGGTGCTGTTTATATCGCTTTATTACTAACTTCTATTCTGTTTTCTACCGAAAGCTTTATTATTCTTTTTGGCATCTTTCTGATTATAGCCACTTATGAATTCTGTAATTTAGTTGGGATCAATAAAGTTTTTTCCATTTTATTTGTTTCCCTGTTTTATAGCGCAGTTGCTTTAATCAGTTTTTACAAAACTGAAACTGAAAACTATATTAGCAAAACATTTAAAGAGAATATTATAATTACGGTGGATACCGAAAAGCTTTTTTCGGCACTGCTCATCATTACCTTAATTGTATCCGTAAAATGTATTGTTTTTTTATTTGACGACACACAAATCATCAGTAAAACATCCAAATACATTTATTTACTTGGATATGTAACACTCCCTTTCCTTTTTATCACTAAAATTTCATTTGGTATCAAAGATTACAATCCAAAAATCATCATCGGATTATTCGTTTTAATCTGGACCAATGACACCTTTGCCTATTTAGTTGGAAAATCAATGGGAAAACATAAATTGTTTGAGCGTATTTCACCTAAAAAAACAATTGAAGGTTTCCTTGGCGGAGTAGTTTTTGCTGCCTTTGCCGGATTTTTAATCTCAAAATTATACATACAGCCAAAAGCAGATTTCAGTACTAAATCCATTCTTATCTGGATGATTATTGCTTTAATCGTTAGTATCTTCGGAACTATTGGGGATTTAATTGAATCCAAATTCAAAAGAGTTGCCGGAGTAAAAGACAGCGGTTCCATTATGCCGGGTCACGGAGGCGTATTAGATCGACTAGATAGTGTTATATTTGTAGCACCAATTATATTTTTATTTTATCAAATTTTATATTATGTTTCATAAAGAAGGAGGCCCATCCATTTTGTTAGGTACTGTTTTCGCAGTAGCTGTACTTTTAATTGCTGAAAAATTCATTGATATCAATTGGCTAAGAATATTAGTTCAGCTAGCTGGTTTATTAGTATTAATTATCATTCTGCAATTTTTTAGAAATCCAAAAAGAATCGCAATCAGAAACAGCGATCATATTCTTGCTCCTGTAGACGGGAAAGTTGTGGTTATCGAAGAAGTGTACGAAGGAGAGTTTTTTAAAGACAAACGTCTTCAGGTATCTATCTTCATGTCACCAATTAATGTACACGTAACGCGTTACGCAATGGACGGCATTATCAAATTTAGCAAATACCACCCTGGAAAGTTTTTAGTTGCCTGGCATCCAAAAGCAAGCGAAGAAAACGAAAGAACAACAGTTGTAATCGAAAACGAAACTTTTGGACAGGTATTGTACAGACAAATTGCAGGAGCTTTGGCACGTAGAATTGTAAATTACGCTAAAGAAGGAATGCAGGTTGTTCAGGGTACAGATGCCGGATTTATAAAATTTGGTTCAAGAGTAGATTTATTTTTACCTTTAGGTACTCCAATCAATGTAGTATTAAACCAAAAAGCAATTGGTGGAAAAACCATCATCGCTACAAAAGCTTAATGACTGAAAAAGATTTAGATACTCGTTTTTCAGAGGCCGTTGAGACCGCTTTAAAAATGACTCAGGCTACACTGCCGCAAGACGTGCAGTTGAGACTTTATGCCTATTACAAACAAGCAACTTTTGGAACAGCTGTGTACAATCAATCCGATAATTTTGATTTACGAAATGCTTTCAAAACAAATGCCTGGATGCAAATAAGTCATCTTACAGCTGAGGAGGCCAAAGAAAACTATATCACAATCATTAATTCACTAACATCAAAATAACTAACATTATGAAGAAAAACATTACTCGTTTTAGCATTTTGACTTCATTTTTTCTATTATTTTCATGTAATGACAATAAGTTAACCGAAGTTGTAGAGGTTCCTTTGCCGACAAAAGAAGAAAAAATCACCATTGGATCTCCAAATGATGTAAAAGCAGATCCAGGTTCTTTTGAATTGACAAAACTGCCATTTTCTTATGATGCTTTGGCTCCTGCAATAAGAACTCTTACTCTGGAAACACATTATTCAAAACATTATTTAACTTATACCAACAATTTCAATAAAGAAATTGTAAATACGGAGTTTGAAAATCTGCCTATTGAAGATATTCTTAAAAAAATGGATCTTAGCAATGCCAAGCTTCGTCAAAATGCAGGTGGATACTACAATCATACACTTTATTTTAATATTCTGACGCCAAAAGAACAAACTCCAAAAGACACTTTAGCGGGTTCGATCAATAAAGAGTTTGGTTCTTTAAGCAATCTAACCAGCCAGTTCAAAGGTCAGGCAACCAAACAATTCGGATCCGGATGGGTTTGGCTGATTGTCGACAAAGCTGGAAAACTTCAAATAACAACTACTGACAATCAGGACAATCCTTTAATGAAAAACGCCCTGATTCCCGGAACTCCAATTTTAGGAATCGATCTTTGGGAACATGCTTACTATCTGGATTACCAAAACAGAAAAGGAAGTTATATTGATGCTTTTTATCAGCATATTAACTGGGAAAAAGTAAACGAAAATTACATCGAAGCTTTGAAAAAAGTAAAAAAAGTATAAATCATAAAAAAGCTGATACTACATTTTAAGTATCAGCTTTTTTTATATCTAATAAACAGATCAAATTACATAGAAGATATTCTTGTTTAAAATCTGCTCTGAAAGAGCTTAAGCAACAACATAGTGCAAAGCACTATGAAGTAAGAAAACAAACTATTTAGCCCTGTAAGGGCGAAAGATTAATCTTCAGTAAACCGTTCTTAACAAATTTACTCTACAACAATTCATTTAAAAATATACAATCTGTCTCTTTGCAGAAAAAAAACAAACTTTGTGTGTATTTGCTTTTACCCTTTCAGGGTAACAATCAATTTTAATTTCCCCCATAGTGCGTTGCACTATTCTGATGCTTTAAAGGCTTTCAGCCTTTTTTTAGAAGTTTCCGCACTACTTCAATTCAAAAATAAATGACTCCGAAGGCATTATTTTCACCCTCACAACTCCTTCTGCATTATTTACTTTTAACTGCACAATACTCTTCTCGTACAATTGATCCTTAATATCATAAACTCCATCTCTTAAGTTCCATTTTGAAATAATATCCGAAGGAACTTTCAAATCAAACTCACTTGTTTTTTCGGAAGAAAAATTAGTCACGATGATCAGTTTTTGATCCTCTGACCAACGTACATACGAATAAATTAAATCGTCGTAACCTCTATTATTTTGACGATTTACACTTTGAATTTCCTGAAAACTTCCCATTAAAGCAGCGCTTTTAAGGGAGAAATTTAGCAATTTCTTATAAAAATCACGCAGCTTCTTTTCTGAATCCGAAAGCTGCCCGCCATCAAACTTCCCTTCATTCATCCAACGTTGATGATTTGGCACTCCAATATAATCAAATATCGATGTTCTGGAACGCGTTCCAAAACCGGCATTCTCATTTGCTGCCTCACCTACTTCCTGTCCAAAGTAAACCATAGTTGGAGCCGTACTAATTGTCGCAGAAACCACCATTAACGGTTTTCCACGTTCGGGAGTTCCAGCAAATTCAGGGCTAGCTAATCGCTGCTCGTCATGATTGTCTAAAAAATGCAGCATATTATGCTCAATATCTTCCATTCCTTTCTGAATATCCGATAATCCATCCGGCAGTGATTTTCCGCGAATAATATCTTTCAGCTTATCATAAGTTTCCACTTTATCATAGAGATAGTCCATTTTCCCCAAACGAATATAATTGCGATATTCCTTTGGATTGTAAACTTCTGCCAATAAAAAGGTATTTGGATTTTTCATCTTAATTGCCGAATTCATATAACTCCAAAATTCGTAGGGTACCATCTCCGCCATATCATAACGGAAACCATCTACCCCTTTGTCAATCCAATACAAAGCAATAGACCTAAACTTTTTCCAGGAATCCGGAACGTCTTTATCCTGCCAAAAAGCAAAATGTTCCTGATACGTTTTTTGATCAAATCCCGCAGGAAGTTCCATAAAATCCTTTGAACCGTCAGGACGAATTCCATAATTTACTTTCACCGTTTCATACCAGTCGTTTTGGTCAGGCTTCGCTTTTCTAGAACCATTTCCAGTCCATTTTGCAGGATTTTCATTAAATACCCCGTCTACAAGTACATTTTTCTCTCCATTTAACGGAATATCTCCGCTCGGTATTTCAAAATGATTGTTTGGGATATAGTAAAAATTGTTATCTCGTTTATATTCCATACTCACATCATCATCGGCTCCAAAATCTCTTACTCCCGCCGGATTACTTTTACCTTCATATTTTCTTGCAATATGATTGGGTACAATATCAATAATCAGCTTTAGTCCGGCTTTGTGCGTACGTCCGATTAACGCTTCAAACTCCTGCAATCTGTTTGCCGGATTCACCGCTAAATCTGGATTTACATTATAATAATCTTTTACAGCATACGGAGATCCTGCACGGCCTTTTACCACTTCCGGATCATCATCTGAAATTCCATACGCCTTATAATCCCCCACCAATGCATGATGCGGAACACCTGTATACCAAATATGGGTAACACCTAAATCCTTAATTTCATGCAGCGCTTTGTCTGTAAAATCATTAAATTTTCCAACACCATTTTCCCCGATCGTCCCCCACGGCTTATTAGTGGTATTTTTATTTCCAAATAAACGCGTAAAAACCTGATAGACCACAATTTTATTCTCTTTAGGAGTCTTTTCTTTACTTGTATTCATTTTTACATCTTTGGTTTTACATGCCGAAAACAGCAGAACCACAGCAAGTCCCGCAACAAAAAAATTCTTATTTATCATATTTACGCTATAATCAGATTGATCTCCAAATCGGAAATAATATTCCTGATTCTGAAAACCATTTCCTAAATTTAGACTAATTTTTAAATTCACGGAAACCTAAAAATCTTTTTTGTTTGGATAGAAGTACAAAATCATCAACTACAACGTAAGAGTACTCCGTTTTGTTGATAAATTAAACTCAAAACCAAATGAACATTTTTTCATCAAATTGATTTAGAATTTTTCATTAAAACCTATCCATCCATTCAAAAAATCCGTATTAATAAATTAATCTTAATATCCATAAAGGTTATAACCTTTTTCATAAATTTGACAAAAATTTAATCCATTGAAGAAATTACTATTTTTCATATCCTTTTGTTTGCTTTTTTTAAATGCACAAGATCTTTTTGCTCAAAAACCTAAAACAATAATTGTTGAAAATGCTGATTTTCAAGAAATCAACGAAAACGAAATACCGGGTGCTTTACTGCTTACCGGAAATGTAAAAGTGAATCATGACGGGGTTGTACTCACCTGTAATAAAGCTTATTTCTTTCAAAAAGAAAATTATCTTAAAGCTTTTGGAAATGTGCAATTGGTACAAGGTGACACCTTATTTCTAAACAGTAAATATGCAGAATACAGTGGTAATGTAAAAAAAGCTTTTGCGACCGGTGACGCTGTCATGAGTTCGCCCGATGCCACTTTAAGTACGGATACGATAAACTTTGACCGAAATATTCAGCAGGTATTTTACAACACCAAAGGAACTATCATCAACAAAGACAATACATTGGTTAGTAAATCAGGAAGGTATTTTGTGTCCGAGAAAAAGTTTCAGTTCCTGACTGCAGTTACGATTACCAATCCAAAATATGTGATTAAATCCAATCATTTAGATTACTACAGTAACTCAGGACACTCTTATTTACTTGGTCCTTCAACCATTACCAGTAAATCCAATTATATTTATACGGAAAGGGGTTTTTATGACACCAAGAAAAATCTTGCACATTTTTTACGGAAATCTTACATCAAATACGATGATCGCCTCATAGAAGGAGACAGTTTATACTATAATCGAAATATCGAATTTGCCTCTGCCACCCGAAATGTAAAAATCACGGACTCTATCAATCGCGGTATTGTAAAAGGCCATTATGCCGAAATTTACAAACTCAAAGATTCGATGTTTGTAACCAAAAGAGCCGTAGCCATTAATCTGGTTGAAAAAGATTCGGTTTATATTCACGGAAAAAAACTGATGGTTACCGGAAAAGAAGGTGAACGTATTTTAAGAGCTTACAACAATGTACGTTTTTACAAAATAGACATGAGTGGGAAATGTGACTCTATCCATTCCAATTCCAAGACCGCTTTGACAAAACTAATTGGCAACCCGATTCTTTGGAACGGAGAAAGCCAAATCACAGGAGATGTCATGCATCTTATTGGTGATAAAAACACTAAAAAACTAGATTCCTTAAAAGTTCTCAACAACACCTTTATAGTCTCGCGGGATACACTCGGAACCGGTTACAATCAGGTCAAGGGACTCAATTTGTTTGGAAAATTCAGGGAAGGAAAATTACATGATGTCGACGTTATCAAAAACACCGAGGTAATCTATTACATGCGAAATGATGACAATGAGCTAATTGGAATCAATAAAAATGTAAGCAGTAAAATCAACCTGATTATCGAAAATAACGATATTGAAACCATCACCTTTTTTAACAAAGTCGACGGTGACGTATATCCCGAAGCCGATTTACCTGAAAACGCCCGTAAATTAAAAGGCTTGCGCTGGCGTGGCGACGAACGAATAAAGTCGAAAGACGATATTTTTACGGCTGAAGACAATGAAATGAACGATAAATTAATTCAGGAAGGAAAAGACGAAGAGGCTAAAGATAAAAACGTACCTCTAAAAGTAAGAAAAGAAACCCTGGATTACGGCAAAAAGAAACCCGCAGTAAAGACCACTACAAACGCTAAGAGTAAGACTAAAAAATAGTTTTCAGTCGCAGTTTTTTACCCAACTGTAAACTGAGACTAAACTCAGAACCTTAAAAACTAAGCAACTTAGAATCTCAAAAAAAAATGAATCCAGACTTTATAAAATACCAGGCACAAACTTCACCATACCCTTTAGGAATGGAGGTTTCTCATGCTATTGGCTCCTATATCTATGACACTAACGATAAAAAATATTTAGATTTTGTGGCGGGCGTTTCTGCTTGTACACTTGGGCATCAGCATCCAAGAGTCAATCAGGCGATTAAAGATCAATTGGACAAGTATTCGCATGTAATGGTTTATGGCGAATATTCGCAAAGTCCGGCAGTAGAGTATTGCAAACTCATGGCTTCACTCCTGCCTGAATCACTAAGCAAAACTTACCTGGTAAACTCAGGAACAGAGGCGATCGAAGGAGCTTTGAAGTTAGCTAAGCGAGCAACAGGACGCAGTCAGCTTATTTCGTGCCATAATGCTTATCATGGCAATACTATGGGATCTATGAGTGTTATGGGTTTTGAAGAACGCAAACAAGCCTTCAGACCTCTTCTTCCCGATGTTGATTTCATTACCTTTAATAACGAGGAAGATTTACAAAAAATAACAACCAGAACTGCGGCTATACTTTTAGAAACCATTCAGGGAGGTGCCGGATTTATTGAGCCTCATGATAATTTTCTGCAAAAAGTCAGAAAACGCTGTGACGAAGTTGGCGCTATGATGATCGTTGACGAAATTCAACCTGGTTTTGGGAGAACGGGAAAACTATTTGGTTTTCAAACCTATGACGTTATTCCCGACATTGTAGTTATGGGAAAAGGTATGGGTGGCGGAATGCCGGTAGGTGCTTTTACAGCATCGGCAGAAAAAATGGATCTGTTGACCGAAAATCCTAAATTGGGGCACATCACTACTTTCGGAGGTCATCCTGTCATTGCGTCAGCATGTCTGGCTACTTTGCAGGAATTAACTGAAACAAATCTAATGGAAGAGACCTTAGAGAAAGAAAAACTCTTCCGATCGCTTTTGGTACATCCTTTGATAAAGGAAGTTAGAGGAAAAGGATTAATGCTTGCCGCCATGACCGAAACTGCCGAAATTACCAATCAGGTTATTTTGAACTGTCAGGACAAAGGGCTCATTTTATTCTGGTTGCTGTTTGAAGGATGCGCGATACGAATAACACCTCCTTTAACAATTTCTGAAGAGGAAATCAAAGAAGGCTGTGCCATAATCTTAAACGTTATGGATGAAATCCTGAAAAAGGAGCAAGAAGTTTAATTAAAACAAATCGGGATAGGAAATCCCTATCATCAGATAAAATAACAACTCCCTAATCTTCTCATAAATCAGAAGATTAGGACTAAAAACAGAATTGGGATTCTGTCCATATTGTTAATTAAATTGTTCAAAACAATTAATTTCCTTTCCGCACAGCAATAATATGGTTGCCTAAATTTATAACAGGCTAATTTCAAATAAAGACAGTATGCAATTAAGCAACGAAGAAGAAGATTATAACCTATCCCTATCCAAATTTGAGTCAATGTTAAAAACAAACAAAGTACTCTTTTTTGATTCTGAAGAATTTGAAGAAATTATTCTTCATTATTTAGACATAGGTAAGGCTAATTTAGCAAAGAAGGCCCTGAAACTTGCATTAGACCAACACCCAAAATCTACAGGCTTAAAATTAGTACAAGTAGAAATGTTGGTTTACGACGATAAACTGGAAATCGCCGAGAAACTCTTAAATGAGCTGTATGCAATCGAACCTAACAACGAGGAAATTTACATTCAGAAAGCGAATATCTGTTCTAAAAGAGATCAACACGAAAAAGCGGTAGAATTACTTAAAATTGCCCTGCAATTTACAGATGACTACGCAGACGTTTACAACTTGATTGGAATGGAATATCTTTTTATGGATAACCTCGAGATGGCAAAAGACAGTTTCATCAAATGTCTTGAAGAAGATTTAGAAGATCAGTCTGCCCTTTATAACGTGGTGTATTGTTTTGAATTTTTAGATCAAAATCAGGAAGCCATTGTTTATCTAAACGATTACATCAACAAAAATCCATACAGCGAAATTGCCTGGCATCAGCTTGGGCGTTTGCATTATGGGGTAAAAGAATACGAAAACGCGATTCGCGCTTTTGATTATGCCACACTTATCGACGATGAGTTCCTTGGTGCCTTTATGGAAAAAGCAAAAGCCTACGAGCGTCTAAAAAAATACCATGAAGCAATCGAAAGCTACAACCGTACTATTGAGTTAGACGATGCAACTTCCTATGCTTTACTGCGCATTGGAAAATGCTACGAAAAACTAGGGAATTTGGTAAAAGCCTTGCAATATTACAATCAGACCGTACATGAAGATCCGCTTTTAGACAAAGGATGGATTGCCATTACTGACTTTCATATGCGTCAGAAAAATTTTCAAAAAGCCCTGTTCTTTGTTAATAAAGCATTAGCAATCGACAATCAGAATCGTTTGTACTGGAAGCGTTACGCCACCATCAACAAACAAATGAACTTTTTTGAAGAGGCTGAATTTGGATACAGAAAAGCAGTAGAATTTGGAGATTATGCGCTGGATACCTGGTTATTCTGGGTTGACATTCTTCAGTTTTTAGGAGAATTTGACAGTGCGATTCAAACTTTATTACAGGCGACGGAATATTTTCCGGAAGAAAACGAAATCGAATACCGATTGGCCGGCTTGTATTTTATGACTCAGGACACCACTAAAGCTAAATTTCACTTAAGCAATGGTTTACGTTTAAACTTTGACAATTACATTCTAATCGAAGATTTATTCCCGGTAGTCTGGTCAAAGAAAACGGTTAAAAACTACATTGAAAAACACAGAAAACAATAATGATTGATACTTTAAGAAGACGTTTTGGCTTGTTGGGCCGTAATATTAGTTACTCTTTTTCAAAAGGATATTTTACAGAAAAATTCAGTGATGAAGTTTTTGCCGGCAACAGCTACGAAAATTTTGACATCTCTGAAATTAACTATTTCACCGAATTGGTGAAAAACAATCCCGATTTGAAAGGTTTAAATGTTACGATCCCGTACAAAGAACAAGTCATTCCATTCTTAGATAAACTTTCAAAAAAAGCAGCCTTAATCGGTGCCGTAAACACTATTAAATTTACCAAAAGCGGAAAATTAAAAGGATACAACACCGATTACTACGGCTTTAAAAAATCGTTAGAACCGCTGCTTGAACTTCATCATAAAAAAGCACTGATTCTGGGAACAGGAGGCGCTTCTAAGGGAGTTGCGTTTGCTCTTGATGAATTAGGCATACTCTATACTTTTGTTTCAAGAGAAGCCAAAGATAACATCATCGATTACAACTTAATTAACGCTACTACTTTTGATAATTTTCAGATTATCATTAACTGTACACCTGTTGGAACAATACCTGACACTGATGCTTGTCCTGATATTCCATATGAGTTCTTTACAGACAAACATATTGCCTACGACCTAATTTACAATCCGGCAGAAACGGAATTTTTAAAAAGAGCGAAAGAAAAAGGTGCTGTAATAAAAAATGGTTACGACATGCTTATTTTTCAGGCTGAAAAGGCATGGAAAATCTGGAATAAGTAAAAAAGACCACAACAGAACATTACTTTAAATATTTAACCCGACAAGTGTCAAAACCTGTCGGGTTAACTTTTTTTATACAATACCCACCCTATTTCTCCATTTCAAATCAAAATAAAACGAAGAAAGGTGCCTTCCGGTGTCATTTTACTTTTAAATTTCTAAAAATTTCAGCAATTCATAATTTAAATAAACTTCAAGAAATCTCCAAAAAAGCCTTTATCATATCTTTAAATTAAAGCAATAATTAAGAATTTCACTGTAAAATAACGTATAAACAAACGATTTATTTTGTAGTTAGAAACACCTTTACTATCTTTCGCTCTCTTTAAAATAAAAACCTTATACATTAAAAATGTTAGAAGAAAAGAATGATAACCTGCAAGAAGCAGACGGAAAATTAGAAATCGACATTAACGATTCTACTGAGAATAATGCAATCGAAACGGCTGATACTGATGCAGTACCCGAAAATACAATTTCGAATGATGAGATTGAATCAGAAAGTACTGTTGAAGCTACCGAAGCCAATCATCAGACTGCATTAGATGCCATAACCAATTCGAATGCCGAAGAAAGTGAAGATGAGACGCTTAAAGAGCGTCATGAAATTCCTATGCAGGATTATGATACTTTTTCTTTGGATGCACTTGTTGACGAACTGAAAAAACTGATTAATACGGACAAAGTTATGTCTGTAAAAGATCATATCGAAGAAATCAAGAAGTCGTTTTTATTACAATACAATCACTTTATAGAAGAGAAAAAAGAAGAATTCAATGCTTCAAAACAAGATCCGAATGAAGAATTCGAATACCACTCTCCTTTAAAATCTAAATTCGACGAGTATTATAATGTTTTTAGAGAAAAAAGAAATGCTCATTTTAAACATTTACAAACTAATCTTAAATCAAATTTAGACAACAGACTTGCCATCGTTGAAGAGCTTAAAGAGCTTATCAATCCGCAGGAGAACATCAAGGATACACTTAAACATTTTAATGATTTAAGAGAAAGATGGAAGAATGCAGGTGCAATTCCGAAAGACAAATACAATCACGTTTGGAACAATTACCATTTTCATGTAGAGAATTTTTATGATTACCTGCATCTGGATCGTGAGGCGAGAGATTTGGATTTCAAACACAATCTGGAACAAAAACAGAAAATAGTTGCCCGTGTTGAAGAATTGGTTGACGAAACCGATATCAGCAAGGCATTCCGCGAATTACAAGATCTACACAGAATCTGGAAAGAAGATATCGGACCGGTTTCTAAAGAACACCGTGATACGATCTGGAACAGATTTAGTGAACTGACTAAAAAAATTCACGACAAAAGAGAAGTTTTGTTTGAAAACCAAAGAGCAAACGAGCAAAACAATCTCGAGATCAAAAAAGAGATCATTGCCAAAATTGAGGTTTTAGGAACCGAGAAGGTAAACTCTCACTCCCAATGGCTGGTACAGATTCAGAAAGTAGAAGCGCTAAGAAATGAGTTTTTTGCTGCCGGCAAAGTGCCTTCAGAAGTGAATGAAGAAACCTGGGCTGCGTTTAAAACTGCTGTTAGAAACTTTAATGCTTTTAAAAATTCATTTTACAAAGACATTAAAAAGGATCAAAACGACAATTTAAACAAAAAAATGGCTCTTGTAGCAAAAGCCAAAGAACTACAGGAAAGCACTGATTTTACCGCCACTACTCCAATCATGAAACAAATTCAGGAAGAGTGGAAACAAATTGGTCACGTTCCTAAAAAATATTCTGATAAAATCTGGAAAGAATTTAAAGATGCCTGCAATCACTATTTTGATAAATTAAAAGAGCACAAATCAGAGGAAAATGTTGATGAAGTAGCTGCTTTCGATAATAAAAAAGCATATTTAGACATCTTGAGAGCTTACCAGCTAACCGGTGATCACAAAACCGATCTGGATGCCATCAAAGCACATATCGAGATCTGGAAAGGCTATGGAAAGGTACCTTTCGCAAGACGTCATATCGAAGGGAAATTCAATAAAATCTTAGATGCCCTTTTCGAAAAACTAAGTCTGAGCAAAAAAGAAACTGAAATGATGCGTTTCTCCAACCGAATCGATTCTCTGTCTGACAGTAATGACACTCGTAAATTAGACAACGAAAAGATTTTCTTAATGCGTAAGATTGAAGAAGTTCAAAATGAAATTTTCCAATTGGAGAATAACATTCAGTTCTTTGCCAATACAAAAAATGCTAAAAAAGAGAACTCAATTGTTCTTGAGGTTCGCAAAAACATTGCAATTCACAAGGAAAGCTTAGAAGTTTGGAAAGAAAAACTAAAGCAATTGCGAAACTTGAATCAGGAATAATTATCCGGTTGAGTAAAAACAAAACCAGCTAAATACAGAAACTGCAGTGAAGAAATTTATTGCAGTTTTTTTTTAAACCGCAAAGCACGCAAGGTTTTTTTAATATATTGGGATTTAATAAAACGCAAAGTTCGCAAAGCTTTATCTAAAAAAGGCTTTGCGAACTTTGCGTTTTATCAATACAATCTAAGTAAAAAAACCTTGCGTGCTTTGCGGTAAAATCCGCTCCAACATTTACCTTATTTCAACTTGAAACTTGAAACCTAACCCCTAAGCTTAACATTTCCAATTCAACTTCATAAAACAATTCTGTAAAATATTGATTATATTTGATAAATACATTATTTACTGACAATCAACAAAATACAAACAAATTATTAATTCAAATCACAACACAATGAAATTTACAAGAAAAGCACATGCCAACTGGAAAGGAACAGGCATGGAAGGAAAAGGAACCATAAGTACTCAAAGTACCACATTAGACAATGCTCAATTATCGTTTAAAACCAGATTTGCAGATGGCGTTGGAACAAATCCCGAAGAACTTATTGCTGCAGCTCATTCCGGCTGTTTTACGATGCAATTAAGCTTTTTACTAAACGAAGGTGGCTACACAGCCGATGATCTAACCACAGAAGCCACAGTAACCTTTGAAGACGGCTCTATCACCTTGATTCATTTAGATCTAAAAGGAAAAGTGCCATCCATTTCATCAGAGGAATTTGAAAAAACAGCAGCAAAAGCAAAAGAAATCTGCCCGATTTCTAAACTTTTAAACACTACTATTACATTGTCTGTTACACTAATCGCTTAAGACTAAAACTTAAATAAATTCCAAATCTCAAATTCCAAATTCCAATAATAATTGGTATCGTTGAGTTTTGGAATTTGGAATTTCTTTTTTTTTTAAGTATTGAGTTTTTCACATATAGCAATAAAAAAATTCCAAATTCCAATAATACTTAGTATCATTGGAATTTGGAATTTAAGATTTGGAATTTAAATTATCGAGTATTAACTCTCGTTAATTACATTGTAGCTTTCAATGCTTTTGCTTCAGCAGTCATTTCTAAAGCTTTGTAAACCCCTAATAAAGTTTTCGAAACGTCTTCATTTTTAGGATCTAACTCATTTGCTTTTTTAAGGTAAGGAATAACTCCTCTGAAAACATTCTCTCTTTGTGCTTTCAATACATCGTAACGCTTCATATCTTTAGCGGTAGTTCCCAATTTATTCATTTCATCAATGATTGGTTTTTCAGCTTCTAATTTTAATGCTGCAAGGTTAAGATAAGCATTTGCATATTTTGGATTGATTTCGATTGCTTTTAAGTAATATTTCTCAGCATCTACAGTGTTTTTTGCATTAGCACTAATTACTCCTAAGTTGAAAACTAAATCAGCATTGTTTGGGTCTTTCTGCAAAGCCTCACCTACTAATTTTTTGTATGTTTCATAGTCTTTAGACTCAAGGTAAAGGTTCGCTTCTGTTAAGATCAAAGAAGAATCTTCCGGATTTGCTTTTCTTGCATCTGCAATCGCTTTTTTAGCATCTTCACTACGTCCTTTTTGAACTAAAATTAAAGCTAAGTTTTTGTAAACTTCACCTCTTTTAGAAGGGATAGCTTCTGTTTTAGGCTTTTCGTGAGTTCCTAATTTTACAGCTAAATCTCTATCTTTAGCATTGTTAAAACCATCTTCATTACCAGAAATTTTATTTACAGCTGTAAAACTTGTTCCTTTTCCTGAATAATTTAATTTTTTCAACTCTTCGTACATTGGTAAAGCAAGATCAAAATCCTGAGCATTTACTGCTGTAGAAGCTGCATAGTACAAATTAATTGTATCTTTTTTGTCTAACAAATAAGCATCATACAATTTTTTCGCCCCATCAGCATGTTTACTTGCCTGAGAATCAGCAATAGCCGCATTGATCAGCTTTCCTTTAATTTCAGTAATAGAAGCTGCCGCCTGAGTAGAGAATTTAACCTTTCCTGAAGTTTTTTCAGTATCAATTAATTTTTGATAAGTCTCAGCAGCCAAAGAAAGATTCTTTCCTTCTTCTACTTTTTTATTTGCTAAATCTAAATAAGCGTTACCTTTTACAAAATAGTATTGCGCTTGTTCAACATCTTTAGCATTTACAATCAAGTTTTCAGCATCTTTTAATATCGCAAGTGCTCCATGAGCATCTCCGCCTTTTAATGCTTTCTCAGCACTCTTTATCTGATCCTTTTGAGCAAAAGTAGCTACTGAAATCAATAATGCTGACGCAAGTATTACATATTTACTTTTCATAATATTCAATTTGTGTATTTAATTTTAAGTGGTTTATTTTCTATTATTCTTCAGATTCTTCGTCATCAGAATCGCCTTCGTCTTCAGATTCATCGTCTGCAACTTCATCCTCGTCATCCTCATCTTCAACTACACCTTCGTCTTCAAGAACTTCTAAATCCGGTTTTACTCTTTCAATAGCCGATTCAATAACATTACCGTCTTCATCTACAACAACTTCAGCAACATCATCTTTCATAACTTTTGTTACAGCAGCAATAGAATCTTTACCTTTTAAGTTAATCAATCGAACCCCTTGCGTTGCACGACCCATTACACGTAAATCTTCAATAGCCATTCTAATTGTTAATCCGGACTTATTGATAATCATTAAATCATCCGCATCCGTTACAGCATTAATAGAGATCAACTTACCAGTTTTATCGGTGATGTTAAGAGTTTTAACTCCTTTACCTCCACGATTTGTAATTCTGTACACATCTTCACCATCATCGTCTACTAATTTGGTACGTTTTCCGTATCCATTCTCCGTTACAACCAAGATTTGTGAATCGTTAACATTTTCTCTATCGATGGTTACCATACCAATTACTTCATCGGTATCGTCTTTTAAAGTAATTCCGCGAACTCCTGAAGCCGTTCTTCCCATAGGACGTGTTTTGGTTTCCTCAAAACGAACCAGTTTACCGGATTTAACTGCCAGGATAATTTGGCTGTCTCCGTTGGTTAATTTTGCTTCAAGTAACTCATCACCTTCTTTAATCGTAATGGCAGCAACACCATTTACCCTTGGTTTAGAGTATTTTTCTAAAGAAGTTTTCTTCACCTGACCTTGTTTAGTTACCATTACAAGATTATGGCTGTTGATATAATCTTTATCTTTTAGGTCTTGCGTACAAATGAAAGCTTTTACTTTATCATCGCTTTCAATGTTTACCAGGTTCTGAATTGCTCTACCTTTTGCCGTTTTACTTCCTTCCGGAATTTCGTACACACGCATCCAGAAACATTTTCCTTTTTGCGTAAAGAACATCATATACTGGTGGTTAGTTGCCACAAACATGTGCTCAAGGAAATCCTGATCTCTTGTTCCGGCACTTTTTTGCCCAACTCCTCCTCTGTTCTGAGTTTTATATTCGGTAAGATTAGTACGTTTGATGTAACCTGCGTGCGAAATTGTAATGACTACATTTTCATCGGCAATTAAATCTTCGATACTTACATCTCCTCCTGCATATTCTATTGTAGAACGACGATCATCTCCGTATTTTTCACGGATTTCTTCAAGCTCTTCTTTGATTAAATTAGTTCTTAAATTTACATCGGCCAATAAGGCTTTCAAATGTTCAATTAACTTCATTAATTCCTCAAACTCAGCTCTTAACTTATCTTGTTCCAGACCTGTTAACTGACGCAAACGCATTTCTACAATGGCACGTGCCTGAATATCTGATAAATTGAATCTTTCGATTAATTTTTCACGGGCCTCTTCAGTATTTTTAGAACCTCTAATGATTGCAATTACTTCGTCAATATTATCTGAAGCAATAATTAATCCTTCTAAGATATGAGCTCTTTCTTCTGCTTTACGCAATTCAAACTGCGTTCTGCGAACTACTACATCATGACGGTGCTCAATAAAATAATGAATCATATCTTTTAGATTCAGCATCTGTGGGCGCCCTTTTACCAATGCAATATTATTTACACTGAAAGAAGATTGTAGTGATGTATACTTATATAAGGTATTCAATACTACGTTTGGTGTAGCATCACGTTTTAAGATATAAACGATACGCATACCATTTCTATCCGACTCGTCACGAATATTCGCAATACCTTCGATTTTTTTATCGTTAACTAAATCAGCTGTACGCTTGATCATTTCAGCTTTGTTTACCTGATATGGAATCTCGGTCACGATAATACATTCTCTTCCGTCTACTTCTTCAAAACCAACTTTAGCACGCATTACAATACGTCCTCTACCGGTTTTAAAAGCCTCACGAACTCCTTCATAACCATATATTACACCTCCGGTTGGAAAATCCGGGGCTTTAATATGTGTCATTAATTCGTCAACTTCAATATCATTATTATCAAGATACGCTAATGTACCATTGATTACTTCAGTTAAATTGTGTGGCGGCATATTGGTTGCCATACCTACTGCAATACCTGTAGCTCCGTTTACTAATAAAGTAGGAACTCTTGTTGGCATTACTTTAGGCTCATATAAAGTATCGTCAAAGTTCAATTGAAAGTCAACTGTTTCTTTTTCGATATCTGCCATAATATCTTCAGAGATTTTGCGCATTCTGGCCTCGGTATAACGCATTGCTGCCGGACTGTCACCATCAACAGAACCAAAGTTACCCTGACCATCCACTAATAAATATCGCATACTCCATTCCTGAGCCATACGTACCATCGCATCATATACAGAGGTATCTCCGTGCGGGTGATACTTACCCAGAACCTCTCCTACGATTCTTGCAGATTTTTTGTGGGCAGATCTTGATGTTACTCCTAAGTCATACATTCCGTAAAGAACTCTTCGATGCACTGGTTTCAAGCCATCTCTAACATCTGGAAGCGCTCTCGATACAATTACTGACATCGAATAATCGATGTAAGCTGATTTCATTTCATCTTCTATGTTAATAGGAATTAACTTTTCTCCTTCAGACATAAGTTGTTATATTAAAAAATTATATTAGTTTCAAAGCGTGCCAAGATACGTTTTTTTGAAATTTTTTCAGCTATTTACCTACACTTATTTCAATGATTTATTAACAACTTTATTTTACGTTTTAGTTAATAAATTAAGCGTATTTTAACGCTTTTATTGTTATTTTTTTTGTCACTTAGCTGTCAGGAGATCCTGAAGGGTACGGTTTTTGTTTTTCAAACAGTAATTCACTAAATTTACAATACCAATTATATATTATGGATGATAATTTTTCACCAAGAGTAAAAGATGTTATTACCTACAGTAAAGAGGAAGCCTTACGTTTGGGCCACGACTTTATTGGTACTGAGCATCTAATGCTGGGCATTTTAAGAGATGGAAACGGAAAAGCTATTCATATACTTAATAACCTTGCAGTCGATTTAGATCATTTACGCAGGAAAGTAGAAATACTGAGTCCGGCCAATCAAAGCGTTGAAGTAAATGCCGAAAAGAAAAACCTTCATCTTACGCGTCAGGCGGAAAGAGCCCTGAAGACCACTTTTCTGGAAGCTAAAGTATTTCAAAGCTCGTCAATTAGCACAGCGCACCTGCTTCTATGCATCTTACGAAACGAAAACGATCCAACAACCAAGCTATTGAATAAACTAAAAATAGATTATGACATAGCTAAAGAACAATATTTAAATATGACTCCAAACGAAGAAGAATTCTTAGAAAACTTGCCAAGAAACGAATCGTATAATGACGATTCAGGACAAGATGACAGTCTTAAAGAAAGTAGTTTTAACAATCCCGCCAATAAGTCAAACAAAAAATCCAAAACTCCGGTACTGGACAATTTTGGGAGAGATTTAACAGAAATGGCAGAGGAAGGAAAACTAGATCCGGTTGTAGGACGCGAGAAAGAAATCGAACGTGTTTCTCAAATTCTAAGCCGTAGAAAAAAGAACAACCCTCTTCTTATCGGAGAGCCTGGAGTTGGTAAATCTGCTATTGCAGAAGGTCTGGCGTTGCGTATTATTCAGAAAAAAGTTTCCCGTATTCTTTTTCACAAGCGTGTCGTTACACTTGACCTTGCCAGCTTAGTGGCCGGAACAAAATACCGTGGTCAGTTTGAAGAAAGAATGAAAGCCGTTATGAACGAATTGGAGAAAAACGACGATATCATTCTTTTCATTGACGAAATTCACACTATCGTTGGTGCTGGTGGAGCAACAGGTTCACTTGATGCTTCGAACATGTTCAAACCTGCTTTAGCAAGAGGCGAAATCCAATGTATTGGAGCTACAACTCTTGACGAATACAGACAATACATTGAAAAAGATGGCGCCCTTGAAAGACGTTTTCAAAAAGTAATTGTAGAACCAACTTCTGTTGAAGAAACAATTGCAATCTTAAACAATGTAAAAGACAAATACGAAGATCACCACAATGTAACTTACACCCAGGAAGCTATTGAAGCCTGTGTTAAATTAACAAACAGATATATGTCTGAGCGTTTCTTACCAGACAAAGCTATTGATGCTCTTGACGAAGCAGGATCTCGCGTACACATTACCAACATTGATGTTCCGAAGCAAATCTTAGATTTGGAGCGTCAACTGGAAGAAGTTCGTGAAATGAAAAACATGGTGGTTAAAAAACAGAAATACGAAGAAGCAGCCAAACTTCGCGACGATGAAAAACGCATCGAGAAAGACCTGGCTGTTGCTCAGGAACAATGGGAAGAAGACTCTAAAAACAACCGAATTGAAGTTACAGAAGACAATGTAGCCGATGTTGTTTCAATGATGACCGGAATTCCTGTTAACCGTATTGCACAAACAGAAAGCAATAAATTAGCCCAATTACCTGAATTGATTCAGAATAAAGTAATCGGACAAAACGAAGCTGTTTTAAAAATTGCACGTTCTATTCAGCGTAACAGAGCCGGACTTAAAGATCCGAACAAACCAATTGGTTCGTTTATCTTCTTAGGTCAGACCGGAGTTGGTAAAACACAATTGGCAAAAGTATTAGCAAAAGAATTATTTGATTCAGAAGATGCGTTAATCCGTATCGATATGAGTGAATACATGGAAAAATTTGCGATCTCCCGTTTAGTTGGAGCGCCTCCGGGATATGTAGGATACGAAGAAGGTGGTCAATTAACTGAAAAAGTTCGCAGAAAACCATACTGTGTAGTTCTTTTAGACGAAATCGAAAAAGCGCATCCGGATGTATTCAATATGATGCTTCAGGTTTTGGATGACGGATATTTGACGGATAGTTTAGGTCGTAAAATCGACTTTAAAAACACCATCATCATCATGACTTCTAACGTTGGAGCGCGTCAATTGAAAGATTTTGGTCAAGGTGTAGGATTCGGAACCGCTGCGAAAGTGGCTCAGGCCGATGAAAACTCAAAAAGCATTATCGAAAATGCATTGAAGAAAACTTTTGCACCTGAATTCTTAAACAGAATTGACGATGTAATTGTATTCAACGCTTTAGAAAAAGCCGACATTGATTTGATTATCGAAATTGAACTTAAAAAACTATACACTCGTATTGCAGAATTAGGATACACCTTAAGTCTTACAGATAAAGCAAAAGCCTTTATTGCAGAAAAAGGTTTCGACAGACAATTTGGCGCAAGACCTCTAAAAAGAGCGATTCAAAAATATGTTGAAGATGTATTAGCCGAGGAGATCATCACTTCAAAAATACATTCAGGTGATGAAATCTTAATGGACCTTAAAGATGATTCTCAGGAACTTTCTGTAGAAATCCATAAAGCCGAAGAGCCAACGAATCAATAGATTACTTTAAATTTATAACAAGAATAACACACCCGTTACGTTTTCATAACATAACGGGTATTTTTTTTAAATAATTTGCTACCTTTAATAAAAGCAAATAGCTATTTTTGGCCATTAAATTCTATAATAAAAAACAACGTATGCTTCAAAACAAAGTCATTTTAGGTAGCGAAGAATGGTGCTCATTTCCAGAACTAGGAATCCCGACAATCAAGGCTCGTGTGGATTCCGGTGCCAAAACTTCGGCAATGCACGCTATAAACATAGCTCCTTTTATAAAAAATGATGCCAATTGGGTAAAATTCGACATTAACCCAATTCAGAATAATATTAAAACCATCATTCACTGTGAAGCCCCGTTGGTTGACAAAAGAATTGTAAAAAGTTCAAGCGGATTTAGAGAACATCGTTATGTCATTCAGACGCATTTAAAAATTGGAGATATCAAATGGCCAATTGAAATGACACTGACCAACAGAGATTCTATGGGTTTCCGAATGCTTTTAGGCCGTGAAGCCATGAGTGGACGTGTACTGGTTGATCCCGAAGAAAAATATCTTTTAGGACAACCAAGCCCCGAAGCCCTAAAAGAACTTTATCAAAACTCTGAAAAAGCAAGTTCAGGGCTAAGAATTGGAGTTTTAGCCAGTAATCCTGAATTGTACAGTAACAAAAGAATCATGGAAGCCGGTGAAATGCGCGGACATGAAATGCATTTTTTGAACATCAAAGAATGTTATATGAAACTGGACGCCAAAACTCCGGAAATTCATTATCGCGGAGGAAAAATATTAAATCAGTTTGATGCCATTATCCCAAGAATCCGACCAAGCATTACTTTTTATGGCTGCGCCTTAACCCGTCAGTTTGAAGCATTGAAGGTTTTTGTGCTAAACTCGGCTACAGCTATTACCCAATCACGTGATAAGCTTTACTCTTTGCAGCTTCTTTTAAATAGTGGAATCGATATTCCAACGACCGGATTTGCTAATTCTCCGCTCGATACCGACAATTTAATCAAGATGGTTGGAGGTTCTCCTTTAATCGTAAAATTACTAGAAGGAACTCAGGGAAAAGGTGTTGTTTTAGCTGAAACCAAAAAAGCAGCAGAAAGTGTTATCAATGCCTTTAAGAGCCTAAACGCCAACATACTTGTTCAGGAATTCATTAAAGAAGCAAACGGAAAAGATATTCGCTGTTTTGTTATCGACGGTAAGGTGGTAGCTGCCATTCAGCGTGAAGCAATGCCGGGTGAATTCAGAGCCAATATACATTTGGGAGGAACCGCATCTGTCATAAAAGTAACTGCCGAAGAGAAAAAAATCGCTATAAAAGCCGCAAAAGCTATGGACTTAAAAGTAGCTGGTGTTGATATAATTCGTTCTTCTAAAGGACCATTATTACTTGAAGTAAACTCTTCTCCGGGACTTGAAGGAATTGAAGGCGCTACCAACAAAGATGTTGCAGGCGAAATGATTAAAGCCATCGAAAAGAACTTTAAATTATAATCGCTTCTTTTTCAATAAAAAATATTCATTTAGACCTAATGTCTAAGCATTAATTTAGCAACTTTGTTGAGGTTTTACTTTGACAAAGTTTTTTTTTAATCCAAAAATCCTAAAAGAAATGATACTATCCTCTTATTTAGATATTATTTTAAGAAGTCTCTCCGTCTATTTTTTCATGACTATTGCTTTGAGAATTTTCGGCAAAAAAGAACTTTCTCAGTTAAACACTGCCGATATTATTCTGATTTTATTAATTAGTAACTCCGTTCAAAATGCCATGGTTGGTCCGGATACCAGTCTTTGGGGAGGCTTAGTTGCTGCATTGGCTTTGTTTATCATTAACTACATTATCAAAAAACTAACACACAAATACAAGGGTCTAAGCAATTTACTACTAGACAAACCTGAAATCCTGATTCATAATGGAGAATTGGATTTTAAAATTTTGAGTAAACTTGATATTTCACACGAAGAACTAAAAGAAGCCGCTCGTGAACATGGTCTTGAGCATTTAACCGATGTGAAACTTGCCATGCTGGAAATTGACGGCACGATAAGCATTATTTCAAAAGACAAACAAAATCTTAAACAAACACATTACAAGCGAAAACACAATAGAAAGAATTTGCAAAAATAACCCCAGTAATACCAGCAACTGTCGCTGCTACGCTTTAGCTATGCAAAGGAAGTTTGTTTTCTTTACACATTCATCTCTATTCGTAAAAAATTACACTTTTATACATTAAACTTTAGCACGAGATCTGGCAGATTTCATTTAGTTATTGAGTCTATTCCTAAGTCATGCGAAGGAAATCTGTTTCCTATATACATTCTTTTCCAAGCGCAAAACTATGTATCTATGTGCTAAACATTGACCTTGAGATTTTATAGATTTTTTTTATCACCGTCCTCTCACTTTGCAATGTAACAATTCAGCACCAAAACAAACACAATTATAAGTATTTAAAAATCAAAAGATTAAACATTTACATCAAAAAAACTTAACTACATACTTTGTTATACTATGTATTTTGTTATACATTAGCCACATGAACGAAACATTTGTAACAAACTGGAAGTCTCAGGTAAAGAAAGGTACTTTAACCTTTATAATCCTTAATGTGCTTAAAAATCACGAGTACTATGGTTATGAACTTATCGAACAAATAAGAAAACATACCGAAATAGAAATTGCAGAGGGAACGCTATACCCATTGATGAACCGATTAAAAACAGAAGAACTCGTAGATTCAAAATGGGTCGAACAGGAAACCGGAATTCCAAGGAAATACTATTCTTTAACCGAAGCCGGCATCGCCACTTTGAGCCAAATGAATATTTACTGGGAAAATCTCGAAAAATCAATTAAAAAAATCATTCAATGAGAATAGAAGATATCAAATTCGAACAAAAAGCTTCGCAACGCATTTACAACAATTACATGAAGCGCATCAAAAAAACAACCGCTTCATTACCCAAAATAGATCAGGACGACATTTATATGGAATTTAACAGCCATATTTTTGAAACCATTCAACACCGAAACGATACAAACGAGCTGGATGCTCTTTTAGACAGCATCGAAAAATTAGGTTCACCTGAAGAGGTTTTAAAGCCTCTTATTGCCGATAAAAAACTGGAACAGGCTACTAAAACCTTCAACCCTGTTCATGTTTTCAAGGCTTTGGCATTAAACATTACCAATGGTATTTCATACATCTTTTTCTCGATTTTATACCTCTTCTTGTTTGGTTTTGTATTCCTGATTTTTGCAAAAATCCTAAATCCTACTCAAGTAGGTCTTTATATGCAAAAAGAGTCCTTCTCGGTTTTTGTACTTGGCATAATGAGTCCTGAAGACCAAATTAAAAACCAGGCTTATGAAGCTCTTGGTCACTGGTTTATTCCTTTTCTGTTATTGTTAACCCTATTGTCTTATTTTATTATAACCCTATTATTAAAACTCAAAAATTCAATCAATCAAAAAACAGCTTTATGAAAAAAATCACCAGCATCTGTTTCATCGCTCTTATCACAACGAGCGGTTTTTCCCAAACTTTCAATTCCAAAAGACTCGACAGTCTGTTTACTCTTTTAGAAAAGAACAGCAAATACATGGGAAGCATCGCCATATCTGAGAACGGAAAAACAATTTACACTAAATCTATTGGTTTTGATGACATTGCCAGCGCAAAAAAATCAAGTATCCAGACCAAATACCGAATTGGCTCGATCTCTAAAACATTCACAGCATCCTTAATTTTTAAAGCGGTAGAAGAAAACAAAATCAATTTAAACCAAACGATTGACAAGTATTTCCCAACGGTAAAAAATGCCAAAACCATTACCATTAGCCATTTATTAAACCACAGAAGCGGTATACATGATTTTACCAACGATGACGATTACTTAAAATGGAACACTCAGTTTCAGTCCAGAGCCAAAATGATTGAACGCATTTCTGCCGGGGCCATCGTTTTTGAACCTGATACAAAAGGCCAGTACAGCAATTCCAACTACATACTATTGTCATACATATTGGAAGACATTTACAAGAAGTCTTATGGCGAAATTTTAAACTTGAAGATCACAAAGCCTTTGCATCTAAAAAGTACGTATTTGGGAGGTAAAATCAACCTGAACAACAACGAATGTAATTCTTATACCCTTGAAGGAAAATGGAACAAAGAAAGCGAAACAGATGCTTCAATTCCGCTTGGAGCCGGAGCTGTGGTTTCTAATCCGACTGACTTGAACCTTTTCTTTGAAAGTCTTTTTGCCGGAAAAGTAGTTTCTATAGCGCATTTAAATCAAATGAAAACTATTAAGGACAAATTCGGAATGGGGCTTTTTGAGTTTCCGTATTACGAAAGAAAAAGTTACGGACATACTGGAGGAATTGACGGTTTCAGATCTGTGGCAGGCTATTTCCCAAATGAAAAACTAGCTTTAACCCTAACTTCCAATGGAATGGACTACGACAACAACAATATCATGTTATGCGCACTGAATTCGTATTTCAACAGACCCTTTACAATGCCGGTTTTTAGCACTGTTGAGATCACATCCACAACTCTGGATTTATATGCCGGAACTTACGGCAGCCCTCAGATTCCGCTAAAAATTACTATTTCCCAAAAGAACAATGTTCTAATTGCTCAGGCTACAGGTCAACCCTCTTTTCCCATGGAAGCTGCTGCAACAAACATCTTTAAATTTGACACGGCGGGGATTGTTCTAGAGTTTAATTCTGAGAAGAAAGAAATGACCCTAAAACAAGGTGGGAAAGATTATTTGTTTACAAAAGAATAAAATTTTCTACTTGCTGATAAAAACAAAAAAGCTGGTTTCCTGAATCGAAACCAGCTTTTTTTATTTCCAAAATTGATACCATTCCTTGTCCTGGTTATCGGTTTCAAAATCAGTATTAATTTTCTTAATCGTTTCATTCGTCAAACCATATATTTTTAATCTATGGTTTAGATTTACCAAAATATAATCTTTTTCTTTTGGAAATTTTTCAGCAATCACTTTATAATGCTTCAAAAGTTTTCGGTCTTCTACTCCATCTAACGCCTGCAAAACGGTATGAATAACCCGGTTTGAGCTGTCATTCAGACCTGTAATAAAAACATCCAGATACTTGCTTTTGTTCTTCAATTGTCCCAGTGAATAATAAGCACTCACTTTTACTTCTTCACTTTTATTAGACGTAAATGGAATGATAATAGCCCCATAATCCAACTTTGTTTCTTTTAACAAATACGTACAAAATCTAAACGTTTCGTCATCTTCAATCGTATCAACATTTGCTTTTATAAACTCTAACCAGTCTGCACTTTTGCCTTTTGCGTACCAAAATACAAACTGAAACACAGTCAACAAACTCTGTTTAGAAAAATCGACTAAATAAGGCTTTGCCCTTTCATAATCAAACTTAGTAAGAATTTGAAGTATTGTTTTTTGAATTTCTCCTGAACTTATTTTATACTGTTCTTCTAAAACACTAAAAGTCTCAGCATCCAATGCCTCTTTTTTTAAGATTCCGTTGAGACATTCTTCTTTAGTTTCATCATCCTCTGCCGAAAAATACACTTCTAAAATGTAAGCTGACAATCCGCCTAATGTATATCGAAACAAATCTGGTTCCTTTGCCATTGTATTTTCAGGAATAATTCCATCAAGCCAACGTTCGTACCAATTTAAAAAATTAGATTCAAAAGTAAAAAAGGGTTTCTGCCTGTCGATATCAATATTAACCACCCGTCCTTTAAATTCTCCATTTAAAACAAGCCCGTAATAATACGAACAGCCCTGACTCACAATTGGCAGTATTCCGGCAAACATTTTACCGAGCTCTTCATCAAAATCTTCTTGAGAAATATCGTCATTCTCTTCAATATTTTGCGTCAGTTCTGCCCAAAATTCATCACTCATTTTTGGATAAATTCTACACTCCTGTTTTAAGCAATTTTCGGGATTACTATAGACAAATTCCTCCAGATTTTTACCGAACGGAAATATCCCATAACTAGGTCCTGCAGCAGAATTCTCATACGAAATCCCACCATTACCAATATGAAGCAAAAAGGCTTTATAATCCTCCGGAAGCTCCAAATCATACTCGGTTTCAAAACGGGTAATCTGATCGGCACTAACCGTTTTTCCAATCGTATATTTATGACTGTCTGCACCAAAAACTTTTAAATCTTTGTCTGCATTTTTCGCCAGGATCAACTTTCTTTTTATTCTTTCTATCTGATTCAATAGGTCTGTTTCCAATCTGTATTACTTTCTTTATTTTTTAAGTAAATATAAATACATTATAATTTCAAAACAACCCGTCATACCAAACAAAAAAGCCGATTTCAATTTGAAATCGGCTTTAAAATATTTTAAAAAAATGCGGTTTACACCTCACATTTTACAATAATCATTTTACTTAATAAACACGCTTAATACAAAGTAAACCAAACCGGCTAATATTGCCGAAATTGGAATGGTTAATATCCACGCCCAGATTAAACTAACGGTAACTCCCCAACGAACAGCAGAAACACGTTTTGTTAATCCAACTCCAATAATAGAACCCGTAATCGTGTGTGTTGTACTTACCGGAATTTTTAAGTGCTCTGTAAAATAAAGCGTTAAAGCTCCTGCAGTTTCAGCTGCAACTCCTTCAAACGAACTTACTTTTGTGATTTTAGAACCCATTGTTTTTACAATCTTCCATCCACCACTCAAAGTTCCCGCTGCAATTGCAGAATAACAAGCCAAAGGAATCCAGCCCGGCATTACTCCTTTTACACCTAAATCATCGTTTGGTAAAACAACATCTAACCAGGAATCCATATGCACACCAGGATTAGTGTTGATATAAACTGCTACTGCAGCCGCAATAATACCCATTACTTTTTGAGAATCATTCCCTCCGTGACCTAAACTAAAAGCCGCAGAAGACAATAATTGCATTTTTTTCAAAGCAGCATCTGCCTGATGAAGATTTAAACTACTGAATATCAAACAAAACAAACTTACGGTTAAGATGATAAAAGCAACTAAAAACCATTTAATATTATGCGGATCAAAAGCTACACTCCAAAAATGAGATTCAAAACGTGGTTTTCCATGCTCAACAATCTCTGAATAAGGAATCATTAAACTGCTCACCATCCAGATTGTCGCAATCATCAGTGCTACAGTAAATATTTTTGGTCCAATACTTTTACGTGAAGCATTCAACAACCAGATCGAAATCAAGTAAGAAGCTAATGCTCCTAATAATGGTGCCAATACAATAAAAGCGATAATAATAAGTACTCCTGAAGGCATTGCTCCTTCTTTACCTGCCTTATACCAGCTTACGATTTCGTACCAGTAATGCGTTGTTCCGTCTTCGCCCACATATCCTGAAAATCCATGTACAGCGATCGCATGAGCAATTGCTGCTCCGGCAAAACCACCAATCAGTGTATGAGAAGAACTCGAAGGAATTCCTAACCACCAAGTCAATAAATTCCAACAAATAGCTGCAATAACTCCTGCGAGGATTACAACAAGGTTAATTTCCATGGTGTGTGCTGTTTTAGCAACGGTATCGGCAACACCAAATCCAAAAACCCAATAGGCCAGAAAGTTAAAAAATGCTGCCCAAAGAACGGCCTGAAAAGGCGTCAGAACCTTGGTCGCAACAACAGTCGCTATAGCATTTGCCGCATCATGAAAACCGTTGATGTAATCAAAAATTAAAGCTAATACTATAATAATTATAAGTAGCGTCATAAATTATAACTTCAGAATGAAATAAATTGAATTAAGAATGTTTTACAGAAATAGATTCCAGTATGTTCGCAACACTCTTACATTTGTCTGTTGCTGATTCTAAAACAGATAACACTTCTTTATACTTAATAATGTTTTTTGCGTCTGTTTCGTTTTCAAAAATTTCAAAAACTGCTTTGTTATAAACGTTATCCGATTTGTTCTCCAGTTTATTAATTCTGGCACAAGCTTCTTTGATAATGTTCATATTTTTTAAGTTACTTAACTCTTTTACAGCACTATCGATGTTCTGACAAGCTTCAAGGTTAATTTCAGTCATCTTTCTGATTGACTTTGTAATCTTATCTACCTGATATAATTTCATTCTGCTTGCCGCACCATGAAGGTAATCGGCAACGTTATCAATTGAAGTAATCAATGTATGAATATCCTCTCTGTCAAATGGAGTAATAAAATTTCTACTCAATTCAAGATTGGTTTGACGTGTAATGTCTTCTCCTTTTTGCTCTAATTCATCTATTTTTTGAAAAAGAACTTCTCTTTCTTTCAATGGAAGGTTTACAGCTTCGTGTAAATTAGAAGCTAACTCAATTAAATTGCTTGAAGCCTCTTCAAAAAGTGGAAAGAATTTCTTGTCTTTCGGCACTAAAAATTGGAAAATACTGTTTATTGACATTTTTATATTTTTGATAGTGCAAAATTACTTCAATATTATTTTGCCATGTTAAGCCATTGTTAACAAATCGTTTTCAATTTGAAAACTGTCAAGGAATTCAACTGTTTTTTTAATATCATAATGCAGGATTCTGTCTTCTTTAACCAAAGGCACCACTTCTCTGTAACTGCTTAAGAATGTTTCAATAAAATCACTTGATTTTAAAGGCTCTCTGTAAGCAATCGCCTGTGAAGCGTTCATTAATTCGATGGCTAAAATACGCTCCAGGTTGTCCATAACACGCAATGCTTTTGTAGCTCCGTTTGCTCCCATACTCACGTGATCTTCCTGTCCGTTACTTGAAACAATACTATCTATACTCGAAGGTGTAGCCAATTGTTTGTTCTGACTTGCGATGCTTGCCGCTGTATATTGCGGAATCATAAATCCTGAATTCAATCCCGGATTATCCACCAAAAATGCCGGAAGATTACGCAATCCTGAAATTAACTGATACGTTCTTCTTTCAGAAATACTACCTAACTCTGCCAAAGCAATTGCCATAAAATCCAGTGCTAAAGCTAAAGGCTGTCCGTGGAAATTTCCTCCTGAGATAATCTGATCTGCTTCTATGAAGATATTAGGATTGTCGGTAACAGAGTTAATTTCGGTTTTGAATACTTTTCTAACATAATCAATCGCATCTTTTGAAGCACCGTGAACCTGAGGCATACAACGGAAAGAATACGGATCTTGTACGTGTTTTTTCTCCTGAGCAATAATCTCACTTCCGTCTAAAAATTCAGTAAGGCGCTGTGCCGTTACAATCTGTCCTTTGTGAGGACGTATAAAATGGATCAATTCATTAAAAGGCTCAATTCTTCCATCAAAACCTTCTAATGAAATAGCTCCGATCAAATCTGCCAAATAAGAATATTTATAAGCTTTTAATAAAATATGTGCTCCGTAAGCACTCATGAACTGAGTTCCGTTTAACAAAGCCAAACCTTCTTTAGACTGTAAAACAATTGGCTCCCAGTTAAAGTGTTTTAAAACTTCGGCTGCGGCTGTTTTTTTACCTTCAAAAAGAACCTCACCCTCACCTAATAAAGGTAACGATAAATGTGCTAAAGGTGCCAAATCTCCCGAAGCCCCTAAGGATCCCTGAGTATAAATCACCGGAAGAATATCATTATTGTAAAAATCTACCAAGCGCTCTAAAGTCTGCAATTGAACTCCTGAATGTCCATAACTCAAAGATTGTATCTTAAGCAACAGCATCAATTTTACAATTTCAGCCGGAACCTCTTCTCCTGTTCCGCAAGCATGCGATTTCACAAGATTCTCCTGAAGCTGAGATAAATTTTCATTCGAAATTTTCACATTACAAAGCGAGCCAAAACCAGTGTTGATTCCGTAAATAGGTTCAGAATGTGAAGCCATTTTTTTATCGAGATAATCACGGCATTTTTGAACGTTTACTTTTGCTTCTTCTGATAATTCAAGCGTTTTCTGATTGACAATAATTTCCTGTAAAGCTTCTAAACTTAGGGTTTCTGTGCTGATATAATGGATTTCTTTCATGCTGTTTAAAATTTAAGACTTCAAAATTCAGCAAATCAATATTAAAAAGCAACATTTATTCCTAATAATTAAAAAATGATTCTCACGAATTCCCCGATTTTGCTCTTTTCACAATAGTAATCCGGCAAAACCAAGGGCCTCTTTTTATCATAAAAGAACTCTTCTATTTTTTAACAAGAAAACGACAAAAGCAATTAATTCCTACCGATTTTATAGACTAATGACGTTTTTAGATGTTTTTCAAGATTAAAAATCAGACTATTAAGCACATCTCTTTTAAAGATAAGTTCCAATAATTATATGAATCCATCAATTTAACACACACAATTCTGACAAAAAGCTCAATATTGATTTGCCGAATTTTGAATTTTTAAAATATTCATAAAAAGACCTCAAAGATTTTTAACTTTTATAAAAAACTGTACTTTTGAAAAACCAAAATGAAAAGTAACAGCGTAAAATATCATTCTACACTAACAACTCAAACCAGAGTTGCAATCGCTGCTATTACAATTTCAACTACAACAATTACTACCCCTTAGGGGTATACATTTTACATATCACTCAGGTTACCTAGTACTTTTTTCTAAGAAGAAGAGAGTTATTGGATACATAAAAAACATTTACAAAGAAAAAAATAGTCGCAGTTTTCAGTTTCAGTTCACAGTTGATAACCTTTGAACCTTTGTTACTAAAAATCTTTGCGGCTTATTAAAAAACATCAAAAATGAAAGTATTAAAATTTGGCGGAACTTCGGTTGCCAATGCACAAAATATAAAACTAGTTCTCGAAATAATCAATCAAAAATCGAAGCAGGACCAATTGGTTGTTGTAGTATCAGCCTTAAGCAAAGTCACTGATTTACTGCAATTGGCAGCAGCAAAAGCAGCAGCAAATGACGAAAGCTTCAGAGAAATTGTTGCCGAAATCGAGAAAAAACACCTTGACACTTTAAAAGAATTGATTCCGGTTAGCGAACAAAGCAGTTTGCTGAGCCATGTAAAAAGAATCATCAATCATTTAGAAACTTTGTTAGACGGCTGTTTCTTACTTGGTGAGTTATCTCCCAGAACTGCCGATACTATTTTAAGTTTTGGAGAGCTGCTTTCGTCTTACATCATTGCACAGGCCTATCAGCAAATCGATAAAAATGCGGTTTACAAAGACAGCCGCGAACTGATTAAAACCAACAATAACTTTGGAAAAGCCGTTATAAATTTCGAAGTTTCCAACCAATTGATAAGAACGTATTTTGCCGAAAATCAGTCTAAAATTAATATACTTCCGGGGTTTATTTCTCAAACTCTTGACGGAATTGCTACTACCTTAGGCCGTGGAGGTTCTGATTATACCGCTGCCATAGTTGCCGGAGCACTTGAAGCAGAACAACTAGAAATCTGGACTGACGTGAATGGAATGTTTACGGCCAATCCAAAAATTGTTAAACAGGCCCACCCTATTGCAACGATCTCTTATCAGGAAGCGATGGAGTTATCGCATTTTGGCGCCAAAGTGCTGTATCCACCAACAATTCAGCCCGTTTTAAGAAAAAACATTCCAATTTTAATCAAAAATACATTTGAACCGGAAGCTGAAGGAACCTTAATTTCAGATCAGGTTTTGTCAAAAGATACCGTAGTAAAAGGAATCAGTCATATCGATAATATTTCATTAGTAACCCTTGAAGGTCCCGGAATGATTGGAGTTTCAGGTTCATCGAAACGTTTGTTTGAAGTACTGTCTCAGGAAAAAATCAACGTAATCTTTATCACTCAGGCTTCTTCTGAGCATTCGATCTGTATCGGAATTCTGAATTCGGATGCCGAAAATGCCGAGGCTGCCATCAACAGAGCTTTTGAAGTAGAGATTTCACAAAACAAAATTGATCCTTGTATTGTCGAAAAAGACCTGTGCATTATCGCTTTGGTGGGCGAAAACATGAAGAATCATCAGGGTTTAAGTGGTAGAATGTTTAGCACTTTAGGAAAAAACAATGTCAACATCCGCGCCATTGCACAAGGGGCTTCTGAACGTAATATCTCAACTGTAATCAATGAAAGAGACGTTAAGAAAGCATTGAATACTTTACACGAAAACTTCTTTGAGGAAAACACCAAACAGCTCAATTTGTTTGTGATGGGTGTTGGAAACGTGGGTGAAAAATTCATCGAGCAAATTCACAATCAAAGGAAGTTTCTAAAAGACAACCTGAAAATCAATGTTCGTGTGATCGCTTTATCCAATTCCCGAAAAATGCTTTTTGACGAGGACGGAATTTCGTTAAAAGACTGGCAATCGGCTTTAAATCAAGGTGAAAATGCCAATAAAGAAGCTTTCATCGCCCGTGCAAAAGAATTAAACTTGCGTAACAGCATCTTTGTTGATATTACTGCAAATGCAAGCGTGTCTGAAACCTACGAAAATTTCTTAAAACAGAGTATTGCGGTGGTGACCTGCAACAAAATTGCCTGTTCATCAGCCTATGACAATTATAAAAAATTAAAGAATTTATCTCGTCAGTACAACGCTCCGTTTTTATTTGAAACCAATGTTGGAGCGGGATTACCAATTATTGATACCGTGAAAAACTTAATCGCTTCAGGGGATAAAGTGCATAAAATTCAGGCGGTTTTATCCGGAAGTCTGAATTTCATATTCAATAATTTCGATAAAGACAATTCTTTTCACGATGTGGTAAAAGAAGCCGGAGTACAAGGTTTCACAGAGCCGGATCCGAAAATTGACTTAAGCGGAATAGACGTAGCCCGTAAAATCCTGATCCTGATCCGCGAAAGCGGTTATGAAATGGATATTGACGCGATCGCCAACGAATCGTTCCTGCCTGCCGAATGTCTTGCCACAACGAACAACGAAGATTTCTTTGCTTCTTTAACGCAACATGCTCCTCATTTTTCAAAAATCTATGACGAAGCGTTAAGCAAAGATTCCAGATTGAAATATGTAGCACAATTCGAAAACGGAAAAGCAAGCGTTGGTCTGCAATTCATCCCGAAAGAGCATCCTTTTTACAATCTGGAAGGAAAAGACAATATCGTATTGTTCTACACCGATCGTTACGTAGATCAGCCTTTATTGATCAAAGGCGCCGGAGCGGGTGCAGCCGTTACCGCATCGGGAATTTTTGCGGATGTAATTAGAATTGGAAACATATAATTTTTTGTTTCAAGTTTCAAGTTTCAGGTTCCAGCAACTTGAAACTTAAAACTTGAAACCTGAAACAACTAAATAATGAAAGAAATAAAACTATTTTGCCCGGCAACTATCGCCAACCTCTCCTGCGGATTTGACGTATTGGGACTTTGCCTGGATAATGCGGGCGACGAAATGATCGTTCGAAAAGTAGCTCAAAAAGGAGTTCGAATTACTAAAATTGAAGGAGCCGATTTGCCTTTAGAAACGGAGAAAAACGTTTCAGGTGTTGCGGCTTTGGCCATGTTGGAGACACTTGACGTAGATTGCGGCTTCGAAATCGAAATTTACAAACATATCAAAGCCGGAAGTGGAATCGGAAGCAGCGCAGCCAGTTCTGCCGGAGCGGTTTTTGGAATCAATGAGCTTCTGGGACGTCCATATTCTCGTAAAGATTTGGTGCAATTTGCCATGCAGGGTGAAAAACTGGCCAGCGGAAATGCACATGCCGACAATGTCGCTCCTGCCCTTTTAGGCGGATTTACACTCGTAAGAAGTTATGCTCCCTTAGACATTATCCGAATTGACAGCCCCGAAGAATTGTTCGCTACGGTGGTACATCCGCAAATCGAATTGAAAACTTCGGATGCGCGTTCGGTACTAAAACAAAACGTTTCTCTTAAAAGTGCCATCATGCAATGGGGAAATGTAGGCGGATTAGTCGCCGGATTATACACCAAAGATTACGACTTAATCGGACGTTCGCTTCATGACGAAATTGTGGAGCCTTTACGAAGTGTTTTGATCCCGGGGTTCGACCAGATCAAACAAACCGCTTACGAAAATGGCGCCTTAGGCTCCGGTATTTCAGGTTCCGGCCCTTCTATCTTCGCCTTAAGCCGTGGAGAAGAAACCGCAAACCAAATAGCCAAAGCCATGAGTGACGTTTACGAGAAAATGAATTTACCGTATGAAATTCACGTTTCGAAGATTAATCCCGATGGTGTCCGCGTCCTTTAGGACGGGACGCTTTAAGCAATAGGCTTTAGACAATAAGCTTAAAACCTTTGCGTAATTCTTTGCCCAGGCTTCGACTTCGCTCAGCCTGACAAAAAATACGATTAAAAATATTTGATTAATTTAAAGGCTATCAATTGTATACGAGGCAAAAAGCTTAAAGCTTACTGCCTAAAGCCTAAAGCTCTAAAAAAAATGAAATACTACAGTTTAAACCATAACGCCCCAAAGGTTTCGTTTAAGGAAGCCGTAATGCAAGGACTCGCGAGTGATAAAGGATTATATTTCCCGGAAAACATCACTCCTTTAGACCCATCTTTTTTTGATGAAATTGAAAATTTAAGCCACGAACACATTGCTTTTGAAGCGATCAAACAATTCGTTGGTGATGAAATACCGGCAGACAAATTAAAAGAAATCATTGCGGATACTTTGGTTTTTGATTTTCCGGTAGTGAAAGTCGAAGACGGAATCTACTCTTTAGAGTTATTCCATGGCCCAACCATGGCGTTTAAAGACGTTGGAGCACGTTTTATGTCACGTTGTCTGGGGTATTTTAACAGAGACAATAAAGACGCTAAAAACACGGTTTTAGTAGCCACTTCCGGAGATACAGGCGGAGCGGTTGCCAGCGGATTTTTAGGCGTTGACGGTGTCGATGTGGTGATTTTATATCCGTCAGGAAAGGTGAGCGACATTCAGGAAAAACAATTGACCACTTTAGGACAAAACATAAAAGCACTAGAAGTTGATGGTGTTTTTGATGATTGTCAGGATATGGTGAAAAAAGCCTTTTTAGATGAAACTTTAGCACACAAGAACCTGACTTCAGCCAATTCGATTAATATTGCGCGCTGGCTGCCACAAATGTTTTATTTCTTCTTTGCTTACAAAGCGTTGAAAAGCCAAAACAAACCATTAGTTTTCTCTTGCCCAAGTGGAAACTTCGGGAATATCTGCGCCGGAATTATGGCTAAAAGATTAGGTTTGCCTATTGAACATTTTGTAGCCTCCACCAACGTAAACGATACGGTACCAAGATTTTTAGAAAACGGAAAATACGACCCAAAACCTTCTAAAGCAACCATCTCTAACGCTATGGACGTTGGTAACCCAAGTAACTTTATCCGCATTCAGGAATTGTATAACAACGACTTAAAAGCATTCGAAAAAGACTTCTCTTCTTATAGTTATACCGACGAAGAAACCCTTGTTGCTCTAAAAAATATTTATAGCAGAAACGGTTATATCGCAGAACCGCATGGTGCTGTTGGGTATCTAGGTTTGAAGAAAGAACTGGAGAAACACCTCAACGCCATTGGTATTTTCTTAGAAACAGCACATCCTATTAAATTCTTAGATGTTGTGGAACCTGCTTTAGGGATTACGCTTCCGATTCCTGCTCAAATTGAGAGTGTTATTAATGAGGAGAAAGTTAGTGTGAAGATTGGGAGTTATGAGGAGTTGAAGAGTTTCTTGCGGTAAAAAACATATGATAAACGATTAAAGCGAGTAAATTTTTTTTCTCGCTTTTTTTATTGCATTACTATTAATTATTTTGAATCAATACATAAAAAGTATCAAGTACGGGAATACGTAAAAATTGGCAAGAAAAAATACATATATTTGAAAAGGTAAGAAGGCGAAATAAATGAGTTAGTAACAAATTCGAAACACATAATAATTAATGAAAAAAATTGTCGAATATGTACCTATTATAACAGTTTGCTTAATATATTTTGGCTTCTGCAATTTACATTATTACTACAAAGAATTTAATGTAGATATTTATCACTACATAAGTAATACCGAGATTTTACTTTCTTTCTTACCAACAATTGTTCTCTTGGCATCAACACTTTATGTGTTTGCTTATAGTCGGCTTATTAATCATACAGATTTTATAAAAAAAGATGAAAAAATAAAGAGCAATCAAGAAATCGTCGAAAATAATAACATCGAAGAGGGAGAAGAAATTAAACCTCGACAGAAAAGGATATGGCGTATTTTATCAACCTTTCCCGTACCACTATTTTTATTACTTTTTATTGAAATTATTACTAGTCTAATTTTAACTAAAAGTTTTGGCTTCAAAACTTACGAACTACAAGATATAAAGTTATTTTACGCATTTCTCTTTTTATCTGTAATTTACTTTTCCAGTACTCTTTTTAAAAATCAAAAACTTATAAATGATAATATATTATTAATTACCATATTCTCTGTAATCTATATCGGAAATCAAATTAGTGCTTATAGAAAATTAGATGCGGATAAAGTTAAGGATGGACTGTCTAACAG
>NZ_MUHH01000025.1 GCF_002217475.1 Flavobacterium tructae
GTTAGCTGTTATTTTTTTAATAGTAAAGACTTTTAATAAAAAATTAATTATGAAAAATATATATGTTAGCTTATTTTCTAGCTATAAGAATTCTACACCACTAGAAACAATAAGCCTCTATGACTTTTTTACAGATGATACTCTGAAAAAAAATGTTGAATACATTAGAACTTTGACCGATAAGGAAGACATTAAACACAACAAATCTAAATTACCTGCTATTACACCAAGTGGTATTTTTCAAACTAGAAAAATTTCTGGATTGATTGAGCATAGTGGATATATATGCATTGATATAGATGCCGGAGACAATCCTCATATTCATGACTTTAATGTAATCAGAGATGAATTGAGGAAAAGTATAAATATTTCTTATGCATCATTATCTGTTAGTGGTAAGGGCGTTTTTTGCATCATTCCAATAAAAGAAAAAGACAAACATGTAGAACATTTTGAAGCTTTAAGACTTGTTTTCGAAGCATATGGTATCACAATCGATAAAGGTTGTAAAGATATATCGAGACTAAGAGGTTATTCATACGACCCAAATGCTTACTTCAATGAAGATGCTGTAGTTTTTACTCAACAAGTCGATTTTCGAAAAAATAATTCTACTACAAAAACGGCAAAAAAAGAAACTTATGTTAGAAATATTAGTTCAAACCATATCGAAGGGCAAAGTAGAACTCGAGAAAAAGTTATAAAACTGATAACACAAATTAATTCTAAAAACATTGACATTACTGAAACTTATCATCAATGGTTTCAAATTGGTTGCGCGTTAGCAAATGAATTTGGTGAAGATGGAAGAGAAATGTTTCATTTAGTCTCACAAAATAATCCAGGTTATCATCATTCTGCTTCTGATAACTTATTTAGTAATTGCTTAGAAGGGAATTACTCTATATCTATTGGAACTTTCTTTTATTACGTAGAACAATATGGTTTTGAGTAAATAAAAATGAACTAAATTTAGAAGTCCGCATTGACACAGTTAATGCGGCTTTTTTATGCTTTCTTAGTAGTTGTGTGCAATCTGTGTGCAACAAGCATAAAAAAAGCACTTACAAATTTCTTCATAAGTGCTTGGTTTTCAACCAGTGGTCCCACCTGGGCTCGAACCAGGGACCACCTGATTATGAGTCAGGTGCTCTAACCAGCTGAGCTATAGGACCGGTTTGAGGATGCAATATTACTACTATTTTTCATTCACTCCAAATATTTTGGGAGATGATTTGCATTTAATTTCAAACAACAGCCTGTGTTTCCTAAAACACAATTGATTTTCAACTGCTTATTTCGAATCAGAAAAAGAAAAATTTTTATTTAATTTCCTGACAAAGTTCCACCAAAACACCATTTGTGTTCTTCGGATGTAAAAAAACCACTAATTTATTATCGGCACCTTTCTTCGGAACGTCGTTAATCAGTACGAAACCTTCGTTTTTCAAACGGGCAATTTCGGCATGAATGTCTTCGACATCAAAAGCAATATGATGGATTCCTTCTCCTTTTTTCTCCAGAAACTTTGCAATTGGGCTTTCGGGATTTGTTGCCACCAAAAGTTCGATCTTATTGGTTCCGGTTTGAAAGAATGAGGTTAAAACCCCTTCGCTTTCTACCGACTCCATTTTATAGGACGGAACGCCCAATAATTTTTCGAACAGCACATTGGCGTCCTCCATATTCTTCACCGCAATTCCGATATGCTCAATTTTATTTACCATAACCTCTAAATTTTAATTTCAATTATTGATTTACATACGTATTAAAGTAACCGCATTCGGCAATAACATCCTGATAATACTTCGTATCCGAATAGTCTTTATGCAGCGCTTTAAAACCACTCCAGGCAATAAAATTAATTTTATCGTCGTCAGCTTCCCACCAGTTTTTAAGATTGTTGTACTTATTATTGTAATATTCGTTTCGTTCGCATTTGGCCAGCATATAAATGCATTTCGCTTTTTGCTCTTTTGTTGTGGCTGCTTCCAATGCTTTTTGATAGTACATTCTAGGAAGATCACAATTGGTTATCATTCGCTTCATCGAATCCCTAAACGAATACGGACTTGAACCGTAACCTATAATTGTGATTTCATAAAAAGTTCTTCCGTTTCCGAAATGTGTAATATTATAAAAGGCATTACCCAGCAGCAGACTGTTCGTGTACACATCTTCTTTTTGAGCCAGTTTACCCTGCATTTCCTTTATGGTGGTCAGGAAATCCATAAAAGTATATTTTCTTTTTTGATACGCCGTGTGATCGCAGTCGTGACAGTCTTTTATATTTCCGTTAAACGGATTCCCCAGGAACTTGCTGTATTGAACCGAATCGGTTTGTTTCATGTACTCAATAGCTTCCGGTATTTTATTTTTAAAGGTTGCCTGAACCGCCTGAAAATTATTAATATCCTTCAATTTCAAACTATAAATTCCAGCTCCGATACTTTCAATTTCAGATTTATTGGATTTAGACAAGAAAGCTTTCATGTCTAATAAAACTTTTTCATTGTCATAGAATGAATTTCCATCGTTCCAATAACTGTAACGCGATTCGCCATAAATTTCAGCCATTACCGGATTCCCCTTTTCTCTGTAAAGCGTTGACAAATAACTTCTGCTCCAGGAAGAAGCATTCTGATAACGAAATTCCTGCCCTTTGTAATTCTTTGGAAGTTCAAAATACAGCCAGTTTAAATCGGCGAGGATTGTTTTTTCGTTTTTATCCGTAAGTTTATCTATTTTGCTCAAGTTATTTACAAAACGGAGCAAACGAAGCTGCATTCCTGCCAGTTCTGTTTTAGGAAGCGTTTTCCCCGCTTTATCAAAATTCTTATCTGCATTGGCATAATCTCCTTTTAAAGTCTGTAAATACCCCAGAGACAAATCCCATAAGTAAGGTCGGTCTGTATTTCCTGCTGCCGAAATTTTAGCAATTAAATCCAATGTTTTTTGATCAACCTTAACCTGATTTTCGGTTTTGTTTTCAGCCACACTAAGTTTTTTCATAGGCTGATTTTCTCCTCCATCCTTCTGAAACGAATTGTTTATCGCCTCCTCTTGTCTGTTCACTAATCGTGTTGCCAAATAATTCAGATGTTCGCTTTTAGGATCTAATTCATAAATCTTTTCAATAGACTGTTTTTCGTCTTTGTAGTAACCACGAACAGCCCAAAGCGCTGCTTTTTCCTTATTATTTTTAGCCATCGTCAACGCTTTATTCCAGTCGGTTTCATTTTTTGGACTAAAACAATAAGCCGTAACGGTTCTCAATTCCGGACATTTATCAAAAACCTGTGCGTACAAATAGTTTGAAGCTGCAAATTTATTTTGCTTGTGATTCACTCCTGCCACGTAGGAAAGTGCTCGGTAATACAGCACATTTTTAGGAACCGATTTTTCTGTTTTATTAAAAAAATCAACGGCTTTTTGTTTGTTGTTGCTGTAAAAACGAGCTTTCATGGTCAAAAACCAATATCTGTTTTTCATAAAAGGATCCGAAGTCGTATTGTACACATTCTCGATAGACTGAATCATTTTGGCATCGTTGAACGTTTTTGCCACCACCGGATCGTAACTCCAATAATCTCTGTTGATAGAAACGGTTTCTATTTTTTGCGCCAGATACAAAAACTCGACAAAGCTTTTTACTTTATCATCCTTAAGCGAAATCTTTTTCCCCCATTTCAAAGAGGTTTTATTTTCCTTTTTGCTTTTATAATACACATGAAGATCTTTGATTTCTTCCTTGTTTTTTATTGCACTTTTATTCTCCGAGTAATAATCCGGCTTTTCGTCTCCAATTAAAAAATAATTGACAGTAGTGGTATCTATTTTCCCTTTAAGATAGGTTCCCCAATCAGACTTAATATCTTTATTGAAACGGGAATTGTGCTCGGTATCAAAACCAATTCCGTAGAAAATCCCACCCGACAGGAAAAGCGGTCTATACGAATTGTCTGCAAAAGTTTCGGGAGTAAAATTAGAACTGTACGATCCAAAATAATCCCAATCGCCATCTGCACAGGCATAAATTACTCCGTATGCAAAAAGTAAAACCGCACTAGAAACAAGAAATAACTTGTTCAAAAATATTCTTTTCATAGTTTTTTAAATTGAATTCGTCTAAATCGTAAAATATAATTTCTTTTGGCTGCTGCGCGGTATTCTCACCCAGTTCTTCTGCCATTTGTTTTAAATCTTCTGCCGAAATTGTCTCCATTTTTAAGAGGTCATTTTCTTCGTAAAAAACGCCATTCTTATAATTGGATTTTTTTGCTTTAAAAAAGATCCCGCTCAGTTGTTGAAAATTCGGATCCCTTTTGAGTTCCGCTACATTCATTTTGGAACGCAAACCAATCACTTTTTGGTTTCGGATATGAATTCCCCACGAATATATAGGCAAGGCAAAATCGAGATGCATCGGATATTTTTTCAGACTTTTTAAATAGCGTTCTGCAATTTTCTGATCGTATATCGAATTTAAAGAATCAGGAGCAATTGACCCCATATTGTAGTACATCAAAACTCCGGAATCTACGTTCGGAATTTTAGTTTTCTTAAAATATTTCACCTGATGCAAGCGAATTGTTGCGGAAAGTTTTTTTCCGGAAAGCTTTTTAACGCTCTCCATAAATTTAAGATAGTTGTCTTTACTTTTAAGGGTCCAGTCGCAATCGATCTGAATTTCCTGAGATTTAATTTTGTTCTTCGTGCTGATTTCTTCAATCAAACGAACTGTTTTCTGTGCCAGATCCTCCACATCAAGAGAAGAAGACAACATCACTTTGTTTTGAATAAATACGACGGGTACAATTTCGAACTTAGTTACGGCATCCTGAAAACGAATCGGACTAAGCGGAATGGGTTCTTTGGTCTGGGGATGCTGGCCAATATCAAAATACCGAATATAAAGTTTAGTAACTTCATTGTCCTTCAAAGCAAGCTTCTCCGTTTCAGATAATTTCAAAATGGTTTTCCAGTAATAAAAAGCAACAACCGGCTTTTCATTCTTACTACAGGAAATCAGAAAAAGAATTAGGAAACCAATAAAAAATCTTTTGATCAAAACTTAGGAAAAATTACATTTTAAACCCAAAAGTAAGAAATTCTTCGCTGTTATGGTTTTGAATTTTAAAAAAAAGAGCAATTTGCAAAAGCTGTAAATCCTAATAAATGGCTAAAAAGTTTCAATTAAAGCAAATATAATTGTTATTTTGTGCAATCAAATTCAGAAACCGTTATGTTGAAAAACAACTTTAGATATATTGCATTTTTACTGGTCTTTTTTATGTTAAGCTGTGCCAAACGCGGCAGCATTACCGGCGGACTAAAAGACACACTGGCTCCGGTTTTAAAATACAGCTCGCCTAAAAATTTCAGTACTGATTTTAAAGGCAACGAAATTATTCTGGGTTTTGACGAGTATGTAAAACTTAAAAACCTCAACAAGCAGCTTATTGTTTCGCCGCCAATGAAACATGAGCCGTTGATTTTACCTACGACACCGAGTAAAGTGATCACGATTAAAATAAAAGACACTTTGCTGCCGAACACTACCTACAGTTTTAACTTTGGGCAAAGTATAGCAGACAACAACGAAGGAAACTCAATAAACCAGTTCAAATATGTTTTTTCAACAGGTTCCTCTATTGATTCACTTTCGATAAGCGGACAAATTAAAGATGCTTATGAGAAAAATGTAGATAATTTTGTTTCGGTAATGCTTTATGAGATAAACGATACCTACCAGGATTCTTTAATTTACAAGCAAAGTCCGCGCTACATTACCAATACGCTGGACAGTTTACGTACTTTCAAATTAGAAAATTTAAAGGCCGGAAAATACCTGTTGATGGCCCTGAAAGACAAAGGAAGCAACAACAGATACAACCCTAAAGATGATAAAATCGGTTTTATCAAACACTACATTACCGTTCCGAACGACACTGTTTTTGAATTGGAATTATTCAAAGAAGTTCTTCCGTTTAAAGCTGTAAAACCTGTACAAGCCTCAGGAAACAGACTATACCTTCCTTATGAAAGCAAGCAAAACTTTAAACTTTCGAAACCTAAAGTGGTCCTGAAACACGGGAACGACACCATGGAAACAATTGTTACCGCATTTCCTAAAAAGGATTCCCTGCAAATTTGGTACAAACCTCTAAAAGTTAAAGCAGATTCGTTGGCAGTAGAGATTAGTAAAGAAAAATACAACAAAAGATTTAGTGTAAAAATTAAAGACCAAAAGAAAGACACTTTAAACATAACCGCTGTTCAAAACGGGACCATCAATTTCCGTGATCGATTTACCTTAGAATCAACTACCCCGCTGGTAAAATTTGACAAATCAAAAATTCGACTGGTTAACAAAGATTCGACTGCTGTAGATTTTACTACAGAATACGATGAATTTGAGCAAAAACTCTATGTTGATTTCAAAAAAGAGCCTGTTGAAAAATACAGCATAACATTTTTCCCGGGTGCACTGACTGATTTTTACGAAAAAACCAATGACACTCTGGCTATTAAACTAAGCACAAAAGAACCTGCCGATTATGGAAACCTGGTTCTTAACCTAAAAAATGTAAAACGTTTTCCAATTATTGTTGAAGCGACTAACGCAAAAGGAGATGTTGTATACGCCAGTGATTATTCTGAAGGCAAGACTAAAATTGAATTCAATTTATTAGTCCCTGATAAATTTACGATTCGAATAATCTACGACGACAATAAGAACAAAATTTATGACTCAGGGGATTTCCTGAATAAAAAGTACGCCGAAGAAGTATTTTATTACCAAACCCCAGTAGATGTCCGCACCAATTGGGATGTCGATCAGGCTATTGATTTAAGTATCCCGTTCAATCCTGAAGTAGAGAAAAAACAAGCAGAAAAAAAGAAAAAAGACGAGGAGAAAAAAAGGAAAGCCTTTTAAATTTTAATAGCTGAGCGCAGCGCTATGGAAAACGATTTAATTGAAAAAGAAAGCTGGTTCAAAAGAAACTGGAAATGGTTTTTACCTTCCGTCTTCCTATGTCTATTTTTAATTGGAATTTTAGCTGCATCAACCTCTCAAGATAGCATTACTGATATCGCCAAAGCTTATTCAGATGAGCTGCTTTTTGAAAAAGCAATTGAAAAAGCGAACAAAAACCCAAGCATACTTGAAAATATTGGCACAATTGAACCTATCGATAAACTGGCTATTCTGGAAGGAAACGTTATGTATTCCAACAATCACAATACCGTTAATTTATCCGTGAGAGTCAACGGAGCCAAAAAAAAGGGTAAACTAAACATTTCTGCTTTCAAAAAAGGAACAGAATGGGTGTACCAAAAAATTTCTGTCCGCACCAAAAATCCTAAGAACGAAATTATCGTCTTAGAAGAACCTCAAAAATAAGCTTTCGAATTAGAATCAAAAATCAATTCTAAACACATCTTTATCGCTTAAAAAATCAAGTTTTTTTCGGGTTTCCAACATCGAATTTTTATCCAATTCCACCACAAAAGTATCTTCCGTTTCCTGTGGTTCCAGAATATAATTTCCTAAAAAATCCACCGCTTGCGAATGGCCAGTATGTTCAAAATTATTGGCGTCCAGCCCTACCCTGTTAACACCAATCACATAACTGAGGTTTTCGATCGCACGAGCTTTAAGCAAAGCATCCCAGGCGTTGGTTCTTACTTTTGGCCAGTTGGCCACATACAGCAGTAAATCGTAGTTTTCGACATTTCTGGCAAAAACAGGAAATCTCAAGTCATAACAAACCTGCAGGCAAATCTTCCAATTCAGATAATTCACAATTACTTTTTCATCTCCTCTGGTATAAAACTGATCTTCTCCTGCAAGCGAAAACAAATGGCGCTTGTTGTAATACTGAATTTCACCTGACGGAAAAACAAATACCATTCGATTGTAATACTTCTCGTTCTCCACAATAACAAGACTGCCCACAATAGCTGCATTTTTTTGTTTCGCCAAAGACTGTATCCAGGAGATAGTCTCCCCTTGCATCGTTTCGGCAACAGCTGCGGCATTCATCGTAAATCCCGTTGAAAACATTTCCGGCAACACGATCAGATTAACTTCAGCATCGATTAAATTGATTTTGGCCTCAAATTGCTTTCTATTCTCTAAAGCATTCTCCCAGTAAAGATTTGATTGTATAAGTGCGATTTTCATATGGTAAAAATACCTTTTTTTTAAAACAAAAAGCCTAAACAAGATTTGAGTTTTACAAACTCTCCTACAAAGAGCCACAAGCCTAGTAAATATCGGATTTTTCAGAATAAAAAAACATTATCTGAAAAAATTATGCAAAAATATTGCATAATTTATGCGAAAATATTGCTAACAATGAATATAATTTATATATATTTGACCGCTGATTAAAAAACACAACACCTTAAAAAACACTTAATTATGAAAAAACACCCAATTTTAAAGGGCGCACCACCAACAATGATTCTTACAAACAGTCATGAATCATTTGCAATAAAAAAGCAAAGCGCTAAAATACCACAGGTAGGCTCCTTGTTCTTTAAAGCATAATACTAAAGCTACAGTAAAGACCAAAACTGTAATAAAAGCAACAGGATTCTATTTGTAATAATTCGTCTTCAGGAAACGAATTAAGAAATTCTTTCACCTCACCAGTGAAACAAAAAAAACAATCAATAAACCTCAACTAACTAAAAACCCAAAGAATGAAACAAACTATTTTATTATTTATGTTCTTTTTTGCGATACAGGTCACCCAGGCGCAAGTAAAAACCATCAAAGGAACGGTGACCGATACTAATGGCATCTCGATACCGGGAGCATCCATAAGCATAAAAGAAGAAAAAAGAGGCACCACAACCGATTTTGATGGTAAATTCTCTATCGACGTACAGGAAGGAAAAACACTTACGATTTCTTTTTTAGGATTAGAACCACAAAATATCCTAATAGGCAATTCTAACAACCTCAACATAAAACTAAAAGAAGCTGCTGCAACAGCCCTTTCGGGAGTAGTCGTTACCGCATTAGGCATCAAAAGAGAAAGAAAAGAACTTGGTTATTCTTTTCAGGATGTAAAAGGAAAAGATCTGGCAGACAATCCTACCATAAGTGTAGCCCAATCTTTATATGGAAAAGTCGCAGGGGTTAACATTTCGCAAACTACAGGAGGCGTTGGAAGCAGTTCCCGTATTGTGATAAGAGGAAACCGATCGATTAGCGGAGACAACCAGCCATTATATGTAGTAGACGGCGTTACTTTAGGGAACACTGGACTTGCCTCAACAACCAGTCCCAAGTCAAGTAGATTTTCTGACGGCGCAGATAATGGAGACGGATTATCAAGTTTAAATACGGACGATATCGAAAATATTTCGGTTCTAAAAGGAGGAGCCGCGAGTGCTCTTTACGGAGAACGAGGCGCCAACGGGGTGATTGTTATTACCACCAAAAAAGGAAAAAGAAACTCCTTAAAAGCCGAATGGAACAGCACCACTACTTTTGATCAAATCAACAGAACCTACAACAATTTCCAAAGAGAATACGGATCTGGATCAAACGGGTTGCTTCCAAATCCTAATGACATTAAAAATGGGCAAAACGCAACCACCAATGCCTGGGGACCAAAATTCGGATCTGCTGGTAATACAACGGTAAGAATATTTGACGGGTCATACAAGCCTTATCAAAATGTAAATAACAACATTAAAGATTTTTTCAGAACCGGAATAACTGCTATTAACAGCCTTAGTTTATCCGGAGGAGGGAACAACACTTCCTTTAGATTAAACTACTCCAACCTTGACGCTACTGACATCGTTCCTAAAAGCGATTTAAAAAGAAATACTTTTACACTAGGTGTCAATTCTCAAATTGACAAACTTACACTAGACGCCAAATTTAGCTACATTGTTGAAGACACCAACAACAGACCAGCGCTGTCTGATGATGCAGGTAACCTAGGATTATCTATAGCGGCAATAGCCCCAAACATAGATCAGGCCTGGCTAAAAAACTATGAGGACGAAAACGGTGTTTATTATCCGTGGAATGCTGACCCTAATCGCTTAAATCCTTATTTTGTTTTAGACGAAAATAAAAACAGAACTCAGAAAAACAGAATATTGGGGAATTTTAGTGCCACTTATGCCATTACCAATTGGCTAAGCGCCACCGGAAGAGCCGGAATTGACCGTTTTACATTTGAAAGCTCCGACTTTGTAAATACAGGAACAACCTGGTCACAAAGACAATCAGGATATCTGGCAACCAACTCCACCACTTTTCAGGAGTACAACGCAGAAGCGATTTTAAATGCACAAAAATCATTTGGTGATTTCAATATAAACTTAGGAGCAGGTGCAAACCAACGAAATACCCAAAGAATCATAACCGGAGACGTGTTTACTAATATGATTACTAATGGAATCAACAAACAATCGAATTTTCTCTCCGGAATTCCAAGTCCGAAAACTAATGACGAAATACTCGTGCGTTCTGTATACGCTTACCTAAGAACCAACTATAAAAACTATCTGTTTTTAGATTTTACCGGACGTAACGACTGGAATTCTACTTTGGCTTCGGCTGTAAGCTCAACTACTAACAATAACTACTCCTACTTCTACCCGTCAGTATCCTCCAGTTTTATTTTTACAGACGGTCTTAACATTAAAAGCGACGTATTAACCTTCGGAAAAATAAGAGCATCCTGGGCAGGAACTGCAAAAGCACTCGAAGCACCTTACAACACAGCCCTTAATTACAACATACAGGCAAAACCTCTATTAGGAAATCCAATAGGCTCCATAGTAAACAATATTGTTCCGAACAATTCCCTAAAACCGGAATTCACTACCAGTTATGAAGCGGGGGTTGATTTAGGATTTTTCAAAAACCGTTTACAACTTGATTTATCTTACTATTACACCAAAACAAAAGACCAGTTAATTGTACTGAATACCTCGCAAACCTCAGGTTTCCTGGGAGCTAATACCAACGCAGGTACCGTTGAAAACAAAGGTTTTGAAGCCTTAGTAACAGCCGGAATTTTCAGAAATCCCGATGGATTCAATTGGGACATTACCTTAAACTTTGCAAAAAACGAAAACAAGCTACTGGAATTAACCGACAAAACCGACCTTCAGGTCATCTCGAATGCACGATGGGCCGGAGCACAAATTGTGGCCAAAGTGGGAGAAAGCTCTACTCAGATTTATGGAAAAAAATTCCAAAGAGCCCCTAACGGACAAATTCTGATAGACAATAAAGGAAATCCAATTTTAACACAAACTCTTGAAAACTTAGGAAGAACTGCACCGGACTGGATTGGAGGCATCATCAACGAATTCTCCTATAAGGGAATAAGTCTTAGAGCTAATCTTGATATGAAATTTGGAGGTAAAATGTATTCCATGTCCAATGCTCTTGCTGCCTCTACCGGACTATCCGATATAACTCTGGAAGGAAGAGATGAATACAATGCCTGGGTCGCTCAACAACTTGCAGCAGGAAAAACATTAACAGAGATAGGCAATTTAATTCCCGCAGCTGGACTTGTTGTAAAAGGAGTAACCGAAATCAAGGATGGTAGTGGCAATGTAACGGGATACCAAAATAATACCACCGCTGTAAGCCCTCAGGCCTACTGGAAAAATCTGTATGGAGATGACACCACTCCGGAGCCCTTTATTTATGATGCTTCTTATGTAAAATTGAGAGAAGCCTCTATCGGCTACGATTTCCCAAAAAAATGGCTAAAAGGAACCGGATTTGACCGATTTAAATTCTCAGTAATTGCAAGAAATCTTTGGACCATTTATTCTAAGGTTCCAAACATTGATCCGGAATCTACCTACACAAACGGAAACGGACAAGGTTTTGAATATGGCTCTCTTCCTTACCGAAGATCCTATGGCTTTAATTTACAATTATCATTCTAATTCCCTAACCTGATTCAAATGAAAAAATATACTCTACAATTGATAAAATACGTACTGGCAGTAATGCTTGTACTCATCACAACTAATTGTGCCAACGACGAGCTTTACAGAGAAACCAATACCAATCCGGAAACTTTTGTTACCATAGACCCATCAGCACAGCTAACCGGTGTTCAGGCGGCCCTATCAGGCGGATGGTTTGAACAATGGCGAGCCAATCTTATTTACGGAGAAGGATTTATCCAGCATCTTGGCGGATCATGGACAGTTGCTAATTACGGTTCCTTTTTTATTGCTTCCAGAGAATATCAGGAAGCGCTTTGGAATGCAAATTACGGAGGACCACTAGTACGCAATCTGATAGATGTTTTGGAAAGAACCAACGGAAAACCTGAGTTTAACAATTTAAACGGAATGGCAAAAGTATTAAAAGTTATGACATTTCAGCGATTAACTGATTTGTACGGAGATATTCCCTATTCTGAAGCTGGCTTAGGATATCACAAGGACATTTTATATCCGAAATACGACGCCCAGAAAGACATTTATACTGATTTTTTTAAAATATTAGATGAGGCCCAAAGTCAAATTCAATCCGGGTCTGCTCCCGTAAAAGGAGATCTTTTTTACGCCGGAGATCCTGGTAAATGGAAAAAATTAATTGGCTCCTTAAGATTACGCTGCGCCATGAGAATTTCAAAAGTAGACGCTGCTTTAGCAAAAGAACAAATTCTAAAAGCGGTTAACGAAGGAACATTTGCAAGCAATGCCGATAATTGCTACATGAAACATGACGCAACGCTACCGGAAACTATTGGCGCTTTAACCAACGGCAATGGCATGTCGCAAGCCATAAGAGCATCCGCTCCGGACCACCCAACCACCACCATGTTGAACATATTAGGAAATGACCCCAGAAAAAAAATATGGTTTCGACTAAACCCAAACGGGGTTTATGAAGGCATTAATCCGAACAATTACAGATGGGAACACACACCAACCAGCGATAACTTGTCGACAATCCAGCCGTATTTATTCGAAAATACTGCTCCCTATCTTCATCTGACTTATTCTGAAACCATGCTTCTGCTGTCCGAAGCTTCTTTTAGAGGTCTCTATACAGGAAACGCCAAAGATTATTACAAAAAAGGAATCGAAGCGGGAATTAGACAATGGTCTATATTTAAAGATGAGAGTATACTAGACAACAATGCCATTACCGCTTTTCTGGCAACAAAAGATCTAACTCCCGGAAAAGAACTGGAAGAAATTGCCACACAGCAATGGCTTACTTTATTTTTAAATGGAATAGAGGCCTACACCAATTACAGACGCGTCAATTTCCCTGTTCTGATCAAAATTACGCGTACGGCCTCGAGCACCAATGGGGTTATGCCTACCAGAATGACATATCCAATAGAAGAGTCCACCAGTAACAAAGAGAATTATTTAGCTGCCAGTGCTAAATACAACAACAACAGCTGGCTCGCTAAAGTTTGGTGGGATGTAGATTAAACTGCTAAACCCTATCCAACATAACTCCTTTCATGTTGATCCTAATACCATTCGTAATTTATATTGAATTATGAATGGTATTTTTTTAGGCCTTTCCGATCAAAAACAAGCAAAATCACCCATTCCTACCAATCTAAAAATACGAATTTTAAGATTAAAATGAATTCTTTCCAAAAAAACTCATTCTGCAAAATTTTCTCAGAACACCTTTAGAAACCTCATTTCTTTTGGATTATAAAAACACTTCAGAAAAAAATATTGCAAAAAAAATGCACTTTATGCAAAAAAAATGCAAACAAATAGAAATTATCTATATATTTGATCGCCAATAAAAACCAAAATAAAACATGAAAACCAAAGTATTATGAAAGCAAAGCTAATTTCATTAGTATTTATTGGGGGAGTAATCTTCTCAGCAAATGCAAAAGAGACTGCAATTAAAACGCATCTCTTTGAACAAAAAAGCAGTCAGATTGAAATTTCGGGCCAGGTCATTGGTCAGGACGATGGAATGCCAATTGCCGGAGCTACTATTTACGCCAAAGGCAATACGAAAACAGCTACTATAACCGATGAAACAGGAAAATTTAAACTAAATGTTCCGGAAAATGAAACTCACATCATCATTTCTTACATGGGTTACGGAACTTTAGAGTATAAACTAGATAAGGTGACAGATGTAGTAATAAGTTTAAAACCTGCCGAAAATGTACTCGAACAAGTTTTAGTAACTGCACTGGGAGTTAAAAAAAGTACAAAAGCAATTTCTTATGCTGTAACCGAACTTAAAGGAACTGAATTTACAAAAGCCAAAGAAACGAATATCACCAGTGCCCTGGCAGGAAAAATTGCCGGTGTAAACGTGAGTGGTACTGCAACAGGGCCAACCGGATCAACCAGAGTTGTAATTCGTGGAAATGGTTCCTTAAACGGAAACAATCAACCGATGTACGTTGTAAACGACCTGCCAATAGACAATACACAATTAAACTTACCGGGTACCGGAAATGCACCGGGATCACCAAGAATTAACGTAGACCGTGGTGATGGTACTTCTGTTATCAATCCCGATGACATCAAAAGCATCACGGTACTAAAAGGAGGAACCGCTGCCGCACTGTATGGTGCAAATGCTGCAAACGGTGTGATCTTAATTCAGACTAAAAGAGGATCAGCTCAAAAAGGAATTGGTGCAGAATACAACACTTCCTTTACTTTTGAAACTCCGGCTATTAAACCGGACTGGCAATATGAATACGGATCCGGAGATGCAGGACAAAAGCCATTAACTCAAGCAAAGGCTATAGAATACGGACGCTGGTCGTGGGGAGCTAAAATGGACGGGACAGACGTAATTCAGTTCGACGGTGTAAAAAGACCTTACTCTCCTCAAAAAGATAACATTAAAAACTTCTACCAAACCGGAACTACTTTTATCAACTCACTTGCTTTATCAGGAGGAACCGACAAAGCATCCGGACGTCTTTCTTTTATGAATATGGACAATCAGGGTATTGTACCTAATACTTCTTTTAATCGAAAAAGTGTCAACATAGCAAGTAATGTTAACGTAACAAACTGGTTAAAATTTGACGTTGTCGCACAATACAATATCGACAAAACAGAGAACAGAACTACAGTATCTGATGCAGAAGCAAATCCGAACTGGGCAACTTATATGATCGGCAATACAGTCGACATTAGAAATCTTTCTCCGGGTTATGATGCGAATGGCAGAGAGATAGCCTGGAATCCCGTTGCAGTGGCTACCAACCCTTACTTCGCCGTTAATAAAATTAAAAACAGCGATACTAAAAACCGCTTTATCGGTATGCTAAACGTAAAAGTGAACTTTACTCCTGAATTATTCCTTCAGGGAAGAATTGGACAAGACTATACGAATTACGATTTTTACGCCTACATTCCTAAAACAAGTTTAAACAATCCTGTTGGATACGGACAGGGATCAAAAGTTAAATTATCCAATTTAAACTCTGAAGCCATTCTGAACTACACTAAGAAAAACATCTACAAAGATTTTTCTTTGAATGCTTTGCTTGGAGTTAACTCCCGTACCAATGTAAGAGATGAAGTGAGAATAGACGGATCAAATTTTGTATTAGACGACTTCTACTCTTTAACCAACTTAGCCACCATAATCTATGCCTATCCTTATGGAAAAACCAAAACAAACTCTGTGTACGCTGCCGCAGATTTAGATTACAAAAATGTGGTTTTCCTAAACTTCACAGGCCGTCAGGACTGGTTTTCTACCCTTTCAAAAGACAACAATAAGATATTCTATCCGTCAGTAGGAACAAGCGTAATTCTTTCAGACATTGTAAAAATGCCGGAATGGATTTCATTTAGCAAAGTAAGAGCTTCCTGGGCACAAGTTGGTGGAGCTACTCCGGACCCATACGCCTTAAACCAATCCTACTCTATGATTCAGGGCGGACATAACGGTCAATACTTACAAAGTACAACAGGTTCAAGAGTTCCAAATTCGACACTAAGTCCCTTAACTTCAACAACTGTGGAGGTTGGAACAGACATGGGATTCTTCAACAATCGCTTAAATCTTGATTTTGCCTGGTACAACCGTGAAACCACAAATGACATTGTAGAAACTACCATCTCCAACGCCTCAGGAGCAAGAACCGCTTTACTGAATCTTGGAAAAATGAAAAACACTGGAGTTGAACTTTTACTGAGCGGAAAAATCATTAACAACGATAACTTTTCATGGGAAGCGAGCATCAACGGATCTTATAACAAGAACACCGTTGAATCACTTACAGGTCAATTGAATTCGCTTACTATGGCAACTTCAGTAAACGGATATGTTACAGTGAACAGCGACGTTGGTCGTCCTTACAGTACTATAAAAGGTTACAAACCTCTTAAAGATGCCAATGGCAACACAGTGTATAATGTAAGCGGCAATACCGCAACTGTCGCACAAGGTCCTCTTGAAGAGCTGGGACAGGGTGTTCATCCCTGGTCGGCAGGTATCAGTAATGAATTTAAATACAAATCAGTATCGTTCAGCTTTTTAATTGACGGTAAATTTGGTGGAGATTTATACTCCGGAACAGACTTGTACGGAACCCGTATGGGGTTGACCAAAATGACACTGGAAGGTCGTGAGAACGGATTGCCAATTTCAGGTGTTGATCCTAAAGGAAATCTTGTAAATATGGTTATTGCGCCGGCAGATCTAAGAACTTATTATGACGGTTTAAGAAACATATCTTCATATTTCGTTTACGATGCCAGTTTCATAAAACTAAGACAAGTGATTATTGGCTATCAACTGCCAATTGAAAAATTCGGTTTTTTATCCAAACTTCAGGGAGCCTCTGTTTCTTTTATTGCAAGAAACCTGTTCATTCTTTACAAGAAAACTCCAAATGTGGATCCTGAATCTGTGTTTAGTGCAGGAAATGCTCAGGGTATAGAACAATTTGGAGTACCTAGAACAAGAAGTTTCGGACTAAGTTTAAATGTTAAATTTTAAAGAACAAAACCATGAAAAAAAGAACCATTTTATATATGGCAGGTATACTTTTAGGAAGTATGACAGCCTGTACCAAAGATTTTGAAGAAATCAACACCAACCCCAATTCTGTTGAAGTACCAAATGCGACTTTTATTTTTAGCCAGTCACAGCTTGATGGTTTAAACAACAATTACTTCTTTACAAATGTGCTGCAATGCGGTGGTATGCTGCAACATTATGCGACCTATAAAGAAGCATCAGGTGTGGGAGACAAGTACTTAAACAACGAGTCTTACTATTCTGCTTACTTCAACAGAGGTTATCCAACTGCAGTCAATGAAATCCAAACGGTAATTAACACTTTAAAAGATAATCCGGTCGAGAGCAACAAACTCAATATCGCAAGAATCTGGAAAGCCTATATCTACCACCGTATGACCGATTTATATGGAGACATTCCTTATACCGAGGCATCAAAAGCTTATACTAACGAACATTTTCTTCCAAAATATGACAGTCAGGAATTCATCTACAAGGACTTACTAAAAGAACTTGATGAAGCGGCAGCAGCCTTAGATCCAGCCAAAGCAAGTTTTGGTAAAGCCGATTTTATTTATGAAGGCAATATCGCCAAATGGAAGAAGTTTTCTTACTCTTTAATACTTCGTCTTGGTTTACGACTTTCAAAAGTTGATCCTGCATTATCCAAAACCTGGGTAACAAAAGCCATTACCGGCGGAGTAATCGTAAACGCAGCTGACAATGCGCTTATTAAATACACTGATGGGCCAAATGATTTCAACAGGAATCCTGCCGGTATTGACTCCAGAAGTCTTGATTTTGCCAAGGACTCCTTCGGACAAAAAAACACAGAAGGCGGAAAACTGGCCAAAACTTTCATCGATGTACTAAAAACTACAGCTGACCCAAGACTTAGTGTTTATTCTGGTGTTTGGCAGGGAACGGTACAAAATACAGATCCTGCTGTACAAAAAGGTTTTCCTAACGGAACTAAAACTGCTCCGTCACCAGCGGAACAAGGCACTTATTCTGAACCAAACCAAAGTACTGTGTTCCGATACGATGCTCCGATGATGATCCTGAGCAATGCCGAGACTAATCTTTACCTGGCCGAAGCAGCCATAAGAGGATGGTACACCGCTGAAACCGATAAAGATCTATACGAAAAAGCGGTAAAAGCATCTTTCCTGAACATGGGAATTTACGGTGCGGCTTATGCCATTACCGACGCAACTCCTTACCTAACGTTGAATCCTTATAATGTGGCGGGAACTTTTGATCAAAAAATGAGTCAGATACACAGCCAGATCTGGATTGCATTGTTTGTAGACGAGCAGGAAATTTATGCCAACTGGAGAAGAACCGGATACCCGGCATTAGTGCCGATAAACTTTCCCGGAAATGTTACAAACGGAACCATTCCGAGACGTATCAAATACCCGGTAAGTGAATATTCGGTGAATTCAAGTAACTTAGCTGATGCGGTAAAACGTCAGGGAGCTGATGCTTTTACAACAAGAATCTGGTGGGATAAATAAAAACAATAACCGTTGATACAATTGATTTAAACACATAGAGCCATAGCTCCTGCAATCCTGAAAAGGAGTTCCACTTGCAGTAACACCTAGTCACTATGTGTTTGATAAAATGTATACGAATTACTCGCAACGGAGTTAATAATACAAATAGATAAATGAGCATTTTAATTCTTACGGCATGCATTGCGTTTTTAATCATCCAGATCGCCTGGCTTAAAATCAATCCGTTTATTGCCTTTATCATAACAGCTTTATTAGCGGGCCTTTTTTTAGGCCTGCCAATAAACACTTTATCGCAAACTGTACAAAAAGGTTTGGGCGAAATGTTAGGATCTATTACGCTGATTATTGTTTTCGGAACCTGTATTGGTAAACTTACCGTTTCATCAGGCGCCGCCAATGTCATTGCCAAAACGGTTATGGGATGGACGGGTAAAAAATACGTTCGCCTTGGCTTAATGATTACCGGATTTATTGTTGGGATACCTCTATTTTATAGTGTTGGTTTTGTTTTGTTAGTACCCTTAATCTTCTCAGTAGCCCATCAATTTAAACTGTCAAAAGTATATCTCGGTATTCCAATGCTGGCGTCGCTTTCAGTAGCACACGGTTTCTTACCCCCACATCCGTCACCCATGGCTTTAAGCAGTATTTTTAATGCTGATCTTGGACTCGTTTTAGTTTATGGAATTATCATTGCCATACCAACCATTTTTATTGCAGGTTTATTGTTTTCGAATTTACTCAAAAACATCAAAACCGAATCGGATCACGAGATCTTAAATGTTGAAGAAGTTGTAAACGAAGGCAAACTTCCGAGTTTTTCTCTGAGTTTGTTTTCTGCTTTATTTCCGGTTTTCGGATTAACAGTGACTTCGATAGCACCTATGATTTCTAAAAATGAAACTCTGGCTGATATCTGCAAAACAATTGGAGAACCTAGCATGATCATGCTGATCTCGTTACTGATCTGTACCTATACTTTAGGCATCAGAATGAACCGCAGCATCACCTCTGTAATGGAAGACTATGCCGTTGCGATAAAAGATGTTGCCTTAATCGTTTTAATTGTTGGAGGAGCCGGTGGTCTGAAAGAAGTCATGATTGTGAGCGGTGTTAATGAAACCATCGTTACAGCTTTAACACAAATAAACATTCATCCTTATCTATTGGCATGGATGATGGCAGCAATTATTCGTGTTTGCGTAGGTTCAGCAACAGCGGCCGGATTAATGACCGCCACGGTTCTATTGCCTTTATTGCAAACAGCCGGTCTTGATCCTAACCTATTAGTACTGTCTGTTGGAGCAGGAAGTTTAATGTGCTCTCACGTAAACGACCCAAGCTTCTGGATGTTCAAAGAATATTTTAACATCAGCCTGAAAGATACTTTCAAATCATGGACCGTTATGGAATCCTTAGTATCCGTTTTAGGAATCATTTTCATTTTTATTTTAAACTCTATAATACATTAATATCATGAATTTATTACCACAAGAAAAATTTGAAACCCTTGGATTGTCTCTTCCTCCGGCGCCTCAGCCTTTAGGAATATACAAACCCTATTTAGTTGATGGTAAATATTTATACCTTTCAGGTCACGGGCCAGTTAGAGACGACAAATCCTTAATCATTGGCCGAATTGGCGATGACATGGACATCGAAGAAGGAAAATTAGCAGCAAGGCAAGTCGGATTAACCATGCTTTCTACAATTGTAACCAATTTTGGAAGCCTGAACAAAGTAAAAAAAGTGATAAAAGTACTCGGAATGGTAAACTGCAATGGCGAGTTCTTAAGACATCCGTACGTTATAAACGGCTGCAGTGAATTATTTGCTGAAGTTTGGGGACCCGAAAACGGAATTGGAGTACGAAGCGCTGTAGGAATGGGCTCTTTACCGGACAATATTCCTGTTGAGGTTGAAGCCGTTTTCGAATTATATTAAAAAAAGTTATGCCACAGATTACAGGATTAAAAAGAATTATTTTTCCGTCCGTTGTGACGAACAAACGAAACAATTTATGAATTTCACCACTACGGCAGTAAATTAAAAATTCGTGAATTGCTTCGCCTGTTCGCTATCGCTCGAGTAGTGGGCTAAAAAAAAAAATAAACGTACCTTTAATAAATCCTTGAAATCCATATAATCTGTGGCAAAAAAACAAAAAACATGAATACAAATACCTCACAAACAAAAATCGCAACTTTCGGTGAATTATTACTCCGGATGAATGTTGCCAACGGAAATCGATTTACACAAGCCAACGAAATAAAAGTTTACGTGGGTGGTGCCGAGGCAAATGTTTGTGTTTTGCTTTCCCAACTTGGAATACCTACCGATTACATTACCCGATTACCTCAAAATGACTTAGCGCAATTGGCTGTAAACGAACTTCAGAAATATAAAGTAAACACCTCGAAATGTGTTTATGGCGGAGACCGTTTAGGTTTATATTTTGTCGAAGCCGGAAATCAAATCCGACAATCACAAGTGATTTACGACCGAAGCAATTCGTCCTTTGCAACCATACAAAAAGATCAGATTAACTGGGATTTGGCTTTGGCCGATGTAACCCATTTTCATTGGTCCGGAATAAGTCCGGGAGTTTCGCATGAAGCAACTCTGGTTTGTAAAGAAGCTATTCTCGCGGCACATCAAAAAGGCCTCCCTATTTCATCCGACTTTAACTACCGTTCCAAATTATGGCAATACGGAAAACATCCGTCAGAAGTCATGCCTGATCTGCTTCAATACAGTACCATTACAGTTGCCGATTTAGATGCGATTGAAATTTATTTCGGAATAAAAACCGACGCACAAGAATCGGATGCCGACCGTTTTCAAAAGACATTCGAATTGTTAAAAGCAAAAATGCCTTTTCTACAAACACTCGCTATGAGTTTCAGAAAGTCTGACGGGCCGGCACATTTATACAAAGGATTACTCATTCATGAAGGCAATTTCTATCAAACACCCGAACACAAAATACAGGTCGTAACAGACCAGATAGGCTCCGGAGATGCCTTCAACGCAGGATTATTATACGGACTGACCCATAAATTATCCGGTCAGGAATGTATCGAGTGGGCAACTGCTTGTGGTGTCATCAAACAAAGTATTCATGGAGATTTCGCGATAAGCACTCCTGACGAAGTAAATCATTTTATTAAAAATGGCTCAAGTAACAGAATTAACAGATAAAACAAAAACATGTACAGCATATTAAAAACGCAAGGTGTACTTCCGTTAGTGACACAAATCAACATTGAAACAGCCCAAATAGTCTTGCAATCGGCGGCTGATGCTGGCATAAAAATTATCGAGTTTGCTGCTCGTGCAACTGATGCTAAAGAAGTTTTTAGCCAAATGATCCATTTTAAAAAAGCAAATAATTTAGAGGTTAAGATAGCCGTTGGATCAATATTAAGCGTTCAGGATGCTGAAACCTTTCATCAGTTAGGAGCAGATTGTATCGTTTGTCCACATACCGATCCGGAAATTGGGAACTACTGTTTCAAAAACAATATTTACTGGATTCCCGGAGCCGCGACCTTAAACGAAATACTCCATGCCAATAAATTAGGTGCCGAAATTGTAAAACTTTTTCCGGCCGATAAAATTGGTGGTCCCGGATATGTAAAAGCCATCAGAGCCCCTTTTCCAAACTTAAAAATAATGCCGACCGGCGGAGTAACCTTAGAAGAAAGCAACCTGAAATCGTGGTTCAAATCGGGAGTGGTTTGCGTTGGAATTGGTTCTAATTTATTTACAAAAGAAATGATGCTCGATTTAAGTTATGAGCAGTCGCTTCAGGCTTTCCAGAATTTAATTGAAGTTGTCAAAAAAACAAGAAACTAAGTTATGCAAAACAATTGGTGGAAAATTAGCTCCGAAATCCGTGTAGACACCCCATTTTTGGTCGTTTACGAAGATCGTATTCAGACCAACATTGAACGTCTGATAGAATCTGTGAACGGCGATACTCAGAAATTAAGGCCACACATCAAAACCCATAAAATTGGAGAGATTCTGGACTTGTTTAAAACCTATAACATCAACAAAGTTAAATGCGCCACAATTGCCGAAGCAGAGCTTGCTGCCATACACGAAATTGCAGACGTACTTCTCGCCTATCAGCCTGTTGGCAATAAAAAAGAGCGATGGATTTCGTTACTTAAAAAATATCCTGCTACCGCTTTTTCAACCATTGTTGACAATTACGAATCGGCAAAAGCACTGGATATTGCGGCACATAAAAACAATCTAAAACTTACCCTTTACCTGGATCTGAACTCCGGGATGAACAGAACCGGAATTTCAATTTCTAAAAACTGGGAAGCGCTGATTGATGAAATTATCAAACTTAAAAATATACATTTTGCAGGTATTCACCTCTATGATGGTCATCTGAAAGGAGGAGTTGAACATCGAAATTCGGTCGCTTCAAATATCTTCTTTAGTATAAACGAAGAAATCGAAGCTCTACAGAAAAAACTGGGTTATGAATTAAAAATTGTAGCCGGAGGATCTAACACCTTTCCCTTTTATGCCACACAGAAAAATGTAGAATGCAGTCCGGGAACTTTTGTCTTCTGGGATTCCAACTATCAAATTAACTTACCGGAGCAAAATTTCGAACCGGCTTTGGTAATCGTTGGAACCATCATCTCAAAACCAACCGATACTACTTTTTGTATCGACATTGGGTACAAAGCAGTCGCTTCTGAAAACCCTATCGATAAAAGACTGGTAATTTTAAATGATGACAACCTAATCCCAATTTCACATTCTGAAGAGCATTTGGTCATCGAAAATCGTGGTGAAAACAACTATGCGATTGGGGATACCATTTACGCAAAGCCCTACCATGTTTGTCCCACTTGCGCATTGTACGACTCCGTTCAGGTAGTCAATAGCGAACAACAGATTTGTGATCAGTGGCTCATTACAGCCCGCAGTAGAAAAATTAACATCTAATCGCAGAAAAAAGAATAGAAAATAGAGCGAAGAGGAAAGAGAATAGAACCAAGAGAATAGAGAAAACAAAAAAGACCATAGACCTTGTAGAAAACCTCAGAACCTTAGAACCTCAGAACCTTAAAATACTATGTTTATAATAGACGCCCATTTAGACCTTAGCATGAATGCGATGGAATGGAACAGAGACCTACGAAACGATGTTCCCACTTTACGCCATTTAGAAAAAGGCATGACAGACAAACCCGATCGCGAACGTGCCACAGTTTCTTTTCCTGATTTGCGAAAAGGAAATATTGGAATTGTGGTCGCCACGCAAATTGCACGATTTGTAAAACCCGACAGCCTTATCCCCGGCTGGAACTCTCCAGAACAGGCATGGGCACAAACACAAGGGCAGCTCGCCTGGTACAAAGCCATGGAAGAAGCCGGAGAAATAACTCCCATTACAGACAAAAAATCATTACTGCAACAGATTGATTTATGGAATGACGGAACCCCAAATGATAAAAAGCCGATTGGCTATATTTTAAGTTTAGAAGGCGCCGATTCTATTATTGATATTTCTTACTTGGAAAAAGCATATCAATACGGATTACGCGCTATCGGACCGGCACATTATGGTCCCGGCCGATACGCAAACGGAACGGATGCCACCGGAAAAATGCAGCAAAACGGACTTGATTTACTAAAAGAAATGGAACGCTTGAACATTATTCTGGATGCCACTCATTTGTGTGATGATGCTTTCTGGCAGGCATTAGACCACTACAACGGACCTGTTTGGGCAAGTCATAACAATTGCCGAAGTCTGGTAGATCACAACCGTCAGTACAGCGACGAAATGATCAAGGCTTTGATTTCGCGTGGAGCAGTTATTGGAGGTGCTTTAGATGCCTGGATGCTGGTTCCGAATTGGGAAAGAGGCGTTTCGTCCCCACAGGGAACCAACTGCAATCTCGAAACGGTTTTCAAACACATGGATCACATCTGCCAATTGGCCGGAAATACCAATCATATAGGTGTAGGCTCTGATCTTGATGGTGCTTTTGGTACAGAGCAATCTCCGTACGATTTAAACACTATCGCCGATTTACAGAAACTAGTTCTGATCTTTAAAAATCATGGGTATACTGACGAAGATCTAAATAAAATCTTTCATCAAAACTGGATCAACTTTTTACTAAAAAACTGGGATTAAACAAAAACTAAACTGGGAACTGCCTTCTTATACGCCTGTAGTTTTTCGTGATCCGGATCAACCTCCGTCACCACATAATCAACCTCGGATAAGTTGGCAATTTTCATTTTTAGAACCGTATCCAGTTTTTCAGAAATCGTAAGAATGGCCGTTTTTTCAGAAGCCTGAATCATTGCTTTTTTTACCTGAACCGTTTCCCAGTCAGAATCCGAAAAGCCGCCTTCGATGTCTAAGGCATTGGTTCCTAATATTAACAAATCGACTTTAATATTAGCCAGTTGATTGTAGACATCACCGCTCACACACATTTGGCTGTACGACGAAATGCTTCCGCCAATCATGATAATTTTAACATTGGGTTTGTCCAGAAGCTCCACTGCTGATAAAACAGTAACGGTAAAAATAGTCAGATTTAAAGTATCAGGAATCAATCGGATAAACTCTCTGATGGTTGTTCCTCCACCAAGCAATAAAACCATACCATCACGAAGTAAACCTAAAGTTTTCTGTGCAATGGTTTGTTTTGCTTCACCTGCATAAGTTTGATTGGAAGAAGAATGGTGATAGGCTTTTGTCATCGCACCACCCTTTACTTTAATCAATAAGGACTCTGATTCAAGTTCATTAATATCCCGTCTCACAGTATCTTCTGAAACAAATAATTTAGCCGAAAGGGTTTCAAAACTTACACGGGTGTGCAGGTTAATCTCTTTTAAAATAAGATTTTTACGTTCTTCCTTGGTGTAATTAACCACTTCATTATCATTATTCATGCATGTTCAATTTTAGTAAAGCAAATGTAAACAATTAATGCAATATTATTGCGAAACAAATTAGAATACAGTGTAATAATAACGTTAATTCATCTATTATAAAGACTTTTAAATACAAATAGCATTTGCAAAAAAAACGCAAATCACCCAACAAACCTTACATTTGTTTAACAAACCAAAAAAGTAATCATGCGAAAAAATATTTTTATTCTTTTACTATTTTGTTATTCTTTTGGAAGCGCCCAGACTTCCTTAAATAATAATTCGATCATTCCGGCTCCCAATTTCTACAAAGCCACCGGAGACAGTATTCGTTTTAACGGGCAAATTAAAGTGCTTTTTGAGAAAAATAAATACAGCGCTAAAGAACAAAAAACGGCAAAGCTGTTGGAGTCTGCCATAAACGCAAACACAGCAAACAAAAAAAGCACAATCGATGTTGTATTCATAACACAAAATCCTGCTTCCTCTCTAAAAAAAGAAGGGTATAAAATTGCCATCACTCCTAAAAAAATAACCGTTACCGGAAGCGAAGAAGGATTGTTTTATGCGGTTCAGAGTTTACTGCAAATGCTTCCGAACAAACCCAAAAGTCAGGAAATAAAACTTCCTTGTGTCACCATAGAAGATGAACCGAGATACGATTACCGAGGTCTGCATTTAGACGTTTGCCGTCACTTTTTTAGTGTTGACGTTATAAAAGATTTTATCGCTCAGATGTCCAGTTATAAATTAAATAATTTTCATTGGCATTTAACTGACGATCAGGGCTGGAGAATTGAAATCAAAAAATACCCTAAGCTAACTGAAGTAGGCTCCAAAAGAGCGCAGACTCTCGTAGGAAACAAGTTCGAGAGATTCCCTTACTTTTTTGACGGAAATCCGTACGGAGGTTTTTATACTCAAGAAGAAATCAAGGACGTGGTAAAATTTGCTGAAGAACATTATGTCAATGTGATCCCCGAAATCGAAATGCCGGGACATGCCACTGCAGCTGTTACTGCTTATCCAAATTTATCCTGTTTTCCTGATCGTTCTTATAAAGTTATTGAATACTGGGGAGTGTTTGAAGATATCTTCTGTGCAGGAAAAGAAGAAACCTTTACTTTTCTGGAAGATGTTTTAACCGAAGTCATGGCGTTATTCCCTAGCAAATACATTCACATTGGTGGTGACGAATGCCCAAAAGCCAGATGGAAAGAATGTCCAAACTGTCAAAAAAAGATCAAAGAATTAGGATTGAAAAACGAACACGAATTACAAACTTATCTTACCACCAGAATCGAAAAATTCCTGAACAATAATGGAAGACAAATTCTTGGTTGGGACGAAATGCTCGAAGGCGGATTAACGCCAAACGCAGCAGTAATGTCCTGGCGTGGAGAATCGGGCGGAATTGCCGCAGCCAAACAAAAACATTTTGTCATCATGAATCCGGAGCACATTTTGTATCTGGATTACAACCAGGCGTATTCTCCAAATGAACCTTTAACAGTGGGAAGATTAGTCACGGTCGAAAAAATGTACAACTACAACCCGACTCCGGTGGACAGTTTAACGATTGACGAACAAAAATACATCATGGGTGTACAGTCTAATTTATGGTCAGAATATTTAACGAGTCCTGCCAAATTAAACTATCAGCTTTATCCCCGAATGTTTGCTTTGGCAGAAACTGCCTGGACAGCACCACAAAATAAAAATTACGATAATTTTGTTCTGAATCGCATGCCTCATCATTTAGAAAAACTGGAATTACAGAAAAGATTATACAAAGTACCAACACCGTTTGGAGCAAACGAAACCGCTTTAATCACTTCAAAATATACCCTGGATCTAAAACCAACCATCAAAAACGGACAAATTTTTTATACCATCGATGGCTATAACCCCGATGAAACCGCAAACCTATATGAAAAACCTGTCACGATACATGTTCCAAAAGGAGAATTCAGAATCGTAAAAACAGTTCAGATTAGCCCAAGCGGAAGAAAAAGCTCTATTAATAAAATTATACTCCGAAATCCTGATTTAAAACCTGCTTTAGCTGTAAAACCGACCAAACAAGGTTTAAAATACGAATACTTTATCGGAGCCTTATTTCAGCAGGTTCAGGACTTAGAATTAGCAAAACCTGTGAATTCGGGGATCTTTGAAGGCACTGTGAGCAGTGAAAAGTGGAAAACGAAAAAAGAGCGCTATATTGGCCTAAAATTCGACGGATATATTTACGTACCGGAAACTGCAAATTATACCTTTTCAACGCTCTCAGACGACGGGTCAAAGCTTTTTATCGACAATGAACTGATCGTAAATAACGACGGAATACATTGGCTCAACGAGGCCTACGGAGCCGTAAAACTTGAAAAAGGGTTTCACAAGTTCAACATCAGCTATTTTGATCAGGTAGGCGGAACCACTTTAAACTGTTTCATCCAGCCCGAAGGAAAAGAAAAACAGGAAATAAGCGCTTCGCAATTCTATTACGAATAAGGATATAAAAAATGCATCCGCCATTGGACGGATGCATTTTTGTATTATTTCGAACTATATTTGGAAACAGCCTTACTGATTCTCTCAAAATCATTATCCTTTAAATTATAGGTAGCAATACCATAAAAATAATAAGCCGGCAAACCTGTTTTAGCATTTACAACTTGTAGATATTTGTTTGCATTCATACTTACGTATCTCAAATAATAAATCTCCTCATTATTCAAAATCTTTTTCTCCAGATCCTCGTCTCTTATAAACTGAAATTTATATTTATAATCTTCTACCAACTCTTTAAGATCTTTTTCGTCTCTAAGTTTTTCTGTACCTTTCCAAGAATTAAATTCCATCATATAAGCTTCAGGAATATAAAGGGTGCTTTCTTTTAAATTTTTCACCTCTGGATTTACATAATCATCATAAAGTCCACAATGCCCTCCTTTACTTATCATCTCATTAATGTTCTGAAAATAATTCTTCAACATTCCAAGGTTAGTATTAGTAAAACTGCTTTCAGTATACATTCGGTTATAAATAATAGCTGCTTTTTCACTAGTTAGTGCTTTCATGGCGTCAAGCAGAAAAGCAGGCTTAACAGAAAGGGGAAATTTTGCGATGTAGCTTGTAGCCCCCTCATAAACACCATTCACTTTTATATCGTAATTTTTAGCATCAGGTTTTATCTTTTTAAACCCTTTATCAAATTTTTCTTTATCAAAAATTTTTAATCCTAAATTAGTATGAACAAATACACCTCCCTTTGAACTTACTTTTACATCTCCTTCCAGCTTTGCAAATGAATAAGTTCCATCCAGGTAATCTAACTCTTTAAAGTCTTTATACTCCACCACTTTAAAAGGGGTAACTGTCCAAACTTCTTTTAAAATTTTTTCATATGATTCTTTGCTATTTAACTGAGGCAAAACAAAAATCGTCGTTGTACTCTTAAATTTCTCCAATTCTCCATTCTCAAATTCTTCATCTGCCCCTCTATAAGATGGAGAAACAGCAACCTGCGCATAATTTTTAACACTGAAAGCCAGCATAATAAACAGTAAAATTCTTTTCATTTAATAATTTTGTTATAAGTATTATATATTAATATGATGTGAAAATAGTACAAAAAAAAAGCATCCGCCATATAGCGGATGCTTTTTTATATAACTAAAAAGATACGTTTTAAATTATCCTTTCAAACTTGCTGCTAAATACTCACGGTTCATACGTGCGATATTTTCAAGAGAGATTCCTTTAGGACATTCTACCTCGCAAGCTCCGGTATTTGTGCAGTTACCAAAACCTTCAGCATCCATTTGGTGAACCATATTTAAAACACGGTCAACTGCTTCAACTTTACCTTGCGGTAATAAAGCATATTGAGATACTTTTGCAGAAACGAACAACATTGCTGATGAGTTTTTACAAGTTGCAACACAAGCTCCACAACCAATACAAGCTGCAGCATCAAAAGATTTATCTGCATCGTCTTTGTTGATAGGAATTGTATTCGCATCAATTGTATTTCCTGAAGTATTTACAGAGATAAATCCTCCTGCATGTTGAATTCTGTCAAAAGAACTTCTATCAACTACTAAATCTTTAATTACCGGGAAAGCTTTTGCTCTAAATGGCTCGATAAAAATCGTATCACCATCTTTGAACATACGCATGTGCAACTGACAAGTAGTAACTCCTCTGTCTGGTCCATGTGCTTCTCCATTGATAAACAAAGAACACATTCCGCAAATTCCTTCGCGACAATCGTGGTCAAATGCTACCGGTTCGTCTCCTTTATTGATCAATTGTTCGTTAAGAACGTCAAGCATTTCAAGGAAAGACATATCCGGTTCAATTCCGTCAATAGGATATTCAACAATCCCTCCTTTATCTTGGGCGTTTTTCTGACGCCATATTTTTAATGTAAGTTTCATTTTCTATAAGTTTAAAAGTCTTAAAGTCTAAAGTCATAAAGTCAAAAATCGAAAGCTTAATACTTTAAGACTTTGGACTTAGGACTTTGGACTAAACCCTATTTATAACTACGTTGTACTAATTTGATGTTTTCGTAAACCAGAGGTTCTTTGTGTAATACTGCGTCACTTGGTTTTCCTTTGTATTCCCAAGCTGCAACGTACGCAAAGTTCTCATCATCACGAAGTGCTTCACCTTCTTCTGTTTGATACTCTTCACGGAAGTGACCTCCACAAGATTCGTTACGGTGTAAAGCATCTTTTGCGAACAACTCTCCCAATTCTAAGAAATCGGCAACACGAGTTGCTTTTTCTAATTCCTGGTTAAATTCGTTAGCACTTCCAGGTACTTTTACGTCTTTATAAAACTCCTCACGTAAAGCGGCAATTTCTTCGATAGCTTCGGCTAAACCTTTTGCATTACGAGCCATACCTACTTTATCCCACATGATTTTCCCTAATTTCTTATGGAAATAATCTACAGAATGAGTTCCTTTATTATTGATAAATCTCTCGATTTGATCTTTTACTCCTTTTTCTGCTTCTACGAATTCTGGTAAATCTGTAGAAATAGGTCCCATTTTAATATCCGGAGCCAAATAATCTCCGATAGTATAAGGTAATACAAAATAACCATCTGCTAAACCTTGCATTAAGGCAGAAGCTCCAAGTCTGTTTGCTCCGTGATCAGAGAAGTTAGATTCTCCGATTGAGAAACATCCCGGAATGGTAGTCATTAAGTTATAATCAACCCAGGTACCACCCATAGTGTAGTGAACCGCAGGGTAAATCATCATTGGCGTTACATAAGGATCTTCATCAACAATTTTCAAGTACATCTGGAATAAGTTTCCGTACTTACTTTTTACGATATCCGTTCCTAATTTAGTTACTAAAGCACTGTCATTTTCATTCAATCCTTTTACGTGAGCAGCCTCAGCACCGTAACGTTTAATAGCAGCGGCGAAATCTAAGTAAACCGCTTCTCCTGTTTTGTTCACACCAAAACCGGCATCACATCTTTCTTTTGCAGCACGAGACGCAACGTCACGAGGTACTAAGTTACCAAAAGCAGGATACCTTCTTTCTAAGAAATAATCTCTTTCGTCTTCAGATAAATCAGTTGCTTTTTTCTTTCCTTCACGAATTGCTTTCGCATCTTCTAATTTTGCAGGAACCCAAATACGACCGTCATTACGTAACGATTCAGACATCAAAGTCAATTTTGACTGGTGATCTCCTGAAACCGGAATACAAGTTGGGTGAATTTGTGTGTAACAAGGATTCGCGAAAAACGCTCCTTTTTTATGTATTTTCCAAGCTGCTGTTGCGTTACTTCCCATAGCATTTGTAGACAAGAAAAACACGTTTCCGTATCCTCCTGAACCTACTACTACCGCGTGAGCAGAGTGTCTTTCAATTTCTCCTGTGATAAGGTTACGAGCGATAATACCTCTCGCTTTTCCGTCAACAATTACAATGTCAAGCATTTCGTGACGGTTGTACATTTTTACTTTTCCACGACCAATCTGACGGTTCATTGCAGAATAAGCTCCTAACAATAATTGTTGTCCGGTTTGTCCTTGTGCGTAAAAAGTACGGGAAACCAAAGTTCCTCCAAAAGAACGGTTATCCAATAATCCACCATATTCACGAGCCAATGGTACCCCTTGAGCCACACACTGGTCGATAATATTAGCCGAAACTTCAGCCAAACGATGAACGTTTGCCTCACGTGCACGGTAGTCACCTCCTTTTACAGTATCATAAAATAATCTGTAAACAGAGTCACCGTCACCTTTATAATTTTTTGCAGCATTGATACCACCTTGCGCAGCAATAGAGTGTGCACGACGTGGTGAATCCTGAAAACAGAAAGCTTTTACGTTATATCCTAACTCAGCCAAAGTAGCCGCAGCAGAACCTCCAGCCAAACCTGTTCCAACTATAATAATATCTAAATTACGTTTGTTAGCAGGGTTTACTAAATTAATATGATCTTTATAATTTGTCCATTTGTCCGATATTGGACCATTTGGAATTTTTGAATCTAATGCCATTATAATTGATATTAATTATTGAAATGATGAAATAATGCGATGATAACGAAAAGTGCCGGTACTACAACCGCAAATCCATAACCAACTTTACTTAAGAATCGAGAATACTTATTGTGCATCCCAACGGATTGAAGAGATGAACTGAATCCGTGCCAAAGGTGAAATCCTAACAACACAAATGAGATACAGTAAATACCTGTGCGGATTGGATCATGAAACTTATGCACTAGCTCTCCATAATATCTTGTCGCGTCCGGTGCTGTACCTGCAATATATTTGTAAGTAACTTCAGGAAACCAAAAATCATAGAAATGCAATCCTAAGAAAGCCAAAATAACTAAGCCTGAGATAATCATGTTTCTCGAAGTCCAAGAAGCATTAGCAGCTCCGTTGTATTTTGCATAAGCAATTGGTCTTGCTGCGCTATTTTGAGCAGTCAATACAAATCCCATTACGAAATGGAAAATTACTCCGATTGCCAAAACAGGTTGCATTACATATTGAATCAGCGGATTGTATCCCATAAAGTGAGAAGCTTCGTTAAAAACATCTTCACTAATAATAGAAATAAAATTTAAGGAAACATGCAGCGCTAAAAACGTGATTAAGAATATTCCCGAAAGAGCCATAGCCACTTTCTTTAAGATGGAAGCATTCAATAGTGCAGATTGTGCCATAAGTGTTAAAGTAGTTTGTTTTAAAAAATTAGACAAAAATAAAGCAATTAGACATGAACTACAACCATTTCGTTGTTATTTATAATGATTTTAAAGAGCTTTCGGTGATATTATTGCAAATTATTTAAAAACAAGAAAATAGAAATTTTTCGCAAGTGATTTTAACGAATTCCTAGTTTTTATATAATTACCAAATTGTTATTTTTCACCCCTTTTTGCTCTGTTTTCCTCAAAAGTAAAGCGAGCCCTAATTTTATTGAATGAAAACAAGGGAATTTTAAGAGCATAATTTTACCTTTATCGGCTTCAAAAAAAATGACAATGAAAACAGGAATTGACGCTATTTCTTTTGATGTAGCCAACATACATTTACCTATAAAAACTTTGGCGACTGCCAGAAATATTGAACCCGAAAAATTAGAAAAAGGCCTTGGACTAATTAAAATGACTTTACCCGATGTTCATCAGGATCCGGTAGTTTTTGGCGCCAATGCTTTAACAAAACTTATTCTGGACCATAATATCAACCTAAACGAAATTAGCAGGATCTATGTTGGAACTGAAAGTGGTATCGACAGTTCTAAACCGATCAGTTCTTTTTTAATTAGTTTGATGGAGCAAAAATTTGGCGAAGATACTTTGGCGGAATGTGATGTAGTCGATTTTACTTTTGCCTGTATTGGTGGTGTTGACGCTTTGCAAAACTGTATTGACTTCGTAAAATTGAATCCAGCCAAAAAAGCAATTGTCGTAACAACCGATTTTGCCAAATACGATTTAAACTCTACCGGAGAATATACCCAGGGTGCCGGAGCAGTTGCAATGTTAGTGACTTCTAACCCCAGAATTATCGCTTTTGACGAAAACTGGGCAACCAGCACAAAAGGAGTTTTTGACTTCTTTAAACCGTACCGAACCCTCTCTAAAGAAGAAATCACCAAAAACACCAACAACGATCTTTGGTTTGATAATTTAGAAGCCGAAATAGAAATCCATAAAGACCAACCGGTTTTCGACGGCCAGTACTCCAACCAATGTTATATGGATCGTACCCGTAATGCTTATTTCTCCTTTAAAAAACTAAAAAATACTACAGAAACTTTATACAATTCCTGGAACAGCATCATCATGCACCTTCCCTATTCTTTTCAGGGACGACGTATGTTATCTGAAATTTACGCTTTAGACAGTGCCGAAAAAATCATTTCAGAAAACATTGAGTCTGCAGATTATCAGCTTAAAATTAAGGAAGTTGCAAAATCTGAAGAATATAGAAATTTTGTCACCGAGAAATTACAACCTGCTGAATTGGCTTCGTCTTTAATTGGTAATCTTTATACGGGTTCTATTTTCATGGGATTGTTATCGACTTTGGCTCATTTTTATGACACCAATAAAGAAATCGCCGGAACTCAATTTGGATTCTTAGCTTACGGAAGCGGATCAAAATCAAAAGTTTTTGAAGGTACAATCCAGCCGGAATGGAAAGCTGCACTGGAAAATGTGAAGCTTTTTGAAAATCTGGAAGAAAGTGTAGAAATTGATTTCAATATTTACGAAAGCCTTCACAAAAAAGAACAAAAACAAAGCGTCAGAACTCCAAAAAACGAATGGACTCTAGACCGAATCGAAAAAGAGATCCCAAATTTGATTGGGGCGAGATATTATAAGTGGATAGATTAAGTAAAATTCCAAACTTTTTAAATTCCAAATTCCAATAAAAAACCGAGGCAAACTGCTTCGGTTTTTTTTTAAACTTAACTTTTAGATTTAACCGCAAAGAGCGCTAAGATTTACGCAATGTTCGCTAAGTTTAGTACGGCTTATAAACACAAAGCTTTGCGAACATTGCGTTTTTAAGACATTAAATAGACAAAATCTTTGCGCACTTTGCGGTTAAATAACAAATCAGTCCTTCTTATGTTGTTCTGTATAGTTTTGATTTCCTTTAAGAGCTTCATCATGCACATTCATTCCGTGTGACATTCCCAGCATGAAAGCAGTTAGTATTACTATAAATTTTCTTTTTATCCAATGAAGTGGTCGCTTAGATTGCTCTAAACGTGTTTTATTAGGTTTATACATTTGGTAAATGATAAATGAATTAGACATTACATTTTATTTTATGCCCTGAAACGGCAAAAAAATTGGAAAATAAATTCCTTAAACAATGCCTAAACCTTCTCTGAAGTTGCCCGAAGTCATCATTTCATTTACAAAAACAGACTGCTTTATAAACGAACTTACTTTTTGAAAAAGAAATAGTTGAAGATTTAGAGCTCCTCTACTTTGAAGACTAAAAACATCTCTTAAATCGAGATACTTTAAAACAACCGAAAACTTCGTCCTTAGCCGTGAAGCAGATGGAATAAATTTATATAAACGAGAATTAGAAAAATCTAACTCAGCTCTCAGAATTACAAACGAAGATTGATAATAATCTGCCGATTTTGAGGGAGAAACTAAAACACCATCATTCACAATCACGACAAAAGCCAGAAAGAGCGAAAGCAGGTATTTTGTATAGTTTTTCAATTTTAATTTGATTTATTATAATTTCATTTTCATAATGGGCATAAACCTGTCTTTTATCGAAGTTTCGAATGCTCCGATTTTTACAAACCCCATTTTTAAGTAGAAACCTTCAGCATTTGGTTCTGAATCGAGTTGAATGGTTTGAATTTCAGCCTCTTTCATTCGGTTTAAAAAATCGAGAAACAGGTATTTACCAAAACCTTTCCCTATATATTCAGGCAATATAAATAAATTATCCATTTTTACATTCTTTTCATCTTCAAAAAGATAAGAATAATAACCAATTATTACCTTATCCTTTACCAATTTGAACACATCATGTTCTTTTATATAATCTGGAGAAATAGTAAGATTCACCTCCCAATTTTGAATTTGTTCTGCCGAATATCCCCAATAAGCTTTTGACTTTTTGGTTATTTGTGTTAGAATTTCGCTATCGGTTGTATTTGCTTTTTCTATCCTCATTTTTATACAAGATGAAAGCGAAGATATGAATTAAAACAGAAGTTCTAATCTACCAGAAGACTCTTTCCCAATTGTCTTATACTCCATTTGTTTCTGGATTTTCTTTTCTATAAAGAAGCAAACCTAATCCTAACAGAAAAACAATACAACTCAACAACATATAAACACCATTTTTTAAAACGAAAAATGAAAAACCAACTGTAGGCGCAGCAAGAACAACCATTAAAACAAAGATCAAATGAGTTCTTATAAAATTTAAAGAATGAATCGCCAAACCTATAAAAAGCAACGAAGGTCCAACAATAATAAACGGATATAAAACCAAAGGTGTATTACTAATATGGATGCTTAATACTTCTCCGGCGGTATCATTATCCCCAAAACTAGACATTATAAAATCAATCGTACAAAGACCAATGTGCGCAATAACTCCCAACGTTGTTATAAAAGAGGCTGCAGTATTCAACTTGTTTTTAGGAAAAACATTATTGAATGAGACTAAAAAACAAGCTCCGATAAGATTGAACCAATGTGCAAAATCGATTGGACTTTGAATGTCTGGCAAAACTTTAGAAAATAGTACATAACTACTCCCGAAAAAGAGCAGTCCAATGAGGCAAAAATGTTTCGTTTTCATAATTTATTGTAAAAATTGAGAAGACAAAACTAAAACGAAAAACCAGCTTAAACACCTATTTTACTGACTTAGGTACAAAACATAGCGTTTTAGGTACGAAATTTACAAGGCTAATAAATTTCCTTTAAAACTCTTAGAAACCGGAAGTTCAATTTGGGTTAGTACAATCGTATTTTGATCGCTCCAAGATTTAAAATGCAATGGATTTATTAAATGCGAACGATGAATTTGAAGCAAAAAATCAAAATCTTCCTGTACTTTTTTGAGTGAAGAACGAATCAATTTTGTCCGAAGCTGATTGTTTTCCAAATAAAAGATCTCGACATAATTTTGTGCATTCGAAATACAAACCAAATCTGCTTTTTTGATTTTTAAAACATCTAATTTGTTTTCTCCTTTAATAACCAAAAAATCCTCTTTTATCGGAATCAGTTTAAGCAAATAACGTCGTGCCAAAACAATTACAGGAGTTAAAATCAGGGCGACTTTGATAAAAATAATCGAGAAAAATGCTGTAAAAGTATATCCTCCGTTTAAAATTGGACTTTTATAATAGGTGTAAGCTCCAAAAAGATAAATCAAATAAAAGAAAACTATACTTGCGATTTCTAAACTAACGCTCCATTTGGATATCTTCTTGTAAATACTCTTTTGAACAAATCCAACAATTGAATAACATAAAAATGCCAAAACACTAAAGCCTAAACTAATTAAAAGCCATGATTTAAAATTTATTGTTCCGTCGTCAAATGGTCTGATGATGAAAGCAAAAACAAACAGCCAAACACTAAGTAGTGCGCCAACTATCAAATGATGTTTTATGGACGTATTTAATTGCTGCATTTTTTCTTTACGCAAATTATTAATTTACAATATTAAACTTTTACCCAACTTTCATCAAGTAAAAATTACTCCGAATCGAAAACTTTCCTTTGTAAGTATTTATTTAAAAATAATTCATATTTTTATCAAAGTGGTATCCGAAAAACTTATAGAGTAGGAAAATCAAAAAAACAAAAAACCATTTATGAAAAACTTCCAAAAATTAACCAAAGAAGAATTAAAATCCATTAATGCCGGTACCGGAAAATGTATCGCATATCCTTTATGCAACGGTGAACAAGTTACTCCTATCGGACAAAACTCATGTGGCTGGTATTTATATAAAACAGCATCAAACAGTACTTGCATGGAATACGGACTATCTTAACAACATACTCCTCAATTTATTAAAACTGCTATCAACAAAATAGCAGTTTTTTTATACTCAGTCTTTTTCATCGCCAAAATGCTTACTTATAAATCGTAAACTTATTGTGCGTTAAACCAAAACCAAGATTTTCGTAAATAAACACGTTTTCAACCCGTCTTTTATTGGTCGTAACTTCAATACTTTTCAAATTGTTCCGATCGGCATACTGCAAAATCTCATTTATTAGTTGCCTTCCAATGCCTTTCCCGCGATAATTTTGATGAATAAAAAACTCCTGAATTTCGCCCACCAAACCACAATGATGCAAAAGATTTTGGGTATGAAAACTAATAAAGCCTAAACCTTCAGTTTCGTTTTCGGCAATTAGATAAAGATTTTTCGGGTTTGAAATATTTTCTTCGAATATTTCCTTAAAAACTTCAAAATCTAAAACTTCATTTTCGAGTTCGTTTATCGCTTGGTAAACAAAATCTAAATCCTGTTTTTCTACTTTTCTGATTTTAATATTTAACTCCATAATCTAATAAATTACCAAACAACATTCGTTAATACATTGGAGAAAGCTTTCCACCATTATTAAAGACCTTTTTTAACTCTTCAGAATCTGCTAACCATTCAATCGTTATAAATCTTGAACAATCATTTTTTAATTCATTAGACCAATCTATTAAAATAGCGGTATTATCATTTTTAATTTCGTCTTTAGCAAATTGATATGTTTTTTTTAAAATAATTTGCTCCTTCTCCTCTCAGGTCAAAAGAAACATATTTTGTTTTTGAAAAAACCGCACATAATGAAAGTCGTTTTTCTCACTGGTATCAAGTTTCTTTATTTTGTCTTTTTTAGTAAAATTATCGACTTCAAAAATTCTTGGTACTGCGTTTTTTAGATCTGCATTTCTTTTTAAATACCCGCACACACTCATCGGATTAAATATTCTTTTTAATGATGATTCTTCGATTGGTGCTGCAAAAGTCAGTGCCTTTATTACTTTCACATTCTCATGATGTGCTTTTCCCGTAAAAATAGCAACCAACTGCTCCTTTAAATCATTAAAATGAGTTCCTCCTCCTAAATAAATAATAACCAATTCTCCTTCTCTTAACTCAAAAGGCGGTATAAAATAATGATCGGTTTTAATTCCTTTACTATCAATTATAAGTTCATTCATTTTATCAGAATAAATATTCATTCAAACCAAGACGCTCAAATTTAACCTTGTATTTCTGAACGTAATTGTTCCACTCCCCTTGATTTTTATGAACAGAAAAAGCATATTCAACTGTCTCCTTACTAAAATGATTCCCAAAAATATTCTCTAAATATTGAATTCCTGAATCAATCACTTCTTTTAAAACCATTCCTTTATCAATTCCGCTTTGTTTGCAGGCTTTGTCAAGCCAAAGACCTTTTCCAATTTTTACATATTCTATCAGAAGACTAGCTGTAATAAACTCAGAAGGAACATCATTAATATCCGGTTCGTGTTTTCCGTTTTTAAAAACCAATACGATCAATTCTTCTGAATAATATTCTTCCGGAATAAATCGCAGCATTGTACCGCTTTGGGCAGCTTTAAAACAAAGTTCTTTTGTGATCAGTTCATCAGGAATAACCTGAAGGGCAAAACCATCTTTAGTTACTAATTTTTCGCAGCGTTCAGCCGTTACTAAATCCTGATGAACAAACGGCAACGCATGGAACGTAATATTCAACGCCAGAGTACAGAGTTCTTCCGTTTTAAATTCTTTCGGAACCAATTTAAGATCTCTATAATTTCCTAAAACACGTTCCCGCCAGTATTCATAAGTTTTTACAGGAGGATTATTTTGTTGGAGCACTAATTCTCCTCTTGCCAAATCCCGTTCTAATTCTTCAAATGTTTCGATCAGCGGATTCTCCAATAATTTCCGAAGTTCTTTTGACATAATTTCCTCATCGGTTTCGTCGTCATATTCACATTCATTCTGGGGCTCCGTATCATCAACTCTGTCATTATAATAAAACAGCTTATTTTTTCTTTCTGAAAATGTTGTATTGTGATCTGTCACTATAAAAACGGGCGCTTCTATTAAACCTGAGCAATTAAAACTGCCATGATTGTAAAAAGTCATAACCACTTCTTTAGCCACTACATTTCCATTTATCTGAATATTGGCCCCGCCTAATAACAAACTTTGACAATTCACATTTCCGCTTATGAAAACATACGGTCCATAATCACCTTCGGCATTGATAATAGATCCGGTTGTAAAGAGATCACCATCGATCAATACACCTTCAATTCTTATTTCCTCAATCCTTTTTATTGGAAGATTCAACAAAATAGCCAGTCCTTTTTTCTCTTTATCTTCGTAAAGATCCAGACAAAAATTCCCTTCAAAGTTTACTTCGCCATTGGCAACTACAAAATAATCGCCGTCTTCCCAATCCTCAAAATAATCGAACTTTTCATCTTCTACTAAAAAGGGATAGTTCTTTTTTATTTCTGCTATGGTGATAAGGTTAAAATTGGGAGTCTGCATTGCTACTTTATAATTAATCGAAGTTGATTTTTTGAATACCAAGATTACACAATTCTGCAATCAAAATCAAAAATAGTCAGAAAAGTTGTATTTTTACTACCCGTGATAGTTCCCATATTTGTAACACACAAACTTGTATTTGTTTTCTACCTAAACCAAAAATGTAAAAGAATTTTAAATATCTTTGAATTATGAGCACAGCAAAACCAAAACATATCGGCCGAAACATAAGCCGAATACGAGAATTGAGAGATATGAAGCAGGAAGCTCTTGCACAGGCAATCGGTACAACCCAACAATCTATCTCTATTATTGAAGGAAGCGAAAGCGTTGACGACGAAAAATTAAAGAAGATCGCTGAAGCTTTAGGTGTACCTGCCGAAGTAATCAGAAATTTTTCTGATGAGGCAGTTTTTAATATTATGGGGAATACTTACGATAATGCCTCTTCTACCATCAATCATAACAATTGCACTTTTAATCCGTTAGATAAACTCCTTGAGGCTTTTGAAGAGAATAAAAAACTTTACGAAAGATTGGTTGAAGCTGAAAGAGAAAAAGTAGCTCTTTTGGAGAAACTGCTGAAATAGAAACTTATTTATAAATGAAAAAACCGAAGCTGATTGGCTTCGGTTTTTTATCAAATTGTAAAATCCATATTAATTTTCATCAGTTTCATACTTCACCTTTGGATAATAAACTTTATATCTGATCCCTAAAAAATGAGACCCTGGAAGGTTCTTAATTAAATTATATTGCGAAATCAAATTACACTTTTCTATATTATCATTTTTAAGAAGCAAATCTTTCTCTGGAGTCAACTCCCACTTCATCCCTAAACTTGACAAACTATTAATAAATAACAAAGCTTGCTCATATGTTGATAATTGAGCTCTTAATGTTTTACCATAAAACTTTCTCTCTTTATCTTCAATATCTAAACTATAATTTAAATATTTATAACTCTGAAAAAGATGACGAAAATAATGCCCCAATCTATGTTGATGACCTCCATAATATTTTGAATACTCAACTTCATAAATAAGATTCTTAGTTTCGCTTAAAAGATCATCAATATTTAAATGTTTCCTATAAAGATAAAACTCTTCATTAACTTCTTTAAATTTTTTATAAGGAAGATTTAATAGTCCCTCCCATTTACGCCATCTATCATCATTCTCTCTTTTAGGTTTAATTTTTATAAATCTAAGAATCCTATAAAAATAAAAATGGTTATATTTTTTTTTAAATCGTTCTCTTAGAAAAATCTCTCCTTCTTCTCCTATTCCATAATAAACAATATTATAAGCAATATCAATTATTATGAGTTCCAATAAATCTATTTTCTTATTATTATTATCTATTATTCCTTGAAGTTTTCGTTTATATTTCGGTAAAATATAATCATCTATATTTTTTGAATTTGAAAATTTTTTCACTTCTCTATAGCATTCTAAAAACTCTCTAAAAATAAGTCGAAAAACTTTTCGATGATGTGCAGTTGCCATTACACCTGAATCAAGCTTAGTGTAATTCATTTGATTTACATTTTCTCGATGCAGATTGACCATCTCAAAAAATGTTGATTCAAATCCTTCTATTTTATTTTGTTTCACCTGCTCTTTGAAAGTTAAAAAAATCAATAATGTTCCTGCTAATGCAAAAAAAGTACCTACGACCCCTCCTATATAATCCCCAAATTGACCTGTAGTTGTAAAATCTATATCAGCATTTATAATTCTAAAACCATCACTATAAGACTTAATAAACATTCCTATTAATATTAAAACACCTGCCAATACAAGCAACCATGCAAAATTTACAATTTTTTTATTCATTCTATTTTAATTATTTACAAATTCATGAGGATTTAACTTTCATTTTTAAACCTTAGTTACTTTGCTAAAGTAATAGTTTTTAACAGTACAATTTCAATGATATTTAATTTTCTAAATCATCTTTCTCGCGTAAAGAATAATAGGTGGTATCATTTTATAGAATGGAATAAAAGATATAATCGAAAACCCGACATGGAGGGACATTCCATTATTGAGGTTCTAAATTACTACAATTCGCAATATTTCATTGACGAAGCTTATGCCTGTCAATCATTGTCGAGCTACTTACGAAGATCTCTCCTCCGTCGAGATGACAAGATTGTGATTAAGACAAAATGTACAAAAGAAAAAATCTGCAGAATCTGCGAAATCTGCGTGAAACAAAACTGCCAATCTTTGCCGAGTTACGAGTGTGATTCTTCGTTCCTCAGAATGACAAACCTTATACCTATCAATCTTTGTCGAGCTACTTGCGAAGATCTCTCTTTTTGTTTTAGTGAGTCTTTATGCATTTCAAAGTTTTCGTAACAAAAAATTAACTAAAAATATTTTGTTACACATTTTGAAACAAAATTAAAATTTTAAAAAAAATGTTACAGCTTTTGAAACAAATTAGAATAAAATAAAAATTTGTTACAACTTCCTTTGCGCCCTTTACGATAATCCTTCAACTTCGCTCAGGAAGACAGAAACAAATAAAAACTTTGCGGCTTTGCGACTTTGCGAGAAAAGAAACCCAGCGTACTTCGCGTAAACCTTAGCGCCCTTTGCGGTTATCATATCCTTTCACTTCACCTCAGGAAAATACAAAAACAAATAATAAAACTTTAAGAAATCAATTTCATGCTGTTTGCTGAAAAAACGTAATTTTGAAATTCGAAGTTCAAAAACCGAATTATTATGAAATATCACCAAATAAACAGCGCTCTTTTTGTAAAAAACCGCAAAAAATTCACGGCAGAAATGAAACCTAATTCAGTTGCCGTTTTTAATTCCAATGACATTTACCCGGTTAGTGCCGACAGTACTTTACCGTTTGCTCAGCACAGAGATATTTTTTATCTGAGTGGTGTAGATCAGGAAGAAAGTATTCTACTTTTGTTTCCGGATGCACCTTACGAGCATCAAAAAGAAATTCTTTTCCTGAAAGAAACCAGCGAACACATTGCGATCTGGGAAGGTGAAAAACTGACTAAAGAACGTGCTTTTCAGGTTTCAGGAATCAGAACAGTGTATTGGTTACAGGATTTTCATAAGATTTTGAACGAAATGATGACTTATGCTGATACAATGTACATTAACACTAACGAACATTACCGTGCGACTGTTGAAACAGAAACCCGTGAAGCTCGTTTTGTAAAATGGTGGAAAGAACATTATCCGGCACACAATGTAGCCAAAAGCAACCCGATTTTACAACGCCTTCGTTCTGTAAAAGAAAGCGAAGAACTTGACTTGATTCAGCAAGCTTGTGACATTACTGAAAAAGGTTTCCGTAGATTATTATCATTTGTAAAACCAAATGTTACCGAATATGAAATCGAAGCGGAATTGATTCATGAATTTATCCGTAACCGTTCTAAAGGGTTTGCTTACACGCCAATTATTGCTTCGGGAAATAATGCCAATGTTTTGCATTACATCGAAAACAACCAGCAATGTAAAGAAGGAGATTTAATTTTATTGGATGTTGCTGCCGAATACGCCAACTACTCAAGCGATTTATCCCGTACAATTCCGGTTTCGGGAAGGTATAACGAAAGACAAAAAGCAGTTTACAATGCTGTTTTAAGAGTGAAAAACGAAGCTACAAAAATGTTGACTCCGGGAACGCTTTGGAAACAATACCATGTAGAAGTAGGAAAAGTGATGACCTCTGAATTATTAGGTTTAGGTTTGATCGACAAAGCCGATGTTCAGAACGAAAATCCGGAATGGCCGGCTTACAAAAAATATTTCATGCACGGAACGTCCCACCATATGGGGCTGGACACGCACGACTACGGATTGCTTCACGAACCAATGAAGGCCAATATGGTTTTTACCGTTGAGCCGGGAATTTACATTCCGGCAGAAGGCTTCGGAATTCGTCTGGAGGACAACGTAGTAATTCAGGAAAAAGGAGAGCCCTTTAACCTGATGCGTAACATTCCTATTGAAGCTGACGAGATTGAAAGCTTGATGAATGAATAAATAGAAAAAAGCCCTTAATAAATTTATTAAGGGCTTTTTCAATTTTATATATCAATTACTCTCCGATTTTTGCGATTTGCACATCCAACTGGAATTTACCGGCAGCTTCGCTTTCATCAATCAAATCAAAAAGCTCTAAAGCTCTTCTTGCGTTTTTCTCTTCTTCTCTCTGCTCAGCAACATACCACATCATAAAATCTTCTGTAGCATAGTCATTTTCAGCTCTACATTTTGCAATTACTTTATTCACTGCTTGTGTAACTGCAATTTCATTCTGCAAAGCAATTTCAAATACTTCTCTCAAAGAAGCAAACTCTTGTTGTACTTCCGGAACAGACGGCGTAACGGCAATCCCTCCCATATCTGTAATATATTTGAAAACTTTTAGAAAATGCTCTCTTTCTTCTTCGGCTTGTTTGTACAAATAAGATGCTGTATTAGCATAACCGTTTCTATCTAACCATGCAGCCATAGCTAAATATTTGTTAGAAGCGTCACTTTCTAATTTTGCTTGTAAGTTTAATATATTTTCTACACTTTCAACTAATGAAGTACGTGTTCTTAATAAATCTTTCATATCCTCTAATTTTTATATGTGTAAAATTACAAAAATTAAAGGAGGCTCCTCCAACTGCTAGAAAATTTGGATTTGATCTAAGTAAGAATCTAAATAAGCTCTACGTTTACAATGTTACAAAGCATAGAATGTAAAGTGAGGGTAAATTTAGTTCCGTTTAATAAATCTCTTAACTGCACTATTTCACAGATAGTAAGATTTCTGGAAAAATTTCTTTTAGTGGTTTCAATCAATTGTGCGTCTGACCGGTCAGATAAGTCATAAAGCATGTTAAGAATGTCAACGCTATTAACCTTTCTTTGAAAAATCAAAAAATCATGAATTTTGTAACTTGACACTGTATCAACAAAATTGATAATTATACTATTAGTCAAATCACATTGATAACTGTATCCTTTTTCGGTTTCAAATAATACTTTGGTGGTCAAATCACTAACTAACGCCATTCTGATAAAATATAATAACGTTGCAAAAATATAAAATTCAAAGCAATAAAAAACATAATTAAGACTAATTTAAAATAACAAAATCTTTTAATGTTCTTAAAAACAACGGTAACTCACTAAAGAGTGTAACATTCTACGGCATTATTAGTCTAATTTTAAAAACAAATAAATTAAGAAATTATGCAAGCACACGAAATAGATTATCAGATTTTTGGTGAAGAAATGCAATATGTTGAAATAGAACTGGACCCGCAGGAAATTGTAATTGCCGAAGCCGGCAGTTTCATGATGATGGAAAACAATATCCAGATGGAAACGATATTTGGAGATGGTTCTCAACAACAAGGCTCAGGTTTGTTTGGCAAACTTTTAAACGCAGGTAAAAGAGTTCTTACCGGCGAAAGTTTATTTATGACAGCATTTTTAAACCAAGGCAATAGCAAAAGCAAAGTTTCATTTGCGTCGCCATATCCCGGAAAAATTCTTCCGATTGATTTAACAGAATTTCAAGGCAAATTTATCTGTCAAAAAAGCTCGTTTTTATGCGCTGCTAAAGGTGTTTCTGTCGGAATAGAATTTTCTCAGAAACTTGGACGTGGTTTATTTGGCGGTGAAGGCTTTATTATGCAGAAAATCGAAGGAGACGGAATGGCATTTGTACATTCGGGCGGAACAATGGCTAAAAAAGTATTGGGGCCAGGCGAAGTTCTAAAAGTAGATACCGGATGCATCATTGGCTTTACCAAAGATGTAGATTATGATATTGAATTTATTGGCGGAATTAAGAATTCTATTTTTGGCGGCGAAGGATTATTTTATGCCACATTAAAAGGTCCCGGAACGGTTTACATACAATCGTTGCCTTTCTCGAGACTGGCTGACCGCATTATTGCATCTGCACCAAAATCTGGTGGAAACAGCCGCGACGAAGGCAGTCTTCTTGGCGGATTAGGAAATCTTTTAGATGGTGATAACCGATTTTAATTTGTAATGGCTTTCAGAAATGGAAGCCATTTTTAATTCGTTCACAAACCGTATTTTGCTATAAATAAATTTATTCCCGTTTTAAAGATTTCCCAATTAAATCAACACATCTCGATATTTTACTTCAGCTTTCTTAACTTTGTGCCTGACAACAAAAAAAGTTCATTTTGAAAACGCTTTTATACAAAAACACCAAAATATCATACTCAGATTCGGGAACTGGAAATGCAATTGTATTCCTTCACGGCTTTCTGGAAAACAAAAAAATGTGGAAAGACTATGTTGATTTTTTCTCCGAAAAACATCGCATCATTACGATCGATTTACTGGGACACGGCGAGTCGGATTCTTTGGGATACGTGCATACGATGGAAGACAATGCCAATGCCGTTCAGGAAGTTCTGAACCATTTAAAAATTGAAAAAGCTACTGTTGTCGGACATTCGATGGGCGGTTATGTTGGTCTGGCTTTCGCCGAATTGTTTCCAAAAAACATTCAGAAACTGGTTTTACTCAACTCTACTTCAAAGGAGGATAGTCCGGAGAGAAAACTTAACCGAACACGAGCTATCAAAGCAGTCAAACAAAATTACGTAACCTTTGTGAGTCTGGCTATTGGTAATTTGTTTAGTGAGAATAACCGAATCCGATTAACCGAAGAAATTGAAAAAGTAAAAACACAGGCACTCCAAACACCTTTACAGGGAATTATAGCTTCACTCGAAGGAATGAAAATCAGAAAAGACAGGGAAGCACTTTTACAACAAAACCTTTTTCCCGTTTTATTAATTTTAGGAAAAAAAGATCCTGTTCTGGATTACGAAGACTCCCGCACTCAGATAGATGATACTACAGCAGAACTCATTTCTTTCGAAGACGGACATATGAGTCATATTGAAAACAAAGAGGAATTAAAAACCGTTTTATCTCAATTTTTCTCTTAGATCACGGCCTTCAGCATAAAAAAAGACCGTTCCGAAAAATTATCGAAACAGCCTTTTCTTCTTTTTGTTGGGGGCAAAAATTTATACTTTTTAAAAAATTTCTTTTTAAAAATTTCGGCAAAGTTATTCCTTTTATGCACTAATCCTAAGCCCCTGAATCACTTTTATTTATAGTTTATGCTTTGATTGTTTAAAGAGTGAAATTTGTAGATAAATTCATCAAAAAGAAACATACTCCATAAAAATCATAACATTTTACTTCATAAAATTCATTTAAAAAAAGAGCCTTTTTGATATAATTTCAGAAATGAGATCGCTTTTTTCATCAGGAAACCATAAAAATTGATATTCTGAACAAAGACCATTAATCTATTTTCTCTTCAAAAGGAATTGTCGGGTCAAAAATCTCTTTTAACAGTAATACAATTTCCTCTAAATAATTACTCAAAATTTCTCTGGAAACTGTGGTAGTAATCTCTTTATCTTCTTTGAATGTGAAAGGTAAAAAACCTGATTTAAGATTTTTAAAAGAAATTATACCTGCTTCGATGGGAATTTCTTTCGCTTTGCTTTCAAACATAAAGGCATAAGCCAAAACCTGGATAATTTTATCATTTTTAAGCTCCTGAGTCAATCCATTCCATGATTTCAGGATAACATTTGTCTTTTCAACTTTTCCTGTCTTATAATCGATAATTCGGATTTTCCCGTTGCGTAATTCAATACGATCCACATTTCCTTTAATTAAAACAGGAAACGGCAAATCCGGATGATTTAATTCGCGTTCAAATGTTTCCTCCAAAGCTATAATCTGAACCGCATCTCCATTTTTAAGAGATTCTAATTCCATTTTCAAAAAATTAGAGACATTTCGTTTCGCTACTTCAAAAGCTAGAAGATTACGTCCTTTTTTTATCTCTCCTTCTTTATAAACCAATTTAAACTGATTTAGAACTTCAGCATCCAATAATTTAAAACAATTTTCGAGATCTGTTTCCGATATGAACTTACCTATAAAGGGCTCGTAAAGTGTTTTTAACGTTTCGTGAATAATAGTTCCGAGCGTATTCAGCGCGATATTCTCCTCAACCTCTTCCACTTCCCTAATTCGAAGTATTTTTTGAAAATAAAAGTCTATCGGATTTCGGATATAACTTGTCAAAGCAGAAGGAGAAAAACCTGCAAGTGCGATTTCTTTTAAACGATCCATCACAGCATCAGATTTGGGAACCACCATAGGCTGATAAGCTGTTGTGGGTAAAACGGGATTATAGATATCAAACGTTAAGTTGTGCTTCTTTTGTTTCTCTACCTCCAATTGCGTGATGAAACGACTGCGTTCTCCGGCATCCAATCCATCATTTTCTGTATTATAAATCAAATAGATATTTTGGGCTCTTTGCAGTAAATGGTAAAAGTGATAGGTATAAATGGCATCTTTCTCTTTAAAAGTAGGCAATCCCAATTCGTTTTTAACATCATAGGGAATAAATGAATTCTGAGATTTTCCAGCCGGGAACTTTCCTTCATTCATAGATGTTACAATTACGGTATCAAAATCAAGTACACGACTTTCCAGAACCCCCATAATTTGCAGTCCGCGTAAAGGCTCTCCTTCAAACGAAACTTCAGCAACATCAATAATCTGTTTATAGATCGCATGCAAAGTGTCTATGTTGTCAATGTGATTGTGTTTTGTGTAATAATTGATCAGCTTATTAATTACTTTAAAAACGGCATAAACAAAAGCTTTGGCAATTTTTTCCTCCTCATTGTCATTGCTGAAATTTTCTTTTATCATAACTAAAAGTGCCGAAACATTTTCAAGAACAGCAATCGACCCACTCTCCCATTTTTGAAAAAGCAGATCAAACAATGGCGATGGATTCAAATGGAGTTCTAAAACCCGATTATGCGTAATAAAAGTGTAATTATTCTCCTTGATAATCCGAACCAAATTACTGGCATTGGCATAAGGTTCAACCAACGGATGTGTAAGAACATCAAGTATATCTTTATAATAAAAAACATAACTTTCTCCTTTACGTGAAAGCGCATTGGTATGCATTCTAAACAATTTCGCGATTAATATCTGCGATGGGTTGTTCTTTCCCGAATACCCCATTGTAATGTTCAGACTTCCAACCGAAGAAGGCAGGGAATACAAAACCGGCATCAATAGATTCTCCTCACCCAGCACAATAGCCACTTTATCTAAAGCAGTAGTTGGGTTTTCTGTGATCATATTTTCGATAATACTACCCGCCAATTTTGCCTGACCAATTGTTTTAGGCGTCCCTATGATCTGAATGTTTTTAGACTGTGAAAAATCATCTACAATCCATTCAAACGGATTGGCTTTATAATGTTTCCAGCTTTCTTTAAAACGTCTCACAAAGAGTCCGGCATCATGATAAGGATCATTTAAGAAAGTCTGATCAACATCCCAATAAATTCTAGCCTGATCTAAAGCCAAAAGATGCTGTACAATTTTTTCTTCAGCTGCATTCAAAGCATTAAATCCTGCAAAAATGAAACTACGATTTGAAACGGTATTCGCAAAGTGATTGAGATTGTTTACAGCTTCACGATAAATCAATCCCTGATATCCAATCGATTTGTTCAGTAAGTGATTGTATAGCGAATCATAATACAGTGGAAGAAGTTTCCAGAAATCAATATAATTCTCTAAAAGTTTGGTTTTGTTCTCGACTTCAATCCCCCATTTTTTGATATCTTCAATATCACTCAAATAGGACAAGACGTGCGAAGGATCTAACAGATAGCGATCGATTTCATTAAAATCCTGTAGAAGCGTTTTTGCCCAATTGGCAAATAATTCAAAAGACTGCTGATGTTGTTTCTCTGTTACAGAAAGATACACTTCATAGAACTCAAACAAAAGCTCAATTGAATCAACGGATCGGATCGAGGCTACGTCCTGTACAAAATCTTCAATACTAATAATTTCAGGCGAAAGTATCGTTTTCTTCGTCTCATTTTTCAGGGCCTCAATTAAAAAAACTTTTGCTCTTTTATTGGGCAGAATAATAGTTGTCTCAGCAAGTTTATCTGAATAGTCCTGAATTATAACCGTTGCTATTTTCCCGAGAAAAGAAGTATTTATCATGTGATAAAAATAAAAAAAGCCATTCAATTAAGAATGGCTTTTAGTATTTATTTAAACAGTAAATTAGATTTTACCTTGGTATTTAGAACCAATGTGTTTAATTTCTGTTCTTCTGTTTTGTGCTTTACCTGCAGCAGTTTTGTTGCTTGCAACTGGTTGAGAAGATCCGAATCCTTTAGACTCTAAGTTCTCAGCATTTACACCTCTTTCGATTAATGCATTTTTCACAGCGTCAGCTCTTTCTTGAGAAAGTTTGTCGTTGATTTTTGCAGAACCTGTACTATCTGTGTGTCCTTCGATAGAGAATTTCGCGTTTGGATAGTTTTTAAGGATTTCTTTAATAGCATCTAATCTAGCTGGAGTTTCTTTGTCACCAGTTTTGAAAGTAGCTTTTCCTGAGTTAAAGTAAACCGCTCTAGCTTGAACTTTAAGATCTTCTAAAGCTTCAGTAGTTACTTCAGGACAACCTCTGTTAGAAGCAGGACCAGCAACTGTAGGACAATCGTCATCTTTATCAGCTACACCGTCTTTGTCAGCGTCTAAGAAAGGACAACCACCATTTTCTCTAGGACCAGCAACTGTAGGACATTTGTCATCTTTGTCAGCGATACCATCACCGTCAGTATCAGGACAACCTTTTAAAGCAGCTAAACCAGCAACATCTGGACAAGCATCATCTTTATCAGCAATTCCGTCTCCGTCAGTATCAGGACATCCGTTTAATGCAGCTAAACCAAATACATCTGGACAAGCGTCAGAAGCGTCAACGATTCCGTCTCCGTCAGTATCAGGACATCCGTTGAATTGTTTTAAACCAGCAACATCTGGACAAGCGTCATCTTTATCGTAGATTCCGTCTCCGTCAGTATCTTTACCTCCGAATTTGAAAACTAGACCTGCAGTGTGTTGGAAGTGAGATGGAGCATCTGGAGCACCAGCTTTATCTTGTCTGTCACCACTAACTGACCATTTGTATCTTGTAGCAAGCTCAAGACCAATAGCATCAGTAAACCAGAAAGTAAGACCAGCACCTGGGTTAACAGTTCCGTAGCTGCTATCTCCGAAGAAAGTATAACCTCCACCAACAGATAACGAAGGATCGATTACTTTAGATTTGATTAATTCCTGGAAGCTATATTTAATAGTAGCATCAATTCCGTAATACATCAAGTCACCAGGATTAGTTACTAAGTTACCTCTACTATCATGCCCTACACCAGGTGAGTTAAAAGTAACATATTTATCAATCTTGTTCACAGATCCTTGTAAACCAACAGAGAAACCGCTACCTACATATCTATTTACACCAATGTAAGATAGAGAAGGAAGAATATTCCAGTTGTCTTTTACAGCGAATGGCTGAGAAAAGTGTTGATCGAAGAAACCACTTCCTGATCCAGAACTTGTTCTAGTATCAACGGCATTAACTCCAAAAGAGATAGCCCATGGATTGTTGCTGTCTTGTGCGTGAGAACTTAAACCCATCACCATCATCACAGCAACTAAAAGTTTGTTAAGATGTTTCATACTTAATTTTTTTAATTACAATTTAGTTAATTACAAGCAAAAGTAACACCAAAATTTTTAAATACAAAATGAAATGTTAAAAAAAACCTACAAAAATTCGACCAAAGTGGGAATTATATAACTTTTAACATTTGTCCGACAACTGTAAAAGCGTCTATAGCCCTGTCTAAGTGCTCTTTTGTATGCGCAGCCGATAATTGCACTCTAATCCTCGCTTTTTCTTTAGGTACTACAGGGAAGAAGAATCCGATTACATAAATGCCTTGTTTCAACAATTCATTTGCCATAGTCTGCGACAATTTTGCATCATATAACATGACTGGAACGATTGCCGAATCTCCATCAATGATATCAAAACCGGCTTTTTTCATTCCTTCTTTAAAGTAATTTGTATTCCATTCTAATTTATCTCTTAAGGTCGTATCCTTTTCTAACAATTCAAACACCTTAATTGAAGCCCCAACGATAGCCGGCGCCAATGAGTTTGAGAATAAATACGGTCTTGAACGCTGACGCAACAATTCGATGATCTCTTTTTTTGCAGTCGTATAACCTCCCATTGCCCCACCTAAAGCTTTACCAAGGGTTCCGGTAATAATATCAACTCTTCCCATAACTCCTTTTGCTTCGAGAGTTCCTTTTCCGGTCGCTCCGATAAATCCTGCAGCATGACATTCATCCACCATCACCATAGCATCGTACTTATCTGCAAGGTCACAAATTTTATCAAGAGGTGCCACAAGGCCGTCCATTGAGAAAACTCCATCAGTAACAATTAATTTGAAACGCGCACCAGCTTCATTTGCCTTAATTAATTGCTGCTCCAAATCTTCCATATTACTGTTCTCATAACGGTAACGCGCTGCTTTACACAAACGAACTCCATCAATAATAGAAGCATGGTTCAGACTGTCTGAAATAATAGCATCATTTTCTCCTAACAAAGGTTCGAAAACACCACCATTGGCATCAAAAGCTGCTGCATAAAGAATAGTATCCTCTGTACCATAAAAATCTGCAATCTTCTTCTCTAAAGTTTTATGAATATCCTGCGTTCCGCAAATGAAACGTACTGACGACATCCCAAAACCATGTGAATCCATTGCGTCTTTTGCCGCTTGTACCACTTCAGGATGTGATGAAAGTCCTAAATAATTGTTGGCACAAAAATTCAAAACTTTTTCTCCTGTGGAAATCGTTATCTCAGCATCTTGTGCTGAAGTTATAATGCGTTCTTTCTTGAAAATTCCGTTTTCTTCAATTGTTTGCAACTCATTTTGCAAATGTTCTTTTATTTTACCGTACATTTCTATTTATTTAAAACGTTAAAAATTAACAACTTAAGACGAAAACACCTAGTCAAACCTTTAACATCTGATTAATTTTTTCACAAATTTACTACATCGATTTCTGATCCGATGTATACCAACGCTTTTTTTAACACTTTATACCCCAGATCCTCTATAGCTTCCTGATACTCCTGAATTTGCTTTGCATACTTCGAATTTATCACTCCTGTTTTATAATCTAACAAATAGGCTTCTTTATTTGAAGTCAGAACAATACGATCGGGTTTTAAAATCCGGCCTTCTTTCTGAACAATTGTCTGTTCGTTCAAAATAGTTGCATTCCCATCGAAACAAATACTTAATTCCGGATGATTCACAATTTCCTGAAGTGTCTTTGAAACCATCTCGACCTGATCATTTGTAATCAATCCGTTCTCAATTCCTTTTGTAATGGCCAGATCCACATCCGACCGATCCTTAACAAAAGCCAGAATTTCGTGAACTATATTACCATAAGCGATTGCTTCCTGCTGATGCGTTCCCCACATTAAAGCCTCTCGTTGTGCAATCTTAATGTTTTTCGGATCTAAAACTTCCGAAACAACAGGAATTGTCTTTACCAAATCAACTGATTTTACAGAACTCGAAAGCCTAATCTTACTGCCAAACTCATACTCTGATCTTTCGGTATCATAAATCCCTTTATGCATTAAATACCGAATAAAAAAAGAAGCCATATTATTAGGCAATTCACCATCTTTCCGTTCTTTCATTCCTTGCGATATCACATACAATTGCTCCTCAGCACGTGTCAAAGCCACATACAAAACATTTATATTATCCAGCAGTTCTTCTTGTTTCTTCAAATTAAAAACCGCTGAAGCACTCTCACCAAAACCTTCAACCGCGCTACTATTATCGATCAAAGCTTTCGGAACGTCTAAATTAACATCTTCAGTGTCGAGCCATAATTTATCCTTTGGTTTTCGATTGTAGTCTTCTTCTGCAAATGGCATAATAACGATCGGAAATTCTAATCCTTTTGATTTATGAATTGTCATAATACGAACCGCATTATTTCCTTCAGGAGACGGAATGCTAAATTTCTCTGCATTTTTATCCCAATAACTTAAAAAATCAGCTATACCTGCCTGATTTCTCATGTCTCGTTCTAAAACGATATCTAAAAAGAACTGAACATATGCATTTCCTTCATCAGGAAGAATAAATTTTGCAATTATAATTTCAACTGCCTCATACAAGGATTTTTTACGTACATCTTCAAAAGAAAGTGAAACATCAAAAGTTAAAAGCCATTTTTCAAAATCACCCTCCTTTTTTTGAGACATCCCTAAGGCAATAAAATCATGAATCGGCATCTTAACTTCTTTATTGGATCCCAAAAAATGAAGAAAATTGGCTTTCGACTCTAAATCAGCACTATTGTTTAAATATTTCAGCAAATAAACAATCAAACGCACCTCTGTTGCATTTTGAATCATCAGGGTCTCGGATGATAAAAGCGGGATCTTTTGCTCCGTTAAATAGTTTGCAATAGCAATTCCCTGATCTCTTTTTCGGGTTAAGATTACAATGTCCTTGTATTCAAAACCTTCCCGAACAACTTTTTGAATAGTATTTAAAGTCGCTAAAACATACAGATCCGATTTCTCGACCACTTCTTCTTCGTCTGCATAATCCGACTTCTCGATTACAGGAAGAAAAGAGATATTGACATACCCTCCCTTTTTTGAATTTATGTTCTGAAAACTATGATTTTCATACAGATCTTTGTAATCTTCATTGGTAAATTCGGCCGAAATTAATTTAAAAAAATCGTTATTGAATTCGATTACCTCACTATAACTGCGGTAATTTGTATCTAAATGCTTAACCTCTTTTTTGTGGTTAAAAAAAGTATTTTCTTCTTTTCCTAATTCTATAAACTGTTCTGCTTTTCCCCCTCTCCATCGGTAAATAGACTGTTTCGGATCTCCCACTATCATCAGCGTCCCTTTATTCCCAAAATCGTCTTCTCCGGAAAGCGAATTATGAATTAGTGGAATCAAATTCTGCCACTGCATCTCAGAGGTATCCTGAAATTCATCGATAAAAAAATGGCGGTACTTCTCTCCCAAACGCTCATAAATAAAAGGCGCGGGCTGATTCTGAATTTCACGGTGAATAATGGCGTTGAATTCAGAAATCGACAGTACATTTTGCTCTGATTGAATTTTAGCCAATTCATTACTAACCGTATTCAACAGCGAAAGTGGCGTAATATTTTTCAAAAAGGCTTTATAGAAATCTCTTTTTTCGAAATTCTTATAGATTTTTACCAGAACCTGAAGCAGTTCAGGAATTATATTTTCTATTAACGCACGGTCTTTTGCCGTTTTATTAATAGCAATATCATCGAATTCATGAAAAGTTTTATTTCGGGGATTAAATTTCCCATCGCGAATACTTTCTAAATGATTTGGAAAAGTTCCACGCGAAAATGACTTCAAATCGATTCCGTTTTTTTCGATTAAAGCAAGTGCCTCAATCGCAAAATTTTCATTTTCAGACTCGAGTTCTTTGCACAAAGCGAGCATTTTTTTCTTGATCTCAATAAACTCTTCGATAGATTTATCCTGAAAATGAGAGATTTCATTCCGATTATTTTCATTCAGAACCAGCCTACCCGTTTCTAAGATTTCCCTGGAAACATCCCAACTTTTATCGTCGTCGGTTTTTTCCATCGTGAAATCAACCAACAGCTTAGTCAATGTTTCGTCCTGACCGGCTTGTGCAATTATAGCGTCAACCGCCTCAACCAGTAAATTCTCTGTATCCAAAGTGACTTCAAAAGTCATTGGCAGATTAAGATCATGTGCAAAAGCACGAATTACTTTATGTGTAAATTTATCAATGGTAGAAATATCAAAAGCAGCATAATTATGAATTAAGTGCTTGATAATATTTTGAGATTTTGTTTTAATTTTAATAACCGAAAGTCCGGTATCCCGAGACAAATCCTCCATCAAATCGATTGCTTTTGCAGAAGGCTCTTCTTTTGCAAACTCAGACAAACTCCCAACAATACGGCTTTTCATTTCATGAACTGCTTTATTGGTGAATGTAATTGCCAGAATGTTGCGATAAGCATCGTTCCTTGAAGAAGAAAGAATAATTTTAAGATACTCTTTTACCAAAGTATAGGTCTTTCCGGAGCCTGCAGACGCATCATAGATAGAGAAAGACGGACTTTGCATAAGTTTGGTTTTTCGTAGGGTAAAAATAACACATTAATTTTAAACAGGCTCTAAATCCCAATAATGTAAAATTCCAAATTCCAATATCTGATGCATTTAACACATACAGCTATTGGAACTTGGAATTTGAATATTTTAAATTTTCTATAAAAATTATGCTGTTTTAGGAAATGCTCTTTTATTAAAAACCAGTAATATACCTACTCCTGTAGAAATTGCTACATCGGCAACATTAAAGATCGCATTAAAAAAAGAAACCTCTTCACCCCCCCATAAAGGAAACCAGGCAGGCAAAGTACCTCTCCAGATCGGAAAATAAAACATGTCTACAACCAAACCATGAAACCAAGTTCCATAAGGTTCAGGCGAGAAAAGTGTCGCCAAATTACCATGACTGGCATCAAAAATAACTCCGTAGAACACTGAATCGATTATGTTTCCGGCTGCTCCGGCAAAAATCAAAGCAATGGCAACAATTAAATAATTAGAATAACGCTTCTTAACCGAATCGGCTAACCAGTATCCAATTCCAAATACAGCAAAGATTCTGAAAACGGTCAAAATCAATTTACCATATTCTCCGGGAATTTTAGTTCCCCATGCCATTCCTTCATTTTCAATAAAATGAATTCTAAACCAGTCAAAAACTACCACTTCATCCCCTAGAGCAAAGTTTGTTTTTACATAGATTTTTGAAAGCTGATCAACAATTAAAACTAAGAATATAAGCAAATACGCTTTTCGTAATGACATTTTATTAAATTTTGATGCGCAAAAATAACAATTTAATCAAAAAAAACGCTCCCAATGGAGCGTTAATTGTTTTTGAGGACAAACGAGCAGGTATTACATCAATTCATCACCCATATGGAGAATCTATTTTCTAACATTTGACTGCGCTGACTTTTTAGGAGGATCAGCGAAGAATTCTGAAATCGACTTAAAGAGCCCTTTCCCTTCTTTTCCTGCTGCTGCATTTTTAGCCTCAGCTTTTTTGACCTGCGTCTTAAACTGAATACGAATCTTTTCAAATTCTTTCATTCTGTGCTCCACATCAGAGCTTACCTCTTTAAATTTCAACACTTTAGCCATTTTACAAGATTTTAATGTTAAATAAATAAAATTATTCATGATTTGGTATTACAATGATACATAATTTAATTTATATTTGTTAATAAAAATTAACACTTGTTTAGATTAAAAGATCATATTTACCCTTTATACGGTATTAAAACGAAAAGAATTTAACAACTTTCTTAAATCCTACAAATATGAATGAAATCACAACTACTCTAAACGATTTTCTGCTTCATACCAAATCTTCCGCAGCATTAATTATCAATGGAAAAGGAAAACTAATCACATCACTTCACTTAGACTATGCAGACAGTATTGCCGCAATGAGCTCTGCCATAGTATCGATGAGCGACAAATTATTATTAGATCTTGAAAAAGGTTCCTTAAAACAACTCTTTTTAAAAACCGCCGAAGGAGTTATTATCGGAAACAAAATAAGCGGCACAAATTTCATTATTACATTTTCAAAAGACGGAAGCAATCTGGGTTTATTATTACGATCGACCGAGGAAACTGCTGCTGAGTTAAGCAAAAATTCACTGTTAAAATAACATATTTCTATTAACACCAAACCCCGAAAACTATGAGTAATGACTTTTTAAACGTTTTTTTGAATGAAATGAAAACTAACGTAAACGGCTTTATTGCAGTAGCTGTAACAGAAATCGAATCAGGATTAAGCTTTGGAAACCTGACAACAGACCCGGCATTTGATCCTGAACTTGCAGCAGCGTACAACCTGGAAGTGGTTAAAGCAAAATTAAGCGCAGTAAAAGCTTTAAATTTAAACCAGGAGATCGAAGACATTTTGATTACACTTTCGAATCAAATTCACATCATCGATATTTCTCCCAACAAAAAATTCATGATCTATCTTGCCGCTGACTCTACTAAAGCAAATTTAGGAATGACAAGAGCTGTTTTAAGAAAACACAAATTAGAACTGGAAAAAAATCTGGCTTAATTACAGGCCTTCTTTTTTAATTAGAACTGCCTTCCAAACTGGCAGTTCTAATTATTTTTACTTGTTTTAATCCCAAAAACTATCGCCTAAAAAATTCCTACAAAAAGCAAGCACTATTTTTTCACTACATTTAGTCCTTTTGTAATTGAATTCTTTATTTAGTATTCCGTTACTCCTTAAACAAAACCATTTAAACATTAAACAAAAAAACGCCCCTGGTAAGGAGCGTCTATTTTATGGAGTATTAAAATTGAAAATTATCTCTGCAAGTTTTTAGCTTCGATACTCATTGTAGCATGAGGAACGATTTTAAGCCTTTCTTTGCTGATTAATTTACCTGTTACTTTACAAATACCATAGGTTTTATTTTCAACACGGAACAATGCGTTTTTTAGATCGCGTATAAACTTTTCCTGTCTGATCGCCAACTGTGAGTTTGCTTCTTTAGACATTGTTTCGCTTCCTTCTTCAAATGCTTTAAAAGTTGGAGAAGTATCATCTGTTCCGTTATTCAAATCGTTCATATAAGCACTCTTTATTAAATCCAGATCAGCTTGTGCTTTTTGTATTTTGCTTTGAATTATTTCTTTGAACTCTGCTAAATCAGCATCAGAGTATCTTGTAATTTCATCTATCATCTTATATTATTTTGAAATTAATATCATTGTTTTAATGTCATCAAATTCAATTTCTGTGCCGTTTTCCAAAGCGTCAACAAAAACCAAATCATCAGTCAATGTCTCAGACTTAATATAGTCTTCATTTTTTAGAATTGCCTCTTCTAAAAGGCCACTTCTTTTTATTTGAACTTTAATTTTATCGGTAACCTCAAATCCTGAATCTTTACGAATATTTTGAACTCTGTTTACCAATTCTCTCGCGATTCCTTCGTTTTTCAATTCTTCTGAAATTGTGATATCAAGTGCAACCGTAATTCCATTTGAATTTGCAACCAGCCAGCCTTCAATATCCTGAGATGTTATTTCGACATCTTCTAAGGATAAAGTTACGGTATTTCCTGCAATTACAATATCCAATGCTCCCTGCTTGTCCAATTGATTGATTTGATCTGCCGAAAAAGACTGTATCTCTTTGGAAATCAACCCCATATCCTTGCCGAAACGTGGCCCAAGAGCTTTAAAATTAGGTTTAATCTGTTTCACCAAAATACCTGAATCGTCGTCTAAAAGCACAATTTCTTTAACGTTAACTTCTGCTTTTACAAGTTCAGAAATCGCTTCAATTTCGGCCCTCTGATTCTCGTCAAGTACCGGAATCATTACCTTTTGCAAAGGTTGACGTACTTTAATCATTTCCTTTTTACGGAGTGACAAAACCAAAGATGATATAGTTTGCGCCTTCTGCATTTTGCTTTCTAACGTTTTATTAACAAAGTTTTCGACAAATTTCGGGAACTCTGCCAAGTGAACACTGGCAAATTGCTCTGTTTGCGTCGAACCTGTTAAATCGCGGTATAATTTATCCATGAAAAAAGGAGCGATCGGAGCACTTAACTTACTTATCGTTAATAAACAAGTGTAAAGCGTTTGATAGGCTGCAATTTTATCATGAGCGTATTCTCCTTTCCAGAAACGACGACGACACAAACGAACGTACCAGTTACTTAAGTTTTCCTGAACGAAGTCAGAAATAGCCCTTGCTGCTTTCGTAGGCTCATAATCTTCATAACATTCGTCAACAAATTTTATCAAAGTATGTAATTCCGACATGATCCACTGATCGATTTCCGGTCTTTCGTTTAACGGAATTTCAGCTTCTGCATATTTAAACCCATCAATATTGGCATATAACGAGAAGAATGAATATGTATTATACAGGGTTCCGAAGAACTTTCGGCGAACCTCAGCAATTCCTTCAATATCAAACTTTAAGTTATCCCATGGATTTGCGTTAGAGATCATGTACCAACGTGTGGCATCAGGACCGTACTCCTTAATTGTTTCAAAAGGATCTGTTGCATTTCCTAAACGTTTCGACATTTTTTGTCCGTTTTTATCCAAAACTAAACCATTCGAAACGACATTTTTGTACGCAATTTTATCGAAAACCAAAGTCCCGATTGCATGCAGTGTATAAAACCATCCACGAGTCTGATCAACACCCTCTGCGATGAAATTCGCAGGAAAATCTTTATTCTCATCGATTTTATCTTTATTCTCAAAAGGGTAATGCCATTGTGCATAAGGCATCGCTCCCGAATCAAACCAAACATCAATCAAATCGCTTTCACGTTTCATTGGCTGGCCTGAAGCTGAAACCAAAGTGATTCCGTCAACTACATTTTTATGCAGGTCAACTAAATCATAATTTGATTCAGACATATTTCCGATTTCGAAACCTTTGAATGGGTTTTCTTTTTGAAAACCTGCTTCGATAGATTTTTCGATCGCATTATACAATTCTTCAACAGAACCAATAAGAACTTCTTCTTTCTTGTCTTCTGTTCTCCAAATTGGCAACGGAATCCCCCAATATCTAGAACGAGATAAGTTCCAGTCGTTAGCATTTTTCAGCCAGTTTCCAAAACGTCCTTCACCAGTAGACTTAGGCTTCCAATTGATAGTTTCGTTCAGGTCGAACATTCTATCTTTGACATCGGTTACTTTAATAAACCATGAGTCTAGCGGATAATATAATAGCGGCTCATCAGTTCTCCAACTGTGTGGATAACTATGTACGTATTTTTCAACCTTAAAGGCTTTATTTTCTTCTTTTAATCGAATAGCAATTTCAACATCTACAGAACGCTCTGGCGCCTGACCTGCATCATAATATTCATTTTTCACATATTTTCCTGCCAAATCACCTACATGAGCAGTAAATTTCCCTTGTAAATCTACTAAAGGAACTGCTGTTCCATTTTCGTCTAAAACCAACATTGGCGGCACTTCCGGTTTTGCTTCTTTTGCTACTTTAGCATCATCAGCTCCAAAAGTAGGTGCCGTATGCACTACTCCTGTTCCATCTTCTGTGGTAACAAAATCTCCTGTGATTACTCTGAACGCATTTTCAGGATTCTGATAAGGCAACACGTATGGCAATAATTGCTCATAACGAATTTCTGCTAAATCAGCTCCTTTTGCTTCCGCTACAATTTTATACGGAAGCTGTTTGTCGCCGTTTTTCACTTTATCAAAATCAGCATCGTCTTCACTGGCAAAAAATCCTTTTCCGAATTGTTTTCCTACCAGGTTTTTTGCTAAAATCACATTGATTGGCTCAAAAGTATACTGATTGAACGTTTTTACTAAAACATAATCGATTTTTGGTCCAACTGTCAAAGCGGTATTCGATGGTAATGTCCATGGAGTAGTCGTCCAGGCCAGAATGTGAATATCTCCAAAACCTTTCAAAAATGCAGGTAATGTTTCCGGTAACGTTTTAAATTGTGCTACGATTGTAGTATCCGTAACATCACGATACGCTCCGGGCTGATTTACTTCGTGAGAAGACAATCCTGTTCCTGCTTTAGGTGAGTAAGGCTGAATTGTGTATCCTTTATACAACAAACCTTTGTCGTAGATTTGCTTCAAAAGCCACCAAACCGATTCCATATATTTTGGCTTATAGGTCACATACGGATCTTCCATATCTACCCAATATCCCATTTTTTCGGTCAAATCATTCCATACATCGGTATAACGCATTACGGTTTTTTTACACGCTTCGTTATATTCTTCAATAGAAATAGTTTTACCAATATCTTCTTTTGTAATTCCAAGTTCTTTTTCGGTACCTAATTCTACAGGCAATCCGTGAGTATCCCAACCGGCTTTTCTTTTTACCTGAAAACCTTTTTGAGTTTTGTAACGACAGAAAATATCTTTAATTGCGCGAGCCATCACGTGGTGAATTCCCGGCAATCCGTTTGCTGAAGGCGGACCTTCAAAAAACACATAAGGCTCAGCACCTTCACGGGTACTTACACTCTTTTCAAATATATTTTCTTTCTTCCAAAAATCAAGTACTTCTGACGCTACTGTTGGCAAGTCAAGTCCTTTGTATTCAGTAAATTTTGTGCTCATTTTATACTTTTCTTAAACGAGGTGCGAAAGTAAGGAATTTTGAGGAATATAGATAAAAGATGTTTAAAAAAAGCGTCCGGATAGAAAATTTCTAATAGATCTCGTAAAAAAGATTGCCGATTTTAAAAAATTAAGAAAAAATCTCCTTTAAAACCTCTAAAGATTTTGGTTTTTTAAATCCTTCCAAATGAAAACTGTAGTAATCAATAAGGATTTTCAGTAAAATTTGCCTTTCCGCTACATGAAAAACCTTCTGATCGTTTTCGAATTTAAGATCTATCAGTTTCTTAAAAAGATTTGTTTCATGTTCCGTCAAAGTATTCGCCCCATGAAACAAAGTAAAAACGCCGTCAATCATTTCAAAATAAGAAAATTCGACTTCTGAAACATCAGGATAAAAACCAAAATACTTTGTAGCTTCCAAAAGCAGAATCAAATGAAAATTCGAAATTTCATCATGGTGGTCGAGCCAACTCAGTGCTGTCTCTAAAAACACAAAAAAGGCTTCATTTTTTTCTTCTTCCTGAATGGAATAATGAAGCATTTCAGACAAAAACATAACCATCGTACTTTTTACAAGATCGGTATGAATACTTTGAAAAGGCACTGCTGTTTTAATCTCTTTAAAAGTTTCTAAAGTCCCTTTATTCTTATGCATCGCCTCAATTTCCAGAACGGACAATGGCTGAAAATAAGCAATTTTCTGACTTGCTTTCCGACTCAAAAAGGCATCACGTACAAAATAAGATTTCAATCCGTGTGAAAGTGTAAAGCACTTTACGATCAGACTTTTCTCCTGAAATTTTAACGATGAGATTACTATTGCTTTGGTTTTGACTAGCAAGATTAGATTTTTAGATTATTAGACTTCTTAGATGTTAGATTTCTTAGATTATTGGATTTTTAGACTATTGGACTGCTTAGATGTTAATTCTTTCTAATGATCCAACAATCTAAAAATCCAATTATCTCAATTAGCAAATTACCTAATTATCATTATCTTTTTTACTTTAGTTTCACTTCCGTCTTCGGCTGAAATAAAAACCATATAAACGCCGGAAGCAACTTTATACTTTCCGAAAGCAGTCGTGTCCCATTCGATTGTTCCGCCTGATGAAGTAGTTTCGTAAACTAAATTACCTTCGATGTCTGTAATTTTTATATTGGCTTTATCAATAAGTCCGGCAACTTTTACTGTTCCGGCATAGTTAGGGCGCACGGGATTTGGATAAACGTAAACATTATTCAAATCTTCGTTTGCTCCTGTTGCAATTCCTTTAAACGAAATCATTCCTTTGTTGGTCGCAATAAAGACTTCACCGGTAGCACTATTAATTTTGACATCGTTTATTACATTACTTGGCAAAGGCGAATTGTTTATTGTAAAATGATATTTTGTTTCCTGACCGTTTGACGATACCATGAAAATCCCGGAATCAATTGTACCAATCCATTTATTATTTGCTCCGTCTACTGCAATCGATGTGATAAACTGTTCATAAAGCAGCTCCTGAGCCAAATTGTCTTCCATAATTATAATTGGATTCGCTTTTAGCTGGCTTTCGGTCTGGAAACCTCCAACATTGGATAAAACTCTCAGTCCTTTTGTGGTACCAATCCAAAGTTGATTTTTTGTATCAAGCGCCACAGCTCTCACATCTTCGATTGGTAAATTCCCTAAATCAGCACCGGAAGTAATCTTTTTAAAAGTATTGTTACTTTCGTTAAAAGCAATTACTCCGTCATTACTCGTTGCGATCCATTTGGTATTGTTTCTATCGACCACTATCCCGGCATAATTGGTTGTTTCAGCATCTTTAAGAATTGCACTTGTCGCATAACTTTGCCATTTTCCATCGGTTTTCAAAACTTTTAATCCGTTCTTAATCCTACTGTTAGTGACCCACAAATTTCCCGTTTTATCAAACACAGTTCCGTTAATACGAACATCAATATAGTTGGGACCTGCGAACGAAATCGATTCTAATCCGCTATTTTTTTCATTGTACAATAAGACCGGGATATCGTTTTCTATTTTCAATAACCCGGAGAAGAAGGAACTTACAAAAACCTGTTTTTCATTACTGGGGTTCGTAATTACCCTTGTCATTGACTTCGCTCCAAAAACCCCTGAGTAAGGAATGTTTAGCCAGCCCGAAGTACTATACTTACTCACTCCATAACTGTCTAGCTCATACGGATTGTAAAAAGTATCATAATCCCCATACACTGCCCAAAGCGCATTAGGACTTACATCTAAAGAAAAAATATTATTTCGAACCGGTCCTGATGGTGTATTCTCCTGAAAAGCGGAAGTTCCTGAAAGTGTCGATGAAAACAATCCCTTTTCTTTTGTCCCTATATATATTTGATCTCCAACAACACTAGAACAGGTAAAATTCAGCGTATTATCCAAGACCTGTGTATTGGTAATCTGACGCATCAATACCATTTGATTGTTATACACATAAACAACATCCGGCGTCGTGATTATTAGATTATGATTTACAGTACGCATATCGACTGAAGGTTTTGGAAGCTGTAAAAACCCAACAAATGAATTGGAGTTGTATCGGTGTATGAATCCTGCCGAACTTATCGCAATCAGCTCTGAATCCAACGATTCAATACTGCTCCAGTCACCGCCGTTTACCAGACTCCATTGGTTAAAATCAATAAGATTAGCATTTGTACTGTTGGCTTTTTTAATTCCGTTTGAAGTCGCAGCATAAAAGAATCCATTAAAATAAGCCGTTTGTCTTACTCTAACTTCGGCACCATTATCTCCAATAAAATAAGTATCTCCAAATTTCAGACTAGTTAAATTGAACTGTACAATTCCGAAATCGCACGAAACATAAACCACTCCCTTATATTCCATAAAATGGTTAATTCTTTTCAGGTTGGACGGTAATTGTTTATTTATGATATCAATGACCTTTAATATACTGCCATCGGTTTCATTTACCACAATCATTAGTCCGTTTTCGTATCCAATTATGGTTTTCTTAAATTCTTCACTATGGTATGAAGCAGAAATGGTCTGCCCGGAAAGTCCATCGACCGTTGTAGTCATTTTAACTGTGTTCAGAGCTGTATTTTTAGAGAAAAGAGCATTCTCTGAAGCTACAAAAACAGTTGTTGAAGATTGCGAAATATCTTTTATCTCGTTAAACGAAAAATACCCCTGCCAGGACAATTTATTCTGAGAGAAACAAAATTGTACTACCAACAAAAGTAAAACATACAAAAACTTTCTTTTCATTATTTGATAAATTCAGATAGACAAATATACTACAAACGAAAGTATTTGATTTTTGTTCTCCTGCAAATAAAAAATGCCTCCGATTTGTCTTTAAAAAAGACAAATGGAGGCACTAAAAAACTATAACTAAAAAATTATACTACACCCTGAGCAAGCATAGCATCGGCAACTTTAACAAATCCTGCAATGTTAGCTCCTTTTACGTAGTCAACATAACCTGATTTATCCGAACCGTATTTTACACATGAAGCATGAATTGCTAACATGATTCCTTTTAATCTTTCGTCAACTTCTTCAGAAGACCAGCTTAAACGCAATGAGTTTTGCGACATTTCAAGACCTGAAGTTGCAACACCACCAGCATTAGAAGCTTTTCCCGGAGCGAATAAAATTTTAGCATCAAGGAAAACAGTAACTGCCTCTGGTGTAGATGGCATATTTGCTCCTTCTGCAACAGCAATACAACCGTTAGCCACTAAAACCTTAGCTTCATCACCATTCAATTCGTTTTGAGTTGCACATGGTAATGCTACATCACATTTAACTTCCCATGGACGTTTTCCTTCTACATATTTTGCATTTGGATATTTCGCCACATACTCACTAATTCTTCCTCTAAGCTCATTTTTCAGCTCCATTACGAAAGCTAATTTTTCAGCATCGATTCCGTCTGCATCATAAATATATCCTGCAGAATCTGACAATGTAACTACTTTTGCTCCTAATTGAGTTGCTTTTTCAGTTGCGTACTGTGCTACGTTTCCAGAACCTGAAACAGCAACAATTTTCCCTTCAAAGTCATCTCCTTTAGTTGCCAACATACTTTGAGCAAAATAAACTGCTCCGTAACCTGTAGCCTCAGGACGAATTAATGATCCTCCGAAAGAAATTCCTTTCCCGGTTAAAACTCCGGTGAATTCATTTCTTAATCTTTTGTATTGACCAAACATATATCCTACTTCTCTACCACCTACTCCGATATCTCCGGCAGGAACGTCAGTATCAGCTCCGATATGTTTTGAAAGTTCCGTCATAAAACTTTGACAGAATTTCATGATTTCATTATCTGATTTTCCTTTTGGATCAAAATCAGATCCTCCTTTACCACCACCCATTGGCAATGTTGTTAAACTATTTTTGAAAGTCTGCTCGAAAGCCAAAAACTTCAAAATACTTAAGTTAACAGAAGGATGAAAACGCAAACCACCTTTGTAAGGTCCGATTGCTGAGTTCATCTGGATACGATATCCTTTATTAACCTGGATTTCTCCTTTGTCATTTAACCAGTTCACTCTAAACAAGATAACACGTTCAGGCTCTACCATACGCTCTAAAAGCATTTTGTTCTGGTATTTTTTATTTTCTTCAATAAAAGGAATTACCGTTTCGGCAACTTCTAAAACTGCTTGTAAAAACTCTGATTCATTCGGGTTTTTTTGACTAACCGAATCCATAAAAGCGGTAATACTTTGTGACATGATTATTAGATTATTAACATTTAAGAAAACGTTTTCGTTATTTACGACAAAGGTAATCGAAAATGACATTTATTGAATATTTTTTTACGATTCTCTTAAACTTTTATTCATTATCCACTAAATCAAGAAAAAAGATATTTTAGGTTTTGCTTTTTAAAGTAAATTACTACCGATATATCTAATATTTTAATATTTTTAATAAATATTCATCAATACAGCTCTTTATACTTCTTAGTTCCTCCTCTTTTTATATATTTGCCGGGATTTGAAAGCCCAAACCTATGCTCAAACCTATAATACTCACGTTATTTGCCTTTCTGGGCATCTCAACAGTATCAACCGCACAATCAAGACTGGCTCACGAAGTTGGTTTAATATTCGGCCCTGTAACTTTTCAGTCTGATTTTGGAGAAAGAAACGACCTGGACACTAATCTTGGAAATACAGGATTTGGAGTTGGATTGGTTCACTTTATCAATTTTTCCACCAACAGTAACAGAGAACGATTCTTTTCGGAACATTTCAAAGTGAGAACAGAACTTTCATTCAATAGTACCAAACTGAATCATTTTGGAAAATGGATCGAGAAAAAACCTGAAACACTAGGTGTTAGACAACTCAAAGCCATGCAAGGAAAATCGACTGTAATAAGTCTTGGATCCCAACTGGAGTTTTCTCCCCTGAAAATACATTATTATGAAAATTCTGTAGGTGCTTTCAGTCCTTATGTCAGTTTAGGTTTCTTGGTAAGTTATTATACTACAGAAGTTAGTTCGAGTCTTGGCAAGTTGGGAAGTCCCGAAGCTACATTTCCTAAGTACCAGACTCCTTCAGATGGTCGACAATATGGCTTTTCGAGTGAAAATGGTATTGTTTTATCGGGTACTGCCGGAATAGGTGTTCATTATAAATTAAATGAAATGAGCGATTTAATGCTTGAAGGTCGTTTTCAGGCTTTTAGCTCCGACTGGGTAGACGGTCTAAATCCGAATAAGAAAATTTACAAAGAAAACAAATCAAACGACGCTCAGATTTGGTTTAATATAGGATATATTCAATACTTATAATTTTATAAATCCCAAATAAAAAATCCCAAATTCCAAAATAATACAAATTGGAATTTGGGATTTTTTTATGCTTTTTTTATGCTAAAGCCTGCTCTAAGTCGGCAATTAAGTCTTCGGCATCTTCAATACCAACGCTCAATCGAACTAAGTCATCGGTAATACCCACTTCAGCTCTTTTATCTGCCGGGATCGATGCGTGTGTCATCAAAGCCGGATGATTGGCCAAAGATTCCACTCCACCTAAAGACTCCGCCAAAGTAAAAACTTTCAGCTTCTCTAAAAAAGCAATTGAGTCTTCTTTTTTCCCTGATTTAAAAGTAAAAGATACCATTCCTCCAAAAGCTTTCATTTGCTTTTTGGCAATTTCATGAAAAGGATGGCTTTCTAAGCCCGGATAATAAACCGTATCGATCTTAGGGTGCTTACTTAAATATTGAACCACTTTTTCTCCGTTTTCACAATGTCTCTGTACTCTTAACGAAAGTGTTTTGATGCCTCTTAAAACCAGGAAGCTGTCCATTGGCCCTAATGTCGCTCCGGTCGCAAATTGCTGAAAATGCAGCTGATCTCCTAAAGCTTCATCTTTGACAATTAAAGCACCCGCAATTACATCTGAGTGTCCTCCTAAATATTTTGTTGCAGAGTGCATTACGATATCAGCACCCAAATCAAGAGGTTTTTGCAAGTAAGGAGTAGCAAATGTATTATCGACAGCAAATAAAATATTGTTGGCTTTCGTAATTTTGGCTACTTCCTGAATGTCTGCTAATTTCATTAACGGATTAGTTGGCGTCTCCACCCAGATCAATTTCGTATTTTCATTGATTAATGATTTCAGTTTTTCGATATCTGTCATATCCACAAAGTGAAACTTAATTCCTGAATCTTTATATATTCTGGAGAACATTCTGTAAGTTCCTCCATACAAATCATCCATTGCGATAATCTCATCACCGGCTTTAAACGATCTCAAAATACAATCTGTTGCTGCTAAGCCTGATGAAAAAGCCAATCCACGAGTACCATTTTCAATACTAGCCAAAGCATTTTCTAAAGCTGTACGTGTTGGATTTGAAGCACGACTATACTCATAATCCGCCAAAGGCTTACCCGGACTGGTTTGTATAAAAGTTGAAGTTTGATACACCGGAGGCATAACCGCTCCTGTAGCCGGATCATGATGCTGACCCCCATGTATTACTTTAGTATTGAATTTCATATGTTTATAAATTTTAAATCCTTAATTCTGCTACAAATTTACCGTTTAATTTATTTTAATCCTGACACAACTTCTTACCTTTGTATATAATTAACATTTTTTGACATGAAACATTATCCTTTTATACTCTTTTTGCTTTTAACGTTTGTAAGCTGCAGCAAAGAACTTTCATTTGAAAATGAGTCATTTGAAAAAGAATCTACAATCCCCTGCGAAAAGGACTGCCCGAAAATAACGATCGACGTTCCTATTGCAAAAAATATTCCTGTTGTTGCCGACAGTATTAATAAAAAAGTTTTCTCCGTGATAAAAGAGATCGTCTATTTTGAAGAAGATCCCAAAAAAGCTAACGACTACAAATCTTTGGCAGCCTCTTTTATAGCTTCTTATGAAGAAATGCACAAAAAATTCCCAACAGAAACTTTCGGATGGGAAGCAACCGTAAAAGGGAATGTCGAATTTGAATCTGATGAGATTATCAATATCAAAATTGATCACTATACTTTTACCGGAGGTGCACACGGTTATCAAGGATATCGCTCCTTACTGTTTCATTCCAAAACCGGAAAAACAATTTTCATCGATCAGATCTTTAAAAACGAAAAAGAATTTATGGCTTATGCCGAAAAGGAATTCCGCAAAAAATATAAAATCCCTGAAAAATCAAATATCAATGCAACTGGTCTAATGTTTGAAAATGATAAATTCCACCTGCCACAGAACATTTTTTATACGAAAGAAGGATTGCTCTTATATTACAACTCTTACGAAGCCGCTTCTTATGCCGACGGGCCTAAAGAGCTATTGTTTCCGTACGATGAAGTCAGCAAGTATTTAAAGTACCAATAATTTTAATCCAAAGCCGCATAACCTAAAAAACCTTAGAATCTCAGAATATTAGCAACTTAGAACCTCTATTTAGCCCCTTCCTGAACATCGTATTTCATCTTACGCAAAACTCGAAGCGCCTCTTTAAAGGACAGGTAAATATTACCAAAAGGTTTTAAAAGCAGTTTGGCATCAATCAATTTTTGTTTGGCATCCTCAAAACCATTCAGATGACAGATCATAAAAGTAGAAGGCAGATTTTCCAGATCTTTTAATTCACGCTCTGACAAAGCGATCCCTTTCTGAAGTTTTTGGAGTAGCGCGATATTTGAATTGTAAATATGATACAACATTTTCCGATTGAATTCCGGGGGCTGAAAAAGCATTTCATTTTCAATTTTATAATAACCGTTGTCAAAAAAATGAATGGTTTGCTTCTCCAACGGATAATAACTGGTCTTGTCATTTAACCCCAACGGAACATATTCTGTTATGGTAAAACTATCTTCATCATAAACAATCGTAACCACATCCTGAGCAGAATAAAAAAGCTTAATCTGTTCGTTTATCAACTCAATATCAACGCGGGATAAGAATGTTTTATCTCTGGATTTTTTAGGAACTCCTGCCCAGCAGATCACAAATAATTCTTTAAAAACATGGTACTTAGGCGACATGTCTTTGTGTCTGAAATTCATAAAATCAATTACCCCGTCAAGTGTGTACTGAATACTGTTTCTTGAGCTGTTTTCGATCCCGATGACCGTTTCTGTATTTTGATAGTTCTTTTCGACCTCGCCTTCAACAGGAACAGAATTACTTCCGCGCCGCATAAAAACACTATTGGCAAGAATGGTATGAATTCCTTTTTTAAAATAAGAGATTTTACTTTTGGGTTTAATCGTCACCAATCCGATTACTTTATCTTTTGGAAGATTGGGAAACGGTACATTCTCGTATTGAATTTTAGGCGGATTTTCTAAAAAGGCATTCACGAGATTCTGAATTCGGCTATCATCAAAAAAATCATCCCCAACGATTTCGTTGTCGTGATCTTCCACCCCCACCACGATATAAGAATTATTGGTCGGGTTTGAATTGGATAAGGCACAGATATGTTTCAGGAATTTCCCTTTTCCTTCCCGCGAATGCAGATTCAGTTGCCTTTTCTTATCATAAAAACTACTCTCGTCGTTATGAGCGAGCAGGTTTTTTATCAAAAGGCGTTTGTTGATCATGTGAATATTGATTATTTTCTATTTCTATTATTTATTATTCAGATTGCTCACTATTCATTATTTCAATCTATTAATCAATCGTATTTTGAACCTTTCTTTTCTGAAACCTTTAAGTAATTAATGAATTTAGAAATTTGATCAATTATAATTTGTGCATTAGCATTTAACTCTAAAAATGTAATCTCATTAATATACTTTCTATCAAAACATCTTTGCAATTGAGCTTTTGTTTCACAACATGATCCTCTGGAGTAGCTTAAAAAAGTAATAAACTCTTTATTACCCCCTCGACCAAAACCTTCCGCAATATTATCCATCACTGAACCTGAAGACCCATTAATCTGTTCTCTCAACTTAAAATCCTGACCTAAAGCTGTTGTCAAAATTAAATTCCAAACTTGATTACTTTGTTCCCTTGCCAATTTATAAATCACCATTTCTTCAAAAGAACTGTAATTTGCCATATTTTAAATAATAAAAAATAGAAATAAATAATAATTTAATCTCTCTTAACAATTGTCGACGAGGCTTGTGCCGTACTCATGACCACTAAATCAGCAATATTAACGTGATACGGTCTTGAAACTACAAAATGAATAATATCTGCAATATCTTCTGCTTGCAGCGGATCGAAACCTTTGTATACATTTAAAGCTCTCTCAGTATCTCCTTTAAAACGTACTTCACTAAATTCGGTTGCCACCATACCGGGATGAATTCCTCCAACTCTAATTCCGAAAGGATTTAAGTCGATTCGCATTCCGGCTGTAATCGCATCAACGGCATGTTTACTTCCGCAATACACATTTCCGTTCGGATATACTTCTTTTGCGGCTGTTGAACCAATGTTTATAATATGACCTGATTTTTTGGCTGTCATTTTCGGAATCACCGCTTTTGAAACGTATAAAAGTCCTTTTACATTGATGTCAATCATAGCATCCCAATCGTCTAAATCACCGGTCTGAATCGGGTCTAAACCATGAGCATTTCCGGCATTATTAATCAAAATATCAATATCTGAAAAGGATGCAGGAAGAGAAGCAATTTTTTCAAGAACATCTTTTTTGTCCCGAACATCAAATGCTAAAGAATGTACTGCTGTAAACTCAGAAAGTTCTTTTTCAAGTTCGTTTAAGCGATCCATACGTCTTCCGCAAAGGATCACTTTAAAATTGTTTTTGGCCAGTATTTGTGCGGTTGCTTTTCCAATTCCGCTTGTGGCTCCAGTAATTAAAACTGTTTTTTTCATTGTATATTTTTATTTTTTTGCCACAGATTAATCAATCATCTCTAATCCGTTAATCTGTGGCAAAATATTTTTAGCATTTTCCCTGAATACTCAAATCTGAATACGGAACACTTAAAAACTTAAGCAACATCGTCGCCCATGCTTTCTGTCCAGATCGCAAACCAGTCTTCTTTATCCATTTCCAATTCTACTGCTTTCATCAACGACTGAATTCTGGCAATATTAACAGTTCCCGCAATCGGAATTACCTTAGCAGGATGTTTTAAAATCCAAGCCAGTAAAAGGGTATCCGAACCAAATCCGTATTTCTTCACTAAATCCGAAAAAAGCTTTTTCAAACGACGTGTTTTTTTAGTGTCTTCTCTAAAAACCGTTCCAAGCGGATTCCATGACAAAGGACGAATCCCGTGAGTTTGCATATAATCGAAACTTCCGTCAACCATCGGTTCGAAATTCGTTGCCGAAAATTGCACCTGATTATAGCTCACTTCGGTTTTCTGACGAATCAATTCGGTTTGAGAACTTGTAAAATTCGAAAGTCCGAAATCAATAATTTTCCCTTCTGATTTTAACTTTTCAACGGCTTCCGCAATTTCATCAGTCTGCATCAACGGACTAGGTCTGTGCAGTAAAAAAACGTCCACATAATCTGTCTTTAGTTTCTTTAGTGATTCTTCAACAGACCACACAATATATTCTTTAGAGTAGTCGTAATGTTTGATTGTATTTTTACGGCTTTCGGCAATCATCTGAATACCGCATTTGGTGATTAATTGTAATTTTTCACGTGAAATTTTACTGGCCTGAAATGCTTTTCCAAAATCCGCTTCAGTAGTATAAGCTCCGTAAATATCTGCGTGATCAAAAGTAGTAATTTTGTTTTCGATACAGATCTGTATCATGTTTTCCATTTCTTTAAGCGTTAGGTTTTTATCCCATACACCCCAATTCATAGTGCCCGAAATAATAGGCGATAATGCTGTTTTACTCATGATTTTATTGCGTTATTTTTGGTAATAAATATGCTTTTCTGAAGCATAATCACCAAAGTTCTTAAAAATATAAAAATAGATTCCCAATTCGTCCTTAAAATTAGGTCTTTGGTCGAAGTTTTAACCATTTTTTAACATCTTACTTCTCAAAAAATATTCAATTTGCACTCTCAAAAGTTAGGCATAAAAATCAAGGTTTTAAAAATATTTATATGGAAGAAAATACAACGACTTTAGACATTAGAGCGATAAATGACAAAATTGAAAGAGAAAGTGCTTTTATAGACCTTCTTACAATGGAAATGAACAAAGTTATTGTGGGCCAAAAACATATGGTCGAGCGTTTACTAATCGGACTTTTAGGACAAGGGCACATTTTGCTTGAAGGTGTTCCGGGATTAGCCAAAACTTTAGCGATAAATACATTGTCGCAAGCGGTTCAGGGATCGTTCAGCCGTATTCAGTTTACTCCTGACTTATTGCCTGCCGATGTTATTGGAACAATGATTTACAACATCAAAGCCAACGAATTTTCCATTAAAAAAGGGCCAATTTTCGCTAATTTCGTTCTTGCCGATGAGATCAACCGTGCTCCCGCAAAAGTACAATCGGCACTTTTAGAGGCGATGCAGGAAAAGCAGGTTACCATTGGCGATACCACTTTCAAATTAGATCGTCCGTTTTTAGTTCTTGCTACCCAAAACCCTGTCGAGCAGGAAGGAACTTACCAGCTTCCTGAAGCGCAGGTCGATCGTTTTATGCTTAAAACTGTAATTGATTATCCAAAAATTGACGAAGAGCGTTTCGTAATTCGTCAAAACTTAAAAGGAAGTTACGAAAAAGTAAATCCTGTAGTTTCTGTAGAGCAAATCTTGCGTGCACAAGAAGCTGTTCGTGAAGTTTACATGGACGAAAAAATAGAAAAATACATCTTAGATATCATCTTTGCTACCCGTTATCCGGAAAAATACAAGCTTGCCGACTTAAAACCTCTTATCAGCTTTGGAGCATCACCACGTGGAAGTATCAATTTAGCTAACGCAGCAAAATGTTATGCTTTCATCAAACGTCGTGGTTATGTAATTCCTGAAGATGTTCGTGCAGTAGTACACGATGTTCTGCGTCACAGAGTTGGTATCACTTATGAGGCTGAAGCCGAAAACATTACTTCTGTAGACATTATCAACAAAATCGTAAACGAGATTGAGGTACCTTAAAAATTTGTTTCAAGTTTCAGGTTTCAGGTTGTTGCAAGACTAACTTGAAACTTTAAAACTTTAAACTTTAAACAAATAAAATGGATACAAAAGAGCTTTTAAAAAAAGTACGGAAAATAGAAATCAAAACCAAAAGACTGAGTAATCATATCTTTTCGGGAGAATATCACTCTTCCTTTAAAGGGCGAGGAATGACTTTTAGTGAAGTACGTCAATACCAATATGGCGATGATATTCGTAACATCGATTGGAATGTAACGGCGCGCTACAACGAAGCTCACGTAAAAGTTTTTGAAGAAGAGCGTGAGCTAACCATGGTTTTAATGGTAGACATCTCGGGCTCTGAAGGTTTTGGCTCAAAAAGTCAGTTTAAAAAAGACATCGTCACCGAAATTGCGGCAACGATGGCTTTTTCGGCTACACAAAATAATGATAAAATTGGTTTAATATTATTCTCTGACAATGTAGAGTTGTATATTCCCCCAAAAAAAGGACGTTCTCATGTACTCCGAATCATTCGTGAGTTAATTGAATTTGAACCAAAGAGTCACAAAACCGATATTTCGCAAGCTTTGAAATTCCTGTCCGGAACACAAAAAAAGAAAGCGATCGTCTTTATGATTTCCGATTTCATGGCCGAAAATTATGAGCAGACTTTAAAAATTGCTTCTAAAAAACATGATATCACCGGTGTTCGTGTGTATGATATCCGTGAGGAAAAAATTCCGAATTTAGGAATGGTAAGTATGCTGGATGCCGAAACAGGGAAAATTCAATTGGTAAATACCGGCTCAAAAACAGTACGACTGAATTACGAAAAACACTATCAGGACAGAGTGAATTATTTCAAGGATATTTTTAGTAAATCCGGAGCTGGTGTCGTAAATACAAGAGTCGACGAAAATTACGTGACCAAATTATTAGGTTATTTCAAATCAAGATAATTTAGATTGTCAGACTGTTAGATTACACGAATTATAGAATCTTTAGATAAAAAAATCCGTTTAAATCTGTGTCATCCGTGTTCCATTTTTAAGCATTCATTTTAGACCAAAATCTGAAATCAAAAACCAAATGAAATTAAAATTTTACATATTTTTATTTTTACTTTCCTCAGCTGTTTTTGCGCAACAAAAACAAGTTGAGACAAGCATTGATACAACAAAAAATAAAATTGGTGCCGAGTTTAAACTAACTCTTAAAACAGTTGTAAGTTCAAAATCTAAGGTTGTTTTTCCCAAACTAAAAAACATTGGTCCTTTAGAGGTTATTCAATCCTATCCTATCGACACTGTTAAGAAAAATGACACTTACGAACTGATTAAAAAATACGGATTAACCCAATTTGATTCCGGAAAATATACTATTCCGTCTATTAAAATTTTAATTGACAAGAAGCCATACGCAACAGATTCTATTCGCGTTGAAGTGGCCAATGTAAAAGTCGATACGTTACAGCAAAAAATGTACGACATCAAGGACATTACAGCTGCTGACAATTCGATTGGTGACTGGTGGATTTATGTTTTGATTCTGATTCTAATTCTTGCCATCGGAGCGTTTGTTTATTGGTATGTTAAGAAACATCAAAAGAAAAAGATAGAAGAGGAAGTTTACAAAACTCCTATCGAAAAAGCGACTAGTTTATTGAACAATCTGGAGCAGAAAGAACTGGTACAAAAAGGAGAAATTAAAGAATACTATAGTGAATTGACGGATATTGCCCGAAACTACATCGAGGAGGCAATTCATATTCCGGCAATGGAAAGCACCACTTCTGAATTGATTCAGGCCATCAGAACTGCTTCTACCAAAAAGAAGATGACTTTAACACCGGAAACCGTTGAAAACCTAGAACGTGTTTTACGTCAGGCAGATTTAGTGAAATTTGCAAAATCCAAACCCTTAGAGTTTGAAATCACAGAAGACCGAAATAAAATTCAGAAAGTAATCCTGACACTTGATAATGCTATTCCAACCGAAGTACCGGCAGAAGAAGAGGATCAATTATTGAACGAAGCACAAAAACAAAAACAGATAAAACTTCAGTTGTTAAAGAAACGCAACAAACGTATTGCGATCTCAGTAGGATCTGTTTTATTTTTACTGATTGCCACCACTGCCTTCTTTATCGTTACAAAAGGTTTTAATTATGTAAAAGATAATGTAATCGGACATCCTTCAAAAGAATTATTAGAAGGGGAATGGGTAAAAAGTGAGTACGGAAACCCAGGCATCCTGATTGAAACTCCTAAGGTTTTAAAACGTATGGATACTCAAAAAGTCCTTCCGAAAGAAACTATGGCCCTAATCAAAGAAATGCAGCTTTTCGCCTACGGAAGTATGGTTGGAAACTTCTACGTAACCGTTTCTACCAGCAAGTTTAAGAATCCTGTAGAGCTTGACTTAGCCAAAGCATTAGAAGGTTCTTTAAAAGTTATTGAAGCTCAGGGCGGACAAAATATTATTGTGAAACAAGAAGATTTCCAAACCAATGAAGGTGTTCAGGGACTAAAAGGATACGGAACCATGACCGTTTTCAATCCGATTGACAAAACAAGTACAAAAGCATATTATGAACTTTTACTTTTTAAACAAGATCAGGGATTACAACAGATCTTGATTTTACACGAAGAAGGAGACACCTATGCCAATGATATTACAACCAGAATATTAAATTCTGTAGAACTTAGAAAAGCGAGTAACTAATGGATAAGATAACTTTTTTAAATCCGGAATTTTTTTGGTTGTTTCTGTTAATCCCAATTGCGATCGCTTGGTTTTTCTGGAAACGCAACCAGCAATCGGCGACTTTAAAAATGAGTTCAACTCAGGGTTTCAAAAACAGCGAATCGCTATTGACCAAATTAAAACCTTGTTTATATGTTTTCAGGATTATCGCTTTAAGCTCTTTAATTATTGCTTTAGCGAGACCAAGAACAGTAGACATCAGCAATCAGACCAAGACCACGAAAGGGATTGATATCGTAATGGCAATTGACGTTTCGGGAAGTATGCTGGCCAAAGATTTAAAGCCAAACCGTATGGAAGCTTTAAAAAGAGTCGCGGCAGATTTTGTTGGGGAAAGACCAAACGACAGAATCGGATTAGTTTTATATGCCTCAGAAGCTTATACCAAAACTCCAGTTACAAGTGATAAAGCCATTATCTTAGAAGCTATAAAAGGAATCAAATACGATACAGTGCTGCAAGACGGAACGGGAATTGGAATGGGATTGGCAACCGCTGTAAATCGTTTAAAAGACAGTAAAGCAAAAAGCCGTGTGATTATTTTGATGACTGATGGAGTAAACAATGCCGGTTTTATCGAGCCAGAAACTGCTTCTGACATTGCGAAACAATACGGAATAAAGGTCTACACGATCGGAATTGGTACCAACGGAATGGCTCCGTCGCCATACGCATACGCACCAAACGGAGGTTTCCTGTTTAAAATGCAAAAAGTAGAAATCGACGAGCAATTGATGAAAAGTATTGCCCGTAAAACAGACGGAACTTACTTCAGAGCTACCAGCAACGATCGATTAGCCGAAATATACAGTGCCATCAATAAACTCGAAACTACCGAAATACAGGAACTAAAATTCTACGATTACGACGAAAAGTACCGAGTATTTGTTTTACTTGCCGCCTTTTTGTTAGTATTGGAAGTAGGATTAAGAAATACAGTTTACAGAAGCTTCATTTAATTTTGAAAAAATTATAAAATTCCAATAATAAAATTCCAAATAACAAATTGGAATTTAGGAATTTAAAAAAGAATAGCTTTTAGCGCAACAACAAAAATTGGAATTTGGAATTTAGATTCTTGGAATTTTAGAAATTATATGGAATTAGACGAAAAAAAATATTTATACCTTTTATTCTTACTCCCGATTGTGGCGTGTATTTTTCTTTTCAATATGTATTGGAAAAAGAAAAAACAGCGTGAATTTGGTGATCTTGAAATGGTAAAAAGACTTAGCCCGGAACGCTCTGTTTTTAAACCTGTCCTAAAATTATCGGTATTGCTTTTGGCACTTGCCTGTTTAATTATCGGATTGGTAAATCCGAAGATTGGGACTAAAATGGAAACCGTAAAACGGGAAGGAATCGATATTGTTTTTGCCGTTGACGTTTCAAAAAGTATGCTTGCCGAAGATGTGGCACCAAGCCGTTTGGAGAAAAGTAAACAGCTGGTTTCTCAAATCATCAACAATTTAGGAAGTGACCGAATCGGGATCGTAGCCTATGCCGGAAGTGCCTTTCCGGTTTTACCGATTACTTCCGATTATAGTGTTGCCAAAATGTTCCTGCAAAGCATGACTCCTGATATGGTTTCTTCACAAGGAACTTCTTTGGATGAGGCCATCAGACTTTCTTCTACTTATTTTGACGAAAAAAGCAAAACCAGTAAATTACTGATTCTGATTTCTGACGGAGAAGACCACTCTGAAGGTGCTACCGCTGCTGCAGAAGAAGCCAATAAAATGGGGATGAAAATTATTACCATTGGTGTTGGAACTGAAAAAGGAGGCACCATTCCATTAAAAGAAAATGGCGTAGTCAGAGGTTATCAAAAAGACCAAAACGGGCAAACCGTTACCACAAAATTAAATCAGGAAGATTTAAAAAATATTGCAAAAGCGACCAAAGGTGGTTATGTTTACGGCGGAAATACCAAAGAAGTGCTGGAATACATCAAGAATGCCTTAAATAACATTCAGAAAACAGAATTCGAAGCAACTCAAATGGCCGATTTTCAATCGCAATTTCAGTGGTTCATCGGATTTGCTTTTCTGTTGTTGTTTTTAGACATTTTCCTTTTGGAAAGAAAAACAAACTGGATTAAAGAGTTGAATTTATTTAACGAAAAGAAATAATTGTTTCCCATAAAACCGGAAACAAAACATAAAAAAATTAGAATGAAAAATTTACTTCTTTATATTTTACTCACATTTTCTTTAGCAGTTTCTGCTCAGGAGAAAGACAAGACATTGCCTGAGGCTAATGAAGAATATAAGCAGAATAAATTTACGGACGCAGAAGCCAATTACAGAATTTCAGAATCAAAATTCCCAAAACGTACTGCTGCTCCTTATAATCTGGGAAACACTATATACAAACAAAATCAGGTTTCTGAGGCTAAGTTTGCTTACGCTAAAGCGATAAAAAATGCTAAAGCAAGACCTGATAAACACAAGGCATTTCATAATTTAGGGAATGTCTTTATGAAAGAGAAAAATTATACACAGGCCGTTGAAGCTTACAAAGAAGCTTTGCGTAACGACCCTGCCGATGATGAGACTCGTTACAATTATGCTTTGGCCAAACAGAAACTAAAAGAAAATCCTCCGAAAAACGACAAAAACAAAGACAAGGATAAAGATAAAAAGAACGACAAAAAAGACGATCAGAAAAAAGACGGCGACAACAAAGACAAAAAGGACGGAAAAGACGATCAGAAAAAAGACGACAAAGGCGATAAAGACAAAGATAAAAAAGACGGTAAAAATGACCCTAAGAAAGATGACAAATCAGACAACAAAGGGGAGCCAAAACCAATGCCTGGAGGTATATCTAAAGAAAGAGTTCAGAATTTGCTGGATGCCGTAAACAACGAAGAAAAGAAAATTCAGGACAAAGTCAACGCCCAAAAAGTAAAAGGTAACCCGAAAAAAACAGAAAAAGACTGGTAGGATTCTTAGGTTAACCGTTTATTCGTTTAACTGTTAATTCGGACAAACAGCAAAACTGTAGAAAAACGATTAAACAAATTACCAATTAAACGATTCAACATAAAAAAAGATTAAACAAGTAATGAAAAGATATTTAATTCTATTACTATTCACTTTTCAGGGGCTTATGGCTCAAGTTCAATTTGAAGCCAAAGTAAGCAAGAATACGCTTGGAGTAAACGAAAGGCTTCGTATTGACTTCATCATGAATGTTGATGGGGACAACTTTGACCAGCCTTCTTTTGATGGTTTTAAAGTTGTAGCCGGACCAAGCCAGCAAATAAGTCAGTCCTGGATTAATGGAAGAAGTTCTTTTCAAAAAATCTATTCCTATATCTTACAGCCGGACCACAAAGGGACGGTAACAATCAAACAAGCTGCCATTGAATACAATGGTCAGATCTACAAAACGGCACCTTTAAAAATTGTGGTAACCAATGCCGTTGCACAGGAAAGAGACCCTAATGACAGACCTCAAGGATCAAGTACAGGTGATGAAATGTTGCACCTTGTGGCCGAAATTTCAAAAACAAATCCGTATTTGAACGAACCGATAACTGTTGTTTACAAACTGTATTTCAACTATATCAATGTAACCGGGTTCAAAGAATTGGCTAAGCCTAAATACAACGACTTCTGGAATCAGAATATCGATATCAAACAACTTGCTGTTGAACAGGGAAGTTATCAAGGGCAAAGATGTTATTATGTAGTCTTGAAAAAGACCATTTTGTATCCTCAAAAATCAGGCAGACTTACCATTGAACCACTTTCACTGGATATAGGCGTACAATTGCCTACCAACCGTCGTGATATGTTTGGTCAGATGATTGTAAGCGACGACAACAAAGTGGTTTCGGCCGGAGCCAAAACAATCAATGTACGACCTTTACCGGAAGCTACCAAACCTGAAGGTTTTGGCGGCGCTGTAGGTAAATTTAATTTTACGGTTACCCCTTCTAAAACAACCTTGAAGAGCGGAGAAAGTCTTGACTTATTTGTGAGTGCAGCCGGAAACGGAAACATGAAATTGTTTACTTTGCCAAAACCTGTCGTTCCTAATGCTTTAGAAATGTACGATCCGGTTCACGATGAAAAAGTAACCACATCACTTTCGGGAATGTCCGGAAAAATAAGCGACAAGTACACCATTATTCCACAATACAAAGGAAAATACGCAATCAAACCCATGCAGTTTTCTTATTTTGATTTGAGCACAGGTTCGTACAAAACGATCACTTCACAGGAAATCATGATTGACGTTTTAGACGGCCCAATGCCATCGGCAGCGAATGCCCCTGCACATGCGGCTACAAATGCAATTGCAAAAACAGAACAGTTTAAGTACATCAAACCTAAAACAACTTTAGTTTCGATCGCTAAAAATGATTTTTACGGCTCTAATTTATATTACACCCTATTGTATCTGCCTTTCGTAATTCTGCCAATCATTATTCTGGCTAAGAAAAGAAAAGAAGCAATTGACGGTGACGTTACCGGAAACCGTATTAAAATGAACAATAAGCTGGCGAAAAAATATCTATCGGAAGCTAAAAAACAACTTAACAACAAAGAACCGTTTTATATTGCTCTGGAAAAAGCGATGCACAATTTCCTAAAAGCGAAACTGCATATCGAAACTTCAGAAATGAGTAAAGATAATATTAGCGACTTACTGCTGTCCAGAAATGCCAACCCGGAATCGGTTCAAAGTTTTATTAATCTGACTGAAAACTGTGAATTTGCGAGATATGCTCCGGCATCGAGTACATCAATCCAACAGGATTTTGACAAAGCTGTTCTGATCATTTCGGACTTAGAGAAACAAATCGTTTAAACTTAAAAAATCAAACCCTACAGATTTTTAAAACCTGTCGGGTTTAACTACAGTAAAATGAAAAACACAGTATATCTTTTTTTACTAATCACTCAGGTTTTCTTTGCTCAAAGCAGCTTTGAAAAAGGAAATGCGCTATATCAAAAAGGGCAATATCAGCAAGCGGTTGATGTTTATGAAAGTATTATCAAAGAAGACAAACAGCAATCGGCAGAATTGTATTTTAATTTAGGGAACAGTTACTACAAATTAAACAAAGTAGCTCCTTCGATATATAATTATGAAAAGGCACTGGTTTTAAAACCACATGATTCGGAGACCTTAAACAACTTAAAATTTGCCAAAAAGCTAACCATCGATGAAATTAAAGAAGTCCCAAAAGTAGGTTTTGCAAAACTGATTCAGAATTTTACCGGAATCTTCGATTACAACACCTGGGCAATAATTTCTATCGCAATCGCATTTGCTTTCTTGCTAACTTTTATCGGATATTATTTCTCACAGCTTACTCTGTCGAAAAGAATTTATTTTATTGGAATGTTTGTTCTTTTGATTGCTTTACTTTTAAGTGTTTCAGCGGGAATGTCTGAAAAAAATCATTTTAGCAACGACCGTCCTGCAATTGTTTTTGCCGAATTAAGTGAAGTTCGCAGCGAACCTCAAAAAGCAGGTTCCTCAATTATTTTACTGCACGAAGGAGCTAAAGTATATGTTTTGGAAACTGTTGGCGGCTGGAAAAAAATAGAATTAACTGATGGAACGGAAGGCTGGATTGATGCCTCGACCATTCGGGAAGTAAAATAAATCTTCAAAAAATCAAATAAAAAAATCCCAAATGCCAGTTTTAAAATGGTGTTTGGGATTTTTTGTATGGGTATCATTCACTTCGAAATTGCATCAATGCTATAAGCAAACTTAAATCTAAAACCATCAAGTCATTAAATTTGCTTATGCCAAATTCTTAATTTGCAATTAAAAAGCGTAGGTTTTTAAAGGCGTCACACAGTAATCCAATTTCACATCTGATTCAAAAACATCCCCGATCTGATTTTCAGCTTCAAAAAAAGAAAGGCCAATCTTAATCGTTTCGGGCTTGCATTCTGACAGGAACTTATCGTAAAACCCTTTTCCGTATCCTACCCGATTTCCGAAGACATCAAAAGCTAAAAGCGGTACAAAAACGACCTCTATAGTTTCAGAAGGAACTTGCAAACCATTTACCGGTTCAGGAATATTGTATTCATTCTTTCTGATTTTGGTATTATCGGTCAACAAAAAATGCGTCATACCGCGAGTCTCAAAATCACTTTTTGAAACTACTATTTCTTTATCTTTTCCGGAAAGCAAATGCAATACGTATTCTGTATTTACTTCTCGCTGTTCTTCAATCGGAAGAAAAACATGATAATAAGTTTTATCCCAAATAGACAATTGGATTAAATTATTGGCAATAGCCAGACTTTTCTCTTCGATATCATTTTCTGAAAGTTCTTTTCGAAGATTTTTATAGTGTAATCGTAATTCTTTTTTATTCGTCGGCATACTCGTCTCTGTTTTTAGACATGTGGTAAATCGCATCTCCTTCGTACACGATGGGTGAGTGATTGGCATTGATCACAAATCCGTCATGCGGTGCTTTTACTTTTTGTTCAAATTTACCAAACGGATCGGTAATAATGGCTAAGATAGTCCCTTTCGTTACAAAACGTCCAATCCTGTTATAATCGTGCAGCAGGCCCGAGCATTTCGCACGCAGCCAAACCGAATTTTTAATGTAGATGGAAGGATCTTCCGCGGTTTCGACAAGATGTTTAGGATCCAGCATATTCAAATAATTCAACAAACGCTTCACCCCCATTACCCCTTCGTTCGCCACTGTATCATTAATATCCAGAGATTTTCCGCCCTCAAAAAGCAGCATTTTTATATTAGCCTTTTCACAGGTAGTGCGGAATGAACCGCTAATATTTTTAGAATACAAGGTAAATGGAGCATTGAAGACATCGGCAAGTTCTTTCAATTCCGGGTTGTTCTCCGTAATCCTGATTTGCGGAACATTAAACCGGCTCGCTCCCCCGGCATGAAAATCAACTGCATAATCAATAATTGGTAAAATTTCTGCTACGATATGATAAGCGAAACGGCTTGCCAAAGATCCTTTTTTGCTTCCCGGGAAAACGCGGTTTAAGTCACGACCGTCCGGAAATTCTCTGGATTTATTGACAAAACCGTACATATTAATAATGGGAATGCAAATAATGGTTCCTTTAGCGGGGCGGTTGATTTTTTTGCTGATCAGCTGTCGGACTATTTCAACACCGTTAATCTCGTCGCCATGAATTCCTGCCGAAAATAAAACGACCGGACCTTCCGTTTTTGAACGGCGTACAATAACCGGAATATTCAATTTTGTAGTAGTATGCAGACGTGCAATTTCAACGTTTATTGTTTTACTTTCACCCGGCAAAACTGATTCGCCAAAAATAATCAGGGGTTTACTGTTTTTCATGTAGAATTATAAAATCTAAATATAGAAATTATTCTTTTGATTTCGTAAATTTGAAACTAAATCAATGTTAAGCTTTTTAATCCCACAAAAGGTTTTTTAAAAGTATAACAACTATCTTCAGAAACAAAACAGAATGCACAAACCATCATCCTTAGATCTTCAAATCCTAACCTTGCCGGACAATCCGGGTGTGTATCAGTATTATGACAAAGACGGGAAGATTTTATATGTTGGAAAAGCTAAGAACCTAAAAAAAAGAGTCTCCTCTTACTTCAATAAAATACATGATACTGCCAAAACCAACGTTTTGGTGAAAAAAATTGTCACCATAAAACACATCGTAGTTCCCACAGAAACCGATGCACTTTTATTGGAAAACAACCTGATTAAAACCCTGCAGCCCCGATACAATGTGCTGCTTCGCGACGACAAAAGTTATCCCTGGATCTGCATCAGGAAGGAACCTTTTTCGAGAATATTCCATACGCGAAAAATGATCAAAGACGGTTCTGAATATTTTGGCCCTTACACCAGTTTCAAAACAGTACATACTATTTTAGATCTAATCAAAGAATTGTACCCTTTGAGAACTTGTAACTTTGATTTAAGTCCATCCAACATTGATTCCGGAAAATTTAAAGTCTGTCTGGAATATCACATCGGTAACTGCAAAGGACCTTGTGAAGGACTTGAATCTCTGGAAGACTACCAAAGACAGGTGGATGCGATTCGTGAAATTCTAAAAGGGAATTTTAAAGAAAGTATGAAAGACTTCAAACGACTGATGACCCAGTATGCGAGAGACTTGCGTTTTGAAGAAGCCCAAAAAATAAAAGAGAAAATCGAAGTTCTGGAGAATTACCAGTCGCGATCCACCATTGTCAATCCGAAGATTACAAACATTGATGTTTTCTCGATTGTTTCAGATGAAACGGCAGCTTATGTTAACTTCCTTCAAATCTCACACGGATCGATTATCCGTTCGCATACTTTAGAAATGAAGAAAAAGCTGGAAGAGACGGATGAGGAATTATTAGAACTTGCCATTATAGAATTACGCGAACGCTTTCAGTTATTGTCTAAAGAAATCATCGTTCCTTTTGAAATTGATTTGGGTGAAAACATCAAAACTACCGTTCCTCAATTAGGAGATAAAAAACAAATATTAGAACTGTCTATTCGGAACGCGAAATTTTATCGAATCGAACAGCTCAAACAATTACAGATTGTAGACCCTGACCGGCATACCAACCGGATCATGGCACAAATGCAAAAGGACCTGCGATTGCCTGTTGAACCCCGTCACATTGAATGTTTTGACAACTCGAATATTCAGGGAACAAATCCGGTAGCCGCCTGTGTGGTTTTTAAAGACGGGAAACCAAGCAAAAAGGACTATCGCCATTTTAACGTTAAAACCGTTGAAGGTCCTGACGATTTTGCCTCGATGACCGAAATTGTGTACCGACGTTACAAAAGATTACTGGATGAAAACGAACCATTGCCACAATTAATCATCATTGACGGTGGAAAAGGGCAACTTTCTGCGGCATTAAAAAGTATCGACGCCCTCGAACTTCGCGGCAAAATTGCGATCATCGGGATTGCGAAACGTCTCGAGGAATTATTTTACCCCGGAGATTCAATTCCGTTGTACCTTGATAAAAAATCTGAAACTTTAAAAGTGATTCAGCAGCTGCGAAATGAGGCGCACCGATTTGGAATCACGTTTCACAGAGACAAACGAAGCAAAGCCGCACTTAACTCCTCAGTAGAAAGCATACCCGGCATTGGCGAAAAAACAATGCTTACGTTAATACAACATTTCAAAAGTGTTAAAAGATTGAAACTGGCTACCGAAAAAGAAATATCCGATGTAATAGGGGTATCAAAAGCCAAAAAAATTGTCGACTTTTACAAAACCAACTAGTTATCTTTATGCGCCCAGATCAACTGCCCCACAAAAATACCACATCGAAACCTTTTTTTTCTCCACTGAAAAAAGATGTTTCTAAAGTTGTTCTCTTCTTTCTAAAAGGAAAGTCTCTTTGTAGTTCGCAGTTGCCTGTTTCAGTCTGGAGTACAACACTATTACTTTTTACAGTGTTGCTTCTAAATCCGCAAAAAGCATTTTCACAGGAACAGAAAAAGGATAGTATTAAAAGGCCCAAAATAGGATTGGTTTTAAGTGGTGGAGGCGCAAAAGGATTCGCTCATATTGGAGTTTTAAAAGTTCTGGAAGAAGCCGGAATTAAAATCGACTTTATCGGTGGTACCAGTATGGGATCTATAATCGGCGGACTTTATGCTTCCGGTTACAATGCCTCTCAAATTGATTCCATTTTCAAGAAAACCAACTTTGATGAACTCATCAACGATTACATACCGCGATCGTCCAAAAACTTCTATGGCAAAAAAAATGATGAGTTATATGCCATTGCATTGCCTTTTAGCAACTTCAGAATCGGGATTCCGGAAGCCCTTTCAAAAGGGATGTACAATTACAATTTGTTAAGCGGTCTTACCCGAAATGTGCGTCATGTACGTGATTTCAATCAACTTCCAACTCCTTTTTTATGTATCGGAACTAATATTGAAACCGGAGAAGAAGTTTTACTGAACAAAGGAAACCTCGTTCAGGCTATGATGGCGAGTTCCGCATTCCCTTCCCTGTTTACCCCTGTCGAAATTGATGGAAATTTATTAGTAGACGGAGGCGTAGTCAACAACTATCCCATAAAAGAAGTTCGTAATCTGGGTGCTGACATTATTATTGGTGTCGATGTTCAGGACGATCTTATGAATCGTAAAAATCTGAAAAACGCAACCAAGATACTCGTACAAATTACCAATTTGCAGTCTATCGATAAGATGAAAAATAAAATCAAGGATACCGATGTTTATATCAAACCGGACATTCGGGATTATGGCGTAATTTCATTTGACAAAGGAGAAGAAATTATCCGAAAAGGAGAAGAAGCAGCTTTTGCGGTCTATGAAAGAATCAAATCTTTAACCGATGAAGCTCATTTTTATAAAAAACCCAAACTAAAAATCGCAAGTGACACGCTGCAAATCAAAGAGATAAACAGTGAAAATCTTGAGAATTACACAAAAGAATACATTCGTGGAAAGCTGCGTTTTAAACCCGGAAGCACTATAACCTACAGCGATCTTAAAACCGGAATCAATAACCTGAATGCTACCCAGAACTTCAGTACCATTTCCTACTGTCTGCAGCCGGATGACCAACAGGACAACCTTGATATAGTCTTAAAAGAAAATCCCACTCAGACTTTTTTAAAACTTGGTCTGCATTATGACGGACTATACAAAAGTGGAATTCTGCTAAATCTTACCCACAAAAAGACCTTTTTAAAAAATGATGTTACCTCACTTGATGTTATCCTGGGAGATAACTTCAGGTACGACTTCAACTATTATATAGAAAACGGTTTTAATATCAGTTTTGGATTCCAGTCACGTTTGAATCAATTTAATCGTAATGTCACCACAAGCATTAATACCTTAACGGCACAGAATCCAAATGTAAATCTTATTAATGTTGACTTCTTGGACATTACCAATCAGGCCTATTTTCAAACCATCTTTGTACAAAAATTTTTAATGGGGGGCGGCTTTGAGTACAAATACTTAAAAATAGACTCTCCAACACTTAACAATACAGTAAATACTATTGAAAAGAGCAGCTATCTTAGTCTTTTTGGTTATTTAAAATACGATTCGTTCGACAGCAAAAGCTTCCCTCGCTCCGGTTGGTACTTCTCTACCGATTTACAAACCTACTTAGCATCGTCTGACTATACACGACAATTTAAACCATTCTCGATTGCAAAAGCCGAAATTGCTTTTGTAAAAACGTTCTTCAGAAAGGCTACTTTCAAAATTGACGCCGACGCGGGGTTTAACATTGGCAGCGACAGCGTTCCGTTTTTCGACTTTATACTCGGAGGATATGGCTATAGCAAGATCAACAACTTCAATTATTTCTATGGATACGATTTTCTAAGTATAGCCGGAAACAGCTTTATAAAAACGGGAATTACTCTCGATTATGAAATTTTCAAAAAGAATCACGTAAATCTTTCTGCTAACTTTGCCAACTTGGGAGATGATATTTTTACGAAGGTCGACTGGATTTCAATGCCAAAATATACCGGATATGCTGTTGGTTATGGACTGGAAACTATCATTGGCCCAATCGAGATTAAACAATCCTGGTCTCCCGAAATGTCTAAAAGCTACACCTGGTTTAGTATTGGTTTTTTATTTTAGCAGTAAAGCAAAGAATAGTTCAACAAAATTGTACTATTTTTTTGCCCTTTAAAAATTATATCAAAAAAAAATTAAAAAAAATCATGTTTATAAATGATATAATTTATAATTTTACTCAGCAAAAATTACGACATTTGTTATAATGAAAACAAAATGGACAGGTTTATTAGAGTATCTTCAATTCCTCATCAAGAGAAATCCTGAGTGAAGCTATCGAATTGAGATAATTGGTCAATTTTAAGAAATTGAGCTGGTTATCTGTTCACACAATTCAAATTTTCAAATTATCTAATTTTAAAATTATCTAATAGAAAAGCCATGCCATTATATCACAAACTTGGAGACTTCCCTCAAAAGAGACACACACAATTCGAAAAACCTAACGGAGGTTTTTACTACGAACAATTATTCGGAACTGAAGGTTTTCACGGACACTCGTCATTATCTTATCATGTTCACAGACCCACTCAGGTAAAAGAAATTTTAAATTCCTATTCCGTTGAGCCAAAAATTGCCATCGGAAAAAATATAAAATCGTTACTTTTTAAAGGTTTTGAATTAAAACCTGAAAATGACTTTTTGGACAGCCGTAAAGCCATGATGGTTAATAAAGACTGTATCATTGGACTGGCAGCTCCTAAAGAATCACTTCGAAATTATTTCTACAAAAATGCCGATGCCGATGAAATGCTTTTCATCCACAAAGGAAAAGGAAAATTAAGAACCATGTTAGGTAACATTCCGTTTGAATATGGTGATTATCTGATTATTCCACGAGGCATTATTTACCAAATAGAATTCGAGACGGAAGAAAACCGACTTTTTTATGTCGAATCCTACTCTCCTTTTTACACCCCAAAACGTTATAAAAACCAATCAGGACAGCATTTAGAGCATTCCCCATTTTGCGAACGCGACTTTATTTTGCCAAACGAACTGGAAACACATGACGAAAAAGGCGATTTTTTAATTAAAATCAAAAAAGAGGGCATGATTCACGAAGTGGTTTATGCTACACATCCATTTGATGTAGTGGGTTGGGACGGTTACAATTTCCCATACGGATTCTCGATTCATAATTTTGAGCCTATAACGGGACGTGTTCATCAACCGCCTCCGGTACACCAAACATTCGAAACGGCTACTTTTGTCGTTTGTTCTTTCTGCCCAAGACTTTACGATTATCATCCGAAAGCAATTCCGGCACCTTACAATCACAGCAATATAGATTCTGATGAAGTTCTATATTATGTAGATGGTGACTTCATGAGCCGTAACAATATTGAGCAGGGTCATATCACTTTACACCCAAAAGGAATTCCACACGGTCCTGCGCCAGGCGCAATGGAACGCAGCATTGGTCACACAGAAACACAGGAATTAGCCGTTATGGTTGATACTTTCCGTCCACTTATGGTTACAGAAGAAGCCATGGGTCTTGACGACGGTCAGTACTACAAATCCTGGACGGAGTAATTCCACTTTCGATCTAACCGCAAAGTTCGCAAGGATTTTACGCGAAGATCGCTATAACAACTTCGCGAACTTTGCGAAATAACTTCGCGTGCTTTGCGGTAAAAAACAAATCTTAAAAACAACACTACGGTTCAATCAATTAAACGATTAACCGATCAAACAAATAAACATTATGTCAAAAGAAGTAAAATCAGTAGAATACGGATTAGAAAAAATCTTTGAAGGAGCACAGGATTTCCTTCCGTTATTAGGAACCGATTATGTAGAATTCTACGTCGGGAATGCAAAACAATCGGCACATTATTATAAGACAGCTTTCGGATATCAGTCATTAGCATACGCCGGACTGGAAACCGGAGTAAAGGACAAAGCTTCTTATGTTTTAAAACAGGACAAAATCAGAATTGTTCTGACAACACCTTTAACTCAGGATTCACCTATTCACGAACACCTTAAAAAACACGGTGATGGTGTAAAAGTAGCCGCTCTTTGGGTTGAAGATGCCAGAAGTGCCTACGAAGAAACAATGAAACGTGGTGCTCGTTCTTTTATGGAACCAACGGTTGAATCGGACGAATTTGGAGAAGTAATCCGTTCCGGAATCTACACTTACGGAGAAACGGTTCACATTTTCGTGGAAAGAAAAAACTACAACGGTATTTTCCTTCCGGGGTATCAGGAATGGAAGTCGGATTACAATCCGGAGCCAACCGGTTTAAAATACATCGACCACATGGTTGGAAATGTAGGCTGGAATGAAATGAATACCTGGGTAAAATTCTATGAAGATGTTATGGGATTTGTAAATTTCTTATCCTTTGATGACAAACAAATTACCACAGAATATTCAGCATTGATGAGTAAAGTAATGTCTAACGGAAACGGAAGAATCAAATTTCCTATTAACGAACCGGCAGAAGGGAAGAAAAAATCTCAAATCGAAGAATATTTAGATTTTTATGGTGGTCCCGGAATCCAGCACATTGCTATTGCTACAGATGACATCATCAAAACAGTATCACAATTGAGAGCACGAGGTGTTGAATTTTTATCTGCTCCTCCTCACACTTACTATCAGGCAATTCCTGAAAGATTAGGCGTGCATATGGATATGATGAAAGAAGACATTAACGAAATTGAAAAGCTGGCCATCATGGTCGATGCTGACGAGGACGGTTACTTGTTACAAATATTTACGAAGCCAGTTCAGGACCGACCAACACTATTCTTTGAAATTATACAAAGAATGGGTGCAAAAGGATTCGGTGCAGGAAACTTTAAAGCCCTTTTCGAGTCAATCGAGAGAGAGCAGGAATTGAGAGGAACGCTGTAAAAATGCATTTTTTTTACATTATGCAAAAAAATTCTCTGTAAAATGATGGTTTTTATGCAAATGTTATGTTAAACTCACTTTTTAACATTTATTTTTTGAACTTTGTATCTATCTTTGCACTCGCAAATCAGGAAGGGGTGGTTTCCTTCCGAATTGATATAAATTTCATAATTTATAGTTTTTTGGTTAGTTAATAGCATAAAAACTCCGTCATTCCTTGACGGAGTTTTTTTGTTTTGATACATTTGGAATAAAATTTGCATTTATATATCTTTAATAGTGAAATGTAAAAAATGTACTATGAAAAAAATAGTCCTGCTCATATTAGTTCTTACGACCCTAGGTTTCGACACTCAAAAAGAAGATGCTTTTGACACCGGAGAATACTTCAAATTCAGAATTCATTACGGAATCATAAACGCCGGCTACGCCACTCTCGAAATTAAAGACGCGACGATCAACAATAAAAAAGTTTTTCATGCCGTAGGTAAAGGATACACAACCGGAATGTCAAAATTCTTCTTTAAGGTGGAAGACCTTTATGAAAGTTATTTCGACAAACAAAACGGAGACCCTTATCGTTACGTTAGAAAAATAAACGAAGGAGGCTACACCAAAAATCAGGAAGGCTTTTTTGATCAGTCTGAGAAAAAAGTTTTAGTAAAAGATTACAAGCGCAAAACCGAAAAAACAATTGTAATTACCGACAATGTTCAGGATATTATCTCTTCTTTTTATTATTTGAGAAACCATCCAAACATAGACAAACTCAAATCAGGCGAGGCCATCACCATTGATATGTTTTTTGATGATGAAATCACAAAATTTAAGTTAAAATATGTAGGCCGACAGGATATTACAACTAAATTTGGTACCGTTTCTTCAATGGTTTTTAAACCACTGGTACAAACCGGGAGAGTTTTCAAAGAAAAAGAAAGCGTAACCCTTTGGATTACAGACGACGAGAACAAAGTTCCGATACGCATAAAAGCAGATTTGGCTGTTGGATCACTTAAAGCCGACCTTGACGAATATAAAGGATTAAAAAATCCATTTAAAGCAAAAAAATAATGAACCCTACTGATCATTCAGAATCAATTTTAAAAGAAATTGACCTTAAATTCCAAGCTATAAATCAAAAAACCGATGTACAATTAGAAGGATTGCTTTGGTCAAAACCTATCACCTACTGGGACTACATACAAACGGATGCCCTGTTAAGTTTGCAAACCCAACGCACTACGCTTCCTGACGAGATGGTTTTCATCATGTACCATCAGGTAAACGAATTGATCTTTAAAATGATATTGTGGGAAATTGACCAAATTGCCAACACGCAAGATATTCAGGTTGTCTTTTTCAGTGAAAGATTATCAAGAATAACGAGATACTTTGACATGCTGACGAATTCGTTTAGCATCATGGAAAACGGAATGGAAGTAGATCAATACATGAAATTCCGAAATACATTGACTCCCGCAAGCGGCTTTCAAAGTGCACAATACCGATTAATCGAATTTGCATCGACAGATGTGATCAATTTAACCGATCGCCGATACAAATCAAACTTTGACGAAAATACTCCGCTAGAAACCAGTTTCGAACATTTATATTGGCAGGCTGCCGGAAAAGATTATCAAACCGGAGAAAAATCATATTTACTTCAGGAATTTGAAAACAAGTATAAGGATCAGTTCCTAAAACAAATGTCAACTTTTAAATCAAAAAATATCTGGCAGAAATTTACTCAGTTACCTTTAGAGGACCAACAAAATCAGGAGTTAATTGATGCGATGCGTCATTACGACAAAACGGTAAACATCACCTGGGTAATGCAGCATTTAAATACTGCAAGAAAATACATACTGGAAAGCGGAAAAGGAAACGGAGAAGCCACCGGAGGAAGTGATTGGCAAAAATATATGCACCCAAAATACCAAAGACGCATCTTTTTTCCTAAATTGTGGACCGAAGAAGAATTGTCCAATTGGGGAAATGAAACAGCTAATTAATTTCCTAAAAAAATTTAAAAGTTTGAAAAAAGCATTCGTAATTATAATCGTTTTATTCTCAATATTTTCATGCAATAAAACTGCCGAAAAAGTTGAAACTAAAATCACTAAGCCAAAAACTAAAAAAGTAGAATTTGGTTTTAATTACGCCGATTTCAATGTTATTCACGATACTATTAAGAAAGGAGATTCATTTGGATCTATTCTTCAAAGTCAGAATATTGGAGACAAAAAAGTCTATGATGTTGTAGAACAAATAAAGGATTCTTTTAATGTAAGAACCATTCGTTACAACAAACCTTATACTATACTTCGTTCAAAAAACAAAACAAACAAGTTACAGGTTTTTATTTATCAGCCGGATCCACTGACTTATTATGTTATAGATTTAAGAGACAGCATTGCAAAGGCCAGCAAAAAAATAAAACCGGTCACTTTAAAACGTAAAATCATCGGAGGAGTTTTAAAAAGTTCTCTTTCCGAAACTTTAGGTAATGAAAGCGTAGAAGCCGCTCTTGCCAGCAGAATTACCAAAGTTTTTTCATGGTCGATTGACTTCTTTAAACTAAAAAAAGGAGATCGTTATGGATTAATTTTCACAGAACGTTTTATTAACGGCAAAACTTACGACGGAGTTGAAGATCTTGAAGCCGCCTTCTTTGAATATAAAGGCAAAATTATTTATGCTTTCCCATTTGAAAAAGACACTACTTCAGGAAAAATAGAATATTATGACGATCAGGGAAAAACGCTGAAAAACTTTTTCTTAAAAACTCCGATTAAATTCAGCCGTATCACTTCGCGATTTACCGCAAATCGCTTTCATCCGGTACAACACACCTGGAAAGCCCACAAAGGAACGGATTATGCCGCTCCAACCGGAACACCAATTTCGTCAACTGCCTCGGGAATTGTAGAAGCAACAGGATACACGGCAGGAAACGGAAACTTTGTAAAAGTAAAACACAACGGAACCTACTCTACTCAATATTTACACATGTCCCGAATTTTAGTTCGACGTGGTCAGCGCGTGACACAAGGACAAACCATTGGGTTAGTGGGCAGCACCGGTCTTGCAACAGGACCTCATGTTTGTTACCGCTTCTGGAAAAATGGCGTACAGGTAGATGCTTTGAGACTTAATTTACCAACAGGAGAATCTTTAACCGGAAATTACAAGACCCGTTTCTTCCAGCAAATAGAACCTTTGAAAAGAGAACTGGACAGCATTGGGAATCTATAAAAATCTGTTTTTATCCTTAATATAGAAACAACCATGAAAAACAAACGCATTAAAGACCTTCTTGATGAAACTTTTTCAGATTTAAAATTATTCTACAGAGACACCACCTTAGATGACAGTTTACTTACTGCTTATCAAATGGGACAAATATTAAAAGAAAAAGATTTCACAGACATGTCCTTTATTGGTGGCGGTCTTTCCGGAAACTGTAGATTTTTAATTGCAAGTGCCGGAGCAAGAGATTTATCCAAATTCAATCCGGATTCGGCAAAAAACGGACATGCTCTTCTGGACGACAATTCCTTCTTTAAAGTATTGGACATTTGTAAAATCGACAACAAAACCCAGATTTTCCTCCTCAACATTCCCGGAAACTCACTTCCGCTTTTTAAAAATTCGACTTCAAATCTCGAAGAAGAAATTATAGAAAAAGCAAGACAAAAATTCACCGCTAAAATCAACGCTCCCCTAATTCCGGAATTACAAACCGAACTCTGGAGAGAAAAAACAAAAGCTCCTATTGGCATCAGTCTTTCCGGTGAATTACACTTTGACGATTCAACTATCAAAAAAGAGGAAGTTCAAAGAATAGAAATCAATAAAATCAAAAAGCGAATCGAAATCAATAAAAAGCCCTGGTGGAAAATTTGGTAAAACTTCCACTTAAAAACAAGTATCTATCAAATCCTACATCGACGTATGAAACGATTCTTATTACTGCTTTCTTGTACAATAGCTGCGGGATGTTCGAATCCACATACTTTTCTTTTAAACGATAAGAAACAAAACCAATATTTTGTATCGGAATCTATCCAACAGGCATTCGAAAAAGACATCATTAAAAAATCACCTTTAATTGTGATAAACGGAGTTCCGTTTCGATACGATAAAAATCAAGACACTATAATTTTGCCCCTTGAAAAAACTGACATTATTAGTGTAGACTTTTTAAATGAAAACAGCAGCCGTATCATTTACAACGAAAAAGAAAACGATGGTGCTATCATAATTACAGCAAGAATTCGGAACAAATAAACAGATATATCGTTTTCGTAACTATTTGTTATATAATTGTGAAGCTTAAAGCTATTAGAACTAATTTCAGTATTTTTGTTTTTTTATAACCACATTCTCAATTAAACAAAAAATGGCTTTAAACACTACAAACCCAACCGGGACTGAAGCGTGGAAAAATCTGCAAAACCACTATAATGCGACTCATAAAACTACTATACAAGAGCTTTTTCAACAGGACAATGCCCGTGTTGAAAAATTCAATTTACAATGGAATGACTTTTTAATTGACTATTCTAAAAACAACATTAGTCAGGAAACCGTTTCTCTTTTACTGGAATTAGCCAATTCAATTGGATTAAAAGAAGCCATCTCTCAATATTTTGAAGGAGCAATCATTAACCAGACTGAAAACAGAGCGGTTTTGCATACTGCATTGCGCGCACCGGAATCTGCAGTTATTAAAGTAGAAGGCGAAAATGTAATTCCGGAAGTTTATGAGGTAAAAAACAAAATCAAACAATTTAGTCACGAAGTAATTTCGGGAGAAAGAAAAGGTTTCACCGGAAAAGCTTTTACTGACGTAGTAAATATAGGTATTGGAGGTTCTGATCTTGGACCGGTTATGGCGGTTGAAGCTTTACAGTATTACAAAAATCACTTAAACTTACACTTTGTTTCTAATGTAGACGGAGACCATGTAAACGAAGTGATTAAAAAATTGAACCCGGAAACCACTTTATTCCTTATTGTATCCAAAACTTTTACTACTCAGGAAACCTTATCTAATTCTGAAACTATAAAAGAATGGTTTTTGAAATCGGCTTCCCAGGAAGATATTGCCAAACATTTTGTCGCGGTTTCAACCAATATTCAAAAAGTGACTGAATTTGGAATTAATCCTGACAATGTTTTCCCAATGTGGGATTGGGTTGGAGGAAGATTTTCACTTTGGAGCGCTGTTGGCTTAAGCATTTCGTTAGCGATTGGTTTTGACAATTACAACGAACTGTTAAAAGGAGCTAATGAAATGGACGAACACTTCAAGACAACAGCATTCGACAAAAACATTCCTGTAATTCTGGCATTGTTAAGTATTTGGTATAATAATTTCTTTGGCGCTGAAAGCGAAGCATTAATTCCATACACTCAATATCTTCAGAAATTAGCTCCCTACCTGCAACAGGCTACTATGGAAAGCAACGGAAAAAGTGTTGGTCGTGACGGAAAACCGGTTAACTACCAAACCGGAACAATCATCTGGGGAGAACCGGGAACCAATTCTCAACATGCCTTTTTCCAATTGATTCACCAGGGAACAAAATTGATCCCGACAGATTTTATTGGATTCGTTCAACCTCTATACGGTAATGAAGATCATCACGACAAACTAATGTCCAACTTTTTTGCTCAGACTGAAGCCTTAATGAACGGAAAAACCGCTGCACAGGTTCAGACTGAATTTGACAAACAAGGATTATCGACAGAGAAAGCATCCTACTTATTGCCTTTTAAAGTTTTCACCGGAAACAAACCAACAAACACGATCTTAATTCAAAAACTAACTCCAAAAAGCCTGGGGTCACTGATTGCATTGTACGAACACAAAATTTTTGTTCAGGGTATTATCTGGAATATTTTCAGTTATGATCAATGGGGAGTAGAACTAGGAAAGCAATTAGCGAATTCTATTTTGGATGAAATTAACACCAAAACGGTAAAAAATCATGATAGCTCGACTTCTTTCTTATTAAATCACTTTTTGAAAAATAAGTAAAACTCGAAAAAGATCCATACACAACATACTGAAACGCCTTGATTTAATGAAAATTAAGGCGTTTTTTCGTACACAAGCATCACATAAGCAGCTTAAAAAGCGATCTCCTGCAAGTTTAGCGCTACAAGACAATTAAAATAATTACGATTTTAACAAAATTCACACCAAAAAATTCAAAAAAACCTCATTTTATCTAACAAAAAAAAGAAAAATCATTTTAATGCGCAACACATTATACAAATCTTTCTTTTCTTAACAGTTTGATAACATTATCTGATTTTATTGTTATAATTTTGCCAAAAACAATAAACTAATTAACAAATGAAGACAATGAAAAATTGGTTACTTACTGGACTATTGTTCATGATAGTTTCAACCGCATTTTCTCAAGGAAAAATTTCCGGTATGATTACCGACGGAGTGGGTTCACTTCCGGGAGCAAACGTTGTGATCAAAGGATCTACAGTTGCTACTTCTACAGATTTTGACGGTAAATTTACTCTTAATGCAACAACAAGTACAGGAGAAATCGTTATTTCTTTTTTAGGTTACGAGAATTTAACTCTTAGATTTTCAGTTAGAAATGGTGAAACTACTAATTTAGGAACAATCGTTTTGACTTCTAATTCTAATGAATTAAGCGAAATTGTTGTAAAAAGCACAATCGTTGACATCGCAAAAGACAGAAAAACTCCTGTAGCGGTTTCAACAATTAAAGCTGCTGAAATCCAGGAAAAACTTGGAACTCAGGAATTTCCAGAGATCTTAAGAAACACGCCTTCTGTATATGCTACTAAAGCTGGTGGTGGTTTTGGAGATTCAAGAATCAACATTCGTGGTTTTAACCAAAACAACATCGCTGTAATGATCAATGGTATGCCGGTTAACGACATGGAAAATGGTTCTGTTTACTGGAGTAACTGGTCTGGTTTATCTGAGGTAGCTTCAGCTATTCAGGTTCAAAGAGGTTTAGGAGCTTCAAAATTGGTAACTCCTTCTGTTGGAGGAACAATCAACATTGTAACTAAAGCTTCTGACAGAAAAGAAGGAGGATCTTTTTCTTCTGGATTTGGTAATGGAAGAAACTTTAAAATTCAAGGTTCATACAGCACTGGAAAACTAGATAATGGTCTTTCTGCTTCTATTTTATTGTCTCAAACAATGGGAGACGGATATGTGAACGGAACTCAATTTGAAGGTTCTAACTACTATGTTGCTTTAGGATACGGTAGCAAAAGTGGAAAACATGACTTTCAAATTACAGTAACAGGAGCTCCACAATGGCACAACCAAAGATCTACTGTACCAACAATTGCTACTTACCAAAAATATGGTATCAATGGAGATCCAAACATCAGATACAATGCTGATACAGGATATTTGAATGGTGAAGAATATAACATCAGAAAAAACTACTACCACAAACCGGTAGCTTCTTTTAACTGGGATTACAAAATCAACGAAACTACAAAACTTTCAACTGTACTTTACGCGTCTATGGGACGTGGAGCTGGTGCAGGAGCAACAGGTGGTGTTGGTGGAAACACTTACAACAGTGCAGTATTCTTAACAGCTGATGGTTTAGTTGATTACAACAAAATCCAAGCTTGGAACAATGGTACTGGACAAGTTTTCTTTAACGGAGCAAACAGAACAAGAACTCAAATTGGTGGTGTTTACCAAAACAGTTCTTCAACTGGTAGAACTGGAGCAGGAACTACTGCATCTCCATATGTTTACAATACTACATCAGGTATTTCACAAACTTCATCAATCAACTCTCATGACTGGTTTGGAGCTGTTATTAACTTGAACAAAAAATTATCAAATACACTTACTTTAGATTTCGGTCTTGATGGAAGAACTTACACAGGATACCACTTTACTGTTGTTAACGACAGATTAGGCGGAGGTGAATTTTTTGACAACAATATTGCAAGCTTAAAACCAACTGGAAGACGTATTGCAACCACAGCATCTACAAATGTTCAATGGAATGTTTTTGACAAAAGAAATTATGACAAGATCTCATTCAACAGTACTGGAAAAGTAAAATGGTATGGAGTATTTACACAATTAGAGTACTCTAAAGATAACTTAACAGCTTTCGTTCAGGGAGCAGTTTCTCAACAAGGATTCAAAAGAGAAGATGACTTTGTTTACCTTCCAACTGACCCATTAACTTCTACTCCTTACAAAAACATCCTAGGAGGAAACGTAAAAGGTGGTGCTAACTACAACTTAAGCGAAAAAAGTAATGTTTACGTAAACGCTGGTTACTATTCAAGACAACCATTCTTTAACTCTGTTTATCCAAACAACAGATCAACAGTAAACCCTAACCTTACTAATGAGAAAATCATTGGATTTGAGGCTGGATATGGTTTCCGCTCTAGATTTTTCAACGCTACAGTAAACGTTTACAACACAACTTGGAACGACAGATACTTAAAAGGTAATGCATTACCAACTGACCCAAATACTTACACTGAATACTTAGGTCTAAACGAGGTACACTCAGGAGTTGAAGTAGAAGCAAGTTCTAACATTACTGACAGATTAAAAGTAACAGGAATGGTATCTTACGGAATCTGGGAATACAAAGGAAATGCTACTGTAAACGCTTACAATCAAGCAGACAACAGCCCTGTTGCAGGATACGTTGCTACACCAGTTTACATGGACAAAGTAAAAGTAGGTGATGCTGCTCAAATGACAGCTTCTTTAGGTGCTGCTTATGAAGTTTTAACAAGAGTAACTCTTGATGCTAACTACAATTTCAATGATAAATTGTACGCTGGATTAAGCCCAATCAACTTTGCAGATCCAAACAACAAAGGAGCATTACAATTGCCTTCTTATGGTTTACTAGATGCTGGTTTCTCATACAAAATGTTAACTGGAAAAAACAAAGACAAATCAGTTAACTTCAGATTAAATGTAAACAACGTACTTGATAAAACTTATATCGCTGAATCAAGAACAAATACTTTCGCTGATGACAACCTTCCTGTAGCTACTGGTCAACCAGCTGGTTCAAAAGGAACTTACGCATCTAACGGAATGCTTTACAATGGAGTAGCAAACGTTAACCAGGTATTCTTCGGTTTCGGAAGAACATGGAACTTCTCTCTACGTTACGATTTCTAATATTTAGAATCTAAATAAATACCTAAAGCGGCATTGACTTTTAGTCTGATGCCGCTTTTTTTATACCCTTTTTTGCTATATTTGTTTTATCAAAAAATCTAATTTATGTACCATTTTTTACAAAAGTTCCATTCAGGATGGGCTTATTTAGCGCTCTTGCTTTTATTAATTGCTACTGTAAATGCCATTATTGGACTTACATCTAAAAAAGAATTTACAGGCAAAGACCGCAAGATTGCATTATTTGCCTTGATTGGAACTCATACACAATTATTAGTTGGTTTAATCCTTTATTTTGTATCACCTTTAGGGAAAGCTGCCTTTGGCCAAATGTCTAATGCAGCGCTTAGACTTACTTCATTAGAACACCCTCTAATCAACATTATTGCTATCATTTTGATCACCATCGGATGGTCTAAACATAAAAAATTAGTTAATAGCGAAGCGAAGTTTAAAACTTTCGCTATATTTTACGGATTAGGATTATTGCTTATTTTAAGCAGAATCCCATGGAACCTGTGGTTCTAAGAAAAAACCAATTAAAGCCCTAAAAATAGGGCTTTTTTTATCTCGGCATATTATTTGTACAAACTCCCCAAGTCTGAAAAAAAATAAAACATGAGAAATAAAAAACATATTTTACTCACTGCACTTACTATAACTTTTTTAAGTTGTTTTACCTATGTTATAAGCCAAACAAAGCCTGCAACTGAACCTAAAATTACTCAGGATACTGTCAAAACTGCCAGACCTAATTTAATTGCAATACCAACTGATTCTGTTTTTACGGATAAGGGCTTGAAATTAAAACCTTATAAAAAAAATGCACATGCCTCTTATTATGCTGACCGTTTTAATGGTAAAAAAACAGCCAACGGAAGTCGATTCAGCAACAGCGCTTACACTGCCGCACACAAAAAACTTCCTTTCGGAACGAGAATAAAAGTCACCAATGAAGCAAACGGGAAATTCGTAATTGTAAAAGTTACCGATCGCGGCCCATTTGTTCGAACAAGAGATCTTGATTTATCCAAAAGAGCCTTTATGGAAATCACAAAAAGTAAAGGAAGCGGTGCTATGAAAGTTACAATCGAAACTATAGTCGAATAACATCCTTTTAAAATACAAAACCCGACAGTTTTTTAGAAACTGTCGGGTTTTTTCGTAAATTAAGTTGTCTTAAAAAGATCTAAACAAACTTTCGAATACTCATCACTACTCCGGTATGAACGCCTTCATGGTAATTATTAAAATCCAAAGCTCCGTTTATATTCTTCAGAGTATACCCTAAACTAGTGGTGTATTCATTATAATTCACAAAAATACCTGCTGCAAAATCATTTTCAACCTGCTTTAAAGTAGTCGAAAGCAGTTCACGTATTTCATCAACTTCTGCTTGTGAAACGTCTCCTTCCGGCTTAGTATCTTTTCGGTATTTAGCAATAAAATCTTCAGAAATGGTAACCGGCAATCCTGATAATTTATAAACCAAAGCCTGCTGTGAAGCAACGCAATGTGCGATATTCCAAACGATATTGTTATTGAATCCTTGCGGAATTTTGTTTAATTGTTCTAATGAATGACTGTCTAAAACTTTCAAAAGAATCTCTCTAATGGTCTTTTGTACTTCAAAAACTGGGTTCATATTTTTATTTTTTTTCTAAAATTAGGCAATTTTAAGTTTCAAATGGATTTTCTTTGTAGTCTCTTAAATTTAAACTTATGAACAAAATATATTACTTAGCATCCTGCGATACTTGCCGAAAAATTATTAAAGCATTACCGGAAGGCAATAATCTGGTTTTTCACGACATTAAACAAAACCCGATTACAGCAACTGAATTAGAAGAAATGTATCAACTTTCGGGAAGTTACGAAGCTTTGTTCAGCAAAAAAGCACAACTGTATAAATCGATGGATTTAAAGAACAAATCTTTAACGGAAGCCGATTTTAAAAAATACATCTTAGAACACTATACTTTTTTAAGCCGTCCTGTTTTTATTATTGACGGTAAAATCTACATTGGCAACAGTCAGCAGAATATTTTACAGGTAATGAAAGCCTTAGGACAATAATTTAACTAAAAGCTGTAAAGATTCCCGGTTTGCGTTAGGGATAGAAGTGGAAATCCTTTTTTTGAGTTTTTTCTGCTCAAAAAAAGATTGAAACGAATAGCCCGACCGAAGGGAACGCCCAAAACCTTTTAAAAATAAGGCAATAGAAACTAGAAAACCTCACTCTAAAGTTTTTTAGTATCTTTGCGCCTTTATACTCAATTATATGATACAATCTATGACAGGGTTTGGCAAAGCTTCTTTGCAATTGCCTACAAAAAAAATTACCGTTGAAGTAAAATCCTTAAACAGTAAAGGTTTAGATTTAAATGTTAGAATGCCATCGGTATACCGCGAAATGGAACTAGGTTTAAGAACTCAAATCTCTACTAAACTGGAAAGAGGAAAAATTGATTTCGGAATTTACGTTGAAAGTACTTCTGAACAAACCTCAACTAAGGTAAATGTTCCTGTTGTAAAAAACTACATCGCCCAACTAAAAGAAGTTTACCCGGATGCGGATGAAACGGAACTGATGAAAATGGCCGTTCGAATGCCGGATACCCTAAAAACCGAGCGCGAAGAAATTGATGAAAATGATTGGGAACAAATTCAGTTGATCATCGAAGAGGCTCTGGAAAACATTCTGACTTTCAGAAAAGACGAAGGAGAATCTCTTGAAAAAGAATTCAATCTCAGAATATCGAATATCCGTCAATACATGAACGACGCTCTGGCACTTGATCCGGAACGTATTAAAGCGATTAAAGACCGTTTACAAACTGCTATTTCAGAATTGAAAGTGAATGTGGATGAGAATCGTTTCGAACAGGAATTGATTTACTATCTTGAGAAACTTGATATTACTGAGGAAAAAGTTCGTTTAACCAATCATTTGGATTATTTCCTTGAAACTATAAAAGGCTCTGAAGCTAACGGTAGAAAACTTGGATTCATCACTCAGGAAATGGGTCGTGAAATCAATACCATGGGTTCAAAATCGAATCACGCGCAAATGCAGAAACTGGTTGTGATGATGAAGGATGAATTGGAAAAGATCAAAGAACAGGTTTTAAATGTACTTTAAAAACTGTACGCTTTAAGCATTAGGCTATAAGCAAAAAAACATAGAGTAAGTGAGCTTAAAGCGTACCGCCTAAAGCCTAAAGCATAAATTAATGAATAAAGGAAAATTAATTGTTTTTTCAGCACCATCAGGATCAGGAAAAACAACTATAGTAAAGCATTTATTAGGGAAAGAAGATTTAAATTTAGAATTTTCAATCTCAGCAGCTTCCCGCGACCCACGCGGAGAGGAAGAACACGGAAAGGATTATTATTTTATTTCGCTGGAGCAATTCAAGAAACACATCAAGGCTGAGGAATTCCTGGAATGGGAAGAAGTGTATCGTGACAACTTTTACGGCACTTTAAAATCGGAGATTGAAAGAATCTGGGCTTTAGGAAAAAATGTGATTTTTGATATTGATGTTGCAGGCGGACTGCGTATCAAGCACAAATTTCCGGAGCAAACTTTGGCTGTGTTTGTGAAACCTCCAAGTGTTGATGAACTAAAACGTCGACTAAAACAACGTTCTACAGAAAGTGATGACAAAATAAACATGCGAATTGCAAAGGCTTCGGTTGAACTGGCAACTGCACCGCAATTTGATACGATTATCAAAAATTACGATTTAGATACCGCTAAAGAAGAAGCATATCAGTTGGTAAAAGATTTTGTGAACAAATAGCTATTACACTAAGATTCGCAAAGAAGAACTCAGAGATTCACCAAAATTTTATAAATTACTTCGTGAATCTCTGCGAGAACTCTGCGAATCTTTGTGAAACAAAACATTTATGAAAATAGGCCTTTATTTCGGAACGTATAATCCCATTCATGTTGGTCATTTAATCATTGCCAACCACATGGCTGAGTTTGCCGATTTAGATCAGATATGGATGGTCGTTACACCACACAATCCGCTTAAAAAGAAATCTACCTTGTTAGACGATCACCAACGTTTGCAAATGGTGTATTTGGCCACTGAAGATTATCCGAAAATAAGACCTTCAGACATCGAATTCAAATTACCACAGCCTAGTTATACGGTCAATACACTGGTTCATTTGCATGAAAAGTATCCAACTCATGACTTCTCTTTAATCATGGGCGAAGACAACCTGAAAACACTTCACAAATGGAAAAACTACGAAGTGCTTTTAGCAGATTACGATATTTATGTTTATCCTCGAATATCTGAAGAAGAGGAAAACATCGAATTAAAATCACATCCAAAAGTGCATATTATTGATGCTCCAATTGTAGAAATCTCTTCTACTTTTATCCGAAACAGTATCAAAGAAGGCAAAAACATACAGCCTCTTTTACCACCAAAAGTTTGGGAATATATTGATCACAATAATTTTTACAAGAAGTAAAAAAAACACAATATTGTCATTCCGAGGAACGAGGAATCACACAAGTAATTCGACAAAGCTTGACGATTTTGATTGTAGAGTTTCTGGTGTGATTCCTCGTTCCTCGGAATGACAAGCACAAAAAAAAGCCTGAAATCAAATTCAGGCTTTCTTGTTTTTATGCTTCAACGTTTACCGCGCTTTTCACTCTTGTTCGAATCTCACTTAGCGACTGTTCTGTTAAAAGTTTCCCGTCTCTGAAAACTTCTTTCAATTCGCCTTGCTTTTCTTCTTCCCAGGAAACATTATCCGTTAGATGATATACTCCATCAATTAAATCAATTTTCATTAATCCTTTGGCTGATTTTTTAGTTCCGTCATCTGTAATTGGATCTTTAAAGATAGCTCTCCCTTCTCCCTTAACTTCTCCATAAGTTGCTTTCATTGCAAAACCAAAAGTATCTCTGGTATTGTATTGATAGGTAAACGAACCGATTCCCAAAACAACGTTTGTAGAAGCAAATCCTTTTTCTTTTAATCTTTCGCAAATTTGGGTCGCCCTTGCTACCGTAATACTATCACCGTAAATGGCGCCAATCTGCGGAATAAGCTCCTTATATCCTTTTGCATTAACCGTGCCTCCAAAAACATCCCAAAGCAGCTCAATTACCCCTTTTTTCTCTTCTTCTGTTTTTCCGTTTGGATTACCACAAATAATATCTACCGGATCACCACTATCAGGTCGGATGACAACTTTACCATCTCTGGCAATTATTTCTTCTTTCAATCGTGGTAAATAGTCGGTAAGAACTTTCCATAAATCCCAGGTATCCGAAACGATAGACACGATTCCTTTTGGATACACTTCCGTAACCAGTCTTTTAAACGTTTCACACTCTCCTTCGGTTGTTCCCATACACATTACAGAGTGCTCCGTTGCCGCAACTGAACCTGCAATTAATTCGGCATCAGAATCAGCCTTGTAATATTCTTCAAAAAAGTCAATTACCGGAATGGTATCAGAACCCGTAAAACTCAATAAATGTCCAGCCGCAGAAGTAATTGCTGCCTCGATTCCACCCATTCCTCTCATGGAGAAATCATGCGCCTGCCAATCTACAAATTCAGGAACTGATGATGTTTCGTCGGCAAATTTATCCAATACTTTTCGATATTCTTTTGCAATAGTAGCAGAGTTACAAGGCAACCAGACTACTGCAGACAATAAGGTTTCGAAATAATTAGTTAGCCAGAAAAACTCCGGAAGCGTATTGTACATTGTAAACATGGGTACTCTTAATGGCACACTAACACCTTCGGGCAACGCTTTAAAAACCATCGGAATATATCCTAAATCATGTAAATCTTCAATATGTTTGGTTCCAACCTGATTTTCACCTAAATAATTATTGATTCTGCGAGCGTATTTTTTAACGACTTCTTCTTTTGGCTTTTTAAAGAAATCGGCCTCAAAATCATGAATGATATATTTTTTGATGAAATATTGCAATCCGAAGAACACCACCTCCTCTAGCCCTTCAATTCTTGATTTTCTTGGCGTCCAGTTGGAATATACTAATGTTGTTCCGTCTGGGTATTGTCTTCTGTGGTCAACTTTGTAACCGTCGGTTAATAATAATGGGTTCATAAAATTTCTTAGTTATTTTTTCAATTATTTATTTCTTCCTTTTTCATTTGGATAAAGCTCTTGTACTATATCACTTTGCCAAAATACTTTTGTTTCCAGATCAAGACCTGTTAATCTGCCATAAAAGCCAGCCCCGGTATCGACATTCCACACATTGCATCCTTGCATTGGAATCTCTACATTATAATGAAGGGTTGGTGTGTGACCAATATAAATCTCATTATAAAGTAACAATCTTTTCGGATAGGAAAGCGAATTTTTTTTAATTCTCTTATCCATTGTCAAAGCCATTTCCCACAACGTTCTATCCCACGAATAATTGCTTTGGTAATGTTCTTTTTCCGGACCGTGCATCGACGAAAAACCGGCATGAATGAATAAATTGTTGTTTTCGTCTACAAAGTAATCTTTCATGCTATTGAAAAAATGGCGATGTTTTTCTTTTTCCGAACATTCAATATCGACATAACTCTCTATAGTCGATTTCCCTCCATGCAAAAACCAAATATCGTTTATAACATCATTCTCTAGCCACTCCTGACACCAGACATCATGATTTCCTTTGATAAAAATACACTGTTGTTTTTGGGACAAATCAATCAGAAAATCAATTAATTGTTTTGATTCACTCCAGCCGTCTACATAGTCTCCCAAAAAAATAAACCGATCCCTTTCTGAGCAGTCAATTCTCTCTAATAACTGAATTAATGCTTTTAATCCGCCATGAATATCCCCAAAAACAAAGGTTCTTTTCATGATTTAATTAAACTTATTATCGAGAGCTGCATCTAATTTTATTAGAAAATCTTTTCCAAATGTATCATTCTCTAAACCTTCATACAAAAAAGCAGGCAGGGTTTTATCGCAGTTTTCTTTGTTACTTAAAATCGCCATACACAAGGCAGCAACTGTATCGGTATCTCCGCCATAATCGATACTTGTTTTTAAGCAATCTTTCATGGAAGTCGCTTCGGAAACGATTTTAATAACCGCTTGTGTAGTTGGGTATGCATGCATATCGATTGGCGAAGTAATTTTATAGGTTTCATTCTCCTTCAGCGTTTCATTTAAAAATGACACTAAACTCGATCCGTCACCCAAATTGTATTTAAAATAGTGAACAGCCAAGGCAATACGCTTCGCACAACTGATCCCTTCAACAGTATAATGAGAAGTTCTTGCCTGAATTTCGCAGAAACTCATCAATTGCTCTATATCTTTTAAATAACCAATACTATAGGCTCGCATAGCAGAACCGTTTCCGTTACTTCCGTTGTTGATTATTTTAATGAAATCAGATCCATTTTTACTCGCGTCCAAGGCATTGTAAACTCTGTCGGAATAACCTCTTCTTTTATCTCGGTGAAATACTTCAACAAACTTATCTGCTACTTTGATTTCGTTCCAATTATCCTCTTCTAATAACAATTCCGAGATGGCAATTGCCATTTGCGTATCGTCTGTATAGCGTTTGTAAATTTCAGTATAAAGTCCGTGTTTGTGATACTGGGTTAAATGGTTATTTTGAGAAATAAAATCTAAATCCCGAAATTCAAAACCTGCACCATATGCATCACCTATTGCTGCTTCTAGTATCATAATTTGTTGTGTTTTATAATTTTAAAATGATGCTTACTCCTCCTCCTTATGATTTAAACTCTATGTACTTTGCAGGAACCTCAGCGGTCAGCCAAACATTATTTTCGGACAGATAAAATTTAAAACCATCTCTGTACATGGCACCACTTCTTACTGTCAGAATCTGCGGAGCTCCCCGCCTGCTTCCCACCTTTATTGCCGTTTCTTTGTCTTTGGAAAGGTGTACGTGCTGACGGCTCATTTTTTGTAAGCCTTCAAGTTTTATACTCTCCATAAACTTTCCAACAGTTCCGTGGTATAAAAACTCTGAAGGTTCGGCCTCCTTCAGGTTGAGCTCAACTGAAATTGAATGTCCCTGACTTGCTCTGATCTTTGTTTTGTCTTCATTAAAAGCAAAACGTTTTTTATCGTTGTTTTCTACCACATAACCCAAAAGTTCGGCCGTCATCTGATTTTGGCTTCCATTTTTATTACATTTTATAATCAATTCTTCAACATCTGCCCAACCGTTTTCGTCTAACTTAAGACCGATGGTTTCGGGTGAATGTCTGAGCACCAGACTTAGAAATTTGCTGACGCTTTTTGCTGTTTTTTCATTCATAACTCAACTATTTCAATTCATCTCTAACTTCCATCAAAGCAAAACCTAATAAGTTAAGCCCTTTCCACTTTTCAGGATTCAGAACATCTTTATGATCACCTGCCATTCCAATTCCCCAAATTGCATCTACTGGACTGGCTTCTACTATAACTCTATCCTTTGTATTTAGCAAAAAAGCTTTTAGTTCTTGATTTTGACTGAATTTATGATAATTGCCTTCTTTCACAATGTCAAATCTAGCAGCTAACCAAATTGCATCATTGTAATTTTTAACCTGACGTCCTAATTTTTTAGCTTCAGCAGGAGAATTAGCTTTAATGATTTTATCTAAAACTTCATTATCGTTAAACAATTCGGCTTTTTTTGCCATCATCCAGTGTTCGGCAGTTTTATACGTCACGCCATTTACTTTAAAAGAACTTAACCACCACTGACTAAAGCAGGTTTTAGTAATCGTTCCGTCTTTACTGGGCTGATGTCCCCAGAAAAATAAAAACTTACTTTCCGGAGCTATGGTATTTATATTGTATTTCATGTTTTTTGTTATTGAAACAAAGAAGCGGGTTCTCTGTTATTTTGTTTCAAGTTTCAGGTTCCCTATATAACTTGAAATCTGAAACTTGAAACTTTTTAAACTAATTGATCCAATCCAATCACCTGAACGCTTTCGCCTTCGAAATCTTTTACTGAATTGGTGGTAAAAATAGCGTCGAAGCAATTTAAAACTTCGAAGCCTTTATTGAAAATTCCGTGGCTTACTGCTAAGTATAATTTTCCGGCATTTTTCTTTTTCAATTCTTCAGCTAATCCGACGAAAGTTCCTCCGCCATCGCAAATATCATCTACAATTAAACAGTCCATTCCGTTTAGATCGTCTTCATAAACTTTAAAACCAGACAATCTTCCGGTTCTTACATCTCGGCTTTTGCTGCATTCTACCACTTCAATTCCGCCAAGAAATTCAGAAACTTTGTAAATTTTCTTTAATGCGCCGCCGTCCGGAGAAATTAATTTTACGTTTTCACCAATTTCTTTCAAAACCGCTGCAATAAAAGTATGATTCGGAATTACTTCGCAATTGTTTACTAATGCAGGTGTAACTTCAGAATGTGCATCAAAAACAAATACTTTATTCAACTGAAGCGTATTAATGATATCGGCATATACTTTTACAGATAAAGATTCGCCTTTAATCATCACACGATCTTGTCTGGCTGCCGGGAAATACGGAATAAACAAGTCGATTACTTTCACGTCCATTCTGCGCAAAGCATCAACTGTAATGCACAACAGACCTAAATCGTTGAATGAATTTAAACGGTGTGTGATTGTTACTTTTTTGGTATTGTCAAAATCAGGACTGATTTTAATGTGAGGTTCTCCTCCTGAAAATGTGAAACTTTGAAATTTGATTTCTTCCTTATTAAGAATTGGAGTGAATTTTGGGTCTAAATTAAGTATCATAGTTTTTTAGTTTGCGTTAATTATACGCAAATATAAGTCAATATATTTATTAAACAATTTATTTTGTGTAAAATTTACGCAAACTTTATTTCGAAGTGAAAACCACTATCAATTAACTCTTTGTATTTCAAATCATTAAACTTAAAAAGTTTAGCCGGTCGACCGCTTTTTATAGGTGAAAAATGATCTGTTTGATCCAAAAAACCATAACTAAGTATCTTCTTTCTAAAATTTCTTCGATCTATTTCCTTCTCTAATATCGTACAATAAAGATTCTCGAGGTCAGAAAACAAAAATTCCTGAGGAAGTAAATCGAAACCTACCGGTTCGTAAGTCAGTTTTGCTTTTAATCTTGCTAATGCAGTTTTTACAATTAAATTATGATCGAATGCCAGATCGGGAATCTCATCTATTTTGAACCATTGTACACGTTCAGCATCAGTATCCGCTTTAATTTCCAGACTTGAAGCGTCTACTAAAGCATAATAGGCAACGGAAATCACACGATTTCTGGAATCTCTATGGATATCATCTCCAAAAGTATACAGCTGCTCCATAAAAGTAAGCTGAACATTGGTTTCTTCGTGCAGTTCTCTGATAACGGCATCACTCAAAGATTCGTCCTCTTTTACTAAACCACCCGGCAAAGCCCAATACTTATCGGCAGACCCAAACTTTTGCTCTATTAAAAGCACATATAAACTGTTGTTCTTATATCCAAACACAATGGCATCAACCGCAATTCGAATATTTTGAAAATTTTCCATATTTTAAAACTCCTATCTCACAAATATAACGAATGAGAGTCAATTTCATAATCTATCACATCAGCAATAAATTATAAAATTGACTCTCATCAATATTCTATTTCCTTCGGCCTTCTAGTTTATTGTTACTGTTCTTTTTGGGATAGAAGTACATTCTGAACCATTTATCCCAACAGTAACCTCCGCACTAACTTCATAAGTTCCTGCTGCCGGATAGGTATGCGTAATATCTTTACCGGTTCCGGTGGTCCCATCTCCAAATGTCCACTTTACACCAATTAGAGTTCCGGATCCACTATATCCAACGGAATAGTTCATTAGTTTAGGATTAGTAGCATCAGTTGAATTATGTAGTTTTACAAAAATTGCTTCTGTAAGGCAATCTGCGATCTCATCTTCTTCACGTTTAGTACAGGAATTAACTGTATACAACACAAGCGCAACCATTATAATAGATACTAACTTTTTCATTTTTAAAAATATTAAGAATTTATCTCCCAAAATTATTCTTTAAAAATACAGAAAACAATGATTTCTGTCATAATCGGTTACCAAAAAACAATTTTAACTCTTTAGAGATAATTTCAAAAAACGAATTCAAATTGTTGTTTTTAGCGGTCAATACATAGACATACTCTTCCGGCACATGAAAACTGTTCCACAATAACTGCAATTTATTCTCTTTAATATATTTTCGTGCATTGCAGTTCCAGGTTATCGCTACCCCTTCATTGTCCGCTAACATCCTTAACATTTCAGATTCAGACGGAATAATATAGTTTGGAACCATAGAGGGCCTTTTTTTATTAAAAGCGTGTAGCCAAAATAGTTTTATATGTGGAATTCTGGCATCGTGACTGTACCATTTTTGTTCATTGAGCCATTGCTCTACTTCGGTATAATTATCTGATTTTAGTTTCTGACTAAATTCTGTACCATCCAAACGTACTGGTGCCACCATGATGAGCTTAATTTTCCCCACAATTTCGTAGACCGTATCAAAGGTGTCAAATCTTTTTGTGGTAATTGCAAAGTCAAGCTTTTTAGCATCGACTAACTCAAAAAGAACATCGTTTTCTGCAAAAGTAAAATCGATCAAATCGAACTTAGCAATCAACAGGTTTCCAATACAATTAAAAAGATTTTTGGAGATCCCAACAGAAATTAACCGATTAGCATCCTCTGCTTTTGCCCGAAAGCTGCTTTCTACATTTTCAAGCCGATCCAGCGCATCTATAATTAAATTATTCAGTAACTTAGCGTATTCCGTTGGTTCTACGCCTTTTGACTTTCGATTGAACAATTTATTTCCAACATGTGCTTCCAGCATAGAGATTTGCTGGCTCACCGCAGGCTGACTCATAAATAACTCTTTTGCAGCGATAGAAAAATTACCGTTTTTATATACAGCCTTAAAGGTTCTGTACCACTCCAGATTCACCATGACATAAATATATTTATAACAAACATAGTTTATTTTATTTTTACTGATATCACTTTAGTCGTAAATTTGATCAAAATTTAAACTTATGAAAAAGATAACCTTACTTACGATTATAGCCTTTAGTGCTTTTAGTACTTCAGCTATAGCGCAAAAAGCAACAAAAAAAAGCACTAAAAAAGTACTATTTGTTGTGACCAGCAATGATAAACTGGGAAATACCGGAGAGAAAACCGGATTTTGGTCAGAAGAATTTGCTGCACCTTATTATGAGCTATTAGATCAGGGCGTCGAGATTACAATTGCTTCTCCATTGGGAGGCCAGCCTCCAATTGATCCTAAAAGTGCCGATCCGGCATCAGCCACTGAAGACACGAAACGTTTTGACGCTGATAAAACTTTGCAAGAGAAGTTAAAACATACCCATAAACTTTCAACTATCAACCAAAAAGATTACGACGCTGTGTTTTACCCTGGAGGTCATGGTCCGCTTTGGGATTTGGTAGAGGATAAAAGTTCCATTGCTTTAATCGAATCCTTCTATACTCATAAAAAACCTGTAGCTTTTGTTTGTCACGCTCCGGCAGTTTTAAAAAACGTAAAAGTTAAAGGTGAATTTTTAGTAAAAGACAAAAAAGTAACCGGTTTCACAAATGCCGAAGAAGAAGCGGTGGGGTTAACTAAAGTAGTGCCGTTCTTATTAGAAGATGCTTTGACAAAAAATGGCGCTACCTTTTCAAAAGCAGCCAACTGGCAACCGTATGCTGTAGAAGATGGCCTTTTAATTACGGGGCAAAACCCGGCTTCATCTAAATTAGTGGCTGGTAAATTATTACAGAAATTGAATTAATAAAGACACTGAGATACTAAGGTTCTGAGGTTCTAAGCAACAGGACTTAGAAACTAATAAAACAATTACTATAATGAAAGATGCTGAGATATTGAGATTTTAAGAATCTAAAAAAAACTTAGCACCTTAGCACCTCAGCATCTTAGAAACTTAAAAAATTACCGGACAAAACCCGGCTTCATCTAAATTAGTAGTCGGAAAATTATTACAGCAATTGAAGAAATAAAGGTACTTAGGTGCTAAGACACTAAGATTCTGAGATTCTAAGCAACAGAACTTAGAAACATTAAAATAAAACAATTACCCTAATAAAAGATGCTGAGGCATTGAGATTTTAAGAATCTAAAAAAACTTAGAACCTTAGCTCCTCAGCATCTTAGAAACTCTAAAAAAAATGCTAAACTTTGAATTATACAATCCGACGAATTTAATTTTCGGAAAAGGACAAATTGAAAAACTTTCGACTTTAATTCCTAAAGATGCCAAAATCTTACTGGCTTATGGCGGCGGAAGTATTTTTAAAAACGGAATTCACGAACAGGTGATTCAAAACTTAAAAGGTTTTGATATTGTAGAATTTGGCGGAATCGAACCCAATCCGCATTTTGAAACATTGATGAAAGCGGTTGCTGTTATTAAGGCTGAAAAAATTGACTTCATCTTAGCCGTCGGTGGTGGTTCTGTAATTGATGGTGTGAAATTCATTTCAGCGGCCATAAATTTCGACGGAAATCCGATTGACATTTTGCAAAAACGATTACTTATTAAAGAAAACGCTATGCCTTTTGGAACTGTTTTGACTTTACCTGCAACGGGAAGTGAAATGAATTCGGGAGCGGTTGTCACTATCGAGTCAACTCAGGAAAAGCTCGCTTTCGGCGGAAGTGCTCTTTTCCCTAAATTTTCAATTTGTGATCCAACCGTAATTGCATCTTTACCAAAAAGACAATTACAAAATGGAGTCGTAGATGCTTATACACACGTGATGGAGCAATACCTGACTTATCCGCACGAAGGTTATTTACAAGACCGTATTGCCGAAGGAATTTTACAGACGTTAATTGAAGTTGGTCCTAAAGTGGTTGAAAATCCTACCGATTATGCTTTGGCTTCTAATTTTATGTGGAGCTGTACCATGGCTTTAAACGGCCTCATTCAAAAAGGAGTTCCTTCGGACTGGGCTACACATATGATTGGTCATGAATTAACTGCTTTATACGGAATTGATCATGCCAGAACTTTGGCTATTATCGGACCTAGTTTATACCAAACGATGTTTGAGACCAAAAAAGAAAAACTTGCCCAATACGGCAGAAGAATTTTCAATTTAACAGGTTCTGACGATGAAGTGGCAAAAGAAGCAATCAATCAAACTGTAGCATTTTTCCATACTATGGGAATGGATACTAAACTTTCGCAATACACAGACGATTATAGCAAAACGGCTGATTTTATTGTAAACCGATTTAATGAAAGAGGCTGGAAAGGTTTGGGTGAAAAACAACTAATTACTTTAGACAAAGTAAAATCGATTGTTGAAATGAGCTACTAATAGCTATATTCCAAATAAAAAAACAAATTCCAGTTTTAAGCTCATTTGGAATTTTACAAAAAAGGCGTTCTCATTTTATGGGAACGCCTTTTTACAATACTAAAACAAAATTAACTAACTCAATTCTTGCTAAACTCATTAAATTCTAATTTATAAATAGTTACAACGTACGGATTGCCTTTTTATTGTATAATCGTTAAAATATTTTCTGTTTCAATTTAAATCCTCTGGAAACCATTGTATTTAAAGAGGCTTTCCAAATTTCTTAAATGAGATTTTGTATTATTACTACATTATTAAGTACTTTTGCTTTAAATTATTAAAATAATGAGTGAAAATTTAAAATTTGCAGTAATTGGAGGAGGAAGCTGGGCAACGGCGATTGCAAAGATGTTATGTGTAAATCTTTCAGAAATTGCCTGGTACATGCGTAATGACGCTGCTATCGAACACATTCAGAAATACAAACACAATCCGAATTACTTAAGTTCGGTTGAATTTGATACGGCAAAACTTAAACTGACTAATAATATTAATGAAGCAGTTGCCTACGCAGATTATGTGATTTTTGCAATTCCTTCTGCTTTTTTAGACGGTGAATTGAAAAACTTAACGGTTTCATTGTCTGATAAAATTATCTTTTCTGCTATTAAAGGAATCGTTCCTGAAACAAGTTTGATTGTTGGAGAACATTTTCACATTCAATACGACATTCCCTACTACAATATCGGTGTAATTACTGGTCCTTGTCATGCTGAAGAAGTAGCATTAGAAAGGCTTTCCTATTTAACAATTGCCTGCGGGGATCCGGAAAAAGCTTCTATCGTAGCAAAACATTTGTCCGGAAATTATATCAAAGCCAAAATCTCAGATGATATTATTGGTACTGAATATGCGGCAATGCTTAAAAACATTTATGCTATTGCAGCCGGAATTGCTCACGGATTAGGTTATGGAGATAACTTTCAATCGGTTATGATGAGTAACGGAATTCGCGAGATGAAGAAATTTATCCGAAAAGTTCATAAAATGAAACGCAACATCAATGACTCCGCTTATTTAGGAGATTTATTGGTTACAGGTTACTCTGTGTTCTCGAGAAACAGAATGTTCGGAAACATGATTGGTAAGGGCTATACGGTAAAAAGTGCGATGATGGAGATGAGTATGGTGGCCGAAGGTTATTATGCCACTAAAAGCGCTTATAAGCTAAATCAGGGCTATGGTGCAAAAACGCCAATTATCGATGCTGTTTACGCTGTTTTATACGAAGGAAAAGATGCAAAATCGGTTTTCAAAAAATTAACGGAGTCTTTGGATTAGTTTTTTTTTTAGAGAAGTGAGATTATAGAGTAAAGAATATAGAGACAAGAGCAAAGAAGCAAGATTATAGATTGTGAACTTGTTTTTGACAGATAAAAAAAAGAGTCAGGACAGAATTAAAATTCACCTTGACTCTTTTTTATTTTAATATAAAGAAATCTAAACTCTAGCTTCTATAGTCTTTACTCTATATTCTATATTCTATATTCTATATTCTTGCCTCTTTGCTCTAGCTTCTTGCTTCTTGCTTCTTGCTTCTACAAACCTGCACTCTACTTCACCATAACTCCTTCAACAAATAAAATAGGCACTTCCTCCGTATCGTTTTCGTTGATCAGGTTTGCTTTAAAAGTAAATTTCTTGTCGTACAATGTATTTCCTATGAAGAACGTTACCATAAACTCGTTGTTCAGTACCAGTAAGCTCTTTTCAACCATTTCGATTTTCACAACCGAAACCGCAGGAACTTCTACAAAAGCATGACGTAAAACAGACGTTTTTTTCATCTCGCCATCGATCGTTCCAAATGCTTTTGAAACTACCATCACACTGTCCAGGTTAAAATCACTGTCGTTCACCAGGTAGGCGTACCATACTTTTTCCATAAAGTCGTCGCTCCATTCCTGCACTGCTGCAAGAAATACGTTTTCTACTTCGGGAATTGTTATATCTTTTTTCATAATCTTAGTAATTCGTAAAATATAAATAGTGATTAGAAAGAAGACCTCTCACTAATCACTATTTACTAATAACTTTATTTTTAAATATTGGCCTTGAACTGTTCTAAGAAACGAACATCATTTTCGTAAAACATACGAATATCACCAATTTGATACAGTAACATAGCAATACGCTCAACTCCCATTCCGAAAGCAAAACCGTTGTATTCATCAGGATTGATGTCACAATTTTTCAAAACATTTGGATCTACCATTCCGCAACCACCAATTTCCAGCCACCCAGTACCTTTGGTAATACGATAATCAGTTTCGGTTTTTAAACCCCAATAAATATCAATTTCGGCACTTGGTTCTGTAAATGGGAAATACGACGGACGCAAACGAATCTTCGATTTTCCGAACATTTCTTTAGTGAAATAAAGTAAAGTCTGTTTTAAGTCGGCAAACGATACATCTTTGTCAATATACAAACCTTCTACCTGATGGAAAATACAGTGTGAACGAGACGAAATCGCTTCGTTACGAAACACACGTCCCGGAGAAATAGTACGAATTGGCGGTTTATGATTTTCCATATAACGCACCTGAACAGATGATGTATGCGTACGCAACAACACATCAGGATTAGTCTGAATGAAAAAAGTATCCTGCATATCACGCGCCGGATGGTATTCCGGTAAGTTCAAAGCGGTGAAATTATGCCAGTCGTCTTCGATTTCCGGACCTTCAGAAACATTGAAACCAATGTTCGCAAAAATATCAATAATCTGATTTTTAACAATTGAAATCGGGTGACGTGAACCAATAATTACCGGTTCGGCCGCACGTGTTAAATCGCCAAAAACTCCTTTTACTTCTTGTTTGCTTTCCAGCTCTTCCTGAATAACTCTTACTTTTTCTTCGGCAACCGATTTTAAAGTATTTATTACCTGTCCAAAATCTTTTTTCTGGTCGTTTGGAATGTTTTTGAACTCTGTAAAAAGCTCTTTCAACAAACCTTTGCTCCCTAAATACTTAATACGGAATTGCTCTAAAGATTCTTTATTTTTATCATTAAAGGCTTTTGCTTCCTCTATATGTTCTTTTATCTTGTCTATCATTTTCATTCAGTTCTTGAGAATACAAATTTAAGTATTTTGTTTTAAGTTTAAAGTTTAATATCCAAAGTTTCCTTTACAACTACAAAACGGAATCTTAAAGCAATAATACAACTCGTTAAATCTGTAAAATTGTCTGTTTCGAAGGAGTTTTAAATTATTTTATCTGGCTTAGTTTTTCATCTACTTCTTTAACACTTTCATGCCAATAATCTAACCGTTCCTGATTGATAGCAATTTCCTTTTGGCCTTCAGGTCCAATTTTGCTGCGCCAAAAGTCCATCTCTTTCAGATACGTTTTTTTCATCTTTTCAAAATACTCTATTAATTTTTCTTTTGAATTAGGAATATAACCAGGCCCGCCGCAACCACAGGAATGAAAGGTAATGCCAACAGAATACAAACTCTTAATATGTTCCCATTTCTTTAAATCATCCTTTTTGGGCGATTCAAAATCCAGTCCCATGTCTGCCATCAGCTCGCCGCATTGCGGACATTTGGCTTCAAAATCGGATTTTTCTCCTTCTTTTATATCGCTCATCAATCTTCTTTTAAATGTCTTTCGACAATTAAAGCAGGCATAATGAGGTTTATACGTTGTCATTGCATATCTACACATTTCTTTCGCAGTTTAGAGACTAAATCGCAGTTTAATTAAAACTGAAAACTGCGACTGAAAACTAAAACCTATTTAATAAGTTCTCTTTCTAAAAAATAATTCACAATGGCTTCTTTCATCAAAACCGATTGTTCGCCCGCTTTCAGTGGCGGTAATTCTTCTTTTACTTTATAATGTGGCCATCCGTCGGCATCAAAAAAGTCAAATTCATAAAACCCGTAAGGTTCCAATAATCGACAAATGGCGATATGCATCAGGTTTAATTTTTCATCTTTTTTGAATTCACGATGTACTTTCCCGAGTTCCTGAACTCCGATTAAATAAATTATGGCATCTAAATCTAAGTCTTCGCCTTGCGAAAATTGATTAGACAGTATATCGACGAGTTTTTCCCATCGCTCTTTTAGTTGTGTATCTCTGGACATTGTATGATTTTAGATTGTTGATTTTAGATCTTAGATTGTTGAAAAATTCAATTCTGAAGGGGACAGAATTACAATCTTAACTTTAAATTTTGAGTTGCAAAGATACACAGTTCAATACATTGCACCTAAAAAAATTAAACACACAGAAAAAGAGAGCTCCAAAAAACGGCTGAAGCTTTGCCACTCTGAACCTCCGAACCTAAAAAAGTATATCTTTGCGCTTTTTTAAACACACCAAAATATGAGTTTTTTTGATATAATTGTGGCCGCTCTTTTAGCTTTTAGTTTATATAAAGGAATTAAAAACGGACTTTTTGTAGAAGTTGCTTCTTTCATTTCTTTATTGTTGGGAATTTATATTGCGATTAAATTCTCTTCTTTTATGAAAGAATTGATCATGAAACATGTTTCCTGGAATCCTAATACAATACAGATCACTGCTTTTATTCTCACTTTTATTTTAGTGGTAATTGGCATTTACTTCTTAGCTAAAATCCTTACCGGAATTGCCGATTTTGCCTTTTTGGGATTACCCAATAAACTGGGCGGAGGCTTTTTCAGAATCTTAAAAACCATTTTGATCATCAGTATTTTTATCGCTCTTTTTGAGAAAATCAATTTCAATAATACTTTTGCTAAAAAAGAAACCTTAGATCATTCTATTTTTTACAATCCGATTAAAAAGGTAGCCGCATTTGTTTATCCTTCTGTCGAAAAATGGTATGGGGAATTTAAAAACCATCATACTGAAACTTCTAAAGAGGAATAATAACCTCACTACTAAGCCTAACAGATTATAAAAAAATTAATCTTTGCAAAACACCTCAACGGCAGACAATTGAGTAAAATAAATTATCTTGGTCGATATTTTAACAACCGATTTAATTTATACCCCAGACCTGTATGTTGTATTTAACCGGCATTATAATCACCTTTTTTCTGGTTGTTGTACTGGCAAGCAAAAGGAACAAAACTGAGGCCGACAAGATTCTGGCACTCTGGCTGTTTTTTACCGGCTTTCATTTATTCCTGTTCTATCTTCATTACAAAAATGACTATAGCGACTTTCCCTTTTTACTGGGTTTAGAACTTCCAATGCCTTTAGTTCAGGGACCCTTTTTATTTTTATACACTTCGGCTTTAACGAACCAAAATCGCTATAAAAAGTTTAATCTTTTACATTTTATTCCTTTTCTAGTTGCCATTCTGGTACTGATTCCGTTTTATAATTTGTCTTTCGAAGAAAAAGCAGCCGTTTTTAAAAACAAAGGCAAAGGCTACGAAACCCTAATATCTATTTTGTATGCTGCAATCGTATTTTCGGGAATTATTTATCCTTTACTTTCCTTGCAAAAACTCATAAAACATCGCAAGAACATCAACAATCAATTTTCGCATACCGAACGAATCAACCTGACCTGGCTGCGATATCTAATTATTGGATCCGGTATCATCTGGCTCGTAATCATTTTTTCTGACGATCAGTATATTTTTTCGGTTGTCGTTTTCTATTTGATCTTTATTGGATATTTTGGCGTCAAACAAGTTGGAATTTTCACCAATCAGCCGCTTTCCGAAAACAATCATTCTGAGACTTTAACATTTGAAAGCGTTGACACCGAAAATACATCTGAAAAAATTAAATACGAGAAATCAGGACTTACTTCTTCAGAACTTATGGTTATCCATCAAAGACTGACGCAACTCATGAATGATGAAAAACTCTACAAAAATGCCGATTTAACTTTAACCGAGCTGGCCCAGAGGATAAGCGTTCATCCCAATACACTTTCGCAGGTCATCAACTCGGCAGAACAGAAAAACTTCTATGATTACATCAACTCTCAACGTGTTGAAGAATTTAAAAGAACCATTCTTTTACCCGAAAATCAAAAATTCACCTTCCTGTCTGTCGCATTAGAATGTGGTTTTAATTCGAAAACAGCTTTCAACCGAAACTTCAAAAAAGCAACCGGCGTTTCTCCATCTGAATATTTAAAATAACTTTCATCTTAAACCCGACAGATTTTAAAAACCTGTCGGGTTTTTGAATTATAAACTGGAACCACCTTACAAGTTGGGGCGACCAGCATAGCACCACAGCGCATCTTTGCAGAAATTTAAACCAATTTATGCAATGAAAACCAAAGTACTTTACTCAGCCGTAATCGCTGTTTCAATTTTCTTTTTTATTGGATGCGAAAATGAAAACGACATTCAGGGACTTGGAAATTTAGTTCCCAAAACTGTCGATCAGGATGCCTCTATCGCTTCTATTTTTGTAAACGGAACGCAGCTGCACTCCGAGGCTTTCGGAAATCCCAACAACCCAATGCTCGTTTTCCTGCATGGTGGTCCGGGATCCGATTACAGAAATGGTCTGAATGTAAAACAACTCGCCGACGAAGGTTATTATGTGATCTTCTACGATCAAAGAGGCTCCGGATTATCCAAAAGACATGACAAAAATACGTACTCCATTCAATTGATGATCGACGATCTCTCTGAAGTCATAAAATATTACCGTAAAACACCCACTCAAAAGATATTTCTTTTCGGACATTCCTGGGGTGCTATGCTCGCCGCGGCTTATGTCAACCAATACCCAATGGCCATCAATGGGGTTATTTTGGCAGAACCGGGCGGACTAAACAAAAAACTATTAGACGATTACGGAGAAATGAGTCGTAAAATAAAATTATTCTCTGAGGCCACCAGCAATTTATTGTATATCGATCAATTTTTAACAGGAAAAGAAAACCAGCACGAAATTCTGGACTATAAACTGGGAGTTTCTTCAGGTTTCTCTTATGCGAAAGGCAACAAGGAAGGTATTTCAGGACCATCCCCATTTTGGCGAATCGGAACAACCGTTTTAGAAAGTTTAGCCGACATTGCCGAAAATGAAGGTTTTGATTTTACTACAAATCTAAGTCAGTACAAAACGAAAGTCCTGTTTTTGTATGGCGAATTAAATCATTCCTATGGTTTAGCCTTCGCCCAAAAAGAAGCTGCCTTTTTTCCTAATACCGCCATAGCCGAAGTAAAAGGTACCGGACACGAGATGATCTACTTCAAATGGGAAAATGTGCATCCTTTTGTACTGAACTATTTAAACGATCTAAAATAATCCCATGATGAAAACAATATTATTAATCAGCATCTTTATCTTCTCTATTTTCATAGGCAAAACCTACTCTCAAACCTTAAACTGGGAAAATCTTAAAGAGAATCAAAAACACATTCTAAATATAAATGCCGGCTGGGAACATAGTTTTGTTTACGGACTTGCTTACGGTTACCATCTCAAAACCAAACTGCCAATTGTAGTCGAAGCATCTTTTTCCTTACCATCAGGCGAAACAGTATTGGATGATTTTAAAAGTAAAATTGGCGGGCAAATTAATTTTTACCAAATAAATCATTTCCGTTTTAATGCCGCCATTCACGGAATTTATCGCCGATACGAAAATCCGTTAGTCACCTTACAAAACTTTGGCGCCGATGCGACTGCGATTATTGGCTATTACAAACCAAAATGGTTTGCCGCTGGAGAATTTGGTTTTGACAAAGCGATTGCTACTCATTTTAAAAATTCGGCAATTTATAAAGAAGTCTATCCCGATGTGAAAAATGGCTGGTATGAACCGTCAACCGGAGGCAATTTCAACTATGGCATACAAGCCGGATATTCCTTTCGCCGAAGTGACCTTACTTTACGACTGGGAAAAGTAATTACGCAAGATTTTAAAACAGAACCACTGATTCCACTATACTTTCAACTGGGTTATAATTTAAAGTTAGAATGATTTAGTTAATTACACTAAACCCGACAGTTTTTTTAAACCTGTCGGGTTTTATTTCTCCTCTCTTTTTAAAGAAAATCACGACGTATTTTAACGTTTTAAAAACTATTTTAAAATTCCGTATTCAACTATCGAAGATCAACATTCCAGAATCCAAAACTTTGCGCTATCTTTGCGGTTTATTAACATGCTCTAAGGCAATCGCTACAGTGCAGATTTAGACCCGGAAATTACTTAAACTCGTTTAGAGAATTGACATATTAAAATGAAGAAGATACGTAACTTTTGCATTATTGCACACATTGACCACGGTAAAAGTACACTGGCAGACCGCTTATTGGGCGCTACACAAACCGTTACAGCTCGTGAAGAAAAAGCACAATTGCTTGACAACATGGATCTGGAGCGTGAGCGTGGAATTACCATTAAGAGTCATGCCATTCAAATGGAATACACTTACAAAGGAGAAGAATATATCTTAAACTTAATTGACACTCCCGGTCACGTCGACTTTTCATATGAAGTTTCACGATCTATTGCAGCCTGCGAAGGTGCTCTTTTGATTGTTGATGCAGCGCAAAGTATCCAGGCACAAACTATTTCCAACTTATATTTGGCTTTAGAGAATGATCTTGAGATTATTCCGGTTTTGAACAAGGTAGATTTACCTAGTGCCAATCCTGAAGAAGTTAGCGACGATATTATTGATTTATTAGGATGTAAATTAGAAGATATTATCCATGCTTCCGGAAAAACAGGTTTTGGTGTTGAGAATATTTTAGCAGCCATTATCGAAAAAATCCCGGCTCCAAAAGGAAATCCTGACGAACCATTACAGGCATTGATTTTTGACTCGGTTTACAACCCGTTCCGTGGAATTGAAGTTATCTTTAGAGTAGTAAACGGAGAAATCAAAAAAGGGCAAAAAATTAAATTCATGGCTACGGACAATGAATATTTTGCTGATGAAATTGGAACCTTAAAATTAAATCAGGTTCCTAAAACTGTGGTTTCTGCAGGAGATGTTGGTTATTTGATTTCAGGAATTAAAGAAGCACGCGAAGTAAAAGTGGGTGACACCATTACCGACGCAAAAGTGCCAACTACGAATATGATTACAGGTTTCGAGGATGTAAAACCAATGGTTTTCGCCGGAATTTACCCTGTAGACACAGAAGATTATGAAGATTTACGTTCTTCTATGGAAAAATTACAATTGAACGATGCTTCATTAGTTTTTGCTCCCGAAAGTTCTGCTGCTTTAGGCTTTGGTTTCCGTTGCGGATTCTTAGGGATGCTTCACATGGAAATTATTCAGGAGCGCTTAGAGCGTGAGTTCGACATGACGGTTATCACTACTGTACCTAACGTTTCGTATTTGGCGTATACCAAAAAACATCCTGAAACGCCATTGGTTGTAAACAATCCATCAGATTTACCTGAACCTTCAAAACTAGACAGAGTTGAAGAACCTTTTATAAAAGCAACCATCATTACAAAAGCCGATTTCGTTGGAAACGTAATGAGTTTGTGTATCGAAAAACGTGGTCAGATTACCAATCAAACGTATTTGACAACAGAACGTGTTGAGCTGAATTTTGACATGCCATTGGCCGAAATTGTATTCGATTTTTACGATCGTTTAAAAACAGTTTCTAAAGGGTATGCTTCTTTTGACTACTCTCCTATCGGAATGAGAACTTCAAAACTGGTAAAACTGGATGTTCTTCTGAATGCTCAAACGGTTGACGCACTTTCTGCTTTGATTCACGAAGACAACGCTTACAACATCGGTAAAAAAATGACCGAGAAATTGCGTGAATTGATCCCAAGACAACAATTCGACATTCCGATTCAGGCAGCGATTGGTGCGAAGATTATCGCTCGTGAAACCATTAAAGCACTTCGTAAAGACGTTACCGCAAAATGTTATGGTGGAGATATCTCTCGTAAGCGTAAACTTCTTGAAAAACAGAAAAAAGGTAAAAAACGTATGCGTCAGGTAGGAAACGTTGAGATTCCACAAGAGGCGTTTATGGCTGTTTTGAAATTGAACGACTAGATTTTTATTTTAGAAAATAGAAGAAAGAACAAAGAATATAGACTAACCCAATGACGAAAGTTGTTGGGTTTTTAGTTCTAATATATTTATCGGCACATTCGGAATAAAACAAAGTCAATAAAAACTTCGGACAACCGCGATGTCACCCTGAGCGGAGTCGAAGGCTTATGGAACTAAAAATAGCTTCGACTTCGCTCAGCCCCATAGCTGGAAACTGATTAAACTAGAATTTTAACTCTGACTCAACCTAACATACTCATTAAAAATAAAGCTAACTCAGAAAGACTTTTAGATTAATATGATATTTCAAAAAACTATAGCTTTTGAATTACTCTCTAAAAACAGATAGTATACTTTAGAAGAGGCGGTAAAATATACCGCTCCTCTGGAGCTTTTCCCCCTACTGTTTTTTATTATCTATAAATATTTTGCTCC